>NZ_JBEZGO010000011.1:0-279691 GCF_040650035.1 Actinoplanes sp. NPDC048796 | reverse complement strand
GCCCTCGCCCTCGCCCTCGCCCTCGCCCTCGCCCTCGCCCTCGCCCTCGCCCTCGCCCTCGCCCTCGCCCTCGCCCTCGCCCTCGCCCTCGCCGACAGCGCTACCGTGCCCAGCCTCGGGCCGTCTACCCCCACGTCCCTCGTCAACAGCGCAACGGTCCTCGGCCGCCAGCGATCACTGCTACACGACCCAGCAACGACGCGGCCGGGCTCAGCCACCGACGGTCGCCGCCACATCGCTCGACGACGGCGCGGACGGCTCAACCGCTCGCATCACCGCCACCCCGCCCAGCAACGACCCGGCCGGCTCGTCCGGCTTGGACGGCTCGGGCGGCTCGGGCGGCTCGGGCGGCAGCCGGCGGCCCAGCGGCGGTCGGCCCAACGGCAGTCGGCCCAACGACAGACGGCCCAGCCGACGGTCCAGCGGGCGACGGCCCAACGGCAGTCGGCCCAACAGCAGACGGCCCAGCCGACGGTCCAGCGGGCGACGGCCCAACGGCAGTCGGCCCAACAGCAGACGGCCCAGCCGACGGTCCAGCGGGCGGCGACCCAGCGGCAGCCGGCGGCCCGGCAGCCGGCGGCTCAGCGGCGGTCGGCTCAGCCGTTGGCGTGCCGGGCCAGCCTGGTGGCCAGGTCGACGACCAGGGTACGGAGTTCCTCGGGCTCCTTGATGACGAACGGGCGGTCCAAAGCGGCCAGCGCCCGGGCGATCCAGTCAAGCTGCTCGGCGCGAACCTCCACGTCGTGCCAGGGGTCCTCGGCCTTCTCGGACTCCCAGGCCTGCCCGGACTCACCGGCCCTCCCCGACTGCCCGGTCCGCTCCGACTGCCCGGCCCTCCCCGACTGCCCGGCCGGCTCCAACTCCCCGGCCCGCCCGGAATCCCCAGCCCGACCAATCTCCCCAGCCTGCCCGGACTGCCGCCCAAAATCCCCAGCCCGGCCGGGCTCCCCAGCCAGGCCCAACTCCCCAGCCCGGCCGGACTCCCCAGCCAGGCCCAACCCCTCAGCCCGGCCGGACTCCCCAGCCAGGCCCAACCCCTCAGCCCGGCCGGACTCCCCAGCCAGGCCCAACCCCTCAGCCCGGCCGGACTCGCTAGCTCGCCCGGGCTTCCGGCCCAACTCCCAGGGCGGCCCTGATTGTTCGGTCTGCCGTGACTCGACCGGCTCCGCGGAAGCTCTGGATTGTTCGGGGTGCTCGGATTGTTGGGAATTGCCGGGCTCTGGGGGCGTCGTGATGATGGCGAGTGCGGCGGGGAAGCGTGACCGGATCTGGTTCTCGGTGGCCTGGATCCGCAGGCGGACGCGGTGGCGGTAGTCGGCTCGGGCCAGGCCGGTCAGTACCTCTTCGGCTGGGTTGTAGCCGGGTGGCTGGTCGAAGGTGCCGGGCTGCGGGCGGACGTCTGTCATTCGGTCCAGGCGGAAGGTGCGCTCCTCGCCGATCGCCGGGTCGGGTCCTCGTACGTACCACCGGCCCGAATGGGACACCAAGCCGTAAGGATGCAGGAGGCGTTCGGTTCGGCGGCCGTTGCCCGCCGTGTAGCGGAACGTCACCGGGCGGCGGTGACGGACCGCGTCGGCTACCGCCAAGAGGGTCGTCGTGTCGGGGGTGGCCGGTGAGCGTTCGGTGGCCGTGAAGCTGAGTGTTTCCAGGACGCTCTCGACTCGGTTTCCGAGGCGCTGCGGCAGCACTCGCCGGATTTTCGCGGCCGCGGTTTCGTCGGCGGCGCCGGCCATGGCGATCGGGCCGGTTCGGCGGCCCGCCACCAGGCCGAGCAGCACGGCCAGGGCCTCGTCGTCGCTGAACATGAGCGGGGGCATGCGGTAGCCCCGGGCCAGCCGGAAACCGCCGTACCGGCCGCGTACCGACTCGACCGGAATGTCCAGTTCGAGGAGGTGGGTGACGTAGCGCCGGACGGTTCGCTCGTCCACGCCGAGCCGGTCGGCCAGTTCCGCTGCCCGGCGGACGCCGCCCGACTGGAGGAGTTCCAGCAGTGTGAGCACCTGAGCTGTCGGCCGCGCCACATGAGTGACTATACCGGGCGGAACCTGTCCGGTATCAGTTCTAGCGTCGCTGCCATGAACCTCACGTCACTGCGCGTCATCACCGCCGACATCAACCGGCTGGTCGCCTTCTATGAGCGGGCCACCGGTGCCACCGCCACGTGGTCGACCCCGGACTTCGCCGAGATCGCCACTGCGGGCGCCACCCTGGCCATCGGCAGTGAGCGCACCGTCCCGCTGTTCTCCCCCGGCTCCGCCCACGCCGCCGACAACCGCTCCGTCATCATCGAGTTCCTGGTCGCTGACGTGGACGCCACCCACGAAAAGCTTGCCGACGCCACGATCGTCGCCCCGCCCACCACAATGCCCTGGGGCAATCGTTCGCTGCTGCTCCGCGACCCCGACGGCAACCTGGTCAACTTCTTCACGCCCGTGACGCCCGCCGCCAAGTCCAAGTTCGGCGTCTGAACGAGGCGACCGCCCAGCGGATCAGCCGAAGGTGCGGCTGCCAGGCCCGCCGATGCCGCTGGTCGGGCGCACCGAGGCCGCCGCCGGCGTGGGAGAAGACGGGCCACGCCACCGCCCGCGCAGGAAAGCGAGCCAGAAGGAAAGCGAGCCAGGGAGAAGGCGGGAGAAAGCGGGCGGCGGAACGCCGGCTACGGCCGTATCCACTCCTGCCAGGTGCCGACGTCGTGGAAGCCGAGGCGGTGGTAAAGATGTAGGCCCTCCGGGGTCGACTGGAGGGTGGCGTGGGTCTCGCCTCGGGTGCGGGCGTCGTGCAGTGCCCGGGTCATGACGGCGTGTGCCAGGCCTCGGCGCTGGAACTCGGCGCGAGTGGTGACGAACGAGATGTTGGTGACCGTGTCCGTTGTCATTGCTATGGCCCAGGACTCCCAGCCGGCGGTGGCGTAGCCGTACGTGTGCCGCACCTCCGCCAGCATCGCTCGGCCTACGCCGCTGTGTTCGGCCACGTCGCCGGGGGCTGCCCGCACCACCTCGACCGCCGGAGTCCCCTTCCATGTGCTCAGGTCGAGCACCATCGGCACCGTGCGCTCGTCACGCTGGTAGCCGGCCGCCTCCAGCGCCCGGTCGAGGGCCGGGTCCGGCTCCCGCACCCACACCGCGTGGGGGCGCTCGGCGAAGACCTTTTCGATCGTGGCCAGGCCCTCCGGCGTACGCAACAGCGCGTTGCACAACGCCGGATGTGAATGCGTCATCGTGACCGCGTCCGGGCCGGCCACCACTTCGCCCGCCGGGTCCGCCTCGGCCAGCAGGCGCCACGAGGTGATCAGGGAGGTCTCGTGCAGCGGGAACACGCCGCCCACCGTAGCGGGCCGGCGTCGTGGCACGCTGTCCGGATGAATCCGCCGTTGTCGGAACCGGTCGCGTTGAAGCCGGTCGACCGTACGCACCGGGCCGTGCTCAGCAATCTCGGTCAGCTGTTCCGCCACGATCTCTCGCAGTGGTACGGGCTGCTGCCCAACGACGACGGCACCTTCAACGACCGGCAACTCGACCACTTCCTGACCGGCGCCGACCCGGAGCGCCGCGCCTTCCTGATCACCGTCGCCGGCCGCACCGCCGGCTATGTCATGACGGCCCCGGCCGAGGGAGGTGGCACCTCGATCACCGCCTTCTTCGTGGTCCGGGCCCTTCGCCGTACGGGCGTCGGCCGTACCGCCGCGATTTTGACCGTCGCCCGGTTCCCGGGGCGGTGGCGGATCGGCTTTCAGCGCTACAACCCGGGTGTCGAGGCCTTCTGGTCCGGGGTGGCCACCGCGGTCGTGGGCGACAAGTGGGAGATAAACGACGGCCCGCGGCCCGAGTCGCGGCCGCCGGACACGTTCATCACCTTCACCACGGAGGGCTCATCCCCGCCGGATGAGGTAGGCGCGGTGGGCGGGCGCTCAACCTAGGGCGATGACGAGCACCATCGACCATTGGTACGACCAGCGCGCCGACCAGGTGGTCGCCGCCGTCCACAGCGACCAGCAGCGCGGCCTCACCAGCGCCGAGGCGGCCGGCCGCCTGGCCCGTAACGGGCCCAACACGATCGCCGCCGAGAAACCGCCCTCGATCCTGGCGGTGGCGCTGGAACAGCTACGCGACCCGATGAACCTCATGCTCGTGGCCGTCATCGTGGTCAGCGTCCTGATCGGCGAGGTGTCGACGGCGCTCATCGTCGGCTTCCTGATCCTGCTCAACATCGTGCTCGGCGCCCGGCAGGAGCTGGCCGCCCGGGCCAGCGTCGACGCGCTGTCGCGGATGCAGGTGCCGCAGGCCCGGGTGATCCGCGACGGCGAGGTGACGCTGGTGCCCGCGCCCGGTGTCGTGGCCGGTGACATCGTGCAGCTCGAGGCGGGCGACCTGGTGCCCGCGGACGGGCGGATCCTGCGCTCGGCCACCTGCGAGACGCAGGAGGCGGCGCTGACCGGGGAGAGCGCGCCCGTCGCCAAGAGCGCCGGCGCCCTCGACTCGGACGATGTCGGGCTCGGCGACCAGGCCAACATGCTGTTCCAGAACACCTCGGTCACCCGCGGCACGGCGACCATGGTGGTCACCGCGACCGGCATGAACACCCAGATGGGCCGGATCGCGACGATGCTGACCAGCGTCACGCGCACCCGGTCGCCGCTGCGCAAGGAGCTCGACACCCTCACCCGGGTGCTGGGGATCATCGCGTGGACCGCCGTCGCGTTCATCGTGGTGGTCGGCTGGATCCGCGGCATGGACGTCGACGACCTGCTGTTGCTGGGCACGGCCATGGCGATCTCGGCCATTCCGACCGGCATGCCGGCCTTCGTCTCGGCGCTGCTCTCGCAGGGCGCCCAGCGGCTGGCCGCGGCCAAGGCCGTGGTGAAGAACCTGACCGACGTGGAGACGCTGGGCGCGACGAGCGCCATCAACACCGACAAGACCGGCACGCTGACGATGAACGAGATGATGGTCTCGACCGTCTACTCGGCCGGCGCCTGGTTCGGCGTCACCGGCGAGGGTTACGCGAAGACCGGGCGGCTCACCTCGGTCGCCGGGGCGCCCGTCCCCGACTTCACCCGGCTCGCCCTGGGCCTGGCGCTCGACAGCGACGCCACGGTCAGCGACCGGGGCGACGTGGTGGGCGACCCGACCGAGGCGGCGCTGGTGGTGCTGGCGGCCAAGCTGGGCGTCGACGCCGAGCAGACCCGGCACGCCTATCCCCGGCTGGCCGAGGTGCCGTTCGACTCCGACTACAAGTTCATGGCCACCTTCCACCGCGTGGAGCTCGACGGCGTCTCGCAGATCATCGAGCTGGTCAAGGGCGCGCCCGACGTCGTGCTCGCCCGCTGCAGCCGGGCCGGCAAGGCGGTGGGGCCGCAACAGCCGATTGATGAGGTACGGACGGAGCTCGTGGCCGCCAACGAGAAGCTGGCCTCGGACGGGTTGCGGGTGCTGGCCTTCGCGGCGCGGGTCGTCGACCCGTCGGAGTCGCTGGACGACCCCATGGCGCTCACCACCAACCTGGTCTTCGTGGGCATGGTCGGCATCATCGACCCGCTGCGGGCCGAGGCCCGCGACGCCGTCCAGGTGGCGTTGCGGGCCGGCATCGACGTCCGCATGATCACCGGCGACCACGCGGTGACCGCCCAGGCGATCGGCCGCACGCTGGGGCTCGGACCCGGCGCGGTCAGCGGCGCCGAGCTGGCCACCATGTCCGAGGAGGAGCTGACCCGCCGCCTGCCCGAGCTGCACGTCTTCGGCCGGGTGTCCCCCGAGGACAAGCTGCGCCTGGCCCGGTCGATGCAGGCTCAGGGCCTGATCGTGGCGATGACCGGCGACGCCGTCAACGACGCGGCCGCCCTCAAGCAGGCCGACATCGGCGTCGCCATGGGCAGCGGCAGCGAGGTGACGAAACAGGCCGCCCGCATGATCCTGACCGACGACAACTTCGGCACGCTCGTCCGGGCCATCGAGATCGGCCGCCGGGTCTACGACAAGATCGTGGCGTACGTCCGCTATCAGATGACCCAGCTGCTGTCGCTGGTGCTGCTGTTCGTCGCGGCCACCGCGTTCGACCTCAACGAGGGCGTCGCCCTGACCCCGTCGATGGTCCTGTATCTGCTCTTCACCTGCACCGTCCCCGGCGTGGTCATCATCGCCATGGACCCGGGCGACCCGGCCGTGATGAGCCGTCCACCGCGCGACCCCGGGATGCCGATCAGCAACCGTACGGCGGTGAGTTTCTGGCTTCTGTACGCGGTGGTGCTGTTCCTGGCCGCGCTGGTCCCCCTGATCTTCGGCCCCAACGTGACGATGGCGTTCGCCGTGATGGGCTTCGGCACCGTCTTCAACGCCCTGGCCAACCGCCGTGACCCGGCCAGCGGCCTGCGCCCGCCGCTGCTGAGGGCCGCGGCCGTGGGGCTGATCCCGGTGGCCTTCGTCGTCCTGGCCACCCAGGCCGGCTTCCTGCGCGGCAGCCTCGGCTCCGAGGCCCTGACCGGCCGGCAGTGGCTGGCCTGCCTGGGCCTGGCGCTGGCCCTTCCGGTGGTCATCGAGCTGAGCAAGCTGATCCGGCGTTCCCGCGCTCATCGCGCCGGCAGCGACCCGGCCGTACCCTCCGAAAGGCTCACGGCTGCTTGAGGTGATGGGGGCCCAGACGGGCGGCGGGGGCCGGGCCGGTCTCCGCCGAGGGCCGGCCGCCCGCGCCGTAGCGGGCGGCCAGCGGGCCGGCGGAGAGGCCGTGGGCGACCACGCTGATCAGGACGGTCAGGACGATCACGGCCACCGCGGCGTCGGCCGAGGGGCCCAGCTCCTCGACGGCCAGCAGGGCGAAGACGATCGAGGCCAGGCCGCGCGGCCCGAACCAGCCGACGAACAGGACCGTACGGCGGCCGAACCGCGCCCCGATCAGGCTCAGCGCCACCGGCGCCATCCGGATCACGGTCAGGCTCAGCACGGCGTAGAGCAGCATCGCCCACGTCCAGCGGGACGGGAGCAGCGGCACGGCGATGGCCCCGAAGGCGGTCCACACCAGCAGCGAGGCCAGGCCGGCCGTCTGCTCCACGTAGAACACCTCGCGGGGGCCACCCCGGCCGGCCACGTGCCCGAAGGCGAGGCCCGCGGCGAAGGCGGCCACGAACCCGTTCGCGTGGGCCGCCACCGACCCGGCGTACGCCAGCAGCGCCAGCGCGAGCACGGCCGGACCGGCGAAGCTTTCCCCGGCCGTACGCAGCAATTTGCCACCCGCCGAGCCGGCGGCGACCCCGATGAGCGCCCCACCGGCCAACTGGAGAACGGCCGTCAGCAGGGGCGCGCCGGACGCGGCGCCGGCCAGCGCGATCACGACGACCGGGGTGACGATGCCGTCGTTGACGCCGCTTTCGACGTTGAGGATGCGGCGGATGCGGGCCGGCACCGCGGGATGGGTGATGACCACGGCGCCCAGCGCGGCGTCGGTCGGGGCGAGCGCGGCCCCCACCAGCAGCGCCAGCCACAGGTCGGGCAGGCCGAGCAGCCACCACGCGAGAACCGTTCCGGCCACCACGGTGACCGGCAGGGCCAGGCCGAGCAGCCGCCCGTACACCCCGGCGTCGCGGCGCAGCTCGCGCGGGCCCACCCGCGAGGCGTCGGAGAACAGCACCCACACCAGCGTCGCCTCGGTCAGCGCGGCGACGCCCTCGGTGTGCCGGTCGACGTCGAAGGCCAGCCCGAGCGTCACGCCGGCCGCGACGAAGACCATGGGCGCGGTCAGGTTGAGGCGTTCCAGGCGGGTGGCGAGCACGCCCCAGGCGAAGACGGCGAGCGCTACCAACACCACGGCACCGACGGTCATGGCCGATCCGACCATGACGCCGTACGGCCGGAAACCACCCCGGGCGGATGAGGGGCGAGCCCGCCCGGTGGTCCATCTTTCTGGGATGGGCCACCACGAGGACGCCGGGACTCCGCCGCGGATGAAACGCAAGGAGTACGACCACGAGCTGCGCCGCCTGCACGGCGAGCTGGTCGCGTTGCAGGAGTGGGTGAAGGACACCGGCGCGAAGATCTGCGTGGTGTTCGAGGGCCGGGACACGGCCGGCAAGGGCGGCATGATCAAGGCGATCACCGAGCGGGTGAGCCCGCGGGTCTTCCGGGTCGTCGCGCTGCCCGCGCCGAGCGACCGCGAGCGCTCCCAGATGTACCTGCAGCGCTATGTGCCCCACCTGCCCGGGGCCGGCGACGTGGTGATCTTCGACCGCAGCTGGTACAACCGGGCCGGCGTGGAGCGGGTGATGGGATTCTGCAGCGAGGACCAGGCCCAGAGCTTCCTCCGGGTGGTGCCCGGGGTGGAACAGGCCATGGTCGACTCCGGCATCACCCTGATCAAGTACTGGCTCGAGGTGACACCGGAGGAGCAGACCCGCCGGCTGGAGAGCCGGATCAACGATCCCCGCAAAGTGTGGAAGCTGTCCGATCTGGACCTGCTCTCGTACAGCCGGTGGTACGACTACTCGAGGGCGCGCGACGACATGTTCCGCGCGACCGACACCGCGTGGGCACCGTGGTACGTGGTGGACAACAACGACAAGAAGCGCGGCCGGCTCAATCTGATCACGCATCTGCTCGCCACCGTCGCGTACCAGCCGCTGAAGCCGGCCGACGTGAAGCTTCCGCGCCGGCAGAAAGCGAACGGATACCGGGAGCCGAGTCTGCCCGTCGTACACATTCCGACGCCGTACTCGCAAGCCTGAAGCTTTTTCGCGGCGTTTTAACAGCAAGCGCACAGGTCGTCTTCTGCACCTAGTGGGCCGACTTTGTTGTAAAGTCCGTCTACCCAACCGTTTACGCAGGTCATACCGCGTAAACGAAGATCAACTTGGGATCACACTGTCCTGATACGTCTCCCCCTGCCACCGAAAGACAAGGGCTCAGACGATGTTGAACAGCGCTGTCCTGTACGCCAAACACCACACGCCGAACGCGGCCCGTGTCTTCGCACGCCGCGCCATGCTGGAGGCGCACAACACCAAACTGCGCATGACCGTGCCGGTCGTGGCCCGCTCCGAATACACCAATGTCTACCACTGCGCGATTCGCAAGACCGCCAGCCAATGGGTGAAGGCGATCTTCAGCGATCCGATCGTGTTCCGCCATTCCGGGCTGCTCACCTATGACCCGCGCTACTACAACTGGAGCCATCCGAACCTCTGCCCGCCCGGCCGCGTGGCGCTGTCGCTGTTCATCGCGCGGGACCGCTACGACCAGGTCGACAAGCCGGCCGACCACCGCGCCTTCTACGTGCTGCGCGACCCGCGCGACCTCGTGGTCTCCAGCTACTTCTCCAACCGCGACTCGCACTCGCCGATGGGCGACGTGCTCGAACTGCGCCGCGAACTCCAGGCCAGGCCCAAGAAGGAGGGCCTGATCTTCCTGATCGAGGACCTGGCGGCCAAGGGGCGGTTCGATTCGCTCAAGTCCTGGGTCAACGCCCCCGCGTCCGAGGAGGTGCGTCTTTTCCGGTACGAGGACCTGACCGGCGAGCACCAGGCGCGGGAGGTCGACGCCCTGATGCGCCACTGCGGCATCCACATCCCGCCGGACGACCTGGCCACGCTGCTGGGCCGGTACAGCTTCTCGCGGATGAACGACCGCCAGGGCAACGGCGCGGTCTCGCACTACCGCAAGGGCGAACCGGGCGACTGGCGCAACCACTTCGACGACGACATCCAGGAGGCCTTCGCCCAGGCGACGGGCGACCTGGTGGAAAGGCTGGGCTACCAGCGGTAGGGCGACGGCCGGGTATGAAGACCACCACGATCATGCCCGGCCGTCCCGGCAGGGAAGTAAGGTCGTCACAACACCGGGACGCCCGCTTGGAGAGGTTGTGGCCGCACAGACAGCCTGGTCCGAGGCGTACGCCATCGCCACGACCACGCCGAAGCCACTGCCGTCCACACCAGTCGCGGTGGAGGCGGCGGCCGGTCGTGTCCTGGCGGCGCCCATCGAGGCTCTACGGCCGGTCCCGGCTTTCGACACGGCGGCCATGGACGGGTACGCCGTGGCCGGCGACGGCCCGTGGACGGTGACCGGGCAGCTGCTGGCCGGCGCTGTCCACAGCCCCCCACTGCGGCCCGGAACCGCGGTGGAGATAGCCACCGGCGCGGTCGTCCCCGAGGGCACCGCAGCGGTCCTGCCCTATGAGGACAGCCTTCGCAACGGCGACAGCGTGACGGCCCACCCCAGCGCGGGCCGTCGTGTTCACATCCGCCGCGCCGGCGACGACGTCCGTCCCGGGGACGTACTCGTCGCGGCCGGGCGGACCGTCAACGCCACGATCGCGGCGGCGGCCGTCCAGGCCGGGGCCGAGCAAGTCGCGGCCCACCGCCGGCCGACGGTGACGCTGCTGGTCACCGGCAACGAGGTCATCGACAGCGGGGTGCCCGGGCCGGGCCAGGTACGCGACAGCTTCACCGGCCTGGTCTCGGCGGTGGCGGTCCGGGCCGGTGCGGACCCGGTCGTACGCCGCCACGTGCGCGACGTCGCGGCCCTGCTCGAGTCCGGGCTCACCGCCGCCCGCACCGACGTCGTCGTCGTGTCCGGTTCGTCGTCGGCCGGCGCCGCCGACCACCTGCACGGCGTGCTCGGCCGGATGGGCGCGACCTGGCACGTGCGCGGCGTCGCCTGCCGCCCCGGCCACCCGCAGGCCCTGGCGGAACTACCCGACGGCCGGTGGGTGGTCAGCCTGCCCGGCAACCCGTTCGCCGGCCTGGTGGCCGCCCTGACCCTGCTCGAGCCGGTGCTCACGGCGCTCGGCGGCCGCCCACCGCTGCCACTCCCCGAGGTCCCGGTCCACGGATCCGCCAAGCTGATGCCGACCGGCGTCCGCATCGTCCCCGTCCACCGCGACGACCGGTGCCGCCGGCGCGGCGGCTGGCGGATCGTGGCGGAGACGAGTTCGGCCGGGCTGCAGGCGGCGGCGAGGGCCGATGCTCTCGCCGTACTGCCCGAGAGCTGGGCCGATGGCGACCCGGCGCCGATTCTGGCCGTGCCCTAACGGGTCTCGGCCCCTTTTCTGATCGGCATTCCGACAATAAGATTCGGTGAACCGGCTCGCGATGTGCCCGTGACGATCGCGTCACCGCTCGCGTTCAAGGCGAGCAAAGCGGCTGCGCCGGGCCGTGGGCGGGCTCAGCCAGGCAGACCGGACGATCCTGGCCGAGCTCTCCATCGAGGGCCGCTCCACCCGGGAGACGGCCGACCGGCTCGGCGTGCCGGTCGGCACCGTCAAGTCCCGGGCACGCTACGCCCTGCTCACCCTCAAGAACGCCCTTTTCCGGACCTCGTGAGGACCAGCGGACCGGGATTCACCTGTCGTCGGTACGCCCACTGAAGATGTTCAGGAAGAACAGGAACACGTTCAGGATGTCCAGGAAGATCGACGCGGCCAGCAGGGGCGCCGAGTCGATGTCGGTGTTGCGGCGCAGCCGCTGGAAGTCCACGAGCGTCAGCGCGGCGAAGATGACCAGGCCGAGGATCGAGTAGATGAGCGCGCCGTTCGGGATGTTCACGAAGATCAGGACGATGCTGAAGGCGATCAGCGCCAGCAGCGCCCAGAACGCGAACCGGGCCACCTGGCTCAGGTCACGCCGGGTCGCGTAGCCGGCCGAGCCGAACCCGGCGATGAACAGCGCCGTCGCGCCGCCGGCCTGCCACAGCGCCCGCGGGTCCTGGCTGGCATAGAAGGCCAGCGTGGGCGCCACCGCGAGCCCGATGAACAGCCCGAACAGCGCCAGCAGGCCGACCGTCCACTCGCGGGAGCGGCGGGCGGTGAACTGCATGCCGATCAACGCGCCGAACGACAGGATGTACGAGATGATGGCGGCTCCGCCGCCCAGGTCGCGCCCCAGGTAGGCGCCCAGGGCGAACAGAGCCGCCGTTCCGGCCACGAACGCCATCGTGCGTGCGAACAGGGCGTGGCTCTGGTCCCGGGCAGCGACCCCCGCCGGCCGGTAGGCGATCGAGTCATTCATGACTGCACCTTCTTCCTTCGACCAGAACCACGTACCCGCCCGCCTCCTGTTCAGGATCCGGACGAGAGTGCTGTCACACAGTGGCGCCGCCCACCGCATCGCCGGCTTGATCAGACCCGGGGTGAGACGTGGTAGTGGGCGAGACGCCAGCCCTCGGTGGTGCGGCGGGCCACGACGGTCAGGTTGAGCAGGGCGCGAACCTCGGAACCGACCGTGAAGTCGGCCTCGGCCCAGCCCAGCACGGCCTCGTCGCCGAGGTGACGGACGGCCAGGAGCCGGTAGTCGACCGTCAGGCCGGCCGGCTGACCGGCGTAGTAGCGCTCGACGCCGGGACGGCCGATCGTGTGCGGCTGGAGGCCCTGGAAGACCGCGTCCTCGGTGAACAGCGACGCCACGCCCTCGGCGTCGTGCTCGGCGATCGCGGTCTGCCAGGCGTCCAGCAAGGGGCGGAGAACCGCCTCGTCCAGGAAGTCGGTCATCAGTGGCCCGCGCTCTGGCCGCCGTCGACATGCAGGATCTCGCCGGTCACGAACGGCGCCTTCTCCAGGAACAGGATGGCGTCCGTGATGTCGCTGATCGCGCCCATGTGGCCCACCGGGTGCAGGGCCGACAGGAACTCGTGCGTCTCGGCCGGGTGCATCGGCGTGGCGATGATGCCCGGGGAGACGGCGTTGAAGCGGATGCCGCTCTTGGCGTACTCGATCGCCAGGCTCTTGGTCGCCGAATTGAGGCCGCCCTTGGTGAGCGAGGCGAAGACCGAGGCGAGCGCGCTGACCGGGTGATCGGTGAGCGTGGTGGTGATGGTGACGACGTGACCGCCCTCGCCGCGGGCCAGCATGGCCTCGACCGCCTTCTGGGTGACCACGACGAAGCCGCGCAGGTTGATCGCGGTGACCGCGTCGAAGTCCTCGGCGGTGTACTCGGTGAACGGCTTGGCGATGAAGACGCCGGCGTTGTTGATGACGGTGTCGACCCGGCCGAACTCCTTCAGGGCGGTCTCGACGATCAGCGCGCCCACGGCCGGGTCGGCGATGTCGCCCGGCACGGTCACGATCCCGGGATCGGTCGAGGGCGCGATGGAGCGCGAGTTCGCGACGACGTTCCAGCCGAGCGCGCGGTACGCGGCGACGGTGGCGGCGCCGATCCCCTGGGAGGCACCGGTGACGACAGCTACCTTGTTGTTTGTCATGACCAGAGAGTGCGTCGGGTTCGGATCGAGCCGCACGACTGCTTTCCTCCCTCGTGAGAGGCTGCCCCTACCATGGAGCTCCGCCAGCTGCGCTACTTCGTCGCGGTCGCCGAGGAACTGAGCTACGCCCGCGCCGCCGAGCGCCTGCGCATCGCCGGCCCGTCGCTGTCCCAGCAGATCAAGGCGCTCGAACGGGACCTCGGCACGCAGCTGTTCGACCGCGACCGCCGCACGGTCCGCCTGACCGCGGCCGGGCAGGCGCTGCTCCCCCGCACCAGGGCGCTGCTCGAACACGCGGACGACCTCCGGCGTACGGCCAAAGGCCTGGCGATGAATCAGCCCGTACGCCTGGGCTACGTCAACTGGCGGCCGCCCGACCTGGAACAGCGGGCCGCCGGCGTGGCCCAGCTGCTGGTCGACGCGTGGGTGCTGCCGTCGCACGCGCAGGCCGCCCGGGTCGTCGACGGGAGCCTCGACCTGGCCATCTGCTGGGTGCCGGCCACCACGGTCACCGAGGACAAGCTGGAGGCGCGGCTGCTCGGCTCGGACCGGCTCTACGCCATCGGGCCCGGCACGGACGGCGACCCGGTCCGCGCCGCCGACACCGTCGTCCTGATCGACGCCGACGAGACCAGCTGGTCGTCGTGGAACCGCTGGGCGCTGGCGATGGCCGCGGAGACCGGCGCCCGGGTCGAGTACGTGAACGAGGGCGGCGTCACCGGGACGGCGTTCTTCGACCACGTACGCCGGCTGCGCCGCCCGGTGGTCAACAACCCGAAGAGCCAGACCGCGCCGGTGCCGCCCGACCTGGTGGCCCGCCCCATCCGGCAGCCGGCGCCGTACTGGACGTGGTCGCTGGTCTCCCGCATCGACGAGCCGCGGCCGGTGGTGAAGGCCGTGGTCGAGGCGCTGACCCGGTCGGTCGACCGGACCTGCCTCGACGACCCCAACGCGTGGCTGTCACCGGAGGACCCGCACCGCCCGTCTTAGCCGGCGGCCAGCCTGATCGTGAAGCCGCCGGCGTCGCGGTACATGGCGACGTGGTCGCAGGACTGGTGGGCGATCCACAACCCCAGCCCGCCCTCCAGGCCGTCGCCGGTGGGCAGCAGGCCGGCGAACGGGTCCTTCGGGCCCGAGCCGCCGTCGGTGACGGTCACGACGATGCGGTCGGCGGAACTCCACAGGCGCAGCCGCACCGGGGCGCGACCGTGCCGGTAGGCGTTCGCCACCGCCTCGCTGACCGCGACGACCAGGTCGTCCACGTCGTCCGGGTCGAGACGGCCGTCGTCGGCGTCACGCACGGCCTGCCGGGCGTCGCCCAGCGTGGGTTCGGCGATGTCGGCCCGCGGCGCCGCACGCTGCAGCGGGTCCGGCACCGGAGGGCGGCGGTCGCTGAGGAAGGTCACCGGGTCGACGTACGTCTCGTTCGGCACGTGCCGGCCGTCGGGCATCGCGGTCCGCGGGTGCGTCCGCAGCACGTCCTCGCGCACCTGGACCGGTGCGGTGCGCATGTCGTACGCGCACATGCTCCAGAGCGGGAACTCGTCGTACGCGTGGTTGATCGCCGACTCGTACCGGGCCCAGGAGTCCCAGGCCGGCCCGAACACCTCGGCGGTCAGCTCGCCGATGATCCGGATCTGCGGCGCGCCGGCGGCCACGTGGCCGGCCAGCAATTTGCGGTACGCCCGGATGGCGCCGGCCGGGCGCGCGTACATCGCCCCGCCGGACATGAAGGTGACCGGCACATCGCCGGGCAGCGCCGCCCGGACGACCCCGGCGGCCCGCTCCCCCAGCGCCACGATCGTGGGCTCGCCGGCGGTGACCCCGCCGAGCAGGAAAGGCACGGCCACGGCGAGCAGATCGTCGTCGGAGTCGTAGCAGACAGCCTCGTGGTAGTAGCCGTGGTAGCCGGCCGCGGCCCCGGTCCTGGTCATCGGGCCGCCTCCACCCGCACGTGGGGGAGGTCGAGCAGGCCGGCGAGGCGGGCCACCGCACCGAGCGGGGTGCGCAGCACCGCCGTGGTGCGCTGCGACTCGGCGTACCGCTGCAACGCCAGAAGGGCCCGATGGTCGATGAACCGCAACCCGGTCGCGTCCACCACCACCTCGCCGTCGGCCCGGTCCAGGTCGGTACGGCGCAGCGCCGTCGCGAACAGGTCCTCGGCCGAGAGGTCCAACTCGCCCTCGAGCACCGCCTCGGCGCTGGTCGCGCCCGGGTGCAGTTGGAAGCTCACGCCGGCCGCGTGGCTCGACTCGTGCAGGCAGGCCAGCTCGGCCACGGCGCGTTCGCCCAGCTCTCCACGGTTGTAGGCGCAGACGGCGCTCATCGGGTGGTGCCGCATGTAGCGGCCGATCACATACTCGTACCGGGCGAAAGCATCACGCTGCTCGTCCGTGCGCACCAGCGGCGTCACGTCGGCCACCACCCGGAAACCGGTGAAACCGGCCGCGAGGGCGTCCTCGGTCGCGGCGGCGTAGGCGGCCACCTGCCGGGCCGGGTCGACGACCTCGTGGGTCGCGTACGCCTCGGCGAACCGGATGACGCGTACGGCGTCCCCACCCGGCAGGCCGGTCACGTCGGCATGCTGGCTGGGGACGAACCAGACCCGCTCGCCGGCCGCCAGCGCCTGATCGACGCACCGACGGGCGTACGCGTCGAAAAGACCTTGATCCTCATATGACCAGCACTCGTGCCCGGCCTTCGGGGCCGGTCTCATGCGCCGGACACCGTGGCACTGTTCACCCCGCAACAGTAGCCACCCGATCGGCCGCCCGCGACGGCTGGACTTCCGCGGACGGCGCATGCGTACCTCTTGCCCGGACGAACGAATCTTGTAACGTGGCGGCGTGTCGGCTTCCTGGCAGATGAGAGGCGTCGCGCTCTTCGTGCGGCTGGCCTACGCGCGCCGCTTCATCACCCCCGCCGCCGGGCAGCGCACGCTCGCGCGCCGCAAGGGCCCGTCGGCGCCACCGTTCACCACGGTCATGACCACGGTGAACGGCTTCCCGGTGCACCGGATCGGCGAGCCGTCGTCCCGTCCGCCGGTCGTCTACCTGCACGGCGGCGCCTACACGAGCGAGATCGTGCGGCAGCAGTGGGCGCTGGCCGGCGACCTCGCCCGGGAGACCGGCTGCGAGGTGCACGTGCCGATCTACGGCCTCGCGCCGCGGCATCACGGCCTCGAGGCGCTCGACTTCGTGACAGCGGTGATCCGCGATCTGGGCCGCCCCTGCTACCTGGTGGGCGACTCGTCCGGCGGCGGCCTGGCCCTGCTGGCGGCGCAGGCCACCCCGGCGTCGGTGGCCGGCCTGACCATGATCGCGCCGTGGCTGGACCTGACGATGTCGAACCCGCGGGTCGACGCCCTCGAACCGCACGACCCGTGGCTGACCCGCGCCGGCCTGCGCCCGATCGCCGCCGCCTGGGCCGGCGACCTGGCGCTGGACGATCCACGGGTGAGTCCCCTGTACGGCGACCTGTCCCAGCTACCGCCGACCCAGATCCTGGTCGGCACCCGCGACATCACCATGCCGGACTGCCGGCTCCTGCGCGACCGCGTCCCGGCCGGGACAAAGCTGACCTATCACGAGCAGGAGGGCGCGATCCACGCCTACCCCCTGCTGCCCGTGCCGGAAGCCGCGGCCGGCCGCCAGGCGATCTACGACCACATCCGTTCCACTTTTTAGTGCTTGTTACCGGAGTTGCCGATCGAGTTCGGTGACGGTTTTCCCGGTGGCCGCCGCCACTGCCTCGTGCTGCATGCCGCGAAGCTGGTTGTCGTCGACAGCGAAGAAGCCCTGATCCATACCGACGACAGAGTAAGCGTCGACGCCCTCGCGCCGGGCTTGCCCTGCAACTCGGCTTCCGGAAGGCTTTTCGCCCGTCTCGGCCGCCGGTGCCGTCGTCGTCCCGCACGCGCCGAGAACGGCGGCGAGCAGCACGATGACCGGGGCGATTCGAATGTGCGAGCGCATGCTGTCCCCTCCCACTAGTAGATGTCGTCGACGGCGGCGACGTCGTCCGCCCAGGGCGGCGTGCCGGGACAGCCGAACTTGGATCCGCCCTGCTCCATGACCGAGGGCCGGCCCGCGCAGCTCATCGAGACGTGGCCGAGACCGTAGGCGTGACCCCATTCGTGGGCGGCGACGATCCACTTCTGGCGCGTGGTCAGGCCGGCCATCGTCCGATCGTTGAAGTCGATCTCGATGGTTGTTTGTGCCGCGGTGGTCGCGGCCCCGGACGGCAGCGTCGACAACGCTCGGCGAACGGCTGCGGCGTGCGGAGCGCGACAGCGGAAACCCGGCAACAACGCGAGACGCGCCGCACGCGCGGGACCACCCGCTCGGCCGCGCCCGAGCAGGCGGGTGGCGCGCACCTTCGGCGGACGCCGGACCCCGCGTACTCCATCGCTCTTGTGCCGGCCGGCGACATCGCGTTTTACCGGCGGGCGATCGCGGCATAGAGCAGATATGGCTGACAACACGCTGGACGCCGCCGATCGCAACGCGATGCCCGACAGCACGTTCGCGTTTCCCCGCGTCCGTAAGGAACCCCTCAACGACGCCCGGCACGTTCGCAATGCGATCGCCCGCTTCGACCAGGTTCGGGACGTCTCCGACAAGGAACGCGACGAGGCGTTCCGGCGCATCAAGAAGGCCGCCGCCACGTTCGGCGTGGAGATGACCGAGTCGAGCTGGCGGGAGCTGGGCAAGCCGAGCGCGGGCCGCAAGTCGTCCGACAAGGCCCGCTCGAAGGCGACCCTGTACGCCGAGGCCCGCCGCCGGGGCATCGAGGGCCGCTCCACGATGACCAAGGCCGAGCTCGAGAAGGCCCTCGAGAAAAGCCCGGTCACGACGTGACGGTACCGCCGAGGGGGTTGGGCTGACGATCGGTGGCCAGCAGGGCCCAGACGATTTTGCCGCCGCGGATGCGGGTGGCGCCGGAGTGGGTGCTGACCGCGGCTATCAGGTGCAGGCCCCGGCCGTGTTCGATGCCGGGCTCGACGGCTCGGGGCATGACCGTGCTGGCGTCCTGGACGGCGACGCGCAGGTAGCGGCTGGAGCAGCAGACGACGACCTCGAAGTCGGAGGCGGCGTGCAGGATCGCGTTGGCCGCCAGCTCGGTGACGACGATGCGGGCGTCCTCCCGGACGGCGGGCAGGTTCCAGGCCGTGCAGGCCTCGTCGACCAGTCTGCGGGCGGCGCGCGCGTTCGCCGGGACGGGACCCAGGCGACGGCGGAGCCAGCGGGGGACGTACGAGCGTACGGCCGCCAAAGCCTGGTCCCGGTCGGCGTGATGAATGACGAAGCTGCGGTACGCGACGAGCTCGCGGGCGATGTCGGCGGCGCCCCCGTAGAACAGGACGGGCACGCCCCAGACCTCGTGCGCCCGGTAGGAGGCGGTGGCCAGGGTGGTGAGCTGGCCGGGCGCGTCCCGGCGCAGGCCGGAGAGGTCGACGAGCACGGCGGCGGGACATTCCGCGGCCGCCTTGCCGACGGCCGCGCGGACCGTGCTCGCCGTGGTGCGGGAGAGCAGGCCGGACAGCCGGACCGTGATGGATCCGGACTCGCTGTCACGTACCGTCGTCGTTCTCACCGCGAAAGTCGACACATCCTCATAAATCCGGCACAAGTGGGCGGACTTCAGCGCCCGGCGACTCTTTCACCTTGCTGCCTGAAGCTCCGAACGGACTACGCCGGAAACGAACAGCCCCCACGCCGCACTGTCGTGTGCGCGAAGCGGGATTGCCCCGGCCCGCCGTCCGGGGCACTGTGGGTCGCGATGAGGGGTGACGGCGATGATCAGCGTTTTCGAGACGAACGATCTCGACATGGCCTACGAGATGCTCAGCCGCACGTACTCGCGGGCGCGGATCACCCTCACCGGCGGGCGGCCCGGCATGCGGATCGCCAAGATGGGTCTCGGCCCGGTCTCCCTGCACCACGTCACCTTCACCATGAGCCACCGCGCCGACCTGGCCCCGATGGGGCAGATCGCCATCGGCCGGGCGCTGGCCGGTCACACCCGGTGCCGTACGGGCCGCGACTGGCTCGACACCGTCCCCGGTGACCTGTTCCTCGGCAGCCAGCCGGACATCGCCCTGCACACCGAGAGCGAGAACCACGACGGTGAGTACGCGTTGTTCCCGCCCGGCCTCTTCGCGCGCATCGCCGACGCCGCGCCCGGCCGGGCCGCGCGGCCGATCCGGTTCACCGGGTACCGGCCGGTGTCCGGCCGGGCGGCGTCGTTCTGGAGCCGGACCTACGACCACGTCCGCGACTACGTGGCCGGGCTGTCGGTGGACGACGAGCCGTTGCTGGTCGGCTCCGCCGTACAGATGCTGGCGTCGGTGACCTTGTCGGCCTTTCCGAACACCGCGCTGCGCGATCCCACCATCGAGGACCGCCGCGACGCGCACCCGGCGACAGTGCGGCGGGCGGTGACGTTCATCGAGGACTACGCCCATCTGGACATCACGCCGGCCGACATCGCGGCCACCGCACGGGTGACGATCCGCGCGCTGCAGCTCGCGTTCCGCCGCCACCTCGGCACGACCCCGACCGCCCTGCTCCGGCGTGTCCGCCTGGAACACGCCCACCGCCAGCTGCTCGAGGCCGACCCGGCCACCACCACCGTGTCGGCCGTCGCCATGCGGTGGGGCTTCGCCAGCCACAGCACCTTCACGGCACACTACCGGGCCGCGTACGGCGTCCTGCCGTCGCAGACACTGCGGCGCCGCTGAACTCCGACCCCGTTCGGGTGAACGCTTGTCCAAGAACAACCGGTTCGGGCAGCATGGGGTGCCGTGGACTACATCCCCGCCACCAGCCCCGCCGAAGTCCTGGCCACCCTCGCCGACGGGCAGGCCCAGGTGCTCGCCGGTGGACAGAGCCTGTTCTTCGCCGATCCACCCCGCCGGGTGGTCGACATCAACCGGGTCGCCGAGTTCGACGTGCTGACCGAGGTGGACGGCACCCTGCGCGTCGGCCCCCTCGTCCGGCACCGGACATTCGAGACGGACGCCGTGGCCGGACCGCTCGGCGATCTGCTCCGCGTGGTCGTCCGCCACATCGGCCACCCGCCCGTCCGCGCCCGCGGCACCATGGTCGGCAGCCTCGCCTACGCCCACCCGGCCGCCGAGTGGACGGTCGTGGCGATGATCCTCGACGCGTCCCTGGAACTGAGCAGCCCGGGCGGGAGCCGGACCGTGCCGGCCGCGCGCTTCTTCACCGGCGCCGGCACGACCGCGCGCCGGCCGGACGAACTGCTGTCCGGTGTGCTCCTGCCGCAACTGCCGCCCGGAACCGGGGTCGGCTACGCGGAGGACCGCCGAGGACCGGGCATCTGGGCGTACGCGGCCACGATGACCGCCGTCACGATGGTCGACGACGTGGTCACCGCCGCCGCGATCGGCCTGGTGAACGCCGGGCCGTGCCCGGTGCGGGCCCGCGACGCCGAACGGGCCCTGATCGGCACCACGTTCTCCGACACGGCGATCACCGCCGCCGCCAACGCGGCCGCGGCCGAGGTCGCCGGCGACGACCGCCGGCGGGCCGTGCACGTCCTCACCCGGAGAGCACTGACACAGGCCCGGGAGGGCAGCTACCAGGGATCTTGGCTTTCCGCACGGTAGCTTTAGGCGCCTATGCCAGTCGTCATCCCCTCGAGGCGCCGCCTCGCCCTGCTGCTCGGCGCCGTCCTCGTCATCCTGGCCGCGGTCAACGTGGCGGACAAGTTCGGCCCACGCCACACCGGCCTGGTGGCCGGCCCCCTGGTCGCGCTCGGCCTGCTCCTGCTGGCCCGCCGCGTCGGGCTCACCTGGCACGACCTGGGCCTGTCCCGCCGGACCCTGCTGCCCGGCCTGAAGTACGCGATAGGCGCCATCCTGGCGGTGGCAGTGGTCTACGGCATCGGCGCGGCGCTGCCGCTGACCCGCTCGGCGTTCCTCGACGCCCGCTACCACCTGCATCCGGGCGCCGCCCTGCTCACGGCCTTCATCGTGGTCCCGCTGGGCACGGTCCTGCTCGAGGAGATCGCCTTCCGCGGCGTCCTGCTCGGCCTGATCAACCGCCACCGCGGCGCCGTCCTGGCCAGCGTCACGTCGTCAGTCCTGTTCGGCTTCTGGCACATCCTCCCGAGCCTGCGGCTCAACGAGGCCAACCAGGCCGTACGCGCGGCGGTCGGCGCCAGCCCGACGGGCCAGGTCCTGGCCATCCTGGGCGCGATGACCTTCACCGCGCTGGCCGGCCTGCTGCTCTGCGAACTCCGCCGCCGCAGCGGCAGCCTCCTGGCCGCCGCCGCCCTCCACTGGGCCACCAACGGCCTCGGCGTCCTGGTCGGCACGGCTTTAGCCACCCTGCGCCTGACCTGACACGAGATTCCAGCACTTCGGCGGTTTGACAGGAGAGCTCACTATTGCCCGGGACACCCGCGCGATAGGAGACGGGCCCGTGAGCGATGTCGATGCCGCCGAGGAGTGGCTGGATTCCTGGGTCGCCAACGTCGATGAGAGAGCGGCGATCGCCGTCGAATTGTCCCGTCGCGTAGCCGCGCTGACAGGCGAGGCGAAGAGCGAGGACGGCCTTCTGCGCGTCGCGGTCGGATCGGCCGGGCAACTGATCGAGCTCGACATAGATGACCGGGCACGACAACGTGCCGGCTCGGAAATAAGCCGGGAGATCATGGCGCTCGTCCAGCGAGCTCAGGCCCAGCTGTCGTCCAAGGTCGCCGAGCAGGTACGGGAGACCGTCGGCGTCGACACCGAGACCGGGCGTGCGGTGATCCATTCGTATGCCGAACGCTTCCCGCGAACGGGCGGATCCGACCATGTCCAGTGATCAGGTTCGGTTCCCGGCGCCAGCCGTTCACCAACACGCCGCCAGCGTGGAGGGGATCGCCGACTCCGTGCGAACGGCCCGGTCGGCGGTACACGAGGTCAGCATGGACACGCAAGCGTACGGCCAGCTCTGCCAGTTCCTTCCGGGCCTGCTCAGTCCGATCTTCTCGCTGGCGGTCGATGCCCTCGGCGATGCCGATGGCGCGCTCCGCGAGACCGCGGAGAACCTCCGCGCTGTCGCCGCCGGCTTTGCGGCCACCGACGATTCCGCGGCGCGGGCCATCCAGGCCGCGGCCGGCCCGCTTCTCGAGTTGCCGCTGTGACCGCCAACCCCCTTGTCGCGCCGAGTCACGACTCCACTACCTGGTCCACCGGTCTTGGTCTCGTCGAGGACGCGGTTGCCATCACCAACGGGATCCGCGGCAATAGTTGGGTCGACGGAACGCTGGGCGGTGTGGGCGCCTCGCTCGACATGTTGTCCATGGCGGTCGACCCGCTGGGAACCCTGGTGTCCTGGGGCGTCTCCTGGCTCATGGAGCATGTCAAGCCCTTGAAGGAGGCACTGGATTGGCTCGCCGGCAACGCGGACGAGGTCGCCGCGCACGCCGCGACATGGTCCAACGTATCCGCCTTCACAGAACAGGCTCGTCAGGAGTACGCCGATCGCCTCGGTGCCGAGATCTCGGATTGGTTCGGCTCATCCGGCGAGGCCTACCGCGAGCATGCCCGGCTGCATCTCGAGACGCTGGAAGGCCTGGCCACCGCGGCAAAAGGCATTTCGTACGCTGTCGAGGGCGCCGGCCTTCTTGTCGCGCTCGTGCGAGGCATCGTTCGTGACCTGATCGCCGAGTTCATCGGGACCCTCGCCGCACGCCTCCCGCAATGGCTGGCCGAAGAGGGACTGACCCTGGGTCTCGCCACTCCGGTGGTGATCGGCCAGGTATCCGCCCTGGTGGCCAAGTGGGTCAACAGAATCCAGCACTTCGTCCGCGGCCTGCTGAACAGCCTGCGCCGGCTCCACCCCATGCTCGACGACCTCGCCGAGATCTTCACCAAGTTCAGCGGCCGCAGCCGGTCCCTCGCAGACACGGATCCCGCAACACCCTCCGGCGGCAGCGAGTTCCGAGCGGACTTTCCTCGCGGCTCCGACTTCGTCACCGGCGACGCGTTCACTGAGCGGGCCGCTGAGGCATACCGGCGTATCCGCAACAGTCCGGATGATGTGCCGCTTGCTGCCGCCAACACGGGCATCGACCCGTCGGTCATCGAGGGGATGCGCCAGAACCTCTTCGTTCAGCAGCACGACATCGCTATCGGACCGAACCAGGTCGAAAGGGGTTACTTCACTCCGGACGACCGCATCGCCGATCTCTGGGACGGCGCGACCAACGGCACACTCGATGCGAACTCGATCAGCCGATTCCGCAACCTGGCAGCACACGAATACGTCGAGAACAAATTGATGGAGGCGGGGATCCCCTTTCGTCCATCGCATCCCGACACTTTCGACGCCGAAGGCGGCCGCGTGCTGAGCCGCGAGCACCCAAGCGCGCACGACTTGGCTCCCAGCGAGTGGAAGCCGCATGCGCCGCTGCAGCATTGGAGGCTCTTCGGCATCGACAGTTCCGGGCTGCACTTGGCCGACGACCTCTCGAACCTGGACGAGATCGTTGACGCCGCTCTGAGAGGATTGGGCCGATGACACCCGAAGAATCAGTCCAGGCCATGGCCGACCGCCTGGTGGCAGTCAATTACGAGCGCAACGGCGACAAGTCCTGGTCCAAGGCGGCGCTGCTGCGCGAGTACTTCCGGCGGGCGGCGCTCTGGGCCGAAGCGTACGACTGCGATTCCCGTACGCCGTTCTTCGACATCGCGGAATGTGTGGCTCCCGCGGTTCGCGCTGATCCGGCTGTGGTTGAGGCCGTGGTACGCGGCGTGGACGACGGGACCCGTAACGCGATCACCTGGGTGGCTCCCCTCCTCTTGCACTGGGCCGCGGTGTCCGCGCCGCCGTCTGAGTTGCCGGAGCCGTTCGAGCCGCTGATTCTGCTCTTCGAGCGCGGCGGCGGCTTCCACACCGAGAACGGCGAAGTGGATCTGGAGTACCTGGCCGTGCCGATGCGAGGGTGGCGTGAGCGGGCCTCCGCCGCGCCGATGGCCAGTTTCGCGCCCGAGGTGTTGGACGAGATCGATCGGGCCGGCTCGCTGTCGCAGTTCGGTTACCTGATCGGTCCGGACGGGCGTCCCCTTCAGTAGCGCTTCACCGGCGCGGTAAAAGCGATTAGGGCGTTTTGCGGCCTATCGCCTGGAAGACTGGCTCGGTGAGTGAGGTGGATCGGCGGGCGGCTCCGGCGCGGGTTGATCGCACGATGGTGGTGGCCGGGATGGCCGGGGTGCTGGCGGTGGTGGTGTGGGCCGTCGTGGCGCCCGACGCGGTGGCCGGGGCCGGTGACGCCGGGCTCGGGTGGACCATTCGTACGTTCGGCTGGTTCTTCGTTCTGGCGGCGGACGCGTTCCTCGTGCTGGCGCTCGTCATCGCGGCCGGGCGGTTCGGGCGGGTCCGGCTCGGGGCCGACGACGAGCGGCCGGAGTTCACCACCCTGGCCTGGGTCGCCATGATGTTCAGCGCCGGCATGGGCATCGGGCTGGTGTTCTACGGGGTCGCCGAGCCGATCCAGCATTACGCGTCGCCGCCGCCGGCGTCGGGGGCGGTGGCCGGGACGCCGCACGCGGCCTCGGTGGCGATGCAGTACACGCTGTTCCACTGGACGCTGCATCCGTGGGCCATCTACGCGGTGGCGGGGCTCGCCCTGGCGTACTCCACCTTTCGCCGGGGACGCGGCAACCTGCTCTCGGCCGCTTTCCGGCCGTTGCTGGGCGACCGCGCCGACGGGGCGGCCGGGCGGATCATCGACCTGGTCGCGGTCTTCGCCACCGTGTTCGGGTCGGCGACCAGCCTGGGTATCGGGGCCCTGCAGGTCGCGGCCGGGCTCGACATCGTGGCCGGGATCCCGGACACCCGTACGGTCGAAGTGGTCATCGTCGCCTCGCTGATCGGGGCCTTCCTGGTGTCGGCGATGTCCGGGCTCGACCGCGGCGTCAAATGGCTGTCCACGATCAACGTGTGGCTGACCGTGCTGCTGCTGGTGTTCGTCTTCGCGCTGGGGCCGACCATCTACGCGCTCGAGGTGCTGCCGGCCTCGATCGGCGACTACCTGAACTCGCTGCTGGTCATGTCGACGCGGACCGGGGCGTTCTCGGATCCGTCGTGGATGGGCGCCTGGACGCTCTTCTACTGGGCGTGGTGGATCTCCTGGGCGCCGTTCGTCGGCACGTTCATCGCCCGGATCTCGCGTGGCCGGACCGTACGGCAGTTCGTCGTGGGTGTGCTGCTGATCCCCAGCGGCGCGAGTGCCGTCTGGTTCGCCGTCCTGGGTGGCAGCGCGCTGCGTACCCAGATCACCGGCACCGCCGACATCGTGGCCGACGTCGCCGAGGGCGCCGAGAACGGCCTGTTCGGCCTCTTGGACGCCCTGCCGGCGGCCACGGTGACGACGGCCCTGGCGGTGCTGCTGGTGGCGCTGTACTTCATCACCAGCGCCGACTCGGCCTCCCTGGTCCTGGCCTCGCTGACCTCGCGCGGCGCCCTGCACCCGGCCCGCCCGCTCGTGGTGGCGTGGGGCGTCCTGATCGGCGCCATCGGGGCCACGCTGCTGCTGGCCGGCGGTCTCCAGGCGCTGCAGCAGGCGACGGTGGTCATCGCGCTGCCATTCTCGGCCATCATGCTGCTGCTCGCCGTCGCTTTGATGAAAGACCTGGTGGCGGAAGAGCGCAGGCTTGATCAGCTCGGGAGGGGGTAGCCAGGCCGGGTCCGTCGGCGAAAGAGGAGAGCGATGAAGGTCTGGCCTGGTAACCCGTATCCGTTGGGGGCTACCTATGACGGGGGCGGGACGAACTTCGCGCTCTTCTCGGAGGTGGCCGAGCGGGTCGAGTTGTGCCTGTTCGGGGAGGACGGGAGTGAGACCCGGGTCGACCTGCCGGAGCGGGAGGCGTTCGTCTGGCACGGGTATCTGCCGCGGGTGGTGCCGGGGCAACGGTACGGCTATCGGGTCCATGGGCCGTACGACCCGGGTAGCGGGCTTCGGTGCAATCCGGCCAAGCTGCTGCTCGACCCGTACGCGAAGGCTGTCGACGGTGATGTGGAGTGGGACGAGGCCCTGTTCTCGTACAAGTTCGGTGACCCGGAGGGCTTCAACGACACCGATTCGGCGCCGTTCGCGCAGCGGTCCGTGGTCATCAACCCGTACTTCGACTGGGGGAACGACCGGCCCCTGAAGGTTCCGTTCCATCAGACGGTGATCTACGAGGCGCATGTGAAGGGTATGACCATGCGCCATCCGGGGATTCCGGAGGATGTGCGGGGGACCTATTCGGGGCTCGCCCACCCGGTGATGATCAAGTATCTGCGGGAGCTGGGGGTCACGGCGGTCGAGTTGATGCCGGTGCACCAGTTCGTGCACGACAGTGGGCTGATCGAGCGCGGGCTGTCGAACTACTGGGGTTACAACACGATCGGCTTCTTCGCGCCGCACAACGGCTACGCCTCGTTCGGTGGGCACGGCGGTCAGGTGCAGGAGTTCAAGTCGATGGTGAAGGCGCTGCACCAGGCCGGCATCGAGGTCATTCTGGACGTGGTCTACAACCACACCGCCGAGGGGAACCATCTCGGGCCGACGCTGTCGTTCCGGGGGATCGACAACCCGGCGTACTACCGGCTGGTGGACGACGACCGGCAGTACTACTACGACACCACGGGCACGGGAAACAGTTTCAACGTCCGGCACCACGAGGCGCTGCGGCTGCTCATGGACTCGCTGCGGTACTGGGTGACCGAGATGCACGTCGACGGGTTCCGGTTCGACCTCGCCGCCGCCCTGGCCCGCGAGTTCCACGCCGTGGACCGGCTGGCCGCGTTCTTCGACCTGGTCAACCAGGACCCGGTGGTGTCGCAGGTCAAGCTCATCGCCGAGCCGTGGGACGTCGGGGACGGCGGCTACCAGGTCGGCGGGTTCCCGCCCAACTGGACCGAGTGGAACGGCAAGTACCGCGACTCCGTCCGTGACTTCTGGCGGGGCGAGCCGGCCAGCCTGGGCGAGTTCGCGTCGCGGTTCACCGGCAGCTCCGACCTGTACGAGATCGACGGCCGGCGGCCGATCGCGTCCATCAACTTCGTCACCGCCCACGACGGCTTCACACTGCACGACCTGGTGTCGTACAACGAGAAGCACAACGACGCCAACGGCGAGGCCAACCGCGACGGGGAGAGTCACAACCGGTCGTGGAACTGCGGGGCCGAGGGGCCCACCGACGACGCCGCCGTGACCACCCTGCGGGAGCGGCAGAAGCGCAACTTCCTGGCCACCCTGCTGCTGAGCCAGGGTGTGCCGATGGTCGCGCACGGCGACGAGCTGGGCCGCACGCAGGGTGGCAACAACAACGTGTACGCCCAGGACAACGAGATCAGCTGGGTCGACTGGGCGCAGGCCCGGCACTACGACGTGCTGACCGTCTTCACCCGGCGGCTGACCCGGCTGCGCGCCGACCATCCGATCTTCCGGCGGCGCCGGTTCGTCACCGGTGAACCGGCCGGCGAGTCGAAGCTGCCGGGCATCGCCTGGCTGCGCTGCGACGGCGACCCGATGGGCGAGCCGGACTGGGGCGCCGGGGCGGCCCGCACCATCATCGTGTTCCTCAACGGCGAGGCCATCCCGGAGTCGGACGCGCTGGGCGACCGGATCGTCGACGACTCGTTCCTGCTGCTGTTCAACGCCGCGGCCGAGGACGTCGAGTTCACTCTGCCCGACGCGGCGTACGGGCAGAGCTGGGAGACCGTCGTCGACACGGCCGACCCGCTGCTCGCGGCCTCCACGGGCGTCAAGGCGCAGGGCACGGTGCCGATGACCGCGCACAGTCTGGTGGTTCTGCGGAGGTGTTACTGAAGGTCAGGTACGCGTCGGTGAGTACCGTGTCGTGGCCCGGTTCGAGGTGCCCGTCCGCCGTGCGTAGTCGCCGAGCGCCGTGAGGTTCTGGTGGTAGTGCACGCTGTCCCGGCCCGGCGCGGTCACGCTGAAGCGCAGACAGTCCGGGCCCAGCACGGCCGACGTCGGCGTGGAAGACGCCGATGGCCGACTCGGCCAGCAGCCCGCCGGTCCCCGGAGACGAGCCGGCCCCGGACGTCCGCACGTCCGGGGCCGGTTGGTGCGACAGGGAATCAGAGATTCGCCGGACCGGCGGCGGTGGCCTCCTGGACGGCGTCGACGCGCCGCTGTTCGGCCTTGCCGCTGTCGTCCTGGCGCGGGGCGGCCGGGCGGGCCGCCGAGCGGGCCGCGGCCGCCGCGGGCGGGTCGGTGACCACGCCCCGGCGGATCCGGTTGTTGGCGGCGATCTGGGCCACAGGCGTGTTGCCGGTCGCGGTCAGCACGCCGTCGATGATGTTGTCGTCGACCGTGACGCCGCCGGTGGTGCTGGTGACGCTCACGTCCTTGCCCCAGAAGCCGCCCGAGGCGCAGGAGTCGAGCGGGCCGTTCGGGCCGAGCTGCACGCCGCCGAGGTTGCCGGCGAAGGTGGCCTTGCCCCGCACCGAGCTGCCGCAGACGACGCTGCCGGTGGCGCTGTTGAGCACCGAGAGCGTGCCGTCGACGAACGAGTCGTGCAGATCGGTGTAGTACGTGCCGGTGCTGCTGACGTTGCCCGAGACCTCGGTGCCGTCGTCCAGGCGTACCTCTCCGGCCTGGACGTTGACGCTGCCCGTGACCGAGGAGCCCTCGACGAACAGGAAGCTGTCGACGGTGGTGGTGCCCTTGGCCCGCACGGTCACCGCGCCGCTCGCGGCGTCCTTGAGGTAGACGCCGTAGCCGCCGGCGGCCAGCACCACCGGGCCGGAGACCGTGGTGTCCGAGGCGTCGAAGTAGCCGTTGCCGGCGATGCGGACGTCGCCGGCGAACTGGCCGCCGGTGACGACCAGGTTGCCGCCGGCAGCCACGCTGACGTTGCCGGTGACGATGGTTCCGGTGAGCGCGCAGGACTCGCCGGCCGGCACGTAGAGGTCGTTGGGGACGGTGACCGCGCCGCCGGTGCCGACGCAGTAGGTGGTCAGGGCGGCGTCGGCCGGGGCGGCGGCGACCAGGCTGAGGGTGAGACCGGCGGTGAGGGCGGCCAGATAGCGTTTCACGGAGTTCCCCTTCATGATCCGATGTCCGAACGGGCGGCCGCGCGGACGATCGTGCCCTGCTGCCGTTTGGTGAGAGTGCCGCCGGTGACGAGCGCGGCGGTGACGGTCTCGGCGTGCCGCACGAAGGCGGCGTGGTCGGCGTAGTCGCCGTGCTCGGCGACCAGATCGTTGACGGTGCAGCCGTTGCTCAGCAAGGCGTTGGGAACGCCGGTGTCGTCACCGTCGATGATCACGGTGGCGCGGGTGTCCGGTACCGGGCACTCGCCCGTCCCGGAGCCGATCACCGTGAACGTCTGCGACTTCTCGGCCGACGTGTTGCCGGCGGCGTCGGTGGCCTTCGCCCGTACGGTGTGCGCGCCGAGCCCGGTGATCCGCAGCGGCGCCGCGTAGGCCGTCCAGGCCCCGCTGTCGAGCTGATACTGGATCGTTCCCGGCTCGGAAGAGCTGACCGTCACCGTGGCCACGCCCGGCTGGTTGTCGACCGCGATCGTCACCGTGGGCGCCGTGGTGTCGCGGCCCACCACCGTGAAGTGCGACATCTGCTCGGCCGAGGTGTTGCCGGCGTTGTCGGTCGCCCGGAAGTGCAGCATGTGCATGCCGGGCGTGCTGACGACGACGGGACCGGTGTACGCCGTGAAGGCCGCCCCGTCGAGGGAGTACTCGATCCGGGCCACCCCCGAGTCGGCGTCGGTGGCCGCGAGCGTGGCGGTGGCCGTACCCACGTAGTTGCCGTCACCGTCGCGGTCCCCCGCGAGTTGCGCGGTGACCGTCGGCGGCGTCGTGTCCTCGTCGGGTTCGGGCGCCACGACCGTGAAAGCCAGCGACCCGGCGGCCGACACGTTGCCCGACTTGTCGGTGGCCCGGTAGCGGACCGTGTGCGCGCCGGCGGCGGTCACCGCGACCGGCGCGGTGTAGGGCTGGAACGCGGCGCTGTCGAGGGCGTACTCGACGGTGTCGACGCCCGACCCGCTGTCGGACGCGGTGACCGTGACGGTCGCCGTGCCGATGTAGTTGCCGTCGCCGTCCCGGTTTCCGGCCGCCTGGGCGGCCACGGCCGGCGGCGTCGTGTCCGGCTCGGAGCCGCCGTCGGTCACCACGAGCTCGCCGACCATCGAGCTGTGCCCGGGGATGGAGCAGAAGTAGCGGTAGCGCCCCGGGGTCAGGGTCACGGTCGCCTCGTGGCGGCCGTTGTTGGCGTCGAACGGGTTGGCCAGGATGTTCAGCGTGACGTCGTGGTTGTAACCCTCGGTGGACGTGTCGAAGGTCAGCGTGTGCGGCATCCCGGTGGTGTTGCCGGTGGCCGCGCTGTTCTCGAACACGATGGTGGTCTGACCGGCCGCGGCCTGCGCCGGGGCCGACCGGTAGGCGGTGATGCTGTCGCCGGCCGTCCAGGTCAGCGTCTGCGCCGCGGCCGCCGGAGCGGCCGGGGCCAGAAGCATCAGGGCGGCCAGGATCAGGAGAAGCCGTTTCATAGAGCACGCACCCGGATGTCGCGGAAGTCGACCAGGTCGGTGTCGCTGTGGTTCTGCAGGCCGATCAGGCCCTCGGCGAACTGCCGGAGGTCGGTCGGCGGGTCACCGGCACGCGAGGACTGCTTGCCGGGGGTGTTGTCGAACTCGTTGATGACCTTGCCGTTGCGGATGATCGTGTAGTGCTGGCCGACGACCTTGATCTCGTACCGGTTCCACACGTTCTTCGCCGTGACGCCGGCCGCCGAGAGCGGGTTGACGTCGAAGTTGTAGATGGATCCGGTCTTCTGCGGCTCGCCGGTCTCGCCGTCGTAGATCTGCACCTCGTGGCCGCAGTAGATGGCCACCCAGGCCTGCGACGTGCGGGCCGAGCCGACCGTGCCGCAGCTGTCGGCCGGTCTCTGGTCGAGCGGGATCCGCGGGTCGGGGAACCTCGTGAAGACTCCGCTGTTGCCGCGGGCGTCGCCGGGTGCGACGTCACGGAACTGCAGCGTCAGCGAGAAGTCCTTGAACGGCTTGGTGTAATAGAGCATTCCGAGTCCGCCGCTGGGCCGCAGCGACCCGTCCGGCTGGATCGCAAACTGCCCGGTCGGCGCCTGCGCCCAGTCCCGCAGCGACTCCGGCGTGCCGTTGTACAGCGAGACGTAGCCGGTGTGACCCTCCTTGCCGATCGGCGACGACGCGGCCGCCCTGGTCAGCGCGCCCGCCTCCCGGGAGCTGAGCACCTTGTCGCCGGTCAGGCGCGAGGTGACCTCGGTGACGTGCCGGACGAAGGCGTCGTGCGAAGCCCACGTGCTCTCGTCGTCGATGAGGTCGTCGACGGTGCAGCCGTTGCCGACGACGCGGTTCGGCACACCCGAGTCGACAGCGTCCAGCCGTACGGTCGTGGCCGGGTCCGCCACCGCGCATCCCACCGTGACAGTCGTCTTGACGGTCGCGGTCTGCCCGCCGGCGTAGGTGATGACCAGCGTCGCCTCGTAGGTGCCGACCCGGGCGTACGTGTGCCGGGGGTTGGCCTCGGTCGAGGTGCCACCGTCGCCGAACGTCCACTTGTAGGAAAGACCGCCCGAACGGGAGCCGGAGAAGGCGTACGTCAGCGGCTTGTCCTGCACGGCCACGGCGGTCGCGGTCGGCGCGGGCGTCGGCGCGCCGCCCTGGTAGGTGATCCGGATCAGCTTCTGGTTGGGGTGCAGGCTGAAGAAACCACCCGCGTAGTCGAGCATGTAGAGCGCGCCGTCCGGGCCGAACTTGGCGTCCATCCAGGACTGGAGCTGGTTGGCGCCGCCGCCGGCCGGGATGATGGCCCGCAGCGACTCGCCGAACGCCGGCGGCTTCTGCTGCGGCACACCGGCCGGGTCGACGGTGACCGCGACCCGGTTGGCCGAGTTCGACTGGTCGCCGATGAGCCACTTGTCGTTCCAGTACGACGGCCAGGCGACGGTGCTGTTCGCGGTGACAAGATTGCGGTGGTACGTCGGGCCCGACATCACGGCCTGGCCGCCACCCCGCAGATACGGCTGGGTGTACGTGGCCTCGGCCGCCTTGTAGCTCGGCACGCCACTGGCGTCGCGGGCCGGGAAGACCGGGCCGCCGCCGTCCGGCGAGTACCAGATCATGTTGTTCTTGATGGGCGGCAGATCGGTCAGGCCGGTGTTGCGCGGCGACTCGTTCTTCGGGTGGTCACAGTCGTACCAGCCGGTCAGGACCTTGGCGTCGGTGTTGCTGCGGTCCCGGTACGGCTGCTTGTCGCCCATGCAGTACGGCCAGCCATGGTTGCCGGCCTCGGTGATGATGGTGGCCGTCTCGTACTTGGCCGGGCCCAGCTCCGGGCTCGGCGCCGAGGCGTCCGGGCCGACCCAGCCGGCGGTCAGCCACTGCTTCTCCGGGTCGATCTGCAGGCGGGCGATGTTGCGCACGCCCATCACGTAGATCTCGGGCCGGGTCTTCTCGGTGCCGGGCGGGAAGAGGTTGCCCGACGGGACGGTGTACGTGCCGTCGGCCTCCGGGTGAATCCGGATGATCTTGCCGTTGAGGTCGTTCGTGTTGCCGGCGGTACGCCGCGCGTCCTGGAACGACAGACCCTCGTACGCCTGGGTCCAGTTGTTGCCCGAGTAACCGTCCGAACCGCCCGACGAGTTGCTGTCGCCGGAGCCGACGTACAGGTTGCCCTTGGCGTCGAAGGCCATGCCGCCGCCCGCGTGGCAGCAGCTGTGAATCTGCACCGGCCACTGGAGCAGGTCCTTGCGGGTGCTCTGGTCGATCGTCTGGGCGGCCTTGTCATACGTGAAGCGCGAGATCGTGCGCTGCCCGATCCGCTTCTGCCGGTCGATCGAGGCGTGCGGCATCCAGTACACGTACAGCCAGCCGTTCTCGGCGAACTTCGGGTCGGGCACGATGCCGAGCAGGCCCTCCTCGTTCTTGACCAGCTCGTCGCCGCTGCCCCGGTTGCCCATCACGGGCAGCGTGGTCAGCAGCTTCACCTGCTTGGTGCCCGGGTCCCAGGAGTGGATGGTGCCGCAGCCCAGGCCCACGTTGGGGTCGTCCCAGCTGACCACCGGCCCGCTCGGGCAGGCCGCCTTGCCGACGTAGAACACCGTGCCGTCGGGCGTGATGGTCAGGCCGTGCGGCTCGCCGATCTGGTCGAGCTCGCCGGTCTTGTTGGCCGCGGTCAGCCGCTCCACCTTGTAGTTCGACGCGATGGTGGCCTGGCAGTCGCCGCGGACGATGCCGCTGGTCCAGCCGAGCGCGCCGGTCAGGTGCTTGCGGAACGCGTCCTCGCCGTAGCTGCCCTCGGTGTGGCCCATCCCGGTGTAGAAGGAGCGGCCGCCGTCGTAGTCACGGCACCAGGAGATCGGGTGGAACGGGCCGTTCGCGCCCAGACCCGGGTTGTAGTGCCGCTCCTCGACCTGGGCCACCGTGTGCACGGTGCCGATCGGGTTCGGATCCCAGTTGTTCCACCGGTCGTCGCGCGCCACGGTCAGCGGCAGGTCCTTCGTGGCCGGATGCTGGCGGTCGAGGATGTCGACCACGGCCCGGTTCACGGCCGGCGGGGCCGGCGTCTCGGTGGTGCCGGTGAACAGCCGCAGGTCGGCCAGCTGGATCAGCGGCTCGCCGCTGTTGGCGGTGATGTTCAGCCGGTAGAACGTGAAGTCGGCCGGGTTCGCGATGCCGAAGCGGCGGGTCTGGAAGCGCTCGGGGAAGGTCTGCCCCGTGCGGCGGTCCAGGTCGGTCCAGGCCGAGCCGTCGGCCGAGCCCTGCAGCGTCCAGTCCCTGGGGTCGCGGCCGTCGAAGTCGTTGGCCGAGGTCAGCGCGTACCCGGTGATCTTGGCCGGGCTCGCCAGCTCGTAGACCACCCAGCCGGTCGCGGTGCGGGTCAGCCACTTGGTGTTGGCGTCGCCGTCGGTGAGCTTGGAGCTGATCTCGTTGGGCGGGTTCTCCCCGCTGGCGCTCACCTTGGCCACCGGATGGGCCACCGGGATCGAGCCGGCCGGCCGGGTGCCGATCAGGCCGGTGAACCAGGTCGAGTCGAGCTGGGCGCGGGCCGCGTCGCCGACGCCGAGGAAGCCGCCCCCGGCGTTGACGAAGCTCTTCAGGGCCGCCTCCTGCCCGGCGTTCAGGGCGACGCCGTCGGCCGACAGGAAGACCACCGCACGGTACGCCGCCAGGTCGTCCGCGTTGAAGTCGGCCGCGTCGGTGCTGGCCGTCACCTCGAGCCCCTGAGCGGCGCCGAGTTCCTTGATGGTGGCCGTCGCCTTGACGACCGGGTCCTGCTGCGCGGCGGCCGCGCCCGAGAAGACGAGAACCTTGGGTTCGGCCGGTTCGGCGGCCGCCGCCTCTTTCGGCGGCGCGCCCCCGATGGTTAGTAGCGCGGCCATCGCCGCGGCTACGACTTGTCTCATGACCCACTCCCTCCGTGTACGTGGGCTTGCGCGGTGGCCGCCTTGTGCTGGTGGCCCTGGAACCGGTCGATCGCCTCCTGGGCGCCGGGCGGCATGCTGCCGTCGGCGTTGCGGACCAGGAAGATCCCGGCCATGCCGGCGTCCGAGTGGTTCTGGACGTGGCAGTGGTACATCCACGCGCCCGGCCCCACGGCCTCACCGGCCAGCACCTGGAACCCGAACGAGCTGCCCGGGTTGAGGTCCTTGTTGTCGATCACCTGGCTCGGGTCGGACGGGCCCTCGAGCATGCCGGTGCGGTTGTCGGCCCAGCGGTGCGCGTGCAGGTGGAACGTGTGGAAGAAGTTGCCGTGCCCGATGGCGATCCACTCCACCCGCTGGCCCAGGTTGGCCTCGAACATCGGCGTGTTGGGCGCGACCTTGTTGTTGATCTGCATGTCGTTGAAGACGACGGTGACCTGCTTGTCGGGCAGGATGTCGCCGCGCCGGCGCACGATCAGCGCGCCGTACAGTCCCCGGATGAGCCCGCCGGTGCCGTGGTCGGTGCCCATGGCGTGATCGTGGTAGTGCCAGTAGCCGGCGCTGCCCGGCATGAACCGCCGCCCGCTGGTGGCGGTCATCTCGTGTGAGCGCCACACGTAGGTGCGGGTCTGGCCGGGTTCGTTGTACGAGGCGTTGAACGGCGCCCCGTCCGAGTCGGTGCTGTAGTCGACGCCGTGCGGATGAATGCTCAGCCGCTGGTTGGTGGTGTTGACCAGGGTGATCTCGAGCGTGTCCCCTTCGTACATCTCGAGAATCGGCCCCGGGATCGTCGCCCCACCCGGCGTCAGGCCGTAGCCGAACTGGTTGCCCGGCAACGCCTCCGCGTAGATGGTGATCTTCCGGGTCACCCCGGCCGCGGCCTTCGCCGGTTCGCCCCGGGTCGTGGTCGCCACCGCGACCGCCCCGCCGGTGAGCCCGAGGACCCCCGCCGCGGCCAGAAGCGACCGGCGCCGGAGCTGGGGCTGCTCGTCTAGATTGACAACGTTGTCTTCCATGCGCGTCCTCCGCCGTCCCCCGGCCTCGGCCGGGAGTCCACGAGTCGAAAGAGGGGATGCGGTTACGGACTTTTTTCAGAAGTGTCAAAACTTTGGTCCGTTCCGAGCAACCTATGACTCATATCGACGAAAGTAAAGGTCTGCGATTGACCGGCATCGCTACCTTGCCCACATGGCCACCGCCGCCGCCATCGTGATCGTGATCGGCCTGGGCATGGTCGTCGTGTCCGGCCTGTTCGCCCTGATCAGCCTGGGTGACCTGCGGTTACGGCGCCTGCTCAGGCAAACCCGGCCGACTCCGATCGCCTCCTGGCGCCCCGGCCGGGTCGCCGCCGAAGGCTTCGTCGAGTGCGGCCCCGCCGGCCACCAGACGGCCCCATTGAGCGGCGCCGGGTGCGCGTGGTTCGACGTGAGTGCCACCTGCCACCGAGCGGGCGACAGCGACGGCGACCTGACCTGGCGTACGGACGTGGACCGCACCCCTGGCCGCCCCACGCTGGCCGACACCGGCGCCCGCGTCCCGATCGACCCGGCCGTTTTCGCGGGCTCCCGCGCCGCCGAGAACACCACGCGGGAGTACGTCCACAAACGCCACTCCGTGCCGCCACCGTGGATCCCGGCGAGCATGGCGGAGTCCCTCAAAAGGGGCGACAGCGTGACCGTACGGGAGATCCGCCTGCCCACGGGCGGGCCGGTGTTCGCTCTGGGCCGCCTCGAGAACGGCACCCTGATCCGCCGGGGCCGCACGATCTTCACCCCGGGCCGTCACGCCGACGCGGTGGAGGCCAACGACGGCGACCTGAGCCTGATGACCGTCACCATCCCGGTGTTCTTCCTGGGCGGCCTGATCGTCGCCGGCGTCGGCGTGGCCATCCTGCTGGCCGTCACGAACTGACGGAGCCCCTCCAGCGCGCCGGAGGCGATCCCACACCGCGACCTCGGCGAGTTCCCGCCGGACGGCCGAACCGCGTGCCGTACACACGAGGAGGTCCCACCGGAGCCCAGCGCGCAGACGCCCCCCGCGCGGCCGGTGAGCAACCCCGAGTCAGCCCTCACCCGCCCGTTGTCGGCCACCGAGCCCTCGGCGCCTCAGCCGCCGCCGGCGCGGAGGACGTCGCCCAGGCGGCGGCGACGCCGGAGGGTGGCCTCCGCCGTGATCACCGCGGTCAGGGCGGCGAGCAGCACGGCGGCCACCACGGCGGCGGCCGGCCACGGGACCACCACCAACGGGTTTGTGACCTGGCCGGTGAGCAGGTTCAGGGCCAGCGGGCCCAGGGTGAGACGGGCGAACAGGAAACCCAGCAGTGGGCCGCAGAGCGCGGCGAAGACCACCAGCGGCAGGAGCTCGCCCGCGGCCACGCGCCGGGTGTCGCGGGCGCGCAGGCCCAGGGTGCGCAGCCGGGCCAGGGTCTCCCAGCGGGCCGGGGCGTCGGCGGCCGCGCCCACGGCGAGACCCAGCACCGCCAGGGCCAGCAGCGCCGCCGCCGACGCGTAGGTCAGCTGCCTCAGGCCGGAGGTCAACGGCGCGGTCGCGCGGTCGTCCAGCAGGTCGGCGCGGATCACCGCGGTTCCCTCGTCGCCGGCGTCGCGGACCGCGTTCGCCGCGCCGGGGCCGGTCACCCAGATCGTGGTCGGCGTGGTGTTCAGGCCGGCGGCGGCCGCGGCGGCGGTGTCGATGACGATCACGTCCGTGGCGTCACCGACGGCCGGCGCCGGGCCGACCGCGGTGACGGTCAGGGCGGAGGTGCCGTCCCGCCTCAGATCGACGGGCGAGCCGGCCGGGACCCCGCTGTAAAGCGCCGGGATGCCCCCTCCGCCGGTGAGCCGCGCCAGGCCGGGCGCATCCGGTAGCGGCGTGCTCGCCAGCAATCGCTGGTAGGCCGCCGCGTCGACGATCACCAGCCGGGGGCTGCCGGCCAGCCCGTCGGCAACGACTTGAGCATCGGTGATCCGGGCCGCGACCGTCTGCTCCACCCCGGGCGCCGCCGCGATCCGCCGGACCGCCTCGGCGGGCCGGGAACCCGCACCCTGGGAGCCCGCGCCTGGGGAGGGTGCGCCTGGGGAGGGTGCGCCTGGGGAGGGTGCGATGTCGAAGCGGGCGTCGGCGCCCACGCTGCGCCACGCGCCGTCGGCCAGCCCGCCGCTGACCGTCGACGAGAGCACGAACGCGAACGACGCCAAGCCCACGACCGTCACCAACGTCAGGCCCGGCAGCAGACGGGACGACGAAGCGGCGGCCCGGGCCGCCCCGAAGACCGGCAGCGCCGACCGCCCGCGCAGCGTGGCCGCGAGCAGCGCCCGGGTCGCCCACGGCAGCAGGCGGAACAGCAACAGCGCGGCCGCCAGCACACCCAGGACCGGCGCCGCCGCCGGCAGCACCTGGTCCCCCCCGGTGCCGAGTCCCCGCTGGCGCAAGGCGATCAGCGCACCCCCGCCCGCGAGCACCACCGCCACGTCGACCGCGGCCCGGCGCAGCTGGGCCGTGCGGCGCACCCACAGGCGCGCCGAACGGTTGGCCGGCACCCGCCGGTCGCGGGTGGCCCGGGCCGCCGCGACGGCGCCCAGGGCCGGCCCGGCCAGAATCCCGGCCAGCGCGACCGGCACCACCCACGGCAGCGCGGCGCCACCCGCCAGCACCAAGGCCAGCACGACACCGGCCGCAGCCGCGGGCCCCGCCACCGCCACCGACTCCACCAGCAGTTCGGTCGCGAGGTCGGGCAGCGCGCCGCCGCGTTCCCGGTAGGCGGTCAGGGCCGCCAACCGCCGCCGGGTCAGCAGCTCGGCCGTCGACAGCAGCACCAGGGCCGCGCCGGCCAGCACGGCCAGCAGCAACACCGTCGCCTGGGCGGTGGCCGCCTTGATCCGGGTCTCCACCTCGGCCACCACGCTGTCGAGCCCGCTGTCCCAGCGCGGGTTCTCGTCGCCCGCCCCGATCCCGGCCGAGGTGGCCTTCAGCGTCGCGACGGCCGCCGCCAGCGATCGGGCCGAGTCGCGGGTCACCTTGCCGGCGGCGGGGGTGAAGGTGACCGTACGGTCGAGCTTGTCCGCCGGAAACGCGAGACGGGCGTCGGGCAGGGAGTCGGGCGAGAGCAGGCCGCCGAAGCTGGAGCCGACCGGCTCGAGCATCCAGGGCAGTTGACGCCAGGCCGGATCGGCCGGGTCGGCCGGTCGGAACACTCCACTCACCCGTACGGCGTAGAACGTGCCCTGCTCGTCCTTGACCCGGAGCCGATCGCCGGGCCGGGCGCCCATGATCCGCGCCTCCGTCTCCGACAGTCCGATCTGGACGTCCCAGGGCGCGCCGGGCTGGATCACCACCTCGCCCTTGGCCGTGGGACCGGGCGGACCACCGGACACCCACGTGGTGGCCGGGCCGTCGCTCTCGTCGGCGCGCACGTAGCCGAGCCGCAGGGTTCGCGGGGCCGAGCCGGTCGTGATGGCCAGCGGCACGCTGGTGACGGTGGTGACCGGCGGATCGAGGACGGCCAGCTGGGTGCCGAGTTGCGCCTTGGCCGCGCGGGGAAGGAAGGCCAGGTACGTGGCGAGGGCCGGCTCACGCTGGTAGCCGTCGCCCATCGCGTAGTTGCTCGCCCAGGGGGCCTGCGCCCGTACGGCGGCCCGGTCCTTGGCCTCTCCGATGGTCTCGCGGAAGGTGTCGTCCTCGGTGGCGCGCAGCAGCGGCGGCACCGCGGCGGCGAGCAGACTGACCGCGGCCACGACGGCCGCCATCAGCAGCAGCGGCCCGAGGTCGGCGCGGGCGCGGCCCCGGATGCTGGGCCAGTGCAACGACAGCGGCTTCACGACGCGACCCGGAGGTGGGCCGCGTCGGCCCGGCGGGCCTGCACGGCGACCGTGACGGTGACGACGATCCCGGCCGCGACGGTCAGGAATCCGAGCAGCAGGGCCTCGCGGCCCCACGGCCAGTGGGCGGCGGCCGCGGGCACCGGCTGCGCGCCCGTGTCGGAACGGATCATCAGGGGCGCCACTCCCCACGTCGCGAGCGCGCCCACGGCCGCCCCGCACAGCAGCAGCGGCAGGATGACGCCGGCGTGCTCGCCGAACAGCGCCGCCCGGATCTCCCGGCGGGACACGCCGAGGCCGCGCAGCCGGGCCACCTCGAGGGCCCGGTCGCGCAGGTCGGAGGCGACGTGCAGCAGCACCCCGCCGAGCAGGAGCACGACAGCGGCGGCCACCAGCAGCCGCATGGCCGCCGGCTGGGCGGCGCGGACCGGGCTTCCGGTGAGGCGGGCGGCCTCGCCGGCCCGGGTGGTGACCGGGCCCAGGCCGAGGGCTTCGAGGGTGCTCGTCCGGGCCGGATCGCCGATCCACCAGGCGGTGACCGGGGATTCCAGGTCGCCGTGGCTGATCAGGGCCCGGGACAGCAGGTCGAGGTCGGCGAGGACGGCGGGGGCGCCCGGCGCGGACGGCACGGTGGGGATCACCTCGGTGACTCGGGCCGGGACGGGCGTGTTGCCGTAGCTGAGGCTCAGCGTGCTGCCGGGCCCGGCGTGCAGGTCGTCGGCCAACCGCTGGGAGACGGCCACCGGCACCTCCCGCGGATCGGGGAAGGACGAGGCGACAAGCTGACGGGCGCCGTCGTACGGATCGGCGAACTGCACGACCGCCCGCAGCCGCACCCGATCGCCGGTGACGGTGACGGCCGGCGAGGCGAGCTGCGCGGCTTGATGCGCCGTCCAGGACGACGGCCCGGTGGCGCCGGGAACGGTGAGGGTGGCCTCGACGGCCCCTTCGGCCTCGTCGGCCACCCCCACCGGCTGCAGGGCGACCGCGACCAGCCGGGCCGCCGCCGCCGGGGCGCAGCCGGCGAGCCGATGGGCCCGGCCGTCGAGCGGGGTCTCCGGCCCGGTGCAGGCGGTCCGCAGACCGGTGCCGTCCTCGAAGACCAGCCGCGGCACGACGGGCAGCGGGCCGCGCCCGGCCAGGGCCGGAACGGCCTTCGCGGGCACGGCCAGGCCGTCCGCCCTCGAACCGGGCGCGAGACCCGCGCTCACTGTCGCCCGCCCGCGCAGCAGTTCCCGCGCGTGGGTCAGGTCAAGGGCGAGGAGCTGCGGTACGGCGGTGGGCCCGCCCGCCGACTGGCCGATGACGACGGGGCCGCGGGTGACCGGGCTGACCGTTCCACCGGCCGCCGCGGCCACCGCCGCGCCCTGGCCGGGGGTGGCCGGCCCGTCGAGCGTGACGACGGCGTCGGTGCCGACCGCCACGTCGGCCTGGTCGTGCTGGGAGGCGCGCCAGGTGGCGTCGTAGGCGAGGCCGAAGGTGGCCGCCCCGCAGCCGAGCGCGATGAGCAGCCCGGCCGCGAAGGCCTGCCGGCGCCGGGCCGCCTGCACCACGGCCAGCGGCAGGACGAGGCCGCGGGACCGGTCGGCGAGGCGTTCGGCGTACCGCAGGACCGGCGGCAGCAGCCGCAGGGCGAGCGCGGCGCCCGCGGTGAGCAGCAGAGCGGGCGCGACGACGCGGACCACGTCGGCGCGCGATCCGGCGTCCGGCGGCTGGGCCCGCAGCTGCCACCAGCCGACCGCCGCGAGGGCGGCCAGCAGGACGTCGGCGCCGGAGCGGGCCAACAGCTCGCGCCGGCCCCGGCGGTCGCCGACAGCGGCCGCCGGGCGGATCGCCAGGCCCACCAACAGGATCGCGAGCAGCAGTACGCCGGCGCCGACGGCCAGCAGCTGCGCCAGGGTCACGGCGGGGCCGGTCGTGAGCCCGGCGGCGGACAGCGGCGGCACCCGGGTGAGCAGGGAGTGCAGGGCCGACGAGGCCGGTATCGACAGGAGGGCGGCCAGCCCGGCCAGGGCGAGCGCTTCGGCGGCGGCGACGACGGCGAACTGGCCACGGCCGGTGCCCATGGCCGACAGGAGCGAGGCTTCCTCCGTACGACTGGAAGCCGCAAGCCGACCGGCCAGCGTGAGCGCGATGGCCGTCAGAAGAACGCCGATCAGAGTGAGCGCCAGCACCGCCGCCGTCGTCAGCCGTTGCTGGGCGCGGGCATCGGCCAGGGTCTGCGGCAGCGGGGACGACACGCGCTCGATCTGCACCCGGTCGGCCAGGGCTCCCGAGAGCCGGCGGTCGGCCTCGCCCAGCGTCGACGCGATGGCGTTCAGGTCGCGGGTGTTCGGGGCGGACAGGTCGGGATGGGCGACGATCTCCAGGCGCTCGATGGCCGACCCGCTGGTGAGCAACGCGTCGAGGCCGACGATGAACGGCCCGTACGCCTGCACCTTGCGAGCCGAGGTGGCGTTCGGCGGATCGGCGTCGAATCCCTTGCCGCGCAACGGGTCGCGGTCCCAGCCGCCACCCGGCAGCGGCCGGACGATCCCGGACACGGTCACCGTGACCGGCGGCGCCCCGCCCACGCCCAGTTCCTCGCCGAGGGTCACGCGGCTGCCCACGCTCAGTCCGAGCAGCCGCGCGGTGCTCTCCAGCACGGCCGCCTGGCCCTTCCTCGGCCAGCCGCCGCTGACGAGCGAGGCCCGCGAGTCAAGATCTTCAATTCCCGACAGGTACGCCTCCCGGTCGCCCTCACCGGGCAGGGCCCGCATCACCGACGACGCGCGGGCAGCCGTCGTCACCTCGAACGGGGCGACCGCCGAGACCAGCACCCGGCGGGTGTCCACGGCGACCGAGGCGGCGTCGCCGGCCGCGATGGTGGCCGTGTAGGCGACCACCTCGGCCGCCTCCGGGTCGTCGCGGACGGCCACTTCGAAGGCCCGGTCCGAGGTACGGGTGACGAGCAGCGCACAGGTGCCGAGGAACGTCGCCCCGACGGTGAGGACCGCGAGCAGCGACAGGAGAAGGGACCATTGGGCGCGGGCGCGGCGGAGGAGCAGGCTCAGCAAGGATCGGCCTCGACCCGGCCGTCGGCGATCCGGATGACCCGGTCGGCCAGCTCCATCATCACCGGATCGTGGGTGGAGACCAGCGCCGTGACGCCCTCGGACTCCACGACGCCGCGCAGCAGCGCCATGACCGACAACCCGGTCTCGGCGTCGAGCTGCCCGGTCGGCTCGTCGGCGATGAGCAGCCGGGGCGAGGCGGCCAGCGCGCGGGCGATGGCGACCCGCTGCTGCTGCCCACCGGAGAGCTCGCCCGGCCGCTGCTTCGCGTGCCCGGCCAGCCCGACCAGGTCGAGCAGCAGGGCGACACGGCGTTCCCGGTCGGCGCGCTCGGCGCCGGCCAGCCGCAGCGGCACGGCCACGTTCTCGGCCGCCGACAGAACCGGGATGAGACCGAAGGTCTGAAAGACGTACGAGACCCGCTCGCGCCGCAACCGCGACAGCCCGTCCTCGTCGAGCGAGCTGACGTCGACCCCGTCCACGGCGACCGACCCGGCGTCGGCCCGGTCGAGCCCGCCGATCACGTTGAGCAGCGTGGTCTTGCCCGAGCCGGACCGGCCGACCAGCGCCACCATGGTGCCCGGCTCGACCTCGAACGAGACGTCCCGCAGCGCGTGGACCGCGCCCGGCCCCTGACCGAAGGTCCGCCGCACCCCCTGAACCCGCAGCATCGGCGCGCTCACGCGTCGGGCCGGATCGTGACGTGGTCCGGTTCCAGGGCCAGCCGCACCCGGCGGGTCAGGGCCAGCGCCTCCCGGTAGTCGCGGGGCACCTGAATGCGCCCGGCGCGGTCCATCACGGCGTACTCCTCAGCAATGACGTGGGTGCCACCGTCGTCGGCGGTGGCCGTGCGGCGCAGCACCTCACTGCTGGTCCGCCCGTCCCGGATGGCCACGGTCCGCTCGACCTGCCCGCTCACGGCGGCGTCGTGCGTGACCACGACGACGGTCACCCCCAGCTCCCGGTTCACCTCGCGCAGCGCCCCGAAGACCTCGGCCGAGGTGGCGGTGTCGAGCTCACCGGTCGGCTCGTCGGCGAACAGCACCCGCGGCTCGTTGGCCAGGGCGGCGGCGATGGCCACCCGCTGCTGCTGCCCACCGGAGAGCTGCCCCGGCCGGCGCCCCGCGCAGTCCGCGATCCCGAGCATGCCGAGCAGGTCGGCGGCCCGCTTGCGGCGCACCCCCTTGGGCGTACGGGCGGCGGTCATCGGCAGGTCGACCATCTGCTCAGCGGTCAGATAGGGCACGAGGTTGCTGGCCGTCTGCTGCCGCACGAACCCCACGGTGTGCCGCCTATACCGCACCCGGTCGGCCCGCGACATGGCGAGCAGATCCCACTCCCCCACCCGGGCGCTGCCGGCGGTGGGCGCGTCGATCCCGGCCAGAATCGACAAGAGCGTCGACTTCCCCGACCCCGAGGCCCCCACCACGGCGATCATCTCGCCCTGGTTGACCGCCAGATCCAGCCCTTGCAGCGCCTGCACCTCGATCGGCCCGGTCTGATAGATGCGCACCAGACTCTCGCACACGATCAGCTCACCCGCCGCCACCGCCGCCGGCGACCCGTCGCCACCCCCGCCCATCACGAGCGGCACGTTACCCCCGCCCGTCCACCTCCGATCCAGGAGTCCCAGCCTCGCCGGCGCGCTTCCCGATCAGCCCTGCGTCGTTGTGCTCGACGAGCTGCCATGGCTGACCGAGCAGTCCCTCGCGTCGGAGTTACGGGAAGGCGCCCGCCAAGTCCCGGGCTTCGCCCCCGCGACCACCGGCCTGCTCGCGGTCACCCGCTCCGGCGCCGACCTTCCGGCCGGCGCCGTCGACGTCGTCTGGGGCCCCGACGAGCTGGTCGCGGCCTGGCGTCCCTGACCTGCCCGCCGCGGGGCTTCGTCAGGACCGTGAGGTTTCGAGGAGCTCGTCGGCCTGGCGTTGCAGGGTGTCGCGGTCGCCGACCTCGGCCGGGGGCAGGGCGTCGGGTAGCGAGTCCTCGACGAAGTGGACTCGGCGGTCGTACCAGCCCCGGACGCACCAGGCGATCTGGAGCAGGCCGCTGACGAAGACCAGCAGGGCCAGGCTGCGGCCCTCGCCCGTGCCGAAGAACGAACCGACCGAACCGGCCAGCGCGCCGCCCGGGGCGAGCAGCGGCTCGATGTAGCGTTCGGCCAGCGGGCCCACGATGAGGTAGCCGACCGGCATGGTCAGCATCATCAGGGTCAGGAAGACGGCCAGGACGCGGCCCTGCAGGTCGAAGCCGACCTTGTTCTGCACCACCGCGATCCAGTGCGACTCGGCCAGCACCTCGCCGAACGTCAGCAGGAACATGCCCACCACCGCCGTCGTGACGCTGCTTCCGGCGCCGATGACCGTCATGCCGAGGCTGGACACGCCCATGAAGACGATCATGCCGCTGGCCCGGCGGGCCGTGCCGCCCCACAGGGTCATGGCCAGGGCGCCGGCCAGGCCGCCGACGCCGCCCGCGCTGAGCACCGCGCCCAGCGCCAGCGGCGAGTGCTCGATGAGCAGCAGCGGGGTGATGACGGCGAAGCCGAGCGTGTAGAGGACATGGTCGACGACGAAGTAGCGCAGGACCGCGCGCAGGCCGGGACGGCGGCTGAGATAGCGCCAGCCGGCTGTCACCTCCGTACGGAAGGACTCTTCCCGTCGCCGCCACAGGCGGTCCGGGAAGCGCACCCACAGCAGGGTGAGCACGCCGGTGAGGAACGACGCGACGTCGATGAGCAGGACTCCGGTCAGGCCGACGACGCCGAACAGCGCCGCGCCGATCATCGGGGCGAACGTGGTGCCGGCCGCGACGCCGAGCTGGGTGATGCCGACCGCGTGGCCCAGGTAGCGCTTGGGCACCAGCTGGGCGACGGCCGCCAGATAGGCCGGGCGCTGGAAGGCGCCGGCCAGGGAGGTGACGGAAACGGCCAGATACAGATGCCATTCCTGTACGGTGCCCGCGAGCATCACGGCGACGACGGCGCCCATGGCGAGCGCCGCGGTCATGTCGCTCGCCAACATCACCCGCCGCCGGTCCCACCGGTCGGCCACCGCGCCGGCGAGCGGCCCGGCCAGGATGCCGGGCAGCAGGCCGATGGCGCTGAGCACCGCGAACTGGGTCAGCGACCCGGTCCGCTGGTAGACCCAGATGCTCAGCACGAGCGAGCTCAGCCCGCTGCCGACGAGCGACACGAACTGCCCGAGGGCGACGACCCCGAACCGTTTCACGCTCGGCTCGGCGGCGGCCTTCGGCGCGGGCGGTTCCTCGCCGGCCGGCGGCTTCGGGGAGCCCAGGCCGGTCAGAACCGCGGCCAGTTCGGTGGCGTGCGACTTGATGAAGAAGTGACCGGCGTTGGGCAGCACTTCGAGGTCCACGTCGGACGCGAAGTGCTCCCATTCGTGATAGCGCTCCTGATAGTGGTCGGTGACCCGGTCGCGCTCGCCGATCACGCTGACCACGGGCGCCTTCAGCAGCGGCGCGGGCGTGCCGCGATAGGCCGCCGTGAAGTACTCCTCGGCGTCCCGCTCGTCGTGCTTGACGTTGCGGACCACGAAAGCCTGTTCCGCCGGATCGTCGACGTCGGTGAAACCGCCGCGCCCGCGCAGGTATTCGATGTACTCACGCTTCGAGCCCATCCGCTGCAGCCGGGTGAACCAGTCGAGGACCGGCCCGGTGAGCCGGGCCGTGGGCAGGCCCGCGCCCAGGCCCACCCCGGCCAGGTCGAGCCCGGCCGCCTCGGCCTGCCGGGCGATCTCGACGGTGATGGCGACGCTGAGGCAGTGGCCGTAGAGCACGAGCGGCCCGGACAGGTTCTTCATCTCGGCCACCACCCGCTCGGCCACCCGGGACGCCGGTTCGAGCGGTTCGAACGGCCGGTTGCGGTCGTGGCCGGGCAGTTCGACCGCGTGCAGCGCCCATTCCGGCGGCAGCACGTCGGCCAACGGCTGGTAGGCGATGGCGCTGCCACCCGAGTACGGCACGGCCACCACGGTCCGTCCGCCCGGCGAGGCGTCGTGCCCCGTCAGCCGGTAGAGGAGCGGCCGGCCCTCGGTTTCGGCCGAGACGGCGCCGTGCCGTTCGTCGAGGAGCGCGGCCAGGGCCCGTACCGTCGGATGTTGATAGAGGTCGACGAGGGCGGGCGCCGGATCGATGCGCCGCACCAGCTTGACCGCCGCGAAGGAGTCACCACCGACGGCGAAGAAGTTGTCGTCGATGCCGAGCTCGTCCAGGCCGAGCGTCTCCCGCCAGGCGGCGGCGAGGCGCTTCTCGGTGGGCGTGCGGGCTGCGGCCGGCCGGCGCGTGGGGTCCTCCGCGGGCACCGGCAGCCTCGTGCGGTCGGTCTTGCCGTTGGGGCTGAGCGGCAGGGCGTCCAGGAACACGACCCGGGCCGGCACCATGTGGGTGGGCAGCACCTTGGCCAGAGCGTCCCGTACGTCCTGTTCGGTCCGTGTCTCTCCGGCCCGCGGAACCACGTAGCCGATGAGCTGGGTCAGGCCGGAGGCGCCCGGATGCACCGCGGCCGCGCAGGCGGCCACGCCCGGCAGCGCGCCGAGGGCCGCCTCCACCTCGCCCAACTCCACCCGGTAGCCGTTGATCTTCACCTGGTCGTCGAGGCGGCCGAGGAAGTCGATCAGGCCGTCGCGGTGGTAGCGGGCGGCGTCGCCGGACTTGTACATGCGGGCGCCGCCACCCGCGAACGGATCGGCCACGAAACGCTCGGCGGTCAGCTCGGGACGGTCGAAGTAGCCGGTGGCGACGGCCAGGCCGCCCAGATAGAGCTCCCCGACGACGCCGGGCGGCACCGGCTGGCGGTGCTGGTCCAGGACATACACCCGGCAATTGGGGAACGGCCGCCCGATCGGCAGGGGCGCCTCGGCCGGCAGGTGGGAGACGTCGCCCTCGAAGAAGGAACTGTCGGCCGTCGCCTCGGTGACGCCGTAGGCGTTGACGACCCGCCCGGCGAGCGCCCGCGCGCGCCGGAACTCCCCCACGTGCCACTTCTCGCCGCCGCAGATCAGCAGCCGCACGAAGCTCAGGTCGGCGCCGGTGTCCTCGACGTGGTCGAGCAGCATCCGCAGGACCGCCGGCACGATCTCGGTGCACTCGACCCGCTCGGTACGCATCAGGCCGTAGAAGGCCGCCGGGTCGAGCAACGTCTCACGCGGGACCACCACGAGCCGCCCGCCCGTGCACAGCGCCCGGAAGGTCTCGCAGACGAACATGTCGAACGAGAAACTGGCCTGCTGCTGGTACGTCCACTCCGGACGCAGATCGTAGGCGCGCTGCCACATCCGCACGGCGTGCACGAGGTTGCCGTGGCTGACGACGACACCCTTGGCCCGCCCGGTCGAACCCGAGGTGTACATGACGTACGCGGGATCGGTGCGGGTGGTGACGAGCGGCGGGTCCGTATCGGCGAATTCGCTGGTACGGCGTGGATCCAGCACCTCGGCGCCATCCAGTACGGCGTTGTCGTCCCACGCCACCAGAATGCGGGACCGGCTGTCGGCCAGCATGTAACGCAGCCGATCCTCCGGGTACGCCGGATCGAGCGGCACGTACGCCGCGCCGGCCTTGAGCACACCCCACATGGCGACGAACAGTTCGAGGCCCCGGTCGAGACAGATCGCGACCCGGTCGCCCGGTTCCACGCCCCGCGCGCGCAGCGCCCAGGCCACCTTGTTGGCACGGCCGTTGAGCTCCCGGTAGTCGATCGTCTCACCGAGGTGGGTCAGCGCGGGCGCGCCCGGTGTGGTGGCCGCGATGTGCTCGAGGAACTGCTGGACGGCGACCTCGCCGGTCAGCTCGAACCCGGTGTCGTTCCACTGCCGCAGAATGAGGTCGTGCTCGTCCTCGCCCAGCATCGGCAGGTGCGAGACCGCCGTCTCCGCCTCACGGGTACCGGCGCCGACCAGGGCGAGCAGGTGCCGGGTCAGCGCCTCGATCCGCTCGGAGTCGTAGAGCTCGGTGGCGTAGTCGACGTTCAGGGTGGCGCCCTCGGCCGACAGGTCGAGCCCGATCGTCAGGTGGTCCATCGTCGTGCTCGGCCCGGCGTCGCCGAGGTAGCGCAGCTCCGCCGAGTCCCCGAGCGGCGTGTTGTGCACGATGAGCACGACCGGCCCGAGCCCGTTGCCCCCGTTGAGGTTGCGCCGCCCGGCCGCCGCGAGGATGTCGGGATAGGCGACGTCCTGGTGCTCGAGGTCGGAGGCGAAGGCGTTTCCCGTACGCGAGACCAGCTCCCGGAAGCTCAGCCCGCCCGGAACGGCACCCCGCACCGGAATCACGTTGATGGCCATGCCGATGTGGTCCTCCAGCGCCGGCCGGGTCCGCCCGGCCACGGTCGCCAGCACGGTCACGTCCTGCTTGCCGGTGTACCGGTACAGCAACGTCTGAAGCCCCGCGAGCAGCAGAACGAACAGGCTCGACCGCTGCTCCCGCGCGAAGTCACGCCACCCCGCGACCTCGTCGAGGTCGAGTGCCCGGGAGAGCCGCGCGGCGGTGTAGACCGGCGCCTGCGGCCGCGGCCGGTCGGTCGGCAGCTCGGCGCTCAGGTCCACCCCGTCGAGCCGCTCCCGCCAATAGCCGGTAGCCGCGGGCTGAACCGGCGGCCCCGGCAGCGGAACCATTCCGCCGGCCGGACTCCGCCCGTCGCGCAGCGCCCGATAGATCTCGGCGAGTTCGGCCCCGAAGAGCCCCGCCGACCACCCGTCGAAGACCAGGTGGTGTACGGCCAGCAGCAGTTCCGAGCCCTGGACGCGCACCCGGGCCAGCGGCGCCACGCTCAGGTCGAACGGCTCCACCGCCTCGCCCTCGACCAGCGGAATGGCAACGTCGTCCTCGAACACGAAATGCGGATCGTCGCCGATCGTCGCCACCCGCGCCCGCAGCATCGGGTGCCGGCGGACCATCTCGTCGAGGGCCGGCCGCAGAAGATCGCGCCGCACCGCTTCGTCGAACCGGTACCGGATCCGGAGCGTGTGCAGGGGACGACCGGCACCGATCTGCTCGGCGATCCAGAATTCCCGCTGAAGCGGCGTCAACGGCAACGGCACCGCCACATCCCACACACCCGGCTCGGCGTCCGCAGCGCGCCGACCGCTTCCCGCCGCACCCGTCGGCGCGAGCCCGCCGGCACGCGGCGTCGGCGCGGCGCTCGATGCGGGCGCGGCGCTCGACGCGGGCGCGGCGCTCGACGTGGCCGCGACGGTCAGCTCGGTCAGTGTGGGCGCGGCGTAGAGGTCGCTGAGCGTCAGCGCAACACCGGTCTCCCGGTGCAGCGCGCCGAGAAGGCGCACGGCGACCAGCGAGTCGCCACCCGCGGCGAAGAAGTCGTCCGCCTCGCCCGGAAGCAGCCGCCGCCACAGCCGCGCGACGGCGTCCGCGAGGCCCGCGACCGAGCGGGAGCCGGCATCCACCGTACCGCCCGTGACGGGTTCGGAGTCGCCGGCCGGTGCGGGAGGGTTCGCGGCGGCCAGCGCCTGGCGATCGGTCTTTCCCTGCGGCGTGCGGGGGAAGGCCGCGTGCCGGATGAAGGCCGAGGGGAGCAGGTGCGGGGGCAGATCGGCGGAGAGCGTTTCCCGCACGGAGGAGATGTCGTCGGCCGTGGTCAGCAGATGCGCCACCAGGCGGTCGCCGTCGCCCAGCACCACGGCGTCGGTGATGCCGGGCAGGCGGCGCAGGGCGGCCTCGACCTCGCCGGGCTCGACGCGGAAACCGCGGATCTTCAGCTGCTGGTCGACGCGGCCCAGATACTCCAGTTGGCCGTCGCGCCCGCGCCGTACGCGGTCGCCGGTACGGTATTCGCCGTTCGGGAAACGCTCGGCCGTCAGCTCGGGGCGGTGCAGATATCCGGTGGCCACGAACGGGCCGCCGATGTGCAGTTCGCCCTCGTCGGCCGGGACGCCGTCGCGGTCGAGCACGCGGCAGCGCACGCCGGTCAGCGGGTGCCCGATCGGCACCGGGCCGTCGCCGGCCCAGGTGGTCAGGTCGGCCACGGTCACCACGACAGTGGTTTCGGTCGGGCCGTAGGTGTTGAGCAGCCGCACGCTGTCCCCGGCCACGCGCTGCCATTCACGCACCGCCGACACCGAGACGGCCTCACCGCCGATGATGACCGTGTGGACCGCCGGCGGCAGCGGCACCTCGCCGCGGGTGAGGGCGCCGAGCACTTCCAGCCAGTACGAGGTGGGCAGGTCGAGCACGGTCACGCCCAGCTCGGCGCAGCGCCGCAGAAACAGCTCGGGCCGGCTGATCATCTCGTCGTCCCGGATCACCACGGTGGCGCCCACGCTGAGCGGCACGAAGATCTCCTCGACGCTGGCGTCGAAGCTGATCGGCGCGAAGTGCAGCCACCGATCCTCCGCGGTCACGCCATACCGCTCACCCGCCGCCGTGCAGAAGGCCGCCAGCGCCCGCCGCGGCACAAGCACCGCCTTGGGCCGCCCCGTGGACCCCGACGTGAAAATCGCATACGCCGGCGCCTCAGCCCCAGAACCGGTGGGTTGGTCCGCGGGGAAGGGCAACGTCCGCGGGCCGGGGTTCGGCGGGATGGGGTTGCCCAGGATCAGGCGTGGGGCGGCGTCCGAGACCATCGCGGCCAAGCGGGACCGTGGGTACGACGGATCCAGGGGTACGTAGCCGGCGCCCGCCGCGAGGATGCCCAGCATGGCGATGACGGCGTCGCGGCCCCGGGGCAGGGACAGGCCTACCAGGTCACCCTCGATGACCCCCGACTCGCGCAGCTGGGTGGCTACGGCGGCGGCCCGGGACAGCAGCTCGGCGTAGCTGACGGAGCCGGCGCCGTCGGTGAGGGCGGGGGCGTCCGGGCGCCGGCGGGCCTGGGCGGCGATGAGGGTGAGCGGATCCCGGGCGGGTTCCGGCGAGTGGGCGAAAGGCATGCGCGACACCCTCGGAAACAAAGTGGACACCGGAATTAACGGCGGATGATCAGGTCCTGAATTCACCTGACCTGGGACCGTTTCGCCCGCACGCCAAGAAAGCACTGGTCATCGGCGGCGCAAAGCCTATGGGTAATGGGAAGTTCATAATCATTAGTGAACATGTCATTTATCAATGACGAAGTGTCACTCGGTTTCGGCGCGTGTTCGAAAAAGGCGTGTGACGATGCACCGCATGCGTTTTGCCTCCTCGATCGTCGAACTCATCGGAAACACGCCGCTGGTGCGGGTGCAACGGGTGGCCGCGCACGTCGCGCCGACCGTGCTGGCCAAGGTCGAATACCTGAACCCGGGCGGGTCGGTGAAGGACCGGGTCGCGATCCGGATGATCGAGGCGGCCGAGCGGGACGGGCGGCTGCGGCCCGGCGGCACGATCGTCGAGCCGACCTCCGGCAACACGGGGGCCGGGCTGGCGCTGGCCGCGCACGGCAAGGGATACCGCTGCGTCTTCGTCTGCCCGGACCGGGTCAGCCAGGACAAGCGGGACGTCCTGCGGGCGTACGGGGCCGAGGTCGTGATCTGCCCCTCGACCGTCCCCCGGGAGCACCCCGACTCGTACCACTCGGTCTCCGACCGCCTGGCCGCCGAGATCGACGGGGCCTGGAAACCCGACCAGTACACCAACCCGGACGGGCCGGCCAGCCACGCCGCGACGACCGGGCCGGAGATCTGGCGGGACACCGACGGGCGGGTCACCCACTTCGTGACCGGGCTGGGCACCGGCGGGACGCTCAACGGCACCGGCCGGTTCCTCAAGCGGATGGGGCCGGTCCGGGTGATCGGCGCCGCCCCGGAGGGTTCCGTCTACGCCGGCGGCAACGGGCAGGGTTACCTGGTCGAGGGGATCGGGCAGGACTTCTTCCCGCTCACCCACGATCCGGCGGTGCCGGACGAGATCGTCTCGGTGTCCGACGCTGAGACGTTCGCGATGACCCGGCGGCTCGCCCGCGACGAGGGGCTGCTGGTCGGCGGGTCGAGCGGCGCCGCCATGGTGGCCGCCCTGCGGGTGGCCGAGCGGCTGAGCCCCTCCGACGTGGTGGTGGTGCTTCTGCCCGACGGCGGCCGCGGCTACCTCACCAAGATCTTCAACGACGACTGGATGACCGTCCACGGATTCGACGTGCCCACGCACGCCGTCACCGCGGCCTGAGAACCGAAAGACACCCCACCATGCCGATGAGTGACGATTTCGACCGGCGCCTGCGCGCCGTTCTGCCGCGGATCGCCGAACGGTTCGGTACGCCGTTCTACCTCTACGACGCGGCCGGCATCGACCGGACCGCGACGGCGTTCACCGAGGCCTTCGCCGGAATGGACTGCCGCGAGTACTTCGCGGTCAAGGCGCTGCCCAATCCCACGATTCTGCGGCGGCTGGCCGCGCACGGTTTCGGCTTCGACTGCAGTTCGCTGCCGGAGATCGAGCTCGCGCGGGCCACCACGGGCGAGCTCTTCTTCACGTCCAACAACACCACCACGGCCGAGCTGCTGGCGGCGCTGGAGGCGGGCGCCTTCGTCACGGTCGACGACGAGGTCGTGCTGGACAAGCTGATCGCCGCCAACGCCGTGCCGTCCGCGCTCGGTTTCCGGATCAATCCGGGCCCGCTGGCGCCCGACTTCGACGCCGAGCTCTTCGGCCATCCCCAGGCGGCCAAGTTCGGCATCCCCGTGGAACGGCTGGCCGCGGTCGTCGCCAAGGCGGCACACCACGGCGTACGGGCGGTGGGTCTGCACATGATGATCGCGGCGAATTTCCGTACGCCGGAACCCACGCTCTTCGCCCTTGATCTGCTCACCGCGCAGGCGTTGCGGCTCGGCGTCGAGGTCGCCCTGCTGAACGTCGGCGGCGGCATGGGCATCCCCTACCGGCCGGGCGAGACGCCCCTCGATCTCACCGCGCTGGCCGCCGCCGTCCGTGACCGCGTCGGCGCCTGGCCGGCCGGTTTCCGGCCGCGGATCTGCTTCGAGAACGGCCGCTACATGACCGGGCCGCACGGCGTGCTGGTGACCCGGGTGGTCAACCGGATGTCGAAGTACCGCGAGGTGGCCGGCGTGGACAGCACGGTGAACGCGCTGCTGCGCTCGGTCGTGTACGACGGCGTCTACCACCACGTGACCGCCCCGTTCGCCGACGGGCCGGCCGAGACGGTCGACGTCGTCGGCTCGCTGTGCACCAACATCGACCGGCTGGCCGTCCAGCGGGACCTGCCGCCGGTGGCCGAGGGCGACCTGCTGATCGTGCACGACACCGGCGCTCACGCCCACGCGATGGCGTCGGTCTACAACGGGAGGCTGCGGCCGAAGGAGCTGCTGCTGCACGCGGACGGCTCGGTCGAGCTGATCCGCCGGGCCGAGACGGACGACGACTACTTCGCCACCCTGAGCTTCGAGCCGGAGATGATGAGCCCGGAGATGGCTCGGTGATTTTTTGGGAGCGCTCCGGTTGAACCCTGCGCGGGGTGGATCACGTACTGACCGGCGTCGACATGCATCGCCTGGAGATTCCGGTCCTACGAAAGGTCAAGCATGAGCCGCTCTCGCTACCGCGCGCCGGGACACACCTGGTTGTCCCGCCGCCGAGTCCTCGCCCTCGCCGCGACCGGCGTCGGCGTCTCGGCGGCCTCGGTCGCCGGGCTGAGCCTCGCCGGTGAGAACGAGCCGGCCGGTGACGGATCCCCGCTGGTCATCTCGATCCGGGACGCCAAGAAGGGCACCATCGACGTCTTCTCCGGCCAGAAGCTGAAGACGATCACCGACAAGAAGCTCGTCGCCAGCCTGCTCAAAGCCGCTTCTCGCTAAGGGGATCCCAGATGTCTTCACACCGCGAGGCGCCGGAGATCAGCAAGGATCCGGTGGCCGACAGCTCCGACCTGTACGCCTTCGTCAGCCCCGACGACCCGGACACGGTCACCCTGATCGCCAACTACGTGCCGCTGCAGCTTCCGGCCAGTGGCCCGAACTTCTTCGAGTTCGGCGACGACGTCGTCTACGCGATCCACATCGACGCCGACGGCGACGCCCGGGCCGAGGTGACGTACGAGTTCCGGTTCCGCACCGAGCTGCGCAACAACAAGACGTTCCTCTACAACACCGGCCCCATCGAGTCGCTGGACAGCGAGAACTGGAACCGCCGCCAGTTCTACTCGGTGACCAAGGTCGACAAGCACGGCAAGAGCACGGTGCTGGCCAATAAGCTGCCCTGCCCGCCCTGCAACGTCGGCAAGGTCTCGATCGCCGACTACGACGCCCTGGCCGAGGACGCCGTGCACAAGCTCAAGACCGGTGAGAAGGTCTTCGCCGGCCAGCGGGCCGACGCCTTCTTCGTCGACCTGGGTGCCATCTTCGACCTGGGCACGCTGCGCCCGTTCCAGGACAAGCACCTGGTCGGCCAGCAGCTGTTCAACTACGCCGGCAAGGCGGTGAACGCCACCGACAAGACGAACGTGCACAGCATCGCCCTGCAGATTCCGGTTCATCTCGTACGCCGTGACGGCAAGAAGAAGGTCCGCGGCCGCGACGCCGGCGCCGTCATCGGCGTGTGGACGTCGGCCAGCCGCCAGCAGGTCCAGGTCCGCGACGGCTCCTCGTCGGGCGACGTGGCCGTCGGCCCGCAGGTGCAGGTGTCCCGGCTCGGCAACCCGCTGTTCAACGAGGTCATCGTGCCGATGGCCGAGAAGGACAAGTGGAACAGCCTGCCGCCGAGCGAGGACAAGCGTTTCGCCGGCTTCGTGGCCACCCCGGAGCTGGGCGCGCTGCTGCCGGTGCTCTACCCGGGCCTGTTCGACAACCTGGCCGCGCTCAACAAGACCAAGAAGCCGCGGGCCGACCTGCTGGCGATCCTGCTCACCGGTGTCCCGGACGGCCTGATCGACGGCTTCCAGAACAACACCGGTGACGTGCAGGCCGACATGCTGCGCCTGAACACGGCGATCCCGCCGGCCAAGAAGGAGAACAAGTTCGGCGTCCTGGGCGGCGACGTGGCCGGCTTCCCCAACGGCCGCCGCATCGCCGACGACGTGGTCTCCATCTCGCTGCGCGCCATCGCCGGCGCGACGGTGCCGCTGGTCGACGCCGGCTTCAAGCCGGACGCCGCGGCCGCGCTGGTCGAGCAGGGGCTGAGCATCAAGGACTCGAGCGCCAAGCCGCTGAAGAAGTTCCCCTATCTGGGAACCCCCTTCGACGGCTTCTCGAACCCGTCATGACGCACACCCATCACCACACCATTCACCACACCATGGCCCCCTCGGGCCAGGGCACGGTGATGCTCGACATCGGCGGCGACATCGGCGCCCTGATCATCCACACCGACGCCCGCTGGCACGGCCACGAGATCGAGGTGAGCCCGGCCGCCGACCCCGCGCACCGCACGCACGCCGCGGTCCGGGCCCGCCACATCAGCGGCGGCGTCACCTATTGCGCGGTCATCGACGCGCTGCCCGCCGGTACGTATCTGATCTGGCAGGCGACGGTCAACCCCTTGACCCATCTGGAGGTACGCGGCGGGGCCGTCACGGAGTACGCCTGGCCGGCCCACGCCGTACCGGCCCGGGGTCTCGTCTCGCCCTGATCGCCTGGGCGGCGATCAGAACGGCGGCGGACGGCAGAAGCAGGGCCACGGCGACGTCCCCCGTGGCCCTGCTCGGCGACTGGACGGGTGAACGTCTAGAAGGGCGGGGCGTCCGACCCGGGCGAAAGCGGAAGCCGCTCGCGGTTGCCGTTCCGCTTCGCCGCCGGCCACCGCTCGTCGATGACGGCCGCCGCGGCCCGGCAGTCCGGGCAGGCGTCGTCCCGCCCCGGAACCCACGGGTACGGCGAGGCGGTGACCCGCTGGTGCCGGCCGCAGAGCGTCGCCCCGAAATACCCGTGCCCGTGGACCAGACCGTCCGCCGTCCCGTCGGCCCGCTCCCACCGCCGATCCACCGGCTCGTACTGCGGCCGCGTCACATCCCCCGGCCCAGCCCAGACCGTGGCCCGCGCATGACACCAGCCGCAGGCCCACTCCTGATGCGGCTCGGCACTCGGCAGCCGCCCCATCTCCCGCCCACACACGTCACACCGCACGCCGGCATTATGCGAGGCCGCGGGCTCTTAGGCTAGCCTTACTTGATCTTTTGAGTAGGGAGCTCGGCGGTTGTCCAGAAAAGCGAAGCCCGGCACGGCGATCCTGCGCCGGGCGGTCGTCCGCAACGGCAAGCGGCTCTGGACCGGTACCGCCCTGGCCGGGCTGTACCAGCTGTGCGCGGCGCTCGTGCCGGTGCTGATCGGGGTCATCGTCGACCGGGCGGTCGGCCGGGGCGACTGGGCGGCCCTGGCCACCTGGATCGGGGTTCTGGCCCTGGTCTATCTCGTGCTGGCGCTCTCCTACCGCTTCGGCGCGCGCAACCTTCAGCGGGCCATCGCCGAGGAGAGCCACCAGCTGCGGGTCGAGGTCGCCGCCAAGATTCTGCACCCGCGCGGGCTGCGGACCGACCAGCGCTCCGGCGACCTGCTCACCGTCACCACCACCGACGCCGAGTACACGTCCTACTTCCTCGACCACATCCCGCGGATCACCAGCGCCTTCGTCGCGGCCGCGGTCAGCGCCGTCACCCTGCTCGTGATCTCGCTACCGCTCGGGCTGATCGTGCTCGTCGCGACGCCGATCGTGCTGGCCACCCTCAACCTCACCGCGCCGCTGATCGCGCGCCGCGTCGCCGACCAGCAGGATCAGGCCGGCAAGGCCACCTCGCTCGCCACCGACCTGGTCACCGGTCTGCGCCCGCTGCGCGGCATCGAGGGGCAGGACGCCGCCGCCGAGCGCTACCGGGTCGTCAGCCGCCGGTCGCTGGCCGCCACCGTGCGCGCCTCCCGCACCCAGAACGCGTATCAGGGCGCCTCTTCGCTGCTCAGCATGCTGCTGACCGGCGGCGTCGCGATCACCGCGGGCTGGTTCGCGCTGACCGGCCGGATCACCATCGGCCAGTTCATCACCGTGATCGGTTCGGCCCAGTTCCTCATCGAGCCGTTCGGGGTGCTCGCCGTGGTGCCGAGCTGGGTGGCCACGGCCCGGGCGTCGGCCGACCGGGTCGCCGCGGTCACCGGGGCCGGGCACATTCTGCGGGAAGGGACCAAGACCGTTTCCGGTACGCCGTACGAGCTGCGCCTGGACGACGTCTCCCACGGACCCCTCTCCGGCCTCGACCTGCACGTCCGGTCCGGTGAGTTCGTCGGGGTGGTCGCCCATCGGCCCGCCGACGCGGAGGCCCTGGTGCGCCTGCTGGCCGTGCCCGAGGCGTACGACGGCGCCATTCTCCTGAACGGTGAGCGCCTGGAGACGGTGGACCGGGACGAGGCGCGGCGCCTGCTGCACGTCGAGCCGCACCAGACCGACCTGTTCACGGGCACGCTGGCCGCGAACATCGACCTGCGCGGCGGCGGGCGCCTCGACGACGCTCTGCGGGCGGCCTCGGTCGACTTCCACGAGGAGGGCCTCGACGCGGAGGTCACCGAGCGTGGCACCAACCTGTCCGGCGGCCAGCGTCAGCGTCTCGCCCTGGCTCGCGCGCTGCACGCCCGGCCACCGCTGCTCGTGCTGCACCATCCGACGACAGCGGTGGACGCCGTGACCGAGCAGGGCATCGCCGACGGCATCCGCGAGCTGCGGGACGGGCCCGGTTTCGCCACCGTGGTCGTCACCAGCAGCCCGGCCCTGCTGGCCGCGGCCGACCGGGTCGTCGTCATCGGCGACGGCACGGTCACCGCCGAGGGACGGCACGCCGACCTGAGCGTGCGCGACGAGGACTACCGGCGGGCGGTCCTGCGATGATCCTCCCCGTCGCGAGCCCGCGCGAGAGCCGGGCCTGGCTCGGCCGCGAACTGCGCGCCCGCCTCGCCTCCTCGATCGCCGCCCTGCTCACCGGGTTGCTGGCCGCGGCCGCCTCGATCGCCCCCGCGTACGCGCTGGGCCTGCTGGTCGACCGCATCCGGGCCGGCGGCGACACCGGGGCGATAGTGCCGGTCGCCGTGGTCATCGTGACCGCGGCCGTGGTCGGCGGCGTCGCGACCGGGCTGGCCGGCTTCCTGATCGGCCGGCTCGGCTCCCGGATCCTGGCCGACCTGCGGGAGAGCACCGTCGCCACCGCGCTGCGGCTGCCCGCGCTGGTGCTCGACCGGGCCGGCCGCGGCGATCTGCTGTCCCGGGTCAGCGCGGACATCGCCGCCATCGACCGGGCCGTCAAGGAGGTCCTGCCCGGCATGATCTCGGCGGTTCTGCTGGCCGGGCTGACCCTGGTCGCGATGGCCGGCATCGACTGGCGGCTCGGCCTGGCCGGCGCGGTCGCGGTGCCGCTCTACGTGATCGCCCTGCGCTGGTATCTGCCGCGGGCGGCCCCGTCGTACGCCGAGGAGCGGGTGGCCATCGCCGCCCGCTCGCAGCTGTTCGTCGAGGGCATGCAGGGCCTGCCTACGGTGCACGCCTACCGCCTGGAGGACCGCCAGCTCGACGGCATCGCGGCCGCGTCCGGCCGGGCCCGGGACATCTCGATCACCGTGTTCGGCTTCTACACCCGCTTCGTGGGCCGCGTCAACCGGGCCGAACTGGCGGGGCTGGGCATGGTGCTGGTGGCGGGCTTCTTGCTCGTACGGGCCGATCTGGTGTCCGTGGGTGAGGTGTCCGCCGCCGCCTTGCTGTTCCACCGCCTGTTCGGCCCGATCACGCTGCTGATGGCCACCTTCGACCGGGCCCAGGACGCCGGCGCCAGCCTGGCCCGGCTGGTCGGCGTGCTCGGCATGGACATCGAACGCCGGACGGCGGTGACGGCGCCGGCGGGACGGGAACTCGCACTCGACGACGTCACCTTCGCCTACGCTTGCGACCCCGTCCTCAGCGGCGTCTCGCTGCGGGTGGGTCCGGGTGAGCGGGTGGCGCTGGTCGGCTCCACCGGCGCCGGCAAGACCACGGCGGCGTCGCTGGCCGCGGGCATCCTCAAACCTTCCCAGGGGTACGTCACGGTGGGCGGCGTCCCGGTGAGCGAGCTGCCGCCGCAGACCATCGCGATCGTCAGCCAGGAGACCCACGTGTTCGCCGGGCCGCTGAGCGAGGACCTGCGCCTGGCCCGCCCCGAAGCCACGGACGAGGAAGTCGCCGCGGCCCTGGACCGGGTGGGCGCCCTGACCTGGGCCCGGGAACTGCCGGACGGCCTGGACACGGTGGTCGGCGACGGCGGCCACCAGCTGACGGCCGCGCGGGCGCAGCAACTGGCCCTGGCCCGCGTGGTGCTGCAGGACCCACCGGTGGTGGTGCTGGACGAGGCGACGGCCGAGGCCGGGAGCGAGGGCGCGCGGGACCTGGAGCAGGCGGCGACGGCCACCCTGGAGGGCCGGACGGCGCTGCTGGTGGCGCACCGCCTCACCCAGGCCGCCTCGGCCGACCGCGTCATCGTCATGGAACACGGCAAAATCGTCGAGGACGGCCCGCACACCGATCTGGTGGCGGCGGGTGGCCGCTACGCGCAGCTCTGGGCGGCGTGGTCGAGCCGGGCCTGAACCTCCAAGCTTCGTCCAGCGACCGCACAGCGGGCCCATAGAGTTCCGCACTACACCGGAGGTGAACGAGGCTTCGCCCAGAGGGAGACTCCGGTGACCAACCCCCACCCGCCCATCGGATGGCAGCAGTACCAGCCCTATCAGCCCTACCCGCACCCGTCCCCGCCTCGCCGCCGGGCGAACCACCGGCTGGCGTTGGCGATCGGCGGCGGTGTGGCCGCCCTCGTCGTGGCCGCCGGCGGCGGATTCGCGGCGGGCTGGTCCGCCCACCCGTCCTCCTCGGCGTCCCCCGTGCTTCCGTTCACGCCCGGAACCGACTCACCGTCCGGCAACGGCGGCCTCGTATCGGGGGCGGACCCAGGCTCCGACCCGGGGTTCGGCTCCGGGGCGGACTCGGGGTCCGGTTTCGGGTCGGGATCCGGCTTCGGGGCCGGGTCCGGCTCGGGCGGGGATGCGACCGGTTCCGCTACGGCCGTGGGCGGCGCCACGTCCAGCCAGGTGGCCGCGGTCGCCGCGAAGGCCGACCCGGCGCTGGTCGACATCACCACGGTGCTGGGTGCCCAGAACGCCGAGGCCGCCGGCACCGGCATCGTGCTCACCGCGAACGGCGTCATCCTCACCAACAACCACGTGGTCGCCGGCGCCACCAGCATCACGGTCACCGACATCGGCAACGGCAAGAACTACCGGGCCGCCGTGGTCGGCTACGACCGCGGCGCCGACATCGCCGTACTCCAGCTCTCCAACGCTTCCGGCCTGGCCACCGCCACCCTGGCCTCGTCGGCGACCGTGCGGACCGGCGACCCGGTCGTGGCCATCGGCAACGCCGGCGGCACGGGAGGCACCCCGAGCGCGGTCGGCGGCGCCGTCACCGCCCTGGGCCAGTCGATCACCGCCTCCGACGAGTCGACCGGTTCCTCGGAGAAGCTGACCGGCCTCATCCAGGTGAACGCCGACATCGAGGCCGGCGACTCCGGCGGCCCGCTGCTGAACACGGCCGGCCAGGTGATCGGTGTCGACACCGCCGCCTCGGCCGGCTTCAGCTACCAGTCCTCGGGCCACGCCGGCTACGCCATCCCCATCGCCACCGCCGTCAAGCTGTCCGACCAGATCCGCGCGGGCCGGTCCTCGTCCACGGTCCATGTCGGCGCCACCGCCTACCTCGGCATCGAAACAACCGACAGCGCCAGCTACGCCACCACGGGCCCCGCAGTCCTGGGCGTCGTCGCCGCTTCCCCCGCCGCCACCGCCGGCCTGACCCGAGGCGACGTGATCACCTCGGTGGCCGGCACCAGGGTGGCCTCGGCCACCGCCTTGACCACCGTGCTGGACCGCCACCACCCCCACGACAAGGTCAAGCTCACCTGGACCGACGTCTCCGGTCAGTCCCACACCGCCACCGTCACCCTGGCCACCGGCCCCGTCGGCTGACCGGCGCCGATCCTCGGGCGGTCACCTCGGACAACCCTCGCGCAGCTCGCGGATCAGGGACGAGACGACCGCCTTGAGGCTGCCGTCGTTCGCGTCGGCCACCCGGAGCTGGCGCTGGTAGCTGGCGCCGCCGGCGACTATGTCGCGCAGTTTGGCCAGTTCGGCCGTGCAGCCGAGGGATTCCGCGATCGGCGCCAGGGCCGGCAGCAGTTCCTCCAGGTCCTTGGTGACCAGCAGCTCGTCGCCGGCGGCGTTCTGGATGATGATCGCCTCCATGCCGTAGCGGGCCGCCCGCCATTTGTTCTCGTGGACGAACCAGGGCTGGAGCCTCGGCACCTCACGGCCGGCGTCGAGTTCGGCCGAGAAGTGCTCGACCAGGCACTGCGTCAGGGCGGCGATGGCGCCGATCTCCCAGGCGGTGGAGATGCCGTCGAACGTACGGACCTCGATCGTGCCCCACGCCGGCGAGGGGCGGATGTCCCAGCGCAGCTCGTTCAGCTCCGCGATGACACCGGTGTGCGTCAGGTCGGCCACCAGTTGCTCGTACGCCGGCCAATCGGTCAGTTGCGGCGGCAGCCCGGCCGTCGGCAGTTGCTGGAACATCAGCGCCCGGTTGGACGCGTAACCGGTCCGCTCGCCCGCCCAGAACGGGCTCGACGCGCTCAGCGCCTGGAAGTGCGGCAGATAGGTGAGCAGGCCGTCGATGATGGGCAGCACCTTGCGGCGGTCCTCCACGGCGACGTGCACGTGCACGCCCCAGATCATCATCTGCCGCCCCCACCAGCGGGTACGGTCGATGAGAGTGTCGTACCGGGGCTTGCCCGGCGTCACCTGCTGCTGGAACCACTGACTGAACGGATGGGTCCCGGACGAGATCAGGTCGACGCCCATCGGCTCGGCCAGGTCGCTGACCCGCTGGGCGAGCCGGGTGAGGTCGTCCACGGCGTCACGGGCGCGCCGGTGCGGCGCGCTGACGATCTCGACGGTGTTGGTGAGCAGTTCGCTCGTGACGTGCGGAAAGCCGTCCGCCACACCGATCGCGGCCAGGAGTTCGGGCGCGGCGGGGGCGAGCTCCCCGCTGCGCCGGTCCACACAGGCGATCTCCCACTCGATCCCTAGACGCGATCTGTCCGACCGGGCGAAGTCGATTCCCATTCCCACACTGTACGTAGTCAGGTCTGGCCACAGCGTCACGACGACGGAGACCAGGAGGGTTATCGATGTCTGCCACAGCGACCCCTGTCCGCGCATCTGACTTTCGGCCGAACGACCACCTCGGCCGAAAGAGATAAATCGCGCCAACCTCACAGGATCCTCACAGCTGTCCTCTTTGGATGTTCGGAGCGACCGCCGCACCGGCGGGCGCCCGACCGGAAGGACCCCATGACCGATCCGATCAAGCACCGCCGGCGATCCCGCGTCATCAGGTACGGCGCGGTGGCGACGACCCTCGCGCTGACCGCCACCGGCGTGGGCGTGGCCCAGGCCGCGGCCGCCCCTCCCCCGGTGTCGTTCGTCGCCGCCACCGGGCACGTGACGGCCGAGCGCTACGACTACGACGGCGAGAAGTACTTCGACTTCGACCTGGGCCTGCACGTCATCGCCGGCAAGGACCCGCTGGAGATCTGGGCCCGCCGCGCCGGCTACGACAAGCCGATCGTGGCCGAGCGGACCGTGGTCCAGAACGGCAAGAAGAAGAAGGTGGCGCTGCCGGCCGGCCTGGTCACCGACTTCAACGGCCTGAAGGACTTCACCACGATCACCATCACCGACTCGGCCGGGGCCGTGGTGACCGAGTACAAGACGCCGTTCTGCGGCAACAGCTGGGTGTCGGCGCGGACCCGGCCGGACGCCCCGGCCACCAACCCGTACCCGACCGGCTGCGGCGGCTACAACCCGTTCACGCTGGGCGCGGTCTGGGGTGTGCAGGCCGGCTGGGACGCCGCGGTCACCGACCAGCCGCAGACCGAGGCCTTCGACCTGCCGGTCGGCGAGTACACCGCCACGGCCAAGGTGAACCCGGCGTACGTCTCGCTGCTCGGCATCCCGGCCGACCAGAGCACCGCCAAGGTCGACGTGACAGTGGTCGACGCCGAGACCGACAAGGGTGGCCTGGCCCGGCTCAAGGCCTCCGAGGCGCCGGCCGCGCCGAGCGCGGAGGACGAGCACGCCGAGGCGGGGCCGCAGGTCTCCACGTACGTGCCGGAGCTGCGCGCGCCGGCCAAGCGGCCCACGCCGCTGAAGGCCGCGCCCAGCGGCGGCCCCCGGCCCGACCTGCGGTCGCTGCCGGCCTGGGACATCGCCCTGTCCACCGAGGAGGGCAAGGACTACGTCAACTTCGGCGCGACGGTGTGGAACGCGGGCACGTCACCGCTGCTGGTCGACGGCTTCCGCCGTACCGGAACCGAGCTGATGGACGCCTACCAGTACTTCTTCGACGCCAAGGGCAACCAGGTGGGCAGCCGCCCGGCCGGCACCATGGAGTGGGATCCGCGCGAGGGGCACAAGCACTGGCACTTCACCGACTTCGCGCAGTACAACCTGCTCGACTCGAGCCAGAAGCTCGCGGTGCGCAGCGGCAAGGAGGCGTTCTGCCTGGCCAACACCGACGCCGTCGACTACACCATCGCGAACGCGAAGTGGCGCCCGGAGAACACCGACCTGTCCACCTCGTGCGGCGCCAACACCGTCGTCGCCGTCCGTGAGGTTCTCGACATCGGCAACGGCGACACGTACAGCCAGTACCGCCCGGGCCAGTCGTTCGAGATCACCGATCTGCCCAACGGCACCTACTACATCCAGGTGCTGGCCAACCCGGCGAAGAAGCTGGCCGAGCTGGACACCACGAACAACTCCGCCCTGCGCCAGATCATCCTGGGCGGCACCCCCGGCAACCGCACCCTGACGGTTCCGCCGGTGCACGGCATCACCGGCTGATCCCGGCCCTCGTCTCGCGGGCGTGGTCGAGCTCCCACACGCCCAGCCGGGCGAGCAGCGCGAGGGCCCGGGGCCGAACCGGCGCCGCCGGGTCCTCGCGTGGGTCGGCGAGATCGGGGCGGGCCGCCAGCGCCGCCGCGAGGGCGCCGGCGGACGACGGCGAGCGCATGAGTTCGACGGCCGGTCCCCGCTCCGGGTAGCTGTCGGCGATAGCGCCGACTCCGGGCGGCGGGGTGGCGCCGACGGTCGCGGCCAGGGCGCCCAGCAGGAAGTCGGTCAGCTCGCAGCGGCCGGCGGGCAGGCCGGGCAGCACTCGCGCCACCTCGGCGCCGGCGCTGCCCGGGCTGTCCACGGCCATCTGGAGCAGCAGGGTGAGGGCGTCCGCGGCGTACCGGTCGGGGACGCCCTCGGTCGCGACCAGCTCGGCCAGCGCCGGCACGGCCGCGGTGATGGTCAGGGCGCCGCCGGCCACGGCCTCGAACAACGCGTCGGCCCGCCGGAATCCGCGTTTCGGGGCCGGCCGGCAGCGCAGCCCTGGGGGCGGCACGACCTCCGGAACGACCGAGACCGGCAGGGCGGCCCGGATCGCTTCCGACTCCTCCTGGGTCATCTCGTGCACCCGGCCGTCCTGCGGGAAGATCCGCAGCGTCATCGGCGAGGCGCCCCACGAGCCCGTGGACGAGCCGCCGTGGAGCCGGGCGATCGCGGCCACCGCCGCGATCTCGTCCCTCGGCTGAACCGGCGGGCCCTCGGACGGAGGCTCCTGCAGCACGGAGAGGGCATTCCAGCCGGTGTCCGGCTCGGGCTGGCGGCGCACCGCCACGAAGCGGTGCCCACGAGCCGCGAGCAGCTCGGCGGCCGCCCGCGCCGAAGCCTCGTCCGGCACGGTGACGGTGTAGGTCTGGGTATAGACGCGCATCTTGGCCGGAACCCTATCCCATTGATTGACATCGATGAGTTGCCGAGCGAGGATGCCTGGGAGCGCTCCCGGCGAAAGGGGACCGTCATGCGACGTCTGTGGATTCTCGCGACGGCGGTGCTGCTGGCCGTCACCGGCTGGGCGGTACCGGCCCGGGCGGCCGTCGACTCCAACATCAGCTTCGTCGGGCGCTGGAACAGGACCAACGCCTCGGCCTACGTGCCCTACTGGGCCGGCGCCTACCTGCGGGTCGGCTTCACCGGCCGGACGGTGAAGCTCAAGCAGCGCAACACCGTCGACCTGTGGGCGAGCATCGACGGCCGGCCGTTCACCGCCGTCAAGGGCTCCGGCACGATCAACCTGACGCCGACGGCCCTGGCCGCCGGCAACCACACGCTGATCGTCAGCTACCGGCAGGTGGCCGGCTCCTACACCGGCGACGCGGTGTTCCAGGGGCTGATCCTGGACGCCGGGGCCACCACGTTCAAGCCGCCCGCGCGGAGCCGGATGGTCGAGTTCATCGGCGACTCGATCACCGCGGGCACGACGAGCAGCCAACTGGCGGTGACCGGCTACGGCTTCAAGACCGGCGAGAAGCTCGGCTACGACCACAGCCAGATCGCCATCGGCGGCATGTGCCTGTCCGAGACCGCCGACGGCTGCTGGGCGCACGAGACCCGGTACTGGATGTCCAGCGGCGGCCAGGCCGGCACCGACGCCTGGGACTTCTCCCGCTACACGCCCGACACCGTCGTCATCAACCTGGGCACCAACGACAAGAGCCACGGCGTGAGCGGCGCCGACTTTCAGGCGAAATACACCACTTTCCTCAGCCGGCTGAGGGCGAGGTTCCCGTACGCGAAGCTTCTGGCCCTGCGCACTTTCATCGGCCGCTACGCCGCGGAGACCCAGGCGGCCGTACGGGCACGCACCGCCGCCGGCGACGCCAATGTGGCGTACGTGGACACCACCGGCTGGCTGCCCGCGGACGGTCTCAGCGACTCGGTGCACCCCAACGACAAGGGCCACCAGGCCATCACCGACCGGCTCGCCCCGATCATCGGCGCTTCCTCGTCGCTCTGCGCGACCGCCACCCCGGCCGTCGCCACCGCCCCCGCCGCCGCGGCGACCACCGTGTGGATGGCCGGCGACTCCACGATGATGAACGCCTCCGCGTGCCCGATCGGCTGGGGCAGCCAGCTCGCCTCGTACCTCACCTCGGAAGCCACCGTGCGCAACAGCGCCGTCGGTGGCCGCAGCATTCAGACCTGGCTGTACGAGGGCAACGTGACCGGCACGAAGAACGCGGCCGGCGAATGCGTGCTCAGCTCGACCTCCTACAGCTCACGGTGGACGGCCATGCTCGCCGGCTTCCAGCCCGGCGACCACCTGATCGTCCAGTTCGGCATCAACGACGGCACGTCGGCCTGCCCCCGGCACGTGGGCTCGGCGCGCTTCAAGGAGCTGCTCGGCGTGATGGCCTCGGCCGCGAAGGCCCGCGGCGTGAAACCGATCTTCGTGACTCCGGTCGCCGCCATCACCTGCAGCGGCGGTACGGCCGTGGGCAACCGGGGCTTCGTCACCGAGACGAAGGACGCGGCCGCCGCCAACGGCGTACCGGTGATCGACCTGCACGCGCGCAGCGTCGCCCTCTACAACACGCTGAAGCTGTGCCCCAACAACGGCGACTACACCACGGGCGCGGTCGGCGCCTTCTTCTGCAACGACCACACCCACTTCGAGGCGGCCGGGGCCAGACAGATCGCCGGTGTCATCGCCACCGCCCTGCGCGAGCAGAACCTCCCGCTCGCCGCCTACCTCAGGTGACGTCCGTTTTCTTCAAGACCTCACTTCCTTTCCGCCGTACGGTCGTCGCATGGCACCCACTTTCCAAGCGATCGGCCTGGCCGTGGCCGACATGGCAACCTCCCTGGCCTTCTACCGCCGCCTGGGCCTGGACTTCCCGCCCGGCGCCGAGAAGGAACCACACGTCGAGACGACAGTCGCGGGCGGCATCCGCCTCATGTGGGACACCCACGCCGCGCTGAAGTCCTTCGACCCGGACTACCGCCCCGGCGAGCCGTCCGGCGGCTGGGCGTTCCTCTGCGCCGACCCGGCCGAGGTCGACCGCGTCCACGCCGAACTCGTCGCGGCCGGCGCCACGTCGGTCAAGGCGCCCTGGGACGCGCCCTGGGGGCAGCGGTACGCCCAGGTCGCCGACCCCGACGGCAACGTGGTGGACCTGTTCGCCTCATCGCAGTAGGGCGCTCAGCGGCACGCCGGCCATCGCCCGCACCTCACGCGCCAGGTGGGCCTGGTCGGCGTAGCCGGCGTCGGCGGCCACGGCCGCGAACGCCGCCCCGCCCCGGGCCAGCGCCACCGCCCGTTGCAGCCGGAAGACCCGGTGCAGCGTCTTCGGCCCGTACCCGAAAGCGTGGTTGGCCCGCCGCTGGAGCTGCCGCGCGCTGAGCCCGCACCGCTCGGCCACCACACCGACCGGCACCCCGGCCCGGGCCGCACCGGCCACCGCGACCATCACCCGGTCGGCCCCCTGCCAGTGCCGCCACGCGGCCGCCGTCAGCGCGGCCAGCGGATCGTCCGCCTCGGCGACGGCCCGCACCTCGGCCGCCGGCCACAGGTCTTCCAACGGCACCTGCCGATCGACGACCTCGCAGGCCGGCACCCCGAGCACCCCCGCACCGGTGCCGGCGCCGAACCGCAACGCCACATGCCGCCGCCCCACCACCGGCATCCCGAGCTGGGCGGTCGTGTCGGGCCCGGCCACGAACACCGTGCCCTCCCGCCAGATCAGATCGAGACATCCGTCCGGCAGGATCCGCGTGGGCCCGTCGCGCGCCTCCGTCACACTGCGCCACGCGACGACGTACGGCAGCTCCGATTTCCACTCCTCGTACATGCCCCGACCTTGCCACGGGGGTACGACAGAATTACCGGATCTCGTTTCCCCGCTGGTCGAGCTTGTGCGACTCCCAGTAGCGGTCCCACTCGTCACCGACCTGCCGCGGCTGTTTGCCCTGCGGGAAGCGCACATACCCCTCGGGCACCGGGCCACCGTCCGGCACGCAGGCCCGCCCGGTGTAACTGTCCACGGCGGCCACCGGATACTCCCCCGAGCTGCAGATCGACTCCTCGAACGAGCATCCGGCCACGCCGGTCATCATCAAGGCCACCACCAGGAACCGTCTCATGCCGTGAAGTCTTGTCGCCCGCGGAAAAGCGTGCATGGGTACGCGTACTCAACCGCTATCGTGCCGCCATGGCCGACACACACGAGCGCTTCGTGGCCTCCGGGCCGCTGCGGATCTGGACCGAGCGGACCGGGGACCCCTCCCGGCCGGCCGTTCTCATGGTGATGGGGTCGGCCGCTCAGGGCATCAGCTGCCCCGACGAGCTGGTCGGCCGGCTCGTCGAGCGCGGGGCCCAGGTCATCCGGTTCGACCACCGGGACACCGGTCAGTCCAGCGTGATCGACTTCGACGCCCACCCGTACACCATCGGCGACATGGCCCGCGACTGCCTGGCCGTGCTGGACGGCTGGGACCTCCGCACGGCGCACGTGGCCGGGGCCTCCCTGGGCGGCATGATCGCGCAGTGGCTGGGCGTGCACGCGCCCGAGCGGATCCGATCCCTGACGGTGATCTCCAGCTCGCCGATGGGTCACGATCCCCGCGAGCCCACGGACGATCTGCCGCCGCCGACCGCGGAGTTCCGCGCACACCAGGCCCTCGGGCTGCCGCCGGGCGTGGAGTCCGACGTGGCCCTGTTCCGGGTCTTCAACGGTCCGGTCCGGCCGTTCGACGAGGCGGCCGCGCGGGCCATGCTGGAACTGGCCCTGTCCCGGGCGATCGACCCGGCGGCCGCGGCCAACCACCACCGGGCCGTCTGGCGGGACGACCCGAGCCTGGCCGCCCCACTGTCGTCGATCACCGCGCCCACCTCGGTCGTGCACGGCGATCAGGACCCGATCTACCCGCTCGGTCACGGCCGGGCCGTGGCCGCCGCCATCCCGGGCGCGGCGCTGCACGTCGTACCCGGAATGGGCCATGTCCTGACCTCCCCCGGCCTCCCCGAGGAGGTCGCCGACCTGATCCGGTTGTGACCCACCCGAGCACCGGCATCGGGTCCGGCGGCTCAGGACACCTGGGCCGGCTCGAGCGGCCGGCCGGGCATTCATCCCGTTCGCCGCGGCCAAACCGGCCGCAGTCCGGCCGAACGCGGCCGGCCCGGCTCCGGACATCACCTCGTCACCGACGCCCGCAGTGTCCCGTTGGCGACGGCGGTGACCGGCGGTGACCGCAACGATGTCATCCACAGCTCATCCCGCTGCTTCGCGCCATCCCGCTGATCCGCATTCAACGCGGACGGCCCCGCGGCCGGACCCTGAAGGTCCACGCCGACCACGGTTACGACCAGGACGGGGAGCGCGCCGGGGTCCGCGAACTCGGCACAACCCCGGCCCTCGTCCGCCGCGGCACCGAAAACTGCCCATGAGCTGGGCCGGCTTCGGGAGCAAGGCGGCGGGACCCAGTTCGACAACTCGCTGAAGAGACCGCCCAAGCGCCACCGGCAGACTGGCGCCGGCACGCGGTTCACCAAGCTGGCTGAACAGCGCAGTCAGTTGGCGCGCAGGAAAGCCGTCAGGCGGTCGGCCCCGTCGGTGAGGTCGGTTTGCTCGGCGCGGGTCAGGGGGCGCAGTGCGGTCGCGGTGACCGGGCCGGCGGGTGGGGCGGTCCAGGTGGCGGCGACGCGGCCGTCGATGAGGACGACCCGGGTGCCAGCGACCGAGAGGTTGCGATGGTCGTCGTCGATGATGCGGGTGCGGTCGTGGTAGCCGAGGATCGCGTTGTCGAAGGCCGGCAGGAAACGGACCGGGGCGGGTGTGCCCGGGTCGGGGCGGGGCGCGTCGGCCAGGTCGAGCAGGCGGCGGCCCCGGTCGTCGCGGAACTCGGTCAGCTCGTCGCGGAGGGCCGCCACCGACTCGGGGAGGCCAACCAGGCCGCACCACGCGCGCAGGTCGGCGGTGGCCGCGGGGCCGAAGGCGCGCAGGTAGCGGCGGATCAGGTTCGGGTCGGCCGGGCCGGGGGCCGCGTCGCCGGGAATGCAGCTGGACAGGGGCAGGTAGCGCACGCCGGTTGTGCTTCGCCAGACGCCGCGCGGTGGCAGCTGGACCGTGGGGAGCAGTGCCGTCAGCGCGGTCTCGCCCAGCATGCGGGGGGGTGACCGTGGGCCAGTGGGCGGCCAGCTCGCGGCCGGCCTCGCCGACCGAGCGGGGGCGGCCGTCGGCCAGCAGCGCCTCGGCCCGGGCGGCCAGCTCGTCCATGTCGACTTCGGACAGGTCGTGGCGGTACGCGCCGAGGACCCGCTGGCGCAGCAGGGCCTGATGCCGAGGACGCCACGCTCGGGCGTCCTCGGCGGTCACCAGGTGCACGGTGCGGCGCATGAGGTGCATCCGTACGACCGCTCGCTCCTGAAGCAGCCGCCAGAGCTCCGCCGGGTCGAAGGCGCTCAGGCCTGCGCCTGCAACCCGCCCAGGTGGGCCCCCGCGTCCCGCACCGGCATGCCGGTGCGCTCGAGCAGATGCTGATGGGCGAGCGTCGCCCGGTTGAGGGCCCCAGCCTTACCGAGACAGCGGCGGGATGTTGTGGTTGACGCGGAACAGATTGGCCGGGTCGTAGCGGCGCTTGATGCCTTGCAGGCGGGGATAGTCGGCCGGGGACCAGGCCAGGGCGGCGGTCTCCGGGGTGGCGTCGGGCGCGAACATGAAGTTCAGGTAGCGGCGGCCGGTGGACCACGGGGCCAGGGCGTCGATCAGCTGCTGCTCGTGGGCGTGCAGCGCCTCGGCGTCCGGTGGGCCGCCCGCCGCGACCAGGAACACGTTGTACAGGGTGTCGTCGCGGTTGCCGACCGCGTTGGGGACGGCGGGTGGCCGGGCCAGCGCGCCGCCCAGGTGCCTGATCTCGGCCAGGATCAGGGGGCCGGTCCGGCGCAGGATCTCGTCCACGGCTTCGGCCGGGAGGGCGCGGAGCAGGGCGCCGTGTTCATAGAGGGGCAACGGGTCGACCGGGTCATTGTGGACAGACGCGATTGCGGTGTACGGGAGTTCGGCCACCGCGTCGATGACCGGCTCGCCCAGGGCGCGGAAGGGCGCGATGAGCCGTTCACCCTCGGCCGGATCGCCCAGGTAGGTGATCCGCAGGTGGGCCACCGGGCGGTCAGGCAGCGGCTCGGGGACGAACGGCAGCGGCGGCAGATGCAGCAGGCCGACCGAGGCCGACATCTCCTCGGGCAGGTCGGCCGTCCACCGGCGGAACAGGTGCAGCACCTCGCCGGCGAGCTTGCCGGGGAAGAAGATGCCGCCGCCGTAGAAGGTGCGGATCGGGAACAGCCCGAACTCGAGGGCCGTCACGACCCCGAAGTTGCCCTTGCCGCCGCGTACCGCCCAGAACAGGTCCGGCTCGCTGTCGGCGGTCACCCGGCGCAGCTCACCGTCGGCGGTGACGATCTCCAGCGCGGTCACATGGTCGGCCGCGTAGCCGTGTTTGCGGCCGAAGGGCCCGAGGCCACCCCCGATGGTGTACGAAACCACGGTCACCGTCGGGGAGGAGCCGTTCAGGGCGGCCAGGCCGAGCTTGCCGGCCTGCTCGATGAGGTCGGCCCAGACGACGCCGGCCTCGACCCGGGCCGTGCGGGCCGGCTCGTCGATGGTCAGGCCGGTCAGGCGGCGGGTGGTGACGAGCACCGAGTCGGCCGACGGGACCGAGCTGCCGTGCCCGGCGCCCAGGACCGCGACCGGCAGGTTGAGGGCGGCCGCGTAGCGGACCGCCGCCTGGACGTCGGCCGCGTTCATGGCCCCGACCACGACGGCCGGCGTGTGCACGACCGTCAGGTTGTAGGTGTGCAGCTCGTTCGCGTAGCCGTCGTCGGAGGGGGTGAGGACCGGTCCGGTCACGCCGGCGCGCAGATCAGCGATGGTCACGCAGGGGTCCTTCACAGAGAGGCGGTCAGGCCGCCGTCGATGAGGATGTCGGCGCCGGTGACGTTCCCGGCCCGGCCACCGGCCAGCAGCAGCACCAGGTCGGCGACCTCCTCGGGCTGGGTGAAACGGCCGGTCGCGGTGCCGCTGACCGCGGCCTTCGCGACGTCCGACGGGGCCATGTCGCCGGCGCCGCCGACGGTCTCGGCCACGCCGCCGGCGCCGAGCCACAGGTCGGTCGCCACCGGGCCGGGGCTGATCGTGTTGACCCGGACGCCCTGGGGGCCGACCTCCTTGGACAGCGCCTTGGAGAAGTTGGCCAGGGCCGCCTTGGCCGCGCTGTAGTCGATGACCAGCGGGTCGGGCAGTGAGGCGTTGACCGAGCCGACGGTGACGATCGTGCCGTGGCGGTCGAGCAGGTAGGGCAGGGCCGCGCGGGTCACCCGTACGGCGGACAGGAAGTTGATCGTCAGGGCTTCCAGCCACTCGTCGTCGGTCACCGAGAGGAAGCCGCCGGTGCGGGGACGCACCCCGCCCACGTTGTTGACGAGGATGTCGAGGTGGCCGCCGAGCGCGGCCACGGCCGACTCGACCAGCGCCGCCGGACCGTCCGGGGTGCTCAGATCGGCGGTGATCGGGTGCACGCCGGGAGAAGGGGTGCTGTGGCGCGCTCCGGCCACGACGGTCGCGCCCTCGGCGGCCAGGGCCCGGACGATCGCCAGCCCGATGCCCTTGCTGGCCCCGGTGACCAGGGCGGTCTTGCCCTTCAGCGCCAGGTCCATCAGAGGCCCTGCTTCTTCAGCCAGGTGAGCGCGGTCTCGGCGACCTCGCCCCAGCCGGAGTCGATGGTCAGCGAGTGCGCCTTGTCCGGGAAGTCGATGATGTCGGTGACCGCGTGCGAGTGCCGGTACTGCTTGAGGGTGGCGCGGACGACGTTCTCGGGAACGGTGTGGTCCTTGCCGCCGGCCATCAGCAGCAGCGGGCCACGCGACTCGTTGGCGGTGTCCACCTTCGCCGGCGAGTGCGGGTTGAAGTTGGCCGTGGCCGCCTCGAAGAGCGGCTTGCCCGGCGCGGGGATCGACCACTGGTCGTACAGCCGCCGGGATTCCTCTTCGGTGATGGCGTTGCCGAACGCGTACCGGAACTGCTCGGCGGTCAGCGCGACGGCCTTGCCGCTGTTGGCCGGGTTGCCGAGCACGGGGAAGCTGGACCGCAGCGCGGACAGCGGCACCGGCAGCACGCCCTTGATCTGGGCGGCGTCGATGGCGACGGCGGCGGCTCCGAGGTCGAGGCCGAGCAGCTTCTGGGCGATCATGCCGCCGAACGAGTGCCCGATCAGAATCGGCTTCTCGGGCAGTGTGCCGATGACCTCGCTGTAGTGGGCGACGACGTCGTCGATGCCGTGCCCGGCCAGCGCGTCCGGGTTGGCGCGGGTCTCCTCGACGGTCGGCGCGTCGCCCGGCCAGCCGGGGGCGATCGGCTGGTAGCCGCGCTCGGTGAACAGGTCGATCCAGGGCTGCCACGAGGAGGAATGCAGCCACAGGCCATGGATGAAAACGACGGGAAGAGTCATGCCCCGAGACGTTAGGGAGCGTCAGTGGGCAAAGTGTGGGCATCGATCTTCTTGCGTACGCCCGACGCCTCCGGCCGCCCCAGGTCGTCGAGGACGGCCACGGCCGACCGCCAGGCGGCGACCGCTTTGTCGGGCCGGCCCGCCCCGGCGTGGGCGTCGCCCAGGTTGCTCAGCACCTCGGCCTGGGAACGCCGGTCGCCGATCCGCACGCACAGCTCGGCCGAGGCGGTGAAGCACTCGACCGCCTGCTCGTGCCGGCCGAGACCGGTGTGCGCGAGGCCCAGAGTGTCCAGGGTAGCCGCTTCGCCGTGCCGGTCGCCCAGCTCGCGGAAGACCACCAGGGCCTGCTCGCACCGCTGCCGGGCCTGTTCCGGGCGGCCCAGTCTGGCCTGCAGGAAGGCGTTCTCGTTGAGGCACTTGGCCAGGCCGGCGCGATGACCCGCGGCGCGGTACAGGCTTTCGGCCCGGAGGTAGTGATCGAGGACCCGGTCGTACTGCCCGGGTTTGACGTACGTGTAGCCGATGCCCCGCTCGACGTGGGCCTGCCGGACCTTCTCGCCGAGCTCGGTGTAGCGCTCGATGGCGTACGTGAAATGCGCCCGCGCCTCGTCGGCCCGGTCGGCCCGGGCCAGCGCGTGGCCCAGGTCGCGGTAGCTGTCGGCGAGCAGCAGCGGGTCGTCCAGCTGCTTGGCCGCGGCCAGCGCGGTCCGGCGGGTGGTGACCTGATCGTGGCGCAGGTCCTGGCGGCGCTGGAACGTGTCGAGCGTCCAGGCCAGCTGCCAAGCGGCGAGGCCGGTCGAGCGGTCCACGAGCGCGCGCAGCACCCGGTACTCGGCGGTGAGCCAGCCGAGCGCCTGGTCCTCCCCGGTCAGCTTCTCGGGGCGGCTGCCCGGCGCGGGCTCGGCGAGCGGAAGCGGGTCGAGGCCGGGGGCCAGCAGCATCGCGGCCCGGTGGGCGGTGTGCAGATAGTGGTCGAGCAGCCGGGACTGTGCGGCCTCGTCCGTGCCGGCCAGGTCGGCGGCGTAGGCGTGCAGCAGGTCGTGGGCGCCGTACCGTCCGGGCGAGGTCTCGCTGAAGAGCCCGGCGCGGACCAGGTCGGCGAGCAGGGTGCGTGCCTCGGCCGGGCTCAGGCCGACCAGACTCGCCGCGGCCGCGACCGTGATGTCGGCCCCGGGGTGCAGCCCGAACAACCGGAACAGCCGGGCCGGCCCGTCGGCCAGGATCCGGTACGACCAGGAGAACACCGTCCGCACGTCGCTGTCCGGGTCACCGGTGGTGAGCTGGTCCAGGCGGTCCGCCACGTCGAGTTCGCCGGCCAGCTCGGCCATGGTCAGGCCGGGCTGGGTGGCCGCCCGGGCGGCCACGATGGCGAGGGCCAGCGGCAGGCCGCCGCACCGCCCGATGATCTTGTCGACCGCGGCCGGCTCGGCGGCGATCCGCTCGGCGCCGAGCCGTGCGGCCAGCAGCTCGCGGGCCCGGCCGGTGGAGAAGGTGCCGAGGGCGATCGGGCGGGCCCCGTCCGAGACGACCAGGCCGGCCAGCCGGTCGCGGCTGGTCACCAGCACCACGTGGCCGGGCGTGCCCGGCAGCAGCGGGCGCACCTGCGCGGTGTCGCGGGCGTTGTCGAACAACAGCAGCATCCGCCGGCCGGCCAGCCGGCTGCGGTAGAGGGCGGCCCGCGAGTCCAGGTCGGCCGGGATCTGGTGCGCCGGAACGCCGAGGGAGCCGAGGAGGCGGATCAGCGCGTCGGCCGGATCCATCGCGGCTCCCGGCCCGAAGCCGCGCAGGTTGAGGTAGAGCTGACCGTCGGGGCACCGATCGGCGACCCGGTGGGCCAGCTGAACGGCGAAGGCGGTCTTGCCGACGCCGGCCATGCCGCTGATCGCGCCGACCCGCTCCCGGTCGGGCAGCGTGAGAGCGGCGGCCAGCTCCGGCCCGCGGCCGCTGAAGCCCGGCAGGGCATGCGGGAGCTGGGCCGTCACCGGCCTCTTCGAGAGTTTCCGCGCGGCCGCGACCAGTTCGGGGCCGGGCTCCACGCCCAGATCGGCGGCGAGCCGGGCCCGGGCCTCGTCGTATCGGCGCCGAGCATCGGCCGGCCGGCCGGCCCCGGCCAGCATGAGCAGGAGGCGGGCCTGCAACGACTCGTTCAGCGGGGCCCGGTCGGCCGCCAGCTCGACCGCGCCCACCAACCGGGCGGACGCGCCGGTCACCAAAGCCGCCTCGGCCGCGGCGGCCTCGTACTCCCGGTCCAGCGCGGTGAACAGGGCCTGGCCGCGCACCTCGGCCGGGAGGGTGGCGGCCGCGGGTCCCTGCCACAGCTCCAGGGCCTCGGCGAACGCCTTCTCGCCGATCAGCGCCCGGAAGCGCAGCAGGTCGACCTCGTCCGGACCGGCCGCCAACCGGTAGCCGCCGCCGGCCCGGACCAGCCAGCGGCCCACGCCCCGCACGGCCAGTTCCGGCTCCAGGGCCCGGCGCAGCAGGCCGACGCTGCGGTGCACCGCGTTGACAGCGGTCGCGGGCGGGTCGTCCCACCACAGGGTGTCGACGATCTCGGCCAGGCTGACCGGCTGCCCGGCCCGGGCCAGCAGCACGGCCAGCACCGACCGCTGCTGTGGGGCGCCGAGGTCGATCTCGGCGCCGTCCCGCCAGGCCCGCACCGGGCCGAGAACCGTGAACCACATCCGCCCCATGAGCGCGACGCTAGGACCCGTCGGCGCCGCTCGCGAGCGTCACATGACGGTTGCGCACGATGGCGCCCAACTGCGCCCGGGAGGTGATCGCCAATTTCGGGAAGATCCGGTGCAAATGCGAGCTGACCGTACGGTGTGACAGGTACAGCCGTTCGCCGATCTCCCGGTTCGTCATGCCGTCCGCGGCCATCTGGGCGATCTGCAGCTCCTGGGCGGTCAGCCGTTCGTGCGCCTCCACGGTGCGGCGCCGGCTCGTCTCGCCGGAGGCTCGCAGCTCCTGCCGGGCCTGCTCGCCCCACGGGGTGACGCCGAGGCTGTCGAAGGTGTCGCGGGCGGCCGGCAGCAGACCGCGGGAGTCGGCGATCCGCCGCTGGCGGCGCAGCCATCGACCGTACGCCAGTTGGACCCTCGCCCGGGCGAACGGTCCTTCCTCGAGAGCCGCCCGGAACAGTTCCTCGGCCCGGTCGTCGCCGGCGAGAACGGCCCGGGCGTGCCGGAGGCCGCCGTGCAGCGCGGCCGACGGGGTCTGCCGCCCGAGCTCCTCGATCTCGGTGACGATCCTTTTCGCCTCGTCCCGATGTCCACTGTGCACCGCGGCGTCGGCCAGATCGGCCAGGGAAAAGCAGCGCAGCGCCGGATGGAAGGCGGGATCGGCCGGGTCGTGCATGTGCTGGAGATGCTCGTACGCCTCGGCGTAGCGTCCCGCGCCGAGCGCGGCCAGCCCCCGGGCGAGCCGGGCCGTGGCCAGCACCGGGCGGACCCCGCCGGACAGGGCGCCCTGCTCGGCCACGGTGGCGAAGCCGCGCGCGGCCTCCTCGTCGCCGCGCAGCGCGGCCAGCACCGCCGCCGTCGACTGGCCGATCCCGACGAACAACGGCTGGGACGTCTCGACGGCCAGCCGGGCGCATTCCTCGGCGGCCGGAATGCCGGCGTCCAGATCGGCCAGGTGGGCCGCGCTCCACGCCTGCGCGCCCAGAGCCCGGGCCAGCAGGCCGAGCCGGCCCTGCGACCGCAGCGCCGGCAGGGCGGCCGCCGAGCAGGCCTGGGCCAGGTCGAAGGCGCCGACCAGGATGGCCGCCGAACCGACGAGCCGCATCGCGTCCGGGTCGTCCCCCGCGCGTTCGGCGCTCCGCCGGAGACTGGCGATGACCTTGGCGCCCCGCTCGATGGGCGCGGCGAACGCGAGGATGGCCAGCAGATCCGGGTTGTCCCCGGCCACACCGAGCGCCTCGGCGGCGTCTACGATGCGGGGCCGGGCCGCGGGGTCGGCCCCGGTCCAGAACGACCGCAGCGCGGCGCCGTTGAGCAGCCGCAGGGCGACGTCGACGTGCCCGCCGGCCGCCACCCGCTCGGCCGCGGCCGCGATCGCCTCCGGCCGGCGGTGTTCCTCGCGCAGGCCGCCGCCGAAACTCGCCTCGATCCAGAGCAGCTGACCCCGTTGCCGCGCCGACAGCTCGGCCGTCTGGGCCGCGTGCACCAGGCGCGTCACGACGTCGCGGCGGCCGAGCTCCACAGCGGCTTCGGCCGCGCGCAGCAGCCGTTCGGCCCGGCGGGCCGGGTCGGCGGTGAGCTGCGCGGCCCGCTCCAAGGCCGACAGCGCCGCCGTCGCCGCGCCGCGCCGGCGGGACAGCGCGGCGGTCTCCTCCAGGCCGGCGGCCACACTCTCGTCCGGCTCGGTCAGCGCCGCCGCCCGGTGCCAGATGGCCCGTCCGGGCTCGCCGGCCAGCACCCGGGCCAGGGCGGCGTGCGCGGCGTGCCGCTCGGCCAGGCTCGCCCGCTGATGGATGGCCGAGCGCATCAGCGGATGCCGGAACCGGATCCGGGTCTCGTCCGGCTCCAGCAGCGACGCCTCCACCGCGGGACCGAGATCGGCCGCTGTCGCCGAGGCCGCGCCGAGCACCTCGGTCAGCGCGTCGCCGTCGTTGACCGCGGCCACCAGCAGCAGGGTCCGGGTGGCGGCGGGCAGCTGGGCGACCCGGGCCGCGAACGCCTCCTCCAGACGGTCACTGAGCGGCCGCAACGCCTCAGCCGCGGGCGCGGCGGCCAACTCCACCAGGGCGAGCGGATTGCCGGCGGCCTCCTCGAGCACCTGGCGGCGGATCCCCGGCGGCAGCGCGCCGGCCCGGGCGTCGAGCAGGGCGGCGGCGGCCTCGTCGCCGAGCCGTTCGAGGCGCAGCACCGGCAGGCCGGCGCCGAAGGCGGACGGGAAGCCGTCGCGCACCGCGGCCAGCATCAGCACCGGGTCGGCGTCGAGCCGCCGGGCCACGAAGCTCAGCACCTCGGCGCTGGCCGCGTCGAGCCAGTGCGCGTCCTCCACGACCAGCAGCGCCTTCCCGTCGGTGTCGCCCAGCACGTTCAGCGCGGCCAGGGCGACGAGGAACAGGTCCGGAGTGGCCGCCGCGGCCATGCCGAACGCGGCCATCAGGGCGTCGCGCTGCGGGGGCGGAAGGGACTCGGCGCGGTCCAGGACGGGCCGCAGCAGGTTGTACAGACCGGCGAAGGGCAGCCGCGACTCGGCCTCGACACCGGTCGTGGACAGCACGAGCAGCCCCTCGGCGGCGGCGACCCGGCGGGCCTCGGCCAGCATCGCCGACTTGCCGATCCCGGCCTCGCCACGGATCACCAGCGCCCCACCCCGGTCACGGCCGCCGCGGACCAGGCCGTCCAGCAGCCGAAGCTCGGCGTCCCGCCCGTACAGGGACTGCTCCTCCATGCCTTCACTCCCCCGCTTTCGCTGATCGTGAGCTTAGGCGGTGGCGAGTCGAGGACGGAGAGGATGACCGGCCCGATGACGGTCCTACGCTCGGCGCAGACGACCGGATCGCCCCCGGCGTCCACCGGGCCGCCGGCGGGCCGGAAGGTCGACTGGTCGCCGGCCGGAGTGGACCGGGTGTGGGTGGTCCGGGGCGGCACCGAGTTGTGCAGCTTCGAGGTCGTCCGGCCCCGGGATTCCTAACTCACGACGTACGAGAAAGGCTCCGGAGTCGAGTTGCGAATGGTGAGGTACCGCGGCCGGCTGGGCTACGGCGGCGTCGGCGGCACCCCGTCCGGCACTCAGACGAAGATCAGCAAATACGTCAACGGCGAGAGCATCGACGCTACGGCGCGGGGGCGGGCGCCACATCGCCTGCGCCGGATGAGGCGGTCAGCAGGCCGGGCAGCTCCGACATGTGCGTGAAGACCAGGCTGGCGCCGGCCTCGCGCAGCACCGACGGTGACGCGTGGGTGGGGCTCACCGGCGCGAATCCGAACACCGTCGCCCCGGCCGCCACGCCGGCCGTGATGCCGGCCACCGAGTCCTCGATGACGACCGCGGCGGCCGGGTCGACGCCCAGCGCCTCGGCGGCCGCCAGGTAGACGTCGGGCGCCGGCTTGCTGCGGGGCACCTCCATGCCGCTGAAGACCCGGTCGCCGAAGTAGCCGTCCAGGCCGGCCAGCTTCAGCTGCATCTCCACCTTGCCGCGGTCGGCGCCGCTCACGCAGGCGAACCGCTCGCCCATCAACGACGCCACGGCCCGTACCGTCTCCTGTACGCCGTCGATCGGGACGAGGCTCGACCGCAGCGCCTCGTCGCGGCGGCCGCGGAAGCTGGCCAGCCAGGCGTCGTCGATACGGAACCCGGTCTGCTTCTGGATGATCGCCCACTCGTCACGCAGCGCCTTGCCGACGAACAGGTCGATGCAGTCGCGCTCGGAGATCTCCCAGCCGAGGTCGATCAGCATCGTCCGGAGGACGCCGTTGGTGATGGGCTCGGAGTCGACGAGAACGCCGTCGCAGTCGAAGAAAACAGCTGAGATCACGGGGTATTTTATCCGGCGGCCACGAGAGCCTTGATGCTCACGGTGGCCGCCCCCCGCGCCCACTCCTCGAACGGCAGCGGCCGGATCGAGAGTGGACAGTCGGCGGCGGCGCCGAAGGCCCGGCGCTGGAAGCCGGCCCGGATGTGGGGCTCGAACAGGTCGTACGCGGCCAGGCCCTCACCGGAGACCACTATCCGGGCCGGGCCGACCAGGTTGGCCACCGCGGCGATGCCGGCCCCGATGGCGTCCCCGGCCCGGGCGAAGACCTCGCAGACGGCGACGTCGCCGCGCCGGGCCAGCTCCACCGCGTCCTCGAACGTCAGGTCGGGCCGCCCCGACGCCGAGCGGGCCTGCCGCACGATGGCGTCGGCGCCGGCGATCGCCTCGACGCAGCCGCGGCTGCCGCAGTGGCAGGCCGGGCCGTCGACGTCGATGCCGATGTGGCCAATCTCGCCGGCCACGCCGTGCGCGCCGGAGACGAGCCGGCCGCCGACGACCAGGCCGCAGCCGATGCCGGCGCCGACGGTGACGAGGGCGAACGACTCGGCCCCCACGCCTTCGCCGAACCAGTGCTCGGCGATGGTGAGCGCCTTGACGTCGTTCTCGACCGTGACGGCGAGGCCGGTGATCTTCTCGGCGCGTTCCCGCAGCGCGACGTCGTGCCAGCGCAGGAACGGCGAGTAGCGGACCAGGCCGGTGACCGGGTCGACGTCGCCGGAGACGGCCAGCCCGAGCCGGCGAGTCCGCGGCCGATAGCCGCCGGGGCCGTCGAGCAGGTCGTCGACGAGCTCACCGAGCTGGGTGAGCACCTGGTCGACGTCGGCCCCGGCCAGCCGGCGGTGCGCCGACACCCGTACCTCGGCGCGCAGGTCGCAGACCACGCCGATGAGTTCGTCGGCGGTGATCTTCACGCCGACGAAGAACTCGCTGCCGGCCCGGATGGCCAGCGGGCTGGCCGGGCGGCCGGCGCCCGGCCCGGTGCGCTCGGTGGCGGCCATTTCCTCGAGATAGCCCAGATCGATCAGCGGGCGGGCCGCTTTGGTGACGGCGCCGGAGGACAGGTCGAGGCGGCGGGCGAGGGCGACGCGGGTGATCGGCCCCTCGGTCAGGACAGCGGTGAAGACGGCTGTCACTGCGGGCGCTACGGCGTCAGCCTCGGGAAACATGGCCGAAATCTAAGCTCAATAATTTCCTTCGTCAAGTATTGATTTAGTCCTCAATACGGACCTACGCTCGCCGCGCCGCATCGATGCCCTTCAGGAGACTCCCATGCCTTCCACTGATCTCTACTACGATCGGCCGGCCGAGCGCTGGTTCGAGGCCCTGCCGATCGGCAACGGCCGGCTCGGCGGCATGGTGTACGGGGGCATAAACACCGAAATCATCCGCCTCTCCGAGTCGACCGCGTGGTCCGGGGCGCCGTCGGACACCGATGTGAGCCCGACCGCCCTCTCGCAGCTTCCGGTCATCCGCGGCCTGCTGTTCGAGGGCCGGTACGCCGAGGCCCAGCAGCTCGCGGCCGAACATCTGCCCGGACGACCCACTTGTTTCGGTACGAACGTGCCTCTCCCGCGCCTGCGCCTCGATTTCGACGGTGTCTCGGCCGAGCGCTACCGCCGCGGTCTCGACCTCGACACCGGCCTCGTCCGCGTCGACTGCGACGACCACGTACGGGAAATCCTCGCCTCCCACCCGCACGGCGTCATCGCCATGCGGATCACGGCCGGCCGGCCCCTCGGCTTCACGGCCACCCTCGACGACACCATCCTGCCCGGCGCCACCACCGCCACCGACGACGGCCTCGCCTTCAGCGGCCGCGCCGTCGAGACACTGCACAGCAACGGCGAGGACGGCGCCGTCGTCGAGATCCGCTGCCGCTTCGTGCTCGAGGGCGGAACCCTGCGGCGCGACGGCGACACGGTCGCTGTCGCCGGCGCCGACGCGGTCGTCGTGCTGATCGCCGTCGGCACCGACTGGGCCGGCGAAGACGCCGCCGGCCGGGCCGAGAAGCTGCTCGCCGCCGCGCCGGACTACGAGACCCTGCGCGCCGCCCACATCGAGGACCACCAGAGCCTGATGCGGCGGGTCCGGCTCGATCTGGGCGAGCCGGTCGCGCTTCCCACTGACGTACGCCGGGAGCGCCTGGCCCAGGGGCACCGGGACGACGACCTGATCGCGCTCTACTACCAGTACGGCAGGTACCTGACCGTGGCCGGCTCGCGCGCCGACTCGCCGCTGCCGCTGGCCCTGCAGGGCGTCTGGAACGACGGTTTCGCCAGCGGCATGGGCTGGAGCAACGACTTCCACCTCGACATCAACACCCAGCAGAACTACTGGGCGGCCGAGTCGGGCCACCTCGCCGAATGCCAGACCCCGCTGTTCGGCTTCCTCCAGCGCCTCGCCGAGACGGGAAAGGGTACGGCCCGGCAGATGTACGGGGCGGGCGGCTGGGTCGCCCACACGGTCACCAACGCCTGGGGCTACTCGGCGCCCGGCGCCGGCATCGGCTGGGGCCTGAACGTCACCGGCGGGGCCTGGCTGGCCCTGCAGCTGTGGGAGCACTACGAGTACGGGCTCGACGAGGACTACCTCCGCGAGCAGGCGTATCCGGTCCTGCGCGGCGCCGCCGAGTTCCTGCTCGACTACCTGGTGCCCGAGCCCACTAACGGCTGGCTGGTGGCCGGCCCGGCCGAGTCGCCGGAGAACGCGTACCTGGCCCCGGACGGCGCCCGGTGCTCGGTGGCGATGGGCAGCACCGCCGACCGCGCCTTCGCCGAGGCGATCCTGCGCATCTGCACGCAAGCCGCCGACATCCTCGGCGTCGACCCCGCACTTCGCGCCCGCGCCGAGGCGGCCCGCGCCCGGCTGTCCCCGTTCCGGATCGGCCGCCACGGCCAGCTCCAGGAGTGGCTGCACGACTTCGACGAGGCCGACCCCGCCCACCGGCACACCGCACACCTGGTCGCAGTCTTCCCGGAACGGCAGATCACTCCCCGCCGTACCCCCGAATTGGCCCGCGCGGCCGCGGTCACCATCGAGCGGCGGCAGGCCGCGCCCGGTTGGGAGCAGACCGAGTGGGTGGAGGCCAACTTCGCCGCCTTCCAGGCCCGCTTGCTGGACGGCGACAAGGCGCTGCACCACATCACCCGCCTGATCGCCGACGCCAGCGAGACCAACCTGCTCAGCTACTCCCAGGGCGGCATAGCCGGCGCCGAACAGAACATCTACTCCTTCGACGGCAACTCCGGTGGCGCCGGCGCCATAGCCGAGATGCTCCTGCAGTCCGACGGCGCCGAGATCGAGCTGCTGCCCGCCCTCCCCTCAACCTGGCGCGACGGCTCGGTACAGGGCCTACGAGCCCGGGGCGGGTTCACCGTGGACCTGACGTGGCGCGACGGCCGCCTGCACGAGGCCCGCGTCCGCGCCGATCACAAGGCCACCGCCCGCCTCCGCTACCGCGACACGGTCACCGGCCTCACCTGGGAGCCGGCACAGGAGCACATCGTCGACCGGACGCACTTCCGGGCCTGACGACCCGCGTCATCGATGAGGCCGGCGTGGTATCGCCGGCCTCATCGAGGCGCTTCGTCACGAAACCGTGGCAGCGCGCGGGCCGGAAAATGTCAGAGGGCGCCGCTAGCCTGCTGGCATGGCCAAGACGGAGCCCGTTGTGCTGGAAGAAATGATTTTCGCCGACGCCGGGGAGTTGCGGGCGTGGCTGGCTGAGCACCATGACACGTCGCCCGGTATCTGGCTGGCGCTGACGAAGAAGGGTGGCGCCGTCACCACGCTCACGTGGCAGGACGCGGTTGACGAGGCGCTCTGTTTCGGGTGGATCGACGGGCAGGCCCGCAAGCACGACGAGGCGATGTCGTGGATCCGGTTCACGCCCCGGCGAGCTCGCAGCTCCTGGTCTCGGCGCAACGTCGGGCACGTGGCCCGGCTGGAGGCGGCGGGGCGGATGCACCCGGCGGGCCGGGCCGCGGTCGAGGCGGCCAAGGCGGACGGGCGGTGGGAAGCCGCGTACGCGCCGCCGTCGGAGGCCGTGGTGCCGGATGACCTGCTGGCCGCTGTCGCCGCCGAGCCGGCCGCTCAGGCCATGTTCGAGGTGCTGACCAGCGCCAACCGGTTCGCTCTCATCCACCGGCTGAACGCGGTGAAGCGGGCCGAGACCCGGGAGCGGAAGATCGTCGAGTTCGTGGCCATGCTGGCCCGGCACGAGACGATCTACCCGCAGAAAGCCCGGCCGACTGCCTGAGCAGCCGGCCGGGCTCGCGCGTGACTACTTGTTCGTCGACTTGTACCGGTCGTACGCCTTCTGGTTGAGCTCCAGGTAGCGCTTCATGCCGATCCCGTCCAGGCCCTTGACGAAGGCGTCCCAGTCGGTGTCGATGTTCTTCGAGCCGGTCACGAAGGCCAGCTCACCCTGGCTGACGTAGCTGTCCAGGTTGGTCTTCAGGGTGGCCAGCTCGGAGACGTCGCTCGGGTCGACCCAGATCTGCGCCTCGGGGAAGACCTTCGCCTTGTCGACGTGCGGCTCGTACAGCTTGGACGCCTCGAACAGCCGGCGCTCCAGCCCCTGCTCGGAGTAGATGTCCTTCGGCACGGCCTGCTCGTTGCGCAGCTTGGTCGTGACGTTGTACTGCGACATGGACGACCAGGCGACGTTCTTCGGGACGTCGGCCGAGTCCTTGGCCTTCCAGGTCGGCTTCACGCTCTCGTCCAGCGCGATGTCGCCGGCGGCGGGCTTGACCCAGGCGACGTTCTCGGGGCCGGCGTTGACGGTGAGCTGGCCCTCGTCGGTGTAGATGTAGTCGAGCATCTTGAGGGCCGCGATCCGGGCCTCTTTGCTGGACTTGTTGGTCAGCATGAAGGTGTAGCCGGTCGAGGTCGGGTTGTTGTACGCGGTGTAGCTCTTGCCGGCCGGACCGGTCAGCGGCGGCGCGGCGTCGTACTGCTTGTCGCGGCCGTCCTTCTGGCCCAGCTGGACGAAGATGCCGGGGTAGAGCACCGGCGAGGAGCCGATCCGGACGGCCTTGGGGTCGTTGCCCGTGGCCTGCAGCGCCTCGGCGTTCTGGGTGAACGAGGCCCGGTCGATGAGGCCTTCGGAGTACAGCGAGTTGATGTACTTGAGGCCTTCACGCCACTCGGGCTTGTCGACCGGCGTCTGCACGGTGTCGCCGTTGAGCTCGAGCAGGGACGGGACACCGTTGCTGGCACCGAACGGGGCGTACGCGAAGGCGCCCATCAGGTAGCCGATCAGCGTGCTGTCCTGCGTGTCGGTGGTCATCGGGATCTCGTCGGCCTTGCCGTTGCCGTTCGGGTCCTTGGTCTTGAAGGCCCGCAGGACCGTCCGCAGCTCCTCGGTGGTCTTCGGCATCGGAAGGTTGACCTTCTTCAGCCACTCCGAGTTGATCCAGAGCTTGTTCCAGTACGTGCAGTGGAAGCAGTCGGACCACTGCGGCAGCGCGTAGATGTGGCCGTCCGGCGTGGTCGACATCGCCTTGAGAGTCGCGTTGCCGTCGAGCGCCTTCTGGACGTTCGGCGCGTACTCCTTGATCAGGTCTTCCAGCGGTACCGCGACACCCTGCTGGCCGAGCTTCTGCACCTCGGGCTTGGTGAAGGCGTCGACGTACGGGGTCAGCATGAACAGGTCCGGGTAGTCACCGCTGGAGATGGCGATCTGCCGCTTCTCCTTGGCCGGCCCGCCGTCCATGGTGGTGGTCGTCCACTGGAACTTGATCTTGAACTTGTCGCTGACCATCGTGGTGGTGGCGTTGGTGTCGAGCTTGGTGTCGGCGTCGGCCGCGGCCATCGCCGTGATGATCACCTTGTCGCCGTCCATCTTCGCCTGCGGGGCGTCGTCCTTCTTGCTGGACGAGCACCCGGCCGCCACCAGCGTCGCGGCGACCCCGACGGCTATGAATGATCTCCTCATGATTCCTTCCATTTCTGTGAATCAGCCCTTGACGGCGCCGACGAGCACGCCCTTGGTGAAGAAGCGGGCAACGAAGGGGTAGATGATCAGGACGGGCAGGCTCGAGATGACGATGAGCGCGTACCGCAGAACGTTTGCCAACTGCATTTGATGCATCGACTGGGCCAGATCGACGGAGCCGGCCCGGCCCGGGGTGTTGAGGATGAGAATGTTGCGCAGCACGATCTGCAGCGGGAACAGATCGGGGTCTTTGAGGTACACCAGGGCGTCGAAATAGGTGTTCCACTGATAGATCGTGTACATCAGGGCGAGCACCGCCAGCAGCGGCTTCGACAGCGGCAGCACCACCGACCACAGGGTCCGCAGGCCGCCCGCCCCGTCGAGCTGCGACGCCTCGTAGAGCTCGTCCGGGATCGTGTTGGCGAAGAAGGTGCGCGCGATGATCACCTGCCACACGCCGATCGCGTTGGGGATCAGCAGGGCCCAGCGGGTGTCCAGCATGCCGAGGTCGTGCACGACCATGTAGGTCGGGATCAGGCCGCCGGAGAACAGCATGGTGAAGATGAGCAGCGTCATGATGACGTTGCGCCCGTAGAAGTTCTTCCGGGACAGCGGGTACGCGATGGCCACGGTCAGCGTGACGCTGATGATCGTGCCGGCGACCGCGTAGATCAGCGAGTTGTAATAGCCCTGCAGAACTTCGGAGTTGTTGAGGGCCGAGCGGTACGCCTCGAGGGAGAACTCGACCGGCCAGAGGCTCACCCGGCCCGCGTTCACCGCCTCCGGGCTGCTGAACGAGCTGGCCACGATGTAGATCAGCGGCAGCAGCACCAGCGCCAGCAGCACGACGAGCATCAGCGTGACGACGATCAGGAAAATCCGGTCGCTGAACGGCTCCCGGACCTTGGCCGGCTTTTTCGAAAGGGTCGTCGCGCTCATCGCCACAGTCCGTTTCCGGTGACCCGCTTGGCGACGAAGTTGACCACCAGGAGCAGGCAGAGATTGACCACTGAATTGAAGAGACCGACGGCCGTGGCCATGCTGAAGTCGGCGTTGATCAGGCCGGTCTTGTAGACGTACGTGGGAATGATTTCCGATTGGGCGAGATTGAGGCTGTTCTGCAGCAGATAGGCCTTCTCGAACCCGATCGCCATCATGTTGCCGACGCCGAGAATGAGCATGATGACGGCGGTCGGCATGATTCCCGGCAGGTCGATGTGCCGGATGCGCTGGAGCCGGCTGGCCCCGTCGACCTTGGCCGACTCGTGCAGCGCGGGGTCGATGCCGGCCAGCGCGGCCATGTAGATGACCGCCGAATATCCGGCCGTCTGCCACACGTCGGACCATACGTAGACGTGCCGGAAGAAGTCCGGATCGCCGAGGAAGTCGATCGGGCCCACCCCGACGTTGCCGATCCCGTCGTTGACGATGCCGTTCGGCGCCAGCAGCAGGATCGTGATCGAGACGACCACGACCGTGGAGATGAAGTACGGCGCGTAGGTCACCATCTGCACGGTGCGCTTGAACCAGCCGTTGCGGATCTCGTTGAGCGCGATGGCCAGCAGGATCGGGATCGGGAAGCTCGCCAGCACCAGGTAGAACGCCAGAATGAAGGTGTTCTTGAGCAGGGTGCCGAAGACCGGGTTGGTGAACAGCCGCTGGAAGTTGTCCAGCCCGACCCACTCGCTGCCCCAGGGACCCAGCACGGGGCTGTAGTCCTTGAACGCGATCACGTTGAAGGCCATCGGGACGTACTTGAAGATCACGAAGTACGCGATCGGGATGAGCGCCAGCAGGTAGAGCTGCCAGTGCAGCCGCCACGACTTCTGGAACTCGGCCCGCCGGCTGCGCCGGCGCACGACCGGCGCGGAGGGCCGTTCGGCCGCTCCGGCCTGCGGAATCTTGTGCGGCGTGATGGTTGCCATCAGACCTCCTGTGGACGGCCTGAAGGCCCGGTCCGCACCGGAACGGCCCTCGTGGCCGAGGTCATCGGCTGATGGCCGATCTCGGGAAACATGGCCGAAACCTAAGCTCAATAATTTCCTTCGTCAAGTATTGATTTCCTTAAGTCGGCGGTCCTAAGCTCGTCGCACCTTGTGCCCGCCCTCTCACCAGCGCCGAGGCCCCCGACACCGACCCACCGACCGGTCGAGGGCCACTGTGGATGTTCGGCGCGGGCCGGGCTTCGTACCCCCGCTTCAGGAGGTAACACCGTGAGGTTCCGTTCCGCCGCCGTCCTCGGTTTGGCGATGCTCCTACCGCTGGGCGCCGGCGCTTCCGCCGCGCAGGCCGACCCGGGCCCCAAGCCCAGCCCGAAGGCCACCGGCGCGACCCGGGTGCCGCCCTCGGCCGCACCCGCGACGAAAGCCGCCGGGCCGGGCGCCTCCACCCCCGACCCCTGGGCCGTCAAGCCCTACATGGGGTGGAGCAGCTTCAGCATGCAGGTCTACTCCGGCAACGGTAAGTGGATCACCGGCGACCAGCTCATCAAGCAGTCCGACGCCATGAAGGCCAAGCTGCAGAAGTACGGCTACAACTACATCAACGTCGACGCCGGCTGGAACGACGGTTTCGACGCCAACGGCCGGCCGAAGCCCAGCAGCACCCTCTACCCGCAGGGCTTCCAGAAGGTCATCGACCACGTCCACAAGAACGGCCAGAAGTTCGGCCTGTACATGATCCCGGGCATCTCCCCGGACATCTACCAGGCGAGCCTGCCGATCGCCGGCGCGCCCGGCTGCACCACGCACGACATCGTCAAGCAGCCGATCCAGCAGGCCGACTACTGGAACCTGGGATACCGGATCGACTTCTCCAACCCGTGCTCGCAGAAGTACATCGACTCGATCGCCGACCTGTTCGGCTCGTGGGGCGTCAACTTCGTCAAGTTCGACAGCGTCACCCCCGGCTCCGGCATCAGCGACCTCTCGCTCGACGCCCGCGACGACGTCGCCGCCTGGTCGTCGGCGCTCAAGCGGAACAAGATCTGGTTCGAGCTGTCCTGGGCCCTCGACCCCAAGTACGCCGACTACTGGCGCTCCAAGGCCAACGGCTGGCGCATCGACTGGGACGTCGAGTGCTACTGCGCCGACGAGGCGCTCACTCAGTGGCAGAACATCGCCCGGCTCTTCCCCGACCTGGCCACCTGGTGGCGCAACGGCGGCAACGGCGGCTGGAACGACCTCGACTCGCTCAACATCGGCAACGGCACCATGGACGGCCTGACCCAGGACGAGCGCCGGACCGCGATGACCCTCTGGGCCATCTCGGCGGCTCCGATCTATCTCGGCAACGACCTGACCAAGCTTGATTCGTACGGTCTGAGCCTGCTCACCAACCCCGAGGTGATCGCGGTCGACCAGGCCGGCACCCCGGCCCGCCCCGTCTCGGCGACCGCCCAGCAGCCGATCTGGTACGCCCTGAACGCCGACGGCAGCTACACCGTGGCCCTGTTCAACCTGGGCCGCACCGACAAGGACATCACGGCGAACTGGTCGGACCTCGGCCTCACCGGCGCCGCCACCGTCCGTGACCTGTGGGCCCGCAAGGACCTGGGCCGCTTCGCCACCGGATACACCGCCACCACCGTGCCGATCCACGGCGTGCGCCTGCTCAAGGTCACCCCGCAGGCCGGGGCCAAGGTCGCCGTCAACAACGACGCCCTGCGCGTCGGCTACACCGGCGACTGGTCGCGCAACGGCGGCCAGGAGGTCGCGGCCACCTCGCAGCCGCTCGAGCTGACCGTCACCGACACCGGCGCCACCACCCCGCCGTCGACGTCGGGCCCGGTCCGCACGATCACCCACGACAACACCGACACCGGCATCGCGTACGCCGGCACCTGGTCGCAGAGCAGCGGCCGCGGCCTGGGCGACTACAACGACAACGTGCACTACACCGAGCGCAACGGCGACTCGTTCCAGTACACGTTCACCGGCACCGGCGTCTCGTACGTGACGGAGATGGACACCTCGCAGGGCGAGGTCGACATCTACCTCGACGGCGCCTTCGTCAAGACCGTCAACACGGGCCGTGAGCAGGGCCAGCCGCGCCTGTCCCAGCAGGCCGTCTTCTCGGTCAACGACCTGCCCAACGGCAGCCACACGCTGATGGCGGTCAAGAAGTCCGGCCAGTTCATGCTGCTCGACCGGATCGACGTGCTCCAGCCGAGCCTGCTCGACCCGCCGACCGCGTCCTTCGACAAGAAGGCCCCGGCCGACGTCACGGTCAAGCTGCTGCGCGACGGCAGCGAGTTCATCGGCGTCAAGGGCCTGACGAAGGGCACCGACTACACCGTGTCGGGTTCGACCGTGACGCTTCGTTCCGCCTACCTGGCCACCCTCGCGACCGGCAAGGCGCAGCTCGACTTCGCCTTCCGCGGCGACTACCTCGACGACGTCCACGCGACCAAGGTCAACGGCGATTCCGTGTCGTACGCCTTCAGCGGCACCGGCGTCGAATGGATCACCGCCGTCGGCCCCGACCAGGGCCTGGTCGACATCTACCTCGACGGCAAGCTCACCAAGCGGGTCGACACGAGCAGCGCCGCCCGCGCCACCCAGAAGACGGTCTTCGCCGTCACCGGCCTGAAGAACACCAAGCACACCTTCAAGGCCGTGAAGGTCTCCGGTGACGTCCTGCGCACGGACGTCATCCGCTACACGACCAAGTAACCCCCCGCTGAAAGGGCCGGGACGCAGCGCCGCGTCCCGGCCCTTTCGTATGGTTGCCTGGCGGCGGGGAAGCCCTCAGGCTGGGCACATGATCAAGATCAGCGTTTTCGGGGGCCTGCGGGTGTGGCGCGCGGGCACCGAGGCCGCGCTCGGAACGGTCCGCGCCCGGACCGTGCTCGCCGTCCTGCTGGCGGCGCGCGGGGCCACTGTCGGGGTGGCCGAGCTGATCGACACGCTCTGGGGCGACCGCCCGCCGGCCAGCGCCGAGAACCAGGTCCAGCGCCTGATCGGGCAGGTCCGCCGGTTGTTCGAGCCGGACCTGCCGAACCGGGAACCGGGCGCCTGGCTCCTCCCGGTCGGCGAGGGCTACCGACTGCGGCAGGACGCCCGGACGTCGGATCTGATGGCGTTCTTCGAACTGGCCGCACAGGAGCGGATCGAACAGGCGCTGACCCTCGCCCAGGGACAGCCGTTCGCCGGGTTGCCGGCGAGCGTGCGGGAACTGCCGGCGTTCACCGCCATCGAGACCGCCCGCATCGACGTGGCCGTCCGGGCCGCCGACCCTCGGCTTCTTCCCCTGGTGAGCGCGGTCGCGGCGTCGGCGCCGTTCCACGAGCCCCTGCAGGCCCGGCTGATCCGGTTGCTGACCGCGGCCGGGCGACGGGCCGAGGCGCTCACCCGCTACGAGCAGGTACGGCAGCGGCTGGCCGAGGAGCTGGGCGCCGGCCCCGGCGCCGAGCTTCAGGCGGCGCACCGGGAAGCGCTGACCGAGCCGGACGCGCCCGACGGGTCCCGGCCGGCCCAGCTCCCGCTGCGGGTGACCGCCTTCAGCCCTCGGGCCGACCTGACCGCCGCGCTGGAGGCGGGACGCCGCACCGGCCTGATCGTGCTCAGCGGCATGGGCGGCGCCGGCAAGACCGCCCTGGCCGTCGACTGGGCGCACCGGATCGCCGGCGACTACCCCGACGGCCAGCTCTACCTCGACCTGCGCGGCTTCGCACCGGGCGAGCGCCAGCTGCGCCCGGCCGAGGCGCTGGCCACGCTGCTGATCAGCCTGGAGACCGGACCGACCGGCCGCGACGATCCGGACGCGCTGAGCGCGCGGTTCCGGTCGGCGCTGGCCGGCCGGCGCATGATCGTGCTGCTCGACAACGCCCGCGACTCGGCCCAGGTCCGGCCGCTGCTGCCCGCCTCGCCGGGCAGCCTGGTCGTGATCACCAGCCGCAACCGCATGCCCAGCCTGGTCGCGCGCGAAGGAGCCTGGCCGGTGCACGTCGGGCGGCTCAACCGCGCGGCCGCCCGGGACGTCCTCGCCCGCCGGCTGGGCGCGGCCCGGCTGGCGGCGGAACCGGCCGCAGCCGACCGGCTGGTGGACCTCTGCGCCGGCCTGCCGCTGGCGCTGTCCATCGCGGCCGCCCGGATCGCGATCAGTCCCGAGGGGAGCCTGACCGACGTCGTGGCCGACCTGGGGCTCCCCGAGCACCGGCTCGACGTGCTCGACACCGGGGAGCACGACAGCGTACGGTCGGCCTTCTCCTGGTCCTACCGCGTCCTGTCCGAGCCCGCGGCCGGGCTGTTCCGGCTGCTCGCCGTCCACCCGGACACCGATGTCTCGGCCGGCGCCGCGGCCAGCATCGCGGGCGGCGAGGTGCGGGCCGCGCTGACCGAGCTGACCGTCACCACCATGCTGACCCCGCTCGGCGCCGGCCGGTACACGGCGCACGACCTGCTCAAGGCCTACGCCGCGGAACTGGCCGACGACGGCCGGCACGACGCGGAACGCCGGCTGGTGGAGCACTACGTGCACTCGTCGCGTAACGCCTACCTGACCTTCAAGCTGCTGCCCCCGGCCGACCCTGGGCCGCCTCCGCCCGGCGTCTTCCCGTCCCGGCCGCCGGACGTGGGGGCGGCGCAGCGCTGGTACCGGGCCGAACGCGCCACCATCGCGGCCGTCACCGATCTCGCCCTGCGAAGAGGCTGGGCGCGGGACGCGGCATTGATCATGGTGTACGTCCGGCCGATGCGGTCGTCCCAGCCCGCCTCGTCGGCCGAGATCCGCCGGCAGGCGACGCGAGCGGTGGAGGCGGTGGCCGGCCTGGGCGATCCAGAGCTCGAGACACTGATCCTGCGGGAGGCGGCGGTGCAGCACAGACCGCACTCGCCCGGCCTCGCCCGCGACTACCTGCTGCGGGCACTGGCCATCGCGGAGGGCCGGGACGACCTGATCGGCCAGGCGCAGGTCCTGCGCAACCTCGCCGCGGCTCCCATCACCGTCGGCAGCGGGCAGGTGACGTACGCCGAACGCGCGGTCGAGGTCGCTCGCCGGGCCGGTGAGCCGAGCGTGCTGGTGTACGCGCTGGAGACGCTGGCGCGCCTGCTGGACGAGGACGATCAGCCGGCCGCCGCGGCCCTCGCCGCGGCCGAGGCCTTCGACCTGGCCGGCGCGGCCGGTCTGCCGGACATGCATTGCTACCTGGCCTCGTCCCGAGCCTGGATCGCGCTGAAACTCGGGAACGACGAGGAGGCGGCGCGGATGGCGCAGTGGGCGCTGGAGCACAAGGATCCCGACGATGAGCTCACCACCTGGTCGTCGGCCCTGTCCCTGGCCGTGGCGCGGCACCGCCTCGGCGAGAGCGACCGGGCCCGCGCGGCGGCCGAGCTGGTGCGCTCGCTCGTCCGGGGGCGGGAGACCGTCTTCGCCGACGCTGTCGGCCCGGTCGAATACGCCCGGGAAATGGCCCAGATCGACGACATTCTGGCTGGCCAGGGCACTGCATCCGACGTGCAGTGATCGTGCAGTGGTTCCTGGTGTGCTCGCCTGGACACACAGAGAGGAACCGAGATGGACCACTGGCTAAGCCGTCACTCCCTGCAGGACTTCCTCGAGGAGGGCCGCAGCCGATGAACCCCACCGTCGTACTCGTCCACGGCGCTTTCGCCGACGGGTCGAGCTTCGCCAAGCTCGTGCCCGAACTGCTCGACGCCGGCTTGAAGGTGCTCGTCCCGGCGGTGCCGAACCGGTCGCTGTCCGGCGACGCGGCCTACCTCAGCTCGGTGCTGCGCTCGATCGACGGGCCCGTGGTGCTGGTCGGTCACTCGTACGGCGGCGCCGTCATCACCGTCGCCGGCGCCGAGGAGAACGTCGAAGCCCTGGTCTACCTGGCCGGCTACGCCCTGGAGGAGGGCGAGAGCCTGGCCCAGCTGCAGGGCCGGTTCCCCGACTCGGAACTGGCCTCGGCGCTGGTCTACACCTCGTACCCGATCGAGGGGTCGACCGAGACCGGCACCGACGTCAGCGTCGACATCGCGAAGTTCCCGAAGATCTTCGCCCACGACATCGACCCCACGCTGGCCCAGGTCCTGGCGGTGTCGCAGCGCCCACTGGCCGCGGCCGCCTTCACCGAGCCGGCCGCCGTCGCCGCCTGGCGCACCACGCCCGCCTGGGGCGTGATCTCCTCGAGCGACAACACCATCAACCCGGACGTCGAGCGCTTCGGCTACCGGCGAGGCGGCATCCGCCCGGTGGAGATCGACTCCTCGCACGTCGTGATGATCTCGCACCCGCGCGAGGTGGCCGGCGTGATCCGCGAGGCGATCGCCGCGATCAGCCGCTGACACCGGGGCTCATCATGGAGTCATGCGCGCCGCCCGCCTGATCCGCATGGCCCTGCTCGTCCAGTCGAGTCCCGGTCTGACCGGGGCCGCGCTGGCCCGGGAGCTGGAAGTCTCCGAGCGCACGGTGATCCGCGACGCGCAGGCGCTGCAGGAGGCCGGGGTGCCGATCCGGTCCGAGCTCGGGCGCGGGGGTGGTTATCACCTCGCGCCCGGATACCGGACCCGGCTCACCACGCTGCATCCGACCGAGGCGGAGACGCTGTTCCTGTCGGGGCTGCCCACCGCGCTGCGCGATCTGGGTCTGGCCGGCGCCGCCGACGCGGCCCGGCTCAAGCTGTCGGCCACCCTGATCCCGTCGGTGCGGGCGGCCGCCGAGTCGTCGACGCGCCGCTTCCTGCTCGACGCGCCGGCCTGGTTCCGGGAGCCGTCGGCCCCGGAACTGCTGCCCGAGCTGGCCCGGGCGGTGTGGTCCGACCACACCGTCGAGCTGACCTATGCGCGGCCGGACCGCGCGACCGTGACGCGACTGCTCGAACCGTACGGTCTGGTCTTGAAAGCCGGGGTCTGGTACGTCGTGGGCCGCGTCCCGGATCGCGACGGCGCCTGGCGCACGTACCGGGTCGACCGCGTGCGGGCCACCGCCGCGGGCGAGCCCTTCGCCCGCGACCCGGCGTTCGATCTGGCCGCGCACTGGGAGGCCGGCGCGGCCGAGTTCGCCCGGGCCATGATGCGCGCGACCGTCACCCTGCGTACCACCGAGGCCGGTCTGCGGCGGGTACGCGCCGTGGCCGATCCGGCCGGGCTGGCCGCCGCGACCGGCCCGGACGAGGACGGGCTGGTCACGGTCGAGCTGCCGGTGGAGTCCGAGGAGGTCGCCTTCGGCCAGCTCGTCAGCCTGGGCGCGGCCGTCGAGGTGGTGGCCCCGGCGGGCCTGCGCGCCCGGTTCCGTGAGCACGCGCAGGCCCTGATCGAGCTGTATCAGCGGTAGTCGTCGGACGTGGCCTGCTTGCCGCCGTAGACGACGTCCTCGAAGTAGGCGATGGAGTCGGGCTGGGTGCCGTCCACATCCCGTACGTCATAGGCCTTCGCCAGCTCCCCGCTGGAAACCGACTTGCCGTTCCAGCGGGACGCCCGATCCGGGTCGGCGGCCAGCGCGGCGACCCCGCGGGCCAGATAGTGCGGTGACTCGGCGATCGCGAAATGCGGCTCCTGCCGGACGGCGTCGCGCCAGTTCTCCTCGGTCACGCCGAAGTGGGCGAGCATCTGTTCCGAGCGCAGGAAGCCGGGGGTCACGGCCACCGCCGTACCACCGAACTCCTTCAGCTCCTCCCCCAGCCCGAACGCGATCCGGATCGGCGCGTTCTTGGCGAGGTCGTAGTAAAGGTTCTCGCGGTAGCGGCGGTTGAACGAGGCAGTGCCGTCGGTGACCTCCACGTGCAGCGGGGCCGGCGAGCGCACCAGCAGCGGCAGGACGAGCGCGGCGGTGATCAGGTGCGACCGCACGCCGAGCTCGAGGATGCGCAGGCCGTCGGCGAGCGGGGTCTCCCAGCTCTTCTTGCCGAAGACCGAGCCGATCAGCAGATGCTCGCCACCCCAGAGGTCGTTGACCAGGATGTCGAGCCGGCCCTGCTCGCGGTCGATCCGTTCGGCGAGGGCCCGCACCTGAGCCTCGTCGAGATGATCGGTGGGTACGGCGATGCCGGTGCCGCCGGCCGCGGTGACCAGTTCCCCGGTCTCCTCGATGGTCTCCGTGGTCCGGCCGACCTCACTGACACGGTCGTGGGTGGTGCGGCCGGTGACGTAGACGGTGGCCCCGGCCCGGCCGAGTTCGACAGCGAGCGCCCGCCCGGCCCCACGAGTGGCCCCGGCCACGAGCGCGATCTTGTTCTTCAGGTCCATGTCTCCACGGTGACCGCCAATGGTGACAATCTCCGTCACCATTTATCCGGCATCTGTCGCTGGGGGCATGAAGCCCCAGGTCGCAGACAGATCGATGTTGCCGTCCCGGGCGCGCGGCGCTGAGCATCGACCTCGCTGGATCCCCGTTGACGAAAGGAAAGCCACATGATCACCAAGAGGCTGGCGCACCTGGCCGCCGTCATACTGACCGTCGGCGCCGGGCTCGTCGCCACCGGCACCGCGGCGCACGCCGACGTCTACGCGCTTCATGTGCAGAACGCGGCCGGCGAAGAGTGCGTCGCCGCCGTCGAGTCCCCGTCCGGCTCGTTCAACCACGCCACCTACAAGAACGCGACCGTCGGCACCAAGAGCAAGTCGTACGGGTGCGTGCTGCAGGTGTTCTGGTATTCGACCAGCAACGAGTACTTCGGGATCACCGACCGCCCCGGGGGTGACGGCACGCCCTGGACCTCCTACCGGGCCATCCACCGCATCCGGATCTGCCAGTCCGGCAATACGGCGGCGGGCTACCCGGGCCGGTGCTCGCCGTACATGTGGTGGAACGGAACTCTTCACTGAGAGCCGCCGGGGCGGCCGCTCGACCCCGGACGGCCGAACTGACGCCGACCTACCGGAGCGAGTTTCGGTAACACAATCACGAGCTTGAATGTATGGGAGCGCTCCCGTAGCGTCTTCAGGCATGATTCTCCGTCGCATCCTGGTCGTCCTGGCGCTGGTGGCGTCGTTCCTCGGAGTCGTGACCGGCCCGGCCGCCGCCGCGCCGGTCACCGACGTGGCAGCGGGTTATCTGCACACCTGCGCGATCCCGGCCGACGGCTCGCTGTCGTGCTGGGGCGGCAACGGCAGCGGCCAGCTCGGCGACGGCACCACCACCGCCCGTACCTCCCCGGTCCGGGTCGGCACCGGATGGAAAGCCGTCGACGCGGGCACCAGCCACACCTGCGGCATCCGCACCGACGACTCGCTCTGGTGCTGGGGCAGCAACCGGCGCGGCCAGGTGGGCGACGGCACCACCACCAACCGCACCGCCCCGGTGCGGGTCGGCGACGCCACGTGGTCGACGGTCAGCGCGGGCGACGCGCACACCTGCGCCGTCCGTACCGACGGATCCCTGTGGTGCTGGGGCTTCAACCGGCTCGGGCAATTGGGCACCGGCGGCTCCGACTACTACTCGACCACCCCGGTGCGGGTCGGCACGGCGAGCAACTGGGCGAGCGTCGCCACCGGCTTCGGGCACACCTGCGCGGTACGGGCGGACGGCACGCTGTGGTGCTGGGGCGACGGCAGCAGCGGCCAGCTCGGCCTCGACGCCGTCGCCTACACCACGACGCCGGCCCAGGTCGGCACGGCCACCACGTGGTCGCAGGTGACGACCGGGTATGCCTTCACCTGCGCCGTCCGCTCCGGCCAGACGCTCTGGTGCTGGGGCGAGAACGGCTACGGCCAGCTCGGCGCGAACGTCACCTTCCAGCGGACCCCGCTGCAGATCGGCTCCGGCGCCGCCTGGACGGCCGTCGACGCGAGCTTCGACACCGCCTGCGCCACCCGCGCCGACAGCACCCTGTGGTGTTGGGGCAACAACATGGCCGGCCAGATCGGCGACGGCAGCACGACCAACCGCTACACGCCCACGGCCACCGGCACCTCGGCCACCCGCGGCTTCGCCGTCGCCTACCACACGTGCGCGCCCCGCTCCGACGACAGCCTCTGGTGCTGGGGCTTCAACGTGTCCGGCCAGCTCGGCGACGGCACCACCACCAACCGCACCGCCCCGGCCCGGGTACCCCTCCCGTAGGTCACCGGCCCTCCACCGGCCAGGGTGTTCAACCGGTACGCGTGAGGGGCCACAGACCCGATAGTCGAGGCATGTCCAAGGTCGCAGTAGTAACGGGAGCCTCACAGGGAATCGGCGCCGCCACGGTCGCCGCCTACCGCAAGCTCGGCTATCGGGTCGTCGCCACCTCGCGGAGCATCGAACCGTCCGGCGACCCGGGGGTGCTCGCCGTGCCGGGCGACATCGCCGATCCGGCGGTCGGCGCCCGGGTGATCGACGCCGGCCGGGCCGAGTTCGGCCGCGTCGACACGCTGGTCAACAACGCCGGGGTCTTCGTCGCCAAGCCGTTCACGGAGTACACCGGCGAGGACTTCGACCTGGTGGTCGGGGTCAACCTGCGCGGCTTCGTCGCGATCACCCAGCGCGCGGTCGCCGCCATGCTCGAGCAGGGCGGCGGTCACGTCGTCACCATCACCACGACCCTCGCCGAACGGTCCACCGCCGGCGCGCCGGCGGCCCTGGCCCCGCTGACCAAGGGCGGCCTCAACTCCGCGACCAAGGCCCTGGCCATCGAGTACGCGGCCCGGGGCATCCGCTTCAACGCGGTCTCCCCCGGCGTCGTCAAGACCGGCATGCACCCGCCCGAGACGTACGACGCCCTGGCCGGCCTGCATCCGATCGGCCGGATGGGCGAGATCGGCGACGTCACCGACGCCATCCTCTACCTGGAGAACGCCTCCTTCGTCACCGGCGAGATCCTGCACGTCGACGGCGGCCAGAGCGCTGGTGGACGATGACCGAGATCGCGCTTCGCGGCCTCCTCGACGCCTGGCGGGACGCGGTCGACCGGCACCTTCCGGACCGGGTCGCCGCGCTGTTCACCGACGACGCCGTCTTTCAGGGCCTGCATCCGTACAGCGTGGGCCCGGCCGGCGTGCGGGAGTACTACGCCGGGCAGCCGATGGGGATGGCCGTCACTTACGACGTCCTGCAGGACCGCATGCTCGCCGACGACGTGGTGCTGGGCTTCGCGGCGGTCGAGTTCACGTTCGCCCCGGGCAGCCGGCCGCCGCTTCCGCTCACCCTCACCGTCGTCGCCCGCCGCTCCGGTGAGACGTGGCGGATCGCCCACTACCACGTCTCGCCGCGGATATAGCTACGCGCGCAGGACCGACTGCTGGAAGTCGAACACGCGGGCCGGGTCGTACTTGCGGATCACCTGGCGCAGGCGGGGCAGGTTGGTGCCGTAGTAGGCGCTCGCCCAGTCCTTCTGGCCCGGGTTCAGATAATTGACGTACGAGCCGTGGCCGACGATCGGGGCCAGCGCCTGCTGCACCGCGAGCACAGCCGGGCCGTTGGCCGCGTTGCCGCTGTAGACCTGCACCGAGGCGTGCGCGTCGCGGTGGACGAACGCGGTGTCGGCGGCCCTGATCCGGCCGACCTGGCCGCGCAGGGAGTCGAAGAGCAGGACCATGCCCTTCTGCTTGCGCATCAGGGCGACCACCCGGTCGGCGATGGAGGCGGTGACCGTACGGTCGAGCATGCGCGACGCGGCCCGGAAGGCCTCCTGGCCGGGGGTGTGGCAGACGGCGACGGTCTTGGACAGGCACCCGGCGAAGTACTTCATCGCGGTCAGGTAGTTGTAGGTGTGCACCGTCCGCGAGGTGGGACTCGCGCCGACCGCGCTGATCAGCGCGGTCAGGTGCCGGGTCAGCGCCGACGCCGAGCCGGTCCAGGCGCCGGTCACCCGGTTGGCCGGGGTGCTCGCGGCGGTGACCGCGCACAGCGAGGTGAGCTGGTCGGGGGCCGCGTCCATCCACTGCGACCAGGCGCGCAGCACCCGGGACGTGCGGGCGGCCGGGAAGCGCAGCGTGAAGACCGTGACCGTGGGCGCCGGCACGGTGCCGAAGGTGAAGCTGGTGACGATGCCGCCGTTGCCGCCTCCGCCGCCGCGCAGCGCCCAGAGCAGGTCGGCGTCGTGGTTGCCGTCGACCGTGTGCACGGCGCCGTCAGCGGTGACGACGGTGGCCGCCCGCAAGTGGTCGCAGGTGAGGCCGTACGTCCGGGCGACCACGCCGATGCCGCCGCCGAGGGTGCTGCCGGCCACGCCGACCGTCGGGCAGGAGCCGGCCGGCAGCGCCCGGCCGTGTGCGGCCAGCGCCGAGTAGAGGTCGATGAGCCGCACCCCGGCGCCGACCACGGCCGTGCCGTCGCCCCGGATCGTGATGCCCTTGAGGGCGGAGAGGTCGACGACGACGCCGTTGTTCGGCGTGGAGAAGCCGGCGTAGCTGTGCCCGCCGGCGCGGGCGGCGAGCGGGACGCCGTGCCCGCGCACCCGCCGCACGCAGGTCCGCACGTCGTCGACGCCGGCCACCTTGGCGATCGCGGCCGGCCGGCGGACACCCAGGGCACTGTTGTACGGCCGGGCCGCCACCGCGTAACCGGCGTCGCCGGGCCGCAGCAGCGGACCCTTGAGGGCGCGCTTGAGCCCGGCGTAGTCGACCGTGGAGGTGGCCGCGGCGACCGGCTCACCGAGCAGGGCCGCGCTCGCGGCCGCCGCGCCGGCCGCCGCCGTCAGACCGAGAAACCGCCGCCGCCCCATCGAAAACTCGTTCATGTACCGGACGCTACGGACCGGCGGTCCCCGTTACGTCCCACATTCGCGCCATCACGCGCGGAGGAACTTCAGGACCGCCAGGACGCGGCGGTGTTCGCGCTCGTGCTGGACCAGGCCGAGCTTGGTGAAGATCGAGGTGACGTACGCCTCGACGGTCTTGGCGGCCAGATGGAGGTCGGCCGCGACGGCCGCGTTGGACAGGCCCTGCGCCATCAGGGCCAGCACCGCCCGTTCGCGGCCGGTCAGCGTGGTCAGCGGATCGCGCTCGCGGCGGCGGGCGACCAGGCGGGCCACCAGGTCGGCGTCGACGACGGTCTGGCCGTGCGCCACCTTCCGCAGGTCGGCCCCGAACGCGGCCAGGTCGGAGACACGGTCCTTGAGCAGGTAACCCACGCCGCCGTCGAAGTCGGTCATCAGCCGCAGCGCGTGGTGGGCCTCCACGTACTGCGACAGCAGCATCAGCCCGACCTCCGGCGCCTCCCGGCGGATGGCCGCCGCCGTGTCGATGCCCTCGGCCGAGAAGCCCGGCGGCATCCGCAGGTCGATCACGGTGACGTCGGGCGGGTCGGCGCGCACCAGGCCGAGCAGCTCGGCGCCGTCGCGGGCCTGCCCGGTCACGGTGAACCCGACGTCGGTGAGGATGCGGGCCAGCCCCTCCCGGAACAGCACCGCGTCGTCGGCCAGCATCACCCGCACGGGATCACCGTCCGCAACCGGGTGCCGGCCGGGCCGCTCTCGACCGTCAGCCGGGCGTCGAGGGTGGCCAGCCGGTCGGCCAGCCCCTCCAACCCGCTGCCGGCCCGCACCACAGCCGCGCCTTCGCCGTCGTCGCACACCTCGACGAGCAGGCCCGCGCCGTCCAGGGTGACCTCGACCGTCACGGTCGCGGCGCCGGAATGCCGGGCGGCGTTGGTCAGCCCCTCGCTGACGACGAAGTACGCCGTGGCCTCGACCTCGGCCGGCAGCCGCCGCGGCACCGCCAGGCTCAGCCGCACCGGCAGAGCAGACCGGTCGGCCAGGAACCCGACGGCGGCCTCGAGCCCGTCCTGGGTGAGCACGGCCGGATGCAGCCCCCGCGCCATCTCACGCAGCTCGGCCGTGGCCTCGAGCAATTGCCGCCGTACGCCGTCGGCCCGCTCCGCCACCTCGGCCGCGCCCGACGTCGTGGCCAGCCGCACCACCGCGCCGAGCTCCATCGCCACGGTCACCAGCCGTTGCTGGGCGCCGTCGTGCAGATCCCGCTCCAGCCGCCGCCGGGCCGCGTCACCGGCCGCGACCAGGCGCTGGGCGGTCGCCCGGAGCTCCAGGACCAGACCGGCCTGCGCGGCCAGGTCGCCGAGCACGCGCTGCTCCGCGACCGACATGGTCTCGCCGGGCGCTCTGGTCACGGTGAGAGCCCCCTGAAACCGGCCGTCGTGCACCACCGGCGCAACGGCCGGCCCGCCCGGTGTGCCGGGCTCGTCCGGCGGGTTGTGCTCGCCCGGCAGTGGGGTCCCGGGTGGCCAGATCGCCACGGCACGCAGGTCGTCGGCCGGGCCGGTCCAGAGCACCACTTCCCGGGCGCCGACAGCGTCGGCCACGGTGGCGCAGATGCCGTCGAGCAGGCCGCCGGCCGGCGCCGTCAAGTGGGCCGACAGCCGGGACAGGGCCTCGTACGGCGTGGTCCGCCGCCCGTAGACCAGTCGGTCGGCCAGCCGTTGCACACGTTCGCGCACCGGCTGGAACGCGACCGCCACGACACCCGTGGCCACCAGCGACAGCAGCGTGCCGTGCCCGTCGACGAGGCGGCCCGCGCCGACGACGATGACGGCGTAGCCCACTGTCACCACGGCCGCCATCGCGCCGACGACCAGCGACTTGTTGATGACGGGGTCGATGTCGTAGAGGCGGTGGCGCAGGATCGCCGCACCGGCCGCCACGGCCAACAGCGGCGCCGTCAGCGTGCCGGGCAGCGGCGACCGCCACACCGCCAGGCCGGCCACCATCACGGCGGCCGACACCGTCGCCGCGTACAGGAACCAGCGCAGCTGCCGGGCCTCGTCGCCGCGCGCCCGCCGCACCCGCACCACCACGCAGGCGACCCACACCAGTTGAAACAGCAGATAGCCGGCCGGTCGGGCGACACTGTAGAAGGCGTCCGCCGCCGGGAATCCGGCCAGACGGAACGGAGGACCGGCGACCAGGCCCACCCGGGCGTACTCGACCGGCCACAGTGCCGAGACGGCCGAGAGGACGAAACCGACAGCGGCCAGGACGGCGACGACCGGCCGCCAGCCCGGCGACGGGAGACGACCGGCCGGGAAGCACATCACGGCGGCGCCGACCAGCACGAGCACCAGCGGAAGCGGCCAGATCCCGAACCAGCCGATCCAGGAGGCGCCCGGCAGCGGCCCGGCGTGCAGTCCGTACTGCCGTCCGGCGAACATCACCGCGTGGGCGGCGCCGACCGCGACGAACAGCAGGGCCTCCCGGTGGCCCGGGCGGCGGCCGGCCACGTAGAGCCCGACCGCGGTGAACGACACGGCGATCAGCCCGTTGTGGAGGTTGCCGGGGTGCGGCCCGAGCGCGAACCCGCCGGCCACCAGCACGATGGCCGCCGCGCCCACACCCCGGATCACTTCCGTATCGTGGCAGACCCGGGCCGTCTGGGGACCAGGGCTAACCCTGCCGAATGAGCAGGGCCGGCCCCGATGTGCCGCGCCGGGCGCGCGACGACGGTGAAGGCATGGACTCCACACCGCTCAACCGCGTGCTCACCGCGTCGCTGGTCGTCGCGCCCGCCGTCTATCTGCTGGCCGATCTGCTGTACGCGACCCGGGGCTGGGACGATCCCACCGCCGCCGTGGTCCACGTGCTCGGCGCCACCGGCTACCTCGTCGTCCTGGTCCGCCTGGTGACCCTCGGCGACGGCGTCCTGGCCGCCACCCTGCTGCTGGTGGGCGCCCTCGGCGCGGCCGGCAACGTCGCCTACGGCTTCAACACCATCCACGTCGCACTGGGCGGCGCCGACCTGGTCGACGCGTCCGGGGCGGCCACGCTCATCAAGCCGCTCGGCCTCTGCTTCCCGCTCACCCTGCTGATCGGCGCCGCCGTCCTGCGCGGCCGGGCCCCGGCCTGGGCCGTGACGCTGCTCGCGGTGGCTTCGCTCGCCTGGCCGGTGGCCCACATCGCCGACATCGGCTGGCTGGCCGTGCTCGTCAACGCCGCCCTGGTCGTCGTGTTCGGCGCCGTCGCCGTGGCCCGGCCCGGCGCCGGGCCGGCCCACGCGCGGGTGGGCCGGCCCGGTGCGCCCGGGGCGGTTCCTACTCCTTGACCGGGATGGACTGCGACTTCAGGGTGGCGATCGTGCCGGCCTGGGCGTCCTCGAGGGCCTTGGTCAGGGTCTCCTGGCCGGTGACGGCCTTCTTGAAGCCGTCGGACGCGTCGGCGTACGTCTTGGTCATCGTCGGGCCCCAGGTGAAGTCGGGCTTGACCTGGGTCGAGGCCTCGGCGAAGACGTCGTAGATCTTCTGGCCGCCGTAGAACTCGACGCCCTCCTTCAGGGCCGGCAGCGACGCGCCCTCCTTCGTGGCCGGGTAGAGCTGGGCCTCCTTGTTGAGCAGGGTCAGAGCCTCGGTCGAGGTGTTCAGCCACAGCGCGAACTTGGCCGCCTCGTACGGGTGCTTCGAGTTCTTGAAGACCGCCGTCGACGAGCCGCCCCAGTTGCCGGCGACCTTCTCACCGGCGTTCCACTGCGGCATCGGGGCGACCGCCCACTTGCCCGAGGTCTTGGGCGCGCCGGCCAGGATCGAGTTGGCCCCCCAGACGGCCGAGACCCAGGTCCAGGCACTGCTTGAGTTGTACGCGTTGTCCCACTCCGGCGTCCACGGCGGCACCGACGACACCAGCTTCTTGTCGATCAGTTTCTGCCAGTAGCCGGCGACCTTCTTGGTCGGCTCGTCGGCCATGGTGACGGTCCAGTTGGTGCCGTCGTTGCCGAACCAGTGGCCGCCCGCCTGCCAGACGAAGCCGGCGAACTGGTTGATGTCGCTCTGCGAGAAGTTGGTGATGTAGCCGCCGGCGGCCTTCACCTTCTCGGCCGCCGCCGCGTACTCGTCCCAGGTCGTCGGGACCGGGATGTTGTTCTTCTCGAACAGGTCCTTGCGGTAGAACAGCCCCATCGGGCCGGCGTCCTGCGGGATGCCGTACACGTGGCCCTGCTCGCCGAAGGTGACCTGGTTCCAGGTCCAGTCGACGAACTTGCTCTGCGACTGGGTGACGATGTCGCAGCTTCCGAGGTCGGTCAGGCCGTCCTGGACACGGAAGCTGGGCAGCGCGTCGTACTCGATGTGGCCCAGGTCGGGCGCGTTGCCGGCCTTGAGCTGGTTGAAGAAGTTGGCGTAGGTGCCGCCGTTGCCGTTCGGGCCGGTCTGCACCTTGACCTGGATGTCGGGGTTGGCCTTGTTCCAGACGTCGACGACCTTCTCGATGCCGGGGATCCAGGTGGTGTACGAGAGGGTGACCGGGCCGCCGGCCGGGGCGCACGAGGACGCCGCGGCCGTGGAGTCCGACGAGGAGTCGTTCGACGAACAGGCGGCCAGGGAGACCGCGAGTAATACAGCGATGGAGCCAGCGCGTACGCGCATCAGTCCTCCTACTTAATAGAGCCAGCGCCGAGGCCGCTACGCCAGAAGCGCTGGAGTGAGAGAAATGCGATGACCATCGGGACGATCGAGACGAACGCTCCGACCAGGACCAGGGCGCGCAGCTCCGGATGCTGATTGACCTGGGAGTTCCATGAGTAAAGGCCGAGGGTCACGGGGAACAGCCGCTCGTTGCCGAGCATGATCAGCGGCAGCATGAAGTTGTTCCAGACCGCGACGAAGTGGAACAGGAAGATGGTGACGAAGGCCGGCGCCATCAGCCGTACGGAAATGGTGAAGAAGGACCGCACCTCGCCCGAACCGTCGATCCGGGCCGCCTCCAGGATCTCGTCCGGCACGCTGGCCGCCGCGTAGATCCGGCCCAGGTAGACGCCGAACGGGTTGACCAGGCTGGGCAGGAAGACCGACCAGAAGGTGTTGGCCAGCTCGGCCTTGCTGAACATGAGGAACAGCGGCAGCGCGAGCGCGGTGGCCGGCACGAGCACACCGCCGAGCACGATGTTGAAGATCAGTTCCCGGCCGCGGAACACGTACTTGGCCAGGGCGTAGCCGCACATGCCGGCCAGCAGGGTGCCGAGCAGGGCGGCGCCGACGGTGTAGCCGACCGAGTTGAGCAGCCAGCGCAGGAAGACGCCGTCGTTGTAGCGGAACAGGTCGGACAGGTTCGTGCCGAGCGCGAAGTCGTCCGGCAGCAGCGCGTGACCCTCGGTGACCTGCCCGTCCTGCTTGCCGGAGGCGATGAACAGCCACCACAGGGGCGTGAGGAAGTAGAGCGTGAAGACGGCCATGACCAGCATGGCGGCGTACCGCGGGACCTTGAATCCGGTCATCACTGCACGCCCTTGCGCTGGGTGAACTTGAGGAACGAGAACGAGAGCACGAAGGTGGCCAGCGCCAGCACGACCGAGAACGCGGCCGCCAGATGGAAGTTGGGGATGCCGGCGGTGCTGAGCACGGTCAGGTTCGGGGTGTAGGTGCTGGACACCGCGGAGCTGAAGCTGCGGAACACCTGCGGCTCGGCCAGCAACTGGAGCGTTCCGATGATCGAGAACACGGTGGTCAGGACGATCGCCGGCATGACCATCGGGATCTTGATGGACCAGGCCGTACGGAACACGCCGGCCCCGTCGATCTTGGCGGCCTCGTAGATCTCGGTCGGCACGGCCAGCAGCGCCGAGTAGATGATCAGCATGTTGTAGCCGACGTAGACCCAGGTCACGACGTTGGCCATGGCCCACAGGACCAGGCTCGGCGAGAGCAGGTCGACGGCCGAGGTGACTGCGGTGAACGGCGACAGGTTGGGCGAGTACAGGTAGCCCCACATGATGGCCGCGACCACGCCCGGCACCGCGTACGGCAGGAAGTAGACGAGCCGGAAGAACCGGCGGCCCTTGACCAGGCCGGAGTCGAGCAGCAGGGCCAGGAACAGGGCCAGGCCCAGCATGACCGGCACCTGCACGGCCCCGAACAGCAGGACCCGGCCGATCGACTCCCAGAACGGCCCGTCGCTGAAGACCTGCTTGTACTGGGTGAGGCCGCCGAAGACCTCGGTGGCCGGGCCGAACGTGCCCTTGCGCTCCACGGTGAACAGCGACTGCCAGACCGCGTACCCGATGGGAATCAGGTAGAAGAGCGTGAACAGGACGCCGAACGGCGCCACGAAGAACAGGATGGCCTTCTTCACGGCTCACGCACCACCCGGACGGCGCCGGCCGGCACCCGCAGCCGTCCGGCCACCGGCTCGCCGGCGATCAGTTCGTGACCGGTGACCGCGTACTCGATCTCGCGCTCGCCGTGGTTGATGACGAAGGCGTACGGCCCTCGCCGCACCACCTCGACCGACTCGTCGTTCGTTTCGGGGGCGCCGGTGACCCGGCTCAGCAGCGTTCGCATCGAGTCCCGGTCGAGCGCGGTCGCGACGTACCAGGCGTTGCCGTTGCGGGTGACGGCCGGCACGCCGGGCAACGGGCCGTCGGTGTAGCGGGCCACGACCTCGGCGCCGGTGGTCCGCAGCCGCTCCGTCCACAGCGCGCCGTGGCCGCCGTCGTCGAGCGTCACCGTCGCGCCCGGGGCCAGCGGCATGAACTCCTCGACGGTGACGCCGAGCAGGTCACGGAACGCGCCCGGGTAGCCGCCGGGCCGGATCCGGTCGTCCCGGTCGGCGATCCCGCTGAAGAAGGTGACCAGGATTCGGCCGCCCCTCTCGACGTACTTCTGGATCGCCGCCGCCTGCTCGTCGGAGACGAGATAGAGGCACGGGATGATGACGAGGCCGTACGCCGACAGGTCGCCGTCCGGGCTGATGACATCCGCCGTGACGCCGAGGTCACGCAGTCCACCGTGGACGGCGTGCACCTGGTCGAGGTAGTTGACGGCGGTCGACGGCCGGCCCTCCTGCTCGGCCGCCCACCAGGCCTCCCAGCTGAAGAGGACCGCGGTTTCGGTACGGACCCGGGTCCCGGCCACCTCGGCCAGCTTGCCGAGCACGGACGACAGCTGAAGGACCTCGCGCCACTGCTCGGTCTCGGTGCCCGCATGCGGCAGCAGCGCCGAGTGGAACTTCTCGCTGCCCTGCGACGAGGCCCGCCACTGGAAGAAGCAGACCGCGTCGGCGCCGCGGGCGACGTGGGTCAGGGTGTTGCGCAGCATCTCGCCGGGCGCCTTGGCCAGGTTGACCGGCTGCCAGTTGACCGCGCCGGTGGACTGCTCCATCAGCATCCACGGCTTGCCACCGGCCAGGCCGCGGGTCAGGTCGGCGGCGAAGCTGAGCTCGGCCGCCGGATGGCCGAGGCGGTGGTCCAGGTAGTGGTCGTTGGCGATCACGTCCATCCGCGGGGCCCAGCGCCAGTAGTCCAGGTTGCGGATGTGCGCGGTGACCATGAAGTTCGTGGTGACCGGGACGCTCGAGTGCCGGCGCAGCACGGCCGCCTCGGCCTCGTAGTGCCCGAGCAGCTCGTCCGACGAGAACCGGTGGAAGTCGAGCATCTGCGCCGGGTTGCGCAGCGACAGCGCGGTCCGCGGCGGCAGCACCTCGGACCACTCGCCGTACCGCTGACTCCAGAACGACGTGCCCCAGGCCGCGTTCAGGGCGTCCACGGTCTCGTACCGGTCGGTCAGCCAGGCCCGGAAACGCTCGGCGCTGGCGTCGCAGTAGCAGAGCGCGTTGTGGCAGCCCAGCTCGTTGGAGACGTGCCAGAGGGCCAGGGCCGGATGGTTGCCGTAGCGCTGGGCGACCCGCTCGACCAGGGCCAGCGCGTGCTCGCGGAAGACCGGCGAACTCGGGCACCAGGCCTGCCGGCCGCCCGGATAGCGCCGGGTGCCGTCGGCCGCCATCGGCAGGATCTCCGGATGGCGGGCGGCCAGCCACGGCGGGGGCGACGCGGTGGCCGTACCCAAATTGATTTTTATGTCGTTGTCGTGCAGTAGCCCGATGATGCGGTCGAGCCGTTCGAAGTCGTATTCACCGGCTCGCGGCTCGAGGTCGGACCAGCCGAAAATATTGATCGCCACCAGGTTGATCCCGGCGGTCCGCATCAACGCGACGTCCTCGGCCCACACCTCGGCCGGCCACTGCTCCGGGTTGTAGTCGCACCCCAGAGTGATCACAGGCTCTCCTCGTCTGTGCACGTGCACACATTTCTGCTGCGTAAAACCCGCAGGTCAGATGTGTGAACGTGCACACATTAGGTTTCCTCGATAGGGACGTCAAGACCAAAAGATAAGGTCGTTGCGTGAGCGCGACCGAACAGCCGAACAAGCCGGGCAAAAGGGCGACCGTGCACGACATCGCGGCCGCGGCCGGGGTCTCCCGGGGCACGGTGAGCCGCGTGCTCAACGGCGGCTACGTGTCGGTGACCGCTCGCACCGCCATCGAGCGGGCCATCCGCGAGGTCGGCTACGTGCCCAACACGGCCGCCCGCAACCTGGTGATGCAGCGCTCGCAGGCGGTCGGCTTCATCGTCCTCGAACCGCACACGCTGTTCCTGGAGGACCCCAACATCGGCGGCATCCTGCTCGGCGCCAACGCGACCCTGTCCGGCGCCGACTACCAGATGGTCAACCTGGTCGTCGACTCCGAACGCGACACGGCCCGCATCACCCGGTACCTGAGCGGCGGCTTCGTCGACGGCGCGATCATCGTCTCGGCCCGCAGCCACGACCCGATCATCCAGGTGGTCGGCAGCCTCTCCTTGCCCTCGGCCTTCGTCGGCCACCCGCGCGACCTGCGCCCCGAGATCCCGTACGTGGGCATCGACAACCTCAGCTCGGCCGAGGAGATCACCCGCCGCCTGCTGACCGGCGGCCGCCGGCGGGTCGGCATGATCGCCGCCGCCGTCGACCGCGACTCCGGCGCCGACCGCCTGGCCGGCTTCCGGCGCGCCCTGGGCCCCCTGTTCGACGAGAGCCTGGTGGCCGAGGTCCCGCTGTACGACTTCTCCTGCGGGGCCAAGGGCATGCGGACGCTCCTGGAGCGCGAGCCGAGGATCGACGGCGTCTTCGCCGCCTCCGACGCGGTCGCCGCCGGCGCCCTGGAGGCCCTGCGGGAGGCCGGCCGCTCCGTGCCTGAGGAGGTGGGCGTGGTCGGCTTCGACGACAGCTCGTGGGCCACCCGCACCCGCCCGCACCTGTCCACCGTGCACCAGCCGGCCGCCGACATCGGCGCCTACGCGGCCGACATGGTGCTGCGGCAGCTCCGGGGCGAGCAGATCCCGCGGGGTGGCCGGCTGCTCCCCTCCCCCGTCGTCTGGCGCGACTCGGCCTGATCGGTCATCGCGCCGTCAGGGGACGGCGGTGATGATCAGCCGGCCCGCCCGGTGGCGCAGGGCCGAACGGCCGGCGCGGCACAGGCCCTCGTCGGTGACCACCACCTCGGCCGCCTCGAGCGGTGCGATCACGGCTCCGCCGCCGGCCTCCCAGGCGGTGTGATCGGCCAGCACCACGACCCGCCGGGCGGCGGCGATCAGGGCGGCCCCGACGCGCGCCTCGGCCGCACCGGGCGCGGCGAAGCCGCGACGCGCGTCCATGCTGGACACGCCGGCGAAGACGACGTCCACGTTGAGCCCGGCCGCGGCCCGTTCGGCCACCGGACCGGCGAGTGCGCCCGACCGGCTGCGGACACCGCCCAGCAACAGCACCATCCGGCCGGAGCGTTCGTCGAAGGCATCGGCGATCGGGATGGCGTTGGTGACCACGCTGAGGCCCGGCACCCCGGAGAGCTCCCGCGCCAGCAGCAGCGTGATGTCACCGGCGAGCAGCCCGATCACCTCGCCGGGCCGCACGAGCCGGGCCGAGGTACGGGCGATGGCCGCCTTCGCCCGCAGGCCGGCCCCGTGGTCCGGCCCCGGCCCGGCGGCCCGCCGCATCGCCCCGCCCCGCACCCGCCGGACGAGCCCCCGTTCGGCGAGGTTCTCCACGTCGCGCCGGGCTGTCACGTCGGAGACGCCGACCAGCGATCCGAGACCGGTGATCCGGACCCCGCCGGCCCGGTCGATCTCCGCGAGGATCCGGGCCCGCCGCTGTTCGACCGTCAGGATCGCGGCCATGACTCAGGTCCCGCCCCTCGGGCCCGCGTCACACCGCGGCGAGCCGGGTCGCGTCGGCGCTCTCGTCGTCGGGCTGTTCCTGGGCGGCCAGTTCGGCCGCCACCCGGGACTCGTACCGGCCGATCTCGGTCTCCCGCTCGGCCGGGGACCAGCCCAGCGGGGCGGCGATCAGGGCCGCCGTGGCCCGGGCCGCCGTCACGCCGCGATCGGGAGTCTCGATGGAGATGCGGGTACGGCGGGTCAACACGTCGTCCAGGTGGCGGGCGCCCTCGTGGGTCACCGCGTACACCACCTCGGCCGCCAGGTAGTCGCCGGCGCCGGCCAGCGGCTCCCCCAGCGCCGGCTCCGCGTCGATCAGCGCGAGTACTTCCTCGGCCAGCGTCCCGTAGCGCTGGAGCAGGTGTTCGATCCGGGACACCGGCAGGCCGGCGCGGCGGGCCAGCTGGGACCGGCGGTTCCAGGCCGCCCGGTAGCCGGCCGCGCCGAGCAGCGGAACCTGGTCGGTGCAGGACTCCGGCACACGGGTGTCGAGGTCGGCCACGGCGGCGTCGACCGCGTCGGCCGCCATCACCCGGTACGTCGTGTACTTGCCGCCCGCCACCAGGACCAGGCCGGGGGCGAGCCGGTCGACCGCGTGCTCGCGGGACAGCTTGGCCGTGGTCGCCGCGTCGGCCGACAGCAGCGGGCGCAGGCCGGCGTAGACGCCCTGCACGTCGTCGCGGGTCAGCGGGGTGGCCAGGGCCTTGTTGACCTCGTCGAGCAGGTAGCCGACGTCCTGGGCCGAGACCGACGGGTGGGCCTTGTCGAGGTTCCACGGGGTGTCGGTGGTGCCGATGATCCAGTGCCGGTCCCACGGGATCACGAAGAGCACGCTGGTCGCGGTCCGCAGGATCATGCCGGTACTGCCGGTGATCTTCTCGCGCGGGACGACCAGGTGGATGCCCTTGGAGGCAGTGATCTTGAACTGGCCGCGTTCGCCCTTCATCAGGGACTGGATGTCGCTGGTCCAGACGCCGGTCGCGTTGATCACCGTACGGGCGCGGATCTCCATCTCGGCCCCGGTCTCGGCGTCGCGGGCGCGGACGCCGACGACCCGGCGGCCCTCGCGCAGGAAGGCGATCACCTCGGTCCGGGGTGCGATCTGGGCGCCGTACGCGGCGGCCGTGCGGACCAGGAACATGGTGTGCCGGGCGTCGTCGACCTGGGCGTCGAAGTAGCGGATGGCGCCGACCAGCGACTCGGGCCGCAGCGCCGGGAACGCCTTGAGCGCCTCGGTGCGGCTCAGGTGCCGGTGACGGGGCAGCCCCGCGCCCCAGCCGGAGAGCGCGAGCGTGTCGTACAGGGCGATGCCGGCTCCGACGTACAACCGCTCCCACGCCCGGTGTTGCAGCGGGTAGAGGAACGGCACGGGGCGTACCAGGTGCGGCGCGAGCCGCTGGATGAGCAGGCCGCGCTCGCGCAGCGCCTCGCGCACCAGGCCGAAGTCGAGCATCTCGAGGTAGCGCAGGCCGCCGTGGATGAGCTTGCTGGACCGGCTGGACGTGCCGCTGGCGAAGTCGCGGGCCTCGAGCAGGCCGACGGAGAGCCCGCGGGTGGCCGCGTCGAGGGCCGCGCCCGCGCCGACCACGCCGCCCCCGACGACCAGCACGTCGAGTTCCGGGCCGGCCGACATCGCGGTCAGGGCCGCCGCGCGGGTGGCGGACGACAGGATTCCGGTGTTCATGATGATCTCCGATTTCAGCCGAGGCCGGCCCAGTCGAGGCTGCGGTCGATGGCCGCTCGCCAGCGGGTGGTTCCTTCGTCGCGCCGCCGCTGGGTCCAGGACGGCTGCCAGCGCCGGTCCTCCCGCCAGTTGGCGCGCAGTTCGTCCGGTGAGGTCCAGAAGCCGACGGCCAGGCCGGCCGCGTAGGCGGCGCCGAGCGCGGTGGTCTCGGCGACGGCGGGCCGGCTCACCGGCACGCCGAGGATGTCGGCCTGCAGCTGCATGCACAGCGCGTTGGCGGTGACGCCGCCGTCGACCTGGAGGCAGTCCAGCTCGGTGCCGGAGTCCTGGGCCATGGCCGCCACGACGTCGCGGGTCTGATAGCAGATGGCCTCGAGCGCGGCCCGGGTGATGTGGGCCGCGGTGTGGTAGCGGGAGAGCCCGACGATCGCGGCCCGGGCGTCGGGGCGCCAGTACGGCGCGAACAGCCCGGAGAAGGCCGGCACGAAGCAGACACCCTCGCTGTCGTCCACCTGGGCCGCCAGCTGCTCGCTCTCGCCGGCCGAGTCGATGACGCCGAGCTGGTCGCGCAGCCACTGCACGGCCGAGCCGGTGGCCGCGATCGACCCTTCGAGCGCGTAGACCGGCGCGTCCGCCCCGAACCGGTAGGCCACGGTCGTGAGCAGCCCGTGCGTCGAGCGCACCGGTGTCGTCCCGGTGTTCAGCAAGACGAAGTTCCCGGTCCCGTACGTACATTTCGCGTCACCGGGCGCGAAACACGTCTGCCCGAAGAGCGCGGCCTGCTGGTCGCCGATGGCGGCCGCGATGGGCACACCGGGCAGGACCGAGGACGCGTGCCCGTACGTCTCGGCCGAGGACCTGATCTCGGGGAGGAGGGCCCGCGGGATGCCGAACAGCCGCAGCAGCTCGTCGTCCCAGTCGAGGGTGTGCAGGTTCATCAGCTGGGTGCGGCTGGCGTTGGTGACGTCGGTCAGGTGCAGCGCGCCGTCGGTCAGGTTCCAGATCAGCCAGCTGTCCAGGGTGCCGAACACGACCTCGCCGTTCTCGGCGCGGGCCCGCAGGCCGGGAACGTGGTCGAGCATCCACTGGATCTTGGTGGCGGAGAAGTACGTGGCCGGCGGCAGTCCGGTCCGCTCGCGCAGGAACTCGGCGTCGAGCGAGGAGATGACCGGCGCCGTCCGGGTGTCCTGCCAGACGATGACGTTGTGGCACGGCCGGCCGGTCGCGCGGTCCCAGATCAGGACGCTCTCGCGCTGGTTGGTGATGCCCACGGCGGCCAGGTCGGCCGGGGTCAGGCCGGCGCCGGCCAGCGCGACGTCGACGACCTTGAGGGTGTTCTCCCAGATCTCGGTCGCGTCGTGCTCGACCAGCCCGGCGCCGGGCAGGATCTGCCGGTGCTCCAGCTGGTGACGGCCGATCTCGTGACCGGCCCGGTCGAAGATCATGAAGCGCGTGCTGGTGGTGCCCTGATCGATCGCTCCGACGAAGTCCGCCACATCGCCCCCTTCTCGTGGGAGCGACGCTAGGCAGCGATGTGATCCGGATCAACGCCGACCGTGCGACAATGTCGCACGGTCGGCGCCGTCGTCAGCGCACCGGCGGTGCGGCGCTGCGCAAAGCCGCCTTGAGGCTGCCGCTACCGGTGGAGGCGAGGGACTTGGCCGCCGCCGCCGTCGGGTCCGGCTGCGGAACCGGGTCGCACTTCTTGTCGGAGCGGTTGCCGTGGACCCGGCTCGGCAGGGCGCCGGACTCCAGGTAGGCCGCGATCGTGTCGTCGGTGCAGGCGACGCCGCTGAGCGAGCCGGCGTGCGTGGTGCCGCCGACACCCTCGATCAGGACCGAGCGGGGGAACCGCTTACGGATCTCGAGACTGCCCGCGTACGGCGTGGCGGCGTCGTTGGTCTCGCTGATCAGCAGGATCGGCGGGGCCTTCTTGCCGTTGACGTTCACCGGCTTGCCGACGTCGCCCTTCCAGAACAGGCAGGGCGCGTTGTACCAGGCGTTGTTCCAGGTGATGAACGGGTACTTGCGGTAGATCCGCCAGTTGTCCCGCTTCCACTTGTCCCAGCTGGACGGCCACCGCACGTCGGTGCACTGGGTGCCCAGGTAGACCGCGTAGCCGTTGTCCGCGCCGGGGCCGGGCTCGGAGTACAGCTCCAGCAGTCCGGAGGCGTCCCCGCTGTTGACATAGGCCGAGAACGCGGTGGCCACGTCCTCCCAGCCGTACACGTAGTACCCGGCCGAGACGAAGATGTCGTTCCACTCGTCCGGGCCGATCTTGCCCTCGGCCGGCGCCACGCGGAGCTTCTGGAGCGTGGCGTAGTACTTGGCCTTCACCGCCTTGCCGGTGGTGCCCAGGTGGTACACCGCGTCGTACTTGGCCACCCAGGCGAAGTAGGTGTCCATGTTCTTGTCGAACTGGACGTCCTGGCTGAGGTTGGCGTCGTACCAGACGCCGCGCGGGTCGACGACCCCGTCGAAGACCATCCGCCGGACCTGGGCCGGGTGCAATGTGGCGTAGACCTGGCCGAGGTACGTGCCGTACGAGAAGCCGTAAAAGTTGATCTGCTTCTGGCCCAGCGCCTTACGGATGCTCTCCATGTCGGCCACGTTGTCGGTGGTCTTCAGGTGATCGAGCAGCGGGCCGCCGGCGCGGGCACACGCCTGGGCGTACGCCTTGGACCGGGCCAGCCAGGTCTTCTCGAGCTGCCGGTTGACCGGTACGTAGTACGGCCGGTTGTAGCCGGCGACGTTTCCGTCGCAGCTCAGCGACGGCACGCTGGAGCCGACCCCGCGCGGGTCGAAGCCGATCCAGTCGTAGTCGAGGCCCGCGTTGTCCGGGATCGCGCTCTGGAACACCGAGTAGATGAGGCCGGATCCGCCCGGGCCGCCCGGGTTGACCAGCATGACGCCCTGATAGTCGGCGGCCGGCGACTTGGCCTTGATCCTCGACACGGCGATCTTGATTTTGGTGCCGCCCGGGCGCGCGTAGTCGAGCGGGACGATCACGAATCCGCACTCGGCGCCGCGCGCCTTCAGGGTGGCGTTGGTGCACGCGCCCCAGGCGATGGGAGGCGGCGTGTAACTGGGGGTCCCACTGTGGGCCTGCGCCGCGGACGGGATCATGCTGCCGCCGAGCGCCAGTCCGACAGTCGTGGCGACGGCAGCCGCCAGAAGTCGTCTCATTCCCGGAGACTAGTCATCCAGACCCGGCGATGAAGATGCCCGTTAGGACAGACCTCACGCGGCGATTTCTGGCTGTTCAGGGGGTGGTGATCATGCCGGGTCATTCGGTGCGCAGGGCCACCGCCGTGCGCGTCCGGGCCGCCCACCCCGCCGGGAGCAGAGCGCCGGCCGCGGCCAGGATCAGGCCGGCCAGGGCCAGGGTCAGGAGCAGGGCCGGGGCGTAGACGTCGATGGTGCTGCCGGGCAGGCGGATGCCGGCGCCGCGGGCCATCGCCGGCACCGCCCAGTGATGCACGAGGTAGCCGGCCGGGACGCCGGCGGCGCCGCCGATCAGACCGGCCACGCCGACCGAGGCGATGACCATGACGGCGGTCTGCTTCGGAGTCATACCGATCGATTTCTGTACGCCGATGTCGTGCACCCGGTCGCGGGAGTCGAGGACCACCGCGTTCAGCACCCCCAGCGCCGCCACGGACACCAGCAGGGCCGTGAGCAGGGCGGTGAGGGAGTCGAGCACGATCAGCGTGCCGTCGGCGCTCTCGGCCTCGCTGGCCTGGGCCTCCAGGTGGCGGCTGGTCAGGGAGTCGAGGTACGCGGCGCGGTCGGTGCCCGGCGTGAGCTTGACGTACCACTCGAACGGCGATCGGAGGCCGGGCATGCTGGCGACGTCGGTGTAGAGGTGGTTGTTGGCGCTGCCGTCGAACACCTCGCCCACAATGGTGAACGGCTCGTGGCCGGCGCCGGTGACCGTGTCGCCGACGTGCTTGCCGGTGGCGGTGAGCAACCCGGTCGTGACGACCACCTCGCCCGGAGCGGCATACCAGCGGCCGTCGAGCATCTCGTACCCGGCGGCGCCGGCGTCCCCGGTGGTGACGGTGCCGTGGGCGGCCTCGCGCAGGCCGTCGATGGTGATGTCGGCCGGCCCGCGGCCGTAGTAGCTTCCGGTTCCCGGCGTGGCCGCGATGACCGCGCCCGCGTCCGTTCCGATGCCGTCCGGTCCCGGGTAGACGACCACGTCGGCCGAGGTGGCGGGCTTCTGGTCGGCCGCCTGGACCAGGCGCAGCGAACTGGCCAGCCCGATGGCGAAGGTGGCCGCGGCCGTGCCGAACGCGATCGTCAGCAGCATGGCCACCAGCCGGGCGGGGCGGGTGAACGGCTGGGCCAGACCGAGGCTGAGCGGCCTCGGCAGCCGGGACCGGCCGGCCAGACGGGCGGCCCGGCGGCCCCGGCCGCTGAGCGGGGTGCGGCCGACCGCGAGCGCGTCGACGGTGCGCAGCCGGGCCGCCCGCCACGCGGCCGGGGCCGCGGTCGCCGAGATGACCAGCACCGCGGCCACGATCGCGGCGGCGTCGACCCAGGGGGTGACCGACATCGGGACGGTGCCGAACAGGTCGGCCACGTCGGCGGTCAGCGGCACCGCGAGCAGGTCACCGGCGACGATGCCGAGGACGGCGCCGATCATTCCCGGGATCAGCGCCTGGACCAGGCAGGCCCGCACCACCTGGGCCGGGGTCAGCCCGAGCGCCTTCATGACGCCGATGCGGCGGGTGGCCGAGGCGACGGTGCCCGCGGCGACGTTGCCGATGACCAGGGCGGCCAGGGCCAGGCCGATCAGCCCGAACGCGCTCAGCAGGGGCACGAACAGCTGGGTGCGGTGCGCGGCGTCGGCGCGGACGCCCAGCCAGGACTGCGTCCGGGCGTTCGGGCCGAGGGCGGCCTGGTGTGCGCTCATCGCGGCCTCGGTGCCGGCGTCGGCGTACCGGTAGAGCATCTGCCAGCCGGCCGGGCCGAGCGCGGTCGCCTGATCGGGTGTCACCCACCCCTGCGAGGTCTGGCTGATCGACCGGGCCTCGCCGACGACCCTCAGGGTGGGCCCGTCCTTCAGCCTCAGGACGCTTCCGGGCGGAATCCGCAGATGGCCGCGGGCCACCACGACCTCGCCCGTGGCCCGCGCCCAGCGCCCGGACAGCAGGGTCACCTTGTCGACCGGGTCGCGGGCCGGGTCGGCCCGCCCGGCGACCCTGAGGTCCATGAACGGTATGCCCGGCAGGCCCTCGGGACGGACGGCGGCCGTGGCCACCGGGAACGGTCCGGCCGCCCGCTCGGCTTGCGACGCGGTGGCCGCGGCCTGCTCGCTGGTGGTCGTCGAGGCGTCGAAGAACGCGGTGAGGTGCGCGCCGCGCTGGCCGGCGAACGCGGTGGCGAACGGCGCCGAGGAGGCGGCCAGCAGCAGGCCGGCCAGGACGGTCGCGGTGACGGCCATCGCCGTGGCGGCGACGATCACGATGGTGGAGACGCGGCGCCGCTGGGCGCCGCGCACGACGGTCCGGACGGCGCTCATGCGGTCGCCACCCGCCCGTCGACGAGCCGGACGGTGCGGGTGGCGACGGCCTCGGCCAGCACCTCGTCGTGGGTGACCAACACGATGGTCTGACCGTCGGTGTGCAGGTCGATCAGGAGTTTGCGCACCTCCGCGCCCGAGGCGGTGTCGAGGGCGCCGGTCGGCTCGTCCGCGAGCAGCAGCGGCGGCCGGTTCATCAGCGCCCGGGCGACGGCGACCCGCTGCCGCTCCCCGCCGGACAGGCGGCCGGGGTAGGCGCCGGCGTGCCGGTCGATGCCGAGCGTCTCCAGAAGCTCGCCCGCGCGCCGGCGTGACGCGCCGGCCGGGCGGCCGGCGATCTGCGCCGGCAGCAGCACGTTGTCCAGGACGGTCAGGTCGTCGAGCAGGTTGAAGAACTGGAAGACCAGGCCGATGGTCGCCCGGCGGTACCGGGCGGCCGCGGCCTCACCGAGCCGGTCGACCCGGGTGCCGCCGACCGTCACGCTGCCCTCGGTGGGCCGGTCGAGGCCGGCGATCAGGTTGAGCAGTGTCGACTTGCCGCTGCCGGACGGGCCGAGCAGCGCCAGGCATTCCCCCTCGGCGACCTCGAGGCTCAGGTGGTCGAGGGCGGCCCGGTCGCCCTCGTAACGGCGGCTCACATCTACGACGTCAATCATGGCCGGGACACTATGGACGGCCGCGTACCCGGGTCGTCGGCCGTGAGAGCCCCTTTCCGGCCCGGGGTCATCCTCGCGGCGTAGTCCGGAGGTGGATGCGTACGGCCGGCCCGCCCCGACACAATGAGCGGATGCCGCTCCTGCTCGCGCGGGCCCTGCGCCGCTCCGGCCCGCAGCCGCGGATGACCCGCCGCAACTGGGTCTTCGACGCGCTGCTCGTCGTGGTGTTCGTCGCGGTGGCGCTCGGCGGCACCAACATCACCGAGCACCTGTTCGACACCACGAACGACGTGGCGATGATGGTGCCGCCACCGGATCTTCCTGATCTCCCGGACATCCCACCCTCGCACGGGGCTCCGGTCACCCCGTACGAGAATGATCTTCGCGACCCCCAGAGCCCGGGCTGGATCGCCATCGCCGCGATCCTGCCGTTGCTCCTGCGGCGCCGCTATCCGCTGGCCACCCTCTCGGTCATCCTCGGCATCACTGTGCTGTCGCTGCACGGCGTCGAGCCGAGCACCGACATCCTGCGCGTCTCCTTCTACGCCTGCGTGATCGCCGCCTACACCGCCGCCGCGTACAGCCCCTACCGGATGTGGGCCCTGGCCACGCTGCCGGTGGCGGCGCTGCTGTACAGCTCGTTCCCCGACCTGGCGGTGCCGATCGTGCCGGTGGGCTGGGTACCGTTCCTGGTGCTGCTGCCCATCGGGCTGGCCGTCAACGGCATGCGCACCTGGCGGGAACGGGCCGACCGGCTGCGCCAGGAACGCGCCGACGCGCTGCGGGAGGCCGCCCGGCAGGAACGGGCCCGGATCGCCCGCGAGCTGCACGACATCGTCACGCACAACGTGTCCATGATGGTCATCCAGGCCGGAGCCGCCCGGAAGGTCCTCGACAACGCGCCCGAGGCGGCCCGCGACGCGCTGCTCGCGGTCGAGGAGGGCGGCCGGGCCGCGCTCGGCGAGCTCCGTGGGGTGATGGGCCTGCTGTCCGCGGCCGACGACGAGGACGACCTCACCCCGCAGCCCGGCCTGGCCCAGCTTCCGCCGCTGATCGACCGGGTCCGCGACGCCGGCGTCGACGTCACGGTCACCACCAGCGGCGAGAAGTACCCGCTGCCGGCCGGCCTGGAACTCGCGGCGTACCGCGTCGTGCAGGAGGCGCTCACCAACACGGTGAAGCACGCGGCCGGCGCCAGCGCCACGGTCGACGTCGCGTACGCGCCGGACGGCCTGCGGATCACGGTCACCGACACCGGCGGCCGGCCGACCCCGGAATCGGCCCGGTCCACCGGCCGTGGGCTGGCCGGCCTGCGGGAACGACTCGCCGTCTACGGCGGCACCCTCCAGGCGGCGGCCCGCCTGACCGGCGGTTACCGTGTCCAGGCCCGACTACCGCTGGAGACCCCATGAGCGCAGTGCCGTTACGGGTGGTGATCGCCGACGATCAGGCGCTCGTGCGGGCCGGCTTCCGGATGATCCTGGCCGCGGACGGCATCGACGTGGTGGCCGAGGCCGAGAACGGCGCCGAGGCGGTCGAGGCGGTCCGCCGTACCGGCCCCGACGTGGTCCTCATGGACATCCGGATGCCGGAGATGGACGGGCTCGAGGCCACCCGCCGCATCCTGGCCGTCGCCGCACCGCCCCGGGTCATCATGCTGACCACGTTCGACCTCGACAACTACGTCTACTCGGCCCTGGGCATGGGCGCGAGCGGCTTCCTGCTGAAGGACGTCACCCCGGAGTACCTGGTCGCCGCGGTGCGCATCGTCCGCGACGGCGACGCGCTGCTCGCCCCGGGCATCACCCGGCGCCTGGTCGAGCGGTTCACCACGCCCGCGCCCCGCGACGCCCTCCCGCACCGCGACCTGGCCGCTCTGACACCGCGCGAGCGCGAGGTGCTGACCCTGGTCGCGCAGGGCCTGAGCAACGTCGAGATCGCCGGCCGCCTGTTCCTGTCCGAGGCGACGGTGAAGACCCACGTGGCCCGGGTGCTGGCCAAGCTCGGCCTCCGCGACCGGGTCCAGGCGGTGGTCGTGGCCTTCGAGACCCGGCTGGTCACGCCGTCCTGACCCGGGCCCGTGTGACAATGGCGCACGTGCCCGGCATGATTCAGTCCGTCGAGCGGTCGTCGGCCGTGTTACGCCTGCTGGCGGCCGGTCCCGACCGGCTGCGGGTCAAGGAGATCGCCGACGCGCTGGGTCTGCCCAAGTCGACAGCGCACAGCATCCTGCGGACCCTGGAACACATCGGCTTCGCCGAGCAGGACCCGCGGACCGCCCGCTACCGGCTCGGCCGGGGCCTGCTCGAGCTGGGCCGGGGCGGCCTCGACGTGAACGAGTTGCGCTCCCGGGCCCTGGACTGGGCCGACGCCCTGGCCTCCCGCACGGTCGAGTCGGTGCGCATCGGCGTCCTGGACGGCGCGGCGGTCAAGGTCGTCCACCACGTCTTCCGCCCGGACGACACCACGCAGACCATGGAGATCGGGCTGGTCGTTCCGGCGCACGCGACGTCGCTGGGCAAGGTCCTCCTGGCGTACGACGCCCCGGCCGCCGACGCCGTGGTCCGGGGCGGCCTCGACCCGTACACCCGCAAGACCTTGACCCATCGGCGGGACCTCACCGCCGCCCTGGCCGAGATCCGCCGCCAGGGCTGGGGGTACGCGGTCGAGGAATGGGAGCCGGGCCGGGCGGGCATAGCGGCGCCGACCCGGGGCATCGGCGGCCTGGTGGTGGGCGCGATCGGCATCTACGGCCCGGTCGAGCGCGTCTGCGACTCGCGGCTGCGCCCCCGCGCGGCCCTCGTCGAGCAGGTGCGCGCCACCGCCGAGTCGATCTCCCGGGATCTGAGTGGGCGCCCATGATCCTCGCGATCGATCAGGGCACCACCTCGACCCGGTGCATTCTCTTCGACCGGCGGGCGACCGTCGTCGCGGTCGCGCGGGCCGAGCATCCGCAGAGTTATCCCCGGCCCGGGTGGGTCGAGCACGACGCGGCGCGGATCTGGCGGGACACCCAGAAACTCATCAAGCGGGTGATGGCCTCGGCCGGGATCGGGCCCGCCCAGGTGGCCGCGATCGGCATCGCCAACCAGCGCGAGACCGTCGTGGTGTGGGACCGGAAGACCGGGGTGCCGGTGGCGCCGGCGATCGTCTGGCAGGACACCCGCACCTCGGAACTCGTCTCCGCTCTCGACGCGGACTTCGTCCGGGAGAGGACGGGCCTGCCGCCGGCCACCTACTTCTCCGCGCCCAAGGTGCGCTGGCTGCTCGACCACACGCCGGGGCTGCGGGAGCGCGCCGAGAAGGGCGAGGTGCTGTTCGGGACGATGGACAGCTGGCTGATCTGGAACCTGACCGGCGGCAAGCACCACCTCACCGACGTCACCAACGCCAGCCGCACGATGCTGATGGACCTGACGACGCTGCGCTGGGACGCCTCGCTCGTCGATGTGTGCACGATCCCACACGCGATGCTGCCGGAGATTCGCTCCTCGTCCGAGGTCTACGGGGCCGCCGACTCGGTGCTGCCCGGGGTGCCCATCGCGGCGGCCATGGGCGATCAGCAGGCCGCGCTCTTCGGGCAGACGTGCTTCGCGCCCGGCGACGTCAAATGCACGTACGGAACCGGCGGTTTTCTGCTCATGAACACCGGCGCCACGCCGGTCCGTTCCACGCACGGGCTGCTCACCACGGTCGGCTACCGGATCGGGAACGAGCCCGTCGCGTACGCCCTGGAAGGGTCCATCGCCATCGCCGGATCGCTGGTGCAGTGGGTGCGCGACGGGCTCGGGCTGATCGGCACCGCGTCGGAGATCGAGACCCTGGCCGGCACCGTCGCCGACAACGGCGGCTGCTACATCGTGCCCGCCTTCTCCGGGCTGTTCGCGCCGCACTGGCGGAGCGAGGCGCGCGGCGTGATCGTGGGCCTCACCTCGTACATCACCAAGGGTCATCTGGCCCGGGCCGTGCTCGAGGCCACCGGCTGGCAGACCCGCGAGGTGGTCGACGCGATGAACGCCGACTCCGGGCTCGCGCTGACCGCCCTCAACGTGGACGGCGGCATGACCTCCGACAACCTGCTCATGCAGATCGTGGCCGACGTGCTCGACGTGCCGGTCGTCCGGCCGATGGTCGCCGAGACCGTGTCGCTCGGCGCCGCCTACGCGGCCGGGCTGGCCGTCGGATACTGGTCCGACCTGCAGGACCTGCGCAACAACCGGCACCGGGCCGGCCGGTGGCTCTCGGCCATGGACGCCGGCCGGCGCGCCGCCGAATACCAGAGGTGGCGGCGCGCCGTCGACTGCGCGGTGTTGTTCAGCTCCTGAACTGCTCGCTGTGCAGGGCGAAGGAACGATCCAGCTTCGGCATCCAGTACGAGTCCGCGTGGTTGCCCGGGCCGAGCTGGTAGTCGTGCTTCACGCCCTTCGAGGCCAGGGCCACGCTCATGTTCCGGGCCGCCGTGCCGAACCCGTACTCGTCGGAATCGCCGCCGTCGAAGTAGTAGGTGTGCCGGTTGAGCTCGGCCGCCGTCATCGACTGCACGAGCTTGATCGGCTGCAGGTGGGCGTTGGCGGCGCGCTCCTCGGCCGTGCCGACCAGCGGGGCCAGGCTCAGGGCGCCGATGTGGCTGGCGATCGAGCTGAACAGCTCCGGGTGGGTGAGGCCGAGCGTGAAGGCGCCCTGCCCGCCCATCGACACGCCGGTGAGGCCGCGGTGCTCCCGATCGGGAATCGTGCGATAGACCCGGTCGACCATCGGCAGCACCTCCTTGACGATCATCGACCGGTAGTTGCCGGCCGAGGTGTCGACGTACCAGCCGCTGCCGCCGTCCGGGAAGATCACGATCATCTCGGCCAGGCCCTTGTCCTTGATCAGCTTGTCGAGGACGGTGCCCATGTCGCGGGCCTCCCACTCGATGTTGCTGCCGTTGAACCCGTTGAGCATGTAGACGACCGGGAAACGCTTGGCTGTCGTACGGGTGTAGCTCGCCGGCAGGTACACGTTGAACTGCACCCGCTTGTTCATCGCGGTCGAGACGTAGCTGTCACGGAAGAAGCGGGACTGGTCGCCGAGTTCGACGCCTCTGCGCGGGTCGAAGTGCAGCAGTTCGCGGGTGGGCGGCTCGCCGGCCGCCCAGCTCCGGAGCGTGTCGACCACGATGCGGCCCCGGTCGTCGACGAAGACCTCGGCCTGGGCGTCGGTCAGCGTGACGTTCCGGCCCCGGGCCCTGATCTCGGACAGCCGGCGGGCCGCGGTGTCGCCCTGATGGAAGAAATCCTTGGCCAGGGTCGACGCGTACGCCCGCAGGTCGCCCGCGGCGAGGGCCCGGTGTTGCTTGGTGAGCAGCGCGCAGGCGTACGCCAATTGGCTCTTCGTCGCCGCTTTGCCCCCGCGGAAATGGGCCTTGGTGTAAAGGCCGACCGGCCCGGCGTAGAAACCACCGCCGCCGGTTCCGTCGTACACCCGGACCGCGATGGTGTTGGCGCCGCCCCAATGCAACAGGCCGTCGGCCGGGTAATACTCGCGCGGCACTTCCCAGGTGGAATCGAAATCGGGCGGGAATCCGCCGGTCCGGCCGATTTCGGTGCCGTTGAGGAACGTCTGGTCGGCGTCGTCGATCTGGCCGAGGGTGGCCATGACCGCCGAATCGGTGACGCCGGACGGGCGCGCCGGCAGCGTGAAGGTCTTGCGATACCACGCGAAGCCGTCGTAATTCTTGAGATCGGCCTCATTGTTCCAGTTGTCGGGCACGCTCCACGATTTCCACGCGGCGTCGTCGAACCCGGCGGCCGAGAAGGCCGGGTCGTCGCCGGTGGTGAACTTCCAGCCGCCGCCGGCCAGATCGAATCCGTAGTCGACCGAGCCGGTGGTGGCGCACGAGGTGTCGCCGGCCAGCGCGGGCTCGCCCACCGCGACCGCGGCTCCGGCGACGAGGGCCACGGCCAGGAACGCCCGAGAGATCTTGCGTGACATATGACCGCCTGAACAAAGTCAAACACGAAACATGATGGACGCACACTCGCAACATTCCCTTCTTCCTGTCAATACGCTGATACAAGATGACAATCTATGTTCGGTTGTGTTTGGAACCGTTTTCGGAACGGCGGGCGGCTCACCGTTTTAGCATGTCGTGGTGGACAGCACCGAAATTCAGAAACTGGTCGCCCTGGAAGATCGGCATTGGTGGTACCGGGAAAGGCGGGCCCTTCTCGCCCGCAACCTGCGCCGCCTGCCCGGGCCCCCGTCCAAGGCCCTGGACATCGGCGCCGCGGGCGGCGGGAACACCCGCGTCCTGCAGAAACACGGCTGGTCGCCGATCGCCGTCGAATACGGTCACGACGGTGCCGTGGCCGCCCGGAAACGCGCATTGACCACCGTGCGCGGAGATGGCCGGCATCTCCCCTTCAGTTCCGCATCGGTGGACCTTGTCGTCGCATTCGACGTTCTCGAGCACATTGACGATGACGAGCGGGTTGTCGCCGAAATGCGCCGGGTCCTGCGCCCCGGCGGCAGCGCGCTGATCACCGTTCCGTGCGACATGAAGCTGTGGTCCGCGCACGACGTGGCGGTCGGGCACCTCCGCCGCTACACGCGCGACACCCTGCGCACGGTCCTGGAGAACGGCGGCCTCCGCGTCGAACGGCTCTGGAGCTGGAACGTGCTGCTGCGCCCCGGCGCGGCGTACACCCGCAAGAGGTCCACCACCAGCGATCTGCGCAAGATGAACCCGCTGGTGAACGCCGCCCTGAGCGCGGTCATCGTCACCGAGCGATTCCTGCCCGTGCAGTCTCTTCCGGGGGTATCGCTGATGGCCCGGGCGGTGCGCTTTGCATGAAAATGCGGGAGCGTGCATAATCTAGCCCGTGACCAAGGTTCTGTCCTCTCTCCCGGTCGGCCAGCGGGTCGGCATCGCCTTCTCCGGTGGCCTCGACACGTCGGTCGCGGTCGCGTGGATGCGTGAAAAGGGCGCCGTGCCCTGCGCGTACACCGCCGAGATCGGCCAGTACGACGAGCCCGACGTGACCTCCGTGCCCGATCGCGCCCTCACCTACGGCGCCGAGGTCGCCCGCCTGGTGGACTGCCGGTCCGCCCTCGTCGAGGAAGGGCTGGCCGCCCTGGCCTGCGGCGCGTTCCACATTCGCTCCGGCGGCAAGACGTACTTCAACACCACACCGCTGGGCCGGGCCGTCACCGGCACCCTGCTCGTCCGGGCCATGCTCTCCGACCAGGTGCAGATCTGGGGCGACGGCTCGACGTTCAAGGGCAACGACATCGAGCGCTTCTATCGGTACGGTCTCCTGGCCAACCCGTCGCTGCGCATCTACAAGCCGTGGCTCGACAAAGACTTCGTCACCGAGCTCGGCGGGCGCAAGGAGATGAGCGAGTGGCTGCTCGCCCACGACCTGCCCTACCGTGACTCCACCGAGAAGGCGTACTCGACCGACGCCAACATCTGGGGCGCCACCCACGAGGCCAAGTCCCTCGAGCACCTCGACACCGGCATCGAGATCGTCGACCCGATCATGGGCGTCCGCTTCTGGGACCCGTCGGTGGCGATCGCGGCCGAAGACGTCACCATCGGCTTCGTCGAGGGCCGGCCGGTCACGGTCAACGGCAAAGAGTTCGGCTCCCCGGTCGACCTGGTGCTCGAGGTGAACGCGATCGGCGGCCGCCACGGCCTGGGCATGTCCGACCAGATCGAGAACCGGATCATCGAAGCCAAGAGCCGGGGCATCTACGAGGCGCCCGGCATGGCGCTGCTGCACATCGCGTACGAGCGCCTGGTCAACGCCATCCACAACGAGGACACGCTGGCGAGCTACCACACCGAGGGCCGCAAGCTGGGCCGCCTCATGTACGAGGGCCGCTGGCTCGACCCGCAGGCGCTCATGCTCCGCGAGTCCCTGCAGCGCTGGGTCGGCAACGCCGTGACCGGCGAGGTCACCCTGCGCCTGCGCCGCGGCGACGACTACTCGGTGCTCGACACCACCGGCCCGGCCTTCAGCTACCACCCCGACAAGCTGTCGATGGAGCGAACCGACACGCCGGCGTTCGCCCCCGCCGACCGCATCGGCCAGCTGACCATGCGCAACCTCGACATCGCCGACTCCCGAGCCAAGCTCGAGCAGTACGCCCTGCTGGGCATGGTCGGCAGCCCCCAGGGCCTGGTAGGCGCCCTCCCCGCCGGCGGCGCCGAGGAAATCGCCTCCCGCGGCGCCGAGGCACCCACCGAAGACACCCTCCTCGACCAGGCCGCCATGGAGTCCGGCACCGACTGACCGCACACCCGAGCTGGCGCCCGGCCCCGCCCCGCGCCAGCTCGGCACCATCCCGCCCGAACCCCGACCGCGCGCCCGGCGCTTGGGGCGCTGGCTACCCTCCGCAAGGCCCTCGACCTCGGATCAGCCGGTGACCCCGTCCATGCGCTCGCGGATCAGGGCGGCGTGGCCGTTGTGGCGGGCGCTCCTCGATCCTGTGAAGTAGACCCAGCGCTGAAAGCGGCTGCCCTTGACCCTCGGTAACTCCTGGTCAAGGTCGAAGGCGGCCACCGCCCGGTCCGCGACGCCCTCCTCGGTGAAGGCCTGCTCGGCGCCGGCGGTGGCCACGTCGTCAAAGGCCCGCCACCTCGGCCACGCCCGCTACACCTCGTCCCGCCACGCCCGCCACCTCGCCCCGCCACGCCCGCCACCCCGCTACGCCTGCCACCGCGGCCACGTCCGGCACCTCGCCGCGCCACGCCCGCCACGCCCGCCACCCCGCCACGCCCGCCACGCCGGCCACCTCGCCGCGCCCGGCACCTCGGCCGCGCCCGGCACCTCGGCCGCCACCCGGGCGAGCCGGGACCGCGCTCGGCCTGTGAGGGGACGCTCGCCGCTTGATCGGGTTGTCGGCGTTGGCGGTCAGGTGCGGTTCACGTAGGCGGCCAGGCCGCCCAGTTCCTCGCTGGCGATGAAGACGGAACGCACGTTGATGATCGCCTCTTCGACGTGGTCGGGGCAGCCCCACGCCGCGTCGCCCCAGGAATCGGCGAGTTTGATCTCGGCTGGGGCGGCGCACGGCTGGGCGCCACCGAGCTGGCAGTGCTCGGGGTGAGGCGCGGCCGCCTGCGCGGCGGCCGCCGCTTTCAGCCGCGCGGCGAGCTCGGCCGCGGCGGTGGCACGCTCATCGGCTTCCCGCGCCGCCTCGGCCAGTTCGTCGTTGGCCGCCTGGGCGCGCGCTTCGGCCCGGTGGCGTTCGATGGCCAGGGCGGCGGTGCCGGCGAAGACGCGGGCGAGAGCGAGGTCCGCCTCCCGCGGCACGCGCGGGACCCGGTGATACATGGCGAAGGTGCCGAGCAGGTCACCGTCGCGAGCCAGGATCGGCGTGGACCAGCAGGCAGCCAGACCGGCCCGCCCGGCCAGTTCCCGAAAGTCGTCCCAGAACGGGTCGGCCGCGATGTCGGTGACGATCACCGGCTCCCGCCGGTGAGCCGCGGTGCCGCAGGAACCCACCCCTTCGCCGGTGGCGATCCCGTCGATGGCCTCGTTGTAGAAATCCGGCAGACTGGGCGCCGCGCCGTGCCGGAGATGCCGCCCGTCAGGGTCGGCGAGCAGCACGGAGACCACCACCTCGTGCGGCGCGAGCTCTTCGATGCTGCGGGCCATCCCGTCGAGCACGTCGGCCAGCGGCGCCTGCCGGGCGATCTGCTCCAGCAGGGCCCGGTGTTCGGCCATCAGCCGCTGGGCCTGCTTGACCTGAGTGGTCTCCACCCCGATCAGATGAACGCCGATCACTTCACCGTCCGCGTTCCGCCGCGGCTCGAGGGTGAAATCGAACGACGCCTCCTCGACGCGGACATCACGCAACGTCAAGGGCTCGCCGGTGCGATAGACCCGGTCCAGCCGCTCACGGAGACCTGGGCTTTCCCTGAATGCGGCACTCGCCGTCTCCACCACATGCTCCGGCCCGGCCAGCGACGCGAAGACCGCGGTCGACTGCCCGAACAACGCCCGCTGATCTTCGTTCGCTTCCGACATGGACACTTGTCTACCAGCAAGCAAGGTCCTCCGCGCGCCCAGCCCATGCTCCCGGCCGCGTCTCATCCGTTCCGCGTGATGTCCGGGCGGGGAGGGGCGCTGACAATCGCGGGCGTGGCGATCACCGGCCGGGTCGGGCACTGGGTGCGTCGAACGGTGCCCCGGCGCAGTTCGGTTCGCCGGGATGTGGTGGCCGGGCTGACCGGTGCCGTCAGTGGCGTGCCCGACGGCATGGCGGCCAGCGTTCTGGCCGGTGTGAATCCGGTCTTCGGGCTTTACGCCAGCATCTTCGGACCGGTCGGCGGTGGCCTCACGGCGGGGAGCCGGCTCATGGTCATCACGACGACCAGTGCCGCGGCCGTCGCCGCCGGTTCCGCGCTGGCCGATGTTCCCGGCGCCGACCGTCCTCGGGCGCTTTTCATGTTGACCCTGCTGGCCGGGGCTCTGATGGTTCTGGCCGGGCTGTTCCGGCTCGGGCGGTACCTGCGCTTCGTACCCCACTCGGTCATGATCGGTTTTCTGTCGGGGGTGGCCGTCAACATCGTTCTGGCGCAGCTTCCGGTTCTTGCCGGCGCCGCCGCGACCGGGCCGTTCGCCCTGGCCAAGGCGTGGGATCTGCTGCGGCATCTCGGCCGGGTGAACATCGGCGCTCTGCTGGCCGGGCTGTTCGCCCTGGTGGTGCTCGTGGCTTTCCGGCGTACCCGGTTCGCGGCCTACTCGACGCTGGTGACGCTGATCGTACCCAGCGTCGCCGTCGCGGTCCTGCACGCTGACGTGCCCGTGGTCGGCGCCATTCCAGGTGGGCTGCCGACGCCCGTACTGCTCAAGCTCTCGGACTTTTCCTTCAGCCTGCTCGCCGGCGCGTTCGCGGTCGCCCTCGTCGTCCTGGTGCAGGGGGCCGGGGTCAGCGAGTCGGCCCCCAACCCGGACCGGACGCGAGCCGACCCGAACCGTGACTTCCTCGCTCAGGGCGTGGGCAACCTGCTCGCCGGGCTGTTCCGCGGCCAGCCGGTGGGCGGTTCGGTCGGCCGTACCGCGCTCAACGTGGCCGCCGGCGCCGCCGACCGTGGGGCCGCCGTTTTCTCGGGCCTGTGGATGGCCGTACTGCTGCTGCTCTTCTCCGGCCTGGTCGGCGCCGTGGTCATGTCGACCCTGGCCGCCGTGCTCATCGTCGCCGCGATCGGCGCTTTCCGGGCCGCCGACCTGCGGGCCATCGTCCGCACCGGCGCCATCTCGCGGATCGCCGTGCTCGCGACCTTCGTCGCCACGCTGTTCCTGCCGGTGGCCGCCGCCGTCGGGGTCGGGGTCGCGCTGTCCCTGCTCATGCAGCTCAACCGTGAGGCGGCGGACTTGCGGGTGGTACGCCTGACGCCGCGCGACGACGGCGCCTTCGTCGAACAGACGGCGCCGCGACGGCTGGAGTCCCGGGAGGTCACGATGCTGGACGTCTACGGAAGCCTGTTCTACGCGGGCGCCCGTACCCTCCAAGCGCGTCTGCCCGATCCCGCGGATGCCGAACAACCGGTCGTCGTCCTCCGGCTGCGCGGCCGCGCCATGCTCGGCGCCACCGCGTTCGCCGTCCTGTCCGACTACGCGTCGCGGCTGGCCGACGCCGGCGGCCGCCTCTACCTGACCGGCGTCGACCCGGCCGTGCTGCGTCAGCTGCGCCGCAATCGGACGGTCGAAAGAATTGACGGGGTACGCGTCTTCGCGGCAACCGAGGTGATCGGAGAGTCCAGCCTCGAGGCGTACCGGGAAGCCCGTCTCTGGCTCGGCTCCCTTCCCTGACAGGTCGGGTCATCGGCCGCGACCTCGCTGACCAACGCTCGTCATCGTGTGGCTGTCTGCTAGAACTGCGGGCATGCTCGACAGCGAGACCGCCGCGGTGGTCGATGACGTTCGCGGGAATTTCGGGCCGGAGTTCGTGCCGGCGCGGGTTGCCGCCGAGGATGCGGTTCGGCGATACATCGAGGAGAACCGCGGGCAGTTCGACGCCGAGCGGATCGTGGCCCTCGGCCGCCTGATCAACCGGCATGCCAAGGCCGGGCAGGACCGGTACGACCGGTTCACGCCCGGGTTCACCGGGGCGATCATGAGCAAGCTGGGCAGCGACCCCGCCACCTTCAACCGCATGCTCGACCGGCTGTGGTCGGAGCCGATCGACGAGGCCGTGGCCACGCTGGGCGCCATCTACGGCAACCGGCCGCTCTTCGCGCACGCCGGCTCGTCGCTGCCCAGTTTCCTGCTCTACCTGCGTGACCCCGAGCGCTTCGGCATCTGCATGAACGCCACGATGTCCGGTCTCGCCGAGGTGACCGGCGCCCGCTACAAGGCGCGCAGCCCGGAGGACTACGACCGCTTCTGCACCGACCTGCGGGCCTGGCGGGAGCGGCACGGCGTCGTACCCCAGGAAGCCGACGCCGTCCTCACCGCCATCAAGCGGGCCGCCACGCCCGAGACCGGCCCGGCCGAAGAGGTGGCGCTGTCCGGCGGGTTCACCACCGAGGAGGTCGCCGCGCGCGGTTACCTTCCGGTCGAGCAGGTGGACCGGTGGGTGGAGGCGCTGACCATCGGCATGCGGCAGGCCGTCTTCCACGGGCCGCCCGGCACCGGCAAGACCCACGTGGCGCGGCTTCTCGCCCGCCATCTCGCGAGTTCACCGGACCACATCGAGCTGACCCAGTTCCATCCGGCTTACTCGTACGAGGATTTCATCGAGGGCCTGCGGCCCGACGAGAGTCAGACGGGGCTGCGTTACGCCGTACGGGACGGGGTCTTTCTGCAGCTGTGTCAGCGGGCCGCCAAGGCACCCGACCAGACCTTTGTCATGATCATCGACGAGATGAACCGGGCCGATCTCGCCGCGGTGTTCGGCGAGTTGCTGTACCTGCTGGAGTATCGCGGGGCCGAGGTGCGGCTGCCGTACTCGCAACGGCGTGTGTCGGTGCCGCGCAACGTGTTCCTCCTGGGCACGATGAACACCGCCGACCGCAGCCTGGCCATGCTGGACTTCGCGTTGCGCCGCCGGTTCAACGCCTTTCCCCTGCTGCCCGACGAGACCGTGCTGGCCAACTGGGCGCAGAGCCGCTCGATGGACAACGCCGAACTCGCCCTCGGGGTGTTCCGGTTGATCCGCGACCGGGTCGGACCGGACGCGCCGGTGAGCCCCGGCCACTCGTACTGGATGACCGAAGCTCTCGACGCGGCCGCCGCCGAGCGTGTCTGGGCCTACCAGCTCCGCCCCTACCTCGCCGAGTACTGGTTCGAGCGGCCCGCCGAGCTGTCCAGGCTGGACGCGGACGTGCGCGCCCTCATCGGGGAGCTGACCTGATGTGCTCGAGCTGATCGAGTACGCCACGACGACCGCCGACCTGACGGCCGCCGAGGCGGGCGAGCTCGCCCAGATGGCGCGGGGATCGCGGCACGGCGAGCGGCCCCGGGTCATCGAGCGCCTGGCGCCGACGATGGTTCCCGGACGGTACGAGATACAGCCGGGCCCGTACGTGGGACGCTTCGTGCTGGGCAGCGGCCGGGTCGTCGACCTCGGATGCCGGTTCCCGTTTCACGACCTGGCGAACCTGCTGCTGTACGGCCGCCGGCCCCTCCTTCTCGAGGAGACGGCCGCGCCCGGTCTCGGCGGTCACAGCTTGATGGATCTCATCGCGCTGGCCTTCGTGCGTCAGGCCGAGCTCGTCGCCGGGCAGGGGCTGGTCAAGGCCTATCAGCGGCAGTCGTTCAGCCGGCCGCCCTACCCCGGGGTGCCCATGCCGGCCGTCCACCTCAAGCGGCACGCCGGCCGCCCGGACCGCCTGGCTACGGTGGCGAACCGGCTGACCGCCGACGTGCCCGCCAATCGGCTGGTGGCGACCGCGCTCCGCCGCCTGGGCACCCTTCCGCTCCAGGACGAGAGCGTGACCGCCCGCCTGCGCGGCCTGGTGCCCGTGTTCCGCGGCATCGGGGACACGTCCGGGCCCCTGCCGGAACACGCCGCGCCGGCCCGCTACCGCGGAACACTCGACCTGGCGCGCCTGATCCTGGACGACCGGACGACTCTGCCCACGGGAGCCGGCGTCTCCGGCGTGAGCGTCCTCTTCACCATGACCAGGATTTGGGAGAACTACGTCGAGCAATGGCTGACGGACCGCAGTCCCGGTTCTGTGGTGTCCCCGCAACACCGGATCCCGCTGACCGACGACGGCCCCGGCCCGACCGCCCGCGCCGATTTCGTCGTGCTGGAAAAGGGCCGGCCGACCGGCGTGTACGACGCCAAATACCGGCCGTGGCGGCAATCGCCCTCAACCGACGAGATCTATCAGCTTTTCACTTACGCCCACCGGCTCGGAACAAAGTACGCGGCGCTGGTCTACCCGTCCGCGGACGACCGCCGAGCCACCACAACGATCAGCGGCATCACCATCGACACCTGGGGCGTGCCCCTCCGGCCCGCTTTCGAGCAAGCCGGAGGTCATTCGCGGTGACCCCGTCGCCGCGCTGCCTCATGCCGACCCGGTCGCCCGCGACCACGGTGAACCCGAGAGGGTCCTTGCGCACGGCGCCGGGTGAGCCCTGACTGCGACGCTCCGCCGTACGGCTCCGACATCAGCGACGAACGACCAGCAGCCACCGCGCCGGGCGCATCCTAGGTTCGGATCGGCGTGCCTTCGATGATCCAGCACAATGCACGGCGATACGGGAGGAAACTCATGCAGGACAACTCGGGGTCGACCGAGGTCCCGGAAGCCACGGACGGCGACACGGCCGAGGCATCGACCGTCCTGGCGGAGGTGATCCCTGGGATCGCTGTCGTCTTCGGCGAGGTGCCCCCGGAGCTGAAGCTCGATCTGATCGACTTCGGCCTGGTACCGGCCGGCGACCGTCAACGGATCTCCACCGTCCTGGCCTCGATCGGGAACACGGCGAGCGTGGCCGGCAACCTCGGCAACGCCTTCGCCGGCGCACAGGGGCTCTACCGCGTCAGCGACGCGACGACGGCCCTGCTGAAAGCGGGCGGCACGCTCGCCGTCAAGGACGGCGCCAACCTCGGAGCGATCTTCGCCAACGGCCGGATCGTCGCCCAGGCCCGGTTCATCCCGGTCTCCGCGGTGGGCGTGGCGCAGAGCGTTGCCGCTATCGGGCCGGCGCTCGCCATGGTGGAACTCCAAATGCAGCTCAGCGAGATCACCGGCCTCACGCGAACGAACATCGCACTGACCAGTCAAGTACTCACGACCATTCGCCACGAGCAGTGGGCCGAATTGACAGCTCTCGTTGCCAGCGTCGATCGCGCCATCGACAAAGCGCGGGAAATCGAGTCTGTGCCCGCCTCCCTGTGGGACAGCATCGCGGGCAGCGAGGCCGCACTTCGCAAGCAGCGTGACCTGTACCGGCTGAACGTGGACAGCCACATCCGCCAGATCCACCGGCTCGATCGACGGGCTCGCCGTGAGTACCTCGAGACGAACGCCGAGGCGATCCTCTTCGACGCCCATGCTCTGCTCTCGTCCGTCAAAGCGTGGACCGGGCATCAGGCGCTCCACGCCGGGCGTGCGAGAGCCGCGGGTGCCGAGGACGCGGCCGAGGCTCTGCTCGTGGAAGCCATCGCACGCGACACCGGCGAAGAGCTCAAGTCCGCGCTCGCCGAGACGACGAGGGTCGTCGACGCGCTGACGCGTGAGCTTCGCATTGTCGCCGAGCTACCCGGCCGCGACACATTGGCGTTGCCGGGAATGCGAAAGGACTCGAACGCGACCCGGCAAACCTCGGCCCGTCTTCTCGAGGCGCTCGAACCTCTTGCCGACGCTCTTCACCCGCCGATTCCTCCGCTCGACGTTCCCGAGATCGTCTGCGCATCCCGGGCGCTGGACCACGGGAAGAGCCTGCGCATTCTCCGCTGGTTCCTGGAGGACGGCGAGACGGTACGGGTTCTCGGCTTCCCCGATCAGCTCGACGGCGCCGGTTCGATCTCGTCGATCGTCAGCGGGGCCAAGGGGATGCTGGGCGGCGCCAAGGACAAAATGGCGGACAGGGACCTGGTCGCCGTCACGGATCGCCGCGTCATCACCGCCAAGGCGACCGCGTTCCTCGAGCAGGGCGAGCTCCGCCAGGACATCCCACTCGACCAAGTGCGATACGTGCGGAGCACGGCCCCGGCGGGCAAGGACGGCCGTTTCACGATCGACCTGATCACCCGCGACGATAACATCCGGTGGCTTTTCCCGCGCGACGTCGAGAGCTCAGACGTGGATGCGCTGGCCGCCGTTCTGGCCGAGTCGATGACGATCCCGGAAGGGGAACGCGCCGAGCTTCTGCGGCGGCGGCCCGCCCTCGTCGAAGCCGACACGAATTGACTGAATCAGCTGACCGTCCGGGCGCGTCGGCGCCCGGACGGCGAATCAGCGGACCCGCTCGGCCTTGAATTGCATCCGCGGGTTGGCGTAGAACTCCTGCGCCTCGATCAGCTGCAATTCGCGCTGGCCGGAGCGATACGTCGTCTCGATCAAATCAAAGACGCTTGACGCCGTACGCTCCAGTGCCACCGCCGCGTCCTTGGTGGCCACGTAATGCGCGGTGAACAACGCCGCCGTCACGTCGCCCGACCCGTTCGCCTTGAACGGCAGGTGCGGCGTGTTCACCAGCCACGCACCGGCCGGGTCGACGACCAGCATCTCGATCGTGCCCTCGGGGCGGTCCGGCCGTTCCACGCTCGTCACCAGCACCGTCGACGGGCCCATCTCGCGGGCCAGGTCGGCCGACTCCAGCGTCGACTCGATGCTCGCCGGCTCGGTGCCCGTCAGGAAGCCCAGCTCGAACTGGTTCGGCGTGATGATGTCGGCCACCGGCACCACCCGGTCGCGCAGCAGCTCGGGGATCTCCGGGGCCACGAAGCAGCCCGACTTCGCGTTTCCCATGACCGGGTCGCACGCGTAGACCGCCGCCGGGTTGGCCTCCTTCACCCGGCGCACCGCGTCGACGATCACGTCGCCGATGCCGACTCCGCCCTGGTAGCCCGACAGCACCGCGTCGATCTGCGGGAACACGCCCCGCTCCTCGACGCCCAGCAGCACCTCCGCCACGTCGGTGGGCGGGATCAGCGGGCCACGCCACGCCCCGTACCCCGTGTGGTTGGAGAAATTGACCGTATAGACGGGCACGACCTCGACGCCGATGCGCTGCAGCGGGAACACGGCCGCCGAATTGCCGACGTGGCCCCAGGCGACCGCCGACTGGATGGACAGAACCTTCATGCCTCCAGCCTAAGGACCCGGCCGCCGCCATGTGTTCACGGCCCATCTATTGACGCTTTTAAATCGAAACCGCGAAGATCAGCCATGCGCCTTGTACGCCTCGGGGCCGTCTCCGGCCTCGCCGCCCTCATGGTCCTGGTCGCGGCCTCCCCCGCCCTGGCCGACCCTCCCCACAACCTCCCCCAGAACGCCGGCGGATACGAGCAGTCGTTCTCCCCCGCGTACGACTACGACACCGACGGCTGCTACGCCGTCCCCGCCATCGGCCCCGACGGCACGCTCAACGGCGGCCTCAACACCACCGGCGCCGTCAACGGTTCCTGCCGCGACCAATGGGACCTCGACAATTCCCAGACGTACGCCCGCTCGAAATGCAACAACGGCTGGTGCGCCATCGTCTACGCCAGCTATTTCGAAAAGGACCAGGCCGTCGCCGGCAGCGGCCTCGGCGGCCACCGCCACGACTGGGAACACGTGATTTCCTGGGTCAGCCAAACGTCAGATCAGGTCGAGTACGTCACCACGACCCAGCACAGTTCGCAGGTGACCTACACCCGTTCCCAGGTACGGTTCGACGGCAGCCACCCGAAGGTCGTCTACCACAAGGACGGCGCCTCCACCCACTTCTTCCGGCTGGCCAACGGCAACGACGAGCCGCCGGAGAACCACTACCACAATTGGCGCTACCCGGCCCTCGTCGACTGGAACGGATATCCGAGTCTGACCCTGCGCGACAAACTGATGACCGCCAATTTCGGCTCCGCCACCATCAAAATCAAGGACGGCTCCTTCGAATACCTGCTGAACGCCGCCAAGCCGTCCGGCATCCCCTTCAACCCATACGGTTAGAAACGGCTCCGAACGACCGACACCGCCGGTCCCGATCCCGCACTAAGTTGGGACCGGCGGACGCGAAGCCCCGACTGAGCGTCGCCAAAACCGATTCAATACGGCTCGCAACGCCCGGTCGCTTCCAGGAGAACTCGTGTCCTATCCTTCGCCCCATCATGAGCAGCCCCCGCCCTCCTGGTAGGTGCCGCCACAGAAGAGGCGCAGCAAGCTGCCATGGATTCTCGGTGGCGTAGGCGCCGTGCTCATCCTCTGCGTCGGCGGCACTGTGATCGCCGCAGTTTCCAGCGGCGATGCCAAGGATAGTTTCGCGGATGGATACGCGCAGGGCGCCGCCGCGCAGGCGTCAGCTCAACAGGCCACGCCGGCAGCGACAGCGACGACATCCGCTGTTCCCGCCCAGCCCGCGGAGCTGCGTACTTCCGCCCCGGCGGCCGCTCCGGCCACCACGAAAGCGGTCCCGACAAAGGCGGCCACCACAAAAGCAGCCCCAGCCAAGGTCAAGGTGCCCAAGGGCGTAGGACTGGACTACCAGTCCGCACAGGACTTGTGGCGCGCGGCCGGTCTCGTCGTCGCTCCGGCCAAGGATGCCACCGGAGCGCACCGCCTGCCGGTGATCGACGCGAATTGGGTCGTGCTCGGGCAGGATCTCACGCCGGGTTCCACGGTCGAGTCGGGGTCTCTCATCACCGCGACGGTGAAGAAGTACAGCGACGACTAACCGCTGTACCCGAAGAGTCTGGCGGCGAGGTCGGCCATCACCTCGCTGGCCCCGCCGCCGATTCCCAGGACTCGCGCGTCGCGGTAGTGGCGCTCGACTTCTGACTCGCGCATGTAGCCCATGCCGCCGTGGAGTTGGACCGCCTCGTCGACCACGTATTTGCAGGCGTCCACGGCGGCGTTCTTGGCCAGGCAGGCCTCGCCCACGACCATGTCGCCGGCCGCGTGCCGCAGCGCCACCTGCCGCGTATAGGTCCGGGCCAGTTCGATGCGCTGCCTCATCTGCACGAGCTTGTGCCGCACCACCTGCCGCGCGGCGAGCGGCTTGCCGAACGTCGACCGGTTCCGCGCATGTTCCACGCTCAGATCAAGGCATCGCTGCGCTATCGAGTACGCGTGAACGGCCACCACGATCCGCTCCGGCACGAACACCTGAGCGATCAGCGAGAATCCGTCGCCGATCAGATTGCCCGCCGGCACCCGGCAATCCGCGAACGACAGTTCCGCCGTGTCCGAACAGAGCCACCCCATCTTGTCGAGCCGCCGCGACACCGTGAACCCCGGCGTGCCCTTCTCCACGACCAACAGGCTGATGCCCGAGGCGCCGGGACCGCCCGTACGCACCGCGGTTGTCACGAAATCCGCCCGCGTCCCCGAGGTGATGAACATCTTCGCCCCGTTCACCACATAGAAATCCCCGTCCCGCACTGCCGTGGTCCGCAGCGCGGCGACATCCGACCCGGCTTCCGGCTCGGTGATGCCCAGCGCGGCTATCTTCGAGCCTTCCAGCGCCGGCCGCACGAACCGGTCGATCAGCCCGCGGTCGGCGGAAGCCACGATGTGCGGCAGCGCGATCCCGTGCGTGAACAGCGCCGCGTGGCATCCCGACGAGCCACCGGCCTCCAGGAACGCCTCGGTCGCCACCACCACGTCCACGGTGTCGCCGCCGTCACCGCCGTGCTCTTCGGGGAACCCGATGCCGTAGAGACCCGCCGCCGCGGCCCGCCGGTGGAGCTCGCGCGGTATCTCACCGGCCCGCTCCCACTCGCCCAGGTGGGGTGTGACTTCCTTGCTCACGAACGACGCCATCGCTTCCCGCAGCGCCGCCCGCTCGCTCGTCTCGAACGGGTCTTCGTACATGGCCGGACCTCCGCTACCATCGCCGCATGACTTCGACGCCCGGCGTGCGCCCTCTGCGGCGCCGGGCCGTGTTCGGTGACCACTCGTACCGCATGGACTTCTACCAGTAGAAGCGGCTGGCCCTTTTCTTTGCCCGCCGACGAATGGAAGACAACCGACATGATTTCTGAGTCCTTGCTGTCCTCGTACGAACACCCGGCTGTCCGCTGGGCGGCCGCCCACATGCCCCTGCTGCACGAGACCATGAGCCGGTCCGGGGCGGCGTTCGCCGGCGTACGTGTGGGAATGTGCCTTCATATCGAACCGAAGACCGCCGTGCTGGCCACTCTCCTCGTCCGGGCCGGCGCCCACGTGCGCCTTACCGGCTCGCCGGGCACGACCAAGCCCGAGGTGGCCGCGGCCCTGCGGGCGATCGGCGTCGAGGTGTACGCCTCCGGCGACGATCCGCAGGTCGACCGGATCCTCGACCTCGAGCCGGATCTGCTGCTGGACAACGGGGCCGACCTGACGCTGGGCCTTCTCGCCCGGGGCGTCCCCCGGCAGTTCCGGGGCGGCACCGAGGAGACCACCACCGGCGGGCTTCGGCTGCGGGAGGGCGGCCACGCCGGCGTCCCCTTCCCCGTGGTGGTGATCAATGACAGCCCGCTCAAGCAGCTGGTCGAGAACCGCTTCGGGGTGGGGCAGAGCGTCGTGCAGGGCTTCATGAACGCCACCAACCGCATGCTGCCGGGCGCGAACGCCGTGGTCGTCGGCCACGGCCCGTGCGGTCGTGGGGTGGCGCAGACGTTGCGCCTGCTCGGGGCGCGGGTGTCGGTGGCCGAGGTCGACCCGTACCGCAGCCTCGAAGCCGCCCTCGAAGGGCACGGCACCGGGCCGGCGGAGGATCTGCTTCCCGGCGCCGACCTGATCTTCCTGGCCACCGGAAGGCCCGGCGTGCTCGGGCCGGCGCAGATCGAGCTCCTGCGCGACGGCGTGGTCCTGGCCGGCGTCGGCCACCGCGGCGACGAGGTGGATCTGGGGCTGCTCGGCACGCCCGGCCCGGACACCGGGGCCTACCACCGGGAGCACCGGCTCGCCGACGGCCGCCGGGTCGTCGTGCTGGCCGAGACCCGCATGATCAACCTGGTCGCGGCCGGCGGCAACCCGATCGAGGCCATGGATCTCGGTCTGACGCTGCAGGCGGCGTCGCTCGCCGCCATCGCCACCGGCACGGTCGGGCACGGCGTGCAGCCGGTGCCGGACGCCCTCGACCGCGACATCGCCGAACGGTTCGCGGCCCACCTGACCTCCTCCTGACGATCGGGTCCCCGGCGACGGGCAGGGTTCGGAACAGTAAGTACGCCGCCCTCCGCGAAAAGGGCGAAGCCCGCCCCGTCGTGACGGGGCGGGCTCCTGGAACATCAGCGCTTCGCGGCGATGCGGGTCGGATCGCCGCCGAGGCGGCCGGCGCCCTTCACCGATTTGCCGTCGTTCGCTTTCACGCCGGCGGCGCTGGCCGTGCCGCCGAGGCGGACGATCATCGCGTCGGCGTCGCGGAGCAGCGTGTCACGGACGTCGGTGTCGGTGACCAGTTTCTTGTCGTTGACGAGGGTCTTGAAGGCGGTCAGCTCCTTGATGGCCTTGTCGTCCTTGCCGGAGGCCTCGGCCTTGCGGGCCGCGTCCAGTTTCTTGGTCAGGTCCTTGTGGGCCTTGGCCGAGAGCCGGCTCGTCGCCTTGAACCGGTCCAGCAGGTTCTGCATGTCCCGGAACGAGGTGGTGACGTAGAACTGGACGGTGGTCGTCGTGCGGTTGCCCGCCTTGTCGACCGCGGTGGCGGTCAGGTCGTGCAGGCCGAGCGGCAGTTCGTACAGGGCCAGCAGCGCCCCGTTCGTGTACGCCTGGCCGTTCAGCGTGGCCGTGGTGCTCTGGACGCCCGAGGTCGGGTCGACCGCCTGCCACGAGATGCGCACGTCCTGGCTGTCGCCGTAGAGCTGGCCGTGCGCCACCCCGGATACGAGCAGCGTCGGCTTGGTGCCGTCGATCCGTACGACCGCGGACTTGAGGGTTTCCGCGTTTCCCGCCTTGTCGGTGGAGCGGTACAGCAGCTCGTGCTGCCCGTCCCCCTTGATGTCCACGGGCGAGGTGTACGGGGTCCAGGCGCCGCCGTCCAGCGACCACTCCAGCTGGCCGACTCCGGAGCCGGCGTCGGCCGCGGTCAGCGTGACCGGGATGGCCCCGGCGTGCCAGCCGTTGTCGTTGGCCGGCGCGAAGGACGCCGTCGTGAGCGGAGCCGTGGTGTCGATCTTCACCGCGACCGACTTGGCCGTCTCCACGTTGCCGGCCTTGTCGGTGGACCGGAACCGCACCTCGTGCGAGCCGTCGCCGGCGACCGGAATCGGTGCTGTGTAGGCCGTCCAGGTGGTGGCGCTGTCGACCTGGTACTCCGTCTTGTCGACGCCGGAGGCGTCCGTCGCGGTCAGGGTGACCGTGACGTCACCGGTGTGCCAGCCGTCGACCGGTGTGCCCGACACCGACGCCGCGGTCACCGGCGCGGTGGTGTCGGCGTTGGCCGCGGTGAGCCGGAAGTAGTCGAACGCCACCGTCTTCGCCGCGCTCTGGCTGGTTCCGATGCTGTACAGCCCCACCTTGGAGACGGCGGCGTTGGTCAGCGCCGGGAGCGCCGTCCACGCCGTACCGTCGGCCGAGTAGGACGCCGTGTAGGTGTTGCCGGCCTTGGCCAGCCGCAGGTGCCACACGCCCGAGGCCAGGTTGCCGGTCTGGGGCTGCGGATCCTGCACCGTCGCCCCGAGCTCGCTGCGGAACTCGATGCGCCGGCTCACCGCCTGCCCCGCCTCGTTGTCGACGACGAAGTCGAGCTTGACGTAGTTGTCGTCGTCGCCGTAGACGATCAGACCGGCCTGCTGGTACCGCTCGTTGAGGGCGCTCCCGTCGACCTTCGTCTCCACGGTCCAGTCGCCGGACGGCACTTTCTGCAGGATGAAGTTCTTCGGCGCGGTGTTGCCCCCGCCGTAGATGTCACCGGCCGGTGTGTCGATCCGCAGGGAACCGTCGGCGATCCGGTACGCCGTCGGGTCCTCCCGGACGACCGCGTTCCACCGGCACTTGTCGAGGGCCGCCCCGGTGAATTCGTCCGACGGCGTGACGGGTTCCGCCGGCTCGTCCGGCGTCATCTGGAACCAGTCGACCGCCGCGTCCACCACCGGCGCGGTGGTGCCGCCGTTGAGCGCGAACACCCCGACCCGCGGGTTTACGATGCCGGCCAGCGCGGCCGCCCGGCCGACCGCCGTGAAGTTCTGCCCGTCGACCGACGCCTGCGCCGTCAGGTTCGTGCCGTCGCTGATCAGCCTCAGGTAGAAGGTGTCACCGACCGGCGCCGCCGTGCTGTCGCCGCTCTCGTTGCGTGGCGTTCCGGCGGTCTCCCGGATGAACTCGACCGTGCGGGCGCCGTTGAAGAGCAGATCGAGCTTGGCGTAGTTGTCGTCGTCGCCGTACACGATCAGACCGGCCTGCTGGTAGTTCGCGGTGACCGGCAGGGTGATCTTCGTGGTGGCCTGCCAGGCGCCGGTGGGCGCCGGTTGCAGGATCAGGTTGGTCGCGTCGTTCCGGTTGCCGTAGAGGTCGCCCGCCATGGTGGGCAGCCGCAGGGATCCGCCGCCGACCGAGAAGGTCTGGTTCTCCCGCACCACCGACCAGCGTGTGCGGTTCAGCGAGTCGCCCACGAAGTCGTCCGAGCGCGCCCCGAAGCAGGACGTGCTCGGCGCTTCGACCTTGACCGGCACATTGACGTACGCCTTGGCGCCGCGCTTGTCGGTGACGGTCAGCGTGGCCGTGAAGTTCCCCGGCGCGTTGTAGGTGTGGCTGGCGTCCAGAGTGTCGGCCTTGCCACCGTCACCGAAGTCCCAGGCGTACGTCAGCGGGGTGTCGCCTTCCGCGTCGGTCGCCGTGCCGTCGAAGGCGACCGTGACCGGCGCGGTGCCGCCGGCCGGCGTCGCCGTCGCGCTGACCGCCGGCGGTGCGTTCTCGGTGACGCCCCGGCCCAGGAAGTCGATCCAGTTGAGGTTGAACAGCGATCCCGCGCCGCCGGCCGGGTCCTGGGCGACGAAGAACAGGGACTCGGTGTCGGCGGCGGTGACCGGGACCGTGACGTCGGCGTAGGTCTGCCATCCGCCGGTTCCCGGTACGGTCGCCGTGGCGACCAGCGGGCCGTCGGCGGCACCGGACCGGATCTCGATCTGGCCGCCGTTCCCGGCCGAGGCCGCCCGGAAGCGGATCGAGTCGACGCCGGTCAGGCTGGCCGGGTCGATCGACCAGTAGTCGCCGTCCTCGATGAAGCCGATGTTCTGGCCGCCGCCGGCGGTGTCGGTGGTGGTCTCCCGCTGCACGCCGGCGTCGCCGCCGCCGGTGCTGCCGGGCACCCGCCCGGTGGCCGTGTAGTACTCGGCCTGCTTGCGCTTGGGCTGCAACTGCTCGATGGCGCGGCCGGTGAGCGGGGCCGCCCCGCCCTCGCCACCCTTGTCGGTGTAGGTGGCCTCGAAGACCGCGAACACGTCGGCCTCGGCGCCGTGGCCGGCGGCCAGCGCCGTCTGCACGGTGCCGGTGCAGCCGGTGTGCTGCTCCAGCGGGTGGGCGTGCTCGTCGTGGCCGAGCAGCACCTGCAACTGGATCCGGTCACACTCGATGGTGCCGTCCTCCGGGTCGGTCACCTTGATCGTGTACTTGACCTGGTCGCCCCAGTCGAAGAAGCCGCCGTCCGGCGGGAACTCGATGGAGACCGTCGGCGCGGTGTTGCCGACCGTCACCGGCACGTTCGCCACCGCCGTACGGCCCTTGGGGTTGGTGACGGTGAGCTGCGCGTTGTAGTTGCCGGCCTTGGTGTAGGTGTGCGTCGGGTTGGCCTCGTCCGAGGTGCCGCCGTCGCCGAACGTCCACGCGTAGGTGAGCGCACCGCCGTCCGGGTCACGGGAGCCGGCGCTGGAGAATTTCGCCGTCAACGGCACCGGCCCGGAGGTCGGGGTGGCGCTCGCGTTGGCGATCGGAGCCCGGTCGCCGGCGACGTAGTCGATCCGGTAGACGCCGGAGTCGTCGTTGCTGCCGCCGAAGCCGCTGCCCCACTCGATCAGGTACAGCGCCCCGTCCGGGCCGAACTCGAAGTCCATCGGCCGGATGAAGCTCATGCCGGTCAGCAGCTGGTTGATGTCGACCAGGGACTTGCCGTCCTCGGTGACCTGCATCGTGTACATCTTCGACTGGTTCCACTCGCCGAACATGGCCTTGCCGTCGTAGTAGGCCGGCCACTTGCGGTCGGAGTTCAGCGCGGCGTCGTACCGGTAGACCGGACCGGCCATCGGCGCGCCGCCGCCACCGATCTCGGGGAAGCGCGGGTTGCCGCCGTAGTCGTAGTCCACAGTGGCCGCGATGGCCGGCGGCAGGTCGGTCAGGCCGGTGTTGTTGGGCGAGTCGTTCTTCGGCGCCGCGCAGTCGAACTTGGCGCCGCTCGGCCCGGACGGGAACTGGTAGTCGTTGTAGGCGTAGTTCGCGCCGGTGCAGTACGGCCACCCGTAGTTGCCGGGCTTGCCGACGATGTTCCACTCGACGGTGCCCTCGGGGCCGCGGTTCGGGTTGGTGGTGCTGGCGTCGGGGCCGTAGTCACCGACGTACAGCGTGTTGGTCTTCGGGTCGATGCCGATCCGGAACGGGTTACGGAAGCCCATCCCGTAGATCTCGGGCCGCGTCTTCGCGGTGCCCGGCGGGAACAGGTTGCCGGCCGGCACGGTGTAGGACCCGTCGTCCTCGGGGTGGATCCGCAGCACCTTGCCGCGCAGGTCGTTGGTGTTGCCGGCGGACCGCTGGGCGTCGTAGTCCTGCCGGCCCGCCCGCTCGTCGATCGGCGTGTACGCGTCCGACTCGAACGGGTTCGTGTTGTCGCCGGTGGCCAGGTAGAGGTTGCCGTCCCGGTCGAAGGTCATGCTGCCGCCGGCGTGGCAGCAGGTGTTGCGCTGGGTGTCGACCTGGAGCACGACCTTCTCGCTGGCCACGTCGATGGTGTCACCGGTGACGGTGAACCGGGACAGCAGGTTGCGCGGTGTGCTCTCGTTGCGGGCGTAGTACAGATAGACCCAGCCGTTGTCCTTGAAGTCGGGGTCGAGCCGGATCCCGATCAGGCCGTCCTCGTTGCCGGTGAAGACATCAAGGTCGACAGCGGTCACCGTACGGCCGGTGTCGGGCTTGATGATCTGCACGCGCCCGTCACGTTCCACATAGAACACCCGGCCGTCGGCGGCGATGTCCAGCTCCATCGGGTTGCTGGTGTTGCCGTCGAGGGCGACCTTCTCGAAGCTCGGGGTCAGCGAGGCGCCGCAGTCGGCCTCGACCACCCCGGCCGCGGTCTGGATGCCGCCGAGCAGGTGGGAGAGGAACTGCGGATCGGCGTACGACTCGTTGGTGTGACCGCCGCCGGTGTACCAGGCCCGGCCGCCGTCGTAGTCGCGGCACCAGGCCGTCGGGTGGTCGGCGCCCATCGCGCCGGTGCCCGGGCTGTAGCTGGACTCGTCCAGGCTGGCCAGCACGTGCACGTCGCCGCGGGGGTTGGTGCGGAAGTTGTACCACTCGTCGAAGCGCGACCAGCGGTCCGGCAGCGAGGCGGTGGACGGGTGCGCGTGGTCCTCGACCTTCACCGTGGCCTGCTGGTTGGCCGGGTGGTTGTTGAAGTAGGCGCCGACCAGCTTGCCGTACCAGGGCCAGCTGTACTCGGTGTCGGAGGCGGCGTGCACGCCGGCGTACCCGCCGCCGGCCTGGATGTAGCGCTCGAAGGCCGCCTGCTGCCCGGCGTCCAGAACGTCGCCGGTGGTGGAAAGCCAGACGACCGCCCGGTACTTGGCCAGATTGTCGTCGGTGAAGGCGGCGCCGTCCTCGGTCGTGTCAACGGTGAACCCGTTGTCCGCACCGAGCTTCTTGATGGCCGCGATGCCGGCCGGGATGGAATCGTGCCGGAAGGCCGCGGTCTTGGAGAAGACGAGCACCGAGTACGGCTCGGCGGCGGCGACATCCGGGGCCGCGGAGGCGGCCGGCGCGCTGATCAGAGTGGCGGCCAGAACCGCACAGGAGGAGAGGACGGCGGTGAGCACTTGTCGAAGGCGTCGACGGGGCACAGATTCTCCTTGTGTCCGTTGTAGTCGGTCCGGCCCGCCGAATAGCCATCCCGCATCGAGATTTGTTTATTGCTTGTACAAACTTGAGTCCTGCACAACGTTTCAAGCAAGGGTTCAGCGTGTAACGGTTAGGTAACTGAAGGTCAACTTCGTCTCCGTTCCGGCGCGGGAACGCCGGCCCGCGCCTCTCGGCGGGCCGGCATCCCACGGGTGATCTAGGGCAGAACCAGGAGCTGAAGCACCGTGGCCGGCACTCCCGAGCCGTCCGGTGCGGCGATGCCGATCGACAGGTAGCCGTTCTGGGGCACCGACGCCTTCTGCGGGGCCGTGTCCTTGGTCTTCCAGACCACGTTGATGTTGGATCCGACGCCGTCCTCGTAGCCGTCGCTGCGAATCGCGTACGCCCCGGGCACTTCCAGCTTGAGCATGGCCGTCGCGCTCCCCCGCCCGAACTTCACCGTCCGGTCGATGTCGAAGCAGAGCTGACCCTTGGTACCGACGGTCAGATCCGACGTCCGCAGCCGGATGTACTCGTACGGGCCGGTCTTCGGCACCGAGCAGTCCGCCAGCAGCAGCCGCCCGTCACCGGAGATGAGCTTCACCTTCTGCTCGGCGAGGATCCGCTCGGCACCGGGGTAGGCCATGTTGTCCACCATCGACTGCTCGGCCACCGGGGCCGGGTCGTCGAAGGAGACACTTGCCGGGTCCGCCGGCTCAGTGGTGCTTCCGCTCCCGATGACGCCGTTGTTGAGGGCGCACAGGGTTCCGCCGACGGCCACGCAACCGTGGTAAAGCGTGACGTCGTCGATGAAGCCGCGGTAGCCACCGAGGTTGGCCGGCTGGTCGTAGGCGACGTTGACCTGCTTGATCCGCTTGCCGGCGGCAACCCGGCCGATCTGCACCCGCACGTGGTTCCAGGTGTTGAGGGTGAGGTGGCCGCACTGCTTGGAGGGATGGATGTCGACGCCGTTGCTCGCGGTCGCCTTGAGGGAACGAAGCCTCGTGCCGTCGGTGAATTCGAGATCGATGGCCACGCAGGTGCTGTTGTTACCGGTGGCCAGGCTGCCCGAGCCGCCCTCCGGGAAGATCGAGTATTCGAGTACCGTCCGGCCGTCGACCAGGATGTTCGGTGTCGAGGCGAGCTTGAGGTGGGCGTAGGACGAGATGCTGCTGAGGTCCTTGCCGGAGTACAGGACGGACCGCGTGCCGGTCCGCGCCCGCTGCGTGCGGATCCCGAGCTCGGGCCCGCTCACCGAGGCGATCACACCACCGACGTTGTAGATCATGCCGGCGCCGGCGGAGATGTTGGGCACGACAGCCGGATCCGTGGCCTCGAAGCTCGTGTGGCCGGTCCGGCTCTTGATCCAGAGGCCGAGGTCGTCGACGCGGACCGCGGTGGCGGCATGGCCCTGTTCCGCCGCCGAGCCGAGACATCCGGCCGGGGCCGCGGTGGTGACCATCGCGACCAGCGTCGGTACGCCCGACACGGTACGCACGACCGGTCCGCCCGCATCGCCCGGGCAGACGCTCGCGTCACCGGTCGCGGTGAGTGTGACGGTGTCACCCGCGGACTGCACCGCGAACGAGCCGGAATGCGGCCCGTTCGGGAGCCATTGCGTGCCGGTACGACCGGCGCCGAGGACGCTCAGCGTCTCCCCGGCGGCCGCCGGCGTGCCGGCCAGCTGCACCGAGGATGTGGTCGGGCCTAGGTTGCCCTGGTCCAGATGCAGGAGCGCCACGTCGCGGGTGGGGTGGAATCCCACGCTGAGAACCTGGTACCGGCCGAACGTCGTCAGGCGCAGCGGCGCCGAGCCGTCGGTGGCCGGTGCGGCGCCGCTCGCCCGCAGGCAGGTAGCCGTGGTCAGGGCATAGTCGCGCTCGATCTGACTGGCCGTACAGCCGAAGAAGTTCTCGGCCTTCGCCCCGTCGCCGACCACTAGCGGCTGGACGTAGTCGGCAGTGGCATCGACCGTGTCACCGGTGACCGCCCGGGCGCTGGCCGGTACGACCGCGAGGCCGAGGAGCATGAGAGCGGCGGTCAGTGCCGCCCTCGCCGGAGTCTTCGTCAATTTCTCTCCCATGGATCAGTAGGTGTCGGGAATTTCGGCGGAGGCGAGGCGCACCGCCTCGGCCGGCGTCGCCGCCGGCCGAGTGGTGGCCTGCCAGGATGTCTCGACCTCGTAGCGACCGGCGTGGTGCCAGATGGCGACCTGACCGTTCTCGCGGTCATCGGGATCGACGGTGAAGCGTGCGAGCGTCTCGTGCGTCACCGACGGGTACAGCCGGCTCAGGCGCGGATCGTCGTGGGCAGCCCGCAGTACCGGCCGCATGGTCTCGTAGCCGGGGTCCCCCAGATGGAACTCCCAGAGCACGTCGAGCAGGTTGCCGTCCTCGCGGGCCTGCTCGAAGCGGCTGGTCTCCAGGAAGGGGAAGGCGGCGATCATCTCCCGGATCGTGCTGCCGTCCCGCCAAGCGGCGGCGGCCCGGGCCAGCAGTTCCAGGTCGTCGCTGCCGCCCCACAACCGGGGCCGGCCGTCGACGCTGACGTTCATGCTGAACACCCGCCGGTTCGCGGCAGTCGCCAGATCTATCCGGCCGCTCGCAGTCGCGACCGACGCGTAATTCAGCCGGAAGAAATCGTCGGGCCAGGAGATCTCCTCGAGGTCGACACCGGCCCGCCGAGCCGCATTGCGCCAGGCCGGTCCGAGGCCGCCCTGCTCGGCGAGATCCGGATAGAGGTGGGTGTCGATCGGGGACACCGATGCGTCGCTCATACGGTTCCCGCCTCGAGTTCCAAGTCGTACCGGGCTCCGTCGAGCTTGCTCTTCCACTTATGGTTCAGCTGATTGATCATGGTCTGGTCTCCCTTGCCGTAAAGCTTCACCGCGTTCCACCAGTCGATCGTCGGAAAGGGGGCGGCGACGTCCGTCTCGTTCGTGAAGAACTTGATGTTCTTCCACGGTTCCCGGCCGACGCCGCCTTTCGAAAAGTCGTAGAAGGCCTTCACCATGGCGAACATCTCGGCCTGGGTGGCGTCCGCGTAGAGGTGGTAGCGCTCCGGCGGAACGTCTTCGATACGCAGCGGCTTGGCGCCTTTGAAGGCCATTGTCAGGAACTGATCCAACGGGCCGGTTTGCGAGGTCAGGCCGCCTTCGAAACCCGACATGAGCACGTTGATCGGCGGAGCGCCGGAGGCCCGGAGCCGCACGTTGACCTCATCCTGCCAGTTCCCGTTCCCCTCGAAGTGGTCGTACCGCAGCTTCCGTGCCCAGTCGTAAACCCCGAATTTCTTGTAGCCCAGGGCCAGCGGCTTGAGGCAGGGAACGTCGTTGTGGACCAGGAGCGAGGTGGCGCCGGCCTGGACGTAGTACGAATGGAGTCCGTCGACCGTGAGGTTGTGGACGGTGGTGACGGCGGTGTGCGGGCGCACCGCGGTGATCTGAACCCAGGTCCCGCTGCTGGTCCGGAGCCACTGTCCGGGGGCGAGCGTGCCGGCGTCGCGCCACTCGCCGGGGTCGGCCACCCAGAACGGGTGGTTGACGGTGGCCGTCACCGTGCCGCCGGCGGTGCTGACGTCGACCAGGTCCTTCGCGCCGGATCCGGCGATCAGGTCGGTGACCGCCCGCGGCTCGGTGCGCCCGGTGCCCGGATCGGTGGCCAGGACACGGTCACCCACCCGCACCGCCGCGATCGCCCGGCTCGACCCGTCGGCCATCAGGACGGGCGTGTCCGCCGTGAAACTGTTCCCCTTGCACGTCAGTCCGCCGACGACCATGCGGGCGAAGTTGGATTCGAGAATCTTGGCCGGCAAGCCGACCCGTTCCAGTGCGGCCGGGACCCGGATGCGGCCGATGGACCCCTTGAGCTCGTTGATCAGCCGGGCCCCGCCGACCATGGTGAGGGCTGAGCCCGCGGCCCAGGCGATCGCCTGCTCCTCGATCCAGACGCCGAAGAGACCGCCGACGCCCATGCTGACCTCGGCACCGCCGAGGACGGCGGCCCCGGCGGCGCAGAGAGCCGCGCAGCCGAGGGCCAGCGTGACCATGGCCGTCATGCCACCGACGGCGATGCTGCCGGCCTGGACGTACAGCATCTCCGACTCGATCATGTCGAACGCTCGGTTCGACCCGAACATCGGATTGAAGGTGTCGGCCACACATTTGCGGTGGTAGTCGCTGCCGGACGGGTCCATCAGGTCGCAGAACTTGCGGTTCTCACTGGCGCGGGCGATCTTCATGTCGGTCGGCTCATAGACCTGGAGGCAGCGCCCCATCTTCTCCGGGATGGGACCGGCGTCCCTCAGGCACTCCCGGAACTGTTCCTGTAGCGCCTCGATGTGTGCCTGCTCGATCTTCTTCTGACGATCGTTGACGCGCTTGACCATGGCGTTGTAGACGCCGATGGCCGCGTTGGCCTCCTGGCCGGCCGCGATGGCCGCGTCCCGGGCGCGCCGGGCGGCGCCGATCGCCTCGCCGGCCGAGTCTTGTGCACTGGCGAAGGCGGCATGGGCCACCGCCACCGAGCGGGTGGCGTCCGCCGCCGCGGCCTCCGCGCGCTCGGCCGCCGCGGTGGCCGTGTCGGCCGAGGAGATGGCGTTCTTCGCCGACGTCTCCGCCTTCCCGGCCCATTCGGCGGCCTTCGTGGCATGGCCGATCGCGGTGGTTCCGGAGGTGATGGCCTTGGCCGCCCAGGCGTTGGCCTCGTTGGCGCTGCCACGTGCCTTGGCCGCGACGGACTGCGCCTCCTGCGCGTTCTGCGTGGCGATCCAGGCCGCGCTGATGGCCCGGGCCAGCAGGGCCTGCATCTCCTGGTCGTGCCGGGCGGTGTCGTAGTCGGCCTGCGCGGCCGCGTGCCGGCCGGAGTTCAGGAAATCCTGGAGCATTCCGGGCGGGCCGTCGAGCGCGTTCCGGGCCGCGGCGTACAGATTCGTGCCGGGCGAGGTTTGCGCGAGGAGCTTGTTCACGTTGACCCGGGCGTCGGTCCGGGCCGCGTCGTACTGCCCGGACTCGACGAAGGCCCGTACGGCGGCCTCGTCGCCGTCGAGCGCCTTGGTCGCCTCCCGCACCGTGACGACGTTGTTGTCGTTCTGGGCCTTGGCCAGGATCCGGCCGACCGCGACCCGGTCGTCGGTGGCCCGTTCCGGATAGTTCTGGTCCCTCAGAAAGAGGGCCACGTCGGCGTCCGTGCCCTCCAGCGCCTTGAGCGCGGCCGCCGCCAGATTCGGGTTCTTGTCGTACGCCATCGCCGTCACCGTGGCCCGGTCGTCCACGGCGGCCGCGACGTCGATGCCGGTCCGGACGAAGTCGAGGACCTCGTCGTCGGTGTCGCCGAGGGCGGCCCGGGCCGATTCACTGGTGTGCGGCCCGCTGCCGGTCGCGAGAGCCATCGCGACCCGGCGAGCCGCGACGACCGCCTCCGGTCGCGCGGTCAGCGGGCTGCGGACCTGCGCGATCAACTCGTTGGTCCGCGCGTCGCGTTTGGCCGCCTCGCGTGCGTTCCAGGCGGCCGACTGCTCGTAGTGTTCGTAGATGGCCAGCCCGGCCTTGGCCGCCGCCGCGCCCTGCGAGTCGACGACGGCGATGCGCTCGGCGTCGGCGGCCCGGCCCGCCGCGTAGATGTCGTAGGCCTTGGTCGCGGCACTCACCGAAGCCTCCGCGGACCTCACGGCGGCGTTGGCGGCGTCGGTCGATGTCTGCGCCGCCCGGGTGGCGTCGCCGGCGTGGGCGACCGCGTCGAGAGCACGATCGGCCGCGGCGCGGGCGTCGGCGGCCGCCTTGGTGGCGGCGTCGATGGCGGTGTTCGCGGCCTCGACCGCCACGGCCGCGTACTTGCGGGTCGCGTTCGCGGCCCGCCGTGCCCGGTCGGCCTGGGCATGGGCCCGTTTCGCGGCGGCCTCGGCCGCGGCGACGTTCACACCGACCTGCTTGGCCTTGGCCAGAGCGGACTCGGCGGCCTGGATGGCGATGGTGGCGTCGGCCTCGGCCTGCTGGGCCCAGCCGATGGACGCGCTGGTGGAAAGGATCAGCGCACTCTGCAGGAATCCCACGCTGTCCTCGGCCGCCTTGGCGGCGAGGTCGGCGGCGGTCGCCATCTTCGTGGCGTTCGCGGCGTTCTTCTTGTCGACCGCGGCGTCGGCCGCGGCTTTGTTGGCGCGGTTGGCGGCCCGGCGCGCCAACGAGGCCTGGGTCATGGCCCGCGCGGCCGCGGCGGCCGCGGCCCGGGCGGCCATGACCGCCGCGTCCGAGGCGGCGAGCGCCTTCTGGGCCGTCTTGGCCGCCTGCTCAGCGGCGGAGGCCGCCCGGTTGGCGGCGTCGGCCGCCTTGGTGAGGTTGTCACCGGCGCTGTCCATCGCGGCCAGGGCGGCCTCGGCCGACTTCTTGGCCTCGGCGCCGGCCTTCCGGGCCTGATCCGCCGCCTCCTGCGCGCGTTCGTTCTGGTTGCGGGCCTCGGCGCTGGCCGTCTCGGCCGCGGCCGCCAGGTCGGTGACCGCCGCGGCTTCCTCGTCCCACGCGGCGGCGACGGCGTATCCGCTGTCGATGAAGCCGGCGAGGGCGTCGGCCGAGCCGTCGTCCAGGGCACGCTGCGCCATCCGGCGTACGTTGGATCCGGTCACCGCCTTGGCGTAGATCTGCGAGACGCGGATCCGCTTGTCGAGCTCGTCGGCGTCGCGCCAGCCCGTGCGGAGGAACTCGTCGAGCGGACCCTCGGGCTCGTCGGTCATGTTGAGGGCGGGCAGCGGCGACGCGGTGTCGGCGTCGAGCGCCGCCGTCCCGGCCGCCTTCAGCTGGGGCCCGCCCGCGGCGATCACCTGTTGGACCCGCACCCGCTGGTCGGTGTGCAGCGATTCCTGCCATCCGGTCTGGAGGAAGGTCTCGATCGTGTCGGTGTCGAGGGCCTTCAGGGCCGCGGCGCGCACCGCGGGACCCCCACCGGAGTAGATTCCCAGAGCCAGAACGCGCTCGTCGACGGATTGCAGATCCTCGAGCCGGCCGACGAACGCCCGGACGTCGTCGTCACTACCCAGCAACGCCGCTTCGGCGGCGGGCTTGACCATCGGGCCGCCGTTCATCCACAGCGCGGCGACTCGCGCCCGGTCGACCGGCGTCTCTTCGGGTTCGGCCGCACGGGCCGGATCCGGAACTGCCATGAGGCTGACGCTCAACGCGATGACGGCAAGTGCCATCACCGACCGGCGCCCCCGCAACCTAGTCATGGATACAATCCATCCACTTAGGTCGGCGCCCCAGTACCGACGATCAAAGATCCTCGTCAATACAACCGCGGCGGTGACGCTACCGATTACCGCATCGCCTCAATAGCCCGTTCCACAGTGTGGGACGGGTCATTCTCGGCTGTCGCGGCCCGCGACTGCCAGGACGGGCGTGGCCGCGACGCTCCGTTCAGTGGCGATGACCGCGATGGCCAAGGTGTTCCGGCCGTTGTGACGCAGCGGGCCGGCCGGCAGGACGAAGTCGGTCTGCGGGCCGATGGCCGCCCCGTACTGGCCGAGCTGCCAGCCGTTCAGGTAGAGGATCGCCCGGTATCCGGCCGGCGGCGCCCCGTCGAAGCGCAGCACCACCGAGGTGTCCTGGCCCTTCGGCAGGTCGAGCGAGAACGCGGTGCGCAGCCAGGTGACGCCGGGTCCCTGTGCGGCGCCGGCCCAGGGCCAGCTGTGGTCGGCGTAGCCCGGCAAGGTCCAGCCGGCCCGCTCGCCGTACAGGCCGCCGTTGTTCAGAGCCCCGCGCACCGGATCGATCGCGGCGGTGCCCTGGATCCGCCACGTCACCGGCGCCGCCGAGCCGTTGACGCGGGCCCCGACGAGCCCGCGCGGCTGCCGGAAGCGGTTGTCGTCGGCCGTCCAGTCGTCGTTGTGGCCCATGTTCTGCACCAGCACCGACAGCACGGCCGGAGCGCCCGGCTTGAGCAGACCATCCGGTACGGCGAACTCCCCCGCCCCGGGCGACGGATTGGCCGGCGCGTCGGAGTCGGCCTGGACTCCGCCGGCGGCCGAGCCGAGATAGCGCCCGTTCAGCCAGACCAGATAGTTGCCACGCTTGCCGGTGATCGCGTTGAGTGACACGGAGGTCTCGGCGCCGGTGGCGGTGAACCGTCCCCGGTACCAGACGCTGCCGGTGTGGAACCCGTACTCGTCGCTGAACAACACCGGCTGGGTGAGCGGCACGAACGGGCTCAGGCTGGTGGTCTTGCCGGCCACGGTCCAGCCGGAGTCGTCGAAGCCGGGCGCGGCCTCGGGCGCCTCGGCGCGCTGCCGCCATCCGGTGAGCGCCGGCAGAACGACCGGCCGCGGCCCGGGCAGGCGGCCCAGCAGCGACCCGCTCGGCGTACGACGGGTGGCGACCGGCACGCCGTCGACCGTCACCGCGCGCCCGACGGCGAACACCTCGACCGGCCCGGCCGCGGCCGTGTCGGCGCGCAGCGCCACGGCCCCCGGGGTCGCGGTGGCCGACCGCAGCAACGCCGTGCCCCGCACCAGAACCGGCCCGGCGGCGGTGTCGGCCCGCCAGAACGAGGCCGCGGCGGCGGCGGTGCCGAGCAGAAGCAGCAGCGGCCGTCGCCCACCGCCGTCGATCAGCACCCGGGCCAGTCCGCTGTGCTTGTAGTCGAGCCGCAGGTCGCCACTCGCGGCGTCGAAGACCGAGGCGACCCGCCCCTCGAGAACGGTCACCCGTGGCCGGGACGGGTACCGCAGGACGGTCGCACCCGGCGTGCCCTGGCCGCCGTGGAGCACCGCGACATCCCGCCCACCGATCGCCTCGTGCGTCAGCAGTTCCGAAGTGGACGCCACGAGCCGCTGACCGCCGAGCGCGTATCCGCCGACCAGAACCTTGGCGTCGTGCCCGGGGAGCGTCACCGGAAACGCGTACCGGCCCCAGCCGAGGCTGCTCGACACGGCCGCCGTCCCCGGGTTGCGCACCAGCACGAACTGGGCGCCGTCGTCCGGGTTGGCGCGCGCGAGCGTCTCCAGCCCCGCCGCCGCCGGCGCGGCGACCGGATCGGTCCGGGTGAGCGAGCCGGCCACGGCGTGCAGGAAGTAGCCCTGCCGCTTGTACTCGTCGTACTTCGCGGTGAGCTGCCGCGCCTCGGTGATCGCGGCGCCGTAGTCGTACGAGGTGTAGACGTCGTTGGGCTGGGCCAGCCACCCCCAGTTCGTACCGCCGAAGCCCATGTAGTGGCTGAACGCGGTGGCCCCGCCGGCGATCAGGTTGCTCTTCGGGAAATAGCGGGTGTACGCCACACCGGTGAGCTCCCGGCAGGCCTGGTACCCCGCGTTGTTCACATCGATCGCACCCGCCTGGTACTCGGCGGCGAACACCGGCGCGTCCTCGCGGACCCGCTCGGTGATTCCCGCACCCCAGGCACCCCAGACGGTCGCCGCGTTGCCACAGTCGAAGGACTGCGGATAATCGTCCACACCCGGGATCTGCACGGCGCCGTCCCCCGAGGCCCAGGTCGAGGTCCACGAGGCCGCGTCACAACACAGGTTCGTGGTGATCGGAACGTCGATGCCATCCGCGCGGGCGACGTCCTGAAGATCCTGCATGTACGCGGCGTCGGTGTTCACCGCATATTCGTTCTCGACGTTGTAGAGCAGCACCGGCCCACCCCGCGTGACCTGATGCCGGGCGATGATCGGATTGATCTGCCCGAGCCATTCCCGGTAGGCGGCGGTGTAGCCCGGCGCACTGCTGCGGGCCCGCCCCGGCACAAGCTTGAGCCATCCCGGAAAGCCACCGCCACTGGTCTCGGCATTGATGTACGGCCCGGGCCGCGCGATGACGTAGAGCCCCACCTGCGCCGCGGTGCGAAGCAGCCGATCCACATCCCGAACACCGCCGAAGTCGTAAACCCCCGGCGCCGGCGAGTGGAACGCCCAGTCGAAGTAGACCGAGACAGCGTTGAAGCCGACCGCTTTCTCCTTCTCGAGAATGTCCCGCCAAAGCTCCGGACTGGGCAGCCGAAAATAGTGAAACTCAGCCGCCTGAACCAGCACCCGCCGCCCACCAACCATCACCGAGTACGCGTCATAGCCAACCCGCTGCCCCGCCTCCGCCTCCGCCTCCGCCTCCGACGACTGGACCTGCACGGCCTGCGCCCGCGCCGCCGGCGGCACACCGGCCAGACCACCCCCGGCGAGCGCGACAACCAGAACGAGCAGCATGCGACCAACCCTCATGCCGATCTCCTTCACGCTCACCATCGACATCCGTCAATAGATGATGGCATGAATCACCCTTGCTTGGGAGCGCTCCCGACCGGAGGCCTCGTGCGGAGCGGGGCGAAACGACTCGACCGGCCACTGTCAGAAGATCGCCCGGCGGCGTACAGAGCGAGCCGGCGTCCCGCGGCAACCGCGAAAGCACGACATCCAGCCAAGCGATCCCAGCAAGTCCGACCAAGATGCCCGCCGCAAAGCCAAAGGGTCGAAGGGCGGCCGCCACCTTCGACCCCGAGACCTACCGCCTGCGTCGCGCCGAGGAATGTGGCATCAACCAGCCCGGGGAGCGGCCGGCCCGGGACGGGGCAATCCGAGGGTGACCGGCCCCGGGGGTGGGGCGGTGACGGTGGCCCGTGGGGTTACTCGGTGGCGTGGGCGGCTGCGGCCAGGATCGTGTCGATGGCGGCTTGGGGGGCCGGCCGCGATCAGCCACCGGTCCGGCTCGGGGAGGTCCTGGGCGAAGGAACTGTGCACCGTCGCCGGCTTCGAGAAGGCTTCCGCGTCGCCCTCGGGGCGCCCGGGTGGCCGGCGATGTCGAAGACCGTCGTCGGGTCGGGGACGTCGAACGCGGAGCCGGAACCGCCGAGGATCTGGGAGACGGTTTCGCCCTCGTCGGGGATGAACGCGTCGACGTAGAGTAGCGGTCGTGACACGTGACGCGCGTCTCCCCGTACGTACTTATTGATATTGATCTATTGCTTTGTCAGGATGGCGGGATGACGAGTGCGCGGCGCGTGGTCTCGGCAACGTCCGTTCTGGTGCTGGCTCTGGCCGGCCTCTTCACCGCCACGCCGGCCTCGGCGGCGCCGCCCGGTGATGTCGATCCGGACACGCCCTGGCGGATGCGGCACTGGCCGCAGACCCAGCCGTGGCAGGTCGAGGAGGCGGCCGCGCTGAGCAAGAGAGGCGGGCCGCCACCGATCGACCCCCAGCGCTACGAACTGCCCGACACCATGACCTGGTCGGACTACAAGCCGGTGCCGGGCACGAACTGGGCCGACCCGGCCGTACGCGGGTCGGAGCGCAACTTCAACGGCGCCCTCGTGCTCGTCGACTACCCGAACCAGCCGTTCGTCGTCACCCAGCCCGCCAACTCCACGATCTACGGCAACCCGTCCGGCGTACAGAATCTGGACCGGTCCGAAGTTCCGCGGTTCTACCAGGACTTCCTCAACAAGCCGGGCCGGCTCAACCGCGGCCACACCATCCACGAGTACTGGATGGAGGATTCGCACGGGCGGTTCGGGATCGAGCTCAGCGCGTACGGCGTCTATCAGATGCCCGCCGAGAGCCACGAATACGGCATCGAGGCCCAGATGCAGCGCGGCCAGGGCTGTCCGGCCGGCGACGTCTGCAACCGCAACCTGCGTACGGACGCCCGCGCGGCCTGGATCGCCGCCGTCGGTGAGGCCGAGGCGGCCAAGTACGACTTCGTCTTCTTCCTCTCGGCCGGCCAGGACGAGTCCGCCACCTGGCAGGAGTTCGGGCCGATGAAGTTCGCCACCAGACAGGACGTGACCGACGAATGGGGCCCGCCGGACGCGGCCCTGCCGAACTGGAACGCCACCCGCTACGTCGACTGGACCTCCTGGCAGGCGTCGGCCAACATCTGGCCGAACGCGACACAGGGCAGTTCGCTGCAGGCCGAGAGCTCGGGCATGTCGACCTACGCGCACGAGTTCAGCCACATCCTGGGCGTCGGCGACAACTACAACAACCCGTACAGCGTGCCGGCCCGCCGCGACTACAGCGGCCCGTGGGAGATGCTCAGCCGGGGCACGTTCAACGGCCCGGGCGGCCCGCACAGTCGCTGGCTCATCCCCGGCACGTCCGGTTCGTCGATGGGCGCCCAGCACATGCTGCGCAACAAGATGAAGCTGGGCATAGCTGACGACGTACTCCAATTGTCTCGATCCGCCTTGGCCGCCTCGGGCGTCGTGGTGACCAGCGTGACCGCCCGATCCGTCGACTCGGTGGGCATCAACGTGGCCCTCGACGGGGGCGACCGGTCCCCGGCCTGCGACACCGCGACCGACCCGTTCTGCGACGGCGGCGGCTACGACAACTACACCCTCGAAGTGGTCGACCGGATGGGTTTCGACTCGTTCACGCCCGACTCCGGCGTCCTGCTGGCCAAGACGAAGAACCAGGACGCCGCCCCCTTCATCTGGACGATCGACGCCAACCCGCAGGACATCGACAAGGTCGACTTCGTCCTGCCCGACGGCACCCCGCAGAAGATGACGATCGGCGACTACCGCCAGCTCTCCGACGCCCTGTTCCACGCCGGCACGAATTCCGGGAGCGCTTTCGAGTACGTCGACACGGCCAACCGCCTGCACTTCTACGTCCTGGACCGCAAGCGGAACAGCAAGGGCGTGCTTTCGTACGAGGTGGCCGTCCGCTCCCTCGACGGCGCCGGCCCGGCCGTCCGCGGCGTCCGCGCCTACCCGGACACGGCCCGCCCCGACAAGTCGGGCTGGGCTCGCTGCACCATCCCCGTCCGCAACACCGGCCGAGCCGCCGACGTCTTCCGCGTCACCGCCCCGGGCGCCTCGCTCCCCCGCACCGTGATCGGCGTCCCGGCCGGCCGCACCTCGTCGGTGGAGGTCTGGCTGAAGGACACCCGTCGCACCACGGTGGCTTTGACCTCGGAAAGCAACCCGGCCGCCCGGTCCACCACCTCCTGCACGGCCCGCCGCGGGTAGCGATCCGCCAGGCTCAGCCGACGTTGAGGCCGATGGCCGGCGTCCCGGCCGTGGTGCCGGCCGCCGGCCGCCGCCTCGAACAGGGCCAGCCTCAGGTCTTCTTGGTACACCGCGTATTACCTTGACCGCATGAACGAGATCTTCAGCGAGCGCTGGCTGTCCGAGGCCGTCGACCTGATGGTGCGTCTGGTCGAGGCGGCCGGAGCGCTGATCATCTTCGTCGGGGCCATGGTGGCCTTCGCCCGGTTCGTCGTGGTCGGCCTGCGGGAGAGGCGGGCGGAGGCCTTCGTTCCGGTACGCCTGGAGCTGGGCCGCTTCCTCGCCCTCGGCCTGGAGTTCCAGCTGGCCTCGGACATCCTGCGCACCGCTATCGCGCCGACGTTGCGGGAGATCGCCGAGCTGGCCGCGGTGGCCGCCATCCGCACCGCGCTCAACTACTTCCTGAGCCGCGAGATCAAGGAGGAACGGGCCGAACTGGCCAAGCGGGAGCCCGCACAGTGACCACGCTGATCCAGTACGCGTCCCTGATCTGCGTCACCGCCGGGCTCGTCTGCGGCGTGCTGGTCCTGGGCACCACCCGCGACCTCAGGACCGCCCTGCGGACGGCCCTGGACTTCTGGCTCGCCGCCGGCCTGCTCCGCCTGGCCCTGCCCAACTCCACCACCCAGCTGCTGGCCATCGTGGCCATCATCGCCGTCCGGCAGCTGGTCAGCCGGGCCCTGTCGGCCCACCCACGGCCGGCCCCGGACGCGGCTCAGGGCAGGCAGTAGATGTCGCCGGAGTTGGCCTCGTGCGGGAGGGCCAGCACGTGGGCGGCCATCTCCTCGCGGGAGAGCCACCGGTCGAACTCGAGCGTCATCGACTCGCCCATGGCGACGTTGAAGGTGGTGAAGCCCAGCGCCGCGACCCGGTCGAGGCAGTTCACGGCCACGGCCCGTTCGATCGTCGTGAACTCGAACGACAGCGCCGGCAGGGACCGGCTCAGGCCGGCCAGGACCGAGCCTTCGAAGCCCTCGACGTCGATCTTGGTGAAGGCGGGAGTGCCGTACGTCTTGATCAGGTGGTCGAGGGTGGTCGCGGGAACCTCCATCTGCTCGTCCCACACCTGGTCCTGCCAGCCGGACGCGCCGTCGGCGGCCTTGACGAAGTCGGTGGAGGCGGTCGAGACGGTGGGATTCGCGGAATTGACGTAGAACTGCAGGGTGCCCTCGGCGGGCCCGCACACCGCTTCGACCGGGATCACGTCCCGGTCACCGGCGTAGATCTCACGGATCGCGCGCACGCACAACGGCTGCGGTTCCACCGCCACCACCCGGGCACCGAGCCGGCGGAAACTGCCGATGCGGTCGCCGACGTGGGAGCCGACGTCGAAGACCAGGTCACCGGGGCGGACGAACTGGGCGTAGAAGGCGTCCAGCGCCGCGTCGTGCTCGTCGTTGCCGTAGTAGAAGCCAAGCGACCGGTGGATGGCGGACGCCGCGGGATCGACTTTCAGCGATTCGACGGCTTCACGATTGACTCCCATGCCGGGCAACACTACCGACCCTTTGTCCGGTGACCACGCCGTCGCCGTCCGCCATGATGCTTGGCGTGAGGCAAAGGCTGGCACCACCGGAGATGCGGGCGGAGCAGTACCTCGCGGATCTCGCCGTGATGGTCGAGCGCGTCTGGGCCGAAGAGGTGAGGGCGCGCGGTATCGACGATCCGTTCCCGCTCGCGATCCGCTGGTCGATGATCGTGCCGCCGTCCGGCTGGCGTGTGGAGCGCCGCGAGGGGTACGCCCGGGGCGACGAGCTCGCCGCGATGATGCGGACCGTGCCGTCGGGCCAGCTGGCCATCGTGGGCAAGCCGGGCACCGGGAAGACCGTCGCCGCCATTCTCCTGACCCTCAGCCTCTGTCGCGCGCGCGACGACGTCGATCGGGTTCCGGTCCTGCTCGCGGCCGGTTCCTGGGATCCCGGCGAGGAATCTCTGACCGACTTCGTGACGCGCCACCTCGTGGAGCGGTACGGCATGCCGCCGGCGGTCGCGCGGCACCTGGTGGTGATCGGCCAGATCCTGCCGATCCTCGACGGCCTCGATGAGCAGCATGATCCGGCCCAGGCGTTGCGGTCGGTCCACGAGTACGGCGTGCACGGCTGGCCGATCGTCGTCACCTGCCGCAGGCGTGAGTACGAAGAGGCCGTCGCCCGCTCGGGACCGGTCCCCGGGTTCGTCGTCGTGGCGCTGCTGCCGCTCCGGCGTGAGGACGTCGCCGACTACCTCGCCCGCACGGTGCCCTCCTCCGACCGGCGCTGGACACCTCTGATCGACACGATCCAGACCGGGACCCGAGGGCCGCTGGCCACCGTCCTGTCCCGGCCCACCTACCTTCAGGTGCTCCGCACGATCTATTCGCGGGCGGACTCCGCGCCGAGCGAGCTGCTGGACACGGCGCGCTTCCCGACCGCCGGGGCCATCGAAGCCCACCTGCTCGACAGCTTCATCCTGTCGAGTTACGCAACGGACGATCGGATCCACGAGTCGCCCGGCTCCATTCGGTGGCTCGAGTGGCTCGCCACCTGGTTGCAGGGACGGCAATCCCCCGACATCACGCTGCCGGATCTGGCGAAGGCGGCACCGGCCTGGCTGAACGGCATCGTCGCCGCCTTCGTCGCTCTGGTCGTGGGGTGGCTCGCCGTGCCGGCGCCGGGCACGTGGCTCGCGGGAACCCTGTTCATCGCTGTCATGCTGACCGGCCTCGGTGCCGGCGAGCCGGCCCCGTTCCGCGTGATCGGACCGGGCCTGCGCCTCGCCGCGTTCATGCCGCGCCCGCTCTGGACCGGTGTCGCCGCCGCCGGCGCCGCGACCGGCGTGGGACTGGTGTTCGGGGGTTCGGCCACCTGGCCGAGCGTGGTGGCCATCGGTCTCGGTGTCGCGGTCATGACGGCGCTGAAGGCGGCGACCGGGATTCCGGTCGACGATCGCCGGGCGACCTCACCCCGGGCGGTCAGTCGCGGGGACGCCAGTTACACCGCACTTGCCGCGCTGCTGTGCACGGCGGTCGGCGCCTTCGCCGCGGCCGACACGGGCAGCTGGAGCGCCATCGCGGCGGTGGCGCTGGCCGGCGCGTTCGTCGGCGTGACCGGCACCGGCTCGTACCGCCTGTTCCTGAGCCGCCTCTGGCTGGCGGGGCGCGGCCACGCACCGTTCCGCCTGTTGCGATTCCTCGACGACGCGTACCGGCGCGGCGTGCTGCGCCAGGCCGGGGGCGCCTACCAGTTCCGCAACCTGACCCTGCAGCAGTATCTGGCCGATCGGGGCGAAGTGGTCGACGTGGTCCGCGCGCCCGGGCAGACGCCGGCCGGCACCGCGATCACCCATCTCCGGGCCGTTCTCGTGGAACGGGCCTTCGAGCAGACCTCGGTCCGCCAGCTGGTCGAGGCCGATCGGGTCGGCCGGCTTCGCGACGAGATCGGGGCGGAACTGCGCAACAGCAACGAGATCGTGGCCGCCGCCGCGACCGCGCAGTGGGACCGGCTGGCCGACGCCCGCGCCCGCTACACGGCCCAGGTCGGCGTCCCGCGCCTGGCCCGCGTCTCCGCCGCCTACGGGTGGGCGGCCGGCGCGGTCGCGGCTTTCGCCGTGGCGACCATGGTAAGGCGAGCGTGGAACCAGTACGACCCGAGCGTTCTGGTCGGATTTGTCGGCCTCATCATCGTCGGCTCCGTCACCCTGTCTCATCTGGAAACCGCACGGCGGGATCTCCTGGCCCGGATCGCCGCCCACGAGGCGGAGCAGGAGGCGGAACCGGACGAGGCCGAGGCACGAGAGTGGGTCCGTCGGCGCCGGCTCGGGCGCCTCCTGCGGGTCCCGATCTTCCCGCCGGGGTGGTCACGGTGGATCCCCGTCGCCGCACGATGCCTCCTTGTCCTCATTGTCGCCGGGGTCACAGCCTCACTGGCGACGACCCCGCTCGTGGCCTCGGCGATCCCGGGCGACGACGACACGTACCAGCTGATGGCGCCCCGGATCGCCGGTGCCGTCGCGGTGGTGCTGGGGGTGCTCTGGTGGTGGTCGCGGCCGTGGTTCCGGCGCCTTCAGGGCCTCCGGTCGGTCGACATGCACCGGTGGCCGCCCGCCGACGAGACGCCGTGGGCGGCGGCGTCGCGGCGTCTGGCCGTACGGGCGTGGGAGGAGTGGGCCGCCACGGTCGTCGACCTCGGTGTGCTGCCTCTGGTCAGCGCGAAGGTCGAACCGCTGACCCGGCGCAGTTACGACACCGCGCTGCCGCCCATCTCGGTGGACCGGCTGGGCGACATCACCGAGGGCGTCCAGTTCGTCAGCACCGACGAGAGCGACCGGCTCAGCCGCATGCTCGCCTCCACCCTCACGGCGGCGATCGGGATCAGCGGCCCGCGCGGCGTCGGCAAGACCACTCTGCTGCGGCGCTTCGGCGACCAGCGCATCGGTTCCAGCGCCGACAACCTCATGCTGGTCGTGCCGGCCCCGACCAACTACAACGGCCGCGACTTCCTGGTGCACCTGTTCGCCCGGCTCTGCCTCGCGGTCCTGCCGCCCGGCGACGCCACCACCGAGCCCGGCCACGCCCGCCGCCGGATCCGGCACTGGTGGCCCTGGGTCTCGGGCGCCGCCGGGGTCGCCGTCGTCGCCACCGCCTACTGGTGGAGCACCGCCAGCGAGCTGCCGTCCTGGCTGCGCGAGCACACCCGGCCGGTGGCGATGGTGGCCGGTGGGCTGCTCGTGCTCGTTCCGCTGGCCCACGCCGGGTTCCGGCTGATCCGGCGCCGGCGGCGGCCGCAGGACACCTCGGTGGTCGACCTGGCCCGGCAGCACCTGCGCCGCCTGCGCTACCTGGAAACGCTCACGGTGACCCGCGGGACCACGCTCAAGGCGCCGCCCACGATCGACCTCACCGGCTCGATGGCCCGGGCCCGGGCGGAGCACGTCCGCACGTACCCCCAATTGGTAGGCGATTTTCGCGACTTTCTCGGCCTGGTCGCCCTGCATCTGCGCAGCCGGCCCGGGCGCTCGTACTCCCGGGTCGTGATCTGCATCGACGAACTCGACAAGATCTCCAGCGCGGAGCAGGCCGAGCAGTTCCTCAACGACATCAAGGCCGTCTTCGGTGTGGACGGCTGCGTCTTCCTGGTGGCCGTCTCCGAGGACGCCCTGTCGAGTTTCGCCCGGCGGGCGCTGTCGGCCCGGACCACTTTCGACACGGCGTTCGACGACGTTCTCACGCTGCGCCGGTTCGGCCTGGCCGACACGCGACGGCTGCTGGTGCAGCGCGTGCTGCGCCTGCCCGAACCGTACGTGTGGCTCTGTCATTGCCTTTCCGGCGGTCTCCCCCGGGATCTGAACCGGACCGTCCGCCTGCTCTACGACGTGTACGCGCATCGCGGCCCGACCGAATTCGCCGAGCTGGCCACCGAGCTGGTGCGGCAGGATCTGGAGTCGGTCGCCTACGGCCAGGCGCTGCGGCTGACCGACCGTGCCGACCAGGCGACGGCCGAGCTGGCCCGCTGGCTGATCGGCGCCCGCCGGCTCACCCTGGACGCGGCGACGGTGCGTGAGTACGCCGCGACCGCCCCCAAACACGACGCCGGCACCGGCCCGGACGTCGTGCTGTCCACCGAGCAGTTCACGGCCTACCTGGAATACCTGGCGGCGGTGCTGGACCGCTTCTGCGAGCACACTACCGAGACGATCGGCCGTCTCCGCGCGCACGACGACGACGTGACCCATCCCGCGCTGTGGCTGGCCGAGGCCCGGGCCGCGCTCTCCACCGACCCCTTCACGGCCCGGGCCGCGGTCGAGGAATTCGTCCGTACGGCGTCTCCTCCTCCGATCTGAAAGACTCTTGCAGGTTTTCCCTCGACAGGCCGGCCACGGCCTCCGCCTGCGCGCGGGCCGTCGGGGACACGCCGTCGAACTGCAGCTACCACCTCCGGGTACTGGCGGCCCACGGTCTCGTCGAGCCGGACGACTCCGGCGACGGGCGCTCCCGTCCGTGGCGGGCCACGCTCACCGGGTTCACCGTCGGCGCCGACACCCCCGACGCCGCGGCCGGCGCCGGCCGCGTGCTCGCCGCCGCCGTGGAGCTGGACCACCACCTCGCCCGCGAATACCTGCGCCGCCAGCCCGATCTGCCCGAGCCCTGGCGCGAGGTCGACTCGCACGCCAGCTTCGGCCTGGCCCTGTCGCCGGACGAACTCGCCACCGTGCTGAGCCGGATCGACGCCGTGGTACGGCCGTACCTCGCGCCCACCCGGACCGACGCCCCGGCGGACGCCGAGCATGTCCATCTGTCGCTCATGGCCTTTCCCCGGCCGGGATTCGGGCGGTGACCACGTCGGCCCTGGCGGTGCCGGCCTTCCGGCGGCTCTGGATCGCCGGGCTGGTCTCCGACGCCGGCGACTGGCTGATGTTCATCGCGCTGCCGCTGGTCGTCCTCGAGCTGACCGGATCGGCCCTGGGCACCTCGTTCGCGTTCCTGCTCGAGCTGGCGCCGGCCGTCCTGCTCGCGCCGGTCGCGGGCCGCGTCGCCGACCGGGTGCCGCGCCGGCTCGTCATGCTCGTCGCGATGCTGGCCCAGGCCGGCTCGCTGCTGCCGCTGCTCGCCGTGCACGACCGGTCCGACCTGCCGCTGCTGTACGGCGTGATCGTCGCGCACGCCACCCTCGCCGCGTTCTTCGAGCCCGCCAAGAACGCGATGTTGCCGGCGCTCGTCGGACCCGACCGCGTGGTGTCCGCGAACGCCCTGGCCGGGCTCAACAACGACCTCGGGCGGATCGTGGGTGGCCCGCTCGGCGGCGTGCTGCTCGCCGTCGCCGGGCTCGGCGGTGTCGTCCTGGCCGACGTCGCGACCTACCTGGTCGCCGCCGTGCTGGTCGCCACCCTGCCGCGAGGATCCGTGTCGCGGACGGCCGGGACGCCCGGCCCGGCCCGCGGCGGCCTGCTCGGTGTGCTGGCCGACCCGGCGAGCCGCGCGCCGATCGTGGTGGCGTTCGCCGCCGCCGTCGCCCAGGGCCTGTTCGTCCTGCTGTTCGTCTTCTTCGTGACCGACGTTCTCGGCGGGGCGGCGGCGGACGTCGGCGTCCTGCGCGGTGTGCAGGCCATCGGGGCGATCGCCGCCGGCGTCGTGCTCGGCGTGCTCGGTGCGCGCCTCGACATCTTCCGGCTCACGATCACCGGCAGCGTCGTCTTCGCCCTGCTCACCGCGCTGACATGGAACCTGTCGTTCCTGACGCACACCATCGCGGTCTACGCCGTGCTCTTCGCCGTCGTCGGCGCGCCCGGCGTCCTCATGGGCGCGGGCCTGACCAGCCTGCTGCAACGGGCTTCCCGCGACGACCGCCGGGGCAGCGCCTTCGCGGCGTTCGGCCTGACCCAGGCCACCGGCCAGGCGCTCGGCCTGCTCGCCGGCGGCCTGCTGCAAGGCGCCGTCGGCACGCTGCCGTTGCTCGAGGTCCAGGCCGCCTCGTACGCCGTGGCCGCGACGCTCGCGCTGATCCTGCTCCGCAAGACCGGCCGCCCAGCGGCGAACCCGGCGTCAGCGCGCGGCGGGGTAGCCGGGGATCTGCCGGCGCTGCGTCGCGCTGGCCGCCCAGTGCCCGAGGTCGAGGATTCCCGCCACCACGACCCAGAACCACTCCCAGCCGGTGAGGCCGATGCCCGGCGTGTACAGGACGACGTAGATCAGGGTGGCGAACGGCAGGAAGACGATGCCGAGCAGCGGGAAGATCCACGTGTCGAAGGCCGCGTTGACGAACGCCGGCCGGGCGACCCAGATGATGAACAGGCCGAGCCGGGGAAAGACCCCGGCGAACAGCGCGAACAGACAGCCCATGGTCGTCCTCCTGTCGACAGCCGCACTTGATGGTCGCGGCCGCGCCGCCGGCGGGCCTCACCCGGGCCGGATGAGGACGCCGGGACCGGCGGGCCGCACGCTGTGGTGCGGCGGCCGTCATGCGGGAGGGCTGGGTGATGCGACCACGGCGATACGCGGTTCCGCTGGCTCTGCTTCTCGCGGCCTCGGTCGCGCCGACCCCGGCGGTCGCGTTCGGCACCGTCGACAGTGGTGGTCAGCACCGCGAACACGAGCGCATCACCCGCGCGGCCCTCTCCTGCACGGCTCGGGAACCGGCCTGCTTCGAGCCGGCGACGATGGACTACCTGGCCGGTCACGACCGCGAGTTCGGCGCCGTCGGCGCACCCGACAGCGATGAGATGACCAGCCCGGCCGCGCACTGCGACAACGCCGACTACCTGGCCGGCGGCTATCCACGCAGCCAGGACGTCGCCGTCGCCTCGCTGACGGACTGTGTCGAGCACCTGCGCGCGAGTTTCCAGGAGGGGCTGGACAGCGCGAAGGACCTGGTGGACGACGAGGGTGAAGTGGTCGCCGAGGAGGTCGCGGTCAGCCCGGAATGCGACCCGAGGGAAAGGACGGAGAGCCGCGCCAAGTGCACGACGTTGGAGATGGTCGGGCGGGTGCTGCACGGGGTGCAGGACTTCTACTCGCACAGCAACTGGGCCGACCGCGCCGATCCGGGCCGGCCGATCGGCGACGACAACCCGCCCGGCCTGCACCGGCCCGGCCCGAGCCCGCTGCTCGACCTGCTGGCGGCGACCGCCGCCGAGCCGCCCGGCGACTTCACCACCGGCTGCTACGTCCTGCAGGACCGGGTGCCCGGGGCCGGCGTGTGCCAGTCGCGGGTCACCCACGCCGCGCTCAACAAGGACAAGGGCCTGATCGACCCGGTCAGCGGCCGGGCCACCGAGCCGGGCACGCCCCGCGGCCAGGTGGGTGACAACTTCGCGGCCGCGGTGGCCGGGGCGATCGCCGAGAGCCGCCGCCAGTGGCAGGACTTCCGGACCGCGCTGTCGGCCCGGTACGGCGCCGACCGGTCGGCTCGCATGGTCTGCGCTCTCGTCCACGACGATCCGGTGAACCACTGCCGCGACTCACACCCGTACCTGAAGCTGATCCTCATCCCGGTCCTCGTGCTCGTCACCGGCGCGGTTCTCGCCTGGTTCCTGCGGCGCAGGATGCGGCCGTTCAGGTCTTGAACGCGACTGCCCGTGCGTGTGAGACTGCGCCCCGGTGATAAGTCAGCAGCGTCATGTGGCCCTGCTGGTCGCTCTCTGCCTCGCGGCCGGCATACCGATCTTCTTGCTGTCGGGGACGGTGGCCGCGCCGTACACGCAATTGGGCAGTAGCCTTCTGGCCTGTCTCGGGACCGTTCCCTGTCTGACCGCCGCCCGTAAGGTCGGTGGGAGCGCCCGTCTCGGCTGGCGGCTGCTCGCCGCCGGGAGCCTGAGCTGGGGTCTGGGCAACTTCTACTGGTCGTGGAACGAGCTCGTGGCCCACGCCGAGGTGCTGTTCCCCTCGCTGGCCGACATCGGCTACCTGCTCTTCCCCCTGCTGGCCACGGCCGGGCTGTGGCTGATCGCGGGCTGGACGTCGATCGGGACCCGCCTCACCGTGCTGCTCGACGGGCTGATCGTCGGATGTGCCCTGTTCGTGATCGGCTGGTCGCTGACGGTCCGCGACGTCTGGGAGGCCGGCGCCGACTCGGCGCTCGCGTTCGTCGTGTCGATGGCCTACCCGGTGTGCGACATCGTGCTGGCCACGGTCGCGGTGCTGCTGGCCGCCCGGACCCGCCGGGGCAGCCGCGGCATCGGCCTGCTGCTGCTCCTGGGCCTGGCCGGGATGACCGTCAGCGACGTGCTGTTCGCCCTGGACACCTCGGCCGGCACCTACGCCACCGGGCAGAACTCGGACGCCGGCTGGTTCGTCGCGTTCTCCGCCTGCGGGGCGGCCGGGCTGCTGGCCACGCGGTGGCCGATGACGTTCGACCACACCGGGATGACGGCCCGCTGGCAGACCACCTTGCCGTACGCCCCGTTCGGGCTGGCCGCGCTCGTGGTCGCCGTGCAGACGCTGACCGGGGTCGGGGTCGACGCGCCCGAGGCGGTCCCGCTGATGATCGGGTTCCTGCTGATCCTGCTGCGCCAACTGTCCACCTTGCTGCACAACTCGACGCTCACCCGGACCCTGCGCCATCAGGCCTATCACGATCCGCTGACCGGGCTGGGCAACCGCGCGCTGTTCCTGGAGCGGCTCGAGGGCGCGCTGGGCGCCGGCCGGCCGGTCGCGGTCCTGTACCTCGACCTGGACGACTTCAAGATGATCAACGACTCGCTCGGGCACGACGCCGGCGACGTCGTGCTGCGCGTGGTCGGCGAACGGCTGCGGGCGTGCTTCGGCGAGCCGGACACCATCGCCCGGTTCGGCGGTGACGAGTTCGCCGTCCTCACCGGCCGCGTCCACGACCTGACCGGGCAGGCGCAGTGGCTGCTCGGGCTGCTGCACGAGCCGATCGAGGTGGGCGCCCGCACGGTCCGGCTGGGCGCCAGCGTGGGCCTCGCGGTCTCGGACGGCTCGACCAGTTCGGAAGACCTGCGCAAGAACGTCGACCTGGCCATGTACGCGGCCAAGGCGCAGGGCAAGAACGCGTACGCGATGTTCGCGCCGTCGATGCGGCAGGGCTTCGACCAGGAGGTGCGGTGGCGGGCCGAACTCCGGCAGGCCCTGGCCGAGAACGCCCTGCACATCGCCTTCCAGCCGATCGTCGCGCTGGGCGACCGCCGGGTGGCCGGGGTCGAGGCGCTGGCCCGCTGGCACCATCCCGAGCTCGGCGCGGTGACGCCGGACGTGTTCATCCCGGTGGCCGAGCGGGCCGGCCTGATCGGTGAGCTCGGCCTGCTGGTGCTGCGCCGGGCCTGCGTCGAGTTCGCCTCCTGGCCGGGTTCGCAGACGGCGTACCTGTCGGTCAACGTCTCGCCGTCGCAGATGATCGACGCCTCGTTCCCGTCCAAGGTCGCCGCGACGCTGTACGAGGCCGGCCTGCGACCCGGGCAGCTGGTGCTCGAGGTGACCGAGCAGGCGCTGGCCGACGAGTCCGAGGTGATCGGCACGCTGCGCCGGCTGCGCGAGTTCGGCATCCGGATCGCCATCGACGACTTCGGCACCGGGTACGCCTCGCTGCGCTATCTGCACCGGTTCCCGGCCGACATCGTCAAGATCGACCGCACGTACGTCCAGGACATCGCCCGCGACCCGGCCGCCGTCCACATTCTCGGCACGCTGTGGCAGCTGTTCGGCGCGATCGGGCTCACCGCCGTCGCCGAGGGCATCGAGGACCAGGCGCAGGCGGCGATGCTGGCCGAGCTGGGCTGTCAGGTCGGGCAGGGTTTCCTGTACGGGCGCCCGGGCCCCCTCGGCGCGATCAGCACCGAGCCGGTCACCGCCGGCTGAGAGCGTCGCGCGCGGCGGTCACGATGACGCCGGCCACGGTGTCGGCCTGAGTCATGAACAGGGCGTGGCCGCCCGGCACGTCGGTGATCTCGGCGCCGATGCGCTTGGCCATGCGCTGCAACATGGCCTGGTCGAACGCCTTGTCCTCGGTGGCGATGACCGCCCAGCTCGGCTTGTCGCGCCAGGCGGCGTTCTCCACCGGCGTCGCGAACACCGCCATGTTGACCGGCACCTGCGAGTCACGCAGGACGGCGGCGTCGGCGTCGCTGGTGTCGGCCGCGAAGCCGGCCTTGAACTTGTCGCCGTTGAGGAAGCCGTAGCCGTCCTCGCCGACGTCGATGACGAAGTCGGGTGTCGGCGCGAACCCCTCGTACTGCTGGGCGGTGGTCGTGCAAGGACGAACAATGTGTGCATATGTTGCATGCCGATTCCCGCCGACAGCCCCGCCGTAGACCGGTCGCCTCGGTGCGGACGACCTCGAGCGCATGCGCGAGGCGAACCGCCGGTTCGCCGAGGCGGTGAGCGTGGGCGACATCGGCGCGGCCCTGGACGCCGACGACCAGATCCACCGGATCCCGGTCGCCGTGCTCGGCAATCGGGCCCTGGCCGCCGTGCTCGACCAGTTCGATCCCCTCGTCCGCCGCGCCGAGCGGCTGCGCTTCACCGTGGACGGTCACGCCTCGGTCGAACTGCACACGCGGCTGATCGACCTGATGGCCGCCGGCGACACCGCCGGCGCGGCGTCAGTGGCGTTCGACATCTGGCACACCCTGCCCGAGGACGGCCCGATCAGCGCAGAGTGACGGCGACGCGCAGGCCGCCGTCGTCCAGCGCGGTCGCGGTGATCGCGCCGTCGTGCGCCCGCACGATCGACCGGGCGATGGCCAGGCCGAGACCGCTGCCGCCGCTGTGGTCGATCCGCCCGGTGGCGAGCCGGGTGAAGGGTTCGAACAGCCGGGCCACCTCCTCGGCCGGGACCACCGGGCCGGTGTTCTCCACGGTCAGGGCGGCCCCGCCCACGCCGACCGTGACGGCGACCGTGCCGCCGGGCCGGTTGTACTTGATCGCGTTGTGGACGAGGTTGCGGACGAGCCGTTCCAGAAGCACGGCATCGCCTTCCACCGCGTACGGGGAAACCTCGCTCGTGATTTTGACGTCGGCGTCGGCGGCAGTCCGGGCGTGCGCCTCGACGACAGCGGCGGCGATCCGGTCGAGGCTCTGCGGCGCGCGCGTCTTGAGACCCTGATCGGCCTGGCTGAGCACCAGCAGGCCCTCGATCAACCGCTCGTTGCGGGTGTTGGTCTCCAGCAGCTGCGTCGCCAGCAGGGCCGACTGCTCCGACGTCAGCGGCTCGGCCAGCCCCACCTCGATCAGCGTGCGCTGCAGGGCGAGCGGGGTGCGCAACTCGTGCGAGGCGTTCGCCGCGAAACTGCGCTGCCCCTCGTATCCGGCGGCGATGCCGTCCATCATCGCGTCCAGGGCCCGGCCCAGCCGCTTGATCTCGTCGCGGCCCCGGCCCGGGCGGATCCGGTGGCCGAGGTTCTGCGGGCCCACTTGCGCGATGACGGGCAGCATCCGGCGTACGGGCGCGAGGACCCACCACACCAGCAACGGCACGATCAGCAGCGTCGCGGCCAGGACGATCCCGTACTCCGGAAGGTTCTCGATCGGGATCTTCCGGGTGATCCGGCAGGCCATGCCGTCGACCTCGTCGTAGCAGGGTGCGTAGTACGGCATACGCCAGGGCAGCTGCGGATAGACGAACATGGCCACGAAGACGAAAGTCACCGTGGCGACCACCGCGGCGGCCAACCGCGTACGCAATCCCATCAGGTCAGTCCCACGCGGTAACCGGCCCGCGGCACCGTCTGCACGACCTGCGGCTCGCCGAGCTTGCGGCGCAGCGTGGACACGGTCACCCGGACCACGTTGCTGAACGGGTCGGCGTGCTCGTCCCACACCTGCTCCAGCAGGTCCTCGGTGGTGACGGCCTGTCCCTGCGCCCGCATCAGCGAGTGCAGGACACCGAACTCCTTGTGGGTCAGCGCCAGCGGGCGGCCGTCGCGGCTCGCGGTGCGGGTCGCCACGTCCAGCTCGACGCCGTCACGCTCGAGGACCGGGGGCAGGGCCGGAGCCGTACGCCGGGCCAGCGCCTGCACCCGCGCGACCAGCTCGGCGAAGGCGAACGGCTTGGTCAGGTAGTCGTCGGCACCCATCCCGAGCCCCTCGACCCGGTCGTAGATGCCGCAGGCGGCCGTCAACAGCAGCACCCGGGTGCTCAGCCGCCGCTCGGCGATCCAGCGGCAGACGTCGTCACCGGTAGCGCCCGGCATGTCCCGGTCGAGCACCGCCACGTCGTAGCGGTTGACCTGGATCTTCTCCATCGCCTCCTCGCCGTCGTAGGCGATGTCGACAGCCATGGCCGCCCGCCGCAGGCCCACGGCGATCGTCTCGGCCAGCAACCGTTCGTCGTCCGCCACCAGAACTCGCACGGCGGCCATGCTGCCAGGACCGATATAAGATCGGCATAAACTCACGCCACCAGGAACGTCCCGGCCATGAAGATCACCAGGAACACCGCCTGCAGGGCCGCGCCGACCACCAGCACAGCACGGTCGACGACCTGGTGGGCGCCCATCCGGGCCAGCACCAGGAAGATCGCCACCGCCTCCATCGCGTAACGCGCCGCCGACTGCATCGAGCGGCCGCCGACCTCGGTCGACATCAGCAGGACGAGGGTGACCCCGCCCTGCACGACCAGATAGAGCTGGTCGCGCCGGAACTTGAACGGCCCCTTCAGGCACAGGATCAGCAGCACCACCGCGATCAGGATCGTGCCGGCGTCCAGAACGGCGCCGAGAGTGGCCTTGTCCAGCGGCGCGCCGATCTGCCGGATCGAGATGAGCCACGCCTCCCCCGGGAAGGTGTACCGCCGCCCCCACTCGTCCTGGGCGATGCTGAACTGCACCGGGCTGCCCAGTTCGATCCAGCAGTAGATGCTGTAGCCGACCACGCCCAACGGCACCAGGGCCAACCCGAGAACGTCGGTACGGATACGCCACCTGGTCTGGCGCAGATACTCGACGGCCATCGGAACGAGCAGCAGAACCCCGAACAGCCGGGTGGCCGACGAGAAAGCGCCGAGCGTGCCGGCCAGCCACCAGTGCCCGCGGCGCGCGGCATACAGCGCCCCGACGACCAGCAGCAGGAAAAGCGACTCGTTGTAGCCGATGAACAGGAAGAACCCGGTCGGGAAGACGGCGAGATACCAGGCGGCGCGCTGAGCCACCCGGGGCCCGAACTCGTAGTCGGCCAGGCGGTAGAGCAGAACCAGGGCACCGTACGCGGCGGCGTTGGCCACGAAGAGCGCGGCCGCCGGTCCGCCACCGAACAGGTGGATCAGCATCGGGTACAGCGGGAAGAACGCCGGGAAGCCGGGGCCCAGGTGGTAGCCGCTCTCGGCGATCCGCACGTAGTGGCCGGCGTCCCAGCCGTTCCAGGCGAGAACGACCGACCACAGATCGGGGGTGGGCCCGTTGCCCTTGTAGGCCAGCCAGGCGACGGCACCCACCAGAAGATGCACGACCACCGAGACCGACCACACGGCGAGCGCACCCAACAGCGCCGCCCGCCACGGCCGCCGAACCGGCGCGACCAGCCCCGGCTCGACGAGAATGCCGGGATCGGCCTCTGTCCGCACATCGATGCTCATGGCACACAGGTTGATCGACAACGGATAAAGCCCAGTTAAAGCCCGGGCTCAGCCCGCCAGTTGCCTCTCGATGGCCCGGGTGTCGAGGAGGTACCACATGTGCTCGAAGCGGCCGTCGCGGAAGTGGTAGAAGGCGTACTCGGTGAAACTGACCTCGCGGCCGGTCGGCCTCAGCCCCAACCACTCCGTCACCGGGGTGCCGGTGACGGTGAGCCGAGCCGCGACCCGGTCGCCCTCGACGACCAGATCGTCGAGGCGCCAGACGTAGTCCCGCACCGACTCCACGGCCTGCCGCATGGCGGCCACGTAGTCGTCGCGGGAGACGGATTCGCCGTTGAAGACGACGGTGTCGTGGGCGAACTCGCCCATGCGATCGAACGCGCGCGCGTTGGCCGCCTCCAGGTAGGCGAGGTAGACCTTCCGCAAGTCGGTGGTGGTCATCCGTTTCCCTCAGTCGTAGTACGAGTCCAGAGAGTCCTCGGGCGAGGTCTTGTTGCCCTCCGGGTACGGTATGCCCAGCTCCTGGAAGAAGACGTGGGCCAGCAGTTCGGTGTGGTGGAAGTAGACGAGCGCCGACCGCAGCGAGGCGAAGGTGGCCGGGCGGTTCTCCAGGTTCTCCAGCGCCTGGCGCGGGTAGCGCAGCAGCCGGATGTACTGCTCGGGATACCGTTCGGCCAGTTTGGCCCGGTCATGGTCGACGTTGTTCATGGCGGCAAGCACGCGAGCGGCGAGCTCCTGCGCGTACCGCTCGACGAGGCGTTTCGGGTTCACGGACGGCGTCGTGCCGCCCGAGGTCTCGAGACTCTCGGCGGCATCGTTGACCCCGGTGACCGTGCCGTCACGCTCGATCTGGAAAAGGGCCACGCCGATCTCGTCGGCCGCGGCCAGGGCGGCGCCCGTGTATCCGGACGTCGAATAGAAAAGATGGTGGGGCAGGAGCGGGCGCGTTCCGCGCAATTGCTGTACGGGCGGAGCACCGACCGGCAGCGCCAGCATCTTCACCTGGGCGATCGCGTTCTCAGCGACGACATCGAGGCCACCGTCGCGTCCGCCGCCGGTCTTTTCGGCGTCGAGGAAACCAAGGGTACGCATGTGGGCGCAGGCGATGTCCTCCGCCACGCGCCAGTCGGTGGGCAGATGGGCCACCGGCGCGGACGGTCCGGCGTTTCCCACGCCGGCGATCAGGGCCGCGGCGTCCGGCAGGGGCGGCACGGCGCCGGACTCGGGGAGGCGGCGGATGTGGTCGCCGGCACCCTGCTCGAAAACGGTGGCGTCGACGCCCTGCGGCTCGTCGAGGAAGAGCTTGATGGTGAGCGGGACGCCGTCGGCCGTCTTGAGTTGCGTGGCCCGGCCGATGTGCGGCCAGGGCAGAGCCGGACCGCTGGGCGCGGACATGCCACCGTCCGCCCGGCCCGGCACGACGGTGACACCGGCGCCGTCGCGGTGCAGCAGAATCCAGACCCGCAGGGTCCGCACGGCGACGATCGGGCAGACGTCCGGCCGCTCCCACTTGGCGGCGTCGAGAAGCCTGTCACCGCGCCCGGCCACCGCGTCGAGAATCAGCTCGACATGGTCACCCGGCTCGATGGCGGAGAGCAGCCGCTCCCCCATCGCGGCGTCGATACCGGCGGGTTGCCGCTGCCCGACATAGCGGCGGTAGGCCCAGGCGGTACGCGCGTCACTCCGCAGAAATTCCGCGGCCACCGCAACCGCGGCCGCACCTTCGGCGACCGACGCCCCACCCGTGGGCGGCTCGCTCCTGGACGGCTCAATCCTGGACGGCTCACTCGCCAGCGGCTCAGCCATCGGCAACACGGCCGCGACCATCGGCGGTGGCCCCGCCTGCGCCGGGACAAAAGCCGGCGGTCCCAGAGGTTCCACGACAGCCGAGGGCGTGCGGACCGGTTGTTCCGCGGCTGCCGGCGAGGAACTGGGCGCCGACGACGCGGGCACCGGAGATGCCGGGGCAAAACAGACGGAAGGAGTGGCCGAGGAAGAAGAGGGTGGCACAGGAGGCACCGGGGTGAACGGCGCGGACGCCGCGGGAGTCGGAGTGAACGGCGTGGGTGTCGGAGAAACCGGCGTGGAAGGGGCGGGTGTCAACGGTGCGGCGGGTGCGGAGCGCTTGGCGGGCTTTGGTGGTGGGAGCTTGCCGCGGGCGAAGTCGCGGGCCAGGCCGACACTGATGGCCAGCAGGAGGGTGCCGATGAGGCCGGCGCCGATGATCAGGCCCCAGTGGCCGGCGAAGCTGCCCGCCCACAGGCTGTCGAGTGTCGTGTCGACGGCCGCGAAGGCGCAGAACGTTCCGATGAACGCCGGGAGCAGCGCTACGCCGGGCGGCCCGGGCAGTTTCCCGCCCGAGCCGGAGCGCAGCACGACGCGGCGCCGGTGCCACCAGCGGATCAGCGTGAGGCCGCCGCCGCCGAACACCACCACCTCCAGGCCGTACGAGATGGGGTTGGCTATCTTCCCGATCGTCAGGTGCGACACCATCAGGATCAGGAAGAAGATTCCTGCCACGAGGCGTAGTCCGTTGGCGTCGGTGGTGTTCGGCGATGGCGAGGGTGACGTGGTCAAGGCGGCCTTCCCGGTCGAGCGCTCCCGTGGATCTTGATCATGCGAGGAGTTCTTCCGGTCTCGGGGTATGCCGCTGTGACCTGCGTCTACCGCAGCGGTCCTACGTGGTGAACTGCCACCAGTTCAGGTTCAGCAGGTAGCCGGTGCCGCCGGTGAAGCGCAGGTACAGGTCGTGTGTGCCGGTGGCGCCGCTGACCGGGCAGGTCACCGACGTCCAGGTCTGCCAGCCGCCGGTGCCGGGGGCCGTGCAGGTGCCGGCCAGGGCGCCGGTCGGGCTGTCGAGGCGCAACTCCACCCTTCCGCCGCTCGTGGCCGAGGCGGTTCGGGCGGTGAAGGACCGGGCGCCGTTGCCGAACGCGACGCCCTTCACCTTTAGGTAGTCACCGTTCTCGATGAAGCCGACGTTCATGCCGCCCTCGGAGGCGCGTTCCGTCTCGACGCCGGAGGCCCAGGCCACGGTTTCGGCCTCCTGCCGGATGTACGGGTCGAGGGTGCCGACCTGGGGCACTCCGGCCGTCGTCATGGTGATCGTCGGGATGGTGCCGTCGGCGCGGTAGGCGAACCTCTCGACCGCCACCGAGCGGGTGAAACCGCCGCCGCCGGGCAGCGCGCCGTTGTGATAGAAGAAGTACGACGCGCCGTTGAAGTCGACGACTCCGGCGTGGTTGGTGAAGCTGCTCCCCTGCGTCGGCATGATCGTGCCGCGGTAGGTCCACGGTCCGGTCGGCCCGGGCGCGGTGGAGTAGGCGATGAACTCCGAGCAGCATTTCGCGGCGAAGACCAGGTAGTACAGGCCGTTGCGCTTGTAGACCCACGGGCCTTCCTCGAACAGCGTGGGCCGGGTGGCGTCGCCGGTCCGCGTGCCGAAGCCGGCCGTGGTCAGCGGAATCTTCGTGGGGCTTCCCGCGTACGAGGTCATGTCCGCGTTGAGCTTGACGTACCAGAGGTCGGGGTTGCCCCAGTACAGGTACGCCTGCCCGTCGTCGTCCACGAACACCGTGGGGTCGATCTGGCCGTTGCTGACCAGCGGGCGCCCGATGGCGTCGGTGAACGGGCCGGTGGGGCTGGACGAGACGGCCACGCCGATGCCCATCTGCCCGGTGGCGCGCACGGTCATCGGCACGTACCAGTAGAACTTGCCGTTGCGGTAGATGGTCTGCCCGGCCCACGCGTTGGCGCTGGCCCAGCTGAAACTGGCCAGGTTCAGCGGCGAGCCGTGGTCGGTCCAGTTGACCATGTCGGCGGTCGAGTAGACTCGCCACTCCTTCATCGTGAACCACGTCGAGTTGTCCTCGTCGTGGCCGGTGTAGAGGTAGACGCGGCCGTTGTGCACCAGCGGGGCCGGGTCGGCGGTGTAGATGGTCTGCACGATCGGGTTGTCGGCCCGGGCCGTCCCCGGCACGAGGCCGAGGACGGTCAGCGCCGTCAGGAGCGCGGCGAGCAGGCGGCGTCTCATGCCGGCTCGCAGGTGGTCGTGGGCACGGTGTTGGCGCCGTTGGCGGTGCCGAGGAAGCCGAAGGTGGCCGACGCGCCCGCGGCGAGGGTGCCGTTCCAGGTCTCGTTGGTGACGGTCTGCGCGCTGCCGCTCGACGTGACGCGGCCGCCCCAGCTCTGGGTGATGGTCTGGCCGTCGGCGAAGGTCCAGCGGACCCGCCATCCGGTCAGCGCGGTGGCGCCGGCCGTCACGGCGACCTCGGCCTGGAAGCCGCCCTGCCATTGACCGGTGATGCGATAGGTGGCGGTGCACGCGCCGGGAAGCGGCGGAGCGGGCGTGGTCGGGGTCGGCGTGGTCGGGGTGGGGGTGGCCGGGGAGCTGGGCGTGGTGCTGGTCAACTGCGAGAAGAACCGCCAGACCTCGCCGCCCACCCACGTCAGGGCGCCGCTCGTCGAGGTGCTTCCGTCGACGGGTTCCGGGGTGTGGTCGCCGTCGAACGCGGCCCACCGGACCGGATAGCCGGCGCGACAGCCGGCGTACGTGGTCGTGATGTGGGTCAGGCTGCCCCGGGCCGGTTCCGGCGGATTCTGCGCCGTGCAGCCGTTGTTGCGGACGAAGGTGTCGCGGATGGACCGGCCGAGCGAGATGTTCAGCACGCTGTCGTGGGTGCCGTGGATGCCGAAGTAGGCGACCGGCTGGGTGCCCGGGGAGCAGCCGCTCAGGTTGGCTCCGGACAGGACCGCGACCGCCCGGAAGACGGCCGGCCGGGCGCAGGCGACGGCGTAGCTCATCGAGCCGCCGTAACTCCAGCCCAGCGCGAAGAGCTGGGTGGTGTCGACGCACAGGTCACCCTGGATCAGCGAGACCAGGTTGTCGACCAGGGTGAGGTCGCGGTTACCGGTGTTGGCCCAGCCGTTGTCGATGCCCTGCGGGGCGACCAGGATCGCCGAGTTGTTCGACTGACCCTGCAGACCGTAGTAGCCACCGCCGGCCACGTTGCCCGCGGTTCCGTTCAGCCAGTGAAAGGCGAAGATCAGTTTGTACGGCTTGTTGCGGTCGTAGTTGTCCGGCACACGCAGGATGTACGAGCGGTTCTGGCCGCCGCTGGAGATGGTGCGGGTGCCGCTGGTCAGGGTGGGCGCCTTCCCGCAGCCGGCGGTGACGGCGGCGCCGGCCGGGGCCGCCGTCACGACCGCCAGCGTCGCGGCCGTGGCCAGCAGGGCGGCCAGCACCCCACCGGCGAGTTTTCTCATCGACATCGCGGTTCCTCTTTTCGGGGGACGGCTCTCCGGCCGAGGGGAGCCCGGCCGGAGAGCACGGAGAGGACAGCCGGCTAGCCGGCCGCGCAGGTGGGAGTGGCGGTGGGACCGGTGCCGGTTCCCTGGAAACCGAACTCGGTGGCGCCGCCGGCCGGGACCTGACCGTTGTAGGCGACGTTGCGGAAGCTCACGGCGCCGGCGCTGCCGGTGTTGGTGGCGCTCCAGACGCCGGTGATCGCGCTGCCGGACGGCAGGGACAGGCTGACCGTCCAGCTCGAGATCGCCGCCGCCCCGGCGGTGACCCGCACCGTGGCCACGTAGCCGCCGTTCCAGGAGTTCAGCGACACCGTGGCGGCGCAGGCGCCGGTGGGCGGCGAGGTCGGGGGCGAGGTGGGCGGGGAGGTCGGCGGGGAGGTCGGCGGGTTGGTGGTGCCGCCGGCGTTGAGGGCGTTCAGGACCGAGGTGTACGCCGCCTTCTTGTTGCCGGAGTTGTCGAACAGCAGCGGGTTCTCGCCGGTGCGCCACGAGTCGCTGTCCCGGATGCCCCAGACCGTGATGCCCGTGCACCGGGACACGGCCATGCAGGCGCGGGTGACCCCGGCGTACACATTGGCCTGATTGCCGCCCTGGGCCACGTCGAGCTCGGTGATCTGCACGTCGACGCCGAGGTCGGCGAAACGCTGGAGGTTGGACTGGTAGTCGCCCGGCAGGCCGGTGCCCAGGTGGGACTGGAAGCCGACGCAGTCGATGGGCACGCCGCGGGCCTTGAAGTCGCGGACCATGTTGTAGACGCCGGTGCTCTTCGCGTTGACGCCGTCGGTGTTGTAGTCGTTGTAGCAGAGCTTGGCGGCCGGGTCGGCCGCGCGGGCGGCCCGGAAGGCGGCCTCGATCCAGTCGTTGCCGGTGCGCTGCAGGTTGGAGTCGCGCCGGGCGCCGCTGCCACCGTCGGCGAAGGCCTCGTTCACCACGTCCCAGGCGTAGATCTTGCCCTTGTAGTGGGTGGCGACCTGGGTGACGTGGTTGATGGCGGCGTTGCGCAGCGCCGAGCCGGACAGCGACTGCGCCCACCCCGGCTGCTGCTGGTGCCAGAGCAGGGCGTGGCCGCGAACCTTGGCGCCCATCGCGATGCCCTGGTTGAGGATGCGGTCGCCGTTGGTGTAAGTGAACCGGCCCTGTGACGGTTCGGTGGCGTCCCACTTCATCTCGTTCTCGGGCGTGACCGAGTTGAATTCGGTGGTCAGGATCCGGGTGTACGTGGCGTCGCCGAGCCGGCCGGCCGCGATGGCCGCGCCGTAGTAGCGGCCGCTCTGCGCGGCCGAGGCGCCCAGCGTGGAGGCCGCGTCAGCGGTGCCGATGACGGCGACGCTCGCCGCGAGGACGACGCCCGTAGCCGCGGCTGCGAGCAGCGCCGACCGGCCATGTCGGGGGAGGGACATGAGCACGGATACCTTTCTGTGGGGGATGTTCCGGGGATGGAAAAACGGTACGGGAGCGCTCCCATACATTCAAGTTGGTCTTTGTCAGCCTGATTCATAACAGTTTTTCGCCAACGATTTCTGGCGCATTCTGAAAGGCGCTCACCTCACGAGCGCGACCACCGCTGGTTGGCCGCCGCGGTGCAGGTCCACAGCAGCGTGAGCGTGCCGTTGGCGGTGAGGTTGTGGTCGACGTCGAGGCAGAGCCCGGACTGGTTGCCGCGGATCGTGCCGTCGGCGTTGAAGGTCCACTGCTGGTTGGCGCCGCCGTTGCAGTCCCACAACTGGACCTTGGCCCCGGCCGTGGCCCCGGCCGGGGCGTCCAGGCACTTGCCGAGCGCGCGCAGGGACGAGCCGGACACGGTCCACTGCTGGTTCGCGTTCCGGTTGCAGTCCCAGATGACCGGCTGGGTCCCGTTGGCGGTGTTGCTGTTCGGCACGTCCAGGCAGCGGCCGGAGGACGCGCTGACCAGGGCGGTCGCCGTCGGCACGGGCGGGTTGCCGGTGGTGCCGCCGCTCACCCGGTAGACGGCGGTGCCGTGCGCGGGCACGCTGGCGCTGATCGTGCCGCCGGTGGTCGTCGTGGCGCCGGTCCAGGCGTCGGTGAGGGTGAACGACGATCCGGTCTTGCCGATCGCGGCGGCCGTGGTGGTGATCGTCCGGGTCGAGCCCGACTGGTTGAACAGGGCCACCGCGATGTCGTCGCCGGCCAGCCGCTTGGCCAGCACCCGCTGGTTGGCGTCGCCCGCGACCTGCACCCCCTGGCGGCCGAGGGTGTCCTGGTTGATGGCGATGAGCCGGGGGTTCTTCAGGATCGTCTGGGTCGCGCCGGACATGGACCGGAGGTCGTTGCCGGCGATCAGCGGAGCGGCCATCACCGCCCACATGGCGAAGTGGGAGCGCTGCTCGGTGTCGGTCAGCGTGCCCCGGCCGACCTCCATCATGTCGGGGTCGTTGAAGCCGCCCGGCTCGGCGTAGCCGGCCAGTGGCACGTTGACGTCGATGATGTTCTGCACGCCCATCGGGTAACCGTTCAGCTGGTCGGTCTTCCACACCAGCTGGATGTCCTCGGTGGTGCGCCAGATGTTCGCCACGTCGCCCCAGTCGCGCTGCGGCCCGGTCTTGGAGTGGATGCTGTTGGAGTTGATGCTGTACAGGATCGGCCGGCCGGTGGCGGCCAGCGCGTCGCGCATCCTGGCGAACGTGGTGACCTGCTGGTCGATGGTGCCGGTGGGCGAGCACCAGTCGTACTTCAGATAATCCACGCCCCAGGCGGCGAACTGGCGGGCGTCCTGGGTCTCGTGACCCTGGCTGCCGGTGGCGCCCGGGTAGGAGCCGAAGTACTGCGCGCACGTCTTGTCCAGCGGGGCCTGATAGATGCCGAACTTCAGGCCCTTGCCGTGGATGTAGTCGCCGAGCGCCTTCATGCCGCTGGGGAAGCGGCCCGGATCGGCCTGCAGGTTGCCGCTCGAGTCGCGGTTCGGGTTCATCCAGCAGTCGTCGACCACCACGTACTGGTAGCCGGCGTCGCGCATGCCGGTGCTGACCATGCTGTCGGCCATGCCGCGGATCAGCGACTCGCTGATCGAGCAGCCGAACGTGTTCCAGCTGTTCCAGCCCATCGGCGGGGTGCGGCCCACACCGTTGTCGTGCGCCTGGGCGGCCGACGACGGGACGGCCGCCAGGGCCCCGATCAGCAATCCGGTCACCAGCGCGGCCCGCAGACGTTTCATGGCTGTCGCCCTTCGTGATGAGAACGTTAACAGCAGAGGCTGCCACGCGCTATCTGGCGAAACAAGCGGCAATAAGTGTTATGCGCGTCCTCCCCCTTTAGTCGCCGTTGCGAAGCTGCGTAACGCCGTAGCAACATCGATGAAATCGAATGCCAGGCCCCATGCGCGTACACGATGTTAACGTTCACTTGCCCTGGAGGATCCATGCGGCTCACCCTGCGGTGGCTGATCGCCGCGGCCCTGCTGGCCGGACTCGTGCTGGCCGCACCGGCCGCGTCGGCCGCCACCATCGACACGAACACCTGGTACGTGCTGGTCAACCGCAACAGCGGTAAGGCCCTGGACGTCTACAACCTGGCCACCAACGACGGCGCCCGGATCACCCAGTGGACGCGTAACGACGGCAACCAGCAGCAGTGGCAGTTCACCGACTCCGGCAACGGCTACTACCGCCTCAAATCGCGGCTGTCCGGCAAGGTCCTGGACGTCAGCGGCGGCTCCACCGCGGACGGCGCCGCGGTCGTGCAGTGGACCGACAACAACGCGGCCAACCAGCAGTTCAGCGTCCAGGACATCGACGGGTACATCCAGCTGATCAACCGCAACAGCGGCAAGGCCCTCGAGGTGCAGGGCGCCTCCACCGCCGACGGCGGCAACATCGTCCAGTACGCCGACTGGAACGGTACCAACCAGCAGTGGCAGCTCGTCCCCATCGGCACGACGCCGCCCCCGGCGACCGGCACCTTCACCAACCCGGTGGTCTGGCAGGACTTCGCCGACGGGGACATCATCCGGGTCGGCGACGCGTACTACTACTCCGCCTCGACCATGCACTACTCGCCGGGCGCGCCCATCCTGCGCTCCTACGACCTGGTCAACTGGGAGTACGCGGGTCACTCGGTACCCCGGCTCGACTTCGACTCGGCCGCCTACGACCTGAACGGCTCACGGGCGTACGTCAAAGGGATCTGGGCCTCCGCCTTCAACTACCGGCCGAGCGACTCGACCTATTACTGGCTGGGGTGCACCGAGTTCAACCGCACCTACGTCTACACCTCGGCGACGATCGGCAGCGGCTGGAACAAGCGGGCCCGGATCAACAAGTGCTACTACGACGCCGGCCTGCTGTTCGACGGCGCGACCCCGTACGTCGCCTACGGCAACGGCACCATCAGCGTCGCCCAGCTCTCGGCCGACCTGAGCTCCGAGGTGCGGTCGCAGACCGTCTACCAGACGCCGTCGAGCATCGGCACGCTCGAGGGCTCCCGGATGTACAAGCGGGGCAACTACTACTACATCTGGCTGACCCGCCCGGCCAACGGGCAGTACGTGCTGCGCTCGACCAGCCCGTGGGGTCCGTACGAGCAACGCCAGGTCCTTCTGAACCTGCCCGGCCCGATCTCCGGTGGCGGTGTCCCGCACCAGGGCGGCCTCGTGCAGACCCAGAACGGCGACTGGTGGTACATGGCGTTCACCGACGCCTACCCGGGCGGCCGGATGCCGACGCTGGCCCCGATCAGCTGGAGTGGTGACGGCTGGCCGGTGCTGCAGACCGTCAACGGCCGCTGGGGCGCCACGTACCCGAAGCCGGCCATCAGCACGACCAAGACCGTACAGTCGATGATCGGGCCGGACACGTTCACCGATGCGGCGCTGTCGCACCGCTGGGAGTGGAACCACAACCCCGACACGTCGAAGTTCGCCGTCGGCAACGGGCTGCGCCTGTCCACCGCGACCGTCACGAACGACCTCTACAACGCCCGGAACACGCTGACCCACCGGATCCAGGGCCCCACCTCGACGGCCACGATCCAGCTGAACTACGCGTCGATGGCCGACGGCGACCGGGCCGGGCTGGCCATGCTGCGCGACCAGTCGGCGTGGATCGGCGTCCGCAAGGACAACGGCGTCACCCGGGTCTCGATGACCAACGGCCTGAGCATGTCCACCAGCGGATGGACCACGACCGGCACCGGCACGGAAGCCGCCGGCGCCACCGTCTCCGGCGGCACGATCTGGCTGCGGGCCACCGCGAACATCCAGCCCGGATCCGGCCGTACGGCGACGTTCTCGTACAGCACGAACGGCAGCACCTTCACCCCGCTCGGGCCGGCGTTCGTGATGAACAACGACTGGCAGTTCTTCATGGGCTACCGGTTCGGCCTGTTCAACTACGCCACGAGAGCCCTCGGCGGCGCCGTCACCGTGAACCGGTTCGACCTGACGGCACCGTGAGTCCCCGTTTCCCCACCCCCTAAGGAATCCACGTGAGAAAATCCCGATGGCTGGCCGTGTGCACAGCCGCCATGACCGCGCTCGCCGGTGGCCTGCTGGCCGTGGTGAACGCCGCACCCGCCTCGGCGGCGACGATCGACACCACCGCCTGGTACGTGCTGGTCAACCGCAACAGCGGTAAGGCCCTGGACGTCTACAACCTGGCCACCAACGACGGCGCCCGGATCACCCAGTGGACGCGCAACGACGGCAACCAGCAGCAGTGGCAGTTCGTCGACTCGGGCGGTGGCAACTACCGGCTCAAGTCGCGGCTGTCGGGCAAGGTGCTCGACGTCTACAACTTCTCCACCGCCGACGGCGGCTCGATCGTCCAGTGGACCGACAACAACACCACCAACCAGCAGTTCAGCGTCCAGGACATCGACGGGTACATCCAGCTGATCAACCGCAACAGCGGCAAGGCCCTCGAGGTGCAGGGCGCCTCCACCGCCGACGGCGGCAACATCGTCCAGTACGCCGACTGGAACGGCACCAACCAGCAGTGGCAGCTGGCCCGGGTCGGCGCCTCGAACCCGACCACCCCGCCGCCGACCGGATCGTGCACGCTGCCCTCGTCGTACCGCTGGACCTCGACCGGCGCGCTGGCCCAGCCGCGGTCGGGCTGGGTGTCGCTGAAGGACTTCACCACCGTCCCCTACAACGGACGGCAGCTGGTGTACGCGACCACGCACGACACGGGATCGTCGTGGGGCTCGATGAACTTCGGGCTCTTCACCAACTGGTCCGACATGGGCTCGGCGTCGCAGAACGCGATGTCGTCGGCCACCGTGGCGCCCACGCTGTTCTACTTCGCCCCGAAGAGCATCTGGGTCCTCGCCTACCAGTGGGGTGGCAGCGCCTTCTCGTACCGCACGTCCAGTGACCCCACCAACCCCAACGGCTGGTCGGCGGCGCAGACCCTGTTCACCGGCAGCATCACCGGCTCCGGCACCGGCCCGATCGACCAGACCCTGATCGCCGACGGCCAGAACATGTACCTCTTCTTCGCCGGCGACAACGGCAAGATCTACCGGGCGTCGATGCCGATCGGGAACTTCCCCGGCAACTTCGGCTCCTCGTACACCACGATCATGAGCGACTCGACGAACAACCTGTTCGAGGCCCCGCAGGTCTACAAGGTCCAGGGCCAGAACCAGTACCTCATGATCGTCGAGGCGATCGGCGCGAACGGCCGCTACTTCCGCTCGTTCACCGCCACCAGCCTGAACGGCTCGTGGACGCCGAACGCCGCGACCGAGAGCAACCCGTTCGCGGGCAAGGCCAACAGCGGCGCCACCTGGACCAACGACATCAGCCACGGTGAGCTGGTGCGGGTCAGCGCCGACCAGACGATGACCGTCGACCCGTGCAACCTGCAACTGCTCTACCAGGGCCGCTCCCCCAGCTCGGGCGGCGACTACGGCCTGCTTCCGTACCGGCCGGGCCTGCTGACCCGCCAGCGCTGACCGTTTCCCGTCCCGCCCTGGCCGCCGTCATCCGGTGGCCAGGGCGGGACGCACGAAGAACGAGCTTGCGGTACGGAATTCGGCGGTGTCCTTGAGGTACCCGATGCCGAACACCGAGCCCGTCCACCGCAGGCGGAATTCGCGATAATTGAACGATTGCAGAGCCACCGAGCCCGCGACCGGGCCGGGCAGGGGGCAGTACGTGGCGTCCTCGCGGAAGATCTGGCTGTCGTCGAGCGGGGCGACGTACCCGCGCAGCTCGTAGTGCCGCAGGTAGCGGCCGTCACCGGCGCGGAACGAGAAGCAGCGTGGATCGGCCAGGCCGGTGACGGCGGTGAAGGTGGCGCGGCGGCGGTTCTCGGCGCCGCTACCGCGGTCGACGGCCGCGACGGCCACCGCGTCGGTGTTCACGCCCAGGCTGAGATAGCCGCCGCCGGCCCATTCGAGGGAGAGCGCGCCCAAGGGCACGGCCGTGGGCGGCGCCGACGGGCGCTGGGTGGTACGGCTGGGTGTGGGGGCCGGGGTGCTGAAGCGCGCCGGCGAGGTGGTGGGTGCCGGCGCGGCGATCACCCCCGGGCCGCCCGGTCCGGGCGCGGGATCGTCGGGCCGAACCAGCGGAACGGTGACGGCCACGGCGGCGACACCGGCGACGATTCCGGCGATCACCTTCCCCGCGACCGCCGACGCCCCCGCCGTCCCGGTCACCGACGCCGTCACCGCTCCGGCAGCCGTAGCCCCAGCAGCCGTAGCCCCAGCAGCCGCCGCTCCGGTGGCCGCTGCTCCGGTGGCCGCTGCTCCGGCGCCGGCGCTGATCGGGCCCAGGACGGCGTGCGCCAGGCCGGCCGGTACCACGAGGGCCGGCAGGTTCTCCAGCAACTTGTCGGCCGGCAACAGGCCCTCGGTGGCCGCCGTGCAGGTGCGGCAGCCGCGGACGTGCCGGGCGATGCGCTTGCGCCAGAGCGGGCTCGGCCGCCCGTCCCAGTCGGCCGTCTCCGCGGCCAGGCGGGAGCAGAGCGGCCGCGCCGCGAGCGCCGCCACGACGGCCCGCGCCAGGTCGAGCTGTTCCCGGGTGCGCTGCACGCGGACGCCCGCGTGGGCGACGGTGATCCCGGCCGCCTCGGCGAGCTCGGCCCGGGTCAGCCGGCCGGCGACCTCCTGCCACCACAGCGACAGCAGCCGCTGATCGTCGGGGTCCAGCCATCGCGTCGCCTCGGCGACCTGGCGCCGCTGTCCACTGAGGCGGCTGCGCAGCGCGGTCACCTCTTCGAGCTCCGCCTGCGGGTCCGCCTGCCCGGCGGCCTCCTCGAGCGGCCGGATCCGGCGGCCGGCGGCCAGCCGCTGCTGCCGATGGGTGCCGACCTGACGGACCGCGATCACCGCCAGCCAGGCCCGGAAACTTCCCGGGGTGCGCAGCCCCGGCAGCTCGCGCACGGCCCGCAGCATCGTGTCCTGCACGACGTCGTCGACCTCCGCCGGGTCCTCCATCGCCGCGCTGACGAGGTTGTAGACCAGCGGCAGATGATCGGCGATCAGCCGTTGCAGAGCCCGGCTGTCACCGTTGCGGGCGGCGGTGACGAGCTCGGCCACATTCGCACTCGTCAGATCCATAGCGACGACACCCTATGCCGCTCGGCCCGGGAAAGAAACCGAGCGGAAAGGTGTTATCCGATCTCCTCTTCATTGGTCGCAGCATCCGAAACTTTCGGGCCTCACCATGCCGCCAAGAGCCACTGTCGGCACCGGTCGGCAGAATAATGGCGCATACGCCCAGGTAGAACGTTTCAAGCTGCGAATCAACTTCCGGAAGACTTCCGGAAACTATTGTTTCCGCGGCGTTTCCCATGTCAGCATGACCCGACATCGAGGTTCTTCGTTTCCTGGAAGGAGCCACTGTGACCGCCAGTCCCCCAGTCCCCCACCGGCGCCGATCGCCCCGGATCCGGCTGCTCATCGGCGCCGCCGTCGGTGCCGTCACGGCCGCGGGCGTGGTGATGGTGATGCCGAACGCCAACGCGGCGGAAAGCACCCTGGGCGCCGCGGCCGCGCAGTCCGGCCGGTACTTCGGCACGGCCATCGCGGCGAGCCGCCTCAGCAACTCGACCTACTCCACCATCGCCGGTCGTGAGTTCAACATGATCACGGCTGAGAACGAGATGAAGCCGGACGCGACCGAGCCCCAGCGCGGCCAGTTCAACTTCAGCGCCGGCGACCAGATCTACAACTGGGCCACCCAGCGCGGCCTGAAGGTCCGCGGCCACACCCTGGCCTGGCACGCCCAGCAGCCCAGCTGGTGGGGCGGGCTCAGCGGCAGCGGCCTGCGCCAGGCGATGATCGACCACATCAACGGCGTGATGGCCCACTACAAGGGCAAACTCGCCGCCTGGGACGTCGTCAACGAGGCCTTCAACGAGGACGGCAGCCGCCGCCAGTCCAACCTGCAAGCCACCGGCAACGACTGGATCGAGGCAGCCTTCCGCGCCGCCCGCACCGCCGACCCGTCGGTCAAGCTCTGCTACAACGACTACAACATCGAGAACTGGTCCTACGGCAAGACGCAGGGCGTCTACAACATGATCCGCGACTTCAAGTCCCGCGGCGTGCCCATCGACTGCGTCGGCCTGCAGACCCACTTCACCGGCGGCAGCTCGCTACCGGGCAACTTCCAGACCACCCTGTCGAGCTTCGCGGCGCTGGGCGTGGACGTGGCCCTGACCGAGGTCGACGTCACCAACTCCTCCACGTCGCAGTACGCCGGGCTCACCCAGGCCTGCCTCAACGTCCCCCGCTGCATCGGCATCACCGTCTGGGGCGTCCGCGACAGCGACTCCTGGCGCTCCAACGAGAGCCCGCTGCTGTTCGACAGCAACGGCAACAAGAAGGCCGCGTACACCTCGGTGCTCAACGCGCTCAACTCGGCCGGGCCGACGACCCCGCCCACCACGACGCCGCCCACCACTCCGCCCACCACGACGCCCCCGCCCACCGGGTCCAACCGGATCGTCGGCGCGCAGTCGAACCGATGCCTCGACGTGCCGGGCTCCTCGCAGAACAACGGCACCCGGGTACAGCTCTACGACTGCAACGGCCAGGCCAACCAGACCTGGACGCTCACCTCGAGCAAACAACTGACCGTGTACGGATCCCGCTGCCTCGACGCCGCCGGCTCCGGCAACGGCTCGGCCGTACAGATCTACAGCTGCAACGGCCAGGCCAACCAACAGTGGAACGTCAACTCCAACGGCACCATCACCGGCGTCCAATCCGGACGCTGCCTGGACGTGTGGGGCACCGGCAACGGCCAGCAGGTCCAGATCTACGACTGCAACGGTCAGGCCAACCAGCGGTTCGCGCTGAGCTGACATGACGATTGCCAAGTCCGCTGCCGCCACCTCCGGTGGCGGCAGCGCGGACCACCAAGTGATCCGGAACCCGGTGCTGCCCGGGTTCCACCCCGACCCGTCCATCCTCCGGGTCGGTTCCGACTACTACATCGCCACGTCGACGTTCGAGTGGTACCCGGGCGTCCGGGTGCACCACTCGGCCGACCTCGTCCACTGGGAGCCGCTCGGCGGGGTGCTGACCGAGCGGCGGCTGCTCGACCTCACCGGCGCCGCGGACTCGTGCGGCATCTGGGCGCCCAACCTGACGTACGCCAATGGGCTGTTCCACCTGCTCTACACCGACGTGGCGACGTTCGCCGGCGGGTACTGGGACCCGCAGAACTATCTGGTGACCGCGCCCAGCATCACCGGCCCGTGGTCCGACCCGGTCGTCCTGCACGGCCGGGGGTTCGACGCGTCGCTGTTCCACGACGAGGACGGCACCACCTGGATGCTCTCCATGCGGGCCGACTGGCGGCCCGGCCACAACCGCTTCGCCGGCATCGAGATCCAGCGGTACGACCATCGCGAGCGCCGCCTGACCGGACCGGCCCGGCTGATTTTCACCGGCACCGGCGCCGGGCTGACCGAGGCGCCCCTCGTCTACCGCCGGGACGGCTGGTACTACCTGGTCACCGCCGAGGGCGGCACCAGTTGGACCCACCAGGTCACCGTCGCCCGGTCCCGGCAGCTGTTCGGCGAGTACGAGGTGGACCCGGCCGGTCCCCTGCTGACCTCGGCCGGGCGCCCGGAGCTGACCCTGCAGAAAGCCGGCCACGGCAGCCTCGTGGAGACCCCGTCCGGCGAGTGGTACCTGGCCCACCTCGTCGCGCGGCCCTACACGCCGTACGGCCGCTGCGTCCTGGGCCGCGAGACCGCCCTGACGAAGGTGGAATGGCCGGCCGGCGCTTGGCCCCGCGTCCGCGACGGCGTGCCGGCCGAACGGACCCCGGCCCCCGCCGGCACGGCGGCGACCACGCGGCCGCCCTCCTCCGAACAGTTCGAGGACGACCACTTTGACGCCCCGGCGCTCGGCCCCAACTGGTCGACCCTGCGCCGCCCGGCCACCGCCGACTGGATCGACCTGACGGCCCGGCCCTCACACCTGCGGATCCGGGGCGGCCGCTCCCCGATGGGACGGCACCAGCCGAGCCTGGTCGCCCGCCGGGTGACGGCCCAGCGGTGCACGTTCGAGGCGATCGGCGAATTCGCGCCCGGCAACACCCGCCAGCTGGCCGGTGTCACGGCGTACTACAACTCCCGCAACTGGTATTACCTGCACCTGACCGCCACGGACGACGGCACGCCCGTGCTCGGGGTGCTCCGCTGCGACAGCGGGCGCGTGACGGTCGTGCCGGGCGCTTCGGCCCCGCTCGACGGCGTGCGGCGGGTGGGCCTGCGCCTGCGCCTGGACGGGCCGGCCCTGACCTTCGCCTACACGACGGCCCCGGACACCGGGAACGGCTGGCGCGACCTCGGCCTCTGCTTCGACGCCACCACGCTGTCCGACGAGTACGCCGCCACCATCGTGCCCGGCGAGCCCGAGGCCTGGGGATTCACCGGCGCCATGGTCGGGCTCTGGGTCCAGGACCTGGGCGCCGAGGGCGCGTACGCCGACTTCGACCGCGCTGTGTACCGCACCGAACCCGACACATGAAAGGTGATCGCCTTGGCAGCTAAAAGGATTCTCACTGTGGCGGCCGTGCTCGCCCTGAGCGCCGCCGGCCTGGCCGCCTGCGGAGGTGACGACGACGGCTCGGACTCGGGCGGCGACGTCACGATGCAGTTCTGGCACAACGCCACGACCGGTCCCGGTAAGGCCTTCTGGGACAAGACGGTGGCCGACTTCCAGAACGCCCACCCCAACGTCAAGATCAAGATCCAGTCGGTCCAGAACGAGGACCTGGACGGCAAACTGCAGACCTCACTGAACTCCGGCTCCGCGCCGGACATCTTCCTGCAGCGCGGCGGCGGGAAGATGGCCGCGATGGTCGAGGCGGGCCAGCTCAAGGACATCACCGGCGACATCACCGCCGAGACGAAGCAGGCCGTGGGCGACGCCGCGCTCAAGACCGGGCAGGTCGAGGGCAAGTCGTACGCCATCCCGGTGTCCATTCTTCCCGGCGGTTTCTGGTACAGCAAAGACCTGTTCCAGAAGGCCGGCATCACCGCGCCGCCGACCACGCTGGAGGAGCTGAACACCGTCGCCGGCAAGCTCAAGGCGAACGGGACGCCGATCGCGCTCGGCGGCAAGGACGCCTGGCCGGCCGCGCACTGGTACTACTTCTTCGCCCTGCGCGCCTGCAGCCAGGCCTCGCTCGACGCCGCGGCCAAGGACAAGAACTTCGGCGACCCCTGCTGGACGAAGGCCGGCAAGGACCTCGAGACCTTCGCCGCCAGCAAACCCTTCAACGACGGTTTCCTGACCACCTCGGCCCAGCAGGGCGCGGGCAGCTCGGCCGGCCTGGTGGCCAACCACAAGGCCGGCATGGAACTGATGGGTTCCTGGGACCCGGGGGTCATCGCCTCCCTCACCAAGGACGCCAAGCCCCTGCCCGATCTCGGCTTCTTCCCGTTCCCGGCGGTCTCCGGCGGCCAGGGCGACCCGAGCGCGATCATGGGCGGCGCGGACGGCTACTCCTGCTCGGCGAAGGCGCCGAAGGAGTGTGCCGACTTCCTCAACTACATCCTCACCAAGGACGTCCAGGAGGGCTACTACAAGGCCTTCAACTCGATCCCGGTCAGCAAGCAGGCTCAGGGCGCCGTCACCGAGGACTACCTCAAGGCGGTCCTCGAGGCCTACAACAAGGCGCCGTACGTGTCGCAGTGGCTCGACACGGTGTACGGCCAGAACGTCGGCAACGCCCTGAACATCGGGGTGGTGAACCTGCTCGCCGGCAAGGGCGACGTCGCCGGCATCATCCAGGCCGTCAACGACGCGGCCAAGAAGGGCTGAGCAGCGTGACGGTCACCGAGGTACGGGCCGGTGGTGGCGTGCAGGCGCCGCCGCCGGTCCGGCCCCGCCGGCGCGGTATCGGCTGGGCCCAGCGGCTGGAGATCGTGGCCCTGTCCGGCCCGGCGATCCTGATGTTCACCGGCTTCGTGATCTTCCCGGTCCTGATGGCCGCCTACTACGGCTTCTACCGCTGGAAGGGCTTCGGGCGGCCCACCGACTTCGTCGGCCTCGACAACTACCGGACCATCCTGCAGGACAGCGCGTTCCACGAGGCGCTGTGGCACAACGGGCAGATCGTCGTCCTGTCGCTGGTCCTGCAGGGCCCGATCGCCCTCGGTCTCGCCCTGCTGCTCAACCAGCGGATCCGCGGCCGGTCGGCGATCCGGGTGCTCATCTTCGTCCCGTACGTCATCGCCGAGGTCATCGTCGGCACCGCCTGGGCGCTGCTGCTGCAGACCAACGGCGCGGTGAACGACGTCCTGAAGTCGATCGGCCTGGGCGGGCTGGCCGCGGACTGGCTGGCGAACCCGGGTCTGGCCATCTGGACGCTGATGATGATCCTGACCTGGAAGTACGTCGGGTTCGCGGTGATCCTGTTCCTGGCCGGCATGCAGAACATCCCGGGTGAGCTGGCCGAGGCGGCCGCCGTCGACGGCGCGTCCTACTGGCAGGTCCAGCGGCACATCACGCTGCCCCTGCTCGGCCCGACGATCCGGATCTGGGCGTTCCTGTCGATCATCGGCGCTCTGCAGCTCTTCGATCTCGTCTACATCATCTGGGGCCAGTACGTGGCCTCCACCGCCGGCACCTCGACGATGGCGACCTACATGGTCACCGAGGGCCGCAACGCCGGCAACTACGGCTACGGCAACGCGGTGGCGGTCGTGCTCTTCATCATCTCCATGGTCATCGCGCTGGTGTACCAGCGTTTCGTCCTGCGCCGCGACACCGAGGGCGCGCTCACCGGAGGGCGGTAGCCATGAGCAACCGCAACCTGGCCGTCTACGCCGCGGCGCTCGCGCTGATCGGTCTCATGCTCGGCCCGGTCGTGTACATCATCCTCGGCGGCTTCCGCACCAACTCGCAGATCACCGTCGACCCGGCGGGCCTGCCCGACCCCTGGGAGCTCGGCAACTACACCGGAGTGCTGACCAGCGACACCTTCTGGCGCCAGGTCGGCAACTCGACCATCGTGGCCGTGGTCACCACCGTCGGCGTGGTCACGCTGGGCGTCATGGCCAGCTACGTCCTGGCCCGCTACCGGTTCCGCGGCCGGGGTGCGATGTACGCCCTGTTCGCGGCGGGCCTGATGTTCCCGGCCACCGTGGCCATCACGCCGCTGTACATCCTGGTGAAGAACCTGGGCCTGGTGAACACCCTGCCCGGCGTCATCCTCCCGCAGATCGCCTTCGGCCTGCCCACCACGATCATCATCCTGGTCCCGTTCCTGCGGGCGATACCCCAGGAGATCGAGGAGGCCGCGGCCATCGACCGGTGCGGCCGGCTCGGGTTCTTCTGGCGGATGGTGCTCCCGCTCTCGGTGCCGGGCCTGATCACCACCGGGATCCTGGCCTTCATCGGCAGCTGGAACAGCTACCTGCTGCCGCTGTTCATCCTCAACGACCAGGACACCTTCACCCTGCCGCTGGGCGTGCAGGCGTTCTCCTCGGTGTACTCGGTCGACACCGCGAAGGTGCTCGCCTTCACGTCCCTGTCGATGATTCCGGCCCTGGTGTTCTTCAGCCTCTTCGAACGCCGCATCGTCGGCGGCCTGACCGGCGCCGTCAAGGGCTGACCGGGGTCAGGAGACCCGATCGGTGGCCGCCCGGGCCAGGCCGGTCAGCACCGATCGGCTCGCCTCGTCGATCGGCGCGGCGGCCAGGGCGGCCAGGGACCGCTCCAGCCGATCGGCGATCATGCCCTCGACGGCGCCGAGCGCGCCCGTGTCCACGATGATCCCGCGCAGCGTGTCGAGGCCCGCGTCGTCGAGGGCGGGCGCGCCGAGGAGCGCGTCGGCCTGGGCTCGGCGCGGCCCACCGGCGCGCTCGAGGGCCAGCGCGATCAGGACCGTGCGCTTGCCCTCGCGCAGGTCGTCCCCGGCCGGCTTGCCGGTGCGGGCCGGGTCGCCGAACACGCCCAGGATGTCGTCGCGCAGCTGGAACGCCTCGCCCAGGGGCAGGCCGTACGCGGACAGGCGGCCCAGCAGCTCGTCGCCGGCCCCGGCCAGCCGGGCGCCGAGCAGCAGCGGGTGCTCGACCGTGTACTTCGCGCTCTTGTACCGCACGACCCGGTGGGCCCGTTCCAGGGCGCCCTCCCGCCGGCCGCCGGCGATCGCCTGCTCCAGCAGGTCGAGATATTGGCCGCCCATCACCTGCGTACGCATGCTGTTGAAGACCGTGCGTCCCCGGGCCAGCGTGAGCGGGTTCAGGCCGCTGTCCGTGTAGAGTTCGTCGCTCCAGGCCAGGCACAGGTCGCCGGCGAGGACGGCCGCCGACTCGCCGAAGCGGCCGGCGTCGCCGCGCCAGCCGTGCTCGTGATGCAGGGCGGCGAACCGGCGGTGGATGGCCGGGGCGCCCCGGCGGGTCTCCGAGGCGTCCATGACGTCGTCGTGGATCAGAGCCGCTGCCTGGAAGAACTCGAGCGCCGCGGACGCGCGGACGATGCCCGGCCCGTCGGCGCCGCCGGCGGCCCGCCAGGCCCAGTAACAGAAGGCGGCCCGCAGCCGCTTGCCGCCGTTCAGGAAGCCGGTGAGATAGCGCACGATCGGGGCACAGTCGGCGCTGACGTCGGCCAGGATCGTCGCCTGCGCCGTCAGGAAGTCGTCGACCTCCCGCTGCACGCGCGAGGCCAGGTCCGGCTGCGCGTCTATCTCACTTGTCATGATTCTCGTTATACAAGTAGTTAGAAATTCTCGCTACATGATAGCCGTATGATGTCGGCGTGACCACGCCCCCACAGCCGCTCCGCAGCGCGCTGGCCCGCGCGGTCCGCGAGGTTCTGCAGGCCAACGGTGAGGCGTCACACAGCCTGGCCCGCCGGCTCGGTGTCGGCATCACCGACGCCGTGGCCCTCGACCACCTGCTGAGCAGCCCCGACGGGCTCGGGCCGACCGAGCTCGGGCAGCGCCTCGGCATTCGTTCGGCCTCGGCCACCACCGTCGTCGACCGGCTGGACGCGGCCGGGCACGCGCGCCGGGTCCCCCACCCGTCCGACCGGCGCCGGCAGACCGTGGTCGCGACCGGCCACGCGTACGCCGAAGTCCTCGACGCGCTGACCCCGCTGCTGAACCGGATCGAGGAGGCGGCCGCCCGGCTCACTCCCGAACAGGCGGCCGCCGCGACCGGATTCCTGCACGAGGTCGCCGCGGCTATGCACGACTACGCCGAATCTGATAGTCGTTGATGAATGAGAGCTTTGGTGGTTCGCGGCGGATGGGAAGGGCACCAGCCGGTCGCGGCCACCGAGCTCTTCCTGCCGTTCCTCGCGTCCAGCGGTTTCGAGGTCCGGGTCTGCGACACGACGGCCGTCTACGCTGACGCGCCGGTGATGGCCGAGACCGACCTGATCGTGCAGTGCGTCACCATGTCGTCCATCGAACGCGACGAGGTCGCCGGGCTACGGGCGGCCGTCGCGGCCGGCACCGGGTTCACCGGCTGGCACGGCGGCATCGCCGACTCGTTCCGGGCCTCGTCCGACTACCTGCAACTGGTCGGCGGCCAGTTCGCCACCCATCCGGGCAAGGAGCCCGGCGCCCGCGACGGCGACGAGACCGACAACTTCCTGCCCCACCGCATCGAGCTCACCGCGCTGGGCCGGGAACACCCGATCACGGCCGGGCTCGGCGACTTCGAGCTCACCACCGAGCAGTACTGGGTGCTGCACGACGACCTGAACGACGTGCTCGCCACCACCACCCATCCGGTCCGGCCGTGGCATCCGTGGCGCCGGCCCATCGTCTCCCCGGCCGTCTGGACCCGGCAGTGGGGCGACGGCCGGGTCGTGGTCAGCACGCCCGGCCACAGCCCCGACGTGCTGCGGGACGAGAACGTGCGCACCATCGTCGAGAGGGGAATGCTGTGGGCCGCCCGCACCGCGTCGGCATCGTAGGCACCGGGTACATCTCCGGGGCGTACCTGTCGACACTGGCCGGGCATCCGGCCGTACGGATCGCCGCGGTCGCCGACCTCGACACCGCGCGGGCCGCGTCGGTCGCCGACGGCCTCGACGGATGCCGGGCCCTGGAGGTCGGGCAACTGCTGCGGGACGAGCACGTCGACACGGTCCTCAACCTCACGACGCCCGCCGCGCACGCCTCGGTCGCGCTGGGTGCCATCGGTCACCGCAAGCAGGTGTACGGCGAGAAGCCGCTCGCCGCCGATCTGCCGGCCGCCCGCTCGGTGCTCGACCGTGCGGCCGCCGCCGGCGTGGCGGTGGGCTGTGCCCCCGACACGGTGCTCGGCACGGGAGTGCAGACCGCGCGGGCCGCCGTGGACGCCGGGATGATCGGCCGCCCGCTGTCGGCGGTGGCCGTGATGGCGACGCCCGGCCACGAGCGCTGGCACCCGAACCCCGACTTCTACTACCGGCCCGGCGGCGGCCCGCTGCTCGACATGGGCCCCTACTACCTCTCGGCCCTGGTCCACCTGCTCGGCCCGATCGTGGCGGTGACCGGCGCCGCGTCCCGGCTGCGCGACACCCGGGTGATCGGCTCGGGCCCACGCGCCGGCGAGCGGATCGAGGTGGCGGTCGACACCCACGTGACCGGCGTCCTGCACCACGCCGGCGGCGCCCTGTCGACCATCACCACGAGCTTCGACGCGGTCCGGACCACGGCCGCACCCATCGAGGTCCACGGCGAGACCGGCTCCCTGGCCGTCCCCGACCCCAACCACTTCGACGGGGAGGTCCGCCTCTTCGAGCTGGGCGCCGGCGACTGGCGCACGCTCAGCCCGTCGGCCGGTTACGCCGGCGCGGCCCGAGGCATCGGCCTGCTCGACATGCTCACCACCGGCTTGCCCCGAGCCGGCGGCGACCTCGCCCTGCACATCCTCGACGCGATGACATCCCTGCTCGACTCCGCCGAGCGGGGCCGTCGCGTCGACCTCACCACCACCGCCCAGCGCCCCGAACCCGTGCCACTGACCGCACCGGAGACGTGGCGGGCCTGAGCCGCCCTATCGGGACGTCGCCCGGCCCACAGTGATCTTGCCGTACACGTCCTTCGCGGCGATCCGGCCATCGCGCACTCGATAGACGTCGAGCCCGCGCAGAACCGTGCCGTCGTCGGCCGGGGGCCACCGCCACTCGCAGACCACTCGATCCCCGGCCGCCCAGACCGGCCCGAGGACCGGCCCCTCGCCGGGACCGAGCTGCTCAGCGAACACCTTGCTGACTTCGTCCCGGCCGTGAACGGCGCCGGCCGGCCCGTCCCAGGCGTTCGGGCAGTACATCACGTCGTCGGCGAGCAGCGCTGACACCGCCGCCAGGTCGCCGAGCTCCCAAGCGGCGTTGAAGCGCTCGATCAGTCCCCGTGCATCCACCATGTCGAGCACGATAGATGGGTCACCGGGCAAGGCCGCACATCGGCGGGCCGGCTTGGCGGCGTCGAACCACGACGTCAGGCCGGGGCGGCCACGATGAGGCCGGAGGGCGGTGGCAGCTCGCGCAGGCCGGCGAACTGCCAACCCGTGGCGCTGAGCCAGTCGGCGACCTCGTCCACCTGGTACAGGTCGCCGCGCCGACGGGTGCGGTGCCATGTCGGTGCGCCACCAGTCGACCAGCAGCAGGCGCCCGCCGGGGCCGACAGCCGCGCGTGCCCGGCGGAACAGCTCGGCGATCCGCTCGGGCGGAAACAGGTGCCCCACGTTGGCGACCAGGACGGCGTCATGCCCGCCGGGCAGCGGCGCGGCGAAGATGTCCTGCCCCACGGCGGTGAGGCGGCCGCCGACGCCACCTCGGGCAGATCGACCAGGGTGGCGCTGAGATCGGGGTACGTGGTGAGGATCGGCTTGACGAACGTGCCGTAGCCGCCGCCCCCGTCGAGCAGCCGCCGGCGCGGGCCGAAGTCGTAGCCGCGGGCCAGGTCGGCGGCGGTCTCGGCGGTGACCAGCGCGACGGCCGCCGTCGCGCACCAGCAAGCCCGCGTCGGCCAGCAGGTCGGCCATCGCGCGGGCGCTGCGCTCGGGAACGGAGCATCGCTCGGCCAGTTCGGCCGGGCCGCGGCGCCATCGGCCTGCTCGGTGGTCGCGTCACCTCCGTTGCCGAGGCTCGGCGATCTAGCGTTCGATGTGGCCGAAGAAGAGGCTGGCCGGGGAGTCGAGCTCGGGTGACGTGAAGAAATCCCGGATGGCGCCGATGAATTCGCCGCGGCTGATCCGGCCGTCGTCGTCGGTGTCCAACTCGAGGAAGACGTTCAGCGCCTCGAGGTCCGACACCCCCCACGCCTCCAGGAACACCTTGTACTCCGGCTTGCTGATGGCGTCGTCCGCGTCGGTGTCCATCACGTCGAAGATCGCCTGCGGGACCACCTCGGCCATGGCGAACTGGCTCCGGTCGGCACCCGCGGCGCGGTTCGCGGCCACGAACTGCTCCTGGGACAGCCGGTCGACGCCGTTCACGTGCCGCAGCAGCTCCGACCAGTACGTCTGGTAGGCGGCCCGCAGCGCGTGCGCCCGGCGGTCCTCCGCCGGGATGCCGTATCCGTTCAGGTAGCGGCCGGTCAGGCGCTCATAGTCGCTCCAGTCGACGAATCCGTCCCCGTCAGTGTCGCTCGCCTTGAACAGATGCCCCAGCTTCACGGCGAGCGGATCAGCGCCATCGGTCATGTTGCCCGGCCTCCACATGATTGGTTTGCTCCATTATGTTGGAGTGACTGATGTAGCTGTGTGGCCCCTCACCATCCGGGATCGGCGGCCGGAGGACCTCGACCGGTGCGTGGACGTTCTGCGTCAGGTGCGACTGGCCAACGGCTATCCGGCGAAGTGGCCCTCGGATCCGAGAGCCTGGCTGGACCGGGGAGAGTTCGACCAGTCGTGGGTGGCCGAGAGCATGCCTGGTCTCATCGTCGGGCACGTGGCCGTCCAGAACGGCCGGGAGGTCACGCGGTTGTTCGTGGCGCCCGCGGCCCGGCGCCTGGGTGTCGCCGGCGCCATGCTCGACCACGTGAGCATCTGGGCCGGCGGCCGGCTCATCCTCAACGTCGTGGACAAGCCGGACTCGGCCGCGGTCGCGTTCTACGAGGGCACGGGGTGGCGGTACACCCGTACGACGACTGCTGATTGGACTGGTCCGCGCGGGGAGGCGGTGCGGTTGCGGCACTACGTCCGATAGACCGCGCGCAAGGCTTAGGGCTCGGTGGCTGGGCGCCGGCGCGCAGAGGTGCGAGGGACGTGCGCCGAGTTTCAGCGCGCGACTACCGGGAATCGATGATCGCGAGTGGAAGGGGGTGATGTCCAATGGAGAGGGATGGCCCAGGGCCGTACAGCAAACGAACGATGCGGATGCTGGCCGTAACGGGGCCGATCCTCGGCATCCTCGTGTTGGGCTGGGGAATCAGGGACGCTGTCGCGGGTGATCCGGATGCGCCTTTGATGCTCGGCATCGGGGTGGCGTGCGTGGCCGTTTTCGCGGTAGGCATCCCGTTGGCCCGGCGCCGCGGGCGCATGTAGCTGCCACGGTTGCGGAGCGGTTCAAGGCTGAGGTACAGCCTGCTGTACCCGAGATCGGGTAGCTGGCCGGATCGATGTCGGGGCCCGCGGAAAATAGCGTTTCCGCTATGACAACTTCCGCTACGTCAAAGACGAAGAACCGCCGCCGGCTGGCGGTTGCGCTGACCGCCGCCGCCGTTCTGGCCGGCAGTGTGGGAGTCGCGCACGCCGAGCCGGGCGCCGGCCCGGCCCTCGCCGCCGCCGCGCAGCCGGTGGGCTGGGCCGGGATCGTTCGTGAGCAGGTGCGCATCGACTTCGGTAAGGGCTGGGTCACCCAGGCCGAGCTCACCTATCCGCGGGGCGCCCGCGGCCGGCTGCCGCTGGTCGTCATGCTGCACGGCAGCGGGCACAACGACATGAACCAGACGCTGCCGGAGGGCAAGGGCGCGACCTTCGTACCGCTGGCCCAGGCCGCGTCCCGGGAGGGTTTCGCCACGCTGCGGTTCAACAAGCGGGGCGTGACCGGGGTCGGCCCGGTCGAGAGCACCGATCCGGCCCAGCTCAACCCGAAGAACCCGTACGCCCAGATCCAGCGGGACGCCGCGTCGGCGATCCGCTTCGGCGCCGCGTCGCCGAAGGTCGACCCGTCGCGGATCTTCCTGCTCGGGCACAGCGAGGGCACCAATGTGGCCGCCAACCTGGCCGCCGACCCGAAGGCGTACGGCATTCCCAAGCCGGCCGGCGTGATCGCGATGGGCGTCGTCGGGCAGGACATCAAGGAACTGCTGACCCTGCAGCTGTTCGGCCGGATGTTGCTGCAGCTGCACGACGAGTTCGACGTCGACGCCGACGGCAGCCTGACCGCCACCGAGGCGGCCGACGGCCTGATCGGCCAGCCCACCGAGGTCGCCGCCCAGATCCGGCCGGTCCTGCTCGACGGCCGTAAGGTGCGGGCGAGCACCGACACCAACGGCGACGGGCGGATCGCCATCGACGCCGAGGCCGGCGCCGTGCTGCGTAAGGCCACCGGCATCGACAACTACCCGGACGTGCCGGGCCTGGAAGGGCTGCGGGACTACGTCGAGGACATCGCCCGCTTCCCGACGGTGACCGAGGCCCTGCCCCGGTTCACCGGGCCGACGCTGCTGCTCAACGGCGAGAACGACCTGCAGACCCCGGCCCGGGTGGCCCGGACGGCCGACGCCGCGGTGGCCGCGGCCGGCAACAAGGACCACAAGATCATCGTCTACCCGGGCATGGCGCACACCATGAACATCACCCCGAAGTTCGTCCCCGAGTTCGGCGACCCGGACCGCCAGGTCGTCACCGACATCCGCGCCTGGCTCCGGTCCCACCGCTGAGGCGGTGACCGGCGTCACCGCCCGCCCGGGAGTACCGGCGGTCGCCGGCCGGTTGCACAGGGAGCCGGTGTGGCCAGTGTCCCAGGGCCTCACCTCATAGCCTTCGCGGAATACCGTTCGGCCGGAGCCGCGTCGCGCCACTCGCCTTCAGGCGACCTCCACACCGGCTCAGCTCGGCGAAAGCCCGGCGCCCACCAGGCGCCGGGCTTTTCCGTGCGCGGTCACCGCTGCCGGGGAACGAGCTTTCCCATCAGCTCGCCGAAGGTCGCCAGCTCCGCCGCGTCCAGCACACCGAAGGACTCCTCCAGGACGCTCTCCAGGATCACGCCGGCCTGGACCCGGAGCTCGTCGCCCTTGCCGGTGAGCCGATGCCGGGCCGCGCGGCCGGGGCCGGGCACCCGCTCGATCAGGCCACGGTCGACCATGCGGGCGGCCAGGGCGCCGAACGACTGGTCGGTCTGGAAGGTCAGCTGCGCCAGGTCGTGCAGCGAGGCCCCGGGGTTCTCGTGCAGGTGGCGCAGCGCGTCCCACTGCACGAGCGTGACGCCGAGCGGGGCCAGGCGCTCGTCGGCGGTGCGGTGGTGCCGCGCCTGCAGGCGCTTGACGGACAACCCGAGCTCAGCCAGTTCCATGGCGGCCACCATACCAGGTTGCTTATATAAGCATGCTTAGTTAATGTCGATCGTATGGAGACGATCAGCTACACCTCGATCGGGGACGGGCGCCCGTTCCTGCTTCTGCACGGCGGCGGCGGGCCGCAGACAGTGGCCGGCTTCGCCGAGTTGCTGGCGGAGAAGCCGGCCCGGGTGATCACCCCGGTGCATCCGGGCTTCGGCGGGACGCCCCGCCCGGATGATCTGACCCGGCCCGGGCAGCTCGCGGCCGCGTACGACAAGCTCCTGACCGATCTTGACCTCGACGGCGTCACCGTCGTCGGCAACTCGCTCGGCGGCTGGATCGCGGCCGAGATGGCCCTGCTGAACAGTCCCCGGATCGCCGCGGTGATCCTCATCGACGCGGTCGGGATCGAGGTGCCCGGCCAGCCGATCGCCGACTTCTTCGCGCTCAGCTTCGCCGAGATCGCCCAGCACAGTTACCACGAGCCGGCGAAGTTCCGGATCGATCCGGCCGCGTTCACGCCGGAGCAGCAGGCGGCGATGGCCGGCAACCGGGCCGCCCTGGCCGTGTACTCCGGGAACGGCCGGATGTTCGACCCGGCACTGCGGGAGCGCCTGGCCGGTGTCACCACGCCGGTCCGGGTGATCTGGGGCGAGGCCGACCGCATCGCCGGCCCCGACTACGGGCGCGCCCTGGCCCAGGCCATCCCCGGCGCCGCGTTCGTGCTGCTCGACCGGACCGGTCACCTGCCACAGATCGAGACTCCGGAACGTCTGCTGGCCGAGGTCTGGGCCGCCCTGCCGCCGGCGCGGGGAAAAGCGGCGGCGCGGGGAAAAGCGGCGGCGCGGGGAAAAGCGGCGGCGCGGGGAAAAGCGGTGGCGCGGGGATGAGTGTCGTGCGACGGTGGTGGCCCGACCACGAACAGGAGTGACCATGCGAGCAGCTTCCACGCTCCGGACCCTGACCCGTCCTACCGTGGAGATCTGCTTTGGCCTTGGTGAACCTCGGGATCGTCGCCCATGTTGACGCCGGCAAGACCAGCCTGACCGAGCGCCTGCTCTTCGAGGCGGGCGCGGTCGACCGGCCCGGCAGTGTCGACGCCGGCACCACCCGCACCGACTCGATGGAGCTGGAGCGACGGCGCGGCATCACCATCCGGTCCGCCGTCACCTCGATCCGGCTCGGCGACCTCACCGTCAACCTGCTCGACACGCCCGGCCACCCCGACTTCATCGCCGAGGTCGAGCGGTCGCTGGCCGTGCTCGACGCCGCCGTCCTGGTCGTGTCGAGTGTCGAGGGCGTGCAACCGCAGACCGTCGCCATCTGGCGGGCCCTGCGCCGCATCGGCGTGCCGACGATGTTCTTCCTCAACAAGGTGGACCGCACCGGCGCCGACGTCGAACGCGTGGTGACCCAGTTGCGGGAGCGGCTGGCGGCGCGCCCGCTCGTGCTGACCACGGTCGACGGAACCGGCGGCCGCGACGCCCGGGTGCGGGCCGTCGACCTCGGCGCCGAGCCCGTCGTGGAGGCGGTCGCCGACGTCGACGACGCCCTGGCCGCTCGGTGGCTCACCGGCAAGCCGGTCGGCGTGCGGCACGTACGCCGGGCGGTCCGGCTGGCCGTGCGCGGGAACCGGCTCTTCCCGGTGGCGTGCGGCTCGGCCATCACCGGGGCCGGCGTCCCCCAGCTGCGGCGCTTGCTGGCCGAGCTGATCCCCCGCGGCGCTCAGGGCGACGGCCCGCTGGCCGGCACGGTGTTCGCCGTCGACCGCGACGACCACGGCCGGCGGGCCTGGCTGCGGTTGTGGTCGGGACAGTTGCGCGTACGGGACCGGGTGCAGTTGGCCGGGGACCGGCCGCGGCGGGTCACCCAGATCGCCGTCAGCGAGCCCGGCGGCGTGCACGTGCGGCCGTCGGCGTCGGCCGGGCAGATCGCGGCGGTACGGGGGTTGCCGGCCCGGATCGGCCAGCACGTCGGCGACCCGCCGCGCCGGCACCTCTACCGCTTTCCCCCGGCGACCCGGCAGGCGCTGGTCGAGGCGGTGGATCCGGCCCAGCGGCTGGCCCTGTTCGCCGGTCTGGCCGAGCTCGCCGACGAGGACCCGCTGGTCGACCTGCGGCTCGACGAGCACGAGGCGCAGGCGGTGATCCGCCTGCACGGCGAGGTTCAGAAGGAGGTCATCGCCGCCCTGCTGGCGGACCGGTACGGCGTCCGGGCCCGCTTCTCGGGCACGCTGACCGCCTGCATCGAGCGCGTGACGGGCACCGGCGACGGCGAGGACCGGATCAAGGAGCGCGGCAACCCGTACCTGGCCGGCGTCGGCCTGCGTATCGAGGCGGCCCCGGCCGGGCACGGCGTCGAGGTTCGCCCCGGCGTCGAGCCGGGCCGCCTGCCGCCGGCTTTCGTCGCGGCGACCGAGGAGGGGGTGCGCGCCGCCCTGCGCCAGGGCCGGCACGGGTGGCCGGTCACCGACTGCGTGGTCACCATGACGTCCTCGCAGTACTGGCCGCGGCAGAGCCGGCCGCATCAGAAGTTCGACAAGTCGATCTCGAGCGTGGCCGCCGACTTCCGCAATCTGGCCCCGGTCGTGGTGGCCGCGGCCCTGCGCCGGGCCGGCACCCGGGTCTGCCAGCCGATCGAGCGCTTCGACGTGAACCTGCCCCACGAGACGTTCGACGCGGTCGCGGCGCTGCTGGGCCGGCTCGGCGCGGTCATCGACGACACCACCACGGCCGGCGGATATCTGGAGGTGAGCGGCACCCTCCCGTCGTCCCGCGTTCCCGAGGTGGTCGCCGCCCTGCCCGACCTGACGGGCGGCGAGGCCGTCCTGACCACACACTTCGACCATTACGCGCCGGTCGCCGGCGACCACCCGCCCGCGCTGCGCCGGCGCGGCCCCGACCCGGCCGACCGGGAGGAGTGGTTCCGCGCCGTCCCCCGCTGACCGGCTCATACCCGGGCCCGGCCTGCCGATGGGATGCTCATGCCGCTGCACCTCGACGATCACGGGGCCGACTACTGGGCGCGCCAGATCCGGGTGGGCTCGGTCATCGCCATGCTCGCCACGCTTCTCGGCGCGGCCCAGGTGATGTACGTCTGGGAGGGTGACCGGCGCTGGTGGGCGCTGCCGCTGGTGGTGGCGGGCGTCGGCCAGGGAGTCCTGGCGGGAATGCCGTGGGGGCGGTGGGTGCGGCGCCCGCGCGTACGCTCGGCCCTGGTCCTGTGGTGGGTGGTCGAGCTGCCCGTCCTGGCCGCGCTGGCCTACTTCGACCCGTACGGCGTCGTCTTCTATCTGCCGTACGCCATGTTGATCGTCATTCTCGCCACCGCGCTCTTCTCGGCGCCCGTCGTGGCCGGCCTGGGCACCCTGGCCATGGCGGGTTTCCTGGCGCTGCTCGGCGGCCATCCCGGCACGAGCGCGGTGCTGGTCATCGGCCTGGTGGCGGTGATGGCCTGCGTGGTGCTGATCAGCACGATCATCGCGCACAACCGCCGGCGGCTGGACGAACGGCGGCGGGCGGCCGAACGGCGTACCGGCGCCCTGCTGCAGAACTCGCCCGAGGTGGTCGTCGCCATCGGGCCGGACGGTGCCGTCCGCTACGCCACGCCGTCGCTCCAGACCGTGCTCGGGTACGCGCCGCCGGAGGTCACCAGCACGCTGCTGGCCGCCCTGGTCCACCCCGACGACCTCCCCCGGCTGCGCAGCTGGATGGCGGCGCTGCGGGCCTCGGCGCCGGGCGCGACCGCCGAGATCGAGACGCGGCTGCGCCGGGCCGACGGGTCGTGGGCCGTGCTGGACGCCATCGGCACGAACTGCCTGCGCGACCCCGACCTGGAGGCCGTCGTGCTGAGCGTGCGCGACGTCGGCGCCCGCAAGGCCCTCGAGGAGCAGCTGAGCCGGCAGGCGTTCACCGACTCGCTGACCGGCCTGTCCAACCGGGCGCTGTTCCGCGACCGCCTCCAGCACGCCACCTCGCGCCGGGAAGCCGAGGTGACGGTCCTGCTCATCGACCTGGACGACTTCAAGGACGTCAACGACAACCTCGGGCACAGCGCCGGCGACGAGCTGCTGACCACGCTGGCGGCCCGGCTGCGCGAGAACGTCCGCCCCGGCGACACCCTGGCCCGTCTCGGCGGCGACGAGTTCGCCGTGCTCATCGAGGACCTTGACGGCCGGGACGCCGGCGCGCTGGCCGAGCGGCTGCTGCACGAGCTGCGCCAGCCGGTGCCGGTGGCCGGCCGCGACCTGCGCTGCACCGCCAGCATCGGCGTGGCCGACGGTCACGGGCTCACCGGCGACGAGTTGCTGCGCAACGCGGACCTGGCCATGTACGCGGCCAAACGGCACAGCCGCAACGCGTACGCCCTGTTCGACGAGGCCATGTACGCCAGCGTGGTCAACGAGGCCCAGCTGCGCCAGGAGATGGAGCAGGCCCTGGCCACCGACCAGTTCCTCGTCCTCTACCAGCCCGTCGTCGACATGCCCACGCAGCGGCTGACCGGTGTCGAGGCGCTGGTCCGCTGGCAGCACCCCGTGCACGGCCTGCTCGGCCCGCAGCATTTCATCGACAACGCCGAGGAGAGCGGACTGATCGTCCCGCTGGGCCGGTGGGTGCTGCGCGAGTCCTGCCACCAACTGGCCGGCTGGGGCCGCCCCGGCCTGCGGATGAACGTCAACCTGTCGGCCCGCCAGTTCCAGTACGCGGGCCTGGTCGACGACGTCCGCGCGGCCATCGCCGACTCCGGCATCGACCCCGCCTGCCTCACCCTGGAGCTCACCGAGTCGATGCTCCTGCAGGACATCGACACTGCCTCGGAGACCTTGCAGGCTCTGCGGCGGCTCGGCGTCCGGCTGGCCATCGACGATTTCGGTACGGGGTACTCCTCGCTCAACTACCTCAAGCGGCTCCCGGTCGACATCCTCAAGATCGACCGGGCCTTCGTCAGCCAGGTCGCCACCGACCCCGAGGACAAAGCCCTGGTCGACGCCGTGGTCAGCCTGGGGCAGGCGTTGCAGCTGAGCACGGTGGCCGAGGGCATCGAGACCGACGACCAGTGGGCCACCCTGCAGAGTCTCGGCTGCGACTACGGACAGGGCTTCCTGTTCGGCCGCCCGTCGGATCCGGCGGCCATCGAACGCCTGCTCGCCGCCGAACCGGCCGCGCGGGCCGGCGCCGCCTGAGCGCCGCCCGTCACGACCGGGTCCATCGCTGGTTGCTGCCGCCGTTGCAGGACCACAGGACGACGGCCGTGCCGTTGGCCGTGCCCTGCCCGGTGACGTCCAGGCAGAGTCCGGACTGGACGCCGGTGATGGTGCCGTCGGCGTTGATCCGCCACTGCTGGTTGCCGCCGCCGTTGCACGTGAGGATCTGCACCCGGGTGCCGGCGGACGAGCTCGGAGCGTCCAGGCACTTGGTCCCGTACACGGTCAATTGATTGCTCGAAGTGGCCGTCCATCGCTGGTTGGCGCCGCCGTTGCAGTCCCAGATCTGCACGGCCGCCCCGTCGGCCTGACTCTGCCCGTTGACGTCGAGGCAGCGGTTCGAGCCGGCGCCGCGGATCTCGCCGGTGGGGCTCGTGCCGCCGCCGAGCGGGGTGATGGTCAGGTTGTCGAACTGGGCCGTCACGCCCTGCCCGGTGGCGTAGCCGACCTGGCCCGCCACCCAGGCCGAGTCCGAGGCGCTGCCGACCGTGACGCCGTCGATGGCCGCGGTCACCGTGGCGCCGTTGAGGGTCAGGGCCAGCTTGTGCCAGCGGCCGGTGCCCAGCGCCGTCGTCGTGCCGCTGGCCAGGGTCCGCTGGTTGCCGCTGGTGTTGTTGCTGCGCAGCGACCACTGCCCGTTGTCGGCCACCCGCAGGTAGTACGCGTTGAGGTTCTGCGGGCCGTCGTGGTTGTAGTTGCCGGCCCGGCCGACGAGCTGGACGTAGCCGGACTTCTCGAGCAGGACGTCGGAGGAGACGGTGTAGTTGCGCCAGTTGACGTCGCCCAGCAGCGTGAACGGCTCGGCGTGGCCGGAGGTCCAGAAGATCGGCGCCTGCTCGGACATCTGCCGTACGCACTGGCCGGTGCGGCCGGCGGCGCACGGGGTCACCTCGAAGGAGCCCTGGTGGTCCGACAGGTATTTCGCCTGCCGCCCGCTCGCGTAGCTGTCGAAGTCGTCGGCGTACGGCAGGGCGAGAGCGCCCTGGGCCGGGCTGACCGCGGTGCCCTTGCCCTGCCCGGTGGTGGTGGTGAGGCTGTAGACGTGGCCGGGCTGCACGGTCAGCGAGAACGACCCGTTGGACGGGGTGATGTCGGCGCGCCGGACGAAATGGTCGGCCGGGTTGCTCGACCTGACGTCGGTGGACCACACGTGCACGGTCCCGGCCGACAGGCCGCCGGTGACGGAGAACTGGAGGTCCTGGGCCGAGCCGGCGTCGATCGTCTCGATGACGGTGCTGTAGTCGCTGCCGTTCGGCGCCTTCAGGGAGACGTAGCTGCCGTTGTTGCGGTTGCCGCCGAGGTAGCCGGTGGAGCTGTCCAGGTAGCGCCACCCGGGTGCGGTGAACTGGGTGGTGTGGCCCATCACCCAGGTGTTCTTGCCGATCGAGTAGTAGCCGGACCAGGGTTGCGGCGCCACCGCCACCCCCGTCGTCGCCCACGGGACGTTCGGGGTGATCGCCGCGATGACCGGCCAGTTCAGGTACGCGGTCATCTTCCCGTCGATGTAGTCCCGGTTGATCCCCCGGGCCAGCGCCGGCGCGCCCCCGTTGTAGTCGTCCGAGCCGTTCTCGCTGGCCCACAGCGTCTTTCCCGAGTTCACCGCGGTGGTCGTGCTCGGGCAGTTCGTCTGCGCGCTGCGGTAGCCGCAGACGTAGTGGCTGCCGAACACCGACACGGCGTTCGCGAACGCCGGGTCCCGCTGCGCGTCGTCGGCCGAGCCCCAGCCGAAGTCGTCCGAGGCCACAATCTTCACGCCGGCGTACCCGCGGGAGTTCAGCGCCGCGCGCAGGTTCTTGTACCAGGCCAGGTCGCGGCCGCGCTCGTTCCAGCCGCCGAGGTAGTCGATCGTCAGCCCGTGCGAGGTGGCGCAGCCGAGCCAGGCGATCAGGTAGTCGATCGAGTCGTTCGACCAGAAGTTGCCGTTGCCGATCCAGCCCGGGGCGCCCCACGACAGCCCGACGAGCTTGATGTTCGGGTTGCGGGCCTTGGCCTGGGCCATCATCCACCACTCGTACCCGCGGTCGCAGTTGACCGCGCCCCGGGTGTGCTCGTGACTGGGCTCGGCCCCGGAGGTCGAGTTGGTGTCCCCGCCGATCTCGACCTTCATGATCTGCATCGCCGCGCCGTAGCCGGGCTTGAACAGGTAGTCGAGGATCTGCGTGCGCTGCGGCTCGGGATAGTCGAACAACAGCCGGCTGTTGCCGCCCCCGCCGCTGATCGCCCCGACCCCGTCGAACACCCGCCCGCCGGAGGAGCCGTTGATGGTGATGGCCGTCGCGGCCTGCGCCGGGGACGGGCCGATCACCAGCGCGCCGGTGATCATCAGCAGCAACAGCGTGGCCACACGAATCAGAGCAGTCATGCCCTGAAGTTAACGTTCACAACGATGGCGGTCAATGAAACCTGGTCGTAACAATTTTTCCCGAGATCGATTCGCCAGATCGTGCGAATCGGCCCCGTTGAATTGATAGATGTGAATGTTAACATCCGAAACCATGCGTAAACGACAAGGCTGGCTCCACGCCGCTCTCGCCCTGGGTCTCTGCCTCACCGGCGCTCTCGCCCCGGCCGGCGCCGCGCACGCGGCCGAGAGCAACGGCGGGGTCCGCGTCATGCCCCTGGGCGACTCGATCACCGAGGGCACCCAGGTCCCCGGCGGCTACCGCATCGGCCTCTGGCAGCGGCTGGCCGGCGCCGGCTACCGCGTCGACTTCGTCGGCTCGCAGGTCAACGGGCCCGCCAACCTCGGCGACCACGACCACGAAGGCCACCCGGGCTGGCGGATCGACCAGATCGACGCCAACATCACCCGCTGGCTGCAAGCCACGACCCCCCGCACCGTGCTGCTGCACATCGGCACCAACGACGTTCTCCAGAACTACAACGTCGCGTCCGCGCCGAGCCGGCTCTCCACCCTGATCGACCACATCACCGCGGCCGCGCCCGCCGCCGACGTCTTCGTGGCCACGATCATCCCGCTGGCCTCGGCCGGCCAGGAGGCGGCCGGCCGCACCTTCAACGCCGCCCTCCCCGGCATCGTGCAGAGCAAAGTGGCCGCCGGCAAACGCGTCCACCTGGTCGACATGCACGCCGCCCTGACGACCGCCGACCTCATCGACGGCGTCCACCCCACGGCCGGCGGGTACGACAAGATGGCCGCGACCTGGTACGCCGCGCTGCGCTCGGTGCCCGGCGCCATCGGCGACCCCGGCACCCCGTCCGGCCCGGCACTGGTCAGCGCCGCCTCCGGCCGCTGCCTGGACGTGCCGAACGGCAGCACCACCAACGGCACCCAGCCGATCATCTGGGATTGCAGCGGCGCCGCCAACCAGCAGTGGACCGCGTCCGGGTCGACCCTGCGCTCGGTCGGCAAATGCCTCGACTCGCCGACCAACGCCACCGCCGGGGCCAAGGCGCAGCTCTGGGACTGCACCGGCGGCGTCAATCAGCAGTGGACGACGGGCAGCGACGGCACCATCCGCAACAACCAGTCCGGGCTCTGCCTCGACGTCCGGAGCAACCAGACCGCCAACGGCACGCCGGTCGTGCTGTGGACCTGCACCGGCGCGGCCAACCAGCGCTGGACCCGGCGCTGACGGGTCAGCTCTGCAGCTCCACGAACCGCAGGCCCCGCGCCTGCAGGGCGGGGATGACGACACTGAGGGCCTTGTACGTCTGGGACCGGTCGCCGCCGCCGTCATGACACAGCAGGATCTGGCCCGGGCGGGCGGCCATCAGGCGATGCTCGATCGTGGGGACGCCCGGACGGGACCAGTCGCGCGGGTCGACCGTCCAGTCCAGCGGAAGCAGTCCGGCCTGGGCGACCGAACGCAGAAGCTGCGGCGACCAGTCACCGCCGGGCGAGCGGAACAGCTTGGGAGTGTTGCCGGTCGTGTTCTGGATCTTCGCCTGCGCCTTGCGGATCTCCTTGCGCACGAGCGCGTCGGGCCGCCCGGCCAGTTTGGTGGGATGACTCCAGGTGTGATTGGCCAGCTGGTGCCCGGCCCGGGTGACGGTCTTCGCGACGGACTCGTGGCCGAGCACCTGGTTGCCGATCATGCAGAACACGGCCGGGACGTGAAATTTGGCGAGCAGCCCCAGGATCTTCGGCGTCCACACCGGGTGCGGGCCGTCGTCGATGGTCAGCGCGATGGCGTCGGCCGGGAAGGCGGCGGCGCCGGTCGCCTGCCGGTACTCGGCGAGCGTCGAGATCGCCCGATGCTGCACGGGCGCCGGCGGCGTGGTGGCGGTCGTGGCCTCGGGCGTCCGCGGCCTGGTCGTGGCGGGCGAGACGGCGGTGACGGGGTTCTTCTCACCATCGGATCCACCGGCGGCGGCAACGGCGACGGCGCCACCGACGACAGCGACCCCGGTCACGCCGGAGAGCCCGAGAAGAAATTGCCGCCGGGTCAGAGCCCTCCGGGCAGGTGCGGCCGTACGCCCATCGGCCGCACCGGGGAGCATCACGGTCGCTTCCCCGCCCGCCGCTCCCATCGGCGTCGCGGCATCGCGCACCGCCCGAGCCGACATCGCAACCGTCGGCTCAGCCCCGGCACCCCTCGCCACCGTCACGTCATCCGGACCGGCCCCGGCGGCCATCGCCACAGTCGCCTCATCCGGAACAACCGCGGCGGGCATCGCCACGGTCGCCTCATCCGGACTGGTCCCGGCGGCCATCGCGACCGTCGCCTCATCCCGAACAACGGCGGCGGGCATCGCCACGGTCGCCTCATCCGGGACAACTGCGGCGCGCATCGCGACCGTCGCCTCATCCGGACTGGTCCCGGCGGCCATCGCGACCGTCGCCTCGTCCGGACTCGCGGCATCCGGCAGCGCGGCGGTTGATTCGCGCGCCTTTTCCGTTTCGTCCGTGGGCGGAGGTGGGGTAATCGCGACGGTAGGCTCGCCGGCCGGGCCGATATTGGCGGTGGGCTCGTCGGCCGTGATGGGCTCGTCCGCAGGGGTGGTCACCGCGGTCGGCTCGCCCTCCGACGTGATCGCCGCGGTCGGCTCGCCCTCCGACGTGATCGCCGCGGTCGGCTCGCCGTCCGACGTGATCGTGGTCGTCGGCTCCTCGGCCGGAGTGATCGTCGCGGTGGGCTCGTCGGCCGAGGTGATCCTGGTCGTCGGCTCCTCGGCCGGGGTGACCGTCGCGGTGGGCTCGTCCGCTGGGGGGATCGCGGTGGTGGGCTCGTCGGCCCGGGTGCCGGTGGGGTCGGATGGGGTGCCGGCGGGATCGGCCGGGGTGGGTTCGGCGGGCATCGGGCACCTCCGCTTCGTCGACGCTGTCCACGTGCCGGGCGGGTGCCGGGGCTACGTAGATCATCTTCAGCGGGCGACGGTAGCACTCGGTGCCCAGCACCCGGGCCGCCGCGGTACGGGGGCCGGGCGTCGACGCGCCCACCGCTTTCCGATGTAATCACGGGCATGCCGCACGCGTCGCCACTGACTGATCTGATCGGCCGGTACCTGCCACCGGCCACCGAGGCGTGCCCGGTCTTCGCCGAGAACTCGCACTTCGAGCCGATCATCGACGGCGTCGCCTACTTCACCGAGCTGGACGGCCACATGCGCGCCCTCGGCCCCGGCGACGCCGTCTACATCGCCAGCTACCAGGCCGATCCCCACCTCGACCTCACCGGGCGGGTCGCCGGCGAGACCGGCTACCGGCCGTTCACCGACGTTCTCGCCGAAAAGGCCGCGACCGGCACCGACGTACGGATCGTGCTCAGCGCCGCCGAGTTCTCCGGCGGCGTGCCCTGGCTGCCGGTCGGGCCGTTCCGGGCCAACACCATCGCGGCCCGGGTCATCCGGGCCTGGAAGCCGTCGTCCCACGATGTCCTGACGCCGCTGGAGGACCGGGTCCTGCTCGACTGGTCCGGGCCGCTGATCGGCTCCAACCACCAGAAGCTCGTCGTGTTCCGCCACGGTGGCGTCCTCACCGCGTACGTCGGCGGCCTTGACCTTTATCCCAACCGCTTCGACCACAACCCGCACCATCGGCTGAAGCTCGGCCACCGCCGGTGGGGATGGCACGACGCCGCCGCCCGCCTGCGCGGCCCGGCCGCCGTCCGGGTGTGGGAGACGTTCCGGTTCCGCTGGCAGAACACGGCCGACCTGCCACCCCGGTACATCACCAAGAACCTGCCGGCCGAGTATTTCCACCTGCCCGGCGGCGGTCTCACCTGGATCAACCCGGTGAAACCACCGCGTGACCTGCCTCCGGTGCCGGACCAGCCGGAGCATCCGGCCGACGGGACCGCGGTGCAGGTGGTGCGCTCCTACCGGCCGTGGTCGCTGTACCGCCACCGCGGCCTGCGCCGGATGCGCCGGGCCAACGTCGTCCGGGCCGGCATCCAGGAGATCTACCACTCGATGATCACCGCGATCGGGGCCGCCGAGCGCTACATCTATCTGGAGGACCAGTACTTCCACGAGTCACCGGGCGGCGACCCTCGGTTTCAGCTGTACGGGCAGTTGCGCGCGGCGGCCGAGCGCGGCGTCAAGATCATCCTGGTCGGTTCGGGCCGCCGCGACCCGGCCGACGGCGGCGACAGCACGGTACGCCCCGTGATCACCCGCGATCTGCGGTGGCGGGTCCTGGCCAAGCTGCCGGTGGAGTGCCGGCGCAACGTGGTCATGTACCGGGTCGACAACCTGACCGTCCACACGAAGCTGATGCTCGTCGACGACGTGTTCGCCAGCATCGGCTCGGCGAACTTCTTCAGCCGCTCGATGGTCGGCACCGACAGCGAGATCACGTCCACCTTCGTCACCACCGGCCCGCTGGTCCGCGACCTGCGCACCCGGTTGTGGGCCGAGCACCTGCGCACACCCCTCGACGACCGGCTGACGCCGGCCCTGGCCGACCTGGACACCGCCCTGGGCATCTGGCGCCGCGAGTGGCTGCCGGCCGGCCACCCACCGGACACGTGGCGCCGCCCGGGTCTGCCGGCCGGCTTCGCCCCGGCCGAGCGCGCGCTGACCCCGGCCCGCTGGTCGGCCGCCATCTGGCGCCGGGAAAAAGCGCGCCGGGATAAAGCGCGCTGGGAGAAAGCACGCCGGGAGAGGCGATCTCAGCCATAGATCACGGTCAGGGTCAGCGGGGCGAGCGCGCCTTCGGTGTTGCCGATGACCATCAGCATCAGGAGCACGCAGCCGGCGGCCGACAGGACGCCGGCGCCCACCAGCAGCCGGCGTCCGGCGGACCGGCGCAGGAGTGACCGCCACAGGAGCACGGTGAGCGTCACCAAGCCCACGAGCAGGACCGCACAGATGACGGCCTTGGGCCGCTGCCAGGCGAGCCGCTCGTCGATCGCCCGCTGGAGCGCCGGTGAGAGCTCGGCCCGCCCGGCCTCGAGCCACCGCCGGCCGACCGGCGAGAAGGCCGTTCCGGACAGCGTCCGCCGGGGGTCGACGACGCTGGTCACGTTGGCCCAGACGGCCACGGCCATGACCAGGCTGAGGACCAGGCTCGTCACCCCGAAGCCGAGGTAGGCCCGCCGTTCGAAGGTGTGGCGGCGGGCCCGCCGGAACCGTACCCACGAGAACACGCAGAACAGCAGCAGGAGAACGGTGAAAAGGCCGCCGACGACGAGGAACACGATGTGGTAGTTCCGGTCGTCGGCCAGGACACGGTCGTACGCGGGACTGGTCTCGAAGGACATGGATCCGACCGTAGGAAGCACCGGGCGCCGAATCCTCGGACCTCGTGATGGTCTTCCTCCCGGGCTCTACGACCAAAGGATGAGGCGAAGCTCGGCACGGGGTCGGACGCGGCCGGGCCGCCCGGTACCTAGGCTGGGCGCATGAGGCAGGTGGCGGCCGGCGTGGCGCCGGCGGTGGTCGTGGCGGCCGTGACGGTGCCCCAGCTCTCGTATCACGCCACGCACGCCGACCCGCGCCTCGGCGCGTACGTCCTGTTCAGTGTTCTGCTCGTGGTTCCCCTCGTCTGGCGTCGGCGGTTCCCGCTCGGGACGTTCGCCTTCGCCGCGACCGTGGCGCTGGCCCAGTGGGTGGCCGACGTGCGCGTGGCGGCCGATCTGGTCCTGCTGATCTACCTCTACACGGTGGCGAGCCGCTGCCGGGCGCGGGTGGCGATCGCCGCCGCCGGCGTGGTCGGGGTGGGCGCCTTGCTGGCGGCCGTCCGCTGGCCGGAGACCGGGTCGTGGGCCGGGACCGGGTCCTGGACCGAGACGTTCCTGCTGCTGTCCGGCCCGGTGGTCACCGTGCTGTTGCTGGGTGTGAACGCGCGGCAGCGGCGCGACGCGCTGCGCGCCGCCGTCGAGCAGGCCGCCGTGGCCGAGCGCACGCGTATCGCCGCGGAGATGCACGACGTGATCGCCCACAGCCTGGCCGTCATGGTGACCCTGTCCGAGGGCGCCGCCCGCAAGCAGGCCAAGGATCCGCAGCGGGCCGGTGACGCCATGCGCCAGGTGGCGGAGACCGGCCGCCAGGCGCTGACCGAGACCCGCCGGCTGCTCGGCATAGTGCACGGCGAGCGCGAGGAGGAAGGCAATCGGCGGCCCCAGCCCGGCCTGGCCCAGCTCGGCGACCTGTTCGAGCGCGTGCGGTCGACCGGCCTGACCGTCGAGTCGGCCGTCACCGCCGTTCCGTCCGGCATGCCGCCGGGAGCCGAGCTGACGGTCTACCGCATCGTGCAGGAGGCCCTGACCAATACGCTCAAGCACGCCACAGCGGCCCGCCGGGTCAGCGTCGCCGTCACTCCCGGGCCTGGGTCGGTAACCGTCGACGTGCACGACGACGGGACGCCGGCCCCGGGCCGTACGGACGCCGGCCACGGACTCGCCGGCATGCGGGAAAGGGCCACGGTCTACGCCGGTACGGTCACCGCGGGCCCCGATCCGCGCGGCGGCTGGCGCGTGCACGCCGACCTGGCCCTCCCGGCCGAGGCTCCGGGATGACGATCCGCCTGCTGCTGGTCGACGACCAGGCCCTCATCCGGGCCGGGTTCCGGATGATCCTCGAGGAGACCGACGGCATCGAGGTGGCCGGTGAGGCGCCGGACGGGGCCGAGGCGGTGCGGTTGACCGCCGAGGTACGCCCGGACGTGATCCTGATGGACGTCCGGATGCCCGGCGTCGACGGGATCGAGGCCACTCGCCGGATCATGGCCCGGGACCCGGCGGCCAGGGTGCTCATCCTGACCACTTTCGACCTGGACGAGTACGCCTTCGCGGCGTTGCGCGCCGGCGCGAGCGGCTTCGTCCTCAAGGACGTGCCGGTCGACGAGCTGACCCGGGCCGTCCGGGCGGTGGCCGCCGGCAACGCGGTCGTCTCCCCGCGGATCACCCGGAGCCTGATCACCGCCTACACCTCTCACCGGCCCGTGCCGGCCGGCCGCGCTCGGGCGGTCCTCGACCAGCTGACCCCTCGCGAACGCGAGGTGCTCCGGGCGGTGGCGGCCGGCCTGTCCAACACCGAGATCGCCGGCCGGCTGGTGGTTTCCGAGGCGACGGTCAAGACGCACGTGGGCAGCGTTCTGTCCAAGTTGAACCTGCGTAACCGCGTCCAGGCCGTCATCCTCGCCTACGACATCGGCCTCGTGGGGTAGGCGGGGTTGTTTCTATGGTTTACGCTCCTGGCGTCGCGGCGATACGGACCCGTCCTCACGTAGAGGTCGCCGCTCCGATCAACTCAGGAGGGTGCAATGGCGGACCTGCCACCGAAGCAGCCCGGTCCACCGGACCAGGCCGAAGACGTTCCCGCGCCGGCGCCCCAGCTGCTGGTCATGCCGCCGACCGACGCCATCCCGTCGATCGTCTGGCCCGGCGCCGACGGGGAGACGGCCTGGGCCATCCCGGTCCAGATCCCGTCGGGCACCCGGGGATTCGCGGTGTTCCTCCCAATGGTCCAGGTCGAGACCGCGCCCTCACAGCCGGCCGCCCCCAAGCCGGTCACCCAGCCCACGCCCACACAGGCCGCGCCGCAGCCGACGCCCGCAAAACACACGCCCGCACCGCAGGCGGCGCCCGTGCAAGCAGCGCCCGTGCAGGCGGCGCCCGTGCAGCCCGTGGCGGCGCCAGCCGGCGCGGCTCAGGAGCCCCGGGTGGTTCCGCCGCCGAACCCGCAGGCGGTGCTCGCCCAGCGCCCGCAACCCCAGCCCTACCCGCAGCCGTTGCGCCCGTTCGGCACCTACGAGAGGCAGCCGAGCGCCTGGTCGACCTTCCGCAAGAAGCACTGGCCCGGCCCCAAGCAGGCCCGCGGCAAGGCCGTACCGGCCGGTGTCCTCGCCGGCGCCGTCGGCTTCCTGGCCTTCCTGCCGCTGAACCGGGTCGGCATCGGCTGGTTCCTCGGCTGGCTGGCGCTCACGCTGGGCGTCGGCTTCGCGGTCCGCCAGGCCAAGGATCTGTCCCGCCAGGAGCGGCTGATCCGTTCCGGCTGGGCCGCGGCCGCGCTCGCCCTGCTGCTCGTCCCGGCCTTCCGCAACGCGTGGTGGCTGGTCACGTTCAGCGTGCTGGGCGCGATCGGCTGCACCGCGCTGGCCATCGTCGGCGGCCGGCAGGTCCGGTCGATCCTGTTCAGCCTGGTCGCCGCCCCGTACGCCGCGCTCGCCGGCATCCCCTGGGTCCGCCGGCATCTGACCGCCGGCCGCAACCCGGGGATCACCCGGCGGATCTTCTTCTCGGTCGCCCTCACCGTCGTCGTGCTGCTCGTCTTCGGCGCGCTGCTCTCGTCGGCTGACGTCGCGTTCTCGCAGCTGCTGGACGACGCCGTGCCCGACTTCAACGTCGGCGCGATCTTCAAGTGGATCTTCCTGGCCGCGGCCGGCGGCCTGCTCGCCGTGTCCGGGATCTACACGCTCACCGCTCCCCCGGCGACCTCCAGCCTGGACACCGGCGGCCGGGGCCGGTTCGGCCTGATCGAGTGGGCCCCGGCCGGCGCCGCGCTGGTGCTGCTCTTCGCCGGTTTCGTGGCAGTGCAGTTCACCGTGCTGTTCGGCGGGAGCCGGCACGTGCTGAAGACGGCCGGGCTCAGCTATTCGCAGTACGCCCGCAGCGGCTTCTGGCAGCTGGTCGCGGTCACCCTGCTGTCGCTGGCCCTGATCGCGGCCCTGGCCCGCTGGTCGAAACGGGACACCCGGGCGGAACGGCTGCTGTTGCGCGTACTGCTGGGCCTGCTCTGTGCCCTGAGTGTCGTCATCGTGGCCTCGGCACTGTCGCGCATGTGGGAGTACCAGCGCGTCTACAGCTTCACCGGCGAGCGGATCTTCGTGATGGCGTCCGAGATGCTGCTCGGCGTCATCTTCGTGATGATCGCCGTGGCCGGTGTCAAGTGGCAGGGCCGCTGGATCCCGGCCTCCACCGTCGGCCTGGCCGTCCTGATGCTGCTCGGCCTGGCCGCCCTGGACCCCGAGGGCTATGTGGCCAGCCGTAACGCGGCCCGCTACGAGGGCTCGGGCAAGATCGACGCCTGGTACCTGCGTGCTCTCTCGGCCGACGCGACTCCCGCTCTGACCAAATTGCCCGACCCGGTACGCCGGTGCACGCTGAGCTGGATCGCCGAGGATCTGAAGGAGCCCGATCCCTGGTACGCCTGGAACCTCGGCCGCCAGCGGGCCCGCGAAGCCCTCGACAAGCTGGGCCCGGCCGCCATCGGAAGCCAGAAGGACTGCAAGGCGGCCGACCAGTTCGACCTGCCCAAGACGCGCCGCTGAAGGAGGTGCTCCGGCTTTCGGGCCGGAGCACCGGAATAACTCCGTGTGGCGTACGTTGTATTGCCCTATGAGCCTGAGCCATCAGCTGAACCGCCTGATCGAAGCCGGTCTGACCGACGTCACCGGCGTAAGCCCGGCCGAACTCGCCGCCCACGTCGCCGAGCTGCCCGACGAACCCCACGGCGTGCTGGCCGTGCACCCCACGCTGGCCACCGCCCGGCAACTGGCGCCGCTGCTGCGCCACCGCGACAAGCCCGGCTTCGTCGTCGAGGACCTGACCGACCTGGAGGAGTTCGTTCCCCTGGACGGCCTCGACGTGCCCGCCGGGCCGCTCTACGTCATCCACGATCCCGACCGCGGCGACGACATGCGCAACTGGAGCCCGAACGAGGCGCTACCGGCGATCCTCCAGCGGGGACGGACGCCGCTGACCGTCAACGAGGGCATCAGCTGGCTGCTGCAGGAGCCGAAGGTGCTCGAGCCCAACCACTGCTTCATGACCATCGGCTCCCGTAAACCGAAGGGCGGCGCCCTCGACGCCCGAACCCCCGCCATCTGGATCAGCAACGGGACCGGCCGCGACGGCGCCACCCACCGCCGGGCCCCGAAGGTCGGCTGGTGCTGGGCCGGCAACCGGCACACGTGGCTCGGTTTCGCGTCCGCTGGTCAGCGGAAGCCGAACACCGGGGGCAGGATCAGCACGACGGTCCAGAACCACACGGCGTACACCGGCAAGTAGAGGGTCTGCCATCGTTCGATGGCGGCGAATCCGCCGCGCCGGCGGACGAATCTCAGCAGCAGCCACGCCGACCAGGCGAGGTTCACCAGCAGCACGATGTTCTGGCCGATCGCCGTCACGTTGTTGGGGGTGGTGCCGTACTCGGCGATCCGGCCGGCCATCGTGTAGAGCACCAGAGCGTCGATGAGCAGGGCGCTGAGCACGAGGGCGAGCTGCATCACGTCGAACGGCCCGCGCGGGGCCAGCGGGTCACGGGCCGACTGGGAGTACAGCAGCAGGCCGAGGACCACCGCCAGCAGCAGGTCGAACATGACCAGCGCGCTGCGGTCGACGTCGATGCCGCGGCCGTTCCAGCCGATGACCACGAGGTAGCCCAGCAGGGCGGCGGTGAACAGCGGGGTGAACAGCCGGGTGAGCACCGGCGCGATGTTCTCGATGACGCCCTGTTTGACCTCGACCAGCCATCCGCCGACGACGACCGCGGCCACCATGCCGCACGGCACCACCCAGTCCTCGATGAGGGGGTCGGCCTGGACGCCGATCGCCTCGAAGATGCCGTACAGGAAGGCGATGAGGACCCCCCCGCCGAGCATCATCAGGACGACGTAGACGAACCATTCGCCGGTGAAGCGGATGAAGTCCATCCGCCGGCGTGTCGAGCGCGGGTCGTCGGAGACGTAGGCCAGGCCCAGCACCAGCCACAGCGCGGCCGGCAGATGTGTCATGATCAGGCCGACCGTTTGGGAGTCGCCCTCGGGCGGGTAGACGTTGGCCACGACCGCGCCCAGCGCGAACAGGGCCACCAGCACCCCGTACACCCAAGGGGCGGGCCGGCGCCGCCAGAGCAGGAAGCCGGCCAGCCACGGGAAGGCGAACAGGCTCAGGTTGGCGCCGTAGAAGACGCCGAAGTCGGTGAACGAGCGCCCGAACAGCGCCGGCACCTTGATCGAGACGATGGCGCCGGCCACGCAGATCAGCATCGCGTACAGGTCGCGCCGCTTGGCCGGGTCGCCGGAGCGGCCGGACTCGCCGGTGAACATCAGCTGCTTCCACAGCCGTTCGGAATGCTCGCGGGCGAACTCCCGGGACAGGTCGTCGAGCCCGCCCATCCGCTTGACCGCGACCAGGAACGCCTCGTCGCGGCTCAGCCCGAGCGTGACCAGCTCGTCGACCGAGTCGCGGAGGTGGTCCTCGAGCTCGTCGGCGTCGGACTCCACCAGCTCGGGCCGTCGGCGCACGTACTGCCGCCACTGCACGAACTGGTCCTCCAGCTCGTCCTTGCCGTTCGTGACCGTCACGCGGTGCCCTCCAGAGAAATGAACAGTGGCCAGACCTGCTTGAGCGTGCCGACCACCGCCTGCCATTGACGTTGTTGCTCGGCCAGTTCGGCCCGGCCCTGCGGGGTGATCCGGTAGTACTTGCGGCGGCGCTCCCCGGCGACCGCCTGCCAGCTCGCCTCGACGTGGCCGAGGCGCTCGAGCCGGTGCAGCAGGGGATAGAGGAAACCCTCGGTCCAGTCCAGCTCACCGCCGGACAGGTCGTTGATACGCCGCAGGATGGCGTACCCGTAGCTCTCGCCTTCGGCGAGAATGCCCAGCACGATGGGTGTCGCCGAGGCGGCCACGAGGTCCTTCGTCACACGCACGGGCACCTCCCTGATACCTAGAAGTACGAGGCATAGTAGTTCTAGGCGTCAAGGAACGGAATACTTTTCCGCCGGCGGGTGCAACCGCGGCGGGCCTGCCGAGCGAACTGACAGGTGAACCCTTATCGGAGGAAGGAGGTCGATGAGCTCCGACGACGAGCTCGCCGAGCGGTTACGCGACGGCGACGAGACGGCATTACGTACGGCGTACGACAGACATGGCTCAGCCGTGCTGTACCTGGCGCAACGGCTGCTGGGCAACCGGGCCGACGCCGAGGACGTCACCCAGCTGACGTTCGTGGCGGCCTGGACCGGCCGGGACAGCTTCGATCCCCAACGCGGGAGCCTGCTGGGCTGGCTGCTCGGCATCGCCCGGCGCAAGGCGGTCGACCGGCTGCGGTCGGCGGCGCGCGAACAGCGTACGGCCGAAGTGGTCCAGGCTCAGCAACCGCCGCCGCCGGATCCCGAGCACACACCGGAGCAGACTGTCGACCGGCTCGTGGTCGCCGACGAACTGTCCCGGTTGCCGGCCGAACAGCGGCGCACACTGGAACTGGCGTTCTTCGACGATCTCACTCATCCACAGATAGCGGCGGTCACCGGACTGCCGCTCGGTACGGTCAAGAGCCATATCCGCCGGGGAATGGCCAACCTGCGACGTCGTTGGGAGGTGGACGGTGCAACATTTGGATCCCGATCGGCTGGTCCTACTCGCGCTCTCTGAAGAACTCGAGGAACTGAACGAAGCCGACCACCTGACGCAGTGCGACGTCTGCCGGCACGAGATGCAGGCTCTGCGCCACGTGGCCGAGCTCGGCTCCGGCGGGCAGGAGCTGCGCGATCTGCCCCCGCCGCCGGAACACGTCTGGCAGGCCATCGAGGCCGGCATCGCCCAGGCGCCGGAACCCGCCCGCCCGGCGGCCCCGGTGGTCGACATCCGGACGGCGCGGGGACGGCCCCGCCGGGCCCGGCCCCGGTGGCTGACGCCGGTGCTGGCCGCGGCCGCCGCGGCGGTCCTCGCGGTGGCCGGTGTGATCGCCGTGGACCGGCTGGCCGGCCAGGCCCCGGACGATCAGGTGATCGCGCGGGCCACACTGGAGCCGTTGAAGACCGTGCCGCCGAACGCCGGCGGTGACGTGCAGGTGCTCTCCGACGGGCAACTGCGCATCGACGTGAGCAACCTGCCGCTGACCACCGGCTTCCACGAGGTGTGGCTGCTCGACCCGGACAGCCCGGGGAAGATGGTGGCCATCGGCAACCTCTCCGACAAGCCGGACGCGCTGCTGCCCGTGCCACCGGGCACCGACCTCAACCGGTTCCGCCTGGTCGACGTCAGCGACGAACCGCACGACGGCGACGCCACCCACTCGGGTCGCAGCCTGCTGCGCGGAACTCTCACAAGTTAGGTGCATCCATCCGGCCTCCGCCGGGCGAAGTACGGGGTGGTGGCACCGCAGCCACCCCGTACCCGGAAGGACGCACGACAATGAGGATCACCCGAGCCGCCGCCGTCGCGACCGCGGCCATCGTCGCCTCCGCCCTTACCGCCGCTCCGGCCAGCGCACACGGAACCAAGCCGCTGGGCACCAAGTCTCTGGCCGCGGTGCTGACCGCGGACAAGAGCGGCTTCGACCGCAACGGTCACGACTACGACATCCTGACCGCCGCCGTGCAGGCGGTGCTCAAGGCCAAGCCGGCCAGCCCGGTCAAGGTGCTGGCCGACGGCAAGACCCCGGTCACCGCGTTCATCCCCAACGACCTGGCCTTCCGCCTGCTCGTGGCCGACATCCAGCACACCAAGCGGCTGCCCGGCGAGAAGGCGGCCTTCACCGCCGTCGCCGGTCTCGGCATCAACACCGTCGAGTCGGTCCTGCTCTACCACGTCGTCCCGGGCAGCACGATCGACCGCAAGGCCGCCCTCAAGGCCGACGGCGCCAAGCTCAAGACGGCCGCCGGCTCCACCATCAAGGTCGACGTGTACGGCCCGCGCTGGCACAAGCGCATCGCCCTCATCGACGCCGACCGCAGCGACCGCAACCCGCGGGTCAACCGGTTCGACGTGAACAAGGGCAACAAGCAGATCGCCCACGGCATCGACCGGGTCCTGCGCCCGATCAACCTGCCCTGACCCCGCGTCACCACGACGACGGATAAAGGTGACGGCAGCCGGCCGGGGTCTCCCCAGCCGGCTCGCCCGTCTCGGCGGTCTCGGCCTCCGGGTCGTCCCGGTCGTCCGGGTCGCGCCGCTCCGGGCCGGTGAGAGCGCCGCGGTGGTCTGCACGGCGAGGCCGGCATCGGCAAGACCGCATCGGCCGGCAGCCTCGACACGAGCGGCCTGCGGGTGCTGCGGGCGGTCGGGGTGCAATCGGAGAGCGATTTCCCGTACGCCGGGCTGGATCAGCTCCTGGGCGCCCTGACCCATCGGCTCGAACAGCTGCCCTAGCCGCAACAGATCGCGCTGGAAACGGCCCTGGGGCTACGGTCGGCGCCGCCGCCCAGCCCCTTCCTCGTGGGCCTGGCCGTGCTCGGTGTGCTGGCCGAGGAGGGCCCGCTCTTCTGCCTGGTCGACGACGCCCAGTGGCTGGACGAGGCCTCGCGCCAGGTCCTGACCTTCGCCGGCCGCCGGCTCGCCTCGGAGGGCATCGCCGCCGGCCCGGTCGACCGCCGACGCGCCCACGCCGTGCTCGCCGGCGCCCTCGACGACGACCCGGACCAGCGGGCCTGGCATCGCGGTCAGGCCGCCGTCGAACCGGACGAGCAGATCGCCGCCGAGCTGACCGCCTCGGCCGGGCGAGCGGGGAACCGGGGTGGCGCCGCCGCCGCGTCGGCCCTGCTCGAACGGGCGGCGGCCCTGAGCCCAGCACCGGCCGGCCGGGTGCGGCGCCGGCTCGCCGCCGCCCAGTCCCGGCTCGACTCGGGCGCACCGGAGCGGGCGAGCGCACTGCTGGCCGAAGTGGACGCCGACGCGCTGAGCGAGCGGGACGCGGCCGTCGCGGCCCGGCTGCGGGCGCAGGTCGAGTACCAGACCAGTCGGGACTCCGCCGTCGCGTACGACCTGCTCGCCGCGGCCCGGCGGCTGACCGGCCCGGAACCGGAACTGGCCCGCGGCACCTACCACGAGGCCATGTTCACCGCCGTCTTCGCCAGTGGCCTGCCCGGCGGCGCCGCCGACCGGCGCCGGGCCGAGGTGGGCCGGGCCGTGCTCGACGCGATCGGCGCCGACTCCACTCATCCGGTCGACATGCTCGTCCGCGGGCAGGCCCTGGTGGGCGTCGGCGACCGGGCCGCGGCGATCCCGGTGCTGCGGCGGGCGGTGGCCGGGCTGCTCGACGGGCCGCCCGGGCTCCTCGCGCCGCAGTGGCTGGGCTGCGACTGCACCGCGGCGATCGATCTGTGGGACCTCCGGTCGTTCCGCTGTCTGGCCGACCGTCATGTCGCCGCCGCCCGGGCCGGTGGCCTGCTGCTGAGCCTGCCGGTGGCGCTCTCGTTCGCCGGGTCGGCCGCGCTGGCCGAGGGGCGCCTGGCCGAGGCGACCACACTCGCCGACGAGATCGACGTGGTGAACGACCTGACGGGTCATCCGTTCCCCCGGCACATCCGCCTGCTGACGGCGGCCTGGCAGGGAGACGCCGAGTCGACCGGGCGGTACGCCGGACAGATCCGCGCCGGCGCCGAGGCCCGGGGCGACGGCAGCGTCCTGAGCATCGCCCACTTCGCCGAGGCGATCCTGGCCAACGGGCTCGGCCGATACGACGAGGCGGTGGCGGCCGGCGTCGCCGAGCTGCCGCACATCCGGGAGGTCAACTACTCGTCCCGGATCCTCGGCGAGCTGGTCGAGGCCGCGACGCGGGTGGGCGACCACGCTCTGGCCAGGCGGGCACTGGCCGAGCTGACCGATCTGACCGAGCCGGTCGGCGGGGACTGGGCGCTGGGCACCCTCGCGGCGGCCCGCGGCCTGACCAGCGCCGACGCCCAGGGCCATCACGTGGTGGCGATCGAACGGTTCGCGCGTGCCGGCATGACCGTCTATGAGGGCCGGGCCCGATTGTCGTACGGGGAATGGCTGCGCCGCGGCCGGCGCCGCGTCGACGCCCGCGAGCAGCTCCGCGTCGCCTACCGGCAGCTGTCCGAGCGCGGGGCGGCCGGGTTCGCGGCCCGGGCCGGCCTGGAACTGGCGGCCACGGGCGAGACCGCGCGCCCCCGCACCCCGGTGACCGACGGCCGGTTGACCGTGCGGGAGCTGAACGTGGCCCGCCTGGCCCGCGACGGCCTGTCCAACCGCGAGGTGGCGACCCGCCTGTTCATCAGCGTCCGCACGGTGGAGCACCACCTGCGCGGGTCTTCCAGAAGCTGGGCCTGCGCTCCCGTACCGAACTGGCGGCGGCCCTGGAGTCAGCTCAGGCCGGCGATCCAGCGGGCGGTGCGCACGAACGTACGGCGGGCACTGTCCTTGTCGTCGAGGAAGCTGCCGATCAGCAGTGAGTCGCGCAGCATCGCCAGCGCCTCGGCCTTGAGCTCCACGTCCTCGCGGCCGGCCTCGGCCAGCATGGCGCGCAGGTCGTCGTGGAACCAGGCCCGGTGCCGGGTGACGACCTGACGGACCGCGCTCCGCGGGTCGGGGAACTCGCCGGCCGCCTTGATGAACGGGCAGCCGAGAGTGTGCCGGTCGGCGGCGTCGAAGGCGATGCCCTCGATGGCCAGCTCCAGCTTGTGCTGGGGTGAGACCGCCTTGGCCAGACCGGCGTCCCAGAGCTCTTTCATCCGGGCGTCCTCGTGTTCCAGGTACGCGACGACGAGTGCTTCCTTGCCGTCGAAGTGGCGGTACATGGTGGTCCGGGTGACGCCCGCCTCCTGCAGGATCCGCTCCACGCCGACACCGTTGATGCCCTCGGTGTAGAACAGGCGGCTCGCCGTCCGGAGGAGCTGATCGCGCGGGGCGACCGCGTGCTTTGTACTCGCCATGACCTCATCCTACAACTCGGAATGATCGTTCCTTCCGTCATAGGTAACCGGGGTCACTACCCCCTTGTTCCCGCTATCTGCCTGGTGCTTAGCTTCAGGCACCGAACGGAATGATCGGTAATTCCGCTACCGCCTGGAGGTACACCATGAACCGCACCCGCAAGGTCGCCGCCGCCGCGGCGGCCGTCGCCGCCCTCGCGGTTTCGGCCACCCCGGCCACCGCGCACGGCACGGCCAAGCCGACCGTCGTCCTCGTGCACGGCGCCTGGGCCGACGCGTCGAGCTTCGCCCCGGTCACCGCGCTGCTCCAGCACCGCGGCTACACCGTGCTGACCGCACCGAACCCGCTGCGCGGCCTGGCCGCCGACGCCGCCTCGGTCGCCGCCTTCGTCAACCAGGCCACCACCGGCCCGGTAGTGCTGGCCGGGCACTCGTACGGCGGCGCGGTCATCACCAACGCCGCCGCGCTGACCCCGCGGGTCAAGGCCCTGGCCTACATCGACGCCTACGCCCCGGACGCCGGCGAGACGATCGTCCAGCTGACCGGGGCCAAGCCCGGCTCGGCCCTGGCCGCCCCCGCCGAGACCGTCTTCGACGCCGTGCAGGACCCGTCGCTGCCGGCCGGCGACGTCGACCTGTACGTCAAGCGTGACCAGTTCCCGCGGATCTTCGCCGCGCACCTGCCCGCCGCCACCGGCCGGGCGCTCGCGGCCGCACAGACGCCGATCGCCGCCCGCGCCCTACAGGAGCCCTCCGGCGCCCCGGCCTGGAAGAAGCTGCCCAGCTGGTTCGTCGTCGGCACCCGCGACCAGGTCATCCCGGCCGCCGAGCAGCAGGCCATGGCCAAGCGCGCCCACGGCCACGTCACCACCGTCACCGCCGACCACCTGTCCACGCTCGAGCAGCCGGCCGCCGTCACCGCCGTCATCGAGCAGGCGGCCGGGCGATGACCGTCCTGTTCATCCCGGGGCTGTGGATCCACTCCACCGCCTGGGAGCCGTGGCGCGAGCTCTTCGACCGCGACGGCTACGACTCGATCGCACCGGGCTGGCCCGGCGAGGCCCCCAGTGCGGCGCTCACCCGGCAGGCGCCGGACCGGCTCGCCGGCACCGGGGTGGCCGAGCTGACCGCCCACTACGCCCGGCACGCCACGGCCCTGGCCGAGCCGCCGGTCGTCGTCGGCCACTCGTTCGGCGGGCTCGTCGCGCAGAAACTGCTCGCGGCCGGCCTCGCCCGGGCGGCGGTGGCCATCGACCCGGCTCCGGTGAAGGGCGTCAAGGCGCTCCCGTTGGCCCAGATCCGGAGCGCGTTGCCCGTACTCAGCCGCAAGGCCAACCGGGACGGCTCGGTCATGCTCACCCGGCGCCAGTTCCGGTACGGCTTCGGCAACGCGGTCAGCCGCGAGGAGTCCGACCGGCTGTACCAGCGCCACGCGATCCCCGGGCCGGGGCGTCCCATCTTCGAGCTGACCGCCGCCAAGAAGGACCCCGCGTCGCCGACCGAGGCCGGCCTCGACGACAGCCGGCGCGGGCCGCTGCTGATCCTCGGCGGCGGCAAGGACCACACCGTTCCGGCGGTCGCCGCCCGCCAGGCGGCCGCTCTCTACCGCCCCGGCCATCGCACCGAATACCGGGAACTGCCCGGCAAAGGCCACTCCCTCGTCTTCGACAGCGGCTGGCGCGACGTCGCCGGTCTCGCCCTCACCTACCTCAAGGAGCAGTCATGATCACCCCGCCGCCGTTCGACCCCGAGCTCAAGACCGTGCTCGACGTCGTCAACCAGACGATCACCCCGACCCTGCTGCCGTCGCACCTCTCGGCCCTGCGCGGGCCCGGCTTCACGCCGACGCTGGAGCAGCTGATGGAGGGCCGCGACATCACCCACGAGGTGCACGACGCCGGCGGTGTGACCGTGTCGGTGTTCCGGCCCTCGAAGCCGTCGGAATCGGCGCCCGGCTTCTTCTTCACCCACGTCGGCGGCATGATCTTCGGCGACCGGTTCGTCGGGGTCGCGCCCGTCGTCGACTACGTCGAACGGTTCGGGGCGGTCGTGGTCACCGTCGAATACCGCCTGGCGCCGGAGCACCCGGCCCCGGCGGCGCTCGAGGACTCGTACGCCGCACTGGTCTGGACCGCGAAGCACGCGGCCGAACTCGGCATCGACCCCGGCCGGCTGATCACCATCGGCGGCAGCGCCGGGGGCGGGCTGACCGCCGGGATCACCCTGATGGCCCGCGACCGCGGCTTCCCGGCCCTGGCCGGGCAGGTGCTGATGTACGCCATGCTCGACGAGCACAACGACAGCGTCTCCGCCCGGCAGATCGACGGCCTCGGCATCTGGGACCGGACCAGCAACAACACCGGCTGGGACTTCTACGTCGGCGACCGCCGGGGCACCGGCGACATCACCGCGTACGAGTCCGCGTCGCGGGCCACCGACCTCACCAACCTGCCACCCACGTACGTCGAGGCGGGCTCGGCCGAGGTCTTCCGCGACGAGGACGTGGCGTACGCGTCCGCGCTGTGGGCCGCCGGCGGTGACGCCGAACTGCACATCTGGCCCGGCGGGTACCACCTGTTCGAACTGCTCGCCCCCGACGCGACGCTGTCGATCGCCGCCCGCGAGACTCGGGCGGCCTGGATCGCCCGCCTCCTCGCCCGCCTCGCGGACCGTTCATGACCTGCCGGTTCCTGGTCACCGGCGCCACCGGCAAGACCGGAGCCGGCACCGTACGGCTTCTGCGCGAACGCGGCCACGCGGTGACCGCGTTCGTGCACCGCCACGACAGACGCTCCGCGGCCCTGGCCGCCCTGGGCGCCGACGTCGTCGCGGGCGACCTGCGCGACCTGGCCGCGGTCACCGCGGCCACCCGCGGCGCCGAGGGCGTCCACCTCTGCTACCCCGTCGAGCCCGGCCTGATCGAAGCCACCGCCACGGTGGCTCAGGCCGCGGCCGACAACCAGGTGGCCACGGTCGTCAACATGTCACAGGTGTCCGCCCGGCGCGACGCCGTGAGCAACGCGGCCAAGGAGCACTGGCTGGCCGAGCGCCTGCTCGACCGGGGGCCGTTCCGCACCACGCACCTGCGGCCCACGTTCTTCGCCGACTGGATGATCTGGGGCTGGTCCGACGAGGGTGACGGCGGTGTCATCGGCCTGCCTTTCGGGTCGGGCCGGCACGCACCCATCACCAGCGAGGACCAGGCCCGGGTCATCGCCACGGTGCTGGACGACCCGCTGCCGCACGCCGGGCGCACCTACCAGCTCTACGGCCCGCGGGAGACGGACCACACCGGGATCGCCGCCGTGCTGACCCGGGTGCTCGGCCGGCCCGTCCGCTACGAGCCGATGGACCTCGACGCGTACCGGTCCGGGCTGCTCGCCCGGGGCCTGCCCGCCCACATCGTCCAGCACTTCGCCGGCGTCGAGGACTTCGCCGTCGCCCACCGCGACGACTTCCACGGCATCGGCCAGTTCGCCGTGCCGAACCCCGTACAGGAGAACTGATGCGCTACACCACTTTCGGCACCCGGACCGGCCTGCGGGTCTCCGAGTACGCCCTCGGCACCGCCTCGTTCGGCACCACCTGGGGCGGCGCCACCCGCGACGGCGCCCGGACCATCCTCGACCGCTTCGCCGAAGCCGGCGGCACCCTGCTCGACACGGCCGACGTGTACGGCTTCGGCGAGGCCGAACAGATCCTGGGCGACCTGCTCGGCGCCGACCGGGACAGGTTCGTCCTGGCCGGCAAGTTCACCCTCGGCGCCCAGCCCGACCTCGGCGTCACCCGGACCGGCAACAGCCGCAAGGCGATGCGGTCCGCCCTGCACGCCTCGCTGAAACGGCTCGGCACCGACCACCTCGACCTCTACCTGGTCCACCACCCCGACTCGGTCACCCCGAGCGAGGAGATCGTCGGCGCCCTGGACGACCTGGTCCGCGCCGGCGACATCCTGCACGGCGGCCTGTCGAACTTCCCGGCCTGGCGCGCCGCCCACGCCGCCACGGTGGCCGACCGGGCCGGCCGGTCGGCGACCCTGGCCGGCCTGCAGATCGAGTACAACCTGGCCGACCGCGGCGCCGACCGCGAACTCCTGCCCGCCGCCGAGGCGCTGGGCCTGGGCGTGATGCTCTACTCCCCGCTGGGCGGCGGCCTGCTCACCGGCAAATACCGCGCACGAGAGGAAGGCCGCCTGTCCGGCCCGGTCGCGATCGGCCAGCAGGAGGACACCCCCCAGAAGGTGGCCACGGTGGACGCCCTGCTCGACATCGCCGCCCGTACCGGCGAGAAGCCCGGCCGCATCGCCATGGCCTGGCTACGGCACACCAGCCGCCGCTGGTCCACAGCGATCGTCCCGGTCATCGGCCCCCGCACCCTGTCCCAGCTCGAGGACTACCTGGCCGCCCTGGACCTGGACCTCCCCGCCGACGACCTGGCCACCCTGGACAGGGTGAGCGAGCCCCAGCTGGACTACCCGCAGAGCGCGCTGCGCACCTACACCGGCCCAGCCCTCGGCGGCGCCGCGGACCGCTTCACCCGCATCCGCCCGGTCGCCTGACCCTCCATCGGGTGGGGCGGCTCTACTTCTAGTTCTCGCTGCTCCACTCGTCGAACGGTGCCGCGTCGTCAGCCATCGTCAAAACATACGAAGCGACCCGGAAGAACGAGCCGAAGTCGCGGTGGTCAGCCACTCATCAAGCAAGTTGTGCTGCCGATCCTCGGCCCGGTATACGGGACGGCGGTCCGTGGGATCGATCCGGCAAGCTGACAACACTCACCGCTGGGCGCGCCGCACAACGGCGGCGACGAGGAAGGCCGTTCCGGCGGCGCCGGCCACCATCAACACCAGCTCGCCCGCGATCAGGGCGGGTGGCAGGTCGGTGAGGCCCGGCACGCGCCCGGCCGAAACCGGACGACCGAAACCGCTCCCCCACGCCTTCCACGCCGCTGGGGCGAGGTCGGCCACGGCCAGCAAAGCGAAGCCGGCCGTGGCCGGGCCGGCGGCCGGCCCCAGCCGTCGCCGCCACAGCACCGAAGCGACCAGCCCGGCAACCAGAACGATCGAGTACGCCGCGCCGAACATCAGCCCTCCGCCGGCCGGGGCAGCCGCAGGAAGAGATACCCGGCCAGGGCCGACATGCCACCCACGGCCGCCAGCCCGGTGACCGTCCCGACCGTCGAGTTCCAGCGAACATAGGCCAAGATCCCGGAGCTGGACGCACCACCCTCGACCAGACCCAGCGTGAACAGCAACCACACGACGTCACCGATTGCGGCCAGGGCCAGCAGCCCCAGCCCGCCCGCCGCCAGCCACGCGACCCGCTTCAGCCGACCCCGGTGACGCATCACCCAGCCGGCCCCGACGGCCAGGACGCCCACCACGAACAGCGTCTCCAGCACGAGAAGCACCCTCACCGAAGCCCCACCAGTCTTAAGAATCGAAGGTCAGAAAAGCCGCCCCCGGTACGGGTGGGCGCGGCCCTGCCCCTCCTCCCACCGAAGAAGGTCAGCCTGCCATTCCGGTAGATCGGGACGGTACTCCCGGATGGCCGGCGGTTCCGGCTGAGCGACCAGGAATCGCCAATAGTCCTCGATCGCCGTCCGGGCGATGTCGGCGGGAAACTCACCCTCGGCGCCGGGCACCCACAGGTTGGTGATCAGCAACGCCGTCGGCGTGAACGACACGGCGTAGTTCTCGCTGCTCCACTGCTCGAACGGCGGCTCACCGCGAGCCACCTCGTCAGCCATCGCGAGCGCGTCCAGGATGACGATGAAGAAGGTGCCGAGGTCGGTGGTCAGCCACTCACCGAGCAGGTCGTACCGCTGATCATCGACCTGATAGACGGGACGGCGGAACGTGGGATCGATCCGCAGGCTGACAACACTCACCGCGAGCCTTCCGATGCGCTAAGGGACGGGCCAGCCGTGCGTGAAGCCGCCGGACTGGTTGTAGAAACCTTCGATCGTGACGCCATTGTAGGTACCGGTCCACTTGTTCCCGGACACCCGCGTCGAGTTCCTGAAAGCACCGGAGATCGCGTTGTCGACCTGTGCCGGTGTCCAGTCGTCGGGGAAGAAGGTGCTGGCGCGACCGTTTCCCGCTTTCGGTTTCCAGGCGCCGGCCGGCGGGTTCAGGGTGGGGTCGAAGAACTCGGGTTCTGCCTTGTACACACCGTTCGGGTAGGTGACCTTCGTTCCGGGCTTGAGGCGACGGCCGGGGAAGTCCTCGCCGCCCGGGCGGTAGTGGTAGCCGGAGCCTTTGGACTGGCCCGGCCGGACGTGGCCACCGCCGATGGTGTGGGTGGTGAAGTGGGGGTTCATCCGGTCCGGGCGGGAGCGCTTGTGCGTCTTGCGGAGGAACCGCAGCGCGGCCCGCATGAGGCGGCCGGAGCCCTTCGCCATGTTCGGTCACCCGTCCAGCAACTGGACGATGGCCTCCTGCACGAGGTTTCCGACGACCGTCCGGGTCAGCTTCTGGAAGATCGGGATCTCGGCCAGGCTCGCGCCGAACGTGGGCACCGCCGTCGCCAGCGCCTGCGCGATCGCCGCGGCCAGGATGGCGAGCTGGGCGATGACGGCCACCTTGAGGGCGAGCACGATCCCGCCACAGATCGTCAGGCCGGTACCGGTCAGCGTGGCGGCGTTCGCACCGTCCAGAAGCGTCCGGGCCGGGCTGTCCTCTCTGGCCCACCACGCCTGGAACGCGGCCACCGCCTCGCCCTCGTGATCGGTCCACACCTCGCCGGCGGTCGACGTCGCGTCCGACACGATCGCCTCGAGCCGGTCGGAGAACGAGATCCACGCCTGCCCCATCTCGACCAGCGCGGTCTCGTCGGCCTCCGGCCAGTTGTAGCCGAGCACCCCGAGCAGCGACCGGAGCTCGCCCGGGATCTCCATGCCCACGGTTCAGTCCCCCGGTTCGGTGAGCAGACCGTGGAACCGGCGGCTGGCGTTCTCGTCCGCCTCGGTGTACCGCGCGCTGATGTCCATCACGTCTTCGCCGGCCAGGGCCATCTCGTCCAGGGCGTCCTGGTAGCACTCGAACGCCCAGGAGGACACCTCGTCGTGGGCGGCACCGATCAGCGACCCGATGTCGTCGCTCCCCCAGGGCGTGCCGTAGCCCGCCAGCTCGGACCGGAAGGACGCCAGCTCCGAGGAGAGCCGCGCGGCAACGCCCCGCAGAGCGGACCCGGACGCGGCGAGCCGCTCCGGATCGATCGAGAAGCCGGTCATCGGTCACCGGCCCGGCGGGTGAGCTGTTCCTGCGCTTCGGCCAGCGACGCGGTCAGCTTCGCGAACTGGCGCTCGGCGTTGAACTGGATGTCCTTGAGCTGGTCGGTGAGGGTACCGAGATCGGCCGAACCGGCGAGGGCGCCGGCCCGGCCCTGCAGGTCGGCCAGCGCGGCGTTGACGGCCGATTCGATCTCCCGCGCCAGTTCCCCACCGGCCAGCCGTAGCACCGAAGGGTCGAGCTCGAGGTTCTCGATCCGCCCGGGCGGCACCGCCCGGACCCGGATCCGCCCGTCCGCGGCTTCGCCCGCACCGACCGGTGGGTCCGGCTCCTGTCGCTCGCCGGAGGGCGCCTGTGCGCGGCCCAGCGCGGCCACCACGTCGGCCAGCGTGCCACCCGGGCCGGACGGATCGATCGGGCTGTTCATCGTCAACCTCCTCGCGGGCGGGCAGTCTCACCCGCCCGCGACGATATCGACACTCGTCCACCCCGGCCGGAGGGTGCCGGGGCGTTCAGGCGATGCGGTAGGCGCGGATGACGGTCTGTTCGACGGTGTTGCCGGTTGAGGTGTGGGCGGTTGTGCGCAGGGAGGCGAAGCCGGCGGTCCGGGGGTGGTGGACCCAGGCCACGCGGGTGGTGCCGTGGCCCCGCACTGTGGCGTTCTGCCAGGTTCTGCCGTCGTCGTAGGAGACCTGGGCCGATACCGAAGTGACATTGCCCGGTGTGGCGCCGGGCTGGGATTCGAAGGTCAGCGGTACGGGGAACGACCGGCCCCGCGGTGTGCTGTTGGCGAGGCCCAGCGCGGGCGACATCCGTACGGTCAGCAAGGGCAGTGGTGTGGCCTTGGCCGTCGATCCGGATCGGAAGGTCCACGTGCTGGTCACCGACGTCGACAGCTCGTACGGGGCCGTCCGCTTCGCCGTCGCCGTCATCCGGTACGCGCCGGCCGCCGCGGGCACGGTGAACTGGCGGGGCTGCTCGGCGTTCTCGTCGATCGTGCCGATCGTCTGGCCGGCCCGGTAGAGCGTGATGGTGCGGGGTGCGGCGGTGACGCCGTTCACCCGTACGCCGGACGCGTCGACGTACGAGGGCAGGTCGACGCTGATGGTGTCGCCCTCGCGGGTGACCGAGCCGGCCGCCACCGACGGCGCGAACACGGCCCTGTTCCACGCCAGCCGGTAGGTCCGGCCCGGCCGGTACTGGGCCGGGGAGCGCTGCGCGAATCCGAGGTAGACGTCGGCGTCCACGTCGTACTCGCCGAAGCCGGCCGACCAGAGGATCCCGTTGTCGGTGTTGACGAAGTCGGTGCGGGACGCCGGCATCGTGATCCGCGTGTCGGGGCTGTAACCGGTCTCGACGAGCTGCCCGTCGCGGCGGGAGAGGGCGGTGAAGCCCACCATTCCGGGCGCGCGGCCGGCCGACCGGGCGTAGGTGCCGGCGATCGCGGCGAGGTCCCGGCGCTGGTACGCCTTCGCGACGCCGGTCGGGAAGCGCCCGTCGCGCGGCCAGTGCAGCCGGAACGACGAGGTGGGCGAGGTCAGGGTCGTCGTGACGGCCGAGTGGAACAGCGGTTCGGCGCTGTGGTCGCCGACCTCGGCGAAGGAGAGGCCGGGGCCGGGGCCGTTGATGGCGGTGTCGCTGAAGATCCCCTCGGGGGAGAGCCAGGTGCCGCGGATCGCGGTGAAGGTCGCCTCGGCCCTCTTGTCGGGTACGGAGACGGCTACCGGTTTCGCCCGGCGCGCGTCGAGGTCGACCGTCAGATCGTGGTCGACGACCAGGCGGGGCTGCACGAGCAGGGAGGTGGAACCGTCAGCGCCGGTGACGGTGCTGCTGACGCCGTACGTGCCGGCGGGCAGCCGGATCGTGGAGCCGGTGGCCTCGGCGTACGCGAAATTTCGCAGATCGGTGAAACCGGTGAACTGATCGGCCGGTACGGCGCCGTCGTGCCCGGTGTGGCGCAGGGTGACCGTGTAGGTGGGGCCTTCGCGGTGGACGCCGAACGGGACCTCGACCCGTACCCCGGCCGGGGCCGTGGCGACGATCCGGCCGCCGATCCACTCCTGGGTGGTCTCCGCTGTGGTGTCGGCCGTGAGTTTCGCGGTGGCCGTCGCGCCCGGGGCCACGGTCAGTGTGGGCTCATCGACGGTGAACAGGCCGGCCGGCGCGGTGGTCTCGACGGCGAGCCGCAGCGTCACCGGCGAGGTGCCGTCGTTGCGGAAGGTGACCGTACGGGCGATCGGTTTGTCGTCGGTGTGCGGGAACCGCACGGTGCCGAAATCGACGCTGCCGGCGCCGGTGGCCACCGTCTGCGTGATCGCGCGCGCGACGTCGACCCGGCCGGCGCCCTGGGCGTACGTCTCGAGGCCCGGTGTCGGCTCGGCCGAGGCCATCAGGGCGGTCTTGAGCTGCCGGCCGGTCCAGCCCGGATGCTGCTGGGCCAGGATCGCGGCCGAGCCGGTCACGTGCGGTGTCGCCATCGAGGTGCCGGACAGGCTGGTGTAGGCCGGGTTCCCGGCCGGGTCGCCGATGGTGGCGTGCGCCGCCTTGGCCGCCACGATGTCCACCCCGGGGGCGGTGATCTCCGGCTTGACCAGGTCGCCCTCGACCGCGGGACCCCAGTTGGAGAAGTCGGCGATGGCGTTGTCCCGGTCGACCGCGCCCACCGACAGCGCGGCCGCCGCCGATCCGGGCGAGCTCACCGGCGCGTGGCCGTCGTTGCCGGCCGCGACGACGAACAGCGTGTGGTACTGGGCGCTCAGCTCGTCGACGGCCGCTTCCATCGGGTCGGTGCCGGGCTCGTCGTCGCCGCCCAGGCTCATGTTGACCACCGGGGCCCGCGACGCGGCCCAGGCCATGCCGGCCAGGATCGCCGAGTCCTGGCATTCCTCGCCGGGGCAGACCTTGCCGATCAGCAGCTGGGCGCCGGGGGCCACGCCGCGGTAGCGGCCGTCCGAGGCGGCGCCCGTGCCGGCGATGGTGGAGGCGACGTGCGTGCCGTGCCCGAGGGTGTCGTCGGCGTCGGGCGCGTCGGTGAAGTTGCGCACCTCCTTGAGCCGGCCGGCCAGGTCGGGGTGGGTGGCGTCGACCCCGCTGTCCAGCACGGCGACGGTCACGCCGGTCCCGTCGAGGCCCTTCTGCCAGGCGGCCGGGGCGCCGATCTGCGGGACGCTGTGGTCCAGGTTGAGCTTCCGCTTGCCGTCCAGCCAGACCCGGTCGACGCCGGGCCGAAGGGTCCGCTGGGCCGGGCCGCCCGCGGTCAGCGCCGCCCACAGGTCGTCGCGCTGCTGCCGGTTCGCGCGCACGGCGACCATGTCGAGGTTGGGCAGGGTCGCCGTGACCTCGGCCGCCTTCGGGGCGGCCGTGCCTTCGATCAGCAGCGGCAGGGCGGCCGGCCCGGTGTAGTCGAAACCGGCCAGGGCGGTGAGGTCGAACAGCCGGCGGTCGAGACGGCCGGCCCGGACGAGCGGGAGCGCGTCGGACGGGAACACGTACCGGTGCCCGCCGTGCGCGCTCTCCACAAAGGTCACCTGGTCGCGGCCGGGCGCCCGGTCGACGCTGACGTGGCCGCCGCTGCGCACGACCCGGTCCCCCGTGATCAGCGTGAAGTCCTGCCGGCCGGGCGTAGGGGCCGCGGCGCTCGCTTCGTCCACCGCGACCGTGCCCACGGCCAGCAGGCCGGCCAGGGCCGCGGCCCAGATCCGTCGTCTCACAATGATCCTCCGAAGTGTGTGGTCCGGGGATGACGCCCGAGGGGCGCCGCCGGTTGCACACGACTTTCAGGCGGGGGCCACGGTGAATGCGACGGGGTTGCCGGTACCGCCGGCGACGAGCGCGCCGCCGTCGCCGATCCGGACCGGCGATCCACCCCAGACCAGGGAGTACGTACGGTCGCCGGCCGTGGTGAGGGTGAATCGCTGGGCGGCGGCGCCGGTCCGGCACACGCGGAGGCGGAGGACACCGCCGTCCTCCCGGCTCGCGCACACCCACCCGCCGGGCCGCTTCACCGCGAGCCGCAGGGCGCCGTCGGGCACGACCAGCCAGCGATCGCGCAGTTCCGGATCCTTGCCCTCGGTGCCGGAGACGAGAACCCGATCGTCATCGTCGTACCCGGCCATGACCGTCCCGGCCGGCGCGACCACGGTGAGGGTGACCGGGGTCCGGCCGTCGAACACGCCGGGCAGCTGCGACGCCGGGGCGGCCGGGGGCTCCGGCGGCGGTTCGGCCGGCCCGGACATCAGCCTGGCGGCGCCGCCGGCGAGCGCGAGGACGGTCAGCGCGCCCGCCACGGCCGCGCGGCGGCGCGAGCGGCGCTGCCGGCCCCGGCGGACCACCGCGTCGACCGGGCGAGGGCGCAGCGACGCGGCGCTCTCGGCCAGCAGGCCGGACAGGCGCTCGTTGAGATCGGGCCGCCGCGTCACCGGCTCACTCCCCTCACGTCGGGCTCGCCCAGCAGCGAGGCCAGCGCCTTGCGCCCCCGGGACAGCCGGGCCTTGACCGTACCGGCCGGTGTCCCCGTCTCCCGGGCGATCTCGTCCACCGACAGGCCGACCAGGTGGTGCAGCACGATGTCGCGGCGCTGGGCCGGCGACAGCGTCCGCAACGCCTGCATCAGCGCGACGTGGTCGGGGCTCAGCCCGTCGAGCACCTGATCGCCGGCCTCCCGGCGGTGGGCCCGCAACCGGTTGGCGGCCTTGCGCCAGCCGCTGATGGCGATCCGCGTCGCCACCGTACGCACCCAGGCCTCCGGGCTGTCGGCCCGCGAGACCACCGCCCACCGCTGCCAGGCCCGCGCGAAGGCCTCCGCCACCGCGTCCTCCGCCTCGGCCCGGTCGCCGGTCATCAGGAACAGGTGCCCCAGCACCCGCGACGACGAGGCGGCGTAGAACTCCTCGAACTCGGAACTGCCTGGCAACTGAAGGTCCCATCGCGGTCATGATCCGCCGACGATGATAGGCACCTCCGTCCAGCGGTCACACCTCGGACAACGTCACGTCGTCGAACCAGACCGAGCCGGTGTTGCCCCCCGACTTGAGGTGCAGTTGCAGGCCGGCGGCACCGGCCGGCGCCTTCGCGGCGACGGTCAGCCGGGTCCAGCCCGTCGTGCCGGCCGGCAGCGTGGCCGAGCCGGCGCCGCCGAGCCAGCGGCCGTCCACGTCGAACCAGCTCAGCGCCACCTGGGTCGTGCCGGTGGCCGCCGTGCCGCGCGCCCACGCCTCGGCTCGCCAGGTCTTTCCCGGTTGTACGGGCGACAGGGGCGCGACCCGGTACGACGGCGAACCGGCCGCGTTCTTGCCGGTACGGCTGAGCCTCACCGACCACGTGCCGGAGTGCGCGACGTTGTTCACCCTGGTGGCGACGCCGAGCTCGGGCATGAAGGTGGTCCACGGCGTCTGCCCGGCCGGGTTCTCGAAGCCGAGGTCCATGGTGCTGGCCGGGTAGGCCTTACCCGTCCAGGCGGCCTTGACCACGGCGGCCGCCGGCTTCGCGCTGCCGTCGACCCGGTGCAGCCCGTACGCGTACTGGACCGGGGATTTCGCGACCGCCGAGGGCGGGATGGCGCCGGTACGGAAGTCGTTGAGCGTCCACGGCGCGACCGAGCGCACGCCCGCCGCGGCCGCGCCTTGGAACACCCGGGCCAGATAGGCCGCCTGCCCGCCCTCGCCGGCCGACTGCGTGCTGACGCCGGTCTCGCCGATCACCAAAGGTGACGGCGCGACGGCGGCCCGCGCCTGCCGGATCAGGGCCAGGGCGTTCTGCGAGTTGCCGTAGAAGTGGTAGTCGTAGTAGTCCAGCGGCGTGGCCGCCAGCGCGGTCTTCAGCTTCTGCAGGCCCGCGACGCCGGCCTGCCCGCTGATCGAGATGGTGACCGGGGTGGCCGGCACCACCGCCCGTACCACCGGAAGCAGTTTCTTCGCCCAGGCCACCGCGGCGGCGTTGGACGGGTCGAGCTCGTTCTGCAGCCCGATCGAGATGACACGCTTGTCGTCGCGGTACGGCTTGAGGAGCGCGGTCGCCCAGGTGCTGCTGCCGGCGACGTCGGAGTATCCGTTCCACCAGTCGAACAGGGTCAGCTTCACCGTCATGCCGTGCTCGCCGGCCAGAGCGACGAAGGTGGCCAGCTTCGCCGCGTACTCGGGCTTGGGCGTGGGATAGCCGAACACCGTGGGGAACACGATGACGCGGACGCTGTCGGCGCCCAGCGCGCGGGCCTTGGCCAGGTCGGCACCGATGACGACCGGGTCGAACGAGGTCCACATCCGCGACCAGCCGGCCGCCGACGGGTAGTAGTTGATCTGCTTGGCCGTCGTGACGGCGGCGATCCGCCCGGCGAGGGCCGGCGTGGCGGCGGCCGCCGACGCGCGGACCTCGGTCAGCGGTGAGGCCGTGAGCAGAGCGGTGGCGAGTCCCAGGGCAAGCGCGGCGGCCTTGCGCATGAACGGATCAGTCCTTCAGTCCCGACGGAGTGGTGACACCTCCTGTCGGCCGCACGCACGGCGCGCGCGAGAAGAACTGATTGCCGTTTCGGTAGCAAGTGGGGCGCGGATCAGCTGCTGAGGGTGGCTTCGGTGAGCGCGGCGGTCAGCGGATGGGCAGCTCGACCCGCCGGCCCATGCCGACCCGCGGCGCGTTGGTGTCGGTGATCATCGCGAAGGCGCCCGGTGGCACACCCTTGCGGGTGGCCACCCGGGAGGCCGCCTCCAGCAGCGTCCGCTCGCGGCCGCCGGCGACGAAGAAGATGTACTCGCCGCCCGACTCCTCGCCGTCCTCGGCCTCCTCGATACCGAGCTCCTCCTCAAGGTCGATGAGGAAGTCGCCGACATCGTCGATCCACTCGTCGTCGGCGGTCAGCGGGAAGTGGATCTCCACCATCAAAGCCATGCCGCCATGGTGCACGACCTAGTAATGCAGCGTGATGTCGGCCCGGCGGTTGCGGGCCTTGCCGGGCTCGGTGCCGTTGCCGGTCGTGGCCTTGCCCTGGCCGACGATGATCATGCGGATGCCGAGACCGGTGGCGAGCGCCCGGCACACCACCCGCGCGCGCAGGGTGCTCACCGTTCGCGCGTAGGCGTCGCTGCCCCGGTTGTCGGTGTAGCCGGCGCAGGTCAGGGCACGAACCCCGCCCAGCCGGGCGCGCAGCCCGGTCAGGTACGCCGCCTGCTCCCGGCTCACGGCCGTCGAGCCGGAGGCGAAGTAGATCGAGCGCGGCAACTGGAAGTGCTGAAGCACCACCCGGGTGGCCGCCGTGGCCCTCAGCGCCGAGCCGGTGGTCGCGGCGACCGTGACGGGATAGCCGCCCGGTCGCGCGGTCATGGCGCGGCCCAGCGCGTTCAGCGGGACCGGCACGACGATGCTGCGGCCGGCCGGGACGGAGGCGCTGCCGAAGCTGACCCGCTTGCCCGAGACGGTGCTCCACAGCACGACAGTGCTACGACCGGTCACCGCCCCGCTGTGGGTGATACGTACCAGCGCCGTCCCGTCGACCTTGGTGATCAGGCGGGCCGGCGTGACCAGCCGGATCGGGCCGCTCGGCGCGCCCGGCCCGGGCTGGCCGGTGCCGGCCGCGGTCACCACGGCGGTGTAGCTGCCGGTGACGACCCGGCCGACGGCGTCGGTGATGCGGTACTGGACCGCGGTGGCCCGGCCGGCGAAGCCGGCGACCGGCACGAAGGTGATGACGCCGGTGGTCGTGTCGAGGGCGTACGTGCCCTGGCCCTTGACCGGGAGGGTGCCGACCGGGTCACCGGTCGTGCTCAGCAAGGTGATCGAGCCTCCGGCGGGCACCGGCAGCTTGGTGTTCTGGTTCTGGTCGCCGCCGCCCGAGCTGGTCGGGCTGGTCGGCGGGACGATGACCGGCAGGGCCATCTGCCGGACGGCGCCGCTGCCATCGACGCCCTGAGCCAGGATGGTGTGTCCGCCGGCCGGCACACCGGCCGGGACGGCCACCGTCAGCGCGAAGGCGCCGTTCGCGTCGGTGGTGACGGTGCCGAGCTCGATCGGGGCCGAGTAGAGGGTGACCTTGGTGGTGGAGTTCGGGGCGAACCCGGAGCCGGTGAGGGTGATCTCCTGCTTGGGCAGGACGAGGGACAGCGGTCCCTGGTCCGTCGTCAGCGTCGGGGGCACGTTGGCCGGCAGGCCGGGCGGGGTGATGGGCGCCGTCGGGGTGACGCTCGCCGAAGGGGCCGAGGCCGGCGAGGCGCCGCCCGGCCCGTGGGCGACGACGGTGATCGTGTACGCCCGGCCCGCCTCGGCGCCGATCACGCAGCTGGTCGAGGTCGTCGTGCAGGAGTTCCCGCCCGGCATGGCGACCGCGGTGTAGTCGGTCACCTGCCCGGCGGAGGCCGGCCACGAGACCTTGATCGACGACGTGGCGCCTCGGGCCGCCGGGGTGCCGGGCGCGCCGGGAGCGGGAGTCACCGGCACGGCGGGCGCGACCGGGGTGACCGGCGCCGAGTCGGCCGAGGCGGCGCCCGGGCCGGCGCTGGTGGTGGCGGTCACGCGCAGCGTGTACGCGGTGCCGTTGGTGAGCCCGGTGACCAGGCATGACAGCGTCGCGGTGGTGCAGGTCCGGCCGGCGGCCGGCAGGCCGGCCTGATAGGCCTGCGCGGTGTAGGACGTGATGGGCGCCCCGCCGGTGTTGCCCGGCGCGGTCCAGCTGACGGCGACCTGCCCGTTGCCGGCGGTCACCAGCACGGTGGTGGGGGCGCCGGACGGCCCGACCGGGGTGACCGGCGCCGAGTCGGCCGACTCGGCGCCCGGGCCGGCGCTGGTGGTGGCGGTCACGCGCAGCGTGTACGCGGTGCCGTTGGTCAGCCCGGTGACCGTGCAGGTGAGGGCCGGCGAGTTGACCGTGCACGTCCGGCCGGCCACGGCCTGGCCGGCGGCGTACGCCTGGACCGTGTACGAGGTGACCGGCGAACCGCCGTTGACGCCCGGCGCCGTCCAGGTCAGGGTGGCCGAACCGGAGGCGGTGGAGGCGACGTTCGCGACCGTGGGCGCGCCGGCGGCGCCGAGCGGCGTCACGGCGGCCGACGCGACCGACTCCGCGCTCGTGCCGATCAGGTTGGTGGCGGTGACCCGGTAGGTGTAGGCAGCGCCGTTGGTCAGGCCGGTGACGGTGCAGGTGAGGGTGGGCGCGGTGGCCGTACAGGTCTTGCCCGCGACCGCGTTGCCGCCGCTGTAGGCCTGCACGTCGTACGAGGTGACCGGCGAGCCGCCGTCGTCACCGGGCGCGGTCCAGCTGACCACGGCGCTCTCGTCGCCGACCTGCGCACCGGCCGCGGTCGGCGGCTGCGGCGCGGACGGCCCCGCGGGCGTCAGCTCGACGATCTGGGCCGCGTTCGCCAGCGACGCGTAGAAGTCACCGGCCGGTGAGACCCCGAGGCCCTGCGTCTGGTTCAAGCGCGCGGACAGGGCCGGCATCTTCGTGGTGGTCGGAAAAGTCCAGCCGCTACCGGCCACCACGGTGAGAGTCGCGTTGCCGTTCGTCGCTGTCGTGTCGACCTCGACGATGGTCATCTCCGTGTTGAGGCTGGCGTAGAGGTTCCCGGCGTACGGGGTGCCGACCGGGCCGATCAGGAGTGAGGACGCCTCGTGACCCGCCGGGAGGGTGACCAGGACCGACAGGGTGCCGTCCGGGGCGATCTTGTAGATCGATTCGTAGAACGCGTCCGCGAGGTAGACAGTGTCGTCCGCGGCCACCGCGATGCCGCTGAGCCAGCCCAGGGTGGAAGCGAGGGCCGGGCCCGGGACGGCGGGAGCGATGGTGGTGCTGTTTCCCGCGATGACGGTCAACTGCATCGTGTTGAGGTCGATCTTGGCGGCCTGCGCCATCTGGCAGAAGTACAGCGTGTCGCCGACCACGGCCATCTGGGTCACGTCGTAGACCGCCTGCCCGGCCGCGGGACCGTCGACCAGGGCGGGGAAGGAGCTTCCGGTACCGGCGACGACCGACAGGATGCCCTGCGGGTCGATCTGGTAGATGTAGCGGTCGGTGCCCACATAGGTGTTGCCGTTGTGCCGGGCGACGGACCGCGGAAAACCGACCTGGGTGGCCGGGCCCCCCGGAGAAATGTCGCCGCATCCCCCGCTGCCGGCGATCACGCTGATCACCTTGGCCGGAGTGATCTTGAGGACCCGGCAGCTCATTCCCTCGACTGTGTACATGTCGCCCGACGGGTCGAAGGCTATGTTCCGCGGGGACCCGAGCTTGTTGCCGCCGTCGACCGGCGGGTCGAAGGTCCCGTCTCCCACATAGACGGCGACATCCAAGGTGGGCGTGGCCGCGGCGGCGGGCGAGGGGGCGGCGAGCACGGCGGCGCCGAGAAGTCCGGCCACCGCCGTCCGCAGAAGAAGCCGGAACTTAGTGGGCACAGGGTCACGCTAAATGCGTACGCCCTCGTCCTGTCTCACTTCGGGCAACTGTCTGACGGTCCGGGCGCGGGGCTGCTAGATTGCGGCTCGCTATCGAGGACGTCGATCGTGGGAGCGAGACCACCGCGTGCAGATGAAGCCCCTCCGTACCCACGACCCGCGGGCGCTGGGCGACTACGAGCTCCTCGGACTGCTCGGCGAGGGCGGCATGGGCGCCGTCTACCTGGCTCAGGACCGCGGCGGAAGGACCGTGGCCGTCAAAATCATCCGGGCCGAGTTCGCCGCCCAGGTCGAGTTCCGCGGGCGTTTCCGCAGCGAGGTCCAGCGGGCCCGGCAGGTCCCTCCGTTCTGCACCGCCGCGGTGCTCGACGCCGACCCCGACCACGAGACGCCCTACCTGGTCGTCGAGTACATCGACGGCCCCGACCTGGCCGATCGCGTCACCCGCGACGGCCCGCTCGGCGACGGTGGCCTCTACAGCGTCGCGGTCGGGGTGGCCACCGCGCTGGTCGCCATTCACGGCGCCGGCGTCATCCACCGTGACCTCAAGCCCCGCAACGTCCTTCTCGCGCCGGGCTTCCCGAAAGTGATCGACTTCGGCATCGCGCGGGCGCTCGAGTCGACGAGCGAGCACACTCGCACCGATCAGGTGGTGGGCACGCTCTCCTACATGGCTCCGGAACGCTTGGACGGCGGCGCCGTCACCCCCGCCGTCGACGTGTTCGCCTGGGGCGTGCTGGTGGCCTACGCCGCCACCGGGCGTACGCCGTTCGCCGCCGACACGCCGACCGCCACCGCCGTGCGCATCCTGACCGCCGCGCCGGACCTGACCGGACTTCCGGACGACCTCCACGAGGTGGTCGGGCGGGCGCTGACCAAGAACCCGGCCGAGCGCCCGTCCGCCCAGGATCTGCTCGACGCGCTCCTCACCGGCCGACCCGGTGTCACGCCGCCGCCGCTCCCACCGCGCCGCCCCGGAGTCACCGCACCACCGCTTCCGCCGCGCGGTTCCGGCCCCACGCCGTCGCTCGGTTCGCCGCACCTGACCGCGGGCTCGGCCGCGCCGGCTCCCGCGCGCCGCCGGGCCGTTCACCGGCTGAGCGTCGCCGGCGCGGCGGTCGCGGCGGTTGCCGTGGCCGCGGGTGCTCTGGTGGTGGCCCTGACCGGCGGCGACGGCAGCGAAGCCGCCCCGCCCGCCGCCCGGCCGTCGTCCGGGACCCCGTCCACGCCGGCCGAGGTACGCGTCGTCGACACCCTCACCCGAGCCGGGCAGTGGCGCGACAAACGCACCGGCGAGTACAGCTGCGAACTCGGCCAGGACGGCCTGGCCGTCGTCACCGGGCCCGGCAACGACGGCGTCACCTGTCCCGGACCGGCCACCGTCTTCGCCGGCAACCAGTCGATCAAGGTGCATTACGACGAGCTGAGCGACGACGCCTGCGCGCTCATCGGGTTCCGCCGCACCGGCCCGGCCCGCTACGAGCTGACCGCCTGCGCCGACGAGATCGCCGTCGCCGCCTACCCGCCGTCCGGCGACGTGCGCACAATCAGCAGCGCCCCGCTGAGGGCCGGCTACGCCGCCCGGCACCAGCTCGTCATCGACATCGTCGACGAGATCGCCACGGTACGGCTGGACGGCGAGAAGCTTCTCACCGCCGTACTGGACGACCCGGCCCTCACCAAGGGCACGACGACCCTGGGCCTGGTCCAGCTGGCCGACGGCGACGACGGCTTCGTCCGCTTCTCGAACATCGACATCCGGTCCGCCCGGCGATGACCCGGCTGTCAGCCGCCGCCGTCGGCGGCGGTCAGCCCGATGCCGCCCGGGACGGCGTCCGTACGGCGCCGGCGTTGGCCGCGATGACCAGCGCGATGGCCAGCCCTTCGACCGGGGTGAGCCGCTGGTGCAGGACGACATAGCCGGCGAGCGCGGCGACGGCGGGCCCCAGGCTCATCAGGACGGCGAAGGTCGTGGTGGGCATGCGGCGCAGCGCCAGCGACTCGAGTGTGTAAGGCAGTGCGGAGGACAGCAGCGCCACTGCGGCGCCCATCGCCACGACGCCCGGGTCGACCAGCGCGGTTCCGGCTGTGCCGGCGCCGAAGGGAAGAGTGATGACCGCGGCCGCGGTCATGGCCAGGGCCAGGCCGTCGGTCCGGGGAAACCGTTGCCCGGCCCGTGCACTGGCCACGATGTATCCGGCCCAGACCGCGCCCGCCGCCGCGGCGAAGCCGATCCCGGCCGGGGTGAGCCGATCGAAGCCGGCGGTGCTCAGCAACGCCACCCCGGTGGCGGCCAGGCCGGCCCACAGCCAGCTCGCCGCGCGGCGGGCGGTCAGCACCGACAGCACGAGCGGCCCCAGCACCTCCAGCATCACCACGGGACCGAGCGGGATCAGCGCGATCGCGTGGTAGGCCAGCGTGTTCATGCCGGCGAGCGCCGCGCCGAATCCGCCGACCAACAACCAGTCCGCGCGCCGATGTCCCCGTACGCGGGGGCGGCACACCGCCAGTAGCACGAGCGCCGCGATGGTCAGTCGCAGTGTCACGACTCCGTCCACCCCGACGCGGGGGAACAGCAGCGCCGCGACCGCGCCGCCGAACGGGCCCGACAGCAAGGCTCCCAGTACCAGCCCTACCGCCCCGCCGCGCCTGGTCGAAGCGGGGACGGGGTCGAGAACGTTGACCATGCGACCGACGTTATGAGCCGGGCGGCCGGCCGGGAAATGCCGAATTCAGTGTGGTTATGCTCGGCTGTCATGACCGTGGAGCTGCGGCATCTGCGCGCCTTCCTCGCCATCGCCGCCGAAGGCACCATCACCGGCGCCGCGGCCCGGCTGCACGTGACGCAACCGGCGCTCTCCCGCACCCTGCGCCAACTGGAAGCGCACCTCGGCGTCCGTCTGATCGACCGGTCCACCCATCACTTAGAACTCACCGCCGCCGGACACGCGTTCCAGCCGCGGGCCGCCGCCGCGGTCACGGCCGTCGACGAGGCACTCGACCCGGTCCGCGCCGGGACCTGGCCCCTCCGTCTCGGCCACGCCTGGTCGGCACTGGGCGAACACACCACGGCACTGCTGCGGGGCTGGAAGCGGGAGCACCCGGACACTCCCCTGCGGCTCCTGCGCGTCGACGATCGCACCGCCGGACTCGACCGTGGCTCCGTCGACGTCGCCGTCATCCGGGGCGAGCCCGGCCTGCCGGCCGAGGTGAACACCGTGGTCCTGCTGCTCGAGCCGCGCGTCGCCGCTGTCGCCGCCGACAGCCCCCTCACCGGGAGAACACGACTCACCCTGCACGATCTCACCGCCCAGCCGATCGCTCTCAACGCCATCGCCGGCACCGCGACTCTCGGCCTCTGGCCTGAGGATGACACCCCTGACCACATCATCGAGGTCGCCAACACCGACGACTGGATCGCGGCCATCGCCGCCGGCCAGGCGGCCGGCGTCACCACCACCGCCACCGCGGCCACGTACCCGAATCCGGCCGTCGCCTACATCCCGCTCGCCGGGGTACCACCTGTCCCGGTCCACCTGGCCTGGAAGCAACCACCGAGCCACCCCGCCGTACCGGATTTCCTCGCCCTGGCCCGGCGGCTCATCCGCACACCACACGACCCCGCGTGTAGCCGTCCCGCGTGGCCACCGAGGAAACCGTGAAGCGGGCACTGATACTCAACGGAGTCGCGGGCGTCGGCAAGTCCACGGTGGCTCAGGCCATCGGCGGGCTCCTCACCGCTACGGGATCCATCACCGCGGTCGTCGACACCGACGCGCTGGCCCAGTTCGGTCCGCCGCCGGCGCTCGGCGAGCGCGGCTTCTACGACGAACTCAAGTGTCTGAACCTGACCGCCGTGTGGGCCAACTTCCGGGTCCTCGGCGCCGAGCACCTTGTCGTCAGCGCGGGCATCGACAGTCTCGCCCTCCGGGCCCGATACGCGGCCGGCCTCGCCGATTGCGCAGTCCAGCTGGTCCGGTTGACGGCGGCTCCGGACACCGTCCGCCGGCGACTCCGGGACCGCGACGGAGAGGCGGGCGCCCAGCGGCACCTGAAGCGGTTGGCCGAGCAGGAGGCCCGACTCGATGACCTGTCGCTGGAGGACTTCACCGTGGTCAATGATCGTCCCAGCGTGGTGGTCGCGAGGGAGGTCGCCCTCCGAGCCGGATGGATCCGCCCCGGTTCGGGAGATTGACCAGGACGGTGACTCTGCCGTGAGGGCCGCCGGGACGAATCACGCACGCCAGGCCGGGGCCGGCGGCGGATCAGCGCCACGACGCCGCCCACCAGGGACGACAGGCCGAGCCCGATCGCGATGCCGATCAGCGGGTTCTCGGCGAAGGCGGCGCCGCCCAGCACGCCGAGGCCGGCGTGGTAGGCCGCCCACGCCACCGCGGCGAGTGCCGAGGCCGGGCTGAACCGGGACAGGGGCAACCGGGCCGTGCCACAGGCGAGGTTCGTCGCGAGGCGGCCACCCGGCAGGAAACGGGACATCAGGATCAGCAGGCCGGGGCGGCGTTCGATCCGCCGCCCGGCCACGGCCACGGCCCGGCCGATCCGCGGGAAACGGCCGAGCAGCCGCGGCCCGGCGGCGGTGCGGCCCAGCCCGTACACCACGTGGTCGCTGACGAACACGCCGACCGCGGCCGCCGCGATGACCAGCAGCAGGTTCGGTGTGCCGGCGCGGGCGAACACGCCGGCCGTCAGCACCGCCGCCTCGGAGGGGACCACCGGCACGACGCCGTCCACGCCGACCAGCGCCACCAGCAGCGGGTACAGCATCGGCGAGGTCATCATCGGGGTGAGCAGGCTCATCAGGTCCATGCCGGCAAGCGTGGATCTCGGGCACCGGCCACGGCGTCATCCTCGGGTAGGGGGTCGTGTCCATCGCCGGCCGGACGCCGGACGTGGATCTTCCGGATACGGTGTGCACGTGACAGCGCCGAACGAATGGTTGCGGTGGTGGCTGGTTGCCGGCGGGCTCGCGCTCGTCGCCCTGCCCGTGAACGCGACGCTGTCCGCCCTGGTGTTCGGCGTTCCCCCGCTGGTCGCGGTGCTCACCGGCATCGCCCAGGCCGCCGCGCTGCCCCTGGTCCTCGTCCGGCCGCGCGCGGCGACCGCCCTGCAGCTGCTGGCTGTGGTCGTCGTCGCGCTGGCCCTGCCGCCCGACTCGGTGTCGACGTGGCCGCTCACCGTGCCGGGGCTGCTGACGCTGATCGCGCACGCCGGGCTGGTCGCGGCCCGCTGCAGCGACCGCGACGCCGCGCTGACCTGGTGCGTGAGCTCGGTGCTGCTGCCCATCGTGGCGCTGCTCGATCCGTACGGCCGTTCGGCCGGCGACGGCCTGCTGATCGAGATCCTGTACCCGGCGTTGTCGGCGCTCGTCGTCGGCGCCGTCCTGCTGGTCCGCCGGTGGCGGGCGGTCCGCCGGGAACTCGCCGACGCCCGCCGCGACGTCGAGATCGAGCAGAACCAGCGGGCGGTCGCCGAGGAGCGCACCCGGATCGCGCGTGAACTGCACGACGTCGTGGCGCACGGCATGTCGGTCATCCACATGCAGGCCACTTCCGCCTCGTACCGGATCGAGAACCTGGATCCGGTGGCGGAGGCGGAGTTCACCCGGATCGCCACCGGCGCGCGGGCGGCCATGCGCGAGATGCGGCAGTTGCTGTCGGTGCTGCGGGCGGAGGACGCCGACGCGGAGCTGGCCCCGGTGCCCGGCCTGGACGGGGTGCCGGACCTGGTGGCGTCGGCGCAGCGGGCAGGGCTGCCGGTCGAGGTTGCCCAGGCCGAGGCCGTACGGACGGCGGCCGTGCCGGAGACGGTGGCCCTGACCGCGTACCGGCTCATCCAGGAGTCGCTGAGCAACGTCATCCGGCACGCGCCCGGAGCCCGTACGCGAATCGAAATCGATGTCGAAGGAAGTGATCTGGTGCTGTCCGTGCTGAACGATGCCGCGCCGCGACCGGCCGAGCCGATGGAGTCCTCCGAGGTGACCGGGCACGGGCTGACCGGCATGCGGGAACGGGTCCGGCAGGCCGGTGGAACCTTGGAGACCGGCGTCCGCGCCGGCGGCGGCTACCGGGTCGCGGCTCGCCTGCCGATCGGCGCCGAGCAGTGATCCGCGCCCTCATCGTGGACGACCAGGCGATGATCCGGATGGGCATCCGGGCCATCCTGCAGGCGCAACCCGACATCGAGGTCGTCGGCGAGGCGGAGAACGGGCAGGCCGGCCTGGACAGCAGCCGCCGGCTGCGGCCCGACGTCGTTCTGATGGACGTACGGATGCCGGTGCTCGACGGGCTCGCCGCCACCCGGGCCCTGCTCGGCCCGGATCGCCCGGCCGGGCACACGCCGCGCGTGCTGATGCTGACGACGTTCGACCTCGACGACTACATCTACGAGGCCCTGCAGGCCGGCGCCAGCGGGTTCCTGCTCAAGGACAGCGAGCCCGACGAGCTGGTCCAGGCCGTCCGGGTGGTGGCCGGCGGTGACGCGCTGCTGGCGCCGCGCATCACCCGCCGGCTCATCGAGAACTTCGTCGAGGCGCGACCGCGCCGGCCGGCCGGCGCGGTCGCGCTGAACGCCCTGACCGACCGTGAACGGGAGGTCCTGCGCCTGCTCGCCCAGGGCCGGTCCAACACCGAGATCGCCGGCACGCTGTTCATCTCGGAGCCGACCACCAAGACCCACGTCAGCCGGATCCTGCAGAAGCTCGGCTTGCGCGACCGGGTCCAGGCCGTGGTGTTCGGCTACGAGAACGGTCTGGTCACACCCGGGCGGCCCGGTCCCTCCGAGGCTCGATAGGCGCCGGCGCCGGGTTCTCGAACCGGCGCACCAGCACGACGAGGCCGGCCAGCGCGAGCCCGAGCACCGGATACCAGGCGAGGCGGGCGGCGACCCAGCCGCCGTCGATCGGCGCGTCACCGAGGCCGGGCAGCGTGCCGAGCCGGCGGGCGGCCTCGGAGACGCCCACGAGCGCCACCTGATGCCAGCAGAACACGCTCATCGCGCTCAGGTTCAGGACGGTCACCGCGGCCCAGACGCGCGGCCGGCGCAGCAGCCGCTCGATCCGGGCGCGCAGCAGCAGCGCGGCGCCGGCCTGGATCGCGGCGAGGGCCGGGACCATCAGCGACGGCGGGTTCGAATTGGACCGTACGGATCCGGGCACGCTCACGATGCTCACCGGGTAGTCGAGGACGGCCAGCAGGACCACGAACGTCGCCAGGCCACCGGCGAGCAGACCGGCCGCCACGCGCCGGCCGACCCGTCCGGCCGACCAGGCCATCCCCAGCTGGTAGGCGAAGAACCAGGCCGGCAGCACGCTCAGATAGCCGACGGCGGCCGGTTCGGCGGCCGGGCCGAAGCGCAGCAGGTCCACCACGGCGACCGCACCGGCGAAGGCCAGGACGACTCGCAGGCCACCGATCCGGTCGAGCTTGAGGGCGTACGGGGTGAGCGCGGTGATCACCGCGTACACGCCCATGAACCACAACGGCTGAAGGAACAGGACCACTGTCGTACGGGCGGTCCCGGCGCCCAGCCCGAACAGGCTCAGCACCGGCAGGGCCACGGCCAGGATCACCGCCGCGGCGGCCACCGGCCGGCCGATCCGCCACAGCCGGCGGCGTACCCAGTGGGCGTCGGTCTCGCCCTTCTCCCGGGCCCGGCGCAGCCCCTGCGCCGCCGTGTAGCCGCCGACGAGGAAGAACAGTCCCAGCATCTGCAGGAACCAGGTGGCCGGGTGCAGCCACTCAGATGACGCATCGGGCTGTCGATCCGCAGCCCGCCGGCCGGGGTGGCGACCAGCGCCCCGACCAGCCAATGTCCACTCACGACCCCGAGGATGGCCAGCGCCCGGAGCCCGTCGATGAATCTATCCCGTTGCCGCATGGTGCCCCTCCGCTGTTGACGAGGCACCGAAGCTACGAACCACCGGGCCGCGACCGCGTCGGGCGCGAGGTGTATCCCGCATGGTCCCGCGGACTGACGACGGGCGCGTGGTGGGTTCTCCACGCTTGTCCACATGAACGCTCTTGGTGAAACCACTCTCGCGGTCGAGCTGACCGGGGTCCGGCGACGATACGGCCGGGGGCCACGGGCGGTGACCGCGCTCGCGGGAATCGATCTGGCGCTGCCGCGGGCACGTTCACGGCCGTCATGGGTCCCTCGGGATCGGGCAAGTCCACTTTCCTGCAGTGCGCGGCGGGGCTCGACCGGCCGTCGGAGGGCTCGGTGCGGCTGGGCGGTACGGAGATCACCGGAATGAACGAGAACGAGCTGACCGAACTGCGCCGCCGCCGGCTCGGGTTCGTCTTCCAGGCGTTCAACCTGCTGCCGTCGCTGACGGTGGAGCAGAACGTCCTGCTGCCCACGCGCCTGGCCGGGCAGCGCCCGGACCGCCGCCGGGCGGCCGACGTGCTGGGGAAGGTCGGGCTCGCCGACAAGGCGCGGCGCCGCCCCGGCGAGCTGTCCGGCGGCCAGCAACAGCGGGTGGCCGTCGCCCGTGCTCTCATCGGCGATCCGGACGTGATCTTCGCGGACGAGCCCACCGGCGCCCTCGACACCGGCACCGCCGCCGAAGTCCTCGGCCTGCTCCGGAACGCGGTGGACGTCCTCGGCGCCACCGTCGTCATGGTGACCCTCGACCCGGTCGCCGCCGCGTGGGCCGACCGGGTGCTGTTCCTCGCCGACGGCGCGTTCGCCGACAGTCTGGAGGGTGGTTCGCCGGCCCGGATCGCGGCGCGGATGTCAGCACCTTTTCGCTCGGGTGTGACGGCGGGGGCGGCGGCATGAGGCGTCCCACCGGGCTCGCCCGCGCGGCCATCCGGTTCAAGCCGGCGTCGTTCGCGGGCACCTTCCTCGCCCTGCTGATGTGCGCGCTGATCGTCTCGGCCTGCGGCATCCTGCTGGAGACCGGCCTGCGCGCGTCGGTGCCGCCGGTCCGCTACGCGAACGCGCCGGTCATCGTGGCCGCCGACCAGTACGAGTACGTCGTCACCGGCAGCGGTGAGGACGAGGAGCGGGAAGCGGTGCCGCTGCCGGACACCGCGCGGCTGGACGCCGGGCTGGCGGCGAAGGCGGCCTCGGCGCCGGGTGCGGCCGCGGCGGTCGCGGACTACACCTTTCCGGTACGGGCGGCGACACTGCCCGGCGGCGTGCTCACCGGACACGGATGGGGCTCCCACCTGTTCACCGGCGTCACGGTGACGGCCGGCGCCGCCCCCGGTGACGGCGAGGTCGTGCTCGGCCGGAACGCGGCCGCCGTCGGCGACACCGTCACCCTCGAGACCGCTTCCGGGCGGCGGGAGTTCCGCGTGTCCGGCGTCGCCGGCGCGGACGGCCCGCTCGCCTGGTTCGCCGACGGCCAGGCGGCCACGCTCGCCGGGCATCCCGGCCGCGCCGACGCCATCGCCGTGCTGCCCGCGCCGGGGACCGATGCCGCCGAGCTGGCCGCTTCGGTGACCGCGGCGCTGGCCGGCTCCGGAGTCCGGGTGCACGCGGGCGACGACCGCGGCGCCGTGGAGGATCCCGGCCTCGGCTACGCCAAGGAGACCCTGTTCGGCATCGGCGGCTCGTTCGGTGGCATCGCCGCCATCGTGGCCGTCTTCACCGCCGCCGCCACCGTGGCCCTGTCCGTGTCGCAGCGGGCCCGGGAGTTCGCCCTGCTGCGCGCCGTCGGGGCCACCCCGCGGCAGATCCGCCGCGCGGTCGCCGCCGAGGCGTTGCTGATCGCACCGCCGGCCGGGATCGCCGGCCTGCTGCCCGGCCTCGGTCTCGCGATGTGGTGGTTCGAGCAGTTGCGGGACCGCGGCGCCGTCCCGGCCGCGGTGCAGCTGCACATCTCGGCGATGCCCTTGCTCATCGCGGTCGCTGCCGGGCTGCTCACGGCACTAGGACCCGGCTGGATGGCGGGTCGCCGGCCAGCCCGGACCAGGCCGGGCCAGGCGCTCGCCGACGCGTCGGCGGAACGGCTGCGGCCGGGCGGCGCCCGCACCGTCCTCGGTCTCGCCGCTCTCGCCGGCGGCCTCGCGCTCACCGGTGTCTCGGCCCGCTCCGCCGGCGACGACGCGGCCGGCGCCGCGCTCGGCGTGGTCATGCTGTTCATGCTGGCGGTCGGCCTGCTCGGCCCGCTGCTGGCCCGGCTGTCCGCCGGCCTGTTCGGCCTGCCCCTGCGCGGCGGCGGCCCGGCGGCCGGACTCGCCGCCGCCAACTCCCGTACGAACGCCCGCCGGCTCGCCTCGGCCTTCACCCCGATCGTGCTCGCCATGGCCTTCGCCTCGACCCTCGTCTTCATGCACACGAGCGAGAACCATGCCGCCGGCAAGCAGCTGCGCGCGGGCCTCACGGCCGACCACGTCGTCACGAACCCGGCCGGGCTCGCGGCGGACGCGAGGTCGGAGGCAGCCCGTACGCCCGGTGTGGAAGCCGTTGTGGCGGTGCTCGACACCCAGGTGCTGGTGCCGATCGGCGCCGGCGAGTTCACGTCGTTGCGAGGGGCGTCGGTCCAGGGCATCACCGGCTCCGGCGCCGAGCTCGCCGAGGTGCAGGACCTGGACGTCCGCGAGGGCAGCCTCGACGCGCTCGGCGGCGACCGGATCGCCATCGACACCACACTGGCCACCGCGGCCGGCCGGGGCGTCGGCGACCGGCTCCCGCTCTACCTTCCCGACGGCACCCGGGCCAGCCCCGAGATCATCGCGGTGTACGGCCGCGGTCTCGGGCTCGGCACGGTGACGATGGACCGGGCGTCGCTGGCCGGGCACGTGACCTCGGGCTTCGACGACGCCCTGCTGGTGCGGGGCGGCCCGGCCGAACCGCTGACCGCCCTCGGCACGGTCACCGGCGCCGCCGGCTACGCCAGCCGGCCGAGCCCCGACGCGGAACTGGGCGCGTGGACCACCAACACGATGGCCGCCGTCCTGGGTGGTTTCGCCGCCATCGCCGCCGTGAACACCCTGGTCATGACGGTCCTCGACCGCCGCCGGGAGCTGCGCATGCTGCACCTGGTCGGCTCCACCCGCCGCCAGATCCTCACCATGCTCCACTGGGAAAGCCTGCTCGTCTCCCTGGCGGGCGTCATCCTCGGTTCCGCGATCGCGGCGGCCACCCTGTTCCCGATGATGCGCGGCACCACCGGCGAGGCCCCCTACATCCCGCTTCTGACGTACGGCTCCTTCACCGCCGCCGCCATCGGTCTGGCCCTGCTCGCGGTCACTCTCCCGGCCCGAGCCGTCCTGCGCCGCCGGCGCTCAGGGTAGCGGCGGCGTGCTGTCGTCCTGGTCGTTCAGCCAGCCCCGCTTGGCGGCCAGGACGGCGATCTGGAAGCGGGTTCGGGCGCCGAGCTGGACGCCCACATCGCTGATGTGCTGCTGGACCGTGCGGCGGCTGATGTCGAGGACTCGGGCGATCGTCTCGTCCTTCATGCCGACCGCCATCATCCGCAGGATCTCCCGGGTCCGCGCGTCCCGGCCCGAGGTCCCGTCGGACAGTTCGCGCCGCTTCGTCAGGGACACCGGCTCGGCGCGCTCCCACACGCTCTCGAACAGCGCCACCAGCGCCGTCACCAGGGTGGGCGAGTGCACCACGAGCGAACCCGACGACGGGCGGTCGCCCCAGATCGGCAGCAGGGCGGCCGTCCGGTCGAAGATGACCAGCTTCACCGGGATCTGCGAGGTCAGCCGCAGCGTGCCGCCCCGGCCCGTGCCGCGCAGCGCCGTCATGAGGGAGACCGCGTCGGTGAAACCGTCCGACTCGTACACCGATCGCATCCGCAGGCCCGGCTTCACCGCGACCGCGCCGTCCGAGGCCGACCCGCCCGTCACGTACGGTGGCTTCGCCAGGTGCAGCACCTCGAAGGAGCTCTCGGTCAGCAACTGGAGGTAACGCGCCGGTACGTCGTCCTGGCTCCTCAGCACCTCCACCATGTCCGTGGCGCGCGGCCCGGACACCGCGTCGTGCGCTTCGACGAGCCGTTCCACGACGTCCTCGACCAGGGCCAGCTCGGCCCGCCGCCGGGCCAGCAGGGCACCGAGCGACGGCCGGGGCGGCGCCGCCGCCCACCGTGGCACCGCACCGCCGATCCGCGACGCCAGGGCCTCGTCGACCAGCAGCCGCAGTGCTCGTTCCGCCTCCGCCGGTGACACCCCGGCCGCGGCCGCCACCTCGTCGCGGCCGGCCGACCGTACGGCCATCAGGTGTTCCAGCACCCGGCCGGCCAGCGGGTCGAGACCGGTCGCCGACCAGGGTATGTCCGTTTCGTCCATGCGTTGGTGCGTCCCTCCGATGTGATCATCTCAGGACACCATGAATCGGAGATTACGGATGTGTAAGAAGGCCGTCGGGGCGGATCTGCGGGTTTGCGCAACTGCACAAGATCGTCCTTGTGGCGGCCGCCGGCATCGGGGTGAGGTGAGCGGACCGACAACTTCGCAGGAGCACCAATTGCGTAGAGCCAAGGCACTACCCGCGATCGCCGTCCTGGCGGCGGCCACCATCCTCGGAACCACCGCCCAGGCCGCGAACGCGGCGCCCCCGGCCGACGAGCCGATCCCCGTCACGGTGGCGCCCGACACGGACACCCCCGCTCTCGTGGACGACGTGGCCGACCCGGTCGACGCCACCGTCGCACCGGACCAGGCGGCCAAGGCCCACCTCGCCGGCCACCAGGACCGCTACAAGATCGGCGATCCGGCCGGCACGCTCACCACCGCGAGCGTCGAGACGGAGGGCGAGCGGGAGACGGTCCGGCTGAACCAGAAGTACAAGGGCCTGCCGGTGTTCGGCGCGCAATACGTGGTCCGTACGGAGAAGACGGCCGGCAAGCGCACGGTCACCGGAACCTCGGGCAGCTACTTCACGAACCTGGACGTCGACACGACCGCCACCCCGATCCCCACGGCGCTCGCCATTTCGCGGGCGGTCGAGGAGGTACGCCGGAGCCTGAACCCGGGCGCGGCGGTCGTGGCCGGCGACGCCAAGGCCGACCTCACCGGCACCGACCAGGGACTCATCGTCATGCCGACCGGCACCGGCGTGCTCGCGCGGCGGGTGCTGGTCAAGGGCCGGGACGCCGCCAACGGCCGGCCCGTGCTCCGCGACGTGTACGTGGGCGCGACGAACGGCGTACCGCTGCTCAGCGTCAGCCGGATCAAGTCCTTCGTGGCCGATCAGAAGGTGGCCACCACACCGCAGTCCGCGAAGACGCCGGGCGCGGCGGCTTCCGGGACAGCGTCCGTCGCCGGTCAGGGCACCACCCTGCACGGCGCCACCGTGGCGCTTCCGCTCGTGCGGTCGGACGACGGGTCGTACCTCATGAAGGACCTGACCCGGACCGTGCCGATCACCACCTGGGACGCCCGGGGCCGCGACTACTACGACCTGATGGGCGACCAGTGGCCGGAGGGCCTGGCCCCGTTCGCCTCACCGTCGGCCACGCTGGGCGCCGACCTGACCGAGGCCGGTGCCGTGGACGCCGCCTGGGACGCCGCGAAGGTGGTCGACTGGTACAAGTCGAAGCTCGGGCGTAACAGCCTGGACGACAAGGGCATGCCGATCGACTCGGTCGTCGGGATCACGTACGGCGGCTCACCCTGGGTCAACGCGTACTGGGACGGCACCCGCATGGTGTACGGCAGCGGCGACGCCGAGTACCTGCCGCTGGCCGCCGACCCGGACGTCGTGGGCCACGAGATGACGCACGGCGTGGTCGAGCACACCGCGAGCCTCGTCTACGCCGGACAGCCGGGCGCGCTCAACGAGGCGATCGCCGACTACTTCGGCAACGCGATCGACGTCGACGCGTCGGGCACCTCGATGTCCGACCCGCGGGCCAGCCTGCTCGGCGGCGACCTCTGCCGCACGCTCGCCCCCGCCCAGTGCGCCCTGCGCGACCTCGACGACGGCGCCACCACGGCCGACTTCCAGCACCTCATCGACACACCGTCGATGGACGACGGCGGCGTGCACCTCAACTCGACGATCGTCTCCGGCGCCCTCTGGGACCTGCGCCAGAAGCTCGGCAAGACGGTCGCCGACAAGGTCGTCTACCGCGCCCTCACCGACTACCTGACGCCGATGTCCGACTTCGTCGACGCGCGTGACGCCGTACTCGCCTCCGCCAAGTCCTTCCGTTTGAAGAAGGACGACCTCAAGGTGGTGGAGAAGGCGTTCGACTCCCGCGGGATCACCGCGAAGTGGAAGAAGAACCTGTACGGCAAGGGCACCGACGTCCTGATCGACCGGCTCAACACGGGCATGTACGCCGACATGAGGGCGGGCGTGGGCGGTGGCTGGTTCGCCGTACCGCGCTCGGACGCGAACCGCACCGAGCCGACATCGATCTGGGTCGGCCGGACGAACGGCAAGGGCACGCCGTACCGCATCTCCCCCGACGACGGCAGCGTCAACAACTTCCCGCACACCGACGGCAAGCGGGTCGTGTGGCTGTCGACGGTGGTGAACCTGGACTCGCCGACGTACGAGACCAACCGCATCCTGTCGGCGCCGATCGGCGGTGGCCCGGTCAAGGAACTCTACAGCTCCCCGTACCGCGTCGACGGCCTGGGCTTCGACGGCGACATCGTCGCCTGGAGCCAGTACGACCCGGACCAGGGCTACCTCGACGTGGTGCGCTACCTGCGCGGCAGCTCCAAGACCGTGCACACCCTCGCCCACCCGGACTGGCGGGGAAGCGCGACGGCGCCGAGCGTCAGGAACGGCAAGATCTCCTACGTGCGCTACGAGAACTTCGAGCAGCCCGACGCCAACGGCGTCTACTGGTCACTGGGCGTCGAGGTGCACGACGTGGCGACCGGGCGGACGACGTACGCGGGCGGCGACACCGGCGCCGAGCGGATGAGCTACCCCGACCTGTCCGCCACCGGCGTCGCCTGGATGACCGACCGCGACTACGGCACCATCGTCGACGGCGAATGGACTCAGGGCGCCTACTACGATTCCGTACGCCTTTTCGACTTCGCCACCCGCACCAGCCGCCTGCTGTTCGACGAGACGTCGCCGCAGGCGATCCGCGCCGTCACGGTCGCGCTGTCCGACACGACCGTCACCGTCACCGAGGAGGCGCCGGTGAAGGCCTGGCTCGAGACCGGCGGCTACCCGAACAACGTGCTGAACCCGAAACTCAAGCAGTACACGTTCCAGGGCAAGTCCCTCGGCCCGGCATCGTGCAGCCCCGGCGCCCAGATGTACGCCACGGCGGCCAAGGGCCGTGAGGTCGTCTACATGGACTCCGCGGCCTCCGGCTTCGGCCTGGCCCACGCTACGGGAGCCAAGTCCTGTAAGTAGCGCACCGCGGGAAAGCCGCAACAGCCGGTGGCGCACCGGAGCCTCTGGTGCGCCGCCGGCCTCGGCATGGTCACCCAGTGGCCGCGACGACGCGAATGATGCTTGCGCCGCCGACGACGGTTCCGCCCCGCTTTTCGGAATAGCTCACGTTGTAGTAACCCGGCCCGGCATCAGCCGGGATGACAACCTTGCTGACGGGTTTCGCCGCGGACGAGCCGGAAGGCCGGACCGGCGGGGCGTCGAAGGTGACGGACGACGGTGAACCGCTGGGCGAGCTTTTCAACTCGGTGACGCTGCCGAAAGGTCCGACCACCCGCACATTCAGCTCCACCGGAGAGTCGTCCGGCGTCCCTTCCTGAGTCTGCGCCGTCCAATGAAGGGTCAGTGTGTCGCCGGGCCGATAAGGCCTGTCGACATCATCTTCGGCGCAGCACGAGAACGTGACGATTTCTCCCGCCGGCCGGCTGGGCGAATCGTTCCCGCAGGCCGTGAGGAGCGCCAACAGCAGCGTGGTCGCCACTGCTCGCTCTCTCCTCACAGCCAAGATCTTAAGCGGACCGCACGCTCGCACGAGCGTGGTCGCCATTCATCGCCCCCGCGCGCATGGGGGCCAGCAGGCTCCGGTAGGCGTCCTCGAGCTCGGGTCCCGGATCGAGCCCGAGGATGTCGGAAAGCTGACGGCGTGCGCTCAGGTACACGTCGACGGCGGCCGACCGGCAGCCGATCTGCCGGTACACGGCGATGAGCCGGGCCTGCGAGTCCTCGTCCAGCGGCCGCAGCGCCGCCTGCTCGCGGACCAGCCCGACCACCTCGTCCGCCCGCCCGGCGGCGATCCGCAGGTCGGCGTACCAGTCGACGAGCTTGGCCTGCTCGGCCTTGACCGCGAGCACCCGCGGCGACTCGCCCAGCAGCGGCACGTCCAGCGCCACCGGCTCGTCCGCGTGGTCGATCACATCGGCGAGCGCGGCCTCGTACTCCGGGTCGCGCGCCGCCCGCAGGGCCGCCACATGGGCGAACCGCGCGCGGAACCGCGAGACGTCCACCTGTTCCCGCCCGATCGACAGCGCGTACGTGTCGCCGCAGGTCCGCAGCACGTGCCCACGCTGCCGGGGCGGGCACTCGGGCCCGAGCGCGGCCCGCAGGCGCTGCACGTATTTCTGCACGGTGGCCCGCGCCGAACGCGGCGGATCATCCGGCCACAGCGTCGCCACGATCGACTCGTACGGCGCCGCGGCCGGGGCGTAAAGGGCGAGAAGCCCGAAAAGGGCCCGCTGGGCGGGCGGTCCGAGGTCCACGGTACGAGCCCGGACCTCAACGGACACACGGCCGAACAACATCACGTCCACCAGAACCCCCGTTCACCGGTGTTGCGATGGCCCCCACGATAGCCACGGATTCCGTGCGGGGTGACCCATAGACCGGCATTTATCACGGTTCGGGGTTTCTGGTGCGCGAACCCGACACAAGGCCGCCCCACGCATGTGGGGCGGCCTCGTGTCGGCGAATCAGGGCAACGGCACGTTACGGCAGGTGAGCGTGTCGTTGTCCGGCCACTGCATCGTCCTTCGCGTCTCCGGCCCCCAGCCGCCGTCAGCCGAGATGCCGCCGTGCCACTGCTGCACGGCCTTGACCGCCGCGTACGTCTTCGGCCCGTACCGGTCCGGGGAGGCAAGACTCAGCGGGGTGGTGATCCCGAACCGGGAAAGCCGGCCCTTCTGGATGTAACAGATGTTGATCGCCGTCTGCATGGTCCTCAGGCTGGAGGTGTCCACCTTTCCGTCGTTCTGCTGCATGTAACAGGTCTGGTTGGTGCCGTACGCCGGAACCGGAACGGGATACCCGCTCTGGTAATTCACCACAACGCTGTTGCAGATCGGATAGGGAAGCGCCAGCGACGCCGGCCCACTCGCCGACGCCGCGGCCGCGGGCGCCACGGCCAGTCCCAGTCCAGCCGCACCGACCACCAGAGACGTAAGAATCTTGCGCATGTGGTTCCTCCAGGTCCGGGCGGCCGACCACCGGCCGCCACAACCTCGAGCCTGGCCGACCCCTCCGTACACCCCGTCCCACCGCAGCGACCACCTTCCGGCCGCCCCGCCGACCAGCGACCGGTACACGACCGGTACGCGGCCTGTCGATCAGGCCACCGTGCAGGCGCCTCCGTTGACCAGGAAGGAGGCGGGTTTCGGGTTGCTGCCGCTGTACGAGCCGTTGAAGCCCATGGTGACCGTCGCGCCGGGGGCCACGGAGCCGTTCCAGGACTGGTTGGTCACGGTGACGCGGGCGCCGCTCTGACTCCACTGGCCGGACCATCCCTGGGAGACCTTCTGGTTGCCGGGGAAGTCGAAGACCAGGGTCCAGCCTGTCCAGGCCGACGCGCCGGTGTTGGTGACGGCCACCGCGCCGCTGAAGCCGGAGCCCCAGTCGTCGGTGCTGTACGCCACCCGGCAGCCCGCGCCCGGCGTACCGGTGGGCGACGGCGTGGGCGTGGGCGACGGCGTGGGCGACGGCGACGGTGACGGCGACGGCGACGGGGTGGTGGGCGTCGTCCCGTCGGGTTCCTGGCCCCAGATGCGGGTGCCCGCCTCGTACAGCGGAACCTTGGGGTTCACCGCGGTGCCCGGCAGGTAGGACGGATCGTTCGCCGGGTCCCAGGTTCCGCCCTCGGGCACGCCGATCTTGAACTGCACCTCCATGCGGTACGCCGACTGGCCCGCCGGCGCGATCGTGTACCCGGCGCAGTTCACCTCGACGTACCAGATGTCGCCCGAGTACTGCTTCGCGGTGGCCGGCGCCGGACAGCCCTGCGTGTAACCCGGTGTGACCTGCGGGGCCGCGGTCCCTTCCCGGCGGAAGTAGTACCGGTACGAGGACTGGGTCAGCGCCCGGGCCGGGAAGGCCGACTTGTTGTAGATCATCACCTTGAGGCCGGTGGCGCGGGGCTCGTTCTGCATCACCGTGGTCTCCACAGTGACCTCGTCCAGGTCCGGCTTCTCGGCCACCGGGAAGCCGGCCGCGGGCGCGCCGCCGTACTCGCCGTAGAGCCGGGCCACGGCCGAGGTGAAGCCGGCGTTGTAGTCGACGGCCACCTCGTTCATCACGTAGTCGGTGCGGACGTCCTGGTAGGCGTCATTGGGCGAGGACGGGCCACCGACCAGGGCTCCGTACAGCACGTGCCGGGTGTCAGCCGGGGTGCTGCTGTTGTCCCACCAGGATCCGTGGGCCGTACGGTGGTGCGGGTTCTGCGGCGAGTTGGCGCCGAAGCCGATCAGGTAGCTGGACCCGCGCGGGTTGTCACCGAGCGCGTAGTTGATCTGCCGGACCGCGAAGTCGTGGTAGCGGGCCTTGCGGACCGGGTCGGTGAGCCGGTCGCTGTAGACCAGCGCGGCGAACGCCGTATTGGCCGCGTACCGCAGCGATCCCCAACTGTCGAGCACGGCCTCCCCGCCCGGCGAGTAGCGCACCTTGTCGCCGTTGACCCCGACGGTCCACCAGTCGAGCCAGCGGTTGGCGTCGTCGGCGTACTTCTGCTTGCCGGTCAGGTTGGCCAGCAGCACGTACGCCCCGAATTGCTTGTTGTCCCAGGCCAGAGTCCACTTGTACGAGCGTGTGGTGCTCTGCGGCTCGGTGCCGAGGGCGTCGTACTCACTCTCCGCCTTGGCCAGGTAGGCGGCGTCGCCGGTCGCCCGGTACAGCCAGATCGCGCCCCACACGAGCTCGTCCTGATATCCGCTCCACGACTTGTAGAAGGCGGCGGCGTCGGTGATGCAGTCGCTGTACGCCTTACGGACCGTGTCGGCGAAGGTGTAGAGCTGCCGGGCGTGGGTGAGCAGCTTGTCGGCGTACGCCGCGTCGGTGGGCCGGAACACCATCGAGCTCGCCGCCATCGCGGCCGCCGTCTCACCGGCGAGGTCCGCCCCGCCACAGCTGGCATCGATCTTGTACGCGGGGCGCGCCATCGGCATCACCTCGGCCGGGCCCCACCATTTGTGGTCGTCGTCGCCCTTGCCCACCTGCCCGTAGAGCACGTTGGGCGCGGGGTGCGCCTTGATGAAGTAGTCGTTGGGCACCCGCAGGTTGTCGAGGAAGGTGCCGAGCTGGCCCGAGGCCGCGTACGCGTCGCGGTTCTCGACCGCGCCCCAGGCCAGCATCGTGGTGGTGAACGCCATGGGGAAGCCGAACTTGACGTGGTCGCCGGCGTCGAACCAGCCGCCGGTGAGGTCGAGCCCCACATCGGAGCCGTCCTTCATGGCCGCGTCGCCGCGCCACGACACCTGGCTCCACGCGGGCTTCTTACCCGCGATCTGGGCCTGGTAGAAGAACATCGACTTCTGCAGCGCCTCGCCGTAGCTGAACGCGGGAGCCGCCGCGGCCGGGTCTGCACCGTGTCCGACGACGAACGCCGCGGCCGTGAGGGTGAGGGACAGGGCCGCCACGGCGGCGCGCCGGTACCAGGGGTTCGACCGCATGAGATCCACCTCGTTATCGACACTCTTCGATGGGAGCGCTCCCACATCGTACGGGCGCGTTTCCCATCTGTGAAGACGGTGACGATTACCAGCCCATCGTGCCGGGACCACCCTTGAAGGGGCCGACAATGCCGGAGGTGATCCAGCCGCCGTAGAAGTCACCCTCCTGCGGCCGGACGAGCTCGCCGTCGACCCGGCATTCGCCGACCCGGCTGGGATAGAAGGCCACGGCCCCGGCCATCTCCACGTACGCCGGTGTCGGCTGCTCGTAGGACCAGCCGGCCCGGGGCACCCGGACGTCACCGGCGATCAGATCCCAGTAGGTCGCGTCGCCCTTGAACTCGCAGTACGAACTCCCGGCGGCCGGCGCCAGCACCCCGGTCGCGATGTCGTCGCGGGGCACGTAGAAGACCGGCGGATGCGAGGTCTCCAGCACCCGCCAGCAGCGGACACTGTCGGCGATCACCTGCCCCGCGTGGACCACCGACACACGAGCGGCAGTGCGCTCGAGGCGCGGCGGCCGGGGATAATCCCAGACCGATTCCATCAGCTCACCTCCCTGAGTACTTCGCCGGGCGACCGGCCTACGGATGCACCGGTCCTCACCCGCGGATCTCCGGATAGTCGTCGAGCCCCGGCGCTGGCCGTCCGGCCCACTCACTGGTGGATCAAAGCCGGCAAAGCGAACAGCATGGTGGTGGACCAGGTGATGTGGGTCAGGATCGGGGCCAGGACCCCGCCGGTGACCCGGCGCTGGATCCCGAGGACGAGACCGAGAAGCGCGGCGGCGAAGACCAGCATCGCGTTGCCGGTGGCCACGGTCGCGGCGGCGTACACGACGGTGGAGATCGCGACCGGATGCCGCCGCCCGATGGCGGCGAACAGGGCGCCGCGGAAGAAGATCTCCTCGGCGATCCCGTTGAGCACGGTGACGGCTGCGATGAGGGCCGCTTCGCCGTAGCGGGCGTGGGCGAGCACGTCGTTGACCAAGTCCCGCAGGGCCGGGATCTCCCGAACGGCGAGCGCGCCGGCAATGAAGACGGCCGCGATGACCAGGCCGGTGACGACGGGCACGACGACCGGGCGCCGCCGTCGGCCTCGCCGCGGCGCTGATCCCAGGTGCAGCGGCCCGGACAACAGGGCGCCGATGATCCAGACGGCGGCCACCAGGACGGTGAGTGGGTAGAAGACCGCGTCACCGGGCCGCACCGAGAGCGAGAGACCGAGCAGGGTCGCGCCGACGGCGAGGGTGACCGCCGCGACGACCCGGCGCCGCCGAAACTCGCTGTCGCTCTGCCGGTGGTCGCGCTCGACCGGTTCGGCCAGCGCGGCCACAACCGCCCGCCCGGCTCGGATCAGCCGGCTCATCGGGTCCGCAGTTTTGGTCACCGCCGTTTCCTACCCGATGACGCCGCTCGGGAACGGTCTACATTTTTTGCGGGCGGTGTCCCGTACGGGCCGGTCCCGATCGTCCTTGTGCTGAGAGCCCCCGGCAGAGGCGGGGCTGCGATGGAGGAGAACACCATGGCCCAGTACGTCGCACTGACCTACACCGCCGACGTCGACTGGTCGGACCCGGAGCACGCGGAGGCGATGCGGGAGTACAGCCGGTTCGGCGCCGAGCACCGGAACGTCATCCGCGGCGGCGCGCCGCTCTACCCGACCAGCACGGCGACCACCGTACGGGTCGTCGGCGCCCGCGGCGGCGATGTGGTGACCGCCGACGGCCCGTACGCGGAGACCAAGGAGGCGCTGACCGGGTTCTACCTGATCGAGGCGGCCGACCTGGACGAGGCCGTGCGCGTCGCGGCCGAGATCCCGGCCGCGTGGAACGGCGCGGTCGAGGTCCGGCCCGTCATCGAGCTGGGCGGATGAGCGAACCGCACCACGCGCTCGCCGAGATCGTGCGGGCCGAGGGGACGCGCATCGTCGCGACCCTGGCCCGCACGCTCGGTGATCTGCAGTCCGCCGAGGACGCGATGCAGGAGGCCGCCGTCCGCGCGTTGCGTGAGTGGCCGCGCACCGGCGTACCGGAGAGTCCCCGGGCCTGGCTGATCGTGACCGCCCGGCGGGCGGCGATCGACCGGATCCGCCGCGAGAGCGCCCGGGCCGGAAAGGAGCGGGCCGGCATGGAGCTGATCCTGCCCGGCGATCTGCCGGACACCGTGGTCCGCGACGACCAACTGCGCCTGATCTTCACCTGCTGCCATCCCGCGCTCTCGCTCCCGGCCCAGGTGACGCTCACCCTGCGGGTGCTGTGCGGCCTGGACCTGCCCCAGATCGCCGCGGTGCTGCTCACCACCGAGTCGGCCGTCGCCAAACGGCTCACCCGCACGCGGGGCAAGATCGCGCGGGCGCGTATCCCGTACCGCGTCCCCTCCGACGAGGAACTGCCCCAGCGCCTGGCCGCGGTGTGCGCGGTCATCCACGCCTCGTACACGGCGGCCCACAGCCGGCTCGGTGGCGACACGGTCCGCGACCCCGGGGCGACCCGGGAGGCGGTCCGGCTGGCCCGGCTCGTGCAGGCCGCCATGCCGGACGAGGTGATGCCGGCGGCCGTACTGGCGCTGATCCTGCTCACCGAGGCCCGCACGCCGGCGCGCCTGGACGAGCACGGCGACCCGGTGATCCTGGCCGAGCAGGACCGGACCCGGTGGGACCGCGGGCTGATCGCCGAGGGCCTGCGGCTGCTGGATCGTTCGCTGCGCCGCTCCGGCGGCGTGGCCGACCCCTACCAACTGCAGGCGGCGATCGCCGCCGAGCACGCCCGCGCCGCCGATTACCGGGACACCGACTGGGCGGAGATCGTGCGGCTCTACGACCTGCTGCTGTCGGTACGCCCGGACGACGCCGCCCGGATCGCCCGGGCTGTCGCGGTGGCCGAGGCCCACGGCCCGGCGGCCGGGCTGAGTGCCCTCGACGCGATGCCGCGGGGTCCGGTCACGCATCGCTGGCAAGCTGTCCGGGCCGAACTGCTGGCCCGCGACGGCCACCTCACCGAAGCGGCCGACGGCATGCGGCGCGCGCTCACCCCGGACGTCAACGCGGCCGAGCGCCGGTACCGGGAGCGCCGCATCGCCCTCTGGGAGCAGTCATGACCGGGTGTCCCACCCCTGCTGCGGCGTGGCGCAGGTGCCGCGGAAGACGTACTGGGACGGCAGGCGGCGCTGCTCGCTGGTCCAGTCGATCGCCGGGCGCCGCTGCTCGGGTGGCAGGTAGCCGAGCCGATAGACGGCCATCAACTCGAGGTCGCCGGGCACCTCGAGCAGGCGGACGATCTCGTCCCAGCGCCCCGGAACCTCCATCGGGAAGGAGACGAACTGGATGCCCATGCCGAGCTCGACGGTCGCGAGCCAGAGGTTCTCCATCGCCGCGCCCATGCTGAACACCGAGTAGAACGAGGACAGCTCCCCCGGCCGGTACTCCGACCGGTCGAGCATCACGCCGAGCAGCAGCGGCGAGCCGGCCACGAGCTTGCGGTTCTCCTCGCCCAGCGTCTGCGGCACCCGCATGGCGTTCATCAGCTTCTGCCCGCGAGCGGTGAAGACCTGGCTCGTGAACGGGCGCAGCGGCGCCGGCAGCTTGTCGAACAGCATCCCGTCGCGCCGGCGTTCCATCTCCTGCTTGCTGAATCGGAAGTACGGTTTGTAGCGTTCGAAGAACGTGCCGTTGGACATCGCCTCGGTCATGCTCTCACCGCTGATCCGGGCGATGGCGTCGATGGTGGAGCGTTCCTCCACGATGACGAACCGCCAGGGCTGACTGTTCAGCTGCGACGGGGCTCGCCCGGCGACCTCCATGAGCAGCCGCTGGTGCTCCTCGGACACCGGGTCGGGCAGGAACGGGCCGTTGGTCGTCCGGCGACGGCGCACCACATCGAGAAACTCCATCAGCGACTCCTCCAGGCGAGAACGACAGCGGCGGCGAAGGCGGGAGCCGCCGAGGCGGCGAGGGTGGCATGCCGGCGGATGCCCGCGCCGGCGTACGGCAGCGCCGACAGCGGCCCGACGGCCGGGAGCAGCGCGAGACCGGCCGGGCGGCGCTCGACCGCGGCGGCGGCCAGGGCGAGGGCGGTCAGCGAGGACGTCGCCACGAACAGGCCGTGGTGGACCCAGCGCAGGCGCCGGTTGTCGATCACCTTGGCCGCGACGGCCGCACCGAACGCGGCGTTGGCCGCGTAACTCGCGGCGGCCGCGGTGACCAGGGTCCGGGTCATCGGCCGGCTTTCTCGTACGTGAGCAGCAGTCGCTGCGGGACCATCGGGGTGACCTGCCATCCGGGCGGTACGAGTTCCCGCAGCTCCGTGCGCCGGTAGCTGCGGCGGATGGACAGCAGGCCGTCCTGGTGCACGAAGGAGCCGCGGGCCAGGGGCAGCGTGGCGGCCGCGTACAGGCCGTACCCGAGCCGCCCTCGGGAGAGGTCGTTGTGGACGACGAGGTCGCGGGTCAGCGTCTCGCTGTCCGCCAGCAGAGCGGTCAGCTCGGCGGTGCCGAGATGGTGCAGCAGATGGTTGGAGATCACCACGTCGTAATGATCGCCCCGGGCGACCAGATCCGCACTCGACGCCCGCTCGAAGCGGACACCGGCGTCGGGCCGCCGCCGCACATGACGCAGAGCACGCTCGTCCGGGTCGATGGCCGTCGTCCGCAGCGCCAACCCGTCGCGCCGGGCCCACGTCGCCAGCGCGCGAGCGATGTCCCCGCCGCCGAACCCGATGTCCAGCAGCGTGGTGGGCCGGCGCGGGTCCAGCCGCGGCCGGATCCGGCGCAGGTAGACCCGCCGCCAGCCGGACACCAGCCGATTGATGGTGGTGAACTGGCGGTAGGTGCGTTCCAGCCGGTCGAGGTCGCAGCCGGGGTCGTCCATCAGCTCCCGTACCTCGGTGTTCCGCCGGGCCAGCCCCGCCCCTGTCATGCCGCCATCCTCATCCCTTCCGATCTTTCGGAGGGAGTTGATACCCCGTTCTCGGCTGACAGACGCGTCCAGGTGAGCTTTCTTCATTTGTCCGGCCGCGCGGCCCCGCTAGGCCGTCTGTTCGTTGCGGCCCGGGGCGTCGACCGGTACCTGGTTCTCGCCGACGGTCGGCTCGGTCTTCGGCCGGCCACGGCGAGCGTCCCAGAGATCGCGGGCGATGATCTGGATGATGCCGGCGACCGGGATGGCCAGCAACGCGCCCAGGATGCCGGCCAGCTCGACCGCTATGAGAATGGCGATCAGGACGGTCAGCGGGTTGACCTGCACCGTCCGCGCGAAGATGAGCGGCTGGAGCAGGTGGTTCTCGAGCTGCTGATAGAGCACGAAGAAGACGATGACCACGATGCCGGCGGTGATGGACTGGACGAAGGCGGCCAGGGTGGCGACGACCGCGCCCAGCGTGGCTCCGACCAACGGGATCAGGTCGGCCAAACCCACGAACAACGCGATCAGACCGGCGTACGGGACCCCCATGATCGCGAGCACCGCGTACGTGAGGCCGCCGCAGATGACGCTGATCAGCAGGTTGCCGGTGATGTAGCCGGTGATGGTCTTGGCGCAGTCGTGGCCGACGCGGCGGATCCGCTCGGCGCGCCGGTCGTCGAACAGGGCGAGGAAGCCGGTCACGACCTTCGGCGCTTCCAGCACCATGAGGTAGGCGAGCACGAAGACCGTCACGATGCCGGCCACGCTGGTCGCCGCGCCTCGGAGGGCGGCCAGGGTGGGCGCACCCAGACGGCCCCCGTACTCCCGGAACTGGTCGGCGTGATTCTGCGCGTACTCCAGCAGATTGAACCGCACGATGAGGCCACCGACCGGGCCACGGCCGGCCCGGGCGTCCTCGACGATCTTCGGGAAGTCGGCCACCACTTGGCTGCCCTCCCGCACCAGGGGCACGACGAACAGCGTGACCAGCGCACCGATCAAGAGGAAGGCGACGAGGAAGACCAGCAGCGTGGCCAGCCAGCGCCGGCCGAACGCCGCCCGGCGCTGCACCCACGTCACGGCCGGGTTCAGCGCGATCGCGAAGAACACGGCGACCACGATCCAGGTCAGCACTTGGCTGGTCGCCTGAACCAGGCGATAGAGGAGGAAGGTCGCCACCACCAGCCCGATGACGACCATCGTCCGCCGGGCGGTGGATCGAATGTCTGTATCGCTCACTGTGCGTCGATACCCGGCGCGGGTCACACCAAACGGACGCCCACCCCTGGCTACTGGTCAGGGAAGACGCACACCGCGCAGTACGAGGGCTGGTCGGGGTTGGACTCGACGAAGAGGACGAGCCGGCTGATCAAGCTGTCGCCGACCGGGATCGGCGTGCCGGTCACCGTGCCGTCCACGGCGGTGTCGACCCGAAGGCAGGCGACCCGGGCCGTCCACACCCGCATCAGGCAGAGCCCGAAGACCGGAGTCGCCGGCGGCGGACGGTAGTCGATGGTGACGCCGGGCGAGCCGGGCTGGGGATATGGCTGGAGCTGGTCGGAATGGATCGCCGGGTTGGCGTCGCCGGGCCGGAACAGCGCCACCGCCCAGCTGTATCCCTGCTGGTAGCCGTCGCACTGCGCGATCTGCGCCGGCACCCGATAGTGCCCCTGCGCGTCGACCGTGACCGCGCCGAACGAGCCGGTCGCGCACGGTGCCTGATGCCAGGAGTTGAGCGCCTGCGCCACGCCGGGCAGGCCGAGAAGAGCGGCGACGGTCGCCATCGCCGTACAGGCAAGTATCTTTTTGATCATTTTGGTCCGTTCTCGTCGTAAGGCCGCACCGCGCCGGCCGCGCCGAGCACCAGGGCCAGTTGGAAACGGTTCTGTACACCCAGGCGGTCCATCAGGGCGCGCAGGGCGTATGCCACCGTGCGAGGGCTCAGTCCGAGCTCCTCGGCCGCCGTCTGGTCGGTGTGCCCCATGGCGAGCAGACCGACCAGCGCGCTCTCCCGCGGCGACAGCTCGATCGGAATCATCTCCTGGCGAAAAGGATCGCGGCCCTGACCCCAGAGCCGCTCGAACAGGTCGCACAAAGCGGTCACGAAGCGGGCGTCGGTGACCTCGACATAGCCCCGTTCCAGGTTCAGCGGATCGGCCGGGAACAGGGCCACCCGGCGGTCGAAGACCAGCAGCTTGAGCGGCGGCGCCGCGATCTGCCGGTACGGTCCGAGCGGCGCCGGCCCGGTGCCACCGTCCGGCGAGGGCGGCGGCGGTCCGATCACCCGCAGCCGTACGCCGCGGGCGGCCAGCCGCCGTTCGACCGGCTGAGCGGCCGACAGCGACTCGGCGCTGATCACCGGCTCGTTGTTGACGGCCAGGTGCTCGTGGCGCTCGAGTCCGGCGAGTTTCGCCACCCGGTCGCGGGTGACCGCCCGGTTCGGCCACAGCCGGGACGGCACCTCGAACGGGCCGGCCGCGGCGATGCCGTCCACTGTGGCGAAGTGGTGCCGCCATCGCTCGGCCGCCGACGGCGGCGCCGGCGGCCGGTGACTCAGCCGGCGTACGACCTCGCCCGGCGCCCGGGCCGCCCAGGAGTTGCCGGCCGCGGTGGTGGCCCCGGCGGCCACGAGCTCGTCCAGCGCGGACGCCGTCCGGGCCCGGGCCAGACCGAGTTCTCGGCTGAGCCGATGCCGATCGGCCGGCCCCAGCACGGCGAGCGCCCGGTACACCAGATCCGCGTCGGCCGACAGGCCCCAGCGCGTGAGCGCCGGGATGGCCCCCGTGTCCACCGGCATCGATCACCCCCACCGCGAAGGCCGGTCCCCCCGTACCGACCGGCGGGATCAGAACACCACCGGCGCGGGCGGCAGGGAAACCCCTCGGGCGCAGATTGCGTAATCCTGCAAGAGCCTGTCAGGGGGACGACACGCGGTCGAGCAGGCCTTTCAACTTCGCGGCGCGGGACGGGTGGTGCCGGGACATCCACGCGACCCGGCCGGCCAGGTGGGCGGCGAAGTCGGGGTGCCCCTCACGGTTGGCCGCCGCCAGTCCGTGCGTGGCGGCGTCGTGCAGGATGGCCCGCAGGCGGTCGTAGTCCTCGCGGCGCACCGCCGGACGGTCGTTGACGACCAGGCCGGTCAGTTCCTGACGCTGCGACCGGCGCCGGACCCGGGTCTTACCCGGGTGCACCCGGAACCCCTCCTCCCGGGCGATCTGCCCGGCCAGGGCGACCAGCCGGGCGACGCGGCCGTCGGCGAGCGTGCCCGAGAAGGCCAGGTCGTCGGCGTACCGCCCGTAGGTGAGGCCGAATCGGTCGGCCAGCCCGCTCAGCCGCCGGTCCAGCCGGAAGGCGCAGAGATTGGCCAGCGCGGGAGACGTGGGCGCCCCCTGCGGCAGGTGCGGCTGTCGCAACAGCGCGGCCAGGTACGGATCGGGCGCGGCGCGCAGGACCCGGGCCGGGGTCCGCGTGGTGGTCAGGGCGGTCAGCGCGTGCGCCACGGGCTCCGGATAGCCGACGCCGAGGAAGAGCCCGTAGATCCGCGCCGCCGTGATGCTGGAGAAGAAGGCCCGCAGGTCCATGCTCACCAGCACGCCGGCGCCCGCGTGGGCCCGCGCGAAGGTGTGCGCGTCCCGGCCCGGCACGAATCCGTGGACGCGGGCGTGGACGGGCACACGCGACAGGATCTGATCGAGCACCTGCCGTTGAAGGGCGCGCATCCGCGGCTTGGGCGCCTCGATCAGCCGATGCGGGAGCCAGGTGTAGCGGTAATGCCGCAGCCGCTCGTCGCGGGCGTGCCGGTTTATCTCACGGCGGTCGGCGAACCAGTCGAGAGCGTCGCCGTCGAGACCGAGGAACTCCGCGAGGCCGGCCAGATCGTCGATGCCGGGCGCACCCCACCGCATCCGTACGGCCCGCACCGGCACCACCGGCCGATGCCGCACGACCGCCCGCCGCACCGCGACCCGCGGCCGGCTCTCGAGCCCGGCCAGGAAACGGCGCAGCTCCCGGGGCCGGTCGGCGGGAGCACGCGGATAGGCCAGCAGCACGGCGCCGACCAGCCGCCGGGCGCGGGCTGGGCGGCCGGCCACCACGGAACCGACCATCGCCACCATGTCCTCGGGCCGCCAGCTCGTGGCGAGCAAAGCGTCGGCCAGAGCGCCCGCGACCCGCCATGGAGCGGCAGCGTGCCCCGACGATTCCCGGTCGTGCCTGCGCCGGACTGCGCGAAGCGCGGAGGCGCGCCGGCGATGCGCTGCGGTGGTCACTCAAGCTTCCTCGGGGTTACCCCGAAGAGACCCTCGCCGCCGGATCGACGGGCGACGGTCAAGCTCGGGACACGCTGCCACCCGGCCAGCATAGGGTTCCCCCGCCACCTCGCGGCCGGGATCCCCGTGGCGGCGGATCAGCCGGCGATCGCCCGAACCTGGAGCACGTTCTGCTCGACGGTCAGGTCGATCGAATCCGGGTAGTTGAGCGCCCTTGACTCAACCTCCCTTCCACCGATACAACGAAGGGAACCAGGCGTCAAGACCTTGCGCCCCGGCCCGCATCCGCTCGCAGGAGGTGATCATCGATGTGGTCGCAGCCACCGCCGCCGGTCGCTGACTGGTGGGTCCTGCATGTCGCGGCCAGCCCGCACGAAGTCCAGGAAGTCCTCGTCGAGGCCTGCGTCCATCAGCGCGCCCGCGCGCTCGCCGACCCGGAGTACCCGGCCTACCTGGCCGGCCAGGGCAGCCCCGCCGAGCCCCCGGCGTGGCTCAGCTTCGCCCGCGCCGAGCTCAACCGCCGCGGACACCCGACCCGCTGGTGCGAGCCGGACTGCCATCATCGCGACGTCCGCCACCTGAGTCCCCTGACCCCGGGCGCACGAGCCGGCGGAACCGCTCCGCGTCGGCCGCGCGGGGCAGATTGTTGAACATCACGTACGCCGGTCCGGCGCCGACGATGCCGTCGAGCCGGGCCAACTCGCCGTCGCTGTAGACGTGCCGGGCGCCGGTGATGCCGTGCAGCCGGTAGTAGGCCGTCGGCGTCAGGCTGAGGCGCAGGAACGGGTCGGCCGCGTGGGTCAGGTCCAGCTCCTCACAGAGGCCCCGGACCAGCTCGTCCGGCCACGGCCCGCGCGGCTCCCACACCAGCCGGACGCCGGCCGGCCGGCGCGCCCGGGAGCAGAACTCGCGCAGCCGCGCGACGGCGCTCCCGGTCGGCCGGAAGCTCGCCGGGCACTGGAGCAGGATCGCGGTCGCGCCCAGAATCCCGGCGCAGCCCAGCGTCGTGTCCCAGGCCCGCGCGACAACGGGCGTCCAGCGGAAGCCGCCCGCCTCCGCCCGCTCCTCGGCGCTCAGCGGCGTGCGCAGCCGCCGGTAGGTCGGGCTCTTCGCCTCATGAGTGATCAGCTGCCACGCCTTGACCGTGAACTCGAACCCGGGCGGAACGGCGGCCCGCCACCGCCGCAGCGTCGCCTCGCGGGGCGGCTCGTAGAACGTCTGCTGCACCTCCAGCACCTCGAAGCGCCGCGCGTAGGACGCCAGCGCCATCCCGGCACCGCACAAACCGACCTTCACTGCCGTCATACGCGGTTCATACCCGTCCGATCCCGGCTCAAGACGCGCCCGTCGGCCCGCTCGCGGTCAGGCCGGTCAAGGACAGGCGGTGAACGTCGTCGGGGTTGTAGAGCGTCACCGTCCGGCCGGGCATGTGCATCGCTCCGACACGGGGTGCCAGATCTTTGACGCGCACCCCGTGCTCTTCGGCGATGCCGGGCACCTGCTCGACCGGCACCTCCCAGATCGCGGCGGCCTTCTCGGCGGGCCACCACGACTCCACGGTCAAGCAGGCCGGCACCCGCTCCACCTGGTGCCGCACCGGCACCCCGGACGCGGCGAGACGGTCGGCCATCCAGTGGGCGAGCCCGGCGGCGCCGGCGAGCCTGACCGCCCGCCGGGCCGGCTCGAAGTCACCGCTGATCGTCTGCCCGCCGGTGTGCAGCGCGACCCGCACGCCGAGAAACGCCTCGAGCTTGTGCCGCTCCGTCACCGTGACCTCGCGCAGGTCGCTCAGCGGGATCTCTTGCGAACGCCACCCCTGCCGCAGGGTGAGCGTGGCGGGCGCGTGGCCGGAGCGCAGCACGAGCCACCGCACCTCGGTCGCGGCGATCCGCGCCGATATGCCCGCGACCACGACCCCGGCCACCGCGAACACCACGAGCAGGACCACGGCGGCCTGCCACAGGGCTGACCACCCGCCGAGGCCCACGGCGACCGCCAGCGTGACCACGGTCAGCGGGGTCGCCAGCACGGCCGGAATCAGCAGGCCGGCAAGCGCCGAGGTCAGAAGATGAGCGGCGAAGCGGGGAATCAGGACCACCCGCCACCCGTCCGGATCGGCCGTCACGAACTCCTGAAGATCACGGGGAACGGATGCCTCCATCACCACAGGCTATCAACCCGGTTGAAGGGTGGCAGGTCCGTCCGTCCTCAGTGGCCAGTGAACCCGCCGGTCCGTTCGAGTGAACATGTCGTCCTCCTTCCTCACGCGTCGATGAGCTGGACGTTCGCCCGGCCGGGCGGCCGGCGCAGGACGGCGGCACCGAACAGCGCCGTCAGGACGGCGACGCCGCACAGGAACAGCCGGTCGGTGAGGGTCTGCGCATTGCCGACGAGGCCGAACAGCGTGTGCCCGAGCAGGGCGCCGAACGCCGCCGCGGCGAGGTCGCGGGTGGTCCAGGCGACGGTCCAAGCCGCGTACAGCAGGCCCGCGACGATCAGCGCCCCGGCCGCCATGGGCAGCAGCGACCAGGCCCCGTGGGTGAACAGCGGCTGCTCGGCGCCGCCGAACGGCCAGATCAGCGCGAGGAAGCCGAAGGCGGCGACGGCCCCACCGACGGCGACGACCGGGATCGCGGGCGCTTTCCGGCGGCGGGCCGGGCGCAGCCGCACGCGCAGGGCCAGCAGGGTCACCGCGGCCGCGAGCAGAGCGATGACCACGACGGCGGTGAGCGGCATCGTGTAACCGGGGTCCTCGGACGGCGGCACGCTCACCCGCACCAGCAGCGCGCCGAGAACGGCGACGACCCCGGCCGCGATCAGGCCGCCGCGCCGCAGATAGGGGGCCGTGCCGTGCCGTGCGAACAGGTACTCCACCACGATCACCGGGACCGCGACGCTGAACACGGCGTGGTAGACAAGATTCAGTTCGGTGTAAGCGGTGTTCACCCCGAGCAGCCTCGGCGACCACCCGGCCGCCCCGTACAGATGCGGGCTGGTCAGGCTCCGCAGCACCAGGCCTTCCTCGACCAGCCCGTAGGCCACGCCGAGCAGCAGCAGGTTCCCGTACCCGCCGCCGGTCCGCCGCAGGATCTCGCGCAGCGCCAGCGTGCCGGCGGCGTAGATCGGCGCGAAGACCAGCCACGCCCAGGCCATCCGCAGGGGAACGCTGCCGAGGCTCACCTCGGCGCAGAGCGGGGCCAGCACGGCGAGCACGAGCGCGGCTCGCCGATGGCGCGGCCGCTCATCCGGTACGGCGGGGAAGGCGCCCCGGACGACCGGCCGGTTGACCGCGACGATCAGGACCGCCAGCACCGCGAGCTGTGCCGCCTCGACCGTGCGCAGCCAGGCGGGATGCCCGCCCAGGACGAGCTGTGCGGCCACCGCGGCGAAGCCGGCCACCGAGACGATCCGTACCCGGCGGTAGGCGGTGGCCGAGCCGTTCCGCAGCCGCCGGATGACCCACCCGTAGCCGATCGCCACGAGCAGGATCAGGATCTGGTTCGGGCCGAGCGTGACGGCGTGCCCGGCCAGCCCGGCGACGGTGGCGAGGACGCTGAGGGCGATGCTCACGACGAGCACCACGACGACCAGGCGGACCGCCGCGCGCTGCTCCGGAGAAGTCATGTCCCGACGGTAGGGATCCGTGGTGTCCCGGCGCCTCCGGCAATGGACGGGTCCCGGCTCTCCTCCTTCAGGATGAGGGTCGCGGCCGGACCAGTCCGAGGTCGTACGCCAGCACGACGGCCTGCACCCGGTCGCGCACCTGAAGCTTGCGCAGGATGGCCGAGACGTGTGTCTTGGCCGTGGCCTCGGTGACCGTGAGGCGGTCCGCGATCTCGGCGTTGGAGGCGCCCCGCGCCAGCAACGTCAGCACCTCCCGCTCCCGGTCAGTGAGCCGGTCCAGGGTGTCCGAGGGCGCGGCCGGGGTGAAATCGGTCGCCCGGAACCGGTCCAGCAGCCGCCGCGTCGCGGTCGGGGCGAGCAGGGCGTCACCGCCGGCCACCACCCGGATCGCCTCGACCAGGTCGGCCGGCCGCACGTCCTTGAGCAGGAAACCGCTGGCCCCGGCGCGCAGCGCGGCGTAGAGCGGCTCCTCCAGGTCGTACGTGGTCAGGATGATCACTTTGAGGGCGCCGGTCGCCGCGGTGAGCCGGGCCGTGGCGGAGACCCCGTCGAGTCCCGGCATCCGCACGTCCATCAGCACCACGTCGGGCCGGGTCTGCCCGGCCAGCCGGATCGCCTGCTCGCCGTCGCCCGCTTCACCGACGACCTCGATGTCGTCGCGGGACTCGAGGATCATCCGGAAGCCGGCGCGCACGAGCGCCTGGTCGTCGGCGATCAGCACCTTGATGGTCACGACGTCTCCCGTACCGGAAGCCAGGCCTCCACCTCGAAGCCGGCGCACCCCGGCCGTGGCCCGGCGTGCAGCGTGCCGCCGAGCAGCGAGGCCCGTTCCCGCATGCCGGCCAGCCCGTGTCCGTCGCCGCGAGCCCCGGCCGGCCCCCGGCCGTCGTCCCTGACCCGCACCCGCATCTCCGACTCGCCGATCCGCACCAACACCTCCGCCGCCGACGCGCGGGCGTGCCGCAAGGTGTTGGTCAGCGCCTCCTGCACGATCCGGTACACACCCACCTGCACTCCCCACGGCACCTCGCCGTCACCGTCGCACACCAGCGTCACTCGCAGACCGGTCCCGCCCATCGTGTCGGTCAGCCGGGGCAGGTCGGCCAGCGTCGGCTGCGGAGCCGCGCGGTCGATGCCGTCGCCCGCCTCGTCGTCAGGCCCGTCGTCCGCCCGGACCGTGCGCAGGAAGCCACGCAGCTCGGTCAGCGCCTGCCGCCCGGCCTCCTCGGTGCGCCGCAGCGCCTCCCGCGCCCGCTGCGGATTCGACTCGAAGACGTCGTCGGCCGCGGCCGCCTGCACCACCATCACCGACACCGTGTGGGCGAGCACGTCGTGCAGGTCGCGGGCGATCCGGGCGCGTTCCTCCAACACCGCCCGCCGCCGCTCGGCCACCCGCCGCTCGCCGCGGGCCCGCGCCAGGGCGCCCCAGCTCCAGGCCAGCAGCGCCGCGCCCAGCCACAACGCGGCCGCCGTCCAGTGCCCGCGCACCACTGCCGGACCAGCGACACAGACCACCGCCAACCCAAGAATCCACAGGGTCTCGGCGGCCGGTCGCAGCCACGCGCAGGTGCACAGCACCACGAAGGCGATGCCCGGGCCGAACAGCGGGAACATCGTCTGCAACCCGGCGCTCGCCAGCAGAACCACCGCGGCGCCCCGGCGGGGATGCCGGTCGAGCTCCCACAGGGCCGCCGCCTGGGACGCCGTCAAGACCAGCGCGCACGTCAGCGTGAGAGGGCTCGGAGAATATGCCAGCACCGGCACGGTCGCCGCCACGGACACGACCACCAGAACCGTGCGCCACCGTCGCGGCAGCCTCGCGGTCGTCATGGCACTGCTTCGGATACGGCCACGCGTCGAGCGTAGGTGACGTCCCCGGGGCTCTTCTCATCCAGCAGCGTCACGGAGCTGGTGTATGACGTAACGTGACGGCGGAGGTGATCGATGAACCGGCTTCTCGACGCGCTGACCTCGCTGGGCTGGGCTCCCGGCACACCCCTGTTCTTCTCCGGGCCCGAGCGGCCGGGCCGGGTCTCGGTGGTGCACGGCCCGAGCATCGAAGTGATCTGGTTCCCGTCCGGCGCCGAAGCCGAGACCACAGTGTTCGAGCTGCGCCGCGATCTCAACCTGCGGCCGGTGGCCGGCGACTGGATCGTGATCGACGGCGGGCAGCCGGTGCGGGTGGTGCCGCGGCGGACGTCGCTGTCGCGTCCCGATCCGAACGAGAGGGACATCCAGGTTCTCGCGGCCAACATCGACACGGTGATGATCGTGTTGCCGATCGACCGGGGCCTGAATCTCAAGAACCTCGAGCGGCTCTCGGTGATGGTGTGGGACAGCGGCGCCGACCCGCTGATCGTGCTCACGAAGGCGGACGCCACCGACGGCCCGGGACCGGTTGTCGACGAGGCGCAGGCGGCCGCGCCCGGGGTGCCGGTGGTTCTGACCAGCGCCGTCGACGGGCGAGGGCTCGACGAGTTGCGGTCGCGGATGGGCGCGGGGACGACCACGACCATGCTCGGCCCGTCCGGAGTGGGCAAGACGTCGCTTCTCAACGCGCTGGAAGGCCACGCCGAGCCGGTTCGCCAGGTCCGGCGCGACGGTCAGGGCCGGCACACGACGACCACCCGCAAGCTGTACCGGCTGGGCACCGGCGGCGTGCTGCTGGATCTGCCGGGGATTCGATCGCTCGACCTGTACGCCAGCGACGCCGCGGTGGAGGAGACCTTCACCGACATCGCCGCCCTGGCCGCGTACTGCCGGTTCCGGGACTGCGCTCACGACGGCGACGAGGGCTGCGCGGTCGAGGCCGCGGTGGCCGCCGGCGAGTTACCCGAGCGGCGGTGGCAGAGCTGGCATGCGATCCGGCGGGAGATGGCGTACCAGTCGCGGCGCAGCGATCCGGCGGCCATGGCCGCCCAGCGTCAGGAGTGGAAGCGGATCACGAAGGCGAGCAGGAAGACCGGCCGCTGATCTAGGTGTTCTGACCCGTGAGGTTGGGGACGCGGCTGGCGGGTGGTTGGCCGCCGAGTGCGGTGTGTCCGCGGTGATGATTGTAGGAGTGCAGCC
>NZ_JBEZGO010000010.1:0-284823 GCF_040650035.1 Actinoplanes sp. NPDC048796 | reverse complement strand
GGAAGCTAAGCCCTCCAGCGCCGATGGTACTGCACTCGGGAGGGTGTGGGAGAGTAGGACGCCGCCGGACTCAACGTGAAACAGTAGGCCCACCCGGGATCGGGTGGGCCTACTGTCATTTCCGCGCCCTTTTTGAAAGACGGTCGGGGTAGAAGGGTCGTGTGCGGCTCGGTGCCCGAAGGAGCGCAGGGCGGCTGGATGGTGAGGGCTGCTCCGTGATCAGAAAGTGGCGATGGGGTTTGCTGGGCTGCCCGATGTGGCGGCCAGGCGGAGCGGGGCCACGGTCAGGTGGAAGTCCCACTGGTTGAGGACGGCCGCGGTTGTGGCGCAGGCCTCCAGGTCGCAGTTGTCGAGGAGCCACAGGCCCATGGCGACCAGGCCCACGGCGTGGACCGGCATGAGGATGTCCCCGTAACCGGAGGGCTGGACGTCCTGTGGAGTGTCCGCGCCGATCAGGGCGACCTCCCGTTCGTACAGCCAAGGCAAGCAGGAAGCGTGCCAGCCGGCTTGGGTGAAGCCGGCGTTGTCGCCGGTCTCGCGGCGGGCTCGGCCGTAACCGGTTCGCAGGAGCACGGCGTCGCCGGGGCGCACCTGTACGCCCTGGCGGCGTTCGGCCTGCTCCAGGTCGGCGGGGAAAGCGCCCTCGCCCGGTTCCAGCCATGGGACGCCGCGGACCGCCGCGATGTCGAGGAGGACGCCGTGCGTGACGATGCCGTCGGCGGCCGCTGTCACTGCTGCCCACGCCGCGCCGGTGTCGGGGTCCACCGCCGAGTGGGGGCGGCCGTTGTAGAGCCGGCCGTCCCAGAAGAGATGGCTCGGGGCGTCCAAGTGGGTGACTGTATTGCCGTGGTAGGTGACGGCCAGCCGCTCGTTGGTGAAGCCCCAGCGGCGGTCGCTGTGGAACCGGGCCGGCATGTTCTCGGCGCCGGGCATGTCGACGGCGTACGGAATGGTGGTCGTCGACCGTTCCATGTCGCCGGGGGTGGTGATCTCCCAGGCGCAGGACACGCTCCGGCCGTGGCGGACGGACCGGGCGGCGGCCAGGCGGACGCCGTCGGTGATGTGGTTGAGGGTGCCCAGCTGGTCGTCGGCGCCCCAACGGCCCCAGTTCGACAGCGTCTCGAAGTAGCCGAGGGGGATCGTCATTCCAGCAGCGTACGACGGGTTCTACGCCGTCCAGGCACCAAGCTTGGCCGGGTTGCGGATCGCCCAGACCCGGGTGATCCCGCTCGGGGCCAGTTCGAAGGCCAGGACCGTCACGGTGACGCCGGAAAGCTGGACCACGAGGCCGGGGTGGCCGTTCACCGTGCGTTCCAGGATGTCCATGCCGGGCATGACGCGGAACAGACTGGCGGCGTGCCGGGCGATCTGGTCGCGGCCGTGCAGCGGATGCCGCACCGTGCTGACCTGGCCGCCGCCGTCCGCGGTCACGACGGCGTCCGGGTCGAGCAGGGCGATCAGGGCGCCGATGTCCTTCGCCTCCCACGCCTGCTTGAAGGCGCGGACCACGCGGGCCTGACCGGACGGCGGTGTGCGGGGCACCCGGGATTCGCCGACGCGACGGCGGGCTGATGAGGCGAGTTTGCGGCAGGCCACCGGCGTACGGCCGAGGACTGTAGCTATCTCGGCGAACGGGTAACCGAAGACGTCGTGGAGGAGGAACGCCACGCGCTCGGCGGGGGTCATGGCGTCCAGGACGATCAGGAAGGCCATGGTGAGGGACTCGTCCTGGGTGACCCGGTCGGAAAGGTCCGCGTATCCGGCGGGCAGCGGCTCGGGGATCCAGGCGCCCACATAGCGTTCGCGGCGGGAGCGGGCCGAACCCAGCAGGTCCAGGCAGACGCGGCTGGCCACAGTGGTGAGCCAAGCGGCGGGGTTGTCGATGGCGTCCCGCTGGGGGTGGGTGAGCGCATACCACCGGGCGTACGTCTCCTGGACCACATCCTCGGCATCGGCCAGGGAGCCGGTCATGCGGTAGGCCAGGGTGAGCAGTTGACGGCGCTCGACGGTGATCGCGCTCATGTTCGCCATGTCTACCCGACGCACGGCACAATCGCGGAGGCTGCGTCGTCGAGTAGGCATGCGGAAGACTTTCACTTTCCTTGCGGCGGCGCTTCTGCTGATCGTCATCGCTCAGTTCGTGTTCGCCACCACCGGGGGGTTCCACGCGAGCTCGTACCGGCTGCACCACGCCATGGGGTACGTCATCTTCTTCGTACCACTGATCATGGCGATCGTGGCCGCGGCGGGGCGTCTGCCGGCGCGGCTCGTGTGGGTGTCCCTGCTCGTCGTGGGGCTGGACTCGTTGCAGGTGGTGATTGCCGAGATCGGCGGATTGTGGACGGCGCTGCACGGGCTCAACGGGCTGGCGATCCTCGCCTCCTCAGGGTGGCTGCTGAAGAGTGCGGCGCCGCGCGGAACTCCCCACGCGGGGCGTAAGTCCGATAGCGTCGCTCCCCGATGACCGACGTATTGCCGATCGACGATCTGGCCGCCTTCGTCGCCCGCGCCATGCCGACGTTCGCCGAACGGGTTCCGGAGCCGACCGCTCTGCTGCTGGGCCGCCTGGCCGCGCCCGCCGAGGAGAGTGCGAGGCCGCCCCACCCGCGGCACCACGCGGAGCCCGAAGTGGTGGGCACGCTGCGGGTTCTTGGCCCGCTCCCGCCGGAACGGCTGCTGGGTGCCCTCGAACGGGCGATCGCCCGCCACGACTGGACCGCCGCCTCCACGGGCTACCTGCCCAAGCCCGTGGAAGCCCGCTTCGCCTTCGTGGCGTCCGGCGGCGCCGACAGCGAGGCGGTCACCGCGGCCACCCTGCTGGAACGCCTCCGGCCGGGCCTGAGCGCCCGCGTGACCGACCTGGTGCGAACGCTCAGAACGCACCCGGCCGTCGCGCCCCTGATGGACGCGGCCGGTGCTCAGACCGAGGCCGCCATCGCGAGGCGGCACGGGGCCGTCCACACCGGTCTGGCCGTCGCGGTGGCCGGGGCCGTCGTTCACCAGGCCGACCCGCCGGGCCTCGTGTCGAGGCCCGCGGCCGTGGTCGGGCTGGCGCTGGGTGCGGCGGTTCCGGTGCTGCGGGAGATTCCGATGCCTGAGGCGTACGCGGCGGCGCTGCTCGAGAAGGTGAGGGCCGGATACCTCTTGCCGCGCCACATGTTCGGCTCGGTGACGGTGGCGGGACACCGGTTCGGGATGGTCGAGGGGGCGTTTCCCGCTGTCGGCGACTTCTCCGGCAACGGGCTGGCCGTGGCCGCGGACGGCGGGGTGGTCGTGCGCACCGGCGTCGCCGACGGGCACCTTCGCGTCGAGTTGGCGGTGCTGGCCGAAGCTCCGGCCGAGGTGGAGGACGGCTGGGAGGAGGTCGTCGAGCTCAGCTGGCACGCGGCCGAGGGCCAAGCCTCGATCGTCTCGCCCGACGGCACCGTCGGTGGGCGACTGCGCCACCAGACGCCGCCGTGGCCGGGCGACTACCGGGTACGGGTCCACGCCGTCGACCGGGACAGCGGCGACACCGAGTTCGAGCGGTACAAACTCGTGGTCTGGGCCGCCCCGCCGGCTCCGCAGACCGTGCACAAGCGCACCGACGAGCTCGGATACCGGCTCCGCGGCGAAACCGGGCCGGCCCGCGAGGCCCGCCCCGAGCACGCCTACCGCTGGGTGCGCCGCAGCCGCCTGGCCGTGGCGGCCACGGTCACCGTCGTGACCGGGGCGACGATGGCCGCGGCGCTGCGCGCGTTCGGCGCCGACCCGGACCGGCCGGAACCGATCGACGTCATCGAGCGCGACCTGTCCCTGCGGCGGTCGGTGGATCCGTGGGTGGCGGCGTTCGACGCCGGTGACGCCGTCGTCCTGGTCGAGGACAACGGCTACCGAGGAGCTGACCCCGGCGTGCTGCGCGCCGCGTCGGCCGGTGGGCGGGCGGCGAGCATGTTCTGGAACGTCAACGCCATGACGCGGCTGTCGTTCGCCGAGCGTGGCGAGCTGCTGGCCGCCTTCGAGCCGTTCGGCGGCGAACAGACGCCGCCCGCGGTGACCGAGGCCCTGGCCGGCATCGACTTCGCTGAGCGGGGATACCGCACGGAGAAGGGTCTGGCGGCTGTGGAACGCTTCACCGGCCGGGGGATCACCGCCGCCGACGTGACCCGTGTGTTCGCATCGGGCTCTGGATATCGCATCGAGGAATGAGGGTGGCCGCGTGCCGCACATCGAACTGCCCCCGCTTCCGGGCATGGTGGGCCTGCTGGCCGCCTACCCGGAGACCGCCGGGGCGCTGAACGGGCTGGCCGAGACGCTGTTGCGGGGGCCGTCCCCGCTGACCCCGGCCCAGCGCGAGACCATCGCCGCCCACGTCTCCCGCGGCAACGACTGCACCTTCTGCGCCGAGACGCACGGCGCCGTGGCCCGCCGCTTGGCCGGCGCCGCCGCGGACGGTGAAGGCGCGGACAGTGAAGGCGCGGACAGTGAAGGCGCGGACAGTGAAGGCGCGGACGGCGCAGGCGGGGGTGGCGTGGGCGGCGGCGGCGCGGACGGCGGTGGCGGCGGGGAGCTGATGGAGGCGTTGCTCGCGCTGGCGGACAAGGTGCGTGTCAGCGGGCGGGCCGTCACCGGCGACGACGTGGAACGGGCCCGGGCGGCCGGGGCCGACGACCGGACGGTCCACGACACGGTGTTGATCGCGGCGGCGTTCAGCATGTTCAACCGCTATGTGGACGGGCTGGGCACGCTGGCGCCCGGGGAGCCGGCGCACTACGAGCGGCACGCCGGCTTCCTCGCCGAGAGGGGATATCTGACCTGATCAGCGGGGCGGCAGCTCCTGCAGCGCCCAGCTGTTGCCGTCGGGGTCCTTGAAGTGCACGAACCGGCCCCACGGCTGCGGATCGACGTCGGTGCACTCCACGCCCACCTCGACGAGGTGTTTGTGGGCCGCGTCGGCGTCGGGGACGACGATCTGGATCTCCTGGGTGCCGGGTGTCTTGTCGGTGATGCCCTCGCCCACGCAGATCGAGCAGGCCGAGCCCGGCGGGGTCAGCTGGACGAACCGCAGGCTGTCGCTGACCCGCTGGTCATGGTCGGCGTTGAAGCCGACCCGCACGTAGAATTCCTTGGCCCGGTCGACATCGGTCACCGGCACGGGGACGAGCTCGATTTTCCAGTCCATGCCCTCACCGTAGGGCGGGGGTACGACAGTTTCCGCCCGGGTGACAGTCGTGCCAGGCCCAGCGGTTGGTTGAGTTCGGCCGGCCGGGGTAATGCCCGCTCATGATCATCCCCCCTGATCTGCCGCTACCCGGGCACGGTGCCACAGCTGAACGCTTCCGCCTTCTGGCCGAGCTCGGCCGCGAGGATCTGGTCAAGGCCCGCCTCGGTGAGGGCCACGCCGACGCCGTCGCCATCCGCGTCGAGCTGGGCGACCTGGAAAAGCCCGAAACCCCGTCCGGCGAGAGGTGGGGCGTCTGGGCGGCGGCGCCTTCGTCCGTACGGGCTGAGCGCACCTCCGGAGGCTGGCGCCTGACCGGTGAGCGCCCGTGGTGTTCCGGGGCCGCGTGGTGCACCGACGCACTGGTGACGGCCGCCGCCGAGGACGGGATCCGGCTGTTCGCGGTGCGGAACGAGCCCCCGCACGCGGTGCCGGTCGACGGAACGTGGCCCGCGATCGGGATGGCCGGCAGCGACAGCCGCACCGTTCGCTTCGACACCGCCCCCGCCCGGCCCGTGGGAGAACCCGGCCGATATGTGGACCGTCCGGGTTTCTGGCACGGCGGCGTCGGGGTGGCGGCCTGCTGGTACGGCGGTGCCGTCGGCGTGGCCGACCGCCTGCTCGCCGCCACCGACCTCGGCCCGCACGGCCTGGCCCATCTCGGCGCCGTCGACGTGGCCCTGGGCGCGGCCCGCGCGGTCCTGGCCGGGGCCGCCGCTCAGATCGACGCCGACCCGGCGGGCAACGCGCACCGCTTGGCGCTGAGGGCCCGGGCGACCGTCGAGGCCGCCGCCACCGAAGTCCTCGACCGTGTGGGCCGCGCGCTGGGCGCGGGCCCGCTCGGCCGGGACGAGGCGCACGCCCGCCGCGTGGCCGACCTGACCGTCTACCTCCGCCAGAGCCACGCCGAGAAGGATCTCGAACAGCTCGGCGCGGCCCTGTTGTCCGGAAGCGGCAAGCCGTGGTGACCGAGATCAGCGGGGCGGGGACAGCCGAGGCGACCTGGCGCGGCTGGACGGCGATGAACGAATGGCCGGTGCTCACCGGGGAGCCGGGGCCGCTTCCGCCGCTCGTGGTGGCGCCCCATCCGGACGACGAGATCCTGGGTGTGGCCGGGCTCATGGCAACGCTCGGCGACGTCACCCTGGTCGCCGTCACCGACGGGGAGGCGTCCCACCCGGATTCGACCGTCCATACCCGGGAGCGGCTGGCCGGGATCCGCCGGAACGAGACCGCGGAAGCGATGAAGCGGCTGGGACTCGGCACGTCACCGGTCGTACGGCTCGGGCATCCCGACGGCGAGGTCGGCGAAGCGGCCCTCACCGACACACTGACCCGGCTGCTCCGGAAGGACCAGTGGTGCCTGGCCACCTGGCGCGGCGACGGTCATCCCGACCACGAGGCGGTGGGCCGGGCCGCGGCCGAAGCCTGCGCCCGGACCGGTGCCCGGCTGCTCGAGTATCCGATCTGGACCTGGCACTGGGCCGCGCCGGGCGACACCCGTGTGCCGTGGGAGCGGGCTCGCCGCGTACCGCTGAGTCCTGAGGTCCTGGCCGCCAAACAGGCCGCCGTCGAGGCTTTTCCGAGCCAGATCCGCCCACTCGGGCCGGATCCGGCCGACACGGCCATCCTGCCCCCGCACGTTCTCGCGCGGTTCGCGCGCCCGTTCGAAGTGGTGCTGACATGACGACACCCATCAACTACTTCGAGCAGATGTACGCGGCCGACGCCGACCCCTGGAGTTTCGAGTCGCGCTGGTACGACGCCCGCAAGCACGCCCTGACCGTCGCGATCGCCCCCGCCCGCCGGTACCGGTCGGCTTTCGAGCCCGGATGCTCCACCGGCCGGCTGACCGCCCGGCTGGCCCCGCGATGCGACAAGCTGCTGGCCGTCGACGCGGTCGAGAGCGCCGTGACGACGGCCGCCGAGAGACTGGCCGGGGCGCCCGGAGTGACGGTGGAGCGCGCGACCATCCCCGCGGAGTGGCCGGGCGGGACGTTCGACCTGATCGTGCTGTCGGAACTCGGCTACTACTTCGACGACGCCGACCTGGACACGCTGCTGACCCGGGCGGTGGACTCGCTCGAACCCGGCGGTGACCTGATAGCCGTGCACTGGCGCTGGCCGGTCGAGGAACACGCCCGCTCCGGCGACGACGTGCACCGGGCCCTCGCCGCCCGGCCCGAACTGGCGCGCCTGTCCCGGCTGGAGGAGGCCGACTTCCTGCTCGAAGTCTTCTCCCGCACCACCGAGGCCCGATCGGTGGCCCAGCGCGAGGGCCTGGCGTGAAGCGCCTCGCGGTGATCGTGCCGGCGCACAACGAGGAGTCCCTGCTGCCGGCCTGCCTGCGGGCGCTGCGGGCGTGCCCGTCCCCGGTCCCGGCCGAACTCATCGTGGTGGCCGACGCCTGCGCCGACGGCACCGCCGCGGCGGCCCGGACGGCCGGAGCCCACGTGCTCACCACGAACGCGCGCAACGTCGGCGCGGCCCGGGCGGCCGGCGCCGCGTACGCCATGAGAGCCGGAACCGACGGCCTGTGGCTGGCCACTACAGACGCCGACAGCCGGGTACCATGCCGCTGGCTGAACTGGCAGCTGACGCACGCCCGAGCCGGCGCCGACCTGCTGCTGGGCACGGTCCGCGTCGACGATTGGGGCCGCTGGCCGGAAACGTTGCGCACCGTCTACGAGACCGCCTACGGACGGGCCACCCAGCCCCACGTGCACGGCGCCAACCTGGGCTTCGCCGCCATCACCTACGCCGAGACCGGCGGCTTCCCGCCCGTCCCCGTCAACGAGGACCGCGAGCTGATCGCCCGTTTCCAAGCCGCCGGTGCCCACATAGCAACCGACCCCGCCTGCCCGGTGACGACCAGCGCCCGCCCCATCGCCCGCGCCCCGCACGGTTTCTCAGCCCACCTGGCAACCTTGGCCGCCGGCCTCCAGCCGACATAGCCGCTGGTCGCCTGTTCCGCACCGAGCAGAGGTGTACTGGTTCAATGCCGCCTGGTTTCACCTCTCGACACGAGAGAAGACAGCAGGAACTTGTTCGGGCAGGAAGGCGATCCGGCTGTGGGCGTATACGGGGGTTCTGGCCATGGTGGCGGTAGGAGCCGGAGTGGTCGGGACGACAGCGTCGGCGGCGCCGTCCCAGCCGGCGTATCAGGCCGCGGTGGGGGCGTTCTCCTGTTCGAAGTGCTCCTGCCAGACCGCCCAGCGGGTCTCCGGGCCGAGGGCCTTGGCCCTGTACATGGCCAGGTCGGCTCGGTGCACGATGACGTCGTGGGTCAGTTCGCCGGGGGCCGAGACCGCGATGCCGATGCTGGCCCGCAGCGGGATCAGCTTGCCGTCGATGATGACCGGGGCCAGGGACGAGGCGATGCGGCCGGCCACGTCGTACGCCTGCTCGGGGAAGTCCAGGCCGGGCAGGACCACTGAGAACTCGTCGCCGCCGAGGCGGCAGGGCAGGCCCCAGTCGGGGACGCAGGCGCGCAGGACGCGGGCGAACTCGACCAGCACCAGGTCGCCGGACTTGTGGCCGAGGGTGTCGTTGATGGCCTTGAAGTCGTTCAGGTCGATCACCATGACGGCGCTGTGCTTGCCGGTTCGGGCGTCGCGGTCCAGGGCGCGGTTCGAGGTGGCCCGGAACGGTACCCGGTTGGCCAGGCCGGTCAGGCCGTCGGTGACCGCCCGCTCGTCGCTCTCCCGCTGCACCAGGGTCTGGCGGACCAGCACGATCACGCTGATGAGGGTGCCGCCCAGGGCCAGGCCGCCCCACGGCCACAACGATCCGGACCGGGCCGCGGCCGTCAGCATCAGGCCGTTGGCGACGGCGATCGCGGCGAACGGCATGTAGCGCGCGACCCGGAACCTCCGCCGGTATTCGCGCCGCTCCTCAGCGCCGCGGCTCTGCTCCACCGCGGCCGCCGCCAGCAGGGCGTCGGCGGTCAGCCAGCAGATGAACTGCCACGGCGAGTGCGTGTCGATCAGCTCGTGGCTGCGCAGGTAGCCGTGGACCGCGTCGCCCGCGAACAGCACGAGCGCGCCGGCCGTCAGCATGCGCAGCGCTCGCGGCGTGGAGCCGAGCGTGCCGCGCAGCAGCACCCGGGCCACGCTGAACAGCAGCGCCAGGTCGGCGATCGGGTACACCGCGGCCGGCACGATGACGCCGCCGGAGAAGCCGTGCTGGGAGATGTAGGCGCCGAACGAGAAGTACCAGAGCAGCATGCAGCCGCCGACCAGCACCACCGAGGCGTCGAGCGCGGTCTTCCAGCGCTCGCGGCGTGACGTCGCCGGCAGCGGGAACAGTTGCAGCGCCAGCAGCAGCGAGACGACGAACGCCACGTGCGTCACATCGTCCATCATCGTCGTGCCGGCGAGGGCGAACACGGGCGAGGCCACCAGCACCAGGAAGCTCAGCGCCACCGCCCGCCACGCCGGCCCCGCGGTGCGCGAGGCCTGGACGGCCGCGATCAGCCCGATCAGGCCGAAGACGCTACGGGCGGCCTCGGCCACCTGGTCGTAATGCTGGTGTCCGCTGAACAGCGCGCTCACCGAGAGGGCGAGCACCACCACGTACAGGAGACCCAGGCTCAGATACGCGGCCTTCCAGTTCCTCATGGTCCCCTCACGGATCCGCCACCACCGACCTGCCCAGCATCGGTAGTGGCGGAGCCGACTTGAGGATCCCTCAGTGGTCCCAGACCAGCGCGTCGCCGACCGGGCGCTGCGACCCGCCGCTGGGGGTGTTCACCACGGCGCCGTCGGCGACCATCGTGGTCGAGCCGCCGCCGTCGAGGTTGATGGCGTCGCGCAGCCCGAGCGCCTTGGCCACCTCGGCCGTCTCGTCCATCGTCGTGCCCACGCTGGTGGCCATCCGGCCGTCGATGGTGGCCAGCACCAGGTCGCCCCGCCGGTTGGTGCCGGCGATGGTGCGCGGGTTGCGGTCGAAGAAGCTGCCGGTGCCGTCCGGCACCACGACGGCGCCCTTCTCGACCAGGCGGTAACGCCCGTTCACGGCGTACGTCCCGGGTTCGAGGGCCACCCGGCGCCCGGAAGCGTCGGTCACCCGGTGCTTCACGGTCAGGCATCCCTTGGCCAGCGCGGTCAGCGCCGCCGCCTGCTCGCCGGCGGCCTGCACCGACGTCTGGCCCTTGGCCAGGGCGGTTCCGCGGGTGGCGGCGACGCGTACGACGCAACCCCGCTTGTCGAGCACGACCTCCGTGCCGTCACCGGACGGCGTGCGCGCGCCGAATTCCGGCGTGAACTCGGCGACGGCGGGCGACGGGTCGTTGATCTGCGCGATCGGCAGGGACGCCTTGGTGCGCGGGTTGACGACGGTTCCCTCGTACGACAATCGGCCCACCGCGAAGGTGTTGCGGCGCGAGTCGATGACGAGGTCGGCCTCGGTCCCGTCGGTGGTCGGCTCACTGAGCAGCCGGCCCCCGTACACCCCCAATCCCACCGGCGTGCCCGGGTAGAGCCGGCTCGCCGTGAACGTGAAGAACGAGGCGTTGACGCCGGCCACCGCGTCCTCGGCGGCGACCAGGTCGGTGACCGTCTCGGTGCGGGACAGATCGGCGCCGTACGTCGCCTTGAGGTGCCCCCGCGCCCGGTCCGGGTCGATGGTCAGGACGTTGACCCGCCACGGGCCCTTGGTGGTGGTGTTGATGTCGCCGGCGGCCGCCGGCTCGGTGCCGCGCACGATCCGGGTGAGCGTCACACCGCGCTCGAGCGTCCGCGCCGTACGCGTCTCGGCCAGCCCGGAGTCGCCGAGCGGGAGCGAAGGGGCGGGAGGGGCCGGGTGACCGGCCGGGACCAGCGCCGCCACCAACACGCCCGCGACCAAACCAGGAATCATGATCGATATCCTGCGCACCAGATCCGACATCCACCTGACCAACCGATGAAGACCCGGCAAGTCTCCGGCAAGCGCACCGCAAGCGGGCGGCCCGAGGCTGGCCGGCATGAACACACTGCTGGGAATTTGGGCCCACCCGGACGACGAAGCATATCTATCGGGTGGATTGATGGCGCTGGCCGCCCAGCGCGGCGACCGGGTGGTCTGCGTGACCGCCACGCGGGGCGAGCACGGCACGAGTGACCCGCGGCGGTGGCCGCCTGCGCGCCTGGCCGCCGAACGGGCCACGGAGCTGGCGCGCTGCCTGCGGATCCTCGGTGTCACCGAGCACCACTGGCTCGGCTGTCCCGACGGCGGCTGCGCGGACGTCCCGGCCGCCGAGGCGGTCGCGAAGCTGGCCGCCCTGATCGGCGAGATCCGCCCCGACACGGTCGTCACCTTCGGACTCGACGGCAACACCGGCCACGCCGACCACCGCGCGGTCGCCCGGTGGACGGCCGCCGCGTTCGCCCGGGCGGCCGCCCCCGGCGCCCGGCTGCTGCGCAGCGCGGTCGGCGAGCGCTGGCACCGGCGCTGGGCGCCGCTGAACGACGGCCTGGGCATCTTCGAACCGGGCTACCCCGTCGTGGTGCCGGACGGCGCCCTCACCGTGGACCTGGTGCTGGACGACGCGACGGTGCGCCGCAAGGTGCGGGCGCTGGCCGCCCAGGGGACGCAGACGGCGGCCCTCATCGGTGCCATGGGCGTCGACCGGTACACCGAGTGGGTGCGCGAGGAGTCCTTCGTCGCGTGGGTGCCCCCGAACTCGGGGCACACCCCGTGCCCGTCGTGCTGGTGGGACCTCACGACCGCCCGCTGGCAGTGCGCCTGCTGACCGTCATTCCACGATCCGGGGAACGACCGTACGGACCTCGACCGGAGCGCCCGGGGCGCCGCCGGGACGGGACTTGTACTCGCCGATGCCCACGCAGGTGAACAGCAGGGTGACCAGATCGCCGGGCTCGTGCAGCAGGGCGGGCACCTCCGAGTCGAGGAAGGTCATGCCGGTGGCGGTCGCGCCGGTGGCGTAGGCGGCCAGGTGCAGCCGGCCCTCGACGAGGCCGGAGGCGAGCTGGGCCGCCCGGTAGGACCGGTCGTCCAGCGCGTCGCCGGGCCGGGCGGCGATGACCACGTACGCGGCCTCGGCCGCCAGCGACTGGCCGAGGCAGACCCGTTCGAGCTCGCCGCGAAGGTCGCCCGTGACGACCGGCGTGAGGCCGGGCCACCGGTAGAGGCCGGGGGCCAGGCCGTCGACGCCGTGCGCCACCACCCAGTGCGGCACGTCGACGCCGCGGGTGGCCGCGGACATGGCCCACTCCAGGTCGGCGCGGGGCACCGTTTTCGTGCGGTCCATGCGGCGCTGCGAGCCGCGCCGGCGGATCACCTCGTCCAGCGTCTGCTCGCCCGGGTGGGTGCCGACCGTGACGGCCGCCGGCCAGGGCGCGCCCAGGGTGTCCCGGTCGCCGGCGTGCTGGGCCGCGGTCACCAGGGGGAACTCGACCGGCGGGAGCTCGCCGGCAGTGGCCGGGCCGGTCGGGGCGACCGCCGGCGTACCGTCGCCGAAAGTCAGCAGGGCCACCGGGAACTCGTGGGTGCCGTCGGCGCCGACCAGCTCGCCGACCCGGGTGTCGGGGAACAGCGTGCGCAGGCGCGGTTCCAGGCCGGCCGAGGCGGTCGCGGCGTCCAGCTGGGCCAGCAGGGTCCCGGCGTCCCAGTAGACGTGCCGGAAGCCGCGCTCGGCGTAGCGCCAGCCGGTGCGCCACGGGACACCGGTGACGATCAGGGTGGTGGCGTCGCCGCCGGCCGGCGGGGCGATCTGCAGCAGGGCGTGGGCCATCGGGTCGTACCAGTGCACGCCGTCCGGAACGCCGGCGACGCCGCGCGCGGAGACGTACAGCTCGAGCGGGAAACGGGCGCCGGCCGAGCCGGCGGCGCGGAACACGAAACGGCGGCCGTTGCGCACGGAGGTCCGCACGACACCGGCGCCCAGGAACAGGATGCGGCCGAGCTGCGCGGCGTCGAGCGCCTGGGGCGGGGAAGCCGCGCCGGACAGGACGGCCGTGGCCGGGACGCCGGAGGCGGGCAGGTCGCGGGGAAGCTCGACAGTGGGCAGGCCCGGCCCGTACGTCTTGTAAGGCGGTGGGAAGGTCTCCGGATCGTTCGGGGTGAGGTCGTGACGGACCCGGCGGTCGTCGACCGGGGCGTCCCATTCGCGGTCGGGCTGGTACGAAGTGAGGCGGTGCAGCAGGCCGGCGCCGGAGTCGAAATCCATTCCGACAGACTGCCACCGATCAGCGGAATGGTTGAGCCCGCGTACTCAGGACCGGCCCGCCTCGATGGCGAAAGGATGACGGGCATGTGGAAAACCCCGTTCGTCGTCGCCGTGCTCACCCTCGCCGCCTGGGCGGCCTGGCTCGGTTGGGAGAGCGGCTACGTGACCGACCCGTCGACCGAGTCGGTGAGCGGGCCGTACGCGTGGTGGCAGGTCGCCGGATGCGTACTGACCCTCATCGTTCTCGCGGCGGTCGCCGCCCGGTGGGCCCACCCGCTGATGGTGGCGGCGGTGATGACGGTGGTGTTCACCGCCGCCTGGTCGGCGAAGGCGGCCACCTCCGACGAATCCGGCCTCTGGCTGGTCGGCGCGATCCTCGTCGCCGTGGGCCTGGCCGCCGGCTCGGTGGCGGTCGCCTTCGCCGGCCGGTGGCTGGCCCGTACCTAGGCCGGCGTGGCCTCGGCCGCGATGAATTGCCGGTCGTGGTAGACGAGCCGCCCGCCGACCGGCCCGAGGAAGACCTCGTGCACGGACGCGACGACGACTGTCGAATCCCCGACCGGGAGGCGGTGCAGGGGCGTCGCCCGCAGCGAGGCCAGGGCGTGGCGCAGCGCCGGCTCGCCCGTGGGCAGAAAGGTCCAGCCCTGCTCCTCGGTGAACCGCGGGCCGCCGCTGCTGGCGAAATGCCGCGCCACCTCGGCGCTCTCGGGCCCGAGCAGGTTGACGACGAAGCTCTCGGCCTCGAGGAGGGCGTGGGCCGACCTGGTACCCATGGCCGAGAACGACAGGGCCGGCGGATCCACCGACACGGAGGCCACACTCGAGGCGGTCAGCCCGACCGGCCCGGACGGCCCGATGGCGGAGATGACCGCGACCCCGGTCGGATAGCGCCGGAAGGCCGCCTTGAACTGCTCCGCTGTCACAGTGTTTCCTTTGTTGTCCGTGCCACCGCCGCAGCAACGTTAAAACCTGAAGTGGGGTTGAAGTCAATGGCGCCCTTGGACGGCATGAAAGCGCTGGTCATCGGCGGCGGAGGGACGGGCATAGGCCGGGCGATCACGCGGGCCTTCGGTGCCGCGGGGGCCTCGGTCGCGGTCGCCGACATCGACGCCGCCCGCGCCGGGGAGGCGGCGGCCGAGCTCGGCGACCGGGGTCTCGCGCTCAGCGGCGACGTGCGCTCCCGCTCCGACGTCGACGATTTCGTGGCGCGTACGGTCTCCTCGTTCGGCCGCCTGGACACCCTCGTCACGGTGGTCGGGGGTCAGGTGGCGTTCGTGCCCGCGGTCAAGCTGCACGAGATGACCGACGAGGACTGGGATGTGGCGTACGAGATGAACCTGCGCTACGTCGCCCGGGCGGCCCGCGCCGCGATCCGCGCCTTCCTGGCCCAGGGCGGCGGCGGCTCGATCGTCAGCGTCGGCTCGGTGGCCGGCATCATGGCCGCCCCCGAACAGGCCGCGTACGGCGCCGCCAAGGCCGGACTGGCCAGCCTCGCCCGAACGGTGGCGGCCGAGTACGCCGCCGACGGCATCCGCATGAACATCGTCGCGTGCGGCGCGTTCGCGACCGCCGTCGCGAACACGAACCAGGCGGCGGAGGACGTGCCGGAAATCCCCATGCGCCGCCTGGGCGCCCCGGCCGACGCCGCCGCGGCCGCCGTCTACCTGGCCTCCCCGGCCGCCTCCTACGTCACCGGCCAGACCCTCGCCGTCGACGGCGGAGTGACCGTACGCGGCCCGTTCCCCAGCTGAGGCCCTGCTGGCACGATGGGCTGGTGTCTGCCGAAGAGGGATCCACGGTTCGCCGTCGCCGCCTCGGCGCGGAGCTCAGGCGCTGCCGCGAGGCCGCCGGGCTGACCCAGGAGCAGGTCTCGCGCGAGTTCGAGTGGCACGCGGCCAAGGTGACCCGCATCGAGGCCGCGCGGGTTGCGGTGACGGCCCGCGATGTCAAGGACCTCCTCGCCCTCTACGGCGTGGAGGACCGGGAGTACCGCGAGTCTTTGATGCAGCTCGCCCGGTCGCCACGGGAGCGGGCGTGGTGGTGGGAGTATCGCGACATCGTGCGGGCCCACCCGTTCGTCCAGCTCGAAGCCGACGCGTCGGTGATGCACAACTGGGAGCCGGTGGCTGTGCCGGGGCTACTGCAGACCGAGGCGTACATGCGGGCGCTGTTCTCCCTGGTGTACGACAGTCAGCCGGCTCGGGCCGACCGCGCGGTCTCGCTTCGTCTCGGCCGCCAGAGGCGGTTGACCGGGGCACGCCCGCTCACCCTGTTCGCGGTGATGGACGAGTCGGTGATTCATCGGAGAATCGGTGACGGGACCGTGATGACCGAGCAGCTGCACCATCTGGTCGCCATGTCGCGGCTGCCGACCGTGGACGTCCGGATCCGGCCTTTCGACGCCGGCGAGCACGCCCTGCTGGGCACCTCCATGGCGATCCTGGAATTCTCCGGGGCACCCGACCTGGACGTCGTCTACATCGAGCAGTATCGGGGCACGCATCGGTTCGTACGGCAAGCGGCCGAGGTGGCGCAGTGCCGGGACACCTTCGCCCGGCTCGTCACCAGTTGTCTCGACCAGCGGCAGACGGTCGAGCTCATCGAGCGTGTCGCCGGGCTCGGCGGCGGGTCGCGGTTCTGATCAGGATGGCCAGGGCGCGGGAGCGGCTGCTGAGCGTGGTCGCGGACCCCGGGCCGGGGCCCGAACGTGGCGACCGGCCTCAACGGCTTCCGCGGCCAGCGCACGCCCGAGCGGGGCGCGGCGACCGCCCTGCGGCTGGCGGCCCCGCCCGACGGCGGCCCGGCCGGCGCGTTCTTCGGCGGCGCGGGGGTGGTGTCGTGGTGAAGTGATGCATGACGATGGAACGCATGAGAGCGGTGGTCTTGCACGAGGGTGAGCTCGACGTCGCCGACGTTCCCCGTCCGGCGCCCGGGCCGGGCCAGATCCGGTTGCGCGTCACCCGGGCCGGCATCTGCGGTTCCGACCTGCACGTCCGGGTCGACCCGGACGTGAGCGCCGACGTGGCGGCCGAGGTCGGCTACCCCGACTTCATGCGCGCCAAGCAGCGGGTCGTCATGGGTCACGAGTTCACCGGCGCCGTCGACGCCTACGGTCCGGGCTGCCGGCGGCGCTGGCGCCCGGGCCAGGCGGTCGTCGCCCTGCCGCTGATCCGGCACGGCGACGACATCCACATGATCGGTCTGTCGACTCGGGCCCCGGGCGCGTACGCGGAGTACATGCTCGTCGCTGAGGACGCCGCCATGCCGGTGCCGGCGGGCCTGCCGGCGGACCTGGCCGCGCTGACCGAGCCGCTGGCCGTGGCCTACCACGCGGTCCGCCGGGGCCAGGTGTCCCGGCGTGACACCGCGGTGGTCATCGGCTGCGGTCCCATCGGCCTGGCGGTCATCCTGATGCTCAAAGCTTTGGGTGTACGCCACGTCGTGGCCAGCGACTACTCGGCCGGCCGGCGGGAACTCGCGTGGTCGTGCGGCGCCGACGTCGTGGTCGACCCGGCCCTGGAATCCCCGTGGAGCATGCTCGGCACCGGGCCGGTCACATCGGCGCCGGAACTGTACGGCACCGGTTTGGACGCGCTGCACGCCCTGCGTACCGTGCCGGGTCTTCCCTGGTGGTCGGCTCTGAGCGCGGCCCAGCGCCTGGGCGCCGGCCCGCGCGGCGCGGTCGTCTTCGAGTGCGTCGGCGTGCCCGGCGTCATCGAGGAGATCGTGACCCGGGCCCCGTTCCGATCCCGGGTGGTGGTGGTCGGCGTGTGCATGCAACCGGACACGTTCCGCCCCACGATGGCCAGCAACAAGGAGATCGACCTGCGCTTCTCGTTCTGCTACGACCCGGCCGAGTTCCGCGCCACCCTGCACCTGGTCGCCCGCCGCAAACTGGACCCGCGCCCCCTGCTGACCGGCGTGGTCGGCCTCGACGGCGTGGCGGACGCCTTCGACGAGCTGGGCCGGGCCGGCCGGCACGCGAAGATCCTGGTCGACCCGTGGCTGCAATAGGCTGACAGCCATGCGGGTGTCCTTCGGCAGCGACGACGAGAACGACACGACCCGGGCGGTGCTCCAGGCCCTGACCGACGACGGCCACGAGGTGGTACGCCCGTCCTTCGCGACCTGGCCGCAACTGGGCCGGGCCGTCGGATCGGACGTCGTCGAGGGCCGAGCCGACTACGGCGTCGTGATGTGCTGGACCGGCACGGGCACGGCCATCGCCGCCAACAAGGTCCCCGGCGTCCGGGCCGCCCTGGCCTGGGACCCGTGGGTGGCCCGGGGCGCCCGCCTCTGGAACGACGCCAACGTCCTGGCCATGAGCCTGAAACGCCTGGCCCCCGACGTGGCCGTCGAGGTCCTGCGCGCTTTCCTGGCCGAGCCCACCCCCGACCCGGACGAGGCCGAGAACATCAAACGGCTCGGTTGATGCTTACCGCGCCGGCGGTGGCGTGACTCCAACCCGGCGGCCGATTCTCAGACCACATAGCCGTTCTCGAGGTAGACGGCTGTTTCGGCTGCGCGGGCTCGGAGGGCGGCCACGATGCGGCGGGCCAGCAGGCCGGAGAGGCGTTCCTCGGCCTCGCGCTCCGTCGACCAGGCCCAGCCGTGCAACTCCTCGGGTGGTACGCGGATCCGGGTGGCCTGGTCCTCGGTGAGGGTGCCGCCGTCGAAGACGAGCATCACGCCTTCGGTGCGGCCCTCGCGGGGTGGCACCCAGTCGGTGACCAGCAGGCGGCCCGGTTTCAGGGTCAGGGCCAGCTCCTCGGCCAGCTCGCGCGCCACGGCCGCGTGCGGGGACTCGTCCGCCTCCACGACTCCGCCCGGGATTTCCCAGTACGGCTTGTAGGTGGGCTCGACCAGCAGGACCCGGCCGGCGGCGTCGGTCAGGAGGGCGGCGGCCCCCATGCGCTTGCGCGGCAACGTGGCGGTGTAGTCGGTGGAAGTCACCGGGTCAACGTATCGGCTACCGGCACGGCGACTTCACCTGTGCGCTGTGCGGGACGGCGCTCCCGGCGTACTGGAACCTCAGCCGTTTCGATGGTGACGCTTGACGAAGGTGTAGCCGGGGGCCAGCTCGCCCGCGCCGATCTGGGCGTTCTCCACGGCCTGCTCGTGGGCGCTCAGCTGCTTCTCCGACGGGTGGGCGCCGGGCGGCAGGCGGCGCACGAAACCGCGTACCCAATGGTCCCGGCGCTCGGCGCCGTCGCCGTGCTCGCCGTCCTCGTCGGCGAACTCGATCGGCTCGACCAGCGGGGCGTAGAACAGCATGTCGGCCGTCTTCTGGCCGTCGGCCGGCGGGTAGGACGGGTAGCCGGACGAGTCGACGCTGCCCTCGACGCGGGTCAGGAAGCCCTCCCGGATCAGCTGGTCGACGGCGTTGCGCAGCAGGAAGGCGGCCTTCGCGCCGCGGCCCAGCCCGCTCAGGGAACTGACCCGCTCCTCGGGCAGGACGGCGCTGCCGTCCTCGAAGACACGGCCCTGACGCCGTACGGCGTTGAGAACGTGACCGCGGTTGGATTTGCCCGGATCGAACTCGCGCGTCACCACCTTCGGGTCGTACTCGTGGAAGTAGTCGACGCCGTCGACCCGCACCGGTTCGTCCAGCGGCGCGGTCCGTACGACGACGGCGTCCTTGGCCTTGTGCCAGGTGACCGTGACCAGCACGCCCGGGCGCACGTCGGGCGGCCAGGAGATGCCGGTGAACTCCCACTCGACGTCCTGCCGCAGCGTCGACGTGAACTCGGCCCGCACGGCCGTGGTCCCGAGCTGGCGGTGCTCCATCACGACCGTGACGGTCTCGCGGTCCCGCAGCTCACGGACACACTCCTCGGGCGCCGCGCAGACGCCTTCGTCGATGTCCGTCCGCCACAGCGCGAACCGCCGCGTCGCCGTCCTCATCCCAGCCCTCCCCACACCCCGGCCGGGTCGAAGATACCCGCACCCAGGCACAATGCGCCGATGGACCCGACGACGCTGTACCGGCGGGCGCGCCGCTACCTGATGCGGCGCCAGGCCGGCAAGCTCCTGGTGGAGATCGAGCGCCTCGACCCGGACGACCTCCCGCCGGCCGATACCCTGGCCGCCACCCTGCTCGCCTTCCCCGACGAGCTCTTCGTCGCCGAGGTCCGCCACTGGCTGGCCCAACCAGATCTGACCGCCGCGCCGCTTCCGTACCGGCGGGTCCTCACCGCGGAGGAATCAGAGGCTTGGCGTACGGAGGTGCGGCGCCGCTGGGGCGTGAGCGACGCGGGCGTCTGGCACCCCATGCTCGGCGCCGGCGTGCCGCCGGACGTGCTCGTGCTCGACGAGTCGATGTGGGACGGGGAAGGCGCCGCCGAGGTCCGCCGGGTTCTCCGGGAGCTCGGCCGTACGCGCGTGATCGAGCTCCGCGAGGCCGGCGACGTCGACTGCCTGGTCGAGGTGGACGACGACTTCGCCCCTGTCTACACGGGCGCCGAGGGCGTCTGGACCGACCAGTACCACGACTGGATCGCGTACGCCTCCCACGAGTGGACCGTCGCCTTCGGCGGCACGCTGGCCGCCCGCCTCCGCGAATGGCCGGGGGCCGCCGGCCGGAAGTGGCGGATGTGGTCGTGAACGAGCACACGGCGGAGAATGTCATCGCCCGGCTGCTGCAGGCCCTGGCGGAGCAGGTCGCCGCGTCGCCCGGGCTGGCCGAGGCGGCGGCGGAGGCGCTGGCGGACCTCAGCCGAGCCGAATCCGAGACGGTTTTCGGTGAGGCGGGTCTGCTGGTTCACTACGGCGCCGACACGGAGGCGCTCGAGGCCCTGATTCGCGAGATCACGGCCGTGCAGCGCCGCGAGGTCGCGCAGGACGCCCCGCTCCGGCCGGGCGACGAGGTGCGGCTGGTGGGCGAACTGCCGGAGAGCTTGGCCGGGTACGACGGGACGCGGCTCCGGGAGACGACATTCACCGTCCGGTACGTCAGCCGGGCGCCGACCATCGCCATCCAGTCCGACCTGGCCGAGGACTACCTGGTCGCCACCGTCCCGGCCAGCGCGGTGGAACGCCTGCCGACTCGTCGTCGAGGGCCGGGCTGACGACGCATGGGTCGAGGCGGTCAGGTGATGGCGATCAGGACGGCCTGGTTCTCGGCGGCGGCGGCCCGGTAGAAGTCGCGCAGGGTGGTGAAGTTGGGCTCCAGGTAGTGGCCGAAGTCGGTGGGGTCCCAGGCGTCGGGGTAGATCTCGGCCTCGGACAGCGCCTTGGGATTCCAGCGGGCGCGCAGAATGTCGGGGGTGATGGGGGTCAGAGCGTCGGCGACCGCCCGGACCTCGGCGGGGCGCAGGAGGCGCGGTGGGCCGTAGCCGTTGTCGTCGCCGACCACCGTGCCGCCGAGAAGGGCCGAGCCGGCGCCCTCGGTGATGTCCCAGGTGGTGCCGGTGAGCAGGAAATGCAGGGCGTGCCAGGACTTGTCGAGGTCGATCTGGCCGGGGCCGTCGCCGTACAGCAAAGCGTCTATGGCCTCGGGGTCGTCCAGGACGGCCTCGACTTCGTCGTTCGGCAGGCGGCGGCCTACGAATATCATTCCCACGCGGAGAAGGTACAGGCAGCGGGGGGATACGGGGTCAGCGGTGAGACGCCTTTCCGGAACGGTGGCGGTGACGGCGGTGCTGGTGGCGGCGATGGCCGGTCCGGCGTACGCGGCGGCGGCGCCCGAGCGGGTGTGCCGGGTCGGGGACGGCCGGCTCAACGAGATCTCGGGGATGGCGACCACCGAGAACGGTTTCGTGGTCGTCAACGACGGGGCCGACGATCCGGCCGGGCGGCGGATCTTCTTCCTGGACGGGCGCTGCAAGGTGGTGCGGACGGTCGCGTATCCGTCGCGCCCTCGGGACACCGAAGACCTGGCGCTGGGCGCGGACGGCACGGTGTGGGTGGCCGACATCGGGGACAATTCGGCCGTACGGGAGACTGTCGGTCTGTGGCGGCTGGCGCCGGGTGGGCGTAAACCCGAGCTTTTCCGCCTGAGATATCCGGACGGGGCCCACGACGCGGAGGCGTTGCTGCTCAGCCCGGACGGTACGCCGGTCATCGTGACCAAAACGCCGCTGGGGGCGGGGGCGTACGTGCCGGCGGGGCCGCTGAAGAAGACGACGGCGCTGAAGCGGGCCGGCGACGTCCGGCTGCCGATGACCACGACGAGCAATCCGTTCTCGCTGGCCGGGCGACTGGTGATCACCGGAGGGGCGGTGAGCCGGGACGGGACGAGGGCGGTTCTGAGGACGTACGCCGACGCGTTCGAATTCGACGTACGCGACGGGGACGTGGTCGCGGCGATCACCGGGGGAGAGCCTCGCCAGACGGCGTTGCCGGACGAGCCGCAGGGCGAATCGATCGCCTACAGCCGTGACGGCGATGCCCTGCTGACGATCTCGGAGGGCGCTAAACCCGAGATTCTGCGCTATCGGCTGACAAATCCGGCACCTGCCTCGGAGCCCGCGCCGGCTTCGGCGTCCCCGTCGACTCAAGCCGTGAATTCCGCACCAGCGACGGCGGCGGCTCCGGTCTCAGAATCGTCCGCCCGCGTGCCGGTCGGCATCGTGATCACCGGCGCGGTCCTGGCCCTAACCGCGGTCGGGGTCCTGATCGCCCGGCGCAGAAGCCGCGGAACGGGCTAGCCGCGGTCGGGGTCCTGGTCGCCCGGCGCAGAAGCCGCGGAACGGGCTAATCTCCCAGGGCGGCCATGCAGCCCGCTGACAGGAGCAGAAGGACTGTCACGATCACCAGGGCGCGCTCCCACGAGGTCAGGCGGTCCCACAGCCGGGGCCTGGGCTGGCCCGGCCACTCGCGGTCGGAGTGGCGCGGTGTGCGGCGCATCGGGCAAGTCTCCGCGCCTTGATGATCGGCTAGATCGGCATTTCGGACGATGGTGCATCGTCGAAAGAACCAGTTCGGTGCGGTCGGAACCGGGCCGGGGACCGTACCGGACGCCCGAGTAGGGCATTCTGTCCACCATGGATCCCTTGATCGCCACCCTGCACCGCTACCTCCAACAGGCCCGCGAGGCGCTGGTGTGGAAGCTCGACGGCCTTTCCGAGTACGACGCCCGGCGCCCCCTGGTGTCGACCGGCACCAACCTGCTCGGCCTGGTCAAGCACATGGCCGGCGTCGAGGGCGGCTACTTCGGCGAGACGTTCGGCCGCCCGTTCGCCGAGCCGATGCCGTGGATGGACCCGGACGCCGAGTGGAACGCCGACATGTGGGCCACCCCGGAGGAGTCCCGGGAGGCCATCATCGCCCTGTACCGCCGGGTGTGGGCACACTCCGACGAGACCATCGCCGCCCTGCCGGTCGACGGCCCCGGCCGGGTCTCGTGGTGGGGCGACGAGCCGGTGACCCTGCACCAGATCCTGGTCCACGTGACCGCCGAGACCCACCGCCACGCCGGCCACGCCGACATCGTCCGCGAGCTCATCGACGGCGCGGCCGGCGTCCGCGAGGGCCTGTCCAACCTCCCACCGGCCGAGCGCGACTGGTGGCCCGGCTACCGCGACCGCCTGGAGAAGGCCGCGCAGACCTTCCAGCGTTAGGCGGTCGCCACGTAGTAGGCCACCCGAACCTCGCGGGTCGTCAGGCCGCCGGTCTCCTTGCCCGTGCGGACCGTCCAGGACTTGCCGGACTGGTTGATCCCGGTCCGGCTGCTCCGGCCGGCCCACACCACCAGACCGCCGTCGCAGCTGTGGAAGCCGACGAGGTCCGGGTTCTCCTCCTGAACGCCCCAGCTGCCGCCGTTACGGATCCGGCACTTCGCCCCGTTGTCGAGGTCGAGGCGGAGGGGAGCCGGCGTGCCGCTGTGTTCCGCCGGTCCGGTCGGTGACGCCGCGCCGCCGGTTGCGCCCTCCATCCGGTATCGCACCACCCTTCGGCTCATCGGATCGCTCAGGCACAGCATCGAAGCTCGCCCGGTCTCCACCCAGCGGGCGTCGGCCATCGCCGCGCTGGGGCTGCAGAAGTAGATGTCGCCCTTCTTCGCGACCGGGCTGGCGATGTTGTAGCTACAGTCGACGCCGCCCGCGTTCGTGTCGTCCACGACGCTCCATCCCGGGGCCACCTCGCCGCCGGCCGTCACCGGCGTCAGGTCGCGGACCGTCGTGCCCGGCGCCAGCCGGCCGAGGTATTGCTTGAGGGCGGCGGCCGCGTGATCCAGCGCCGGCCCGTGCTCGGTGACCTTGATGTGGCCGCACCCGGCGGTCAGCGTGGCGACACCGAGATAGACGGCCAGCGCCGGGGTCATCGTGCCTTCGATCAGCCCGTCCAGCGCGTTTTCGTCGAACTTCAGCTCGGCGATGGCACCGGCCAGCGGGCCGACGAGGGTGGGGGCGGCGATCCGCAGCATCGCGTCGTTCGTGATGGTGCAGCTTTCGCTGTTCAGTCGCACCTGCTGCCAGACCTTGGCCACGGCGGTATTACCGAACGGGCTTCCGAGGTACGGGGTATCGAACGTGACCAGACCGCCGACGCGATCCCGCACCCGGTCGTTCTGGGCGGCGTACAGCGACGCCAGTCCGCCCATCGAATGCCCGACCAGAATGACCTTGCGGTCACCACCACTCTTCTTGCCGTACGCCTCGGAGACCGCGGCAATGTACTCGGCCAGGCAGCCGGCCACGAGCCGGTCGGCCGCCCAGGTGGTGCTGTTGTCGCCGTAGTCGAAGTAGAACGGCTGGATGCGCTTCCCGGTGCGCTTCTCGAGTTCCCGGCCGGTGCCCCGTCAGCGCGCCCCGGATCCTCATGCGGCCGGCCGCCCGTCCACGAGCATCCACTGCGGCCCGAGATGGGCCAGCGTGAACGTCCATTCCGCATCGGTACCGGCGGGCGGCGTGGCGACCCGTCCCCGTACCCGGGCGGTCCTCCCGTCGAGATAGCGAAAGCTGCCGAGGTCGAATGTGATGGACCCCAGCGAGGCCAGCTGCCCGGCCGCGGCCGGTTCCAGCGCCTGTCCCGGCGGCACGGCCAGCGCGCGGCGGAGTTGCGCTTCGTCACCGGAGGTCAGTTGCTTCGACAACGCCGTCGCATGGGCACTGTCGAGCGGCGCCGCGCTGGCCGCCACGCTCGGGACCGCGACCGGCTTGCCGGCGGTCACGTGGTCGTCGCGCAGAAGCCCCCACCCCACGACGGCGGCCGCCGCGACCACCACCACGCCGCCCCCGGCGAGTCCTTTGGCTCCGAATGCCACCGCGCCTCCGAACTGTCAGACGATCCCGTCCGGCCCGACGCTAACGTTCCGCTTGCTGGCATGAATCGGCCCAACGACCGGCGGCCCACTCCGCCCGCGCTACTCGCCTCTGACGTTCAGCGCTCGCCCGCCGCCCATTCGGCCGAACCCGTTCGGTTCCCGCCCAGCTCGGATCCGCTGCGCGACGAGAAGTCTCACGTCCAGAACCCGGGCGGGAGGTTTTCGGTTTCCTGGGCCGACTGTTCCAGGTTGGCGGCGACAGGGAGGAGGGCGATCGCCGCCGGGTCGCCGGAGTCGGCCAGCTGGCGCATGACCGCGGACTGGCGGCGGGTCCGGGTGACGATGACGGCGCCGAAGGATGAGCGGTCGCCCTCGTAGCCGTAGGCGTCCAGCAGGAGGTGCAGGCGGCGTGAGCGGTCGGCGTCCCCAGGCCGGCCACGGAACCCGGCCGCCGATCACCTCGCCGGGCAGGTACCCGAGGATTTCGCGGCCCTCGCCGTCGAAGCCGAGGGCCCGTGGGGCACCCTCGAAGCCCACGCTTTCCAAGTGGCGCAGCAGCGCGTGCACGGTCGCCGTCCACGGCGATGCTCGCTTGTGGACCGCGTCACCGACGCGGGTCGCGCCGACGGTGTTGCCGCCCGGGAGAACTTCCTCGTTCACCGTTGTTTTCCATCGGATTCCGGGCCGGGGCGACACCGAATTCCGGCCCTTGTGGATCAGTCAGACCACCGTGACAGATCTAGGACAGATCAAGCTTATAGATGCATCTGCATGTTTCGCTCCCGGAGGTCATCTCACGGGGAGGTCATCGAACATGTCGTATGCGCGTCGTTTCGCGCGGGCCCGCTGGCTGGCGGGCTTCAGCGCCTTTCTTCTGGTCGGAACACTGGCGCCGCCGGCGTCGGTGCCGGCCCTCGCCGATCCCGGCGACGTTCCTCAGGTCACCGCGGGACAGGGGCCGCAGCAGCGCGGAGTCCCGGCCGGCGCCGCCGGCGAGGTCGCCCTGGCCGAGAATGAGCGGCCTCCGGTCGTACCGCCGCTGGTCGAAGCCGGCGGCAAAGCCGAGAAAATAGGCAAGGCCGCACTCGCCCGGGCCGCTGCGGCGGCGCCGGGCGAAGCTTTTGTGGATGTGTTGCTGCGGCCCGGATTCGTGGTCGGCGACACCTCGCTCGTCACCTACTTCAACCTCAAGGACCAAGGGTTCGACTCGTGGCGGGTCGACCTGTACGACACCGAGTCGCAGACCAAGCAGGAATCGGCGGTGCTCGGCCGCGACAAGCTCGGCAACGACGGCTGCGGCGAGCTGCGCAGCTACTGCAAGTCGCTGGGCGCCGAGGAGGGCTGGCAGCTCGACGCGACGAAGAGCTACTTCGTCACCATCACGGGGCTCTACCCGGACGGCGAGGTGCCGTCGGCCAACTCGGAGAACGCGCAACCGCGGACGACCATCGACCCGCCCGCCATCCCGGACCGGCAGGCCGCCGGTTGCGGGTGCTCGGCCGCGCTGGGCATGACCAACGCCAGCCAAGCGGTGCGCGCGATCGGCGTCAACACCGGCACCGGCGGGTTCACCCTCACCGAGGGCGACCTGTCGATGGTCTCGTTCGGCGTCCCGTTCGGCTCGACCCGCGGGTACTCGTCGCTCAACACCGGCGCCTCGGCCTTCGGGCCGGGCTGGGCCTGGGTGTACGACCTGAAGGTCACCCCGGTCGACGGTGGTGTCCTGGTCCGCGCCGAGGACGGTTCGGACACGGTGTTCAAGGCCGACGGCGCCGGATACGTACGGCCGCCGGGTGTGCGGTCGACGCTGCGCCGGGCCGGCGACGGCTGGGAGCTGGTAACCCGCGAGAACATCGTGTTCGCCTTCGACGCCCAGGGCCGGCTCACCTCGATCCTCAACCCGCGTCAGGTGGGCCTGCGGTTCGCGCACGCCGACACCGGCATCACGGTCACCGACGCCTCCGGGCGCAAGGCCGTGGCCAAGACGGCCGGCGGGCTGATCCAGTCGATCACGCTGCCGGACGGGCGTAAGACCCAGTACTTCTACACCGACGGCCTGCTGACCAAGGTGATCGACGCCGCCGGCCAGATCTGGCAGTACCGGTACAACGCCGCCCGCCTGCTCACCCAGGCCGTCGACCCGCGCAAGGTGGTGACGTTCACCAACGAGTACGGCGCCACCGGCCGGGTCACCCGGCAGCTGGACGCGCTGGGCGCGGCCACGACGTTCGAGTGGAACGCGGCCAAGCAGGAGGCGAAGACCACCGACGCCGACAACGTGGTCGTCTGGGACGGCTACAAGGGCAACGTGCTGCTGCACTCGCAGCGCGGCAACGGCGACACCAACAATCACCGGTACGACTCGACGCTGAACCGCAACCTGGTCGTCAACGGCAACCAGAACCAGCACGAGTCGCAGTACGACGCGGCCGGCAACCTGATCGAGCAGTTCGCGCCGGGCCGGAAATTCAGCACCAAGACCCAGTACGACGCCCGCAACAACCCGACCACCCACGTCGACGCCGACGGGCAGACGTGGAAGGACGAGTACAACCAGTTCGACGAGCTCATCAAGAGCACCGACCCCGAGAACCACTCGATCACCTACACGTACGACGACCGGGGCCGGCCGCTGACCGTCACCGACCGGCTGGGCAAGGTCTCCAAGCTGGAGAACATCCCGAACGGTGAAGTGAACGCCGGTCTGACCAAGGCCACCGTCTCGCCCGAGGGCCGGCGGATGGAGTACGGCTACGACGAGGTCGGCCGCAAGGTCACGGAGACCGATCCGCGGGGCACCGTGGCCGGCGCCAAGCGGGAGAACTACACCACCCGCTCGGTCTACGACGAGCTCGACCGCATGGTCGCCGTCTACCAGCCGTCCAAGAAGAATCCGGAGATCAGCGAGTACGACGCGGCCGGCCGGCTGAAGAAGTCGACGACGGCGGGCGGGGTGTCCACCTCGTACACCTACTTCGACAACGGCCTGCCCAAGGCGACCTTCGAGGCGCGCCGCACGCTGCTCTACACGTACACGCCGGCCGGCCGGCGGGCCACGGCCGCGATCGACATGAAGCACGAGGCCGACCTGGTCACGAGCTGGACGTACAACGTCAAGGGCCTGGTCGAGTCGGTCACCTCGCCGCGCGGCAATGTGCCCGGGGCGACCAAGGCCGACTTCACCACGAGCTACAAGTACGACCACAACGACAACCTGATCCAGATGCGCCGGCCGTACCCGAACGGCCAGGTGGTCGTGAAGGACTTCAAGGTCGACGACCTCGATCGCAGCGTCGAGACGGTCGACGAGTTCGGCAAGTCCTCGACGTCGCAGCGGGCCAACAGTGGCCTGGTCACCGGCACCAGGGACAGCCTGGGCCGGACCGCGGCGATGGAGTACGACAAGACGGGCCGGCAGACCGGCATCACGGACTCGGGCGGGGCGCGGACCAAGACCGAGTACGACGCGGCCGGCCACAAGATCAAGGAGATCTCGCCGACCGGCGGCATCACCACGTTCACGTACACCGACGACGGTCTGATGGCCTCGGTCACCGAGCCGCGCGGCAACGTCGAGGGGGCCGACAAAGAGCGGTTCACCTCGCATTTCGAGTACGACCTGGCCGGCAACCCGGTCAAGAGCGTCGACGCGCTGGACAACGTCAGCACGACGAAGTTCGACGCGCTGAACCGGACGGTCTCCACCACCGACGCCAACGGTCACGTCACCCGCTACACCTACAACGACGACGACCAGCCGCGGACGGTCACCGCGCCGAACGCCGAGTTCGACTCGGACGATCCGGAAGAGGACTCGACTCTCTACCGGTACGGCGAGGACGGCGCGCTGTCCTCGATCACCGACCCCAAGGGCAACACGACCTCGGTCTACTACGACGAGGCGGGGCGGCTGCTGCGCACCAGCGACCCGATCGGGCGCAGCACGTACGCGAAGTACGACGCCGACGGCAACCGGATCCAGACGCTGACCGTCGGGGACGACGACGACCTCGACGACCTCAGCCCGGCCGAGATCGCCCAGCGGACCATCGTCGACGAGTACGACATCGTCAACCGCCTGGCCAAGCGCACGCTCGGCACCGGCGGCCCGGTCTACCAGTGGGGCTACGACGCCAAGGACCGGACCACCTCCTACGGTGACCCGACCGGCGTCCGCTCGGTCGTCTACGACGACGAGGACCAGATCAAGTCGGTCACCCGCAAGGAGGCCGGCCGCGCCGACGAGACCTTCTCGTACGACTACGACGCGCGCGGCAACATCAAGAGCCGGCAGTACCCGGACGGCACCACGGTGGCGTACGACTACGACGCGGCCAGCCGGATCACCAAGCAGACCGCGGCCGGCGCCACCTGGTCCTTCGGCTACGACGTGGCCGGCCGGCGGACCACCACCACGCTGCCCGGCGCGACCGGCCTGGCCGAGAAGCGGGTCTACGACGACGCGGGCCGGCTCACCTCGATCGGCACCGAGCGCACCGGGGCGGCCGTGCCCGGCGTACAGGACCCGGTCTCCAAGTACGACCTGACGCTGGACAAGGTCGGCAACCCGAGCCGGGTGGTCACCACCCGCGGCGGGGTCGCCGAGTCGGTCGCCTACAGCTACGACGAGGCGGACCAGGTCCTCTCGGCCTGCTACGGCGTGGCGTCCTGCACCGACAAGACGGTCAAGCCGGTCGGCCGGATCGACTACCGGTACGACCTGAACGGCAACCGCACCAAGCAGGTCCGCACCGGCACGGCCGGCAACGACGAGACCGAGTACGAGTACGACGACGCCGACCAGCTCACCGAGGAGGAGGTCGAGGGCCCGTCGCACGAGCGGGAGACCGAGTACCGGTACGACGACCGCGGCAACCAGATCAAGGCCGGTGGCGACAAGTTCGAGTACAACCTCGACAACAGCCTGGCCAAGGCCACACTGGCGTCGGGGCAGTCGACCACGTTCACCTACGACGCGAGCGGGCTGCGGCAGTCCTCGACGTCGGCCTTCAAGCAGCAGACCTCGACGCAGCGCTGGTCGTGGGACGTGGCCGGCACGCTGCCGCAGATCGCCATCGACACCGTCGAGCAGGGCGGCGCGGTCACCGAGAAGCGCGGCTTCACGTACGGGCCCGACGACGAGCCCCTGGCGCTGCTCGACCCGGCGAGCGGGGTCCACGCGTACACCCACGACTGGCTGGGCGGCACGGCGAACCTGCTGGCGCCGAACGGCACGCTGGAGAAGGGATACGACTACGACCCGTTCGGCAAGCCGCGGGTCGGCCCCACCCTGGCCGGGCAGCAGCTGCCGGGCGAGAGCATCGAGAACCCGCTGCAGTACGCCGGCGCCTACCAGGACAACACCTCGGGCGACGGCAACTACTTCCTGCGGGCCCGTAACTACAACCCGGGCACCGGCCGGTTCGACAGCCGGGACCCGATGCCCACCGGGCCGGGCGCCGGCTCGGCCTACACGTACGCCGCGAACAACCCGGTGGCGTACAGCGACCCGACCGGTCTGGTGCCGGACGCCGGGCCCACCACCACGTCGGCGACGCCGGCGGCCGCACAGGGCCCGTCGCCGGAGGATCTGGCCAAGGCCAACCAGCTGCAGTCCAAGAGCACGCTCGACGTGATCCTGGAGGCCGGCGGGCAGATCCTGATGGAGTTCCTCGGGATCAACGACATCCTCAACTGCCTCAAGGGCGACCTGGTCGCCTGCGTCTCGATGGTCGTCGGGGCGCTGCCCTGGGGCAAGATCTTCAAGGCCAAGAAGATCGCCGAGGCGATCTACAAGGCCGGCAAGGCCGTGGTCACCTTCTTCCAGGAGCTGAAGTGGGCCAAGGCGATCATCAAGGGCGCCGAGGACGCGGCCAAGGCGGCCAAGGAAGCGGCGGCGGCAGCGGCCAAGGCGGCGGCCGACAAGGCGGCGGCGGCCAAGGCGGCCGCCGAGAGAGCGGCCAAGAAGGCGGCGGCCGAAGCCCAGGCCAAGGCGAAAGCCCTGGCCGCCAAGGCGAAGGCCAAGACGAAGAAGGACGCGGGCGACGGGGCCTCCTGCCCGATCCCGGTCCGGCACAGCTTCGTCGCCGGCACCACGGTGCTGCTGGCCGACGGCACCAGCAAGCCGATCGAGGAGGTGGAGCCGGGCGACACCGTCCAGGCGACCGACCCGGAGACCGGTGAGACGGGTGACCGGCAGGTCACGCACACCATCCGCACCGACGACGACAAGGAGTTCGTCGACGTCACGGTGGCCGACGCCGGCGAGGACGGCGCCGACCACACGATCACCGCGACCGAGCACCACCCGTTCTGGTCTCAGACCCGCCAGAAGTGGGTGGACGCGGGCGACCTGCGCGAGGGCGAGCTCCTGCGCACGTCGGCCGGCACGTACGTCCAGGTTTCGGCGGTCCGGTCGTACGAGCACCGGGAGATCACGTACGACCTCACCGTCGACGGCCTGCACACGTACTACGCGGTAGCCGGCGAAATCCCCGTACTCGTCCACAACAACAACTGCGGAAACGCCAGCCCCAACGCCCGGGACCACGTCGAATGGGTCGGCGAGGGACCGGACATGCGTACCGGCCCGCGGGCCCGGCCGGCGCAGCAGAGGGCGTACGAATACGAGTCGGGGGTGTCGGGTGCCCGCTCGGACATCGCCACCGGCCGGGCGCAGGTGCCCCGCCTGTCGATGCCCGGACGGGACGGAGACGTCACGGCGAAGTTCGACGGCATCGACGGCAACGAGGTCATCGACCGCAAGAACGGTGTTCTTCCGTGGACGTCGGACTCTATGATCGACGAGGCCAGGCGCCAGGCGGGAACGTCCGCATATCACGGACTGCAGGCGGTCTGGGAAGTTCCCAACGCCAACGTGATGGCTCAGGCCCAGCGATGGCTCAGCGACGCCGGCGTCTCCAACATCAATGTGAGGATAGCCCCGTAATGAACGTCGATCCCATCATTCTGGCCATGGTGAGCTGCGTGCAGATGCTCGACACCGCGGAGCCGGACGAAGTCGATTCGAGCTTCGCCGTGAAGGTGCAAGAGGTGATGGGGGAGTACCTGACGGAGATCGATCGCTCCGACGAGCCGGAGTTGCGGGCCACGCTGCTCCGGCTGGCGGGAGAGGTCTCCGCCCGGGAACCTGAGATCGCGAAGCATCTGACGCGGTGGGCCAGGAACCTCAGCGATTCCTGACGATCCGTGATGGGGGATTTATCGGCGCCCTTCCCGTTCCGGCGGGAAGGGCGCCTCTCGCGCATCGTGAACTGTTAGCACCCACCTCACATCGGCCCCGCGAGACTGACCCGGCGTCGTCCAGCGTGGACCGTGAGTGAGGAAGGTGGTCGCCATGCGCGTACATACTCTGCTGGCCGCCGTCGTGGCCGGGGCGCTGATCGCGCCGGCCGGGGCGCAGGCCGCGATCCGGAAACCGAGTCTCGACACCTCGTTCGCCCTGACCGGGGTGGCCTACGACGACTTCGGGCCGGGGGACGAGATCACCGCCCTGGCGGTGCAGCCGGACGGGAAGATCATCGCGATGTCGCCCGGTAACGCCGACTTCAACCTGCTGCGCCTGACGCCCGACGGCTTTCCCGACCCGTCCTTCGGCGTCTGGGGGCGGGTCAGCACCGATGTCGAGTCCAGCGGTTACTGGAACTATCCGTCGGCGCTCGCCCTGCTGGCGGACGGGCGGATCGTCGTGGGTGGCTCCGTCAGTCCCGAGGGTCATCAGCTTCCCCTGCTGGTGACGTACGCCGGTGACGGCACCGTGCTGAGCACGATCCGGCCCGACCTGGGGCAGGGCGTGACCGATGCCCGGGTGACCGGGCTGTCGGCGCTGGCCGGCGGCAAGCTGCTCGTCGCGTTCGACGCGGCCACCGAGGACGGCAGCGCCCCGCCCGTGCTCACCCGGCTGCTGCCGGACGGCACGCCCGACGCCACGTTCGGCACCGGCGGGGTGGTGCGGGCCGACGTCGGCGAGCGCGACTTCGACCAGGTGAACGGCATGGCTGTCGCCCCGGACGGCCGCATCGTGGTGAGCGGCTCGACCATGTGGTGGAGCACCCTGCCCGAGCCCACCGGCGACATCATGCTGGCCCGGTTCACCCCGAACGGCGCCCTCGACCCCTCCTTCGGCAACGGCGGCCGGGTGACCCGCGACATCACCGGGCCGCAGGGCATCGACGGCGGTGGCGGGCCGACGGTCACCGCCGACGGGCGCGTCCTGGTGACCGCGTGGACGCAGAAGGACGACACCCGGCGTACAGCCCTGCTGCGTTTCCTGCCGAACGGCCGCCCCGACCGCAGCTTCGACCGCGACGGCCTCGTGACCACCGCCTTCGGCCGGCTCAACTCACCGGTCGTCGGCGCCGGCGGCCGCATCACGGTCACCGGTGAACAGAACGACGACGTCCTGCTCGCCGAGTTCCGCGCGGACGGCCGGCTGCTCTGGTCGGACACCACCGACGTCGACGGCGGCCGAGAGCGCGGCAGCACACTGGTGGCCCAGCCCGACGGAAAACTCCTCGTCGGCGGCCTGGGCCAGACGGAGTCGGTGGCGGTCTTCCGCTTCAACCGATGAGTTCCCCCGCTCAGCCTTTCCGGACGGACGCTCTTCATGTGGTGTACGGGGTGTCAGACCGCGGCGGCGAGTGAGAGCCCGAAGCGGCCCTCGGGGTCGGTCCACCACTGGTCGAGGCTGAAGCCGGCCTCGGCCAGTTCCTTCGCGACGCCCTCGCGGCGGAACTTGGCGGAGATCTCGGTGCGGATCTCCTCGCCCGTAGCCAGCTCGACGACCAGGCCGACGGCCGGGATGGTGACCCGCATCGGCCAGCGGGCCCGCAGGCGCATCTCGATCCACTCGTTGCGGTCGTCCCACAGCGCCTGGTGGGAGAAGGCGTCGACGTCGAAGTCGGCCCCGAGCGAACCGTTTATCACCCGCAGCACGTTCCGGTTGAACTCGGCCGTCACACCCTGGGCGTCGTCGTAGGCCGGCACCAGCACCCGCGGGCTCTTGACCAGGTCGGTGCCGAGCAGCAGATGTTCACCGGGACGCAGCACCTCGCGGATCGCGGTCAGGAACTTGGCCCGCTCGGCCGGTTCGAGGTTGCCGATGGTGCCGCCGAGGAAGGCGACCAGCCGGTCGGGGCCGTCCGGCAGATGGCCGAGGTGACGGCCGAAGTCACCGACGACGTTGTGCACCCGCAGCGACGGGTAGTCGGCCCCGATGCGGGTGGCCGCGGCGTCCAGGGCGGAGGCCGAGATGTCCATGGCCACGTACGTCTCGAGCGCGGCGAGCGCGTCGATCAGCAGCCGCGTCTTGGTGGAATAGCCGGAGCCGAGCTCGATCAGGGTCCGTACGGCGGGCAGGTCGCCGCCGTGGGCGGCGAGGATGCCGCGCTCGGCCCGGTACGGGTAGTACTCCGGCAGCTCGGTGATCTGCTCGAAGAGTTCGCTGCCCCGGGCGTCGTAGAACCATTTGGGCGGCAGCCACTTCGGGTCGGCGGTCAGCCCGGCCACCACGTCGGCGCGCAGCGAGCGTTCCACGTAGGCGTCGTCCAGGTACACATCGGTGGTCGTCATGGCGCTCCCAGGGGGGTGAGGACGAGGTCGCCGGCGGTGGCGACGAGCAGGTGACGGTCGGGCACGGCCCGCCATTGCGGCGAGTCGTCGAGCGGCTCCGAGCTGACCAGCACGCCGTCGCCGCGCCGAACGGACAGCGAATGACCGACGGTGGTGGCCACGATGGTCACGCCGTCGGTGAGCAGCAGGTTGAGCCGGGACCCGGGCGCCACCGCCTCGACGTCGGCCACGGTCGCGGCGACCGCCTCGGCCGGGGACGAGGACCGCAGACGGTCGCGCACCAGGGCCCACAGCAGCGCCGCGTCGGTCGGGGCTTCGAGGGTGAGCAGGTCGATGGCCGGCAGCGCGGCGGCGAGCTTGGCCACCGAGCCGGGCCAGCCGGCCACCTTGCCGTTGTGGCTGAACAGCCAGGGTCCGCTGCCGAAGGGCGCCGCCGCCGTCTCCACCACCGGCATGCCCTCGGTCGCGCTGCGCACGGCGGCCAGCATCCCGGTCACCGTCAGCGACGCCGCGAGCGAGGGCAGGGTGGTGTCGCTCCAGAGCGGAGTGGCCCGCCGGTAGCGGACCGGGCCGGGGAACCAGCCGACGCCGAAGCCGTCGGCGTTGATGGTGCCGCCGCCTCGCATGTCGCGGGGGGCCCACGACTGGTGGGCCAGCGAGTGCGGCGGGTCGAAGAGCAGCCGGGCCGGCGGGATCGCCGGCCCGGCGTAGGCCAGGTGACGGCACATCAGGCGTCCCGAGCCGCGTCCGGGGAGGCGTCGCGGGCCAGGCGGAAGCCGCTGAAGATCTGGCGGCGGATGGGGTAGTCCCAGTTGCGGAACGTGCCCCGGATGGCCGACCGGTCGGTGCCGAACGAGCCGCCGCGCAGCGTCTTGTAGTCGGGGCCGAAGAAGACCTCGGAATACTCGCGGTACGGGAACGGGGCGAACCCGGGATAGCCCGCGAAGTCGGTCGAGGTCCACTCCCACACGTCGCCGATGAGCTGGTGGACGCCGAGCGGGGACGCGCCGTCGGGGAACGCGCCGGCCGCCGCCGGACGCAGGTGCTGCTGGCCGAGGTTGGCGTGCCGGTTGTCCGGGGTCTCGTCGCCCCAGGGGAAGCGCCGGGACCGGCCGGTCGCCGGGTCGTAGCGGGCCGCTTTCTCCCATTCGGCCTCGGTCGGCAGCCGCTTGCCGGCCCACGCCGCGTACGCCTCGGCCTCGTGATAGCAGACGTGCACGACCGGCTCGCCGGCGACGATCGGGGCCGTGCGGCCGAACGACGTGGCCACCCAGCCGTCGCCGTCGCGACGCCAGTGCAGCGGCGCGGTCAGCCCGGCCGCCTGGCGATGGTCCCACCCGGCCGGGCTCCACCAGCGCGGATCGTCGTAGCCGCCGGCCGCGATGAACGCCGCGTACTGGGCGTTGGTCACCGCGGCCCGGTCGATGTAGTAGGCGGGGACGTCGACCCGGTGGGCCGGCCGCTCGTTGTCGAGCGCCCACGCCTCGGTGTCGGTGCCCATGTCGAACGGGCCGCCCGGCACCAGCACCTCACCCGTGACCGGCGAGGAGACGGCCGGCGGCGGGGGAGCGGTCAGGACCGGAGCGCCCACCCGCAGCTGGTGGGTGGCGAGCATGGTCTCGTCGTGCTGCTGCTCGTGCTGCACGATCATGCCGAAGGCGAAGCCGTCGACGGTCAGCCGGCGGCCCTCCAAGCGGGCCGCCTCGAGCACGTCGAGCGCCTTGTCGCGCACCTGCGCCACGTACCGCCGGGCCTCGGCCGGGCTGAGCAGCGGCAGGGCGGGACGGTCGGCCCGGGTGTGCTTGAACGCGTCGTACAGCTCGTCGATGTCGGGGCGCACCGGCTCGCGGCCGCCGACGTCGCGTACGAGCCACAGCTCCTCCTGGCTGCCGACGTGGGCCAGGTCCCAGACCAGGGGCGACATCAGCGCGGAGTGCTGCCGGATCAGGTCGCCGTCGTCGACGGCCTCGGTCAGCAGGGTGGTGCGCTCACGGGCGCGGATCATGTCGGCGGCCACGCGGTCGCGCAGCCGTTCGGTCTCGATGGTCATGTCAAAGCCTCCTGGAGCCGCGAAGCGGACTCGACGACATGCGGGTCCAGGCCCGAGCCGCCGAGACGGCGGCAGGCCCGGTCGAGCAGGGCGGCGGCGGCACGCCGCAGGGCGGGGTCGGCGACGCCGAGACGCGCGGCCTCGGTCCAGCGGCCGGCGGTGGAGGCCGCCAGGTCGAGGGTGTCGCCCGGGTCGTCCATGAGCGCGGCGATGACGGCGACCGGCACGATCCAGTCGCCGCCGGGCTGCGCGTCGAGGTAGCGCACCTCGAGGTAGCCGCGCGGCCGCACGGGCGGGAAGAGCAGGCTGAGGTGGTAGTCGACGTCGTCGTGGGTCGGCTGCCACGGCAGCGCGCCCCGCGCCCAGTCGCGCAGGGTCAGGCCCCGGGGCGCGTCCCAGCAGTCGCCGTCGCGGCGTACGCAGGTCAGCGGCGCGTCGAGAGCGTAGCGGGCCCAGTCGCCGGCCGGGTCGTCGCCGAAGGCCGGTACCGGATGGGTGAGCCGGGGGTCCATCGCCCACCAGGCCGCCATGCGGGCCGAGGCGAGCCCGGTGTCACGCCCGGCGTGCCGCCGGGAGTTGGCGAACGCGGCCACCATCGCCGGGCCGATGGCGGAGACGGCCGCCCACCGCAGGGAGTCCAGACCGGGGTCGAGGCAGACCTGGAGCCCGGCCGTGCCGCACATCATGACCCGCCCGTCCGGGCCGCGGGTGTCGAAGGCCTGCTCCATCGCGTCGTAGCGCGGGGTCCGCACCAGCCGCCGGGGCTCGCGGTAGGGATCGGTGCCGTGCTCTCCGAGGGAGAGGCCGGACTCGGCGAGCAGTTCGGTCAGGAACGCCGTGTCGGTGTTCACCGCGGCGTGCAGCGCGGGAAGGGAGGTGGCGGGGGCGGAGGAGATCTCGACCTGGCCGCCGGGCTCGACGGTCACCGCGCCGCCCGCGGGAAGCGGGTCGGGTGGGACGGACGAGCCGAGGGTTTCCGGCGTGTAGCGGCCCAGGGCGTCGCGGATCTCGGTCGGGGTCAGCGGCGCCGAGGGCGCCACGGTGTGATGCAGGGTCCATTCCAGCTCGGCGCCGATGTAGGTGGGCGGGCCGGTCTTGAAGCAGATGGCGCGGATCCGCGCCTCCACCTCGTCCTGGGTGCGCAGCACGGTTGCTGTCACGGCGCGCGTGGTTTCGGTCATGACCCGACGCTAAGGCCGGGGTCCGACACTTTCCCGCGACGGATCCCACATGACCTTGGATGAACCCGCGCCGACCTGGGCAATCTCCTCGAAGTGATCTGGCTCACAGGTGGAGTTAAGGCGCATTTAAGGCGGTGAGCTGCGAAAACAGAATTTCTGAACCCTTCGATGCCGGTCTTCGTACTGAGGTGCGGCCACCTCTCACGAACAAGGAGCCGTCATGGCGGGGACCGGAATCGACACCTCGATCCTGCACCAGGGCGCGCACAGCGCGTCCTACTTCGATCTCGCGCGCACCGCGGGCGAGGGCGTGGAGATCGTGGACTTCTGCATCCCCTGCAACCCGTACTTCCCGACTCCCGAGATGTTCGACGAGCTCAGCCGCGACCTGAAGAACATCCTGAAGTACTACCCGAGCGACTCCACCAGCATTACCAAGAAGCTGTGCAGCGTCCTCGGCCTCCATCCGCAGACGGTCGCCATGGCCAACGGCTCGACCGAGCTGATCACCTGGATCGACCACCTGCTGATCAAGGAGAGCGTGGCCATTCCGATCCCGACCTTCGGCCGCTGGACCGACCAGCCGCTCGAGACGGGCAAGCGGGTGGACATGTTCCCGCTCCAGGAGCGCGACGGCTTCCGGCTCAACCTCGACGACTACGTGCGCTTCATCCGCGACCGCGGCTCCCGCGTGGCCGTGGTCTGCAACGTCAACAACCCGGACGGCTGCTACCTGCCGCGCCGCGACGTCATCCGCTTCATGGACATGCTGGGCGACCTCGACCTGGTGGTCATCGACGAGTCGTTCATCGACTTCTCCGACATGGAGCAGTACCCGTCGGTCGGTCCCGACGCGGTGATCCGCCCCAACACGGTGGTGCTCAAGAGCCTGGGCAAGAACTTCGGCCTGCACGGCATCCGCTTCGGCTATCTGATGGCCAACCCCTCGATCGCCGGCAAGATCGGCAAGGCGCTGCCCAAGTGGAACCTCAACTCGCTGGCCGAGAAGGTGGTCTTCATGATCCAGGATCATGAGGAGGAGTACGAGGACAGCCTGCGCCTGCTCAGCCGCGACCGCCGGGCCATGGCCGGCGAGCTGGCCCGCGTTCCGGGCCTCACGGTCTTCCCCTCGCAGGGCAACTTCATCCTGGTCAAGTTGCCCACCGAGTGGTCCGGGGTGGCGCTGCGCGACTACCTGGTGGCCAATCACGGCGTCTACACCCGCGAGTGCGGCAACAAGCTCGGCATGACCAGCCAGTTCATGCGCCTGGTGGTCCGCCCGGCCCGCGACGTCGACCGGCTCATCGACGGGATGATGGACTACGGCCGCCAGTTCCGGGTGCGCGACACCAGCTGGTCGAGCGGCCTCGACGACGCCCCCAGCAACCTCATCCAGTACCCGTCGCACCGCTCGGGCGGCGAATACACCGCCCGCCGGGCCGCCAACGCGTAGCGGTCATATATGCGTCACCGGCCTTTCGCCGGGTGGTGACCCTCGTGACAGGGTGGCGGTCGAGATTGGACGCGTCCCACTCGACGTCGAGGAGTCGTATGCTGACCCGCCGCCACGTCCTGTCCGGAGCCGCCGCGGCGGCCGGGCTCGCCGCCCTGCCGCCCGCGTCCGCCTATGCGTCGCGGGCCGCCGACCTGTTCCCGCTCGGCGTGGCCAGCGGCGACCCCTTGCCGAACGCCGTGATCCTCTGGACGCGCCTGGTCCACGCCCGGCTTCACAAGCACGTCGAAGTGGAATGGCAGATCGCCCACGACGAGCGCTTCCGCCGCGTCGCCCGGCAGGGCCGCACGATCGCCCGGCCCGAGCTCGCCCACTCCGTGCACGTCGACGCGCGCGGGCTCGACGCCGGCCGGGAGTACTTCTACCGTTTCCGCGCGCTGGGCCGGATCAGCCCCGTCGGGCGGACCAGGACGGCCGGGCGTGGTCACAGCCTGCGCCTCGGCATCGTGAACTGCCAGGACTTCCAGAACGGCTACTGGCCGGCCTACCTCGGCCTGGCCGCCGAGGACCTCGACGTCGTGGTCCATCTGGGCGACTACATCTACGAGTACGACCCGAGCAGCCGCTTCGCCGACCGCCGGCACACCGCGCCGCAGACCGCCGGCCTCGACCAACTGGTCACGCTCGACGACTACCGGGCCCGGCACGCCCAGTACAAGAGCGACCCGGCCCTGCAAGCCGCGCACGCCGCCTTCCCGTGGATCGTCACCTGGGACGACCACGAGACCGAGAACAACTACGCCGGTCTGATCGACGAGATCGACGACACCGGCGCCGAGCACCAGACCGTGGCCCAGTTCGCCCGGCAGCGTGCCGCCGCCTACCAGGCCTACTACGAGCACATGCCGATCCGGGCCGACCTGCGCCCGGGCAGCACCGACCTGCGCATCTTCCGCCGCTTCGACTTCGGCCGGCTGCTGCGGCTCAACGTGCTCGACACCCGGCAGTACCGCACCGACCAGCCCGGCGGCTTCCCCGGCGACTTCGGCCTGGCCGAGGCGGGCCTGGCCAACGCCACCGGCTCGCTCACCGGCGAGGCCCAGGAGCGCTGGCTGCGGGCCGGGCTCGACCACTCGCCGGCCCGCTGGAACGTGGTCGCCCAGCAGGTCATGATGAGCCGGATCAAGTTCCCCAACCCGACCGGCGCCCCGGTCCCGCCGATCGTGGCCAACCTCGACCAGTGGGACGGCTACGCCCCGCAGCGCACCCGGTTCCTCAAGCACCTGGCCGCCGCGAAGGTCGCCAACCCGGTCATCCTGGCCGGTGACATCCACTCGACCTGGTTCAGCGAGCTGCGCACCGACTTCGACAAGCCGGAGCAGCGGCCGGTCGCCGTCGAGTTCACCGCCACCTCGATCAGCTCGGACTTCCCGATCGCCTTCGACGGCCCGCTCAAGGCGGTCAACCCGGCCCTCAACCCGCACGTCAAGTACTTCGACGGGTCGCGGCGCGGCTATCTGCGCTGCGTGGTCAACCCTTCGGTCTGGCACACCGACGTGCGTACCGTGGAGACGATCGACGTCCCGGACGCGCCGGTGAGCACCAGCGCCTCGTACGCGGTGGAATCGGGGACCTCGGTGCTGACCCGATAGGGTCGGCCCTGATGCGTACGAAAGAGCAGCTGACCGAGGCCATCCGCGGCGAGCGCCGGGCGGTGCTGGTCGTCAACGCGCACTCCCGGCGTGGGCGGCAGCTCTACGAGGGCGCCCGCTCGCGGCTCACCGAGGCCGGTTTCACGCTGCTCAAGGCCTATCCGGTGGACCGGCCGCGGGAACTGCCGGAGATCCTGGCCGAGGCGATCGGGCTCGGGCCCGACCTGCTGGTGGCGGGCGGCGGCGACGGCACGATCAGCACGGCGGCCCGGCTGCTGGCCCACCGCGACATCGCCCTGGGCCTGCTTCCGCTGGGCACGACGAACAATTTCGCCCGTACGGCGGGGATCCCGCTCGGCCTCGACGACGCGATCGCGGTCCTCGCCGAGGGCAAGGTGATCGATCTCGACCTGGGCCTGGCCGGCGACCAGGCGTTCACCAACCACGTCGGCGTCGGGCTGTCGGCCGAGGTCATGCTCAAGGCGCCGCCGCTGCTCAAGCGGGTGCTGGGCAAGGTCGCCTACCCGTTGACGGCGCTCGGCCTGCTCACCCGGCATCGCCCGTTGCGCATCACCGTGCGTACCGGGGAACGCAGTCATGTCTTCACCAGTCATCAGGTGTACGTGGCCAACGGCGGGCATCACGCCGGCCGCCCGATCACCGGCGACGCCAACGCCGACGACCGGCTGCTGGTCGCGTACCCCGTCGGTGGCCCGGCCAGGATCGAGCTGGTGCGCGAGACGGCGCGCAACGCCGCGACCGGCCAGCGCCGCAGCCTGCGCGAGGAGCCCTTCCTCGCGGTCGACGAGCTGTGGCTCGAGACCGACCGGCCGGCCCGGGTCGAGGTCGACGGCGAGCCCGGCGGCACCACGCCGCTGCGGATCGGGCTGGCCGCGAACGCGCTTCGGGTGATGGCCCCCCTCGGCGTTCCGGACAAATAAAAAATTCTTTGGTGTACGACTGCACAACAGCGGCCCGGGGGACGTCTTAGTGTTCGTGACCTTCGAGCAATTCGCGATGGCCCGGCTTCCCAGCCTGATGCGGTACGCGGTCGTCCTCACCGGCGACAACGATCTCGCACAGGATGTCGTTCAGGAGGTCCTGGCCCGGGCGCAGGTCCGATGGCGGCGCATCAGCGAGGCGGACTCGCCGGAGGCGTACGTGCGGCGCATGGTGCTCAACGAGTACCTGTCGTGGCGGCGCAGCTGGGCGGTTCGGCACGTGCACGCGGTCGGGGAGCGCCTTGTCGAGATCGACGACGCCCGCAGCATGACGAACGACCATGCCCAGGATGTCGTCGAGGCCGACGCGCTGTGGAACAGGCTGGCCACGCTCGGGCGCAAGCAACGAGCGGTGCTGGTGCTGCGCTACTACGAGCAGCTGGACGACGACTCCATCGCCGATCTGCTCGACTGCACACCCGCCACCGTGCGCAGCCACGCGTCGAGGGCATTGAAATCGCTCCGGCTCTCGGAGCACGCGAACCGGATCCCCGTCGAGGAGAAGTCGTGACTGAGCAGCACGAGGACCAGCTCCGTGTGGTCTTCGAGAAGTATTCGCACCAGACCCCCGACCCGGCCGCCGTCTACGCCCGTGTGGAGGAGCTCGCCGGCAAGTACAAGCGCCGTCGCCGGGGTGCCTACGCCGCCGGTGGCGCCGTGCTCGGCGCCGGCCTGATCGCCGGCGTGCTCAACCTGCCGGCCTTCCTGCCGGGCGACCCGGCCAACACCGGCGGCGCCACGCTCCCGGCCGCCGCTCCGGCCGTGTCCCCCTCGTCCTCCAGCGGCCCCAGCGAGGCCGAGCTCCAGAACTACTACAAGGCTTACTTCGAGGCGGGGTACGGCTACGACGACGCCCTCAGGCTGGCCAAGCTCTGGAAGCTGAACACCGACCCGGGCAACGTCAAGGCCGAGGCCGGCCGCCGCCTGCTGCTGGGCGAGACCCTCCCGATCAAGCCCACGCCCCACCCCGAGGTGAGTGAGCCGTCGAGCGAGGTGATCGACAAGAACCAGAAGCAGTTCGACGCCTTCTTCAACGCCGGCTACACCTGGGACGAGGCCGAGAAACTGGCCAAGCTCTGGAAGCTGGCCGACCCGACCGACGCCAAGATCGAGGCCGGCAAGCGGCTGCTCGCGGGCGAGACGCTGCCGGTGAAGCCGACGCCGGCCAACGTCGAGGCGGCCAAGGAGGCGAAGAACGTCAACGCCTTCTTCGCCAAGGGCTACGACTACGACGACGCGGTGAAGCTGGGCAAGCTGTGGAAGATCTCCACGGGCGACGCCAAGGCCGAGGCCGGCAAGCGGATCCTAGCCGGTCAGACGCTGCCGATCCGGCCGTGACGGCGGAGCTGCGCCGGCGTATCGGCTTCGAGATCGAGCTGATGGCGCCGCGCGGCGCCAGCCGGCGCACGCTCGCCGACGACCTGGCCGCCCGGCACGGCGGCCGGGTCCGCCCGGTCTGGCACTCCGACAGCGAACCGTCACTGGTGCCCGGTCTGGGGCGGTTCCTGCACCTTACGCAGGGTTTCGAGGTGGTGCGGGCCGACGGCACGCTCCTGTGCACGCTGGTCGACGACATCACCCTGCTCGACGGGCTCAACCCGCGCTCGCCGGCGCTGCCCGGCTGGTACCGGGTGCTGAGCGACGAGCCGCGCCTGCTGCGGCTGCTGGCCCGCCAGGCCGATCCCGCCGCCCCGCTCGAACGGGTCCTCGACGCGGCCGGCGAGCTGTGGGGCCGTACGCCGGAGCCGATCGCCGACGTCGTCCGCCTGGACGACGAAACGGGGGCGACGATCGCGCTGGCCGCTCCGCAGGGCGCCGAGCGTGAACGGCCCTGCGAGATCGTCACGCCGCCGCTGGCCCGCGACCACGAGCGAGCGCTCGGCGAACTGCTCGGGCCGGCCCGCGAGCTGGGCTTCACCGTGCCGAACGAGGCGGCCGTCCACCTGCACGTCGACGGCGCCCCGTTCCGCCGGCCGTCGGCCCTGGCCAACGTCGTGCGGCTGTTCGCGCACTGGCGCGAGCCGCTCCGCGAGCTCCTGGGAACCAATCCGGCCTGCCGCCGGCTCGCCCCGCTGCCCGCGTCCCTGGTTGCCGCGGCCGACGGCGTGCCCGGCTTCGACGACCTGGCCAAGGCGGCCGCCGAGGGCGGCCTGACCAAGTACTTCGACGTCAACTTGACCCAGCTCTTCGCCGACCAGCCGATCCGCGACACCGTCGAGATCCGGATCCTGCCCGGAATGATCTCGACCGACGAGATCCTGAACCGGGCGGCGCTGGTCGAGCTGCTGCTGGACCGCTGCGAGGACCCCGAGCCGCTGCCGGTCAGCGCGGTCCCGTCGGTCGAGGACCTGCTGCATTTCGCCGCGGAGGCGCTGGCCGCCCACCGGTGAGACCGCGGTCCCGGGAAGTTCGCACAATCGGCGAACCGGGGCGGGGCCGACGGCGAAGATGAGGGCGTGAGGCAGCACGCGTGGTGGTGGCTGCTGGCCGCCGCCGCGGTGATGCTGGGCGGTGCCCAGCTTTTCGGGCCGGCCGGCAAGAGCGTCACCAGCGGGGTGATCGCGCTGGCCGCGAGCGCCGGCGTCATCCTGGGCGTACGCCTGTACCGGCCCGAACGGGCGGTGGCCTGGCGCCTGCTGGCGGGCGCCGCCGTGTGCGCCGGCCTGGCCATGCTGAGCTGGGCCGGCTCGGCGACCTGGAACGTCGTCGACCTGCTGCACCCGGCGACGTTCCTGCTCGCCTTCTGCGGGCTCGCCCTGCTGCCGCCGCGCGATCCGGTCACCGGGCGCTCGGGCGGGCTGGCCGACACCGGCGTCATCGTCTGCACGGGCGTGCTCGTCGCCTGGGTCCTGCTGTACGACCCGTACGTCTTCGACGCGGGCACGTATCCCGCCCCGGAAATCCTCGCCTACCCGCTGGCCGATGTGCTGCTGCTCGCCCTGGCCCTGCGGGTCTTCGCCTTGCAGGAACGGCTGACCCGCCCGCACCTGCTCGTGCTGCTCGCCACGGTGCTGTTCGTCGCCGCGGATGTCCGTCTCTTCCTGGTCGCGGTGGCCGGCACGGTGCGCGGGCCGGACCTGAGCATCACCGGGTGGGGTGCGGCGTTCGCCCTGGTCGCGGCGGCCGCCCTGCACCCGGCGATGGCCTCGCGCCACGCGGTCCCGGTGCCCAAGGCGGGGTCGTGGAAGCTGATGGCGGTGCACCTGGTGCTGGTGCTGATCGGGCCGGCCGCCACGGCGTACGCGCTGATCCGCGACATCGACGAACATGAACTGGACGTGCTGGACATCGGGGTGCCGGTGACCTTCACCGCCGTGATCACCGTGATGCTGCTGGTCCGGACGACGCTCACCCTGCGGCTGGCCCGGCGGCAGGCGTCGGCGATGCGGCACATGGTGCTGCACGACGGGCTCACCGACCTGCCCAACCGGCATCTGCTCACCACCGGGATGGCCTCCTCGCGCGCGCTGATCCTGTTCGACCTGGACGGCTTCAAGGACGTCAACGACCGCCTCGGTCATGCCCTCGGCGACGAGCTGCTGGTCGCGATCGCCGCCCGGCTGCGCCCGCTGCTGCGCCCGGAGGAGGTGCTCGGGCGTACGGGCGGTGACGAATTCGCCCTTCTCCTGCCGTCCCCCGACGTCATCGAGGTGACCGCCCGGGCCGCGGACGTGCTGGCCGCGCTGCGCGGCCCGTTCGAGGTCAGTGGGCACACCCTGCACGTCACCGGCAGCGCCGGCATCCGCCTGGTGGAGCCGGGCGCCGACGCGGCCGAGGCGCTCAGCGACGCCGACCTGGCGCTCTACGCCGCCAAGGCGGCGGGCAAGGACCGGGCCGAGCTCTTCGACCCGCGCTTGCGCCAGGAGCAGATCGACCGGGTACGTATGGTGGAGCACCTGCGGGCGGGCCTGGAGAACGACGAGTTCACGGTCCATTACCAGCCGATCGTGGCCCTGTCGAGCGGCCTCATCGTGGCCGTCGAGGCTCTGGTGCGCTGGACGCCCGCCGGGCGCCCGCCGATCGGCCCGGACTGTTTCATCCCGGTCGCCGAGGACAGCGGCCTCATCGTCGAGCTGGGGGAGCGCGTCCTGCGCCGGGCCTGCGCCGACGCGGCCGTCTGGCACGGCCGCTACGGCGTAGCCGTGACCGTCAACGTCTCCCCACGCCAGCTGACCGACCCGTCGTTCACCGGCAAGGCCAACCGCGCGATCGCCGACAGCGGCCTGCCGCCGGCCGCGCTCACCCTGGAGATCACCGAGGGGGTGCTGATCGGCTCGGGCGTGCAGGCCCTGGCCCACCTGCACGCGCTGAGAGCCGAGGGCGTCCGGGTGGCGATCGACGATTTCGGTACGGGATATTCGTCGCTGGCCTACCTGCGCGACCTCCCCATCGACACTCTCAAGATCGACAAGTCCTTCATGCCGGCCGACCCCACCGACCGCCGCCAGACGGCCCTGGTCCGGGCGGTGGTCGACCTGGCCCGCAGCCTGGACCTGACCACCGTCGCCGAGGGCGTCGAAACCGCACACCACGCCGACCTGCTGCGCTCCCTCGGCTGCGACCGGGGCCAGGGCTACCTGTTCGCCCGCCCCGCCCCCGCCGCCCAGATCACCGACCTGCTGGCACGACCCTCCCACGCGACCGGCCGACAGATATTCCTTTCGGTCGAGCGATGAGTTCGGGGCTCATCGGCGAGGCCAACGCCGTGCAAACCTTCGAAAACATGGGCGCCGCCACCTGGTTCCGCTACTTCATCGGCGTGGTCGAACTGGCCGGCGGCATCGGCCTGCTGATCCCGCGCCTGGCCTTCCCGGCCGCCGCCGGGCTCATGCTCCTGATGGTCGGCGCCTTCATCACGCAGGTCTTCATCCTCCACGGCGGCCCCGTCGCGATCACGCCCGTGGTGCTGTTCGCCCTGTTCCTGTTCATCGCCTGGGGCCGCCGGGGCGCGGCGCGAAAGCTTAGGTAACTGCCGGATGGGGTGGGCGCGACCACCGAGTTCTAGCGGGTGGGGAAGTAGTTGCCGTAGATGTGGAGGCGCTTGTTTTCGTTGCCGACGGTGGTGTCGGCGAAAGCCTCGTACGTGTCCCGGGTGGCGTCGCGGTCGGCGATGGCGCCGTTGTAGCGGGCCGTGAAGACGTACGCGCCGGCTGGGAGGGTTTCGCCCTTGGCCAGCGTGAAGCGGTAGAGCAAGGCGCCGTCGTCGCGGGTCAGGGTGGCGTTGACGCGGGGGTCGGGGGAGGTGACCTGGCCGGTGGTCAGGCCGGTGGCGGGCTCCAGGCGCAGGACCAGATCGAGGGTGGTCAGGGCGGTTCCGGCTTTCAGGGTGACCTGGCTTTGGCCGTCGGCCACGACCGAGCCGTCAGACCACAACGTGCCCTTCTCGATCTGGGTGTCGCCGGGGTGGCCGCGTACCTCCGCCGTGCCGGTGGAAGGGATGACCGGCGGCGAGGTGGGCGGAGGCGACGACTTGGGCGGCCGCGTCGTCGCGGTGGCGGTGGCGGCGGGCGACCGCGTCGCGGACGGGGTGGTGGGCGACGGCGCCGGGGACGGGGTGGTGGGCGCCGGGGACGTGGTGGTGGGCGCGGCGGCCGGTGGCGGAGCGGCCGGTGGGGCCGGGTCGTGTTCGCCGGCCAGGGCCCACTGGGCCACGCCGCCCAGGCCCAGGACCGTGGTCACGGCCGCGGCGGCGCCGGCCAGGCGGAGGCGGCGGCCCCGGGGGGACGAGGTGGCCGCGCGGTTGGCCGCCATGCGGTTCAGCATCGCCGTACGGTCGGGGGTGTGTTCCGCGCCCGCCCGCTGGAGTTCGGAGCGGAGGAAGTCCTCGGTCACCGGGCCACCTCCCATCCGCCGAGCTGGTCGGGCAGCCGCAGGTCGTCCAGCAGCTCGGCGAGCTGCTTGGCGCCGCGTGAGGTCTGGCTCTTGACCGTGCCGACGGCGATGCCGAGGATGTCGGCCACCTCCTGTTCCGGCAGGTCGAACGCGTACCGCAGCACCACGCAGGCCCGCCGCCGGTAGGGCAGCCGGCGCAGGGCGCTGCGCACGTCGAGGACCGTGGGCACGTCCGGCGCGGGCTTCGGGCGCGGGAAGCCGAGCAGGTCGAGGCCGCGGCGGGACCGGCCCTGGCGGCGGATCCAGTTCTTGGCCAGGTTGGCGACGATCCCCTTGGCGTACGCGGCGGGGTCGTCCGCGGCCGCGACCCGTTCCCAATGCCGCCACACCTCGGTGAGCGCGTCCGCCGCGAGGTCGTCGGCGGCGGTGGGGTCGCCGGTCAGCAGGTAGGCCAGGCGGGACAGCTCGACGTGGTGGGCCTCGAAGAAGGCGTGGAAGGCCTGCTCGCGCACGGCACCGCCCTCCCGAAGATCCGAAGGCCCGACGATAGAAGGCCTCGCGAGCGCCGGGCAAGCCGGGTTCCGCTCTTGTGGCCCGTTTCCCTACTTTTCGCCGTTTCGCTGCCGATGGGGCCTGTGGAGGAGGGGTGCATGGGTCGCGATCCGGGCGCGGACGAGGGGTTCACCATCATCGAGACGGTGACGGCGCTGACCCTCGTGATGATCACGATGGCCGCGGCCGTGCCGTTCTTCATCTCCAGCTTCCAGGCCGTCGCGCGGCAGCGGAACCAGCAGAACGCGGTCCAGCTGGCCAACATGGCGATCGAGCAGGTCCGTGGGCTCAAGGGCAGCTCGCTGTTGACCGGCCGCAGCGCGATCAAGGTCAAGCAGCAGTTCAGCGCGGCCCCGGCGATCGTGCAGCCCTATCTGGCGAAGACGTTCGCCTCCTCCGACCCGCTGCTCGGCGCCACCGCCACCTCCGGTGACGACGCCGCCGTACCGACCGAGACCCGGACCCTGCTGTGGGACGGTGTCAACTTCGACCGCACCATCTATGTCGGCTCCTGCGACGTGCGCGTCAGCGGCGACTGCGTCGGCTACGACCCGGACAAGAACCCGCCGTCGTGGCTCAACACCCCGGACGACCTCCAGTTCTTCCGGGTCGTGGTGCTGCTCGAGTGGAACAACAGAGCCTGCGGCTCGGGCCGCTGCCAGTACGTCACCTCGACGCTGGTGGCGCGGGCCGCGGAGCCGACGTTCGACATCTACCGGCCGTCGCCGACGGGGCCGAAGCCGCAACAGACCGCCGTGTTCTACAAGGGCTTCGACCGGTCGGTCGAGCTGAAGGTCGAGGGCGGCCAGCTGCCCAACACCTGGAGTGTGGTCGACCCGCTGCCGGCGGGATTGACCCTGGCCGGGAACGGTTTCGTCACCGGCGCCACGACCGCCGGGCCGCTCATCCAGGACTACCGAGTGAAGGTCACCGAGGCGCCGCCGCAGGAGCGCAACGTCACGTTCCCGGTCACCTTCCAGATCGTGCTGATGCCGACGGTGACGGTGGCGACCACGAGCAGCCGGGCCGGCGATCCGGTCTCCGTGCAGGCGACCGCGGCGAACGGCTGGGGGACGAAGACCTTCACGGCGGACGGCCTGCCCCCGGGGCTCGACATCTCCGACACCGGACTGATCACCGGGACCGCGACGGCGGACGGCACCTATCCGGTCACGGTCACGGTGACTGACGAGAACCAGGTCACCGGGACGACGAAATTCAACTACGTCGTCTATCCCGGCCTCGCCCTGGCCGCGGTGCCCGACCAGACGGTGGCCCTGGGTTCGGCGGTCAGCATCAGTCCGGTGGCCTCCGGCGGCTACGGCACTTACACGTACGCCGTGACCAATCTGCCCGTCGGGGTGACCCCGAATACGAGCACCGGCGTCATCTCCGGTGTCGCCACCGTGCCGGGCCGCTACCTTCCGGCGATCACGGTCACCGACGCTCTCGGCAACAAGGCGACGCAGTCGTTCGTGCTGACCATCACGACGACGACGCTGCTCTCCTTCACCTCGCCCGACCCGCTCGCACCGGACCAGACATCGCCCGCCGGCAAGCAGGTGAACCTCAAGGCCACCGACAACGGATCGGTGCTCGGCCTGAGCCCGCGCATCACGGCGACCGGCCTGCCGCCGGGGCTCGAGCTCAACCCCTCGTCGGGCAACATCAGCGGCAAACCGGACACACCTGGTACGTACGTCGTCACGCTGACCTCGGCGAACCTGCTGCCGCCGCAGACGTCGGTCCTCACCTTCGTCTGGACGATCACGTGAACGCTGAGCGGGAAGAGAAGGACGGCGGCTACAGCCTGCTGGAGCTGATCGTCGCCATGGGGATCATGAGCGTGGTCCTGGTGGTGGTCTTCGGGGGCATCATGCAGGTGTACTCGGCCGTCAACCGTACGGAAGGCACGTCCTTCGCCCGTGACCAGGTCGCGGCCGCCTTCCGCCGGCTGGACACCCAGTTGCGGTACGCGAGCTGGGTGTCCCTCAAAGCGGAGGTGCCCGTCGGCGGCCGCTACTACCTGGAGTTCGCCCTGCCCACCGGGTGCCGTCAGCTCGTCTTCGACAAGGACGTGCTCACCCTGGCCAGCTGGACGGCGCCGGGCAGCCCGGGGAAGGCCACGGTCGTCGCCGGCGAGCTGGCGCAGATGCCGGACACGCCGCCCTTCACGGTGATCACCCCGACCCAGCAGCCGTACGCCACGGCCAGCGCCGGCGCCGACGCCATGGGTTCCGGTTACACGCCCGAGTTCTACCAGATCCGGCTGCGTCTCAACGCCACCGTCGGCACGACGACCATCCCGTTCGACACGCTGTTCAGCGCGGAGAACACCACGCGTAACACCAACTCGGAGAACCCGTGCAGCAGCGGGAGGCCGGCGTGATCAGGATCCCCCGGACCGACGAGCGCGGCTCGATGCCGATGGCGCTGCTCATCATCACGATCGTCCTGGCCATGTCGGCCGTGATCGCCCCGGTCGTGCTGCGGCAGATCACCTCGACCCGCAACCTGCAGGACCGCAACAGCGCGCTCAACGCCGCCCAGGCCGGCATGGACATGATGATGGCCAAGGTGCGGGCGGCCGCGAAGATGACGGACAAGGGCGTGAACAGCGGCCTGTTGGAAAACCTCCCCGGTTGTACGCTCTCCGGCGACGCGATGGTGCCCGGCACGACCGAGAGCTTGAAGTACGAGGTGTCGCTGGCCTATTTCGACCAGGAGAGCAAGCCGCTGTCGTGCCCGCCGACCAGCGTGCCGACGACCGCCGCGGTGACGTCGACCGGCACCAGCCGGAAGGTGAGCCGGACGCTGACCGCGACGTATCTCTTCACCACCAGCAACACCAACATTCCCGGTGGTCAGCTGCGCATCGACAGTGTTCCGGCCGGGGTGAAAGGCACCCAGTGCATCGACGCCGGGCCGAGCCGGTCACCGGTCGCCGGCACGAAGCCGACGATGCAGGCTTGCGACGGCAGCAGCCGCCAGCAGTTCGGTTACACCGAGGACCTCTACCTCAAACTGATCAACTCGGAGTCGTCGGACAACAAGGCCAACTACGGAATGTGCCTGGACTCGGGCTCGGCCCATAAGAGCGGCGACCCGGTCGTGTTCGGTCCGTGCCCCGCGAGCCAGGACTCGAAGTTCGCGTATCGGACGTTCCAATGGGCGCTGGACGGCACCAGCCGTTTCACCGTGACCAATCTGACGAAGGGGACGGCGGACTCCTCGCTCTGTATGAACGTGACGACCCCGGCCGCCACGAGCGGTGGCATCTCCATAGGACGATGTATCGAGTCGGACAACAAGACCATTGACTACACCAGGTATATCTGGCGATCGGGCGCGGGCGTCGGCACCGGCATGGCCGGGGACGACACCGCCCAGCTCGTCAACTACGCACAGTTCAGCCGATGCCTCGACGTGACCGATCAGAGTTACGGCTCGACGTACATGATCGCCTGGTTCTGCAAGCAATCGCCGAACGGCGTCGTCGACTGGAACCAGCGGTGGGTCCACCCGGTGCCGACCCCGCCAGCGGTCTACAAGACGGGCCCGATCGTCGTTACGTACCTCCGGAAAGGGTATGAAAGCGACAAGAATTACAACAAGCCTTTCTGTCTCAAGTCGCCCCTCAATACAGCGGCGAACGCCTACACCACTGTGGTGCGCTGCGACCCGGACGCCACGGTGATACCACCCGAGCTGCAGTGGACCGTCTACCACGCCACCGGCGACTACGGGACGAGCTACCGGATCAAGGACTCCGCCGGCTTCTGCCTGACCCCGACCGACCAGAACGCGAAGCCGCGGGACGTGCACGGGGACGGCACGAGCAAGGTGAAGGTGGCCGTCTGCAACAGTTCCGAGCTGCAGAAGTGGAACGCTCCGGCGAACATCAGCAAGCCGACGCCGCTGACCGATCTGATCGAGAAGTAATAAGTCTATTGAACATGTAGGAATGCTGGGTATGCTCCCGGCCATGGACGCATCGACATGTATTCAGCCGTGAGCGCGGTTCCGCTCACGCTGGACGGGGTGGGCAAGGCGTTCACGGCCGACCGGCGGCGGCGACCCGTGCTGGCCGGGGTGTCGCTCGAGGTGGCCGCGGGTGAGGTCGTCGCCCTGCTCGGGCCGTCGGGGTGCGGGAAGTCGACGCTGCTGCGGCTGGCCGGTGGGCTCGACACGCCGAGTGAGGGGTCGGTCCGGGTCGGTGGCCGGGCCGTCGACGGCATCGAGCCGCGGTGTGCGGTGGTGTTCCAGGAGCCGCGGCTGCTGCCCTGGCGCACGGTCGAGAAGAACGTGGCGTACGGGCTTCCGCGCGGGGTGACCGGGGAGCGGGCGCGGCAGGAGGTCGCGCACTGGCTCGAGGTCGTCGGGCTGGCGGCGTTCGCCCGGCACCGGCCCCGGCAGATCAGCGGCGGCATGGCGCAGCGGGCCGCGCTGGCCCGCGCGCTCGCGCGGCGGCCGGGGGTGCTGCTGCTGGACGAGCCGTTCGCGGCGCTCGACGCGCTCACCCGCCTGCGGATGCAGGACCTGCTGGCCGAGGTACAGAAGGCCGCCGGAACCACCGTCCTGCTGGTCACCCACGACGTGGACGAGGCGCTGCACCTGGCCGACCGCGTGGTCCTGCTCGGCGCGAACGAGAAGGGCGGCGCGAACGAAAGGAGCGGCGGCGCGGCCGGCGTGCGGCTGATCCGGGAGGTGCCGGGGGAGCGGCCGCGGGATCGTGGTGACGCCGACCTGGCCGCGCTGCGGGTCGTGCTTCTCGGTGAGCTCGGCGTCCACACCCCCGTGCGTTTGTGATCGAGAGGATGAGCGAGATGCGGAAGATACGGGCGGCGGCCGCCGCGGTGGCGGTCACGATGCTGCTGGCCGGATGTGTCGAGGGGGAGGACGCGGGCGCCGAGCAGAGCCAGGGGGCGACGCTGCGGCTGGATTACGCGTACTACAACCCGGCCAGCCTCGTGCTGCGGGATCAGAAGTGGCTCGAGACCGAACTGGCCGGCAAGAACGTCACCGTCACGTGGCAGCTGTCGGCCGGCAGCAACAAGGCCAACGAGGCGCTGCGCGGCGACGCGATCGACGTCGGCTCGACGGCCGGGGCGGCCGCGCTGGTGGCCCGGGCCAACGGCTCGCCGATCAAGACGATCGACGTCTTCAGTCAGCCCGAATGGGCGGCCATCGTCGTCGGCCAGAACTCCCCGATCAGCTCGGTGGCCCAGCTCAAGGGCAAGAAGATCGCGGCCACCAAGGGCACCGACCCGTACTTCTTCCTGCTGCGCTCGCTGGAGAGCGCGGGACTGAAGCCGAGCGACGTCACAGTGGTGAACCTGCAGCACGCCGACGGGCGGACCGCGCTTGAGCGCGGCAACGTCGACGCCTGGTCCGGCCTCGACCCGATCATGGCGCAGAGCCAGCTCGACCAGGGCTCCAAGCTGATCTTCCGCAACATCGACTTCAACTCGTACGGAGTGTTGAACGCGACCGAGAGCTTCCTGCGGAAGCAACCCGAGCTCGCGCAGGCGGTCGTCAACGCGTACGAGCGGGCTCGCAAGTGGATCCTCGACAACCCGGACCGCGCCGTCGCGCTCTACGCCCGCGAGGCCAAGATCTCGCCCGAGGTGGCGAAGCTGGTCCTCACCGAGCGCACCGAACTCGACATCGACCCGGTGCCGGGCGCGGCCCAGAAGGCGGTCTTCGAGAAGATCCTGCCGGTCCTGGTGGCGGACGCCACCGTGAAGAGCGAGGCGTCGGCCCGGGAAGCGATCGACTCGCTGTTCGAACCCAAGTTCGCCACGGACGCGTCGTGACGCTGCTGGCCACCAAAAGGAACCTCAGGCCCGGCCGTGGCGCCGTGGGCCTGGTTCTGCCGCTGGCCCTGCTCGGTCTCTGGCAGGTGGTCGCGACCTCCGGTGTCTACTCGACCGCCCAGTTGCCGCCGCCCACCGACGTCGCGACCGCGTTCACCGAGTTGCTCGGGCGGGGCGAGCTCTGGCACCACATCGCCATCAGCACCCAGCGCGTCCTGATCGGCTTCGCGGTGGGTGGCGCCGCGGGGCTCGCCCTGGGTGGGCTGGTGGGTCTTTCCCGTACGGCGTCGGTCGCCCTCTCGCCGACCATCCAGGCCGTCCGGGCCGTGCCGTCGCTCGCGTGGGTGCCGTTGCTGCTTCTCTGGCTCGGTATCGGGGAGACGCCGAAGATCGTGCTGGTGGCGATCGGGGCGTTCTTCCCGGTCTACACGACCGTGTCGGCCGCGCTCGCGCACATCGATCCGCAGCTGGTGGAGGTCGGACGGGCGTACGGAAGGAAGGGCCTCGGTCTTCTCGGCACAGTGCTCTTCCCGGCGGCGACTCCGGCCATTCTGAGCGGCCTGCGGCTCGGTCTCGCTCAGGGGTGGCTCTTCCTGGTCGCGGCCGAGCTGATCGCGTCGTCGATGGGGCTGGGTTTCCTGCTGATCGACAGTCAGAACACCGGGCGCACCGACATCATGCTGCTCGCCATCATTTTGCTGGCGGTGATCGGCAAGCTCTGCGACACGGTGCTCGGCGTGGCCGAAAGCCGCTTGTTGCACAATTCAGGGCGTGGCAAGAGCTCTGGATGACGCGCAACCCCCGCAGGCCTCGGTCTCCGTCGATCATTTCACCAACATGTACCTGGTGAAGGACGACCCGTGGGACCTGGCGACCAAATGGCACGACCGGCGTAAGTACGCGGTGACGATGGCGAGCCTGCCTCGCGAGCGCTACCGGCGCTGCTACGAGCCGGGCGCCTCGATCGGCCTCCTCACCCGGATGCTGGCCGAGCGCTGTGACGAGGTGCTGGCGGTCGACTCGGTCGCCGAAGCCGTGGCCGCGGCCCGGGACAGCCTGGCCGACCTGCCGAACGTCCGCTACGAGCAAGCCAACCTGCCGGCCGGCCTGCCCGAGGGCACGTTCGATCTGATCGTCGTCGGCGACCTGCTCTACTACCTGTCCGCCGAGGACCTCGACCGGCTGCTCGACGGGCTCGTCGAGCGGCTGGAACCGGGCGGCGACCTCGTCTCGGTCCACTTCAGCAACCGGGCCGACGGCGGCAACTACGACGGCTTCAACGTGCACGCGGCGCTGGCCGCGCGGCCCGGGCTCGAGCGGCTCGTGCACCACGACGACGAGTGGTTCCTGCTGGACGCGTTCCGCCGCCGGTGACGCCCGGCCCGTGACGCCCGGCACAGTGTCGAGGTAAGGACCGCGGAGTAGGTTCAAACATGAACCTACTTTTCGGGAGGAACCCCACCATGGCGCCAGCGCTGTCGCTGCTCGACCTCGCGCCCATCTCCGCCGGTCAGACCGCGCGGGACAGCTTCGAGGCGAGCGTCGAGCTCGCCCGCGCCGCGGAGCGCAGCGGGTACCGCCGGGTCTGGTACGCCGAGCACCACAACATGCCGACGATCGCGTCGTCGGCCACCAGCGTGGTGATCGGCTACGTCGCCGCGCACACCTCGACGATCCGGCTCGGCGCCGGTGGGATCATGCTGCCCAATCATTCGCCGCTGGTCATCGCCGAGCAGTTCGGCACCCTGGCGACGCTGTTCCCGGGCCGGATCGACCTCGGCCTGGGACGCGCGCCGGGCAGCGACCAGAACACGATGCTGGCGCTGCGCCGCGACAACAGCTCGGCCGACTCGTTCCCGGCGGACGTGCAGGAACTTCAGGGATACCTGAACGGCCGCTCGCGGGTCCCGGGCGTGCAGGCGGTGCCGCGCGCCGACGAGGTCGTGCCGCTCTACATCCTCGGCTCGTCGCTGTTCGGCGCCAACCTGGCCGCGCAGCTGGGCCTGCCGTACGCGTTCGCCTCGCACTTCGCCCCGGACGCCCTGCACACCGCGGTGACCGTCTACCGCGAGAAGTTCCGCCCGTCCGACCAGCTCGACCAGCCGTACGTGATCGCCGGCATGAACGTCTTCGCGGCCGACGACCGGGCGACGGCCGAGGAGCAGAGGACGACCGCCTACCGGGCGCGGACGCGCTCGATGCTGACCCGGGGCGCGCGCGGCGCGAACTTCACCGACGCCGAGATCGACGCCTTCCTGGCCTCGCCGAACGGCGCGTCGCTGGCCGCGATGACCCGCTACACCGCCACCGGCACCGCCGACGAGGTGGCCGACCAGCTGAATGCCTTCGCCGCCTCGGTCGGCGCGGACGAGCTGATCGTGGCCCACCACGCCTCCGATCTGGCCGACCGGATCCATTCGATCGAGCTCACCGGCAAAAGCCGATAGCAGTGGCGATTGTCACTGTTGACTCTTTGTTTCGGTTGTTGAAACCCTGCGCTACGAACGCTCCGTCATTGTGATGCGGGCCTCTCGCAAATCGGGCCAAGACGCGCTTTCACGACAGTGTTCCCGGCCACTGACCTGCGCACACTCAGGTAATTCAAAATCGAACGTCCTAAGATCGGTGGGTAACCGACGGGGCGAGGGGTGAAGCGAAGCTATGGTCGACCGACCGATCCGCGAATGGAACGGCCTGACCATTCCCGACCCGGGCGTCTATGTGCTCGACGAGGCCCACAAACGGCTCGGCTTCCTCGCCCAGCACATGATGGTCAGCCCGATCCGGGGTGAGTTCGCGCGGGGCACCGCCACGATTGTCATCGGTGAGGACCCGGCCCGCTCGTCGGTGACCGCGTCCATCGAGGCGGCCAGCATCACCACGCACAACCCGGACCGCGACACGCACCTGTCCAGCCCCGACTTCCTCGACGTCGAGAATTACCCGACGCTGGAGTACCGCAGCACCGGGGTGCAGTGGCCGGAGACCAACGACGCGATCTTCCAGTGGGCCCGGCTGCGCAACAACCCGCTGACCCGGCGGGCCGGCGCGTCCGAGATCCCGGCGGCGGCCAAGTCCAACGGCAAGTTCGTGGTCAACGGCCTGCTGACCATCCGCGACGTGACCCGCCCGGTCGACCTTCAGGTCGAGTACGGCGGGGCGCGCCGCGACCCGTACGGCCGCGACATCTTCGGCTTCAGCGCGACGGCGCAGTTCGAGCGCGAGGACTTCGGCCTGGTCTGGAACGTGGCCCTGGAGACCGGCGGTTTCCTGGTCGGCAAGACCGTGAAGATCGAGATCGCCGGCGAGGCGTTCGCCGAGGCTAACGCGTCCTGAACGCCCTCCGGTAGCTCTGCGGAGTGGTTCCGACGATCCGCTTGAAGCGGTCCCGGAACGCGGTCGGTGAGCCGAAGCCGACCTCGGCACCGATCCGGTCCACCGGCCGGACGGTCGTCTCCAGCAGGTGCTGCGCCCGGCGGATCCGGGCCCGGTGCAGCCACTGCAGCGGTGTCGTGCCGGTGTGCTCGCGAAAACGGCGGTTCAGCGTACGGGCGCTCAGGCCGGCCTTGGCCGCGATGTCGTCGAGCGTCAGATCGGCCGGCGCGTCCCGCTCCAGCCACAGCAGCAGCGGTTCCAGCGCCGAGCCGCGCGGGGCGGGCGGCCGCTCGGGCACGATGAACTGGGCCTGGCCGCCCTCGCGTTCCAGCGGCATCACCGACAGCCGGGCGGCGTCGGCCGCCACCGCCGAGCCATGGTCGCGGCGTACCAGATGCAGGCAGAGGTCGAGGCCGGCGGCGGCGCCGGCCGAGGTCAGGAACTGGCCCTCGTCGACGTAGAGGACGCCCGGGTCGAGGTCGACGGCGGGGAACATCGCCCGGAAGGTCTCGGTGCCGGCCCAGTGGGTGGTCGCCCGCCGCCCGTCCAGCAGGCCGGTCGCGGCCAGGACGAAGGCGCCGGCGCAGATGGAGGCGATCCGGGTGCCGCGACTCGCGGCCGTCCGCAGCGCGGTCACCACTTGCGGGGGTACGGGGTGGGCGGGCTCGCTGACGCCCGGAACGATGATCGTGTCGGCGGTGTCCAGCGCGTCCAGGCCGTACGGGGCGGAGACCGTGAAGTAGCCCGCGCTGACCCGCGGCGAGGGCGCGCACACGCGTACGGCATAAGGGGTCGACCCATCGCCCAGCCGCACCCGGGCGAAGACCTCGAGCGGCGTCGCCAGGTCGAAGGGGATGACGTCGTCGAGGGCGAGAACCGCGATCCGGTGCATGGTTGGCGATTATCCGTTGAGGTGTGGCATTCCTGCCACTGTCACCGGCCCGGTCCCGCCCATACGGTCGATGATCGTGACAAAGCTCCTGCTCTCGCTCCACGTCCTGGCCGCCATCGTGGCCATCGGCCCGGTCACCGTGGCCGCCAGCATGTTCCCGGCGGCGCTGCGCCGCGACGACCACGCGCAACTGGCCACCCTGCACCGGATCTGCCGCGTCTACGCCGTACTCGGGCTGGCCGTCCCGGTCTTCGGTTTCGCGACGGCCAGCGCCCTGGGCGTGCTCGGCGACGCGTGGCTCCTGGTGTCGATCGCGCTGACCGCCGTCGCCGCCGCCGTGCTCGGCTTCGCGATCCTGCCCGCCCAGGCGGCCGCGGTCGCCGGCCGGCCCACCGTGCCGGCCCGCCTCGGCACGACCTCGGGCGTCTTCAACCTGCTGTGGGCGACGGTCGTGGTCCTGATGATCGTCCGCCCCGGCTCCACGACGGGAGCGTGACCCGTGCTGCTGCGCGCCGCCGCCCGCATCGAACTGATCACCCTGCTGCTGATGCTGCTCAACCTGGCCACCATCCACGCCCGGCCGGTCACGCAACTGCTGGGACCCCTCCACGGCTGCTCATACCTGCTGGTCATCGGCGCGACGCTGGCCGCCACCCGCCGAGCGCGGCCCCGGCTGCTGGCCCTCGTCCCGGGAGTCGGCGGGCTGCTGGCCGCCCGGTTCTCCTCAACCGGCCCTCCGGCGGACCGATCGGAATCCCTGGGGCGGTGAGTGGCCGCCCGCGAGGGGAGGGCACGTGCTGCGTCGCGATCCCCCGCTGCGGGCCTACGCCGGGTGGACCGCGCTCGCTCTCGTGCTGTTCCTCCTGCTCGAGGGCCGGACCGGTTGGCAGGTGCGCGTCTTCTGGGCGTTCCAGCCGCCGTTGGATCTGGCGCTGGCCCTCTGCTCGTGGCGGGTGGCGCAGTTGGCCACCGGCCCGATCCGCCGTTTCTGGCGGGTCATGGTGGTCGTGGGCGCGCTGTTCGTCGTCGGCGACACGTGGCAGGCGGTCGCCACCTGGCGGCCCGGCGCGTGGTCGACCACGGGCGGCACCGTGCAGACGGTCTGCTTCGGCGTCGGCCTGACCGCGGTGGTGACGGCGATGCTCCGGCACCCGCAGCCCGGCCGCACCGGCCGCGAACGTCTGACATTCTGGCTCGACGCGGCCACGGTGCTGGTCGCCGGCGGCGTGGTCGGCTGGTGCGTGCTGGCCGTGCCCGGCCAGTACAGCCGCCCCGACGTGCTGGCGGTGCTGGCGGCGACCGGCGTGTGCGTCACGGCGGCGTTCTCGGCGGTCAAGATGATCCTCAGCGGCAACGCCCCCATGCACCGGCTCGCGGCGATCCCGATGGTCGGCTCGGCGGTGGTGATGAGCGCCGGCGCCTTCCTGGCGTCCGACTTCTACATCGTCCGTTTCCTGCCGACACTGCTCATCGCCATGGGCCCCCGCATCCAGCAGATCCTGGCCGGCGCCGACCGCACGGCCTTCGGCGAGAGACGGAAAAAGCCTTACAGCTTCTTGCCGTACGGCGCGATGGTCGTGGCCTTCGGCGCGCTGGTCTTCGCGTTGACGGACGGTGTGGGCCCCCGGTCGTGGGGTGTGGTGGCCGGCCTGGCCCTGATCTGCGGCCTGGTGGCGGTGCGGCAGCTGGCCGCCTTCCACGACAACGTGGAACTGATCGACCAGCTGCGCGAACACCAGGTGCGCCTGCACCGTCAGGCCCACTTCGACGGCTTGACCGGCTTGGCCAACCGCACCCACTTCCACGAGCGGCTGGCCGAGGCGCTGCCCGCGGACCAGTTGTCGGTGCTGCTGGTCGACCTGGACGGCTTCAAATCCGTGAACGACACCATGGGCCACGCCGCGGGCGACACCTTGCTGCTGGCCGTGGCGGAGAAGCTTCAGGCCCAGATCCGCCGGTCCGACCTGGCCGCCCGCCTGGGCGGCGACGAGTTCGCGCTCCTCCTGCCCGACTGCACGGAAGCCGAGGCGGAGGCCACCGCGTCGCGAATCCTGGCCGCCTTGAAGACGCCGGTCCTGATCGACGGCACCCCGGTGACAGCAGCCGCCAGCATCGGCGTGGCAGGCGCTTCCCCCACCTCGACGGTGACGTCACTGCTCCACGACGCCGACCTGGCGATGTACGCGGCCAAGCGCCAGGGCAAGGGCACGTGGCAGCGCCACCCGGATAGCCCGCCGGTCAGAAGGTGACGACGATGGCGACGGCGGGCGGCCGCTTGATGCGGAAGAGCCGGCTGAACGCGGCGCCGATGCGCGCCGTGATGTAGCGGCCGGCCAGGAGCCGCCGAGCGCGCTCGGTTTCGGAGGGCGGCAGAACCACAGCGGTGGCCGCGACGGCCCGCGCGCCGGCCGGCACCTTGCCGCGAATGTCACAAGGCGTCACCTCGACGCGCGGATTGTTCCGAATGCGCTTGACTTTCCAGGCGTCCGCCAGCGACACCGTGGTCAGGGTGTCGCCCTCGGACACCTGCCACACCGCGGTGGCCACCGGAGTGCCATCCTTGCGGAAGGTGACCAGGCTGACCTGCTTGCTACGGGCGATCTCCGCCGGAACCTTCATGTCGCGCCTCCCCGCCATCCAACTCGGACGTCCCAGTCGCCGCCATCCTAGACGCCCGCCCCGCCCGCACGTGGTGGCCCGCCGCCACACCCACGGCAGCCGACCACTGCACCCCGCACGCACGCGCTTGGCGGCTGTCCCCCGCTGCGCCCGCGCGCTTGGCGGCTGGCCCACTAGCGCATGGCGGCTGGCCCGCCACGGCCCCACGAGCGCCTGCCGGCTGGCCACGCCGCGCATGGTGGCCAGCCCAATGCGCCCAGCGTTTGGTGGCTGGACCCCTCACGGGCATGGCGGCTGACCCGCCGCGGCTCCACGAGCGCCTGGTGGCTGGCCACGCCGCGCATGGTGGTCGGCCCGCTGCGCCGAGCGTTTGGCGGCTGGCCCTCTCTCGGGCATGGCGGCTGACCCGTCACGGCTCCACGAGCGCCTGGTGGCTGGCCACGCCGCGCATGGTGGTCGGCCCGCTGCGCCCAGCGTTTGGCGGCTGGCCCTCTCTTAGGCATGGCGGCTGGGCCGCCGCGCCTCCACGAGCGCCTGGTGGCTAGCCCATCCACGCATGGCGGCCGGCCCGCGGCACCCCGCCCCGCATGATGGCTGGTCCGTTACGGCCCGCGCGTGTGGCGACCGGCCCGCGCGTGTGGTGTCAGCGGCGGCTGAAAATTGCTCCCGGACGACGCGCGAGTTCCAGGTCGCCCGGGGGTCAGTTTTCACGCGTCGCCAACGTGTGGAGACGGGGCTGGGCGTGTGGCGATCAGCCCGCGCGCTCAGAGTGGTTGGCCGTTGCGCTCGTCCGACGGATGCCGACGGATCCGTTGCGCCCCGCGGGCCCGGCCGCTGGCCCGCTGCGCCTGCTGTGCGCGCTGCCCGTTGCGGTCCGCGTTTGGCGGCTCAGTCTCGTGCTCATGGCGGCTGGAGCGGTGCGCGCGGATGAGGGCTGGAGCGATGCCGCGTGGATGACGGCTGTTCCGTTGCGGCCCGGGCGTAGGGCCGACTGGACCGCGGCGCCCCGCCCTCGATGTGGCGGGCGGGGCGACTGTTGCGCGGTCGGGGCGTGACGGCAAGCCGCTGGCGCAGGTAATGCTGCGCGATCGAGCGGTGTGATGCCGCTAAGCGGTGTGACTTGGTGGAGCGGGCGGTGGGGCCGGACATGCCGCTGTGGTTGGTGGGGCTTGGGGCGGTAGGGCTTAAAGCGCCGGCGCTTGGGGCGGTGAGGCTGAGGTGGGGGGCTTCGGGCGGTGGGGCTTGAGGCGCCGGCGCTTGGAACGGTGGGGCTTGGGGCGGTGGGGCTTGGGGCGGTGGAACGTCGTTGTGGCTTGGGGGAGTGGGGCGGTGTGTGGCCGGGGAGGCGGTGGGTTGGGGTTACGCGTTGGCGGCGGCTGCTAGGGATTCGACGGTTTCGGGGGTGAAAGGGCTGCCGGGGAACATGCCCAGGCGGTTCAGGGGGAGGCCGCCCAGCAACTGGAGCATGGCGGGGTCGGCGGTCTGGGCGGCCAAGCCTGAAGTGGCGTTGGCGAAAGCCTTGCGGAGCAGGTCGGCGCCCTTGGGGTTGGCGAACCACTCGGCGATGGTGGAGTCGGCGGTCAAGGGCCACTGGGAGTCGGGGTCGGCGTCGATGGTGGCCAGGACGGCGCCGCGCAGGTCGCGGGAAGAGGCGCCGACGGCGAAGTGGTATTCGCCGCCCTCCACCACCCAGCGGGACAGGCGCTCGTCCCAGTAGGCCAGGTCGTCGCGGGGGACGGTCAGGGTCACCGTTTCCGTGGCGCCGGCGGCGATCGGGACGTTGGCGAAGGCCTTCAGCTCGCGCGGGGCGCGTCGCACCCGGGAGTGGGTGACCTCCATGTAGACCTGCACCACCTCGCGGCCGTCGCGGTCGCCGGTGTTCGTGACGTCGACGGTGATCTCGACGCGGTCGGCGGTCACGGTGGCGGACGGCATGCCGTACTCGAAAGTGGTGTAGGACAGGCCGAAGCCGAAGGGGTAGGCCACCTCCTGCTCGCGGGCGTCGAAGCCGCGGTAACCGACATGCAGGCCTTCGCCGTAGCGGACGTGGCCGGCCTCGCCCGGGAAGTCCAGGAAGGACGGGTGGTCGGCCAGTTTGAGCGGGATCGTCTCGGTGAGCCGGCCCGACGGGTTGACCCGGCCGAACAGCACGTCGGCGATGGCGCTGCCGCCGGCCTGGCCGAGCAGCCACGCCTCGATGATGCCGGGAACCGCTGTGTCCCACGGGGTGGTGCGGACGACCGCGCCGTTCGACAGGATGACGATCGTGCGCGGGTTGGCCGCGGCGACCTTCTCGACCAGCGCGCGGTGCGGGGCCGGCAGGTCGAGGCTGTCACGGTCGGAGCCCTCGGTCTCCTGCTTCGAACCGACGAAGACCAGCGCCACGTCGGCGCTCGCGGCGGCGGCGACGGCCTCGTCGAGCAGGGCCTCGTCGATCTGGTTCTCGTCGGCGCCGTAGCCGGGCGCGAACGTCACGGTGGCCGACGACGACGCGGTGATCTCGGTGAGGGCGTCGTCGAGGCGGGTCGGGGTGATCTGGGAGCTGCCGCCGCCCTGGAAGCGCGGGGTGCGGGCGTACTCACCCAGGACCGCGATGGACTGCCCCTCGGCGCGCAGCGGCAGCACGTCGCCGTCGTTCTTCAGCAGCACTATGCCCCGCGCGGCGATCTCGCGGGCCAGGGCGTGGTGGGCGTCGGCGTCGTACGGCCCAGTGGTGTCGAGCTTCGATTTCGCGACCAGGGCGGCCACCCGGTCGGCCGAGAGCTGGAGGTCGCCGGCCGCCAGCGTGCCGTCCTGGACCGCGGCGACCAGCGCGGCGTCGCCGGCCTCGTCGGGGCCGGGCATGGTCAGGTCGAGGCCGGCGTGCACGGCGGCCACCCGGTCGACCACGGCGCCCCAGTCGGAGACGACAAGGCCCTCGAAGCCCCACTCGCCGCGCAGCACGTCGGTGAGCAGCCAGCGGTTCTGCGAGGCGTGCACACCGTTGATCCGGTTGTACGAGCACATGACCGTCCACGGCTGCGATCGCGTCACCACCCGCTGGAAGGCGCGCAGGTAGATCTCGCGCAGCGTGCGCTCGTCGACGTCGGCGCTGATCGTCATGCGGTCGGTCTCCTGGCTGTTCACCGCGAAGTGCTTCAGCGACGCGCCGACACCGCGGCTCTGCAGGCCCAGCACCCACTCGGTGGCCATCACACCGCTGATCAGCGGGTCCTCGGAGAAGTACTCGAAGTTGCGGCCGCCCAGGGGAGTGCGCTTGATGTTGATGCCGGGGCCGAGCAGCACCTGCACGCCCATCGCCCGGCACTCGTCGCCCAGGGCCTCGCCCATCCGGCGCAGCAGCGACGGATCCCAGGTCGAGCCGGAGGTCACCGCCGGCGGGAAGGCCGTGGCCGGGCGGCCGGTGAGCATGTCCTCGGCGGAGCTCTGCATGCGTACGCCGTGCGGCCCGTCGGTGAGCGTGATCTGGGGGACCCCGCCGGCCTCGGTCGAGGTCCAGAAGGCGCTGCCGCTCGTCAGAGCGGCCTGGTCGGTGAGTTCCACGAGGATCCCCTTCGGTGGCCGATTTCCGGGTCAAGTCTCGCAAGGACCGGGCGGAGGCGCGGCTTACTGAGTACTTACTAGGTACAAGGTAGTCGTATGATCTTCGAAAGGAAAGAGGGAGACATGAGTCAGCCTTTTCGGCGCGACCGGGCGCGCCTGCCCGCCGCCGAGCGCCGCAAGCAGATCGTCGAGGTCACCAGCCGGCTGATCGCCGAGTACGGCTTCTGGGGCCTGTCGATGCAGGACGTGGCCGACGGCTGCGGCCTGACCGTCCCGGGCCTGCTGCATCACGTCGGCTCGAAGGAGGGGCTGCTGATAGCCGTCCTCGAGGAGCGCGACCGATCCGACATGACGGAGATGACGGGCCAGGATCTCAAGACCCTGTGTGCTTCCCTCGTGCGCCGTAACGCCCGCCAGCCTGAGATCGTCCGGCTCTTCGCCGTGCTCGACGCCGAATCGCTCGCGCCCGACCATCCGGCGCACGACTATTTCCGTACGAGGGAAAGAAGGGCGATCGCGTCGTTCACCGAGCTGGCCGGCGGCGACGAGGCGCTGGCGCGGCAGGTGGTCGCGATGATGGACGGCCTGCAGATCCAATGGCTGCGCGACCCGGCGGAAGCCGATCTCGTCAAGGCCTGGGACGACGCCGCCGAACGGCTGTTCAGCGAATAGGGCTCTTGACATCACGTCGTGAATAACGGCATCTAGGCGTAAGCCCCAGCGACATCGACGACGTGATCAAGGGGAGACGACCATGCGTATCAGCGACATTCTCCGAGTCAAAGGCGACCGTGTGGTGACGGTCGCTCCCGAGGCCGACGTGACCGAGCTGCTCACCGTCCTGGCCGAACACAAGATCGGCGCCGCGATCGTGTCGCCCGACGGGCGGGCCGTCCAGGGCATCGTCAGCGAGCGCGACGTGGTCCGGGCGCTCGCCGCGCGCGGCGCCGCGGTGCTCAGCGAGCCGGTGGCGGCGATCGCCACCACACAGGTACGCTCGGTCACCCGAACGGCCCTGCTGGAGGACGTCGAGCGGTTGATGACCGAGCGGCGGTTCCGGCACGTGCCGGTGATCGAGGACGGCGCGCTGCACGGCGTCGTCAGCATCGGCGACGTCGTGAAGCACCGGATCGACGAGCTCGAGACGGAGCGCAGCAGCCTCGCCGAGTACATCACCGGTGAACGCACCTGATCAGATTCGAAGAAGCGCGGAGCCCCCGGCCGCCACTACCGTGACGCCCATGGAGACGGAGATCCGATGAGCCCCGCGCGGCACGAAGCCGACAGCCACGACCTGATCCGGGTGACCGGAGCCCGCGTCAACAACCTCAAGGACGTCAGCACCGAGCTGCCCAAACGGCGGCTCACAGTGTTCACCGGCGTCTCCGGCTCCGGCAAGAGCTCGCTGGTGTTCGGCACGATCGCCGCCGAGTCCCGGCGGCTGATCAACGAGACGTACAGCTCCTTCATCCAGGGGTTCATGCCGTCGCAGGCGCGTCCCGACGTCGACGTGCTCGACGGCCTGACCACCGCGATCATCGTCGACCAGGAGCGGCTGGGCGCCGACCCCCGCTCCACGGTCGGCACGGCCACCGACGCCAACGCCATGCTGCGCATCCTGTTCAGCCGGCTCGGGAAACCGTACGTCGGCTCGCCTCAAGCCTTTTCCTTCAATGTCGCCTCGATCTCCGGCGGGGGCGCGGTCACCTTCGAAAAGGGTGGCCAGACGGTCAAGGAACGGCGCACGTTCAGCGTCACCGGCGGCATGTGCCCGCGCTGCGAAGGCCGCGGCGCGGTCAACGACATCGATCTCACCGCGCTGTACGACGAGGACAAGTCGATCAACGAGGGCGCCATCACGATCCCCGGCTACAGCTTGGAGGGCTGGTACGGCCGTATCTTCCGCGGCGTCGGCTATTTCGACCCCGACAAGCCGATCAAGAAATACACCAAGAAGGAACTGGCCGACCTCCTCCACAAAGAGCCGACAAAGGTCAAGATCGAGGGCATCAATCTGACGTACGCCGGTCTGATCCCCTCGATTCAGAAATCGTTCCTGTCCAAGGATGTCGACGCCCTCCAGCCGCACATCCGCGCCTTCGTCGAGCGGGCGGTCACATTCACCACCTGTCCCGAGTGCGGCGGCACGCGGCTCAGCGAGGCGGCCCGTTCCTCGAAAATCAAGGGGGTGAGCATCGCCGACGCCTGCGCCATGCAGATCAGCGACCTCGCCGAGTGGGTGCGCGGCCTCGACGAGCCGTCGGTCGCCCCGCTGCTCGACAAGCTCGGCCACACGCTCGACTCGTTCGTCGGCATCGGCCTGGGCTACCTGTCGCTCGAGCGCCCCTCGGGCACGCTGTCCGGCGGCGAGGCCCAGCGGACGAAGATGATCCGCCACCTCGGTTCGAGCCTCACCGACGTCACGTACGTCTTCGACGAGCCCACGATCGGCCTGCATCCGCACGACATCCAGCGCATGAACGAGCTGCTGATCCAGCTGCGCGACAAGGGCAACACCGTGCTGGTGGTCGAGCACAAACCCGAGACGATCGCCATCGCCGACCACGTCGTCGACCTCGGGCCCGGCGCCGGCTCGGCCGGTGGCGAGATCGTTTTCGAGGGTACGGTGGCCGGGCTGCGCAAGTCGGGCACGCTGACCGGCCGCCACCTGGACGACCGCTCGTCGCTCAAGGAAACGGTGCGCGTCTCCGAGGAATCCCTGCCGGTGCGCGGCGCTCGTCTGCACAACCTTCAGGACGTGGACGTCGACATCCCGCTCGGGGTGCTGGTCGTCGTGACCGGGGTGGCCGGCTCGGGCAAGAGCTCACTCATCCACGGCTCGGTGTCGCCGCGGGAGGGTGTCGTCTCGATCGACCAGGGCGCGATCCGCGGCTCCCGGCGGAGCAACCCGGCCACGTACACCGGTCTGCTGGAACCGATCCGCAAGGCCTTCGCCAAAGCCAACGGCGTCAAGCCGGCCCTGTTCAGCGCCAACTCCGAGGGTGCCTGCCCGAACTGCAAGGGCAACGGCGTCATCTACACCGATCTCGGCGTGATGGACACCGTGGCCACCCCGTGCGAGGTGTGCGAGGGCAAGCGGTTCGAGGCGTCGGTGCTCGACTACAAGCTCGGCGGCCGCGACATCAGCGAGGTGCTGACCATGTCGGTCGGCGAGGCCGAGCGGTTCTTCGCCGAGGGCGAGGCGCGGATCCCGGCCGCCCACAAGATCCTGGAACGGCTCGTGGACGTCGGCCTCGGCTATCTCAGCGTCGGCCAGCCGCTCACGACCCTGTCGGGCGGCGAGCGGCAGCGGCTGAAACTCGCCACCCACATGGGGGAGAAGGGCGACGTCTACATCCTCGACGAGCCGACCACGGGCCTGCACCTGGCCGACGTCGAACAGCTGCTGGGCCTGCTCGACCGCCTGGTCGACAGCGGCAAGTCGGTGATCGTGGTCGAGCACCACCAGGCCGTCATGGCCCACGCCGACTGGATCATCGACCTGGGTCCCGGCGCCGGTCACGACGGCGGCCGGATCGTCTTCGAGGGCACCCCCGCCGAGCTGGTGAAGGCGCGCTCGACGCTGACCGGCCGGCACCTAGCCGATTACGTGGGCGCCTAGCACGTCGTCGGCCGGGCAGCGGCCGCGCATCACGTAGCGTTCGGTGAACTCCGCGACGGCGTCGCGAAGGTCACGGTCAACACCATGACGGGCCAGGGCGCCGTACGCCTCGACGAAGCACGCCCGAGCGGCGGCGGCCAGAACGGGATCGGTGAGCGCGTCGCGCGCGGCGCGCTCCCACAGCCCCGGCTCGACGGCCAGGGTGGCGGTGGCCATCTCGGCGGCCGCGGCCGCCCGCGGGTCGTCGAGAAGCACACTGGTCACGGCGACGACCACCCGCCAGCCCGCACCGGGCTGCCGGTCGAAGACGTCGATCTCGAGGTGCCCCCGCGCGGCGACGGGCGGCCGCAACGAGTCGACATGCTCGACCAGATCGGCCAGGCGGGGCCGCTCGCCGGACCGCGCCCGCTCCCGGAACGTCCGGCCGTCCCGCCCCGGCGCGTCCAGAACAAAGCCGGCCCACCCCCGCCGGGCGTCGGCCTCGGTCGGCAGGACGGGAAGATCCCGGTTCCGGGCCTGCCGAACGCTGCGCCACCCGCTGGGCTCCCCGCCGAGCAGAGGAGAGTTGGCGAAGGCGGCGGCCAACACGGGAGCCAGCGTGTGGGCAAGCGCCCAGCGCCGCTCCAGCCCGAGCGGCCCACCCGCGTCCAGCCCGGCCTCCAGCGCGACCCGCACCCCACCGGCCCCGGCCGGCGCCTCGTCCGGCCGCAACCGGCTCTTGCCGGGCGGCCGCGGCTCGCCGCTGTAGGCGGGGTGCTCGCTGATCCGCCGGTCAGGCTGGACGGGGTCTCCGGCGCGTGGTGGCGTCTGAGCCGGGCCGGCGTGCGCTCGGGTTTTCTCAGCGCGTTCGCCGGACCCATCCGCGTAGCCCCGGGATTCGCCGGCGCGCGCTCGGGCGGCCGGGTGCGGCCGGAATTGGCCGTCGGCGTGGTGGGATTCGTCGGTGCGCGTTCGGGCGGGCGGGTGCGGCCGGGATTGGCCGTCGGGGTGGTGGGATTCGTCGGCGTGCCCTCGGTGCGGCCGGGATCGGTCGTCGAGGGGGCGCAGGTCGTCGGCACGCGGCCGGGTGGATCCGCCGGGGGTCTGACGTGCGATCGGGGTTGCGGGGGTGGGCCGGGCGAAGCCGGCGGCGGAGGCCGCGGCCAGGTCGTCGGACATCCGCGCCAGGCAGGCGGCCAGGCCCGGCGACGGTGGTCCGCTGACCACGGCGACCCGCGCCGAGCGGGCGTCGAGGAAGCCGTGCCGTAGCGGCACCCGGTGAGACGGCGCCGCCGCGACGGGCAACTCGAGTGACGCGCCCACGAACCCGGGCGTCGCCGGGTCGAAAGCGTGGGAGGCGAGGAGCAGCTCGGCCGCCCGCTCGGTCAGGGTCGTCACGTGGCCTCACTCCGTCGGGGACCGAGCGAGCATAGCATTCCTATCTGCGCGATAGGTATTGGGAGATGGGACACATTCGGGGGTCGAGGCGCGCCTGGGCATAAGCGAAGCGCGGTCGCAAAAGGACGTGCAGCGCGCGGATCGGGGAAGGGCCGGAAAGGGCGAGGAGGGTCGGGAGCGGCGGGAAGCGGCGGGCTGCGCGAAGCGCGGGAAGTCGGGAAGGTTCGGGAGCAGCCGGAATGGGCCGGACAGGGTCGGGCTGGGAAGGCCGGGCGGCGTGGGCCACGGGAAGGTCGCGCCGGAGGGCCACGGGAGGGCCGCAGGAAGGTCGCGCGGGAGGGCCGCAGGAAGGTCGCGCGGGAGGGCCACGGGGAAGGTCGCGCGGGAGGGCCACGGGAAGGTCGGGGGGCCACGAGAAGGTCGGGGGGCCACGAGAAGGTCGGGCAGGAGGGGCCACAGGAGGGTCCGGAGGGGTCCGGGAACGGCCGGAAGGAACGGGTGCGGCGGGCGGCAGAAGGGCAGGGTGGGCCGCGGAAAGGCCGGGTGACGTGGGCCGTCAAAGGGGCCAGGGCGTCGAAGCCGAGGCATGAAAAAGGGAGAGGCGAACCCCTCCCACTTCTAAGCTATAGCGGATGTGGGGGCTTGCCGCAAGGCCCGGTGGAACGCGCAGAATGCGTGCCGTGCCGGTGAAAGGGCGGGTTGCGGTGGGTGGCTTTGTGGTGGATCTGGCGGACGTCGACCGGGGGCGGGTCGGCGACGTAGGCGGCAAGGGGGCGCATCTCGGGGAGCTGCTGCGCGTCGACGGCGTACGGGTTCCCGAGGGTTTCTGTGTGACCACAGCGGCCTTCGAGTCCGTCGTCCGGGAGCGGCTGGACGCGGGGGACGAACTGAGGCGGGCGGTGCAGACGGCGGCGATGCCGGACGAGCTGGTCGCGGCGATCGCCGGGCGGGTCGAGGCCGGGCGGGCGTACGCGGTGCGGTCCAGTGCCACCTCCGAGGACTCGGCCGCTGCTTCCTTCGCGGGGCAGCACGACACGTACCTCAATGTTGTGGGTCTGGACGGGATTCTGGATCGGGTGAGGCGATGCTGGGGGTCGCTGTTCACCGAGCGGGCCGTCGCCTATCGGCTTCGGGCGGGGGCCGATCGTGACGTGCGGATGGCCGTCGTGGTGCAGCGGATGGTTGTTCCCCGGGCGGCGGGGATCATGTTCACCGCCGATCCGGTCAACGGGAACCGGCGGGTCGTGTCCATCGACGCCGGGTTCGGGCTGGGGGAGGCGCTTGTCTCGGGACTCGTGCACGCGGACGTCTACAAGGTGCGTGACGGGGTCGTCCTCAGCAAGACCATCGGGGCCAAGCGGCTCGCGATCCGGCCGCGGACCGGGGGCGGGACCGTCGAGCAGGAGATCTCGCCGGAACGGCGGAAGCTGCCTGCTCTGAGCGACGCCGAGATCGTGCGGCTGGCCGAGCTGGGGCGGCGGATCGAGGCGCACTTCGGGCGGCCGCAGGACATCGAGTGGTGCCTCGACGACGACGGGTTCGCGATCGTGCAGAGCCGGCCGATCACCACGCTCTTCCCGGTTCCGGTCGCTCCCGACGACGAGAACCGGGTGTACGTCTCGGTGGGGCACCAGCAGATGATGACCGAGGCGATGCGGCCGCTCGGGCTCTCGGTGTGGAAGCTGACCTCGCCGGGGAACATGGTCGACGCCGGCGGCCGGCTGTTCGTCGACGCCACCGCGCGGCTGGGCCCCGCTTTCGTCGCCGCCTTCGAGCGCTCCGACCCGTTGACGGGCGGGGCGCTGCGGGCCGTCGCCGAGCGGGACTTCGTCACCGTGGCGCCGGACGACAGCCCGCACGTCGTCACCACCGCGCCGGAGCCGATCGACGCCGACCCGGCCATCGTGGCCGAGCTGATCGCGCAGCGGGAGGCGTCGCTGGCCACCTTGAAGGACGCCATCCGGGGCCGGACCGGGGCGGAGCTTCTCGATTTCGTCATCGCCGACGTGAAGGGGATCCGGCAGATCCTGTTCGACCCGCGGAACATGCCGGCGATCATGGCGGGCATGCGGGCCACCTGGTGGCTCGACGAGCGTTTCGAGAAGGGTGTGGCCGACACGCTGACGCTGGCCGCGCCGAACAACGTCACCTCGGAGATGGGCCTGGCGCTGCTGGACGTGGCCGACGTCGTCCGCGCCGACCCGCGGGCGGTGGCGTTGCTGGAGGAATCGCCGGACGACCTCGACCGGCTGCCCGAGGCGGCCCGCGAGGCGATCCGGGGCTATCTCGACGCGTACGGCATGCGGTGTGTGGGGGAGATCGACATCACCCGGCCGCGCTGGAGTGAGGACCCGGGCGCGATCGTGCCGATGATCCTGAGCAACGTCCGCAACGCCGCGCCCGGCGAGCACGCGCGGCGCGTCGAGGAGGGCCGGCGCAAGGCTCGTGAGAAGGAGCGGGAGGTGCTGAGCGGCCTGCCCGAGGCCGAGGCCGCGGAGACCAAGCGGATGATCGACCAGCTCCGCACCTTCGCCGGCTATCGCGAATACCCGAAATATCACCTGGTCAGCCGCTACTTCGTCTACAAGAAGGCGCTGCTCGCCGAGGCCGCGCGCCTGGTCGCGGCCGGTGTGATCACGCGCTCGGACGACATCTACTACCTGAGTCTCGAGGAGCTTTCCGAGGTCGTACGGACGCAGCGGGCCGATCACGACCTCATCGGGCAGCGCCGGGCGGCGTTCGCCTCCTACCGGTCGCTCGTGGCGCCGCGCGTGCTCACCTCGGAGGGCGAGGCCGTCACCGGCTCCTACCGGACGGAGGGCCTGCCGCCGGGTGCGCTGGCCGGGCTACCGGTCTCGGCCGGCACGGTCGAGGGCCGGGCCCGGGTGGTGGCCGACATGGCCGGCGCCGACTTCGAGCCGGGCGACATCCTGGTCACCGCGTACACCGATCCCAGCTGGACGCCCGCCTTCGTGCAGATCGCCGGGCTGGTGACCGAGGTCGGCGGGCAGATGACACACGGCGCGGTGATCGCCCGGGAGTACGGCCTGCCCGCCGTGGTCGGTGTCGAGAACGCTACCCGGCTGATCGAAGACGGTCAGCGGATCCGGGTGCACGGCACCGACGGCTACGTCGAGATCGTCACACCGTGAAGCGGTCGACCGCCGACCGGAGCCGCTCGGCCAGGGTGTTCACCGCGCCGGCGGCCGAGGTCGCCTCGGCCACCGCGTCGCGGGAGGTGGCCGTGCTCTGGGCGACACCGGAGATGCCGCGGGCGATGTCGTTGGCCCCGTCGGCGGCCTCGCTGACCCCGCGGTTCATCTCGGCCGTGGTGGCGCTCTGCTCCTCCACCGCCGAGGCGATCGTGGTCTGGTAGTCGCTGATCTGCTGGATGATCTGGCTGATGCCGTCGATGGCGGCCACCGCCTCGCCGGTGTCGGCCTGGATCGCGGTGATCCGCTGGGAGATCTCCTCGGTGGCCCGGGCGGTCTCCTGGGCCAGGTCCTTGACCTCCGAGGCGACCACGGCGAAGCCCTTGCCGAGCTCGCCGGCCCGGGCCGCCTCGATGGTCGCGTTCAGGGCGAGCAGGTTGGTCTGGGCGGCGATGGCCTGGATGGTGCCGATGACGCTGCCGATCTCGGCCGACGAGTCGCCCAGGCGGTTGATGGTGGCGCTGGTGTCGCGGGCCGCGCTCACCGCCGAGGAGGCCACCCCGGCCGCGTCGGCCGCGTTGCGGGAGATCTCCGAGATGGAGGCGCCCATCTGCTCGGCGCCCGCGGCCACCGTCTGCACGTTGCCGCTGACCCCGCCGGCCGTGCCGGCGACCACGTCGGCCTGCTCATAGGCGGTGCGTACCGAGCTGTCGATCTGGTTGCTGACCCGGTACAGGGTGTCGGCCGCGGCCGCCAGTTCCCGGGCGTCGCCGCTGATGCTGGTGACGGTGTCGCGCAGCCCCTCGGCGGCGGCGTCGGCCGCGCGGGCCATGTCGCCCGCCTCGTCGCCGGCCGGGTCGGCCACCCGTACCGAGAGATCGCCCTTGGCCAGCGCGTGCAGCGCCTCCACGACGCGGCCCAGCGGGCCGGTCACGCTGCGGGTGACCATCAGGACCAGCAGCACCGCTGCGATCGCGGCCAGGACAAAGCCGATGATCATCACGGTACGGGCGTCGGCCGCCGAGTTCTGCGCGTCGGTGGCCGTCGTCTCGGCCCGCGCGGTCACCGCCGCGACCAGGCTGTCGGTGAGCTGGACGATCTTGAAGTAGATGTCGTAGCCGGCGCCCAGGATGATGGCGTTGCCGCCGGCCACGTCGTTCTTGGCGAACGCGGCCACGATCTTGTCGTCGGCCGCCCAGTAGGCGGTCCACTGGTCGGTGATCTGGTCGTAGATCGCCTTCTCGCCGCTGGACATCAGGCCGGTCGGCATCTGGTCCAGCGCCGTCTCGATCTTCTCCTTGTCGGCCAGGAAGCCCGCCCGGTTGTCGGACGTCGGCTTGACCGCCGTGGCGTAGCCGAGCCGGTAGACGTCCCACGCGTACGCGATCTGCCACCCGGAGATGTCGCCGTTGTAGAACTTCTGCTCGTCGACCTTGTGCACGAGGCCCTGCAGCTCACGCATCTTGTCGGCCGATTCGGACTGGCGGTGCAGCGCGACCACACCGATACCGACGACCACCCCGAGCAGCAGCAGCACCACGGTGAAACCCGCGGCGAGCCTGCTGCGCAACCGCAACCGGCGAACGAATGTCACGATCGTCCCTTCGGCAGGAAACGCAATCGCCTGAGCGCGCCGTTTTCGTCAAGTCGCGCCGAGTAGGGCCGATGGGTACTTGGTGATGACCAGCGCCGTCGAGCTCACCGGCCTCGAGGTCCGCGACGAGCTCGGCCGGGGCGCTTTCACCACGGTCCACCGGGCGGTGCGCGACGGCCGGGAGTACGCCGTGAAACGCCCGGCCCGGACGGCGCCCGACATGCTCGCCGGCTTCCGGCGCGAGGCGGCGCTGCTGGGCTGCGTCGACGACCCCTCGGTGACCCGGGTGCACGCCGTCGGACTGCTCGACGGCGACCCGGCCCTGGTGCTCGAGTACCTCCCGGGCCGTCCGCTGGCCGACGTGATCGCCACCGGGGCGCTGCCGGCCGCCCGCGCGGTCGGCATCGCGGCCGAGCTCGCCCGCGGCCTGGCCGCCGCCCACCGGGTCGGACTGGTGCACCGCGACGTCAAACCCGGCAACATCATCATGGCCCCCGGCCGCCCGGCCCGTCTGATCGATTTCGGCCTGGCCCAGCTCGGCCCGGAGGACGACCCGGGCGACCGCGCGGTCGGCACCTTCCTCTACGCCGCGCCGGAGCAGTCCGGGATGCTCAAGCGCCCGGTGGACGGCCGCTCCGACCTCTACTCGCTCGGCGTCGTGCTCTTCGAGTGCCTCACCGGCCGCCTGCCGTTCGAGGCGGCCGACGTCGGTGACCTGCTGCGCCTGCACCTGGTTGCCCCGGTACCCGACCTGGCCGCCACCGACGGCGTCCCCGCCGTGCTCGCGGCCGTGGTGTCCCGGCTGCTGGCCAAGGACCCCGACGACCGTTACCCGGACGCGGCGGCGCTCCTGGCCGACCTGCGGGCCTGCCCCGGCGGGGAGGCGGCCGGCAAACCCGCGGCCGGCCGCTGGCCGCTCTGCGGCCGCGAGGCCGAGCGGCAGGCCCTGGTCACCCGCTGGCAGCGGGCGCGGGACGGGCGCGGCGGCGTGGCGCTGATCCGCGGCGCCGCCGGCTCGGGCCGAAGCCGCCTGGCCGACGAGGCGGCCGTCGCCGCGGCCGGCTTCCCGGTGCTGCGGGCGGCCGGGCAGCGGGACGCGGCGACGCCGCTGTCCGCCCTGCGCGCGGCCGTCGACGGCTATCTCCAGGCGCTTCGGCGGCTGCCCGCGCCGGACCGGGCCACGGCCGAGGAGCACGTCCGGGCGGCCGCGGCCGCTTCCGGGGCGGCCCTGCTGTCCCGGCTCTCGCCGCGCCTGGCCGAGCTGATCGGCGGCGGCGCCGGCGGCGAGGAGGCCGGCATCGCGGCCGTGGTCGCGTTCCTGGCCGACCTGTCGCGCCGCTGCGGCGGGCTGATGGTCGTGCTCGACGACGCCCAGTGGCTCGACCCGGGCTCCCGTGAGGTGCTGGCCCGGCTCACCCCCGAACTGGCGGCGCTGCCGCTGCTGGTCGTGCTCACCGAGGTCGACCGCCGGTTCACCGAGGCCGATCTGGTGCTGACCTGCTCGCCGCTGGGGCCGGCGGCGGTTGACGAGCTGGTCGCGTCCCGCCTGCCCGGCGCGGCGGTCACGGCCGAACTGACCCGGCACGTGGCCGACCGGACGGGCGGCTCGCCGATGGCCGTCGTCGCGTACCTCTGGCAATTGATCGACGCCGGCCTGCTCAGCCCGCTGTGGGGCGCCTGGCGCCTGGACGAGGCCGGCGCGGCGGCGCTGCCGGCCGCCGACGACGTGCGCGCGCTGCTCGCGGCCCGGCTCGACGGCCTGCCCGAACCGGACCGCGAGGTACTGGTGGCGGCGGCGCTGGCCGGGCCCCGCTTCCGCACCGAGGCGATGCCGGGCGACGCCGACCGGGTGGTGGCGGCGGTCGCGGGCGCGGTCGAACGGCGCATCCTGCAGGTGGAGACCGGCGGCTGGTACAGCTTCATGCATCCGCTGCTGCGTGACGAGCTGCTGGGCGACGATGTGCTGGGCGACCGGCCCCGGGAAGAGCTGCACGCGGCCCTGGCCGAGAAGCTGGAGGAGCTGCCGGAGTCCCTGCGGGACAGCGATTACGTGTACGCGCTGGCGCGGCACCGCCGGGGCGCCGGCGACCTGGTGCCGGTCGAGAAGCGCCGGGCCTGCGCGCTGGCCGCCGGGCTGCGCGCGCTCGACGACCACGCGGCGGGCGACGCGATCGGCTATCTGGAGTACGCGGCCGACGGCACCCCGGCGGTGCTGCACCCCCTGGCCGTGGCCTATCTGCGGGCGGGCCGGTTCGCCGACGCGGGCGCCACCATCGACCGCGCCCTCGCGGTGGAGAAGGACCGGAACGCCCGGGTCCGGCTGCTCATCACCGAGGTCGAGCTGCACCACACGGTCTGGAACGACGACAAGGCCCTCGACGCCGCCGGGCGGGCCCTGGCCGAACTGGGCCGGCCGATGCCGCGCGTGGCGCGGGCGCTCGGCGTCGCGTTCGCGGGCGGGCTCGTCCGCCGTACCCGATGGGGATTCGGCACCGCCGAAGGACGACGGCGGGACGAACTCGCCCTGCTGGCCGCCACCCTCGACGCGGGCGGCTTCGCGGCGGCGGTCGGACTCCGGCTGCGCGAGGCCGGAATGCTGGGGATGCGGGCCCTGTACGCGGTCAACCGGCTCGGCGTCGGCGCGGAATACGTCCGTGTCTACGCGCTGCTGGGCTACGTCGCGTACGTGCTGCGGCTGTCCGGCCCGGCCGCGCGCTGCCTGGAGCGGGCGGCCCGGATGGCGGCCTCGCTCAACGACCCGGCGCTGATGGCCTACGTGGAATGGCTGCGCGGATGCGGGCTGCTCTTCGGCGCCCGCGACGACGGCAGCGCGTGGATGGCGACGATCGCGGCCAACCGGCGGTGGTACGGCCCGGCCCAGCTGCTGCCCGGGCACGCCACGCTCGGGCTGCGGCTGCTGCTGCGCGGGTACGTGCGGGAGGCGCGCGCCGAGTACGAGCGCGGGCTGGCGGTGCTGGCCGACCCGGCGACCGCCCGCGGCACGTCGTTCAGCATGCTCGGCGTGATGGTCCCGGCGATGGAGGGAAGGCCCGGAGAGGCGGCGACGGCGTTGGCGGATCTGCGGTCGGTTTCGGAGTATGCGCCGGTACAGCGGGCCAACATCCTGGTCGCGGCCGCCTGCGCGGCGGTCGAGGAGGGCGAGTTCGGCCCCGGCTTCGACGCCGTCATCGACGAGTTCAAGTCGCTCGGCCTGCGCGACCGCGACCTGATGACCCAGCACAAACTGATCTACGCCTTCCAGTCGCACGGCCGGATGGCCCAGCTGCGCCTCGACCCCGGGCCGGCGCGCCTCGAGGCGGCCCGGGCCGCGGTCGCCGACCTGCGCCGGGTCCGCAAGTTCTCGCCCATCCTCGAATCCGGCTACCTGATCGGCGAGTCGGCCCTCGCGTTCTTCCAGGGCGAGCACACCCGGTCCATCGAGTGGAGCGACAAAGCGGAGAGAGTCGCCCGTACGGCCGACGCCCCGCTCGTGCACTTCGAGGTCGCCCGCTTCCGGGCGCGCGCCTTCCGCGCCCTGGGCCAGGCGAACGAGGCCGAACGGCAGGCGCGGCTCGCGCTCAGCCTGGCCACCCAGTACGGCTGGGAGCAGCGCCGCCGCCAGGCCCGCGCCGAGTTCGGCGTGGAGCGGGGAGGAACGGCCCGGGTGACGGTGGTCGACCATCGCGCCGGCGGCCGCCGCCTCGAGGTGCTCCAGCAGGTCGCGGCGGCCGCGGCGAACATCCTCGACCCGGTCCAACTGGCCCGCGTCACCCTCGACGAGCTGCTGCGCATCCTCGGCGCCGAACGGGCGCTGTTCTTCCTGCTCGACGAGCGGGGGGAACCGGTGCCGTACGCCGGGGAGGTCTCCTCGCCGTACGCCCGTTCGCTGGTCCACCGGGTCGCGGCCGACGGCGAGGCGATCGTGCTGACGGGCACCGAGGAGGGCGCGGCGCTGGGCTCACGCAGCGCGGTCCAGCATGGACTGCGCAGCGTGCTGGTGGTGCCGGTCCGCTTCAAGGGAACAACGCTCGGCGTGATCTACATGGACAGCCGGATGGCCCGCGGAGTGTTCACCGCCGACGACATCGAGGTGCTGACCGCGGTGAGCAGCCACCTGGCGGTGTCGCTGGAGACGGCCCGCTCGGCCCAACTGCACCTGGCCGTCCAGACGGCCCGCCGCCAGCAGGCGTTCGCCGAGACGTTGCGGGCTTCCCTGGCCGAACTGAGCGGCCTGCACGACCCGTCCCAGCTGCTCCGCCGCCTGTTCACCACCTTGCACACCCAGACCGGCGCCACGTCTTCCCGCCTGTACGTAGCCGGCGAGCTCATCGACATAGCCGGTACCGCCGACTGGCCCCCGCCCAGCCCGGCTCTGCCCAGCGCCGCCGACTGGCCCCCGCCCAGCCCGGCTCTGCCCAGCGCCGCCGACTGGCCCCCGCCCAGCCCGGCTCTGCCCAGCGCCGCCACACCGCCCGGAACCGCCCCACCGCCCACCACCGCGCCGTCTCCCGCCGCCTCACCGAGCACATCCCGTGCTGCCCCACCGGGTCCCGCCCGTCCCACGCCAGCCCTGTCAAACGCCGCTGAGCCCAGCGCGGCCTCGCCCAGCGCCGCCCCGCCCACCGCGGCCTCGCCCAGCACGGCCTCGCCCAGCGCCGCCCCGCCCACCGCGGCCTCGCCCTCTTCGGACATTTCCGGAATTTCGGTTCTGGCCAGCGGGGAGCTGGCGGTGCCGCTCGAATGCCGTACGGGGCGGGCCGCCGTGGTTCTGCTTGGTGGGGCCTCGTTCGACGAGTCGGCGGTTCAGCTGGTGTCGGCGCTGGCGACGCAGGGGATGACCGCGTACGACAATGCCTGGCTCTTCAGTCGCGTGCAGGAGCTGGCCACCACCGATGAGCTGACCGGGCAGCACAACCGGCGGCACTTCTACGCGCTGGCCGGCGCCCTCGTCGATGTCGCCTCTCGCGGGGATCGTCCGCTGGCCGCCGCGATGATTGACATCGACAAGTTCAAGAACGTCAACGACACGTACGGGCATGGGGTCGGCGACGAGGTGATCCGCACCGTGGCGGCGCGGGTCCGCGAGAGCATCCGTGTCTCCGATGTCCTCGGCCGGTACGGCGGTGAGGAGTTCGCCGTCGTGCTGCCCGACCACGCCGACGCGCCCGGGCTGGCCGAGCGCATGCGCCGCGCCGTGGCCGACACACCGGTGCCGACCTCCGCCGGTGCGCTGCCCGTCACCATCAGCGTCGGACTCACCCAGCTCGCCGCCGGTGAATCGCTCGACCAGCTTCTGGCCCGGGCCGACCATGCCCTCTACCGGGCCAAGGACACCGGCCGCAACCGGGTCGTGGTTTCCTGAACGAGTGACGCCGCCCAACGAGCGACGGAACGCCGACTCCGCGCGGCGACGGCGGGCCTCGCGGGAGCGGCCCGCCGCCGTACGGGAAAGCTCTCGCCGGGCGGCAGCCGCCGGTGATGTTCTCCGCCGATCCGGCGGCGGCTCAACGAGGTCTTCGCGCTTCCGCTGCGCGTCCTGGGTGTGCCGGCGGATGCGTGCGAACGCCCCGACGGCGTCTGGGTGTCGGCGGCCTACCTGGTGACGGCCTCCTGATCGTGAGCGCGGGTGGGGCGCCAAGGGGCCAGGCACTGCTCGATCAGGGCGAGCTGCCGGGCCGGGTCCATCAACGGGGTGGCCATGACGGCGTGCACCTGCTGGCCGACGGCGATCGACAGCAGAAGGTCGACGATGCCGTCCACCGGCGTGCCGGCGGTCAGCTCGCCGTCGTCGACGGCCTCGCGCAGGTGATGGCCGAGGCGGCCGCCCCAGTGGTCGCTCACGTCGGCCTCGGCCGCGGACAGCGTCTCGTTGGCGGCCAGGCGGCCCCAGAAACCGACGACCACCTGGGCCTCGTCCAGCGTCTCCTTCGCCAGCGGCAGTATCTCGCGCATCATCGCGTCCACCGCGGCCAGGCCCCGCAGTCCGGTGGAGGCGCCGGCTATCCGCTCGTTCGTGCGCTCGAAGACCCGCTGGTACGCCGCGGCGGTGACGGCGTCGAAGCCGTCGAAGTAGTGCCAGAGCGCGCCGGTGCCCACGCCGAGCTCGGTGGCGATGGCGCGGCTGGTCGCGGCGGGCAGGCCTTTGCGGGCGACCACGGACAGGAACGCCTCGACGATCTCGCTGCGGCGCTGGTCGTGGTCGACGATCTTGGGCAACGAACTTTCTCCTCATGTAGCGGCCGTTCGGGCCCGCATTCCCGAATCGGGTCAGGTTACACAGACGGCGTCGTGGTCGAGCGGGCGCTCAAAATAGCGCTCGCGTGTGGCACACTCAGCGCTCGACCCCTTCCCGCCCGGAGGACAGCCCGTGACGCGAGGCGCCGTGTGCACCGCCGGCCGGCTGGCGGCGGCGATCGGAGTGCTGGGCGCCGGGTGGCATGTCGCGCTGGCGGGGGAGCACGCCCGTCACGGGCTGGTCCTCACGGCCGGGCTGCTGTTGCTGTCGCTGGTTTGCGTACGGTGCGGCGTCCACTTGTGGCGGCGACCGGACGACGGGGCGGCGTGGCGCGATCTGATCGTGCTGGCCGCGGTGATGACGGCGATGCACGCGGCGGCGGGCGGCCTGACGACGGCGGCGCTGGTCGTACCGGCGGCGCAGGCCGGGCTCGCGGTGGCCGTGCTGGCCGGGCGCCGCCGCTCACCGGCCGACGGCTGAGGCCCCGCCCGCGAACAGGCGGTGCCGAATGACCAGCGGGACGACCCGTGGGGTCGAACGGCCGAACACCGGTGAACTGGAGGAGCGCATGGATCAGGGACGCGCCGAAACGGTTACGAAGGCCGATCAAGGGCGGGAGCGCAGGGCGGGGGCGATGAGGACGGTGGCGGCGCCGGCCAGGGCGATGGCCAAGGTGGGAGTGGTGGCCTCGGCGACCACTCCCAGCAGGAGCGGGCCCACGCCTTGCAGGGCCATCAAGCCGGTGGAGAACAGGGCGAAGAGCTGGCCACGGCGGTCGGCGGGCGCGGCGTCCAGAAAGGCCCGTTGGACACCGAGGCCGTACGCGTATCCGGTGCCGGCCACGGTCAGCAGCGCCACGACGATCGGGAAGGGCGGGGCGAGCAGCAGGGCGATCAGCGGGGCGCCCAGGACGACGACGAAGGCGCCGGCGAAACGCTCCCGGAGGCTGGGGCGCAGGAAGCGGCCCACGGCGAAGTTGCCCAGCAGCATGCCGACGGCCGGTGCGGCCATCAGGACGGCGCCGGCTCCGGGCGGGAAACCACGCTTGCCGCCGTACGAGACGAGCAGCGCCTCGGCGCCGGCGATCAGGGCCGAGGGCAGCCACTGCACCAGGAGCAACCGGCGGATCGTACGGTCGGAAAGCGTCGCCTTGGCACCCACCCAGCTGTCGCGGACCGCTCCGCTCCGGCCGGAGGAGGGCGGGCGGGGTGGAGTCGCGGTGTCGGCGGGGAGGCCGAGGCGGGCGGCGGCCGCGGCGACGGCGAAGCACAGGGCGGCCACCAGCAGGGCCGGGCGGGCGCCGACGGCGGCGACCGCCACGCCGCCGCCGGCCAGGCCCAGGAGCTGGGCGGCCGAGGAGGACATGTTCGACACCGAACGGCCCAGGACGTACGCGTCGCCGGTCAGACGTTCGGCTATGACGCGGGCGGCGGCGCCGGCGAAGACAGGTGTACCGGTGGCGACCAGGGCGACCAGCAGCAGGCTCGCGGTCACCGGCAGGTGGGCCAGGCCGAGCAGGGCGGCCAGTGCCGCCTCGACCGCGTAGCCGATGGTGATCAGGCGGCGGGCCGGGAGGCGGTCGGTGAGGGAGCCGAGCAGCAGTCCGCCGGCGAACTGGGGCAGGAAGCCGGCGGCGAAGGCCAGCGCGCTCAGCAGCGGCGAACCCGTGCCCGCGTAGACCAGGACGGAGAGCGCGAAGATCTGCAGCGAGTTGGCGCCGATGGCGAGCGTCCGCGCGGCGAACAGGGCGCGGAACGTGGGCTCGGCGAACACCTCGCGGTAGGTGGCCGGTCGGTCGGCGACAGTCATGCGCTGAGCCTCGGCGGTCCGAACGGAGCGGGCGAATGTTTCGCCACGAGGCGTAAGGTCGTGGGGTGCAGCGGTTCGTCGTCGGGGCTGAAGACCTTTTGCGTACGCGGTTCGCACTGTCGCCGGTCTTCGAACTGCACCACCTGATCCACGCGGTGGCCAGCCCGGAACGGCAAGGGGTGCCGGAGGTGTGGCTGAAGCGGCTGAGGCCCCGGTTCGAGCCGATGCGGTCGCGGCCGGCCATGCAGGCGATCCTGGCGTTGCGGCTGCCGCGGTCGGGGGCGACGTTCCTGACCCCGCCGCCGCAGAGACACGGGCAGACGATCGAGGACGACCTGCGCGAGCTTCGGGGTGGGCCGCCTGACGCCGTACAGAAGGAAATCGACTTTTATCTGCGGCGGCAGCCGAACACGACGGCGGCCGCGCGGAGAGTCCTGGCGGCCCGCGACGTGCTGGACCGGCTGGCCGATCAGCTCGAGGAGGCGTGGCAGGCCCTGCTCGCCGACGACTGGCCCCGGCTGCGGCTGCTCTGCGAACGCGACGTCGTGCACCGCGGCGGAGAGCTGAGCCGCTCGGGATGGGAGGCGGCGCTGACCGGCCTGCACCCGAAGGTGCGCTGGCGCGACGGCGGAATCGACCTGATCGGACGGCACGGCGGAACCACCCACCTGAACGGCGAAGGCCTCCTGCTCGTCCCGTCGGTGTTCATCTGGCCCGAGATCGCGGTGTACGCGGACGCGCCCTGGCCCAAGGCGATCGTCTATCCGGCGCGCGGCGTGGCGACGTTGCTCGAACACGGCCCGCCGCGGGCACCGGACCACCTTGCGGCGCTGATCGGGCGTTCGCGCGCCCTGCTGCTGGTCACGCTGGCCGAGCCGGCCAGCACAAGCCAATTGGCGAGGGCGTACGGCATGACAATCGGCGCCGTCGGCGACCACCTGAAGGTGCTGCACCAGGCGGGCCTGGTGGAACGGGCCCGAGACGGCCGTTCGGTGCTGTACACCCGCACCGCCCTGGGCGACGCGCTGGCTCACTCTCCGGTGACGTATGGCGCGGCTTCAATATGGTGATCGCATGGACATGGAGTTCGCGGGGGAGATCTGGTTCTGGCGGGGGCCGGCGCCGTGGCACTTCGTCACCGTGCCCGAGGACGAGTGCCGGGAGATCGAGGCCGCGTCGTCGCTGGTGAGTTACGGGTGGGGGATGATCCCGGTGACGGCGCGGATCGGGGAGACCGGGTGGACGACCTCGCTGTGGCCCAAGGACGGGCGCTACATCGTGCCGATCAAGACCGATGTGCGGCGCAAGGAAGGGCTCGACGTGGGGGAGACCGTCACGGTGCGGTTGCGGATCGGGGCTTGACCGCCGGCACGCAGTCGCTGAGCAGGGCGATCACCTCGTCGCGGGTGAGCGGGTCGCCCAGCGGGGTGTTGCCTGAGCAGACGCGCAGGCCGTCGATGACCAGGCGCAGATAGCGTTCGTACGCCTGTGGGCCCGCCCCGCCGATGTCGCTGACCATCGTGAAGATGATGGGGACGTCGGTGGCCTCGAAGTCGGGGCGCAGCGTGCCCTCGGCCTTGGCCCGGGCGACCAGGTCGATGATGACGATCTCCATGCGGTCGCCGGCCTCGGGGAACCGCTTCTTCATGCCCAGGCTGAGCATGACGTCGCGCAGGCCCCGGTCCTCGCTGTGCGTACGGCAGGCGGCCGTCATGAAGCGGGTCAGGCCGTCCCAGGCGCTCGGATCGGCCAGGCACTCCTCGGCCAGGGCCACCATGGCCGCGATGCGCTCGCTGAAGATCGCCTCGACCAGTGCTTCCTTGGTGGGGAAGCGGCGGTAGACGGTGCCCACGCCGACGCCGGCGTGATGGGCCACGTCGTCGAGCGTGGCGGCGAAGCCGCGCGTGGCGAACACCTCGCGCGCGGCCTCGATGATGCGCTCCCGGTTGCGCTGGGCGTCGCGGCGCAGCGGTCGGGAGGCGGTGGCTGGCATGTGGCCAAGCGTACATCTAAACGGAGGGAACTACTCAACTTCCGTTGCTACGCTGCGTTATGTGGAGGGGCAACCTCAACTTAAGTTTCTGGAAGGCACTCGATGACCACCACTGTTGATCAACTCGAAACACGCGGGACGGGGACCACGGGGCGCTGGTGGGCGCTCGTGGTCCTCGCCCTCGCTCAGCTCATGGTGGTGCTCGACGCCACGATCGTGAACATCGCCCTGCCGACCGCCCAGGCCGACCTCGGCTTCAGCGACGCCGACCGGCAGTGGGTCGTCACCGCGTACGCCCTCGCCTTCGGCAGTCTTCTCCTGCTCGGCGGCCGGCTGGCCGACTTCGTCGGCCGCAAGCGCATGTTCCTCATCGGCCTGATCGGCTTCGCGCTGGCCTCCGCCCTCGGCGGCGCCGCGCAGAACCTCGAGCTGCTGATCGTCGCCCGCGCGCTGCAGGGCGCCTTCGGTGCCGCCCTCGCCCCGGCCGCGCTGTCGCTGCTCTCCACCACGTTCACCGAGCCCACCGAGCGGGGCAAGGCCTTCGGCATCTTCGGCGCCATCTCCGGCGCCGGCGGCGGCATCGGCCTGCTGCTGGGCGGGGTGCTGACCGAGTACGCGTCGTGGCGCTGGTGCCTCTACGTCAACCTCGTGATCGCCGCGCTGGCGGTCGTGGGCGCCTCGCTCAAGCTCAAGGACGAGCCCGTCGCCCGCCACGGGCGGATCGACGTCATCGGCTCGATCACGGCCGTGGTCGGCCTCGTCGCCCTGGTGTACGGCCTGGCCAACGCCGAGACGGACGGCTGGACAGGCGGCTGGACGCTCGGCCCGATCATCGTCGGCGTCATCGTCCTGATCGCCTTCGTGCTCGTGGAGCGCCGGGTCGCCAACCCGCTGCTGCCCCTGCGCGTGGTCCTCGACCGCAACCGCGGCGGCTCGTACGCGTCGATCGCCATCGCGGGCGCCGGCATGTTCGGCATCTTCCTGTTCCTGACGTACTACCTGGTCGCCGTGCTCGGCTTCACCCCGGTGAAGACCGGCCTGGCGTTCCTGCCGATGCTCGGCGCGATCATGCTGACCGCGACCACGGCCGGCTCGATCCTCACCCCGAAGATCGGCCCGCGCCCGCTGGTTCCGCTCGGCGCTTTCGTCGCGGCGGCCGGCATGGTCCTGCTGACCAGGCTCGACCTCGATTCGACGTACGCCTCGGGCGTGCTCCCCGGCCTGATCATCATCGGCCTGGGCCTGGGCCTGGTCTTCGCCCCCACGCAGAACGCCGCCACCAGCGGCGTCGAGCACCGCGACGCCGGCGTCGCCTCAGCAATGATCAACACCGTCCAGCAGATCGGCGGCTCGATCGGCACGGCCCTGCTGAGCTCCTTCGCCGCCACGGCCGCCACGAACTACGCGTCCTCGCACACCCCGTCCCCGACGCTGGCCGCCGAGGCCGCACTGCAGAGCTACACCACGGTCTTCTGGTGGTCGGCCGGCTTCTTCGTCCTGGCCGGCATCGTCGCCGCCCTCCTGTTCCGCACCGGCCCCCTGGACGTCGACCCCGACGCCCCGCCGGCGATGGCCCACTGACCCACGCACAAAAGATCCCCGGTCGCGGTTCGCGGCCGGGGGTCTGTCATCGCGTCAGACAAAACTTAGGAACGTAGCTCCGCCAGGGTGGCGCCGGCGACGATGCGCGCGATGTTCCCCTCGTGGTCGCGGCCGGCCAGCCGCTGGGCGAGGTCGTCCAGGTCGGCGATGTCGCCATACCGCGCCCGCAGAAGCGCGCGCATCCCGTCGACGTGGCCCTGCTCCACGCCCTGCTCCCGGCCTTGCTCTCGGCCCTTTTCCAGGCCATGCTCGAGGTTTCGGCGAGCGATCTCGCGGCCGGACTCCGTCTGTTCGAGAACGTCGTTCATGCCCTTCCTCCGCAATGCTTCGAGAACCGCAACCGCCAGGGAACCTCCCACGAGCATACCCAGCTCGATGAGCACCAACTTCTCCTCGAGCGCCGCAGTCGCGGCGATCCGATCGACAACCTGCTCGACGACATCGTCCGGCGGTTGCTGTGACCACAACGCCAACGGCGCCAGAGGGCTGGCGAGAAGCAAGCCCGGATCCACGTCGCCGGGAATGTTCACCGATCGGTAGTTCAGCCGGGCCTGATCGCGCTCGAACCGGCCCGGATAACCCCGCCGAGCGGCCAGAGCACCACCTGATGGATCCGGTGGGTCGACCGCCGATACTTCAGCGCCAGGCCCGCCCAGTAGTCCACCATTCGCTCCTCGAAGTCCTCGGTGCGTTGCACCTGGACCTCGACATGATAGATGTCGGTCGGGATTCCCTCGCCGTACTGAACCACATATGTCTTGTCACGCTGACTGCTGCGCTGCCGGGGCAATTCGGTCGGGCCATCGAGAATCACCGCCCTGTCGTCAAGGCGCGCACCGCACAAAACCTGCAGCGCCTCACGAGGGTGCGCGTCCAGCAACGCCTTGTACAGACCATCGAAGTCGCGGGCGGGCGCCGCCCGTGGCGACGCGACATCGGAGGCCACGCTTTTAGCCATTTGTCTCCCCCATTCCGCGCCTGGCGGCGGCGCGGAGGACAGCTTCCCGCACCTCGTGACTACTAGTCAAGAAGCGTGTTGCGCTGCGCCTAGTTACCCGTCTCCGGCCTCAGCGGTGACCCGCGCCTCGCGTGACGGATCACCTCCGCAGACGCGGATCCCGGCCCGCAGCCGCGGCGATTCCAGGGGTTGCCCAGTGGGCGTATTGTCCGGTGCGGAGGGGAGTATCCCTGCGCATCGGTGTCGTCAACACGGAGGCCTTTACGGGCAGCCCGGCATCGGTGGCGTTTCACCTCACTCGAGCGCGGGAGAGACCTCCACCGGCCGACCTGACGCCTGAGGGAGCAGGCACATAGGCGAGAACAGTTGGCGGTGGCGCGTCGACACGCCCCTATAAGCCCCATTGCAGAAGGGCAGCCCGCACCATGAACAGTTACCGCTAGCGGGACGCAACCGTGGGAGACGCCGCTCGTCTGATCGCAGCGGTCGTTTCCCTCGTGATCTCGTTGGGTCTCCTCCTGGTGACGTTCGACCTTGTGAGGAAGGCGAGCAAGACCGGCGGAGCGTTCGAGATCTCCTGGCAGCCGTTTGCGTTCTCCATCAAATTCTGGGCGAAGGCTCCGAAGGAGCCCGTCGTCGAAGCGGCCGGCACGGAAGAAAAGCCGGCTGGTGCACTAACGAGTGAAAAAGCGCCGACATCAGCTGGTGAAGTCGACCCGCCGATGCCCCGACGCCCGGAGGGATCCGGCGCGAGCGGGGGTGATGGCGTCTGACATAGATCAGTCTTGTCGGCTTGGCGGGCTCGGTACACGTGGGCCTGCCAAGCTGAGTTCGGTGTGCGAGCCGGGCGGGGATCTGTCAGCGCGTCCAACTCGGCCTAGGAACGGAGCTCCGCCAAGGTGGCGCCGGCGACGATGCGCACGATGTTACTCCCGTGTCCGCGGCCAGTCAGCCGCCGGGCGAGGTTGTCCAGGTCGGCGACATCGCCGTATCGCGCTCGCAGAAGCGCGCGCATCCCGTCGACGTAGCCCTGCTCGAAGCCCTGCCTGAAGCCCTGCTCGAAGCCCTGCTCGAAGTTTCGGCGAGCGATCTCGCGGCCGGACTCCGTCTGCTCGAGAACGTCGTTCATGCCATTCCTCCGCATGCCTCGAGAACCGCAACGGCCAGGAAACCCCTCTCGGGCTGTCGGTCACGCCTGGCGGCGGTGAGGAAGACAGCCTCCCGCATTGGTGACTATTGGTCAAGGGTCATCTTGCTTCGCGCCTAGGTGTTTCGCGCCTCGCGTGACGGCCTTCCAGTCGGTTCCGGGGGAGCGGGAGAGGTTCAAGCCCAGCCAGTTCGTACGGTCCTCGTGCTCCCGATCCAAGGCGGCGAGGTCGAGTTCGATGCCGGGGAGACCGCCCCGCTGCCGCAGCTCGTCGATCCGTTGTCGCATCGCGTTCATCAGTTGGCGGTCGAGAGTGCGCACGGCCTCGAGATAGTCGGCGGCCGGGACGCTGACCCGTACGGCCGGGCCGGCGGTGAAGCCGATCTCCTCGTCGTCCTCATGCCGCTAGTCGAGCGTCACCTCGTCGCGATCGCCGTCGACGGTTCGCCAGAGGCGCACACTCGGCGGGTTCCGTATGTAGCCGAAGTCCAGGTAGTGCTCGCTGTACCACTCGGCCGCCAGTTCCTCGTCGATGGACCACGGCAGATTCCCGCCTTTCCACTCCGAGGCGATGAACGGCTGCAACGTGCCGGGCACCACCTCCAGCACCGCCGGGGTCAGCACGTTCACGTCTTCCCAGAGCCGAGCCACGTAGTAGTCGACATACGGCGGGGACCCATCGGCGCGCGTGCGGCGCAGCAGTTCATGCCCGTTCACCTCGATCCAGTACCAGCCCTCGGTGAGCCCGAACCAGTGCAGCGCCGGCCGCTCCTCGCCCCAGGGCGACACCTCACCCAGCGGGTACAGCTCGAAGCGAAACTCGATCATCGTGAGATGGTCACATCCGCCAGGAGTCGACACGCCATCCGGTCTACCGCCGGGGCCGATGGTGATGGGGGTGACGCCGGTGCCGGTGAGGCTCCACGACTCGTAGTCGGGGTGGGGGGCGACGGACAGCTGGAAGCCTTCGCCGAAGGTGAGGTGGAGGGCTCCGTCGGCGCGGATGTCGACGGCGGTGACGGTTCGCTGGAAGAGGTCGAGGGCCGGGGCCAGGGCTGCTCCGGAGCCGGGATCCAGTTTGTGCCGGCGGCCGGCGCGGTCGCTGAGCAGGAACGGTGTCTCGATGACCAGTTCGGCGTCGACCCGGTGGTTCTGGGCCGGGCCGAGCGCCGACAGGCTCAGGCGGACCTGGTAGTCGAAGGTGGTCCGGTCCACCCGAATCTCCATAGTGTCCTGTCGGCTGTCAGGGGCGCCAGTCGGCCGGGGGGTCCTCGCCGACGCGGCCGTCGACGGACTCGCGCAGGAGGTCGGCGTGGCCTACGTGGCGGGCGTACTCCTCCAGGAGGTCGTAGGCGAAGCGGCGCAGGCTCGGGGTTCGCCCGTCGGGCCACGGGCGGGGGCAGAGGCGGTCCAGGCCGCCGTCGGCCAGGGCCTCGGTCAGGCGGGCTCGTCCTCGGGCCACGGCGGCGTCGTACAGGGCGTACAGGTCCTCGGGTTTGTCGTCGGCGGCCGAGGTGAAGTCCCAGTCGGGGGTGCTGTCCCAGTCGACCGTCGCCCACGGCGCGGGTAGGGGCTCGCCGAAGAACTTGCCGGTGATCTGGTGGTCCTCGACCAGCGCCAGGTGTTTGAGCAGGCCGCCGAGGGTGAGCGTGGACGAGGGCAGCCGCTGGTTGAGGCCGTCCGACGTGAGGTCGCCGGCCTTCCAGCGGAACGTCCAGCGCATCCGGTCGAGCGCGCCGACCAGGTGTTCGGTTTCGGTGCCGGCGACGGGGGGCTCCCAGGGAATATCGCTCATGGGAGGCACCGTAGACCGGGTGCCGGACGATCGGCGTCCGGAATAGGGGACGGAGTCGCATCCAGCCGTGTTCGCGGCGTGACGCCGTTACAAGGTGGAGTGTGCCCTCGGCGGTTCCGCTGAGAGGGCCAGCAGCGGCCTCACCAGGCGGGCGAAGTCGTCGGGGCGTTCGAGCTGGGGCATGTGGCCGGTGTCGGCGAACAGGTGGGACTGGGCGTGGGGGAGGGCCGCGCGGGCGGCGGTCAGGTGCATGGCCGGGAGGATGAGGTCGCGGTCGCCCCACAGGATCAGGGTGGGCTTGGGGTTACGGACCACGCGGTTGAGAAGTTCGGCGCGCCAGCGGGGGGCGATGCCGCGGAAGCCGCCCAGGGCCCGCGCGATCTCCAGGTAGACGGCGGCGAAGTCGGGTTGCCGTCCGATGCGTACGGCCATCGCGATCCGCTCCCGGGTGACCAGGGCGCGGTCGGCGAACAGGGAGCGTTCCACCCGCTTGGCCACGCGCGGGTCGATGCGGCCGAGCAGGGGGCGGCCGAGGAACGGCACGGCGAGCATGCGCAGAGCGAATGTGACCTCCTTGCCGAAGCCGGCGCTGTTGACCAGGGTCAGGGTGGTGACGCGGGCGGGATCGTCGACCAGCATCTGCATCGCCACGGCGCCGCCGAGCGAATTGCCCATCAGGTGTACGGGGTCGGTGACGCCGAGCGCGTCCAGCGTGGCCCAGACGCCCTCGGCGAGCGAGGACAACGTCGTTCGGGCCGGCAGGCGCTGGGAGAGGCCGAAGCCGGGCATGTCCAGGCTGATCACGCGGTGTTCGGTGAGCCGGTCGTGCTGGGGGAGCCAGTCCTCCAGGCTGCGGCCGATGCCGTGCAGCAGCACCACGGCGGGGCCGTCGGCGGGGCCGGTCGCGTGGTAGCGGATGCGGCTGCCCTGGACCTCCACATAGTTCACTTGCGGGCCCCGATCTTGACGGAGGTGGTGGTCAGGAACTGCATGACGCGGGCGTGGCCGACCGGGAAGAGCCGGGCCAGCAGGTCGGGGGCCTTGGCGCTGAGCGCGATCAGCAGTCTCGGCCTGCGCTTGGCGACGGCCTCGATGATCTGCCGGGCGGCCTTCTCCGGCGGATAGGTGAGCAGCGCGTCGAAGAGTTTACGGTTGGGTTCGATCTCGGCGGTGGGGACGTGGGTGCCGACGATCGCGCTTTCGGCGATTCTCGTACGGATGCCGCCCGGATGCACCGTGGTGACGCCGACGCCGTTCTCGGCCAGTTCGGTGTGCAGGGCCTGGCTCAGGCCGCGCAGGGCGAACTTGCTGGCCGCGTACGCGCTCTGGCCGGCCGGGGCGATCAGCCCGAACAGGCTGGAGACGTTCACCAGGTGGCTGCCGGGGGCGGCGGTGAGCGCCGGCAGCAGGGCATGGGTGAGCAGCATCGGGGCCCGGAAGTTCACGTTCATGACGGTCTCGAACTCCTCGACCGTCACCTGGTCGAAGCGCCCGCCGAGGGCGATGCCGGCGTTGTTGATCAGCAGGCCGATCGCCGGATGGTCGGCGAGGACCTTGGTGGCGACGCCGTCGACCTGGGCGCGGTCGGCGAGGTCGGCCACGATCGTGTCGACGGTCAGGCCGGGATGGGACGCGCGGACGCGGTCGGCCACGGTCTTGAGGCGGGCCTCGTCGCGGTCGACGAGGACGAGATGGCTGCCGAGTTCACCGAGCTGGTAGGCCAGTTGCTCGCCGATCCCGCTCGCCGCACCGGTCAGGACGGCCGTGTGTCCGGCAAATCGGAAATGTCCGAGACGGGTCATGGGGCGAGGCCCTTCTGGGAGGCGACGGTGGGAGAGGCGACGGCGGGAGAGGCGACGGCGGGAGAAGCGACGGCGGGAGAAGCGACGGCGGGAGAGGCGACGGCGGGAGAGGCGGCGGCGGGAGGGGCGGCGGCGGGAGGGGCGGCGGTGGGAGGGGCGGAGGGGGCTCGGTGGGAAGCGGGGGTGGCGCGGCGGAAGCGCATGTCGCGGGTGACGTCGGCTCGGGGGGTGGTGATGACGTCGCGCAGGTAGTTCTGGCGGACGATCCACGGGGCCCGGACGCCCTGGCGGGGCCAGTCGTCGAGGGCGCGCTGCACATAGCCCGACGACAGGTCGAGCAGGGGCCGGCCGGAATCGCCCGGGGTGGTCGGGGTGGCCACGGCGAGGTGGTTGCGGTCCATGTGCCGCAGGAGCTTCATGACGTAGCGGTGCGAGAGGTCGGCCCGCAGCGTCCACGAGGCGTTCACGTATCCGATGCAGTAGGCCAGATTGGGTACGCCGCTCAGCATCACGCCGCGGTAGGCCGCCTGGTCGCCGAGCTGCACCGGCGTACCGTCGACGCTGACCTCGACCCCGCCGATGGGCAGCAGGGACAGGCCGGTCGCCGAGACCACGACGTCCGCCTCGAGGACCTGGCCCGACTTCAGGCGGATGCCGTTCGGCGTGAAGGCGTCGATGTGGTCGGTCACCACCGAGGCCCGGCCGGCCTTGATCTCGGTGTACAGGTCGCCCTCGGGGATCACGCAGAGGCGCTGGTCCCACGGGTTGTAGGAGGGCTTGAAGTGCTCGTCCACGTACGCCTCGTCGCCGAGCCCCTTGACCGCGAGCGACCGCAGCACCTTGCGCACGCGGTCGGGCCGGCGCCGGGCCAGTTGGTAGAAGCCCTGCGTCATCACGATGTTCTTGGCGCGCGCGATCCGGCTCGCCGTGGCGCCGGGCAGCACGCGGAGCAGCGCTCGGGCCACGACGTCGTGTGAGGGCAGCGAGGTGAGGTACGAGGGGGAGCGCTGCAACATCGTCACGTGCGCCGCGTCCGGCGCCATCGCCGGCACCAGGGTCACCGCCGTGGCGCCGCTGCCGATCACGACGACCCGCTTGCCGCGGTAATCGAGGTCCTTCGGCCAGAACTGCGGGTGGACCAGCTGTCCCTCGTACTCGTCCAGTCCCGGGAAGTCCGGCTGGTAGCCGCGGTCGTAGTTGTAGTAACCGGAACACGCGTACAGGAAGGAACAGGTCATCGTCGAGCCGTCGGCGATGGTCAGGGTCCAGCGGGCGTCGTCGGAGGACCAGCCGGCCGCGACCACCTTGGTGTTGAAGTGGATGTGCCGGCTGATGCCGCCCTCGTCGGCGGTGTCCCGGATGTAGTCGCGGATCTTGTCGCCGGAGGCGAGCGACTGCGTGTCGCGCCAGGGCCGGAACGGGTAGCTCAGCGTGAACATGTCCGAGTCGGACCGGACGCCGGGGTAGCGGAACAGGTCCCAGGTCCCGCCGATCGCGTCCCGGGCTTCCAGGACGGCGTACGTCTTGCCGAGCCCCGACTCCTGCAACCGCCAGGCCGCGCCGATGCCGGAGAGCCCGGCCCCGATGATGATGACGTCGTAGTGGCTCACGCGCCGAACCTCCCGAACCAGGGCGGCGTTCCCGTGCCGGACAGGCGGACGCCGCCCCACGGGTCGGGCTCGCTCAGGCGTACCTCAACCGCTGTCGACCCGGGAAGCGCCAGCGACGCCTGCCGTAGGCCACCCGCGACGCGCTCCCGCAGCGTCTCGTCGGGCGCCGTGCGCCCGGCCCAGCGGAAGCGTCCCTCGACCGGCTCGAACCGGGCCGACAGCCGGATCTCGACCGGGTGGCCCGCCTCGCCGACGTGCAGCGTGGCCGGCCCCCGGTACTCCTCGTCGGGACCGCTGTACTCGTCGTCAAGATCGGCCAAAGCTCGTCTCCTCCCGGTACGCGGCGAGCCCGCCCGGCACGTCCGCCGCCTGCTGAAGTCCTGCCACGCCGCCCCACAGGAACGTCGTCAGATAGTCGCCGAGGGCTTCGCGGCTGATCGGCTGCTGCTGCCGCAGCCACCAGTCGCCGACGGCCTGGACATAACCCACCACGCCGTACGCCCAGGGGAGCGCCGCGCCGGAGTCGAGCCCCCGGGCCCGCAGCCGGTCGCCCAGGATCCGGGCCAGGCCGCTGGCCACGGTGTCGACCACGTCGGCCACGACGTCGCGGCCGCGCGCGATCTCGGGCTGGTGGACCACGAACTGGTAGAGGTTGGTGTCGGCCGCGATGTGCCCGAGGTAGGCGTCGATGGCCGCGCCGACCGCCGCCCGTTCCTCGCGGACCGCGGCCACGGCCGGGACGATCGCGTCGAGCACCATGCCGGCCGCCCGCTGACCGACCGCGAGCCACAGCTCGGACTTGTCGGCGAAGTAGCGGTAGAGCACCGGCTTGCTGACTTTCGCGTGCGCGGCGATGGCGTCCATGCCGACCTCGGGGCCGTGCCGGCGGATCGCCTCGATGGCCGCCTCGGTCAATTCGGACCTTCGCTGCTCACGGTGGCCCGCCCAGCGGCCTTTCCGGCCGTCCGTATTGACCGGCGTCTCCTCCGTGTTCATAGTACTAGAAGTAACTGTTACCCGAGGTAACGTCAAGTACCTCACAGTCCGCGGGAGGGTTTTGATGGATCGCGATCGCACCGCCACCCGGCTTCTGAGGTCGTCCGCGGAACACTCGTACGACCCGGAAGTGGAGATCGACTGGGAGGCGCCGTTCGCCGACGGCAAGTACTTCGTGCCGCCGCACCGGTCGAGCCTCTACGGCACCGCGGTGTGGGACCGGCTCAGCGAACAGCAGCGGATCACCCTGACCCGGCACGAGGTGGCCAGCATCGCCGGGCTCGGCGTGTGGTTCGAGACGATCCTCATGCAGCTGCTGATCCGTGGTTACTACAAGCAGGACCCGACCGCCGCGCACGCGCAGTACGCGCTGACCGAGGTCGCCGACGAGTGCCGGCACTCGGTCATGTTCGGCAAGATGATCGCGACGCTGGGCACGCCGGTGTACCGGCCCGACGGCGTCAACGCGTGGCTCGGCAAGTGGATCGCGGCCACCGGCACCGGCCCGCGGATGTTCGCGGCCATCCTGATCTGCGAGGAGATCCTGGACACCCTGCAGCGCGAGGCGATGGCCGACGAGCAGGTGCAGCCGCTGGTCCGGATGGTCTCCCGGATCCACGTGGTCGAGGAGGCGCGGCACGTCCGGTACGCCCGCGAGGAGCTGGCCCGGCAGGTGCGCGAGGCCGGCCAGGGGCGGCTCACCTTCGACAAGGTGGTGATCGCCCGGGCCGCCTACCTCTGCGGAACGCGCCTGATCCACCCGGCCGTCTACCGCTCGATCGGGCTGTCGCCGGCCGAGGGCAAGCGGCTGGCCGACGCCAACCCGCACTTCCAGGAGACGCTCCGCTGGGCCGGGGAGCGCGTGGTGGCGTACCTCAAGGATCTTGATCTGGTCGATGGGCCGGGCCGCGCCCTGTGGCGGCGCTCGGGCCTGCTTCCTGCCGCTGCGTAATTGTTTCCCAACGCGCAGTAATTCAGCTGAACCGGCCCTTGACCTGCGACTTTAGGATTTTCGCCCGGCCGATTCAGCCGGTGGGCGGTGCTGTCGTCGCGTGGGAGATTGGATCGCGATGTCTGCGCTCGAGCGCGGCGACAAGCGTTCGGGGAGGACGTATGGACAGCGCTGACAGCGCCCTGCTGGCGTACGAGGACGGCCGGGCCGACGGGCTCGCCGGCCGGCGCAAGGACGAGACGCGCGCCGAGGACCCGGACTACCTGGTCGGTCTCGTCGACGGCCAGGTCTCCGCGTTCGAGGAGAACCTGCTGGCCGCGATCCGCCGCGCCCTGGACGGCAAGAACAACTGATGGACGACGCATTCCTGGCGTACGAGGCGGGTCGCGCCGACGGCATGGCCGCGCGCCGCGACCCGGTCCGCGCCCAGCATCCCGAGACGGGCCCCGACTACCGGATGGGCTTCCTCGACGGCCGCATCGAGGTGTTCAAGTTGCTCGCCACCGCCCGCAAGATCGTCGAAGAGGCGGACTGACACCCGCCGGAAAGTGATCACGCGTTATTCAGCCCGAAACAAAGGTTCGACGTCCCGGTAACGGATCGTGGACAGGCTGGCGTGAACTACTTCTGGGGGAGCCTGGATGACCGAGGGGGCGCTGACGGGATTCACCGTCGCGGTCACCGCCGAGCGGCGCCGTGACGAGATGACCGCGCTGCTCCAGCGGCGCGGAGCCCGTGTCGTCACCGCCTCGGCGATCAGCATCGTGCCCCTCATCGACGACGAGGCGCTGCACGCGGCCACCGCCGCCTGCATCGGGCTGGCGCCCGACCTGGTCGTGGCGACCACCGGCTTCGGCTTCCGTGGCTGGCTCGAAGCGGCCGAGGGCTGGGGGCTGGCCGATCAGCTGCGTGAGGTGCTGCGCGGCGCCCGGATCGTGGCCCGAGGGCCCAAACCCTGCGGGGCCGTACGGGCGGCCGGGCTCACCGAGGAGTGGGCGGCCAAGACCGAGGCGACCGAGGAGATCCTGTCCCGGCTGCTCGAAGAGGGCATCGCCGGCCTGCGGATCGCGGTGCAGGAACACGGGGAGCCGCAGACCGAGTTCGTGGCGGCGCTGCGGGCGGCGGGCGCGGCGGTCGTCGAGGTGCCGGTCTACCGCTGGGTTCCGCCCTCCGACACCGGGCCGGTACGCCGCCTGGTCGAGCAGATCACGGCCGGGCAGATCGACGCGGTGACGTTCACGAGCGCGCCGGCGGTGAAGTCGTTCCTCCACCTGGCCGCGGACTCCCGCGCGGCGGTGCTCGACCGGTTCGCGGCCGGGACGTTGGCGGCGTGCGTGGGCCCGGTGACGGCGGCGCCGCTGATCGAGCTCGGCGTGCCGGTGGTGATGCCGGAACGGTTCCGGCTGGGCGCGCTGATCAAGACGGTGACCGACGAGCTGCCGAAAAGGTCGGTCAAGCTGAAGGTGGCCGGGTCGACGCTGGAGATGCGCGGGCACGCGGTGCTGATCGACGACGTGCCGCACTCGCTGGCGCCGGCGGCGATGGCGATACTGACGGCGCTGGCCGCCCGGCCGGGCGTGGTGGTGTCGAAGGATCAGCTGATCGCGGCCCTGCCCCGAGGCAACGACGGGCACGCGGTGGACGTGGCGGTGGCCCGGTTGCGGACCGCGCTCGGCTCCGGCCGCCACATCGAAACCGTGATCAAGCGCGGTTACCGGCTCCGCTTGGACGAGCCCGCCTGAGACGTTCGGTCAGGCCGCAACGGCGCGGTCCTTTTCTCGCGAAAGGCCTGATAAATGCCCGCTCTCATCGCCGTCGCCCACGGCACCCGCAGCCCGCACGGCCAAGCCCAGATCCGCGACCTGGTCGCCCGCGTGGCCGCCCGCCGGCCCGCCCTCGACGTGCGCCTCACCTACGTGGACGTCCAGGAGCCCAAAGTCGCCGACGTGGTCCCTCTGGTCGGTGACGCCGTCGTGGTCCCGCTTCTCCTGTCGGCCGGCTACCACGTCCGGGTCGACATCGCCGATGCCGTGAGCGGCCGTGACATCCCCGTCACGCGCCCCCTGGGCCCCGACGACGCCCTGCTCGACAGCATGGTCCGCCGCCTTCCGCGCGGCGCCGACGCCATCGTTCTCGCCGCCGCCGGCTCCTCCGATCCGGCCTGGCGGGCCGACATCGACGCCCTGGCCGCCCGTATCGGCGCCCATGTCGGCTACGTCGCCGGCCACGATCCGAAGGTCGCCGACGTCGTGGCCGATCTGCGCGACCGCGGCGCCAAGCGGATCGCCATCGCCTCCTACCTGCTGGCCGACGGCCTCTTCTACCGGAAACTGCACCAGGCCGGCGCCGACTGGGTCACCCCGCCGCTCTGCCTCGACCCGGTCACCACCGATCTGGTCGTCAGCCGCTACGAGTCCGCTCTTCTCACAACCGCGGAAAGCCGCTTGTAGGTTTTTCCGTACGTCGCGGCAACGGCGGAGGACTCGGCGGTAAACAATCGCCCACGAGCATTGAACGCGTGACGGCAACCGATACGCATTGCCCCTACTGCGCCCTGCAGTGCGGCATGACCTTGACCCCGGGTATTCCCGTGGTGAAGCTCGAGCCGCGCGAATTCCCGGTCAACAAGGGCGGCCTCTGCGCCAAGGGTTTCACCGCCGCTGACCTGCTGGATCACCGGGATCGGCTGCTGACTCCGCTGGTTCGGAAAACGCCCGGAGATCGCACCAGCCCGTTGCGGGAGGCGACCTGGGACGAGGCGCTCGGCCTAATCGCCGACGCTATTGTGACGAGCCAGGAAACGTACGGGCGGGACAGCGTCGGCGCGTTCGGCGGCGGCGGGCTGACCAATGAGAAGGCGTACGCGCTCGGCAAGTTCGTGCGGGTGGCGCTGCGATCGGCGTCGATCGACTACAACGGCCGGTTCTGCATGTCGTCGGCGGCGACGGCGGCCAACCGCGCGCTCGGCGTGGACCGCGGGCTGCCGTTTCCGCTGGAGGATGTGGCCGAGGCGCGGACCGTGCTGCTGGTCGGCGCGAACCCGGCCGACGCCATGCCGCCGTCCATGCAGTATCTGGACACGGGGCGGGCGGCCGGCGCCAAGCACATCGTCGTCGACCCGCGTCGCACGGCCACCGCCAACGGCGCCCACCTGCACCTTCAGCCGCTGCCGGGCACGGATCTGGCGCTCGCGAACGGCATGCTGCACATCGCGATCCGCGAGGGCTACGTCGACGAGGCGTACATCGCGGAGCGGACCACCGGCTTCGAGGCCGTGAAGGCGGCCACCAACGCGTACTGGCCCGAGCGGGTCGAGCGGATGACCGGCGTACCGGAAACCAAGATCCGCGAGACCGTACGCCTGCTCGCCACCAACGGGCCGGCGATGATCCTCACGGCGCGCGGGGCCGAGCAGCACAGCAACGGCACCGACACCGCGCAGGCCTGGCTGAACCTGGCGCTCGCGCTGGGGCTGGTCGGCAAGCCGTACTCGGGCTACGGCACCATCACCGGGCAGGGCAACGGGCAGGGCGGCCGCGAGCACGGCCAGAAGGCCGACCAGCTGCCCGGATACCGCAAGCTCGACGACCTCGCGGCCCGGGCTCACGTCGCCGCGGTGTGGGGGATCGACCCGGACGAGCTCCCCCAGCCGGGTCTGTCCGCGTACGAAATGCTCGATCGTCTCGGCACCGACGGCGGCGTCCGGGTGCTGATGGTGCTGGCCAGCAACATCGCCGTCTCGGCCCCGCACAGCAACCGCGTCCTGGAACGGCTTCGGGCACTCGATTTCCTGGTTGTTTCCGACATCTTCCGGTCCGAGACGGCCGAGCTGGCCGACGTCGTCCTCCCGACCGCCCAATGGGCCGAGGAGGAGGGCACGATGACCAACCTCGAGGGCCGGGTGCTGCGCCGCAAGCGGGCCCTGCCCCCGCCGCCGGACGTGAAGACGGACCTGGAGGTGCTGACCGAACTGGCCGAGCGCCTCGGCCGCGGGAAGTTCTTCAGCAGCGATCCGCGTGCGGTCTTCGAGGAGCTGCGCCGGGCCAGCGCCGGCGGCATCGCCGACTACAGCGGCATCACGTACGAGCGCATCGAGAACGAGGACGGCGTCTTCTGGCCGTGCCCGTCCGAGGACCACCCGGGAACACCGAGGTTGTTCGCCGACGGCTTCCCGATCGGCCGGGCCCGCTTCATCAAAGTCGATCACCGGGATCCGGCGGAGATGCCGGACAAGCATTTCCCGTACGTCCTGACGACCGGCCGCAACATGCAGCAGTACCAGAGCGGCAACCAGACCCGCCGGGTGAAGGCGCTCGCCGTCGCGCTGCCCGAACCCCGCGCGGAGATCCACCCCGACCTGGCCCGCCGCCACGGCATCGCCGACGGCGACCTGGTCGAGTTGCGCACCCGCCGCGGCGCCGCGGTGCTGCGCGCCCGGCTCAGCGACGGGATCAGGCCGGACACGGTCTTCGCCCCGTTCCACTGGCCCGGCGCGAACGCGCTGACCAACCCGGCTCTCGACCCGCATTCACGGATGCCCGCCTTCAAGGCGTGCGCGGTCGCGATCCGAACGTTCGAGGAAGGAACCGATTAGCCGTGCACTCCACGCCACGATTCCTGCAAGGCGTCTTCACGTTCGAGGGCAAGGGCCTGGACCAGCCGGCGCCCATCGCCCCCGCGCTGTCCTACGTGGTGCCCGACGGCGTCACCACGCAGGCCGTCTACTTCCGGGGCGGCAACGCGGCCGCCGACCTCGTCACCGTCGTGCTCACGCGCGACGGCAAGCCGATGCGGTACTTCCCGATCGGCGCCAAGGGTGACGTGCACGTGCCGCTGCGGGTCGTCGAGGACCTGCTGTCCGGAACCGTGATCGAGCTCTGGCTCGGCGCGCCGGCCGGTGTCTCCGGCTCGGTCGTCGTCGACCTCGGACTGGTGGAGATCTGACATGCGCCAACGACTGGTGGTCATCGGCAACGGCATGGCCGGCGCCCGGACCGTCGAGGAGATCCTCGCCCGCGGCGGGGACTTCGACATCACGATGTTCGGCGACGAGCCGTACGGCAACTACAACCGGATCATGCTCTCCAACGTCCTGGCCGGCGTGGAGGACGAGTCCGGCATCTTCCTCAACGACCTTTCCTGGTACGCGGACAACGGCATCACCCTGCACGCGGGCTCCCGGATCGAGCGCATCGACCGGCACGCCAAGCGGGTGTACGCCGAGGACGGCACCGAGACCCCGTACGACAAGCTGATCATCGCCACCGGCAGCCGGGCCTTCGTGCCGCCGATTCCCGGCGCGCACCGCCCCGGCCGCGGCTATCACCAGGGCGTCTTCGCCTTCCGGACGCTCGACGACACCCGGGCGATGATCCGGTACGCCAAGGAGCACGAGCGGGCGGTCGTCATCGGCGGCGGACTGCTCGGCCTGGAAGCGGCGCGCGGCCTGCAGAACCACCTGCCGCACGTCACCCTCGTCCACGCCGCCGGGCATCTGATGAACACCCAGCTCAACGAGCAGGCCGGCCGGCAGCTCAAGGAGACCATCGAGGCCAAGCTGGGCATCGAGGTCGTGGTCGACGGCATGACCACCGAGATCCTCGGCAAGCACGCCGTCACCGGCGTCAAGCTCGCCGACGGCCGGGTCATCGGCTGCGACGTCATCGTGGTGGCCGCCGGTATCCGGGCCAACGCCGAGATGGCCGCGGCCAGCGGGCTGGCGGTCGAGCGCGGCATCGTCGTCGACGACCAGATGCGGGTGCAGGACGAGGACGACATCTACGCCGTGGGCGAGTGCGCTCAGCACCGCGGCGAGGTCTACGGCCTGGTCGCTCCGCTCTGGGACCAGGCCAAGGTGCTGGCCGACCACCTGACCGGCGTCAACCCGCTGGCCGAGTACCACGGCTCGCAGGTCGCCACCAAGCTCAAGGTGGCCGGCGTCGACGTGGCCGCCATGGGGCTCAAGGAGCCCGAGCACGAGAACGACGAGGTGCTCACCTTCGCCGAGCCGAAGAAGGGCGTCTACAAGAACGTCATCATCCGCGACGGCCGCCTGGTCGGCGCGACACTGGTCGGCGACGTCAAGAAGGTCGCCTTCCTCATGCAGGCGTTCGACCGGGGCCTGGCCCTGCCCGAGGAGCGGGCCGAGCTCATGTTCGACCTGGGCGGCCCGGCCGGCGAGGTCAAGGTCGAGGACATGGCCGACGACGAGCAGGTCTGCAACTGCAACGGCGTCAGCAAGGGAACCATCTGCTCGACCGTGCAGAGCGGCTGCAAGACCGTCTCCGGGGTGATGGACAAGACCCGGGCCGGCAAGGGCTGCGGAACCTGCAAGAGCGTGGTGCAGCGGATCGTCGAGTGGGCCGCCGGCGGCGAGGTCGAGGAGGACCCGGCCGCGTCCTACTACGTGCCCGGCATCCCGATGCCGAAGCCGGAGCTGATGAACGCGATCCGGCTGCATTCACTTCGCAGCGTGTCGTCGGTGTTCGCCAAGCTCGGCGGCGACGAGGACGCCAAGAGCAAGATGGGGCTGGCCTCGCTGCTGAAGATGATGTGGGGCGGCGAGTACGTCGACGAGCGCGACGCCCGGTTCATCAACGACCGGGTGCACGCCAACATCCAGCGCGACGGCACGTTCTCGGTGGTGCCGCAGATGAAGGGCGGCGTCACCACACCGGCCCAGCTCAAGCGGATCGCCGAGGTGGCCGAGAAGCACGAGGTGCCGATGGTCAAGCTGACCGGCGGTCAGCGCATCGACCTGCTCGGCATCCCCAAGGAGAAACTGCCCGAGGTCTGGGCCGATCTCGACATGCCGTCCGGATACGCGTACGGCAAGAGTTTCCGCACGGTGAAAACCTGCGTCGGCTCCGACTTCTGCCGCTTCGGGGTCGGCGACTCGACCGCGCTGGGCATCGCGCTGGAGGAGCGCTACCAGGGCATCGAGGGTCCCGGGAAGATGAAACTGGCGGTGACCGGCTGCCCGCGGAACTGTGCCGAGGCGTACGTCAAGGACCTGGGTGTCGTCGCCATCGACGGCGGCAAGTGGGAGATCTACGTGGGCGGTGCCGCCGGAGCCCACATCCGCAAGGGTGACCTGCTGACGACCGTGAGCAGCCCCGCGGAAGTCATCACGCTGACCGGCCGGTTCCTGCAGTACTACCGGGAGAACGCGAACTGGCTGGAGCGGACGTACGCCTTCGTCCCGCGCGTCGGCATCGAAAAGGTCCGCGCCGTGGTCGTGGACGACAGCGAGGGCATCGCCGCCGACCTGGACGCCGCGATGGAAGCGTCGGTCGCCGCCTACCGCGATCCGTGGAAGGACCGCGACGAACCGGCCACGCCCGGCCAGTTCCGAACCTCCCTGCCCCTGATCGTCCTTCCCCAGGTTCCGGTGCGCGCATGAGGCCCATCGCTTCCGTCCACGAGATCCCGCTCGGCGAGGGCCGGACCTTCGCCGTCGACGGCGAGATGATCGCCGTCTTCCGGCTGCGCGACGGCTCGGTCCGCGCCACCTCCGCGACGTGCCCGCACAAGGGCGGCCCCCTCGCGGACGGCCAGATCGACCTCAAGCAGGTCATCTGCCCGATGCACCTGAACGCCTGGGACCTGCGCACCGGCTGCTCGCTCAGCGGCCAGCCGGACGTCGCGGTCTACCCCGTGTCCATCGACGACGACAAGATCATGCTGGGGGACTGAGATGACCGCTGTTCTGGACAGGCCGGCCGCTTCATCGGTTCGGGGCCATTGGATCGACGACTGGCGCCCGGAAGACCCGATCTTCTGGGAGGCCGGCGGCAAGCGGATCGCCCGCCGCAACCTGATCTTCTCGATCACTTCGGAGCACATCGGTTTCTCGGTCTGGTCACTGTGGTCGGTGCTCGTCCTCTTCCTCGGTCCCGAGTACGGCATCGACCCGGCCGGCAAGTTCCTCCTGACCGCGGTGCCGACGCTGTTCGGCGCGGCCCTGCGCATCCCGTACAGCTTCGCCGTGGCCCGCTTCGGCGGCCGCAACTGGACGGTCTTCAGCGCCACACTGCTGCTCGTTCCGGCGATCGCGGCCGCCTTCCTGATCCGTCCCGGCGTCGACTACTCGACGCTGGTGATCCTGGCCGCGCTGGCCGGCGTCGGCGGCGGCAACTTCGCCTCGTCGATGACGAACATCAACGCGTACTACCCGGACCGGCTCAAAGGCTGGGCGCTGGGCATCAACGCGGGTGGCGGCAACCTGGGCGTGGCCGCGGTGCAGCTGGTCGGCCTGTTCGTGCTGGCCGTGTTCGGCGCCGGCCACCCCGGCATCGTGGCCGGCATCTACATCCCGCTGATCGTGCTGGCGGCGCTCGGCTCGGCCCTCTACATGGACAACCTGTCGCAGGTGCGCAACGAGAAGCGGGGCATGCGCGACGCCTTCCGCGAACCGCACACCTGGATCATGTCGCTGCTCTACATCGGAACCTTCGGTTCCTTCATCGGCTTCGGCTTCGCCTTCGGCCAGGTGCTTCAGGTCCAGTTCCACACCGACTTCAGTACGCCCGTGAAGGCGGCCTACCTGACCTTCCTGGGCCCGCTGCTCGGCTCCCTGATCCGCCCGGTCGGCGGCGCGCTGGCCGACCGCCTGGGCGGCGCACGGGTCACATTCGTCAACTTCATCGCGATGGCGGTCGGCGCCGGCATCGTCCTGCTGGCCGCCCAGCAGAAGTCGCTGCCGCTGTACATCGCCGGTTTCGTCCTGCTGTTCGTCCTGACCGGCATCGGCAACGGCTCCACGTACAAGATGATCCCGGCCATCTTCCGCAAAAAGCACCCCACCGACGACCACGAGGCCCGCCGCCTCTCCAACGCCGTCATCGGCATCGCCGGCGCCATCGGCGCCTTCGGCGGCGTCCTGGTCAACCTGGCCTTCCGCCAGTCCTTCCTGTCGACGAAGGAGGCCGACGCCGCGTACATCGCCTTCATCGCCTTCTACGCCGTCTGTGTCCTGGTCACCTGGGCCGTCTACCTGCGCCCCAAGACCCGAGTCTGAGCCAGCCCGACGGGGTCGCCGGTTGCATCGTCACCCGGCGGCCCCGCCCGGTTCAGCCGATCGCGGTGGGCGGCGGGTCCGGGCAGGGATCGAGCGCGCTGGGCTTGTATGGCGTGGGATCGTATCCCGGGAAATGCTCCCGGAAGAAGGCCAGCCAGGTTCCGTCGGACATCAGGTGCCGCAGCTTGTCGGTGACGATCCGGCACTTGGCGGCGTCACCCTTGGGCAGGCCGATGCCGTAGCGCTGCTGTTCGCCGAAGACGAGCTGCTGCGGCACGAAGGTGCGCGGGTGCTTCGCGGCATAGCCGAAGAGCAGGAGCTGGTCTGTGGACACGACGTCGACGATCGGATCGGCGGCCAGCAGCAGTTCCATGCACTCGTCGTAGGTATCCCGCTCCACCACGGTGACCGGCCACGCGAACGCCTCCCTGAGCTGGATGGCCGAGGTGGAGCCCCGGGTGACGCAGACCGCCTTGCCCTTGAGATCGGCGAGCCGGCGGTACGCGTCCCGTTCGTCACGGCGGATCATGAACCCCTGATACGTCTGTGCGTACGGGCCGGCGAACCCGACCACCTCGCGGCGTTTGTCGGTGATGGAGTAGCTGGCCACGACGATCTGCACGTCGCCCTGCCGAAGTTTGCTCTCCCGCTCGAAGGCCAGGGTGTTACTGATGTTGGGCTCGAGGTCGAGCTCCCCGGCGAGCCAGTCGGTCACGTCGTAGTCGAACCCGTGGCGGCGCCCGGCGCTGTCCAGCTCGCTCCAGCCGGGGCTGCTGGGAGCCATTCCCACGTTGACCTTCCGCTCGAACGGCGGCTGCTGCCGCGGCGTGTCCTGACACCCGGTCAGGCCGAGAACGAGCAGACCGGCGGCAATGCCCCGAGCGACCCTAGCCATGCAGCACCGCCTTAGTGATCATCACGCGGACGCGGCAGGTGACCGGGCCGTCGTCGGGGTAGCTCAGCAACGTGTGGACCTGGGCGCGCGACTCGGTGCCGTCCAGGGGAATGTCGACCGACTGGCCGGAACGGGTGGTCCGCACATCGTCCGGCCGGGCCTGCCCGTCGATGACGGGCGTCAGGGTCAGCGCCGCCGGGTAGACACAGTCACCGGCCTGCGGCCTGGTGTTCTGCAGCACGAAGGTCAGCCGCGCGTGCTCCCGGTAGGGTGGCGGGAGGGTCAGGACACCGGTCGTACGCTGGCTCCAGACGTCCTCCGCGGACCTTCCGTCGAACGACGGTCTCGGCATCTCGATGGCGCGACTGGCCTGGAAGTAGGCGTTGGCCAGCATCGCACCGCCGGCCACGACCAGAACGACGGCGGCGATGATGGCGACCTTGCGCCAGGGCACGCGGACCCTCGGCAGATATCCGATCGCGGCCGACCAGAACCCGCCGCTCAGGGAGAGGATGCCGGCCCACTGGGAGGTCTTGTCGAGCGGCCCGGCGAACAGCATCCACGACAGGACCCCCGCCACCGCCAGGATCAGGAATTTCCGCCGATCATGCGTGCTCCCGCCGGTGTCCGCGGCCGCGGGAGGTGCGGCGCCGGGTGTGACAGATCGGTTTCCGACCGACATGGGTGCTGACTCCTTCACGCCCGGGCGTCAGTTGCCCGCGGCGCGCCGGAAGTTTGTCACGAGGCGCCGGCGATCGGCGTGGCCCGCGGGCAGGATGCGCCGGTCGGCTTACACCGTTCCGGTGAGAGACGCCACCGAAGGTGGGACGCGCGCGTGCGGCGCGTGCTTCCGCGCCTGCTCGATCGTTACGGCCTCGGGCCGGTCCTTGATATCGCCAAGCGTCCAGCCGGGATCGACCAGTTCCTCGACATCGGGACGGGGCTGCCGACCGCCGACAACACGCACGAGGTGGCGCAGCGGCTCAACCCGGCCAGTCGCATCGTGTACGTCGACAACGACCCGATGGTGATGACGCACGCGCGGGCCCTGCTCACCAGCACGCCCGAGGGGCGGTCGAGCTACATCGAGGAAGACCTCCGCCACCCGGAGCGGACCAACATCACGTACGACTTTCTCACCCCGGCGGACCTGGCGGCCGGCGCGGCCCTGTTCGGCGATCGCAAGCCGGACGCGTTCGCCCGTACGAAGGAAGAGTTCGAAGGTTTCTTCGACGGTCTTCAATTGGTCGAGCCGGGCGTGTCGGCGGTCAGCGAGTGGCGGTCCGATCTGCCCGCGGCCGAGCGGGTCAGCCGGCGCGCGGCCGGAATGTACGCTGCCGTGGCGGTCAAACCGTAGGCATACTGCAAGGCATGGCCGATCCGCTGGACGATCCGGGACTTGCCGCCGCCCTCGACCGCGTCCGGGCCGCGGCGGGGGACTATCTCGACTCGCTCGGCGCGCGGCCCGTGCAGGACCGGGCGGCGCTCAAGCTGCTCGACGACCTCGACGGTGTACTGCCCGACACCGGGCCCGGGGCGGACGCCGTGATCGAGCGGCTGCTGCGGATCGGCACGGCGACCGCGACCGCCTCGTCCGGGCCGCGGTTCTTCCACTTCGTGACCGGGGGCGTGACGCCGGCGGCGCTGGCCGCCGACTGGACCGCGTCGCTGCTCGACCAGAACTCGTTCTCCCGGGTGTCGTCGCCGTTCGCGCACGAGGCCGAGACGGTCGCCATCGGCTGGCTGCGCGACCTGTTCAACCTGCCGGCCTCGTGGGGCGGGGCGCTGGTCGCCAGCGCCACGTTCGCCAACTTCACGTCGCTGGCCTGCGCCACCCACTGGTGGGCCGGCAAGCACGGGGCCGACGTGGCCCGCGACGGGCTGACCGGGCTGCCGCGGATGCCGGTGCTCTCCGGCGGCTACGTGCACGCGAGCGCCCGCAAGGCGCTGCAGATGCTCGGGCACGGCCGCGACCGCGTCGAGGTCTACGCCGCCGACGCGGTGGGACGGGCCGACCTGCCGGCGATCCGGCGGCGGCTCGGCGAGATCGACGGGCCGGCCGTGCTGATCGCCAACGCGGGTGAGGTCAACGCCGGCGACTTCGACCCGATCGCCGAACTGGCCGAGCTGGCCGGGGAGTACGGGGCCTGGCTGCACGTGGACGGGGCGTTCGGCCTGTTCGCGGCGCTGTCTCCGCGGACCGAGCATCTCGTACGGGGTGTGGAGCGGGCCGACTCGATCGCCGCCGACGGGCACAAGTGGCTCAACGTCCCGTACGAAAGCGGCTTCGCTCTGATCAAGGATCCGGCCCGGCTCGGCGCGGCGTTCGGCATGCCGGGCGCGCCCTACCTGCCGGGACCGGGTGATCCGAACAGTGGCTTCGCCCTGCTCGGCCCGGAGTCGTCGCGGCGGGCGCGGTCGCTGCCGATCTGGGCGTCGCTGGCCGCGTACGGCCGGGACGGTTACCGCGCGATGGTGGAGCGCCACCTGGACCTCGCGCGGTACCTGGGCCGCCGGATCGACGAGGCGCCGGAGCTCGAACGGCTCGCCGACGTGCAGCTCTCGATCGTGTGCTTCCGGGCGGTCGGCGACGACGCCCTCAACCGCGCCCTGGGCGCCGCGATCATCGCCGACGGCCGGGTGTACGCGGGTACCACCGTCTACGGCGGCCAGGTGGCCCTGCGCCCGGCGATCGTCAACTGGCGTACCACCGAAGCCGATATCGACTTCTTCGTCGACGTGGTCAGACAGCTGACCGCTTCGACGCGATCTTCGCCCGGATCCGGGCCAGCTTGATCGCCTTCTCCAGCGTCTCCACGTCGTACGACCCGTAGTGCCTCTGGCCGTTGACGAAGAACGTCGGGGTGCCGGCGACGCCGCTGAGGTCGGCCGACTCGACGTTCGCGGTGATCCGGTCGGTGCACTCGTCGCGCATCATGTCGGTGTGGAAGCGGTCCTGGTCGAGGCCGAGCTCGCCCGCGTACCCGATCAGGTCGGCGATGCGCAGATGGTCCTGGCGGCTGAGCAACAGGTCGTGCATCTCCCAGAACTTGCCCTGCAGGCCGGCCGCCTCGGCCGCCTGCGCCGCGATCTGCGCCTGCGGGTGGACGTCGGTCAACGGCAGGTGCCGCCACACGTACCGCAGATCGTCGTCGGTCATCAGCTCCCGCACGATCGGCTCGGCCTGACCGCAGTACGGGCACTGGAAGTCGCCGTACTCCACCAACGTGACCGTCGCGCCGGCCGGCCCGCGAATGTGGTCGCGGTCGGGGTCGACCTCCGGGATCAGGTCGATGATGTCGTCGGAGTCGCCGAGCAGCAGCACCGCCCGGCGCGGACGCGACTGCATGCTCGTGATCCGGAAGACCAGCCAGGTGACGATCGTCGAGCCGACCCCGGCCAGCAGCACGCCCAGCTTGGCCTCGGCCAGCTCGTCGCCCTCGAAGGCCAGGTTGGCGATCAGGAACGACACGGTGAAGCCGATCCCGGCGATGGTGCCGGTGCCCAGCACGGACGACCAGCCGACCGACGGCCTGACGGCGCCCTTGGTGAGCCAGGTGATCAGCGCCGACACGCCGGTGATGGCGACCGGCTTGCCCACCACGTACGCCACGATGACGCCGAGCGTGATCGGCGAGGTGAGCGCCCGCCCCAGAAAGCCCGCGTCGATCGCGATGCCCGCGTTGGCCAGGCCGAACAGCGGGACGATCAGGTAGTTGGTCCAGCCCGACCAGGTGCGCTGCAGGCGATCGTTCCAGGACAGCGTGCTGACCAGCCCGAACCGCGCATACCGGGCCAGCTCCGGCGTCGGCTGCTCACGGAACGAGCGGAACAGGTCGCTGGCCTCCTGCAAAGCTTCACGGGCCGGGGTGTACGCGGCCGCGGTGAGACCCAGGATCAGGCCGGAGACCACCGGGTCGATGCCGCTCTCGAGCATGGCCACCCAGAAGGCCACACCGAACGGGACGTACGCGAAACCGCTCCTGATCTTCAGCCGCACCAGCAGGAAGGTGAACGAATAGAAGATCGCCGCGAGGACCAGCGGCATCCACCGGATGTCGTCGCTGTAGGCGACGGCGATGACGATGAGCGCCACCACGTCGTCGACCACGGCCACTGTCACCAGGAACAACCGAGCCTGCACGGGGACATTGCGCCCGACCAGCGCGAGAAGGCCCAGTGCGAGCGCGGTGTCGGTGGACATCGCGACGCCCCAGCCGCCGGCGGTGTGCTCGCCCGCGTTGAAGGCCAGGAAGATGCCGACCGGCAGGGCCATGCCGATGATGCCGGCCGCCGCGGGCAGGATGAACCGGCGCCGGTCCCGCAGGTCGCCCAGGTCGAACTCGCGCCGCGCCTCCAGCCCGACGACCAGGAAGAAGATCGTCATGAGGCCGCTGTTGACCCACTCGCGCAGGGTCAGATGAACCCCGTCGCCGCCGAGGTCGATGCTCAGATCGGTCGCCCAGAACCGCTCGTAGCTGCCGTCGGCGACATTGGCCCAGATCAACGCGACGGCGATGGCGGCCAGGAGCACGCCGGCGCTGCCGGCCTCGGTGCGCAGGAACTCCCGCAGCGGGGTCGCAACCCGCCGTTTCCACGGCGTGCTGGCGGTTTCGTCGCTCACGGGATAGACCCAATCATGGACCGGCCCCGGTCGCCACGATCTGTGATCAGCGCCGTACCGGCAGGCTTAGTTCCCGCGGCGGTCCGCGCCGCGGCTCGTGGCGGCTGTGACTCAGCCGGGCGGGGTGGTGGCGGTGGGTGACGGCTCGTCGCGGCTGTGGTGGGGGTGGGCGAGGGTCGCGGTCGGTGGGAAGACGCTGCTGGCGGCGTCGTGAGGAGGCGGGTTCGGGGGGATCGATAGACTGCCTCGATCTCGGCCGGTATTGCGATCTTCGGAGTGGTTTAGGCATGTCCCTCTACAGCACCCAGCGCCTGCACGCGTTCCGCATGATCGTTACTGGTGGTGGTACGGGTGGGCACACCTATCCGGCGCTGACCACCGTCAACACGCTTCAGGCGCGCCTCGCCGAGACCGGCACCTCGCCCGAGCTGCTCTGGGTCGGCGTGGCCGACGGGCTTGAGGCCACCATTGCCGTACGGAACGGGATTCCCTTCAAGGCTGTCACCACCGGCAAGGTGCGCCGGTCGTTCAGCCCCCGCGATCTGGCGCGGAACTTCGTCGACCTCTTCCGGATCCCGCTCGGGATCGCGCAGGCGGCGCTCACCGTGGCGCGGGTGCGGCCGTCGGTGGTGTTCAGCACCGGCGGGTTCGTGTCGGTGCCGATCGGGCTGGCCGCCGCCCTGTTCCGGGTGCCCCTGGTCATGCACGAGCAGACGCTGAGCCTGGGGCTGGCCAACCGGCTGCTCGCCCGGGTCGCCACGCGCGTGCTGCTCAGCCACGAGGCCTCCCTCGAACACCTGCCGGCCCGGGCGCGCGGGCGGGCCGTGGTCACCGGCAATCCGATTCGGCCCGCGGTGCTCAACGGCAACCCCGAGAAGGGAATTGCGGCGTACGGGCTCGACCCCGCCCTTCCTCTCGTCCTGGTGACCGGCGGCGCGACCGGGGCCCGGCAGATCAACCAGATGCTGACCGGAGCGCTGCCCCGGCTCCTGGAGCACTGCCAGATCATCCACCAGTGCGGCAGCCACGGCCTCGAGGAGATGCGGCAGGTCGCGGCCGGACTGCCCGAGTGGATGGCCCACCGCTACCGCGTCGTCGACTTCATCCACGACGAGCTGCCCGACCTGCTCGCCGCCGCCGCGGTCGTCGTCGCGCGCAGTGGGGCCGGGACCGTCGCCGAGCTCACCGCGCTCGGCAAGGCCAGTGTGCTAGTGCCCTACCCGTACGCGGCGGCCGACGAGCAGCGGGTCACCGCCCGTCATCTCGCCCAGGCCGGCGCCGCCGTCATGCTCGACGGCGACGACGTCAACCCGGAAAGCCTGCACGCCGCCCTGGCCGGGCTGCTGGCCGACCCGTACCGCCGCAATGCCATGGCGCAGGCCGCGGCCGCGAACGGCCGGCCCGACGCCGGTGCCCGCGTCGTCACCGAGATCCTGTCGACCGCCGCCGCCGGCTGACGCGTGAAAGACTCGCCGTATGACCATCCGGCCCGCCGTGCACCTGGCCATTCCCGTCGACGACCTGGCCGCCGCCCGCGCCTTCTACGGCACGGTGCTCGGCCTGCCCGAGGGTCGCTCGTCCGGCCACTGGATCGACTGGGACCTGCACGGCCACCAGCTGGTCACCCATGTCGTGCCCGGCCCGGTGCGCCCGGCCGGTGACAGCGAGCTCGACGGCCACGACGTGCCCATCCCGCACTTCGGGCTGCTGCTGGGCGCCGACGAGTTCCACGCCCTGGCCGACCGGCTGCGCGCGGCCGGCACGGAATTCCTGATCGAGCCCTACCTGCGCTTCCCGGGGCGGCCCGGCGAGCAGTGGACCATGTTCTTCCGCGACCCGGCCGGCAACGCCCTGGAGTTCAAGTCCTTCCGTGACGAGTCGCAGGTCTTCGCCCGCTGACGAGGCGGTTCCTCACGGGGCGTCGAGGCTGGCGATCCGGCGTTTCCCGGCGGTCAGGCGGTAGCTGGCGTCCAGGAGCTCGGCGATCTCGGCCCAGTCGGTGCGCGGGGTCAGGTCGATGCCGATCCAGCCGGACGGGCCCAGGTACGCCGGTACGTAGGCGTCCGGGTTCTCGAGCAGCGCCTCGCGTTCCCCGGGCTCGGTCAGGACTATCAGGGAGTGCGGGTGGGTGACGTACTCGCCATCGACCTTGATTGATCCGCCGTAGTAGGCGAAGACCTTTGTGGTGTAGAAGGCCGGGTGGCCGTGGGAGATTTTCTCGGCGGCGTCGGGGAAGGCCAGCGCCACCGCTCGGATGCGGGCCAGCAGCGGGTCCGCGTCGTCGAACATGATGGGATGCGCCATCCTGACAGTTGAGCACAGGTCGGGCCGGCGGGCGATTCAGCCGTTAAGATCTCAGACTCGGGCGGCGGCCGTGGCGGGGCCTAGGAGGCGGGTGTTGACCAGCATCGAGGACCTGTCGTCGCAGCTGTCCGATGCTCTGGCCCAGCTCGAGGGTCTGCGGACGTTGCACGAGGTCAGCAAGGCGGTGCACGCCAGCCTCGATCTGACCCGCACGATGGACGCGGTGGTGCACGGCGTCACCCGGGCCTCCGGGTTCGAGGTGGCGGTGGTCAACCTGGTGCAGCTCGACGGGGACTTCGCCGTCGTGTCCGTGGAGGGCAGCGAGGAGATCCGGCGGGAGCTGATCGGCACGACGTCGACGCTGGAGCAGTGGCAGGAGCTGTTCGCCCAGGGCGAGCAGTGGGGATCGCTGTTCTTCATCGACCACAAGCACGACATGCCCGACACGATGACAGTGTGGACGCCGGACATTCCGGTGCCGGACGAGCCCGAGGGCTGGCATCCGGAGGACTGCCTGTTCGCGCCGCTGTCCGCCCCGGACGGGGAGCTCGTCGGCGTGCTCAGCGTGGACCTGCCGCGTGACGGGCGCCGGCCGGGACTCGTACAGCGGGAAATGCTGGAGCTCTTCGCCCAGCACGCGGCCATCGCCGTGCAGCACGCGCGACTGCATCACGAGCTGGAGGAGAAACGGGCCCAGCTGCACCACGCGGCCACCCACGATCCGCTGACGGGGCTGGCCAACCGAACGTTGCTGCGAACGTTCACCGAACAGATGCGCGGCAGCGAGATGGGCGTCCTCGTCATCGACCTGGACGACTTCAAGACGATAAACGATCTGGGTGGCCACGACAGCGGTGACCTGGTGCTGCGGGTTCTGGCCGAGCGGATGCGCAAGATCGTGCGCCCGGGTGACCTGCTCGCCCGTACCGGCGGGGACGAATTCGTCGTGGTGGTGACCGGCGAGGACGTGGCGTCGGCGCTGAACAACCTGGCCGACCGCATGCACGTGGCGCTGGCCGCACCCGTCGAGACCCGGATCGGGCCTCGACGGGTGGGCGCCAGCATCGGTCACGCGTACGGCGCCGGCGACTTCGCTCAGTTGTCAGCGGCGGCCGACGCGGACATGTACCGGACCAAGCAGCGGCATCGCCGGGTTACGAGCGCCAACTATCGTTGACGGTCAGTGAGCAGGCCGAACCGGTGTTGATGACCCGGTTGCCGCCGCTCTCCCAGGCCACGGCCGAGCCGTTCTTCTTGACGTACTTGTACTCGACGCTGGTGTTCGGCGGCAGATTGACCGTGCCCCGCCACACCGGGTAGGCCGCCGAGGAGAGCGCGACCCCACCGCTCGTGTTCCAACTGCCCAGTTCGGTCCGGTTGCCCAGGACGAACACGTTCTCCCCCCACACCGTGGTGGCGTTGGCGGCGAAAGTGACGGCGACCGTCGTGCAAGAAGAGCCACCGCCTGAGGTACGGGCGTTCACGTGCAGCGCCAGCATGCCGTTGGCCGGCACGGTCGCGGTGAACTGGCCGTTCGCACCGACCGTGTAAGCCGTTCCCGAGCACGTCGTCCCGCTGACATCGCCGTTCGCCACGTCGCAGTAGGTGCCGGCCGGCAGCGACGTCTGGAAGGTCCGGCTCAGCGCGCCGCCCCGATTGAAGACGGCGTACGCGGCCGCGCCCCGCCCGAACGCGATCTGGTTGCCGCCGTTCGACCACCAGTTGGTCACCGACGTGCCGGCGGCCGCGTTGTGGAAGCCGACCAGGTTGGCCGTGGTGCGCGTACGGTGCTCGCACTCCCAGCCGTTTCCGCAGCTCACCGCCGTGGTGGTGCCGTTCGGCGACGCGGGCGGGCCCGCCTCGGGATTGCTGAAGGTGAAGCTGCTCATCACCGACGGCGTGCCGTACGGATAGGCGAGCATGAACGCCTCGGCCAGCGCGTAGTTCGTGCCGTCCTTGTAGGTCAGCTTCGCGCGGCCGTTGCGCTGCGTGTCGTGGTTGTCGATGAAGGCCACCGCGTCGCCGCTGCCGAGCAGCATCTGGCCGGGCAGATTCTGCAAGTTCTGCAAGTTGCCGTCACGGAAGGCGTTGCCGACCACGTCGCCGTAGCGGAACTCGGTCACGTCGCCGATGCCCGTGTACTCCGACGGGCTGGGCTCGCCGGCACCGCCCTCGATCGTCTCCTGGAAGATGTACGGGTTGCCGTTGAGCTGCCCGTAGATCGCCTGGAGGTCGGCCACCGGCACGTGCTTGGCGGCGTCGACGCGGAAACCGTCGACCCCGAGCGAGATCAGGTCATTGAGGTACGCGACCAGCTTGCCCCGCACGTAGCCGGACTCCGTCTTGAGGTCGGAGAGATCCACCAGCTCACAGTTCTGGATCTCCCACCGGTCACCCCAGTTGGCGATGTCGTCGGTGCCGTTACGCCCGCAGTGATGGAAGTCGTCGTTACCGTAGGGCACCGCCGGGTAGGCGTAGTGACTGTACGTGGAGCCGGCCGTCCCGGTGCCGGTCGAGGCGCCGCCGGCCATGTGGTTGAGGATCGCGTCGACGTAGATCTTCACGCCGGCCGCGTGGCACGTGCTGACCATGTTCGCGAACGCGGCCCGATCGCCGCGCCGCGACACCAGCTGGTAGCTGACCGGCTGATAGTCCTGCCACCAGGGGTAACCCGAGCCGGGCAACACCACGTGTTCCTGCGGCGGCGACACCTGCACGCCGCCGAAGCCCTTCGGCCCGAGCACATTGGTGCACTCGGACGCGATCGACGCCCACGGCCACTCGAAGAGGTGCACGATGACATCGCGCGGGCCCGGATTCGCATCGGCTTTCGCGTCGGCGTGTTCCGGCCGCCCCGCGACCAGCACAGTCACGAGGACCGCGAGCAGGGCGAGGACGGAGACGTTTCTTCTCACCGGTTCTCCTTTCAATTCAGGTGGGTGCTGTAGAGCCCATGCCATTGGCCGTCCTTCGCACCCCAGACCCTCGGTACGAAAAGGTTCTTGGCGCCCCACCGGGAGGTGTGGTTGTAGGCGACGTCGTGGTAGATCTTCAGACAATTGATGTGGTCGAGCTTGTCGATCAGACCCTGCAAGCCGCCCGGGAACATCGGGTCGTTGTCGCGGCGTTGCCCGAGGTCACGTGCTGGCTGCCGCCGCGGTTGTCGGCCGCGTAGATGCTGTCCTTGCGCGGTTCAGTGAGTACTTCCGTGCAGGGCGTCACACCGCTCACTACGCCGCCGGTGCTGCGGACGTCGAGGTCGTTGCCGTACCAGCCGGCACGCTCGGCCGCGCCCATCGCCACGCCGGGGGCGGTCGTCCAGGCGCCACCGGTGCTCCGGTCCGCGAACAGCTTGCAATCGACCGTGGTCGCCTTCACCGGGGCCACCAGCAGCGGGGGAGTGGGATCGTGGCCGACCATCGGGCATGGTTCCGATCTTTCGATTGAGGGACGTGACTCTTTTTCAGCCCTCCACCTGCGGGGGAAGTGGTGACAGAGCCGTAATCCGGTGTTCACATTGGAACGGACGCTAGCAAGCGCTTGCAGATTTTGGAAGAGTTTTCCGGCATGTTACAGGTCGGTCGATCCCGGTACGATGCGGCGATGACCATGGCGGCGCGCACCCCGATCCGGGAACGGAACCTCGGCTGGACCCTGGCCGGTGCGCAGCTCGGCTACGCCGCCTGGTACGCGCTGTGCGCCTACCAGACCCTGCGGCACGCCGCCGCGTTCGCCGGCCACTGGTATCTGCCGTCACGCGACGACGCGTACACCGCGAACGCCGACATCTGGGCCGGCTGGCCGTGGGCGACGTGGATCTCGCTGACCGCGCCGATGGCCCCGGTGGTGGCCGGCCTCAGCCTGATCGTGTCGGCGGTGATGTTCGTGACCGGCTACGCGCGCGGCCGCCGCTCCCTGTTCATCGCCCTGATCGCCGGCGCCGTGGCCGCCCTGCTGACGATCGTGGTCTCGCTGACACCCGCCGCCCAGCAGGTCACCGGCTGGCTGATCGACTGACCCCGCTCACGCTCAGCGGCCCGAACCCCGCCATGCTGGGCTCACCACGCTCACGGCCTTCGCCCCGGCCTTCGCCCCGGCCTTCGCCCCGGCCTTCGCCCCGGCCTTCGCCGCGGTCGGCTGACCGCGCTCACGAGCATCGGCCCGAACCCTGCCACGGTTGGCTGACTGCGCTCACGGGCATCGGCCCGAACCCCGCCGCGGTCAGCTGTCGACTGACGATAGCCCGAACTCGGCCGCGCGGCGGGTCAGCGGCCGGATGGTCGATTGTCCGCGGTCACGGTCAGCGACCCGAAGCCGGCCGCCGCGGTCACGTCGAGGCCGGTGCCGTTCCCGGCGGTCAGCGTCGTGTCCCGGGCGATGCCGCTCTGGCGCTGCCCGTAGAGGGTGACCTCGCCGGCCCCGGAACGGGCCAGCACCCGTACCGGCACCTCGCCGTCGGTGGTGATGCTCCAGTCCCGCACCCCGCCGGACATCCGAACCGGCAGCGCCCGGTCCCGGCCGGGTAGCGTCAGCCGAACCGTGTCGGCGCCGCCGGCCAGATCGACCCCGCTCACGGAGCCGCCGGCCAGCGCGAAGGTCGCCGCCCGCACGCCGCCGCTCATCCTGATGGTCCAGTCGATCCGCTGGTCGAGCACCACATCGACGCGGCCCACCTCCGGCCCGCCGGTCGTGACTCGAACCTCGGTGCCGTTCACCGCGACGGCGGCACCGCTGCCGTCCGGGCCGCTGCCGTCCGGGCCGCTGCCGTCCGGGCCGCTGCCGTCTGGGCCGCTGCCGTCTGGGCCGCTGCCGTTGCCGTCCGGGCCGCTGCCGTCCGGTCTGCCGTTGTTGCCGTTGGGGACGCTGTCGCCCGCGGAACCGCGGTTGCGGTCGGGGTCTTGGTCGTTGTCGGGATCGCCTTGACCGTTGCCGTGGGTGGTGATCTGGATCGGGCCGTTTTCCGGGCGGCCCAGCGTGAGGCTGAGCTCGCCGACGCTGCTCGCGAGGTTGAAGGTGCCGGCGGCGAATGCGGGCCCACTCCCGGCCGCCGGGTCGCCCTCGCTCTGGCCGCTTTGAGCTTCGTCGCCGTCCGGTTGGCCGTTCTCAGCCTGGCCGCTCTCAGCTTGACCGTCAGCTTGGCCGCGGTCAGCCGGGCCGCTGTCGGGCGACGCGGTGCCCCGCGGTGAGGAGCCGGACGATGTGGAGACCACGACACCGCCGACGCCGAGGAGAAGGACGGCGCCGATCACGGCGATCGCCGCCTTAGGCCGGAGCCCGCGGCGCGGAGCCGGTGAGGGCTCCGCCGTCCAGCTCGGTGCGGGATCCGCCGCCGGGACGACGGTGAACTCCTCGGTCGGCGGCTCCTCGTCGTCGGCCGTCGCGGACGGCTCATCCCGGTAGGCGTATCCGGCCGCCCCGGACAACAAAGGGTAGGTGTCGGTCGGACCGTCCATCGTCGTCTCCTTGCTGCGGGCAACGGCGTCGCCTGGGGATACGGCCGCGCCCTCGCTCCGGTTCAGAACGCCCGTCCTTTCGGCCGTCGTGGTGGACGCCCACACCAGCCAGGCAGCACCAGCACCGCGATTAGCCGGGCGTTGCTCGTGCGGGGGCCGTGGGTGAGGGTGACGGCATGACGAATTTCGAGGGTGGGGCCCGGCAGATGCGGCTGATCGTGGAGGTCGAGGACTTCGACGCCGCCGTGGCGTATTTTCGTGACACGCTCGGGCTGGGCGAGGAGGCGGCCTTCAGCGGCGACGGCGACGAGCGGGTGATGATCCTCGACGCCGGGCGGGCCACCCTCGAACTGGCCAATCCGGCCCACCACCGCTATGTCGACGACGTCGAGGTGGGGCGACCGGTCGCCCCGCGTTTTCGGATCGCCTTTGAGGTCGGGGACGTCACCGCCCGTACGGCGCAATCGGTTGAAGCCGGCGCCGACGTCGTCGCGCCGCCCACCGAAACCCCCTGGCGTTCCCTGAACGCCCGGCTCAACGTTCCGGGCGACCTGCACGTCACCCTCTTCGAGGAGCGCGGCTGACGCGGGCACCGAACCAGTCGAGGGCCGCGCACGCCTCGGCGGCGAAGCATGGCCCCAGGCGTGCGGCAGAGAGAGGTAGCCGAGGTTACCTCGCCGGAGGCCGCGCAGACGCGGTCGAGCGGATCCGCGCCTCGGAAGCGCCGAGCACCAGCCGCTCTGTTCTGACCGGTGCGGGCGGCCAGCCGGCACAGGCCCTCGAGGCGCCACCACAGTGGACCGCCGTCGGGCGTATGGTCTGCCGGTGATCGTGCGCGAGGCGAAACCGGACGACACGGGAGCGCTGGCCGAGGTGAATGTGCGGGCGTGGCGGGCGGGGTATCGCGGGATGGTTCCGCAGAGTTCATGGACTGCATGAGGACGGCCGACCGGCTGCCCGGCTGGGAGCGGATGGTCCGGGAAGCGGAGATGGTGATCTTCGTGGCCGGCCGCGACGAGGACGCGGATCCGGGAGCGGTTGGCGGGGCTCAGGCGCTTTATGTACGCCCGGACAAGTGGAAGAAGGGTGTCGGGCGGGCGCTGATGGACGCCTGGGTGCGGCGGCTCGAGGCGGACGGCTACCGGCAGAGCGTGCTGTGGGTGCTGGCCGGGAACCACCGGGCCCGCCGCTTCTGTGAGGCCACCGGGTGAAGACCGGCGACTCGCGGGGGTTTCCGTTGACCGAGGTCAGGTACCGCCGGGGCGGAGTGAGACCCAGATCAACAGTCGTGAGTCCACGCGGCGCTGTACCGTGACGGCGTGCCAATTAAAGCCGATCTGACCAGCGCAGACCTTACTGAGATCCGGCAGAGCGCCCTCGGGGCGGCCGACCCGCTGGGTGTTGCGGCCGAGCTCGCCGACGCCGCCGAGGCCGGGAAGCTGGCCGACAAGGACGACGCGGGGTACGCCCTCGCCCTCGCGGCCGAGATCGCGGAGAGCCGCGGGAAGCTCGACGCCGCCCTGCGGTACGCGCAGCGGGCCGTCGAATCGTTCGGGTCGCGGGACGACAACCAGGCCGCCGGGGCCAAGGCGTTGCTGGCCCGCGTCCTGTTCCGCACCGGGCGCGACGACGAGGCGATCGCCGCCCTCGAGCCGCTGCGGCCGCTGCTCACACAGTACGGGGACGCGCCGGCGTACATCAGTGCCGCCCTCGCCGCCGGGCGCCGTGACAGAGTCGCCGAGGAATGGCTGACCGAGGCGCTGAACGAGGTGCTGGCCGGGCGGGGCGACGCCGCCGAGCCGTCCAGCGCCGAGGACGCCGGGCAGCTGTTCTTCCTGCTCCAGCAGCGGCACCGGACGCGTCACGCGCTCGGCCTGCAACACGACCACCACGACAACCTGGCCGACCGGCTCGAGACCCGGCTGGCCAACGCGGCCGGGCGTACGGCCGGTGCGCCCGCCGACGACCTGCTGTTCTGGCCCAAGGCGGAGCTGGAGAAGCTGCTGGAGCAGTGGCCGGCGCTGTCCGAGCCGTACGGGTCGAACTGGGACGAGCACCGGGCCCACCTGGAGAAGGAGCTGGTCCGCCTGGCCGGCACCGGCCGCGCCGGCCTGACGGTGCTGCCGGGCACGGTGTCGGGCCTGACCGGTTTCGCCGGCCCCGACGGCGACCCGGCCGACCCGCAGGTCCGCGCCGGCTACGCGACCCGCCTGGCCGGCGGTACGAACCACATCCCGTGGCCTCCGGAGCGCAACGGCGCCTGCTGGTGCGGTTCCGGCCTGAAGTACAAGAAGTGCTGCCTGCCCCGCTCCCGCAGCTGACAGCGGCGGTCGGGCCCGCGCTGGAGTGAGGACCCCAGGCGTGATCGGTGTACGACGTGCCCGCCGGGGTGTGTTCGCGCTTGCGTGGGTGGCTATCGTGCGCTCACCGCGTCCCGGCGGGTAGCTGTCGCGGGACGGCTCGCGCCCGATCCGAACATCCGAGTGAGGACCGCCACCGAAAGCCCGGTGGGTCTCTGTGCCCGCGCGAGTGAAGGCGCTCGCGCGGGCGTGGAGATGGCTCAGCTGCCGAGCCGCTCGATTGCGGAGGTGGCTCGGCTGCCAAGGCGCCCGGCTGCGGAGGTGGCTCGGCTGCCAAGGCGCCCGGCTGCGGAGGTGGCTCGGCAGCGGAGGTGGCTCAGCTGCGGAGGTGGCTCAGGTGTCGAGGCGGCTGACCTGCCGGGCGATGCTCGTCCAAGTGCGGCCGGCCGCCGCGGTGCCCAGGCGCTGAGCCTCGGCGACGCCGGGGCGCTGGATCGGGGCGGCGCCGGGGCGGTGGGGCGGGGCGGCGCCGGGGCGGTGGGGCGGGGCGGCGCCGGGATGGGGCTGATCGAAAGCGGACGCCGGTGGTTCGTCCGGCTGGCTGACGGTGGTCCAGGGGCGTTCGGCGGGCTCGGCGGCGGCCCAAGGGCGGTCCTCGCGCGAGCCGAAGGCCGGGGCGCCGAAGGGAGTCGGTGGCACGGCCGGTACCGGGGCCGGGCGCGGGGCATCGTAGTCCGGAAGGAAGCTCGCCGGGCCGCGTTGAGTCAGGGTGGCCAGGACAGCCGGCGGCATCAGATCGACATGATCGCCTGTTCCGGCAGACGCGCCGTCGGAGGCGGCCGCCGCGTGCGGGCCTATCCTAGGTTCGCCGGACCCAGGACGGGCAGACCCGGCCACGCCGGACGCGGCTCCGCCGGACGCGGCTACGCCGGACGCGGCTCCGCCGGACGCGGCTCCGCCGGACGCGGCTCCGCCGGACGCGGCTACGCCGGACTCGGCTCCGCCGGACGCGGCTCCGCCGGACGCGGCTCCGCCGGACTCGGCTCCGCCGGACTCGGCTCCGCCGGACTCGGCTACGCCGGACTCGGGCACGCCGGACTCGGGCCGGTGGAACCTAGGACTGCCGGAACCGGGGATGCCGGAGCCTGAAATGCCGGAACCTGGGACGCCGGAACCTGGACGGTCAGACCTAGGACTTTCGGACCCAGGGAAAGCGGGGCCGGCGCCGGGTGCTGCCGGGGGGACAGCCAAGGCGTGGTAGGCGACCGAAGCGGCCCGCAGGGCGGCCAGCACCGCCGTCATGGGGTGCAGCACCAGGGTCACGCCCGCGGCGGCCAGGTCGGGGTCGCTCAAGTGGCGGCCGCCGCCGCTTGCGCCTTCGGTGCGGTTCAGGACCAGGCGTACGGCGGGGAGGGCCTCGTGCAGCGAGCGTAAGTCCGTCTCCCGGGCGCCCAGCGGGAGGACGGCGTCCGCGCCGGCCGAGGCGAGCGTGCGGCAGGCGGCGATGATCTCGTCCAGGGTGCCGCCGGGGGCCGAGGCGATCACCAGGATGCCGGGGGCTCGCTCCTTCACCGCCGTCACCCGTAGCGGCGAGCCGTCGCCCAGGACGATGCCGCTGATGCCCGCTCGCTGGTAGGACAGGGCCGCCCACACCGCCGCGTCCGGATCCTCGAAGCCGACCTGGGCGTCGGCCAGGAGTGGCACGCCGGAGAGGAACGACCCGAGAACCGCGGCCCGGTCGGCGATCTGGGTCGCCGAGACGGTGGACGGTTCGAGCATGGTGGCCGCGATCGCCTCGCCCGAAAGGTAGGCGGCGCGGATGCCGGCCCGCACGGCGAGCGCGGCGCTGGCCGGGTCGTAGACGCCGGGGACGTGCGTGACGCCGCCCGGTGCCAGGAGGTCGGTGGAAGACATGCCGTCGATCATCCCGGGTTCATCGCCGGTTCGCGATACACCGTTGCGGTGTTAGCGTCGGGTCGTGATCGTGTCGCGTCTGCACCGGGCCGGTGACATCCGGCTGCACGAGGAAGAGCGTCCCGTCCCGGGCGACGGTGAGCGGCTTGTCGAGGTGACCTCGGTCGGGATCTGCGGCTCCGATCTGCACTGGTTCACCGAGGGTGGCATCGGCGACGCCGTGCTGCCGCGCCCGCTCGTGCTCGGCCACGAGATGGCCGGCGTGATCCGCGGTGGGGTGGACGACGGCGTACGGGTCGCCATCGATCCCGCCATTCCGTGCGAGACCTGCGAGGAGTGTCGCGCCGGCCGTCCGAACCTGTGCACGCGGATCGTCTTCGCCGGGCACGGTGACTGCGACGGCGGGCTTCGGCAGTTCCTGACCTGGCCCGCGCATCGGCTGCACCGGCTGCCGGACGGGCTCTCCGACGACGAGGGCGCGCTGCTGGAACCGCTCGGGGTCGCCCTGCACGCGATGGATCTCAGCCACCTGCGGATGGCGGCGACGGTGGCGGTGGTCGGCTGCGGCCCCATCGGCCTTCTGCTCGTCCGGCTCGCGCTTCTGGGTGGCGCCACCCGCGTACTCGCCAGCGATCCTCTGCCTCATCGGCAGCGAGCGGCCGAAGGGCTCGGAGCGGAACCCGCGACCGGGGAGGCCGTGGCCGACGTCGTTTTCGAGGTGTCCGGTTCGGATGGTGCCGTCGAGGCGTCGTTGCGGCTGGCCCGGCCGGGCGCGCGGGTCGTGCTGGTCGGCATTCCGGACGGTGACCGGACGACGTTCAGCGCGGCGCTCGCCCGGCGCAAAGGGCTGACGCTGGTGATGGTGCGGCGGATGGGCGAGGTCTACCCGCGGGCGATCGACCTCGCCGCGCGGCGCCTGGTCGAGCTGGCGCCGCTGGTCTCCCACACCTTCCCGCTCGGCGATGTCGAGAACGCCATGTCAACGGCGGCTTCCCGGACGGGCGTGAAGGTCGTCGTGCATCCGGGCGCTTAGCTCGGTCCAGTCCCGGACGGGCGTCACCCAGGGCGGTGGCGTCAGCCGTTGCGGCCCGAAGAGGTAGCGGTACGCCACGATGCCGCGCAGCGCCTGGTGAACGTCGAGCTTGTCGTCGATGAAATGCGTGACGCCCAGTTCGGCGCAGTGGATCGCCTTCTCCGGCCGTTTCAGGCAGAAGCGCAGATGGTCGCGGGGGATGCCGGTCCGCGCGGCGAAGTCGTGGTGGTCGAGCCATTGCCGGGTGCGCCGCTGGACCCGCTCGCCGCACTTCGAGATCAGCCACACCTCGTCGAAGAGCGGCACGAGATGTCGCAGGGTCTCGAGCGCTCCGGGTACGGCCGGCGTCGCCAGCATCGTGGCGGTGTCGCCGCTGAAGAATTCGGTGTCGCCGTTGATGATGACGCGCCCGATGTCCACACCTAGGTTTCTCATGCCCTCCAGCGTGCGGGCCGTGAGAATAAAGAGGAACTATTCATTGGGGTACGGCTATAGTCCAGCACTATGGATCTGACGGCGTTCGCCGTGTTCGCCACCCATCTGAACTTCACGCGCGCGGCCGAGGAGCTGCACATTTCCCAGCCGGCGCTGCACGTGAAGATCCGTAAGCTGGCGGAGTCGCTGGGCCGCCCGCTATACCGCCGCGAGGGCCGCCGGCTCGTGCTCACCGCGGACGGGGAGGCGGTCGCCCGTTTCGCCCGCGGCCAGAACGAGCGGCTGGCCGACTTCCTGGCCGAGTTCGCCGGCGCCCCGGCCCAGCGCCCGGTGGTGCTCGCCGCCGGCCAGGGCGCCTACCTCTACCTGCTCGGCGACGCGATCCAGGCCGCGCTCGCGGCCACCCCACTGCGCCTGATCAACTGCGACCACCGCCAGATGCTGGCCGCCGTCCGGGGCGGGCAGGCCCACGTCGGCGTGAGCGTGCTCGACGTTCTGCCACCCGACCTGTCCGTACGGGAACTGGCGTCGTTTCCTCAGATGCTCTTCGTACCGTCCGCCCACCGACTGGCCCGGCGCCGGTCGGTCCGCCTGCGCGACCTGGCCGGCGAATCGCTGGTGGTGCCGCCCCAGCACCGGCCCCAGCGGGTCATGCTCGAACAGGCCCTGCGCACCGCCGGCGCACCGTGGACGGTCGCGGTGGAAGCCGAGGGCTGGCCCCTGATCACGCATTTCGTCGCGCTGGGAGCGGGCGCGGCCATCGTCAACGGCTGCGTGCCGGTGCCGCGCGGCCTGTCCGGCATCCCGGTGCGAGATCTGCCCCCGGTCACCTATCACGTGGTGCACCAGCCGTCGGCCCGCAACGATCCCCGCGTGGTCAGCCTGCTGTCGTTTCTAGAATGACGACCGCGGTCTCGGTCGTGCGCAGCGCCGCATAGTCGTCCAGCTTCGGGTCGACCTCCCGCCAGCGACGCCACAGGCGGTCGCGTTCCGCGCCGACCGCCGCGCGTCCGATCACGGTCCGGGTGCCGTCGGGCGTCCGGGCGTACGCGGTCTCGTGCGCCAGCAGATTGAGCCACCAGGCCGGTTCGCCGTCGCCCCAGCCGTTCATAGCCAGCGTGACGAGCGACGAACCGTCCTCGAGGTAGGCCAGGATGACACCGCGTTCCCGCCCGCTGCGCCGCCCGACCGTGGTGAGCCGGAACATCCCGTAACGGCCGGGGCGCGGGCGCCGCAACCCGAACCGGCCACCGCTCGCGCGATACAGCCCCCGATGCACCCGCCACGCGGTCGTGACGACCCAGCGAGGTGGCACCCGCACCCCATCCGTCATGCCGCCGAGTCTGCCCCCGCGACCCTGTGACCCCACTGAGCGAGATCAGGTTTCACGGACGCGGGCGACCGGCGCTCAGGACGCGACGATGCGCGTGGCGAAGACCCGGTAGCCGACGCGGTCGAACGACGCGGCCATCGGTTTGTTGACCCGGTCGGTGTCGGCGCGGATCGTCGTCGCGCCGTCGCCGGCCAGCAGGTGGGTGATCTCGGCCAGCAGGTCGTCGGCGTAGCCGTGTCCCCGCTGCTCCGGGACGACGCCGAGGTAGCCGACCACCGGGCCGCCGTCGTTGGCGCTGGGCAGGGCCACCCCGACGATCCGGCCCGCCGAGTCGAAGGCGAGGCGCCACCAGTCACGCCGGCCGCGCATCTGCTGGTAGAAGGCGACATCCTCGCGGGCGTGCGCGAGCGCGCCGAGCCGGGCGACGCCCTCCCGGGTGGCGACGTCCAGGCTGCCCTCCGAGATGGCGGCGAACACGGCCGCGAACGCCTCGTCGTCGGGCTCCGGCCGGAACGTCAGCCGGGTCGAGCGCGGGGGGAGCGGGTGGTCGGCCGTCCACTCGTACCGCAGCCGCTCGTTGACCTCGCCCAGGCCGGCCAGCTCGGCGGCGGCCAGCCGCAGCGTCACCTCGGGCGTTTTCTCCCGCCCGGGCGAGGTGAAGATGTGGTACTCGAAGGGCGGCGGCACCTGCCGGATGAGCGCGGCCCAGAGCCCCACCGGATCGTCCACCTCGGGCGCCGCCCACAGCGTGTCGAGGGCCAGCGGCCGCTCACCGGTGGGGAAGCCCCACCACACGGCGAAACCCTTGATCTCGTCACCGTCGACGGCCATCCAGGTCCACGACGGACGGTAGTTTCCGGTCTCGAGGAACCGCTCGAAGCGGCCCGGATCGTCGAGACAGGTCAGAACGCGGCCGAGATCCCCCTCGGCCAGGGTGCGGAACAACAACGAAGCCTCCCAGGCATCGGTATGCGTGCGGAATTCACGGCATCCTCCTTCCTGTCGGCGTTGCGTCCCCCGCATGCTGCCGGACCCGCCGATCGCCCGCATCCCATTTATGCTCACCGCCATGGAGTGGTTGAACGAGCCGCGCGACTGGTCGGACGAGAACGGCCTGATCCGGGCGGTCACCGAGCTGAAGACCGATTTCTGGCGGGCGACCTTCTACGGCTGGACCACCGACAACGGCCACTTCTACCACCGGCCGGCGACCGGCGACTTCACCGCCGAGGCCCTGGTCTCCGCCGCGCACACCACCCGGTTCGACCAGGCGGGCCTGATGGTACGAGCCGGCGAGCGCACCTGGCTCAAGACCGGCCTGGAGGTCACCTCGGGCGCCATACAGGTGAGTACGGTCCTCACCGACGACTTCTCCGACGTCTCGATGACCCCCGTCCCCGGATTCACCGGCGAGATAGCCCTGCGTGTCACCCGCTTCGACTCGGCGCTGGCCGTCCACTACCGCAACGGCGCCGGCCCTTGGCAGCTGCTGCGCCTGGGCCATCTGCCGCTGCCGGGCACCGTCGACGTGGGCGTCATGTGCTGTTCCCCCGAGCGAGCCGGCTTGGAGGCCACCTTCCGCGACTTCCGGGTCGGCCCGCCCCTCTCCCGGGAGGGCCTCGAGTAGAGAGCCGTCAGCGTGGACCCGGGCCGCGGTGGCTGAGCTCCGGCCGCCCCCGTCAGAGGCGCAGAGCCTCGAGGAAGGCGGCCCGGTGCCCGTCGAGGAGCCGCCGATCGCCCAGGGCCCACTCGGCAGCGACGGCGGCGTGCCGGCGGCGGCCCGGATCCAGCCGGGAATCGGCGGCGTTGGCGCTCTCCAGGTCGGCGATCCCCCTCCGGCGGGCGGTCATCGCGTCGAGCAGCACCTCGGGGACGACGGGGCCGTAGCCGTCGCGTAGCAGGCGCAGACGCCGCGCCCCGATTTCGTTCACCCGTCCCAGGCCGTTAAAGACTTCGCCGCCGCGATCGGCATCCCCGAGCCCGGTCCGTGGACCCGGGAGGAGTGGAACGCCTTCCAGGCCAAGCAGGATGCGGCGGACGCCCGTCTCGCCGAGATCATCGCCCGTCGCGCCGCAGAGGAAACAGCGTGAATGCCGCTCGGTCGCCGCGCATACTCGGCGCCTCCACCCGCGCTCATCGGGCCGGTCACGGTGGGTCAGGTGGTTCATGAAGCACGGGAGATGGGTGCCGTGGTGGTGACCCGCATTCCCGAGGCCTATGGCGCCTACGACGTTTCGCTTCATCTCCTCCAGAGGGAATCAGCGCCTACGCCGCGGGTGACGGTCAGGGGTGGACGGCCTCGCGGCGTAGGTACAGGGCGGCTATGCCGCCGGCGGGGATGAGGAGCCAGCAGGAGATCAGGCGGTAGATGACCACCGCGGCGACGGCGGTGGCGGCGGTGGCGCCGGCGGCGGTCAAGCCGGCTACCAGGGCGGTGTCGACCACGCCCACGCCGCCGGGGGTCAGGGGGACCTGGCGGACGATCTGGACGCCCAGGTAGATGCCGGCCAGGGTCATGACGCCTACCGGGAGGCCGACCGCGCGGCAGGTGGCGGCCAGGCAGAGGAGGTCGGTCAGCCAGTTAACCGTGTAGTAGAGGACGCCGGTTATCCACTCGCGGGAGCGCAGCGCCGCGCCCGCGCGCCAGGCCTCGGCGGCCGAGGTGAGCAGCTTACGGGCGTACACCAGAAGCTTGTTCGTCGAATGAACGCGGTCGGTGCCGGGGCGCGGCGGGCGGTGCATCGCGCGGCGGCCGACCACGACGGCCGTGGCGGTCACGGCGGTCAGGCCGGCCACCACGATCAGAGGCTGAGGGGTGGCCAGCAGGTCGGGGTCCGTGGTGAGCAGGGCCGCGCCCAGGACCACGTACAGCAGGGCCAGGCCGCCGATGGAGGTCAGGCCCGAGACGATCATCGAGGCGGCGGCGATCTCCTTCGTCGCGCCCGTGCGGACGTACTGGCGGCCCGCGTAACCCGCCGACACGGCGGCGCCGGCCGGCATCGAGATCGAGATGGCCGTACGGGCGAGGGTGACCGCCAGCGCGAAACGGGCCCGGGCCCGTACGCCGAAAGCTCTCAGCAGTTGCCGTTGCTGCCAGGCGAACGCGCCCAGCGAGACCGCCTGAAGGGCCACGGCCAGCGCCACCCACCAGTAGTCGGCGCCGGTCAGCGCGCCCAGGAAGTCGCGCGGGTCGGGGAAGCGCCCGCGCAGGCCGTAGGCGGCCAAGGCGACCGCGACGACGAGGACGAGCGGCAGCCGCAGGCGCGACCACCAGCGCTGCCGGACACCCACGGCCGGGGCCGCGGGGTCGGGCCGCAGCTCAGACCGGGTAGGAGACACGGGCCGATCCTGGCAAACGCAATCAACCCACGGCCACCCGCTGTGATCTAGTCGCCGGAGAAACCGAAGAAATACAGCTCGTCGGGCGTGCCGTCGGCGCCGTGCAGCACGGCCACCCGGCCGATCCACCGATACTCGGCCAGGTCGGCGATCGCCTCGACGTGAGCCCGGGTCAGCTTCTCGGTGCCGGCCGTGGCCTGCGCCTCGGCGGGTGTCACGGGGACGATCACGCCGTACTCGGGTTCGCCGTACCGCTGGAAGGGGATGGCCGGGTCGTCGGCGTAGGGGAGGTAGCCGTACCGGGGCTCCTCGCCGTCGTCCAGCACCCGGTCCATGTCGAGGATCGAGTGGGTGCCGGACTCCCGGACCGCCTCGTCGTTCCAGAGCTCGTCCATGGTGCGCGGGCGGTCGGGACGGCCCGCGGCGGATGTGCCCGGTACCGCCCACCAGTAGCGGCCCTGGTCGAGAACTGTCCGCTGCAGGGCGGCAAAAGCCGCAGAAAGGTCAGGTTGGTAGTCGGTGTAGTACTCCCACCCGGATGCGCCCACGGGCCGGAACTGTAGATCACGGGAGCGGGGCCGGGAAGCCCCGCTCCCACTCCGGCGTCAGCAGCGGCCGAGGTCCTGCCACTGGTCGGTCCAGCCGGGCTCCGAGCCCTGCGTCCAGTACTTGGCGCGCCACAGATGGACGCCGTCGCCGGACTTCGGGCCGTTGGGGTCGCCGTAGCGGCTGCGCTCGTGCTTCACGAGGTTGCCGCCGGTGTAGATCGAGCCGATCGCCCAGGCCGGGGCGTCGGCACAGTTGGTCGCCGGGGGAGGGGTGGTGGTGGTGGGGGGCGGGGGCGAGGTGGTCGTCGGGGGCGGGTTCGAGCAGGTCCCGGTCCCGGCGACCGTGTCGACGAACGGGGTGCCGGCCGTGCGGTAGCCCGACGCCCGCGAGGTGGCCTGCGACGGCGAGAGGACCTGGTTCTTGGCGAACAGGACCCAGTCGACCTGCTCGATGTACGTGCTCAGGCCGCCCGTGTGCGCCGCCGTGTCGATGAACCACAGGTTCCAGTTGATGGTCATCGTCTGGCGGGGGTAGAACTTGCCGGAGTGGTCGCCCACCTGCACCCCGTCGATGAAGTAGACGATGTGCCCGTTGGCCACCTGCGCCACCAGCTCGTGCCACCCGTCCAGGCTCGACCGCTGCTCGGAGTGCACGTTGTCGGCGAACCAGGGCTCGTTGCGGTACGTGTACCAGCTCGTCTGGTAGTTGATCGGCCCGGTCTCGCCCCAGCCGCCGTTCGGCAGGTACTCGGAGATGTCCAGCTCGCTGTAGGTCGGGTCGAGGTCGCCGTTGAGCGGGCTGATCGTGAAGAACGTCTGGTTGATGTGGTCGCCGTCGTTGCCGCTGACCGGGGCGTCGGTGAACCGGATGCGGGTGGCGTAGGTGCCGTCGAGGTAGCGCTTCTGCGTCGAGTAGAGCTCGGCGTGGTTGGTGCCGGCCCCGGTGCCGTCGGTCGAGGCGGTCAGCTGGAGCACCTTCTGCCCGCCGGACGTCGGGAACGTGATGTTGCTGGGTGACCAGTTCGCCCCGGGCACGCCCGGTCCGCCCTGGTAGCTGCGGGGTGTCCAGCCGTTGGCGGTCAGCGCCGGGTCGGCCGAGGTGCTGTAGTGGAAGTCGTCGAACAGGTAGCCGCAGTCCGCGGCCTCGGCGGGCCCGGAGGAGAGGGCGACGGCGCCCGCTCCGGCCAGGGCCGCGGTCAGCATTGCCGCCAGTCTTCGTTTGAGCATGGGGAGGGACCTCCTGATAAACGGGGGATCACGCGGTATGCCGGGGGACATACCGGGCTCAGGCCGTACGGCGGATGCGCCCGGCATACCGGGCTTCCAGCGCCGCGTTGTGCTCCTTGCCGCCGGGCACGTTGTCCGACAGGTAGACCGGCGGTGTCTCGCCCGCGTCGATCAGGCGGGCCACCACCTCGGTGACGATCTGCTGGGCCAGCAGCGCCCCGGTGATCGACGAGACGGCGCCGACCGCCCCGCCGCCCGGCAGCGGCAGGGTGGCGTCACCCTTGGGGGCGCCGTTGTCCAGGACCACGTCGGCGATCTCGCCGAGCTTGCGGCCGCTGGGATGCCGCGAGTCGACGCCGGCCGCGTGCTCGGCCGAGGTGATCGCGATCAGCGGGTGGCCGCGCTCCTTGACCAGCAGCGCCATCTCGACCACGGCGCCGTTGATGCCGGAGTTGGAGGCGATGACGAAGACGTCGTCCGGTTTGACCGGGGCCAGCTCGTAGAGCCGGTGGGCGATGTCGGTGCGCCGCTCGACGGTGGGGTCCTGCAGGACGGCGAGGGGCTCACCGCCGTACAGGACGACGTCCCGCAAAGCGATCCGGTTGCTGGGCACGAGCCCGCCGGCCCGCCCGGCGATCTCCATGGCCAGCGCCTCGGAGTGGCCGCAGCCGAACGCCTGGATCACACCGCCGGCCCGTACCGAATCGGCCAGGATCTCCGCCGCCCGCCGGATGAGTTCCGGCTGGCCGGTGCCGACCCGCGCGATCGCGGCCTGGATCTTCTCGAGGTAATCAGTGCTGGTCAGGCTCACGGCTGTCCTTTCGCACGCCCGCGCTTGCGGGTCGGGTTCTTCTCGGGGAGCCGATGGGCGTCCACCGCGCGGACCGTCACCTCGAGGGCTTCGGCCGTACGCTCGTACGTGCGCTGGGCGACGGCCACGTAGATGAGGTCGAGCACGAGCAGCTGCGAATGCAGCGCGGAGAGCGCGGCCAGGCGGAACGTGGTCTCCTGCACCGCGGTGGTGAAGACGACATCGGCCACCTCGGCCAGCGGCGACCGCCCGAAACTGGTCACGGCGACGGTGAGCGCCCCATGGTCGGCCGCCTCGGCCATCGTCTCGATGACTTCCCGGGTACGGCCGGAGTGCGACAACCCGATGGCCACGTCCCCGGGCAGCAGCAGGGCGGCGTTGGTGAGAGCGGTGTGCGAGTCGGTGCGGTGCCACACGGGAACCCGGATCCGCTCGAGCCGGAAAGCCATCTCCCGAGCCGCCGTGCCACTGCTGCCCAGCCCGAAGATCTCCACCCGCTGCGCCCCGGCGATGGTCGCGGCGACCCGCTCGACGGCACCCACGTCGAGCCCGGCGGCGGTGCTCTGAATGGCCCGGGTGTCGGCCGCGGTGACCACGCCGAGCACGTCGGTGAGCGGATCGCCGGGCGCGATGTCGGAGGAGATGTCGGTCTCCCAGCGGGCTTGCTCGGCCCGCCCGGTCTCGGTGGCGACGGCCACTCGCAGGTTCGCGTACCCCTTGAACCCGAGCGTGCGGCTGAACCGCGTCACGGTCGCCGTCGAGGTGCCGGACCGCTCAGCCAGATCCACGATGCTGGCGTGAGCCGCCGTCTCCGGATCAGCGAGAATGGTCTCGGCGATCCGCCCCAGCGCCTCCGGCATCTGGGCGCTCTCCATCCGGAGGCGCCCGAGCAGTCCGCCGCTCTCACCGGTCACGTCGGTCATTCTTTTCATCGATTGAGTCCTGCGATGAAAATTACGACCGTTACGGGCTTGAGTCAATAACAATCTTCTTGGCGATTGCCGGCGGTGACGGCCCGCGGCCGGGTATGTCTTTCCGCATGGCCGCCACTCGACTGCTCGCGCAGATGACCGTCGCCGACTTCGAGGCCGGCGTTCGGTGGTACACGAAGCTCTTCGGCGGCAGCGTGGACGCCCGCCCGATGGAGGGCCTGGCCGAATGGCACCTCGCGCCGGCTTTCGGCGTGCAGGTGTGGGCGGACGCCGAACGCGCGGGCCGCTCGACGATGGTCATCGACGAGTCCGACCTCGACGGTCTGGCCGACCGGTTGCGACGTGCCGGAATCGACCACGCCGGCATCCAGAACGCCACCACCTCGCGCGTCCTCGTGGTGACCGATCCGGATGGCAACAGCATCGTTTTCACCGGCCGGTAGCGATCTTTTCGCCGCGGGCTCAGAGATGGGCGTGGGCGTCGTCGAGGCGCTGCGGGGCTGGGCGCGGTGAGTGGTCACCACTGATCTCGTCGGCCCAGCTGAGCAGTCGGTCCACGTGCTCGTCGGTGGTGGCGGTGACGGTGCCGGGATCGCCGAGGACGATTTCTCCGCTGCCGCCGTCGAGACTGATGACCGTGCCTTCGGTGAGGGTTCGCGCGCCGATCCGGACGGACCGCGCCAGGGCGTCGATGGTCAGCGTGGCCGCGCCGACCACCGCCGGTTTGTTCATGGCTCGGGCGACGACGGCCGCGTGACTTGTGGGGCCGCCCCGGCTGGTCAGGATCCCGGCCGCGGCGGCCAGGCCGTGCATGTCCAGCGGGGAGGTGGTGGGACGTACGAGGATCACCGGGCCGTCCGAGGCCATGCGGGCGGCGCGCTCGGCGGTGACCGCGATCCGGCCCGTGGCGACGCCGGGGCCGGCGCCCCGGCCCCGGGCGAGCACCTGCACCCCTTCGCCCGCGCGCAGGCGAGGCGTGCCGGCGTGGCGGAGATGGCGCTGTGTCACGCGGCGGACCGCCGTTCGCCGGTCGATGACCCGCTCGTCGGCGAGGTCCACGGCCACGCGGATCGCGGCGCGCCCGGTGAGGCCGCCGGGACGCACCTGCAGGAGCCACAGGTGACCGGCCTCGAAGGTGAACTCGACGTGGCCGGCGTCGCTGTAGTGCTGTTCGATCCGGCGCAGGGCCGCCCCGAGGTCATCCCAGACGGCCGGCGCTCGATGGGTGAGCTCGGTCAGCGGTTCGGTGGCGGACTCGCCCGACACCACGTCTTCACCCTGCCGGCCGAACAGGACATCCCCGTACGGCCCGCGCTCCCCGGTGTTCGGATCGCGGCTGAAGGCGACCCCGGAGCCGCTTCGCCGGTCCCGGTTGCCGAACACCATGGTCTGCACGACCACCGCGGTGCCCAGATCATGCGGGATGCCGTGCAGTTCCCGGTAGGTGACCGCCCGTGGGGTGTTCCACGACGACATGACCGCCCGTACCGTCGCCCGCAGGTGGCTCATGGCGTCGTCGTCGGCGGCGCCGCCCGCAGCGGCCGCGAAGCCGGCCAGGAACCGCTGCCGTGCCTCTCGCGCGAAGGCCGGATCGCCGGTCTCGGCGGCCAACCCGGCCGTGGCGTCGGTGGTGAGCCCCAGATTGAGGACGGTGTTCATCATGCCGGGCATCGACACCGCGGCTCCGGAGCGCACCGAAACCGCCAGCGGCAGTTCGCGGCCGCCGAAACGCCGCCCGGTGGCCGCTTCGAGGTGCCGCACGGCGGTGGCCAGCTCCGCGTCGAAACGGTCCGGGAGGTGGCCGTCGCGGAGAAAGGCGCGGCAGGCGCGCGTGTCGACGACGAATCCGGGTGGGACCGGCAAGCCGAGACGCCGCAACGTGAGCAGGCCGCATGCCTTGGCGCCGAGCAGATCCGCGGATCCGCCGGTCTCGCCCTCGAGGGGATGCAGGTATCGCATCGGGTTCGGGCTCACTGGCGAGGGATGCCGAGGGTGGCGAGGAGGTCTTCGTGCAGCTGGAACCAGACAGTGTGGTACGAGTCGACGCTGTCCGTCAGGTATTCGAGCCGGCCGGAACGAGCGCGGTCGAGCGCCGCGGTGAGCCGGGCCCGGTACCGCCGGAACCGGGGCAGTGCCGCGGACAGCTCCGCGCAGACGGCACCGGCCCGCCGGTCGAGGTCGACGAACCGGTCCCGGACCCGGGCGTCGTACCCGCTGTCGCTGTGGTCGTTCGGCACCATGGTGCCGTTCGCGGCGCGCACATGCCACGCGGAGCAGAGATCCAGCAGTTCCGGGTTCAGAACCAAGAATTTCTCGTACGCCGTGGCGATCGCGCGCCGGGCGCCGGCGGCGGCGACTTCGCCGGCGGTCGCGCGGGCGTCCTCGGCCCGGCCGGCCTCGGTGAGGCCCCATCCGCCGAACTCCCCGGCGGTTCGCGTCACCAGCCCGGAGACGGCGAGATCGATCAGGTCGGATTCGGCCTGAGACGTGGCCAGGCCGGCGGCGTCGGCCACCCGCGGCAGTTCAGCCACGCCGATGCACCGCAGCACATGCAGCACGGCGGGCCGGGTCGAGTCGGTCATCGTCTCTCCTCCTCGGAATCGGCCGGGATCGGGGCGGTGGCCGCCGCGTAGGCCGCTCCGCGACCATGGGCGCGGGCCACGATGTGCCCGGCGGTCACGCGTACCGCCGCTTCGGTGTCGTCGGTGGCCTCGACGCCGAGAGCGGACGCGAGCGCGGCCCGGTCGTCGAGGACGAGGCTCAGGGACGGCCGGAACGCCGGTCCGAACACTCGTCGCAGGCAGGCGGCGAGGTCGGCGATCCGCAACCGGGTGAGCGCCCCGCTCTCGGCCGGATCCGCCGTCACGACCGCGACCGTGACGTGCTCGCCGGGGCGGGCGGCCCGAATCGCTTCCTCGGCCGCGCTGAGCCGGCCGGTGCCCAGAAGGACGACCACGCCCGGGCCGGCCGGGCCGGCCGGTGCGCCGGTGATCTCATCGGTCATCGTCGGCGGCGGTGTCCAGGCGTCGTGGCACTGTCGCGCGGCGGCGACGTAGGGCAGATGGGCCGGAGCCCAGACGTCGTCGGCCGCGAGGGTGGCGAGGTGCCGGCAGGCGCGTGCCACGTCGAACGGGTCGCCGAAGCCGGGCGCCGTCTGGGCCAGGTGGTTCGCGCCGTGCAACAAGGTCAGGATCATTTCGGCGAGGCGCACCCGCCGGCCCGGCGGCCGGGCTCGGCACGACTCCAGGGCGAGCGCCAGCAGCAGGCTTTCCAGCCTGGTGACCTCGGCCAGCGCGGTACGCCCGGGACCGTCCTCGAAGACGCCGGTCACCGACAGGGCACGAAGGCGGCCGGCCGGCGGCGCCTCCCCGGACAGGGGCAGCCGCTCCAGCCAGACCCGCGCGAACGACTCCGCGCCGCCGGCCACGTCGACCGGCTCGACCGCGGTGGTGTCACCGGCCGTCGGTCCCGGCAGGGAGTCGAGCAGGACCGCCAGGTAGAGCGACCGCTTGCTGGGGAAGTTGGAGTACACGGCGCCGCGGGTGAGCTCAGCACGGGCGGCGATGCGGTCGACCCGAGCCTCGGCATAGCCGTGCTCGGCGAATTCCGCGGCGGCCGCGGCCAGCACCGCGGCGCGGGTGCGCTCCTGCTGTTGGGCTCGGGTCAGCCGAACCATCGGATCCTCTTTACGGAAAGCACGGCGCCAGCATACTGTGACCATCCAGATGTTGTGAACATCCGAAATCCAAGAGAATCTGGAACCGACGAAGGGACCCTCGTGGCTGACCTCGGTTTGGAAACACACGGGCTCGCCAAGCGTTTCGGCCGCACGACCGCCCTCGACGGCGTCGACATCGCGCTGCCCCAGGGCCGGGTGCTAGGGCTCCTCGGCCCCAACGGCGCCGGTAAGACCACTCTCGTCCGCATTCTGGCCACCCTGCTGAGACCCGACGCCGGGGTGGCCCGCGTCGCCGGATACGACGTGGCACGCCAGCCGGCTCACGTGCGCCGCCATATCGCACTGTCCGGTCAGCACGCCAGCGTCGACGAGGAGATCGACGGACGAGCGAACCTCGTCATGATCGGCCGGCTGCTCGACCTGTCCGGGCGCGACGCCGCCCACCGGGCCGACGAGCTGCTCGCCCGGTTCGGGCTGACGGAGGCCGGTGCCCGCCGCGTCGCCACGTACTCCGGAGGCATGCGTCGCCGGCTGGACCTCGCGGTGAGCCTCGTCGGCCGGCCCCGCGTCGTGTTCCTCGACGAGCCCTCCGCCGGGCTGGATCCCGCACGACGCGAGGAACTGTGGCAGATGATCCGCGACCTGGGCGCCGACGGCGTCACCGTCCTGCTGACCACCCAGTACCTCGAGGAGGCGGACACCCTGGCCGACACCGTCACCGTCATCGATCAGGGACGGGTCGTCGCCGCCGGCACCCCCGCCGAACTCAAACGTCGCGTCGGCGGGCACACCGTGACCGTACGGGTGAACGACCCGGCCGACGCCGACCGCGCCGCCACCATCCTGGCCGCCGTCACCGGCCACCATCCCGAACGATCGGCCCGGCAGGTCGCCGTGCCCGTCACCCGGGACGACGACTTCTTCCAGATCACCGCTCAGCTCCACCGGCAGGCCGTCGACGTCAGCGAGCTCTCCCTCCGGCTGCCCAGTCTCGACGAGGTCTTCTTCGCGCTGACGAACACGGCCGTCGCCCCCGCGTCGCGGAGGTCATGACCGTGACGACATCGACCATCGCCCCGCCGCCGCACCGGCCGTCGCGGCAGGTGCGGCACAGCCTGATCCTCGCGCGCCGCAGCCTCGCGAAGACCTCCCGCAATCCCGGCGCCATCGTCAACGGCGTCGTGACGCCGGCGCTGTTCCTCGTGCTCTTCCTCTATCTGTTCGGCACCGCGATAGCCGGCGCCACCAGCGACTACCTGCAATACCTGTTTCCCGGCATTCTGGTCATGGGCGCCGGGCTCACCGGCCTGGTCTCGACCGGCACCAACATCAACATTGATCTCAAGAACGGCATCACCGACCGCTTCCGCAGCCTGCCGATCAGCCGCCTGGCGCCTCTGCTCGGCTCCGTGCTCGCCGACGTCGTCCGGTACCTGGCCGCCGCCGGCGTCCTGTACCTGATCGGCACGCTCCTCGGGTTCCGTGCCCAGGGCGGGTTCGCGGCCGCCCTGGCCGCCGTCGGTATCGCGGTCCTGTTCGGCTTCTGCCTCAGCTGGATCACCGTGCTCATCGGCGTGACGGTCAAGAGCGCCGAAGCCGTCCTGGCCTTCAGCTTCCTCACCTTCCTGCCGCTCCAGCTCGGCACGAGCCTCGCCACGCCGGCCACCAGCCTTCCCGGCTGGCTCGCCTCGTGGGTCGGCGTCAACCCGGTCAGCGCGGCCATGGACGCTTGCCGAGCCCTGCTCAACGGAACGCCGGCCGGCGACCGGGTAACCACCACGCTGCTCTGGTGCGCGGCGATCTTCCTGCTCTTCTGCCCGCTCGCGGTGGCGGCCTACGGTCGCCGCGAATGACCGGGCCCGGCGCGACCGTCCCGTCCCCGCGCCGAAGGGCATCGACGGCCACCACCCCGCTCGCCCGGCTCACCGCCGCGTCGGCCCGCTACGAGATCGCGCTGGACCGGCTCAACCGCGAGCTCGCCGACGAGGTGCGAGCCTGCCGTCGAGCGGGCGCCACGTGGGGCGAGATAGGCGGATGCCTCGGGGTGACGAAGCAGGCCGCTCAGAAGCGCTGGGGCCCGGCGGCGACGCTGCGCTGATCAGCACCGGTCGCCCGGCCGCGGCCGGGTCCGGAAGCCGTGTTGCTAGCGGCGGCGGGGGCGGCGCTGGGCCGTCTTGCCGGGGGCTGTGTTGCTAGCGGCGGCGGGGGCGGCGCTGGGCCGTCTTGCCGGGGGCGCCTCCCAGGCGGAGGAGGGCGCCGCGGCGGGTGGCCGCGGTGGACAGGGTCTGTGGATGGGTGGGGCCGAGGGCCTGGATCATGCGGTTGAGGGTGTCCTCCAGGAGGGCCCGGGCCGGGAGCAGGGCGCCGGCGGCCAACATGGACCGGGCCAGCTCATGGGCGGCCGTCAGGGTGTCGGGGTGGTCGGGACCCAGCTCGGCGCTCCACGCGGCGTGCAGTTCGGCGGCGATGGTTCGGGCCGGGCGGGGCTTTCCCCGATGGAGGAGGGAAGCCACCAGGCGGTGGGCGGCCGTCCGCAGGGCCGGATCGGGGCTGTGGGCGGCGTCGGCCGCTATCAGGTGGGGGGCCAGGGCCGCCCACCGCGGCCACGTCGACGGGTTCTCCACTTCGGTGGGTGCGGCGGCCGCGATCAGCGTGCCCGCGTAGGCGCGGCATACCCGTACCGCTTCCGGGCCCAGGTTGTCCCGCACCGCGTCTCGGATCTGGTCGGGAATGGTGAGGCCGCCGGCATCGGTGGCGGCCAGGCCCTGAGTGGTCAGGGTTTCCACCACCGCGGGCAGAGCCGACGGGGTCACCTCGCCCAAGGGGCGGGGGAGTGTGGGCAGGCCGGGGGTGAGCACGTCCACGGGGAGCGGTGCCGGGTGCAGGACGGCGCACACGCACAGGAGCTGGGCGGCGGCCGGATTGTCGTCGCCGAGCTGATCGATGGCCTCCATTCGACCGTTATAGCGGCCCCGTCCAGGCGCCGGGACCGGGCTGGGTGGCGCCTACCTGGGAAAAGCCGTCGGTGGTGATGAGGGGTGGGGGAAAACATCACCGAAAGAGTGACACTTGCCATCGATCTTCGTTGATGGTCTGGTTGCGGGATGAGACGGAGAAGCGCGTTCATCGTGGTGCTGACCGCTGTGCTCGTGGGGGCGTCCGCGACACCGGCGGGGGCGGCCTCGCCCGCGTACAAATACCAATTCCTGAATCCTGGTGGGCAGCCTCGGCTGACCGAGAAGGTGCCGGTGAACGTCGTGTTCGTCGGCTATGAGCCGGATCGGGGGCAGTTCACCCAGCAGCTGGCCCGGAAGTACGAGCCGGTGGTGCGGTCGCGGCTTCCGTACGGGGTCACCGAGAAACTGGGCATCACCTACACGTACGACTACAAGCTCCGGTACGCCGATAAATCGTACGAGAACCGGTTCTTCGCGCAGTTGACCACAATGGCGAAACCGGCGCCGCTGACCGAATACCAGACGGCCTACAACGCGCAGCCGAAGCGGACGAAGACCATCACGAAGAACCACGCGATCGACGCGCCGAGTGTGGAGAAGTGGCTGGCGCTGAACCCGCCGCCGGGGGTGGACACCCGGCGTAACACCATCTTCTTCGTCAACTGGTACGGGCGGCCCGACTTCAAATTCCACGTCTACACCAAGACGGGGGAACCCGATCCGGACACCGGCTACGACTTCGGCGCCAACCGCGACAGCCGCAAGATGATCGCCTGGGGTGGCACCACCGCCGACGACGAGGAGACCGGGCTCGGGCGCACCCGCCGCGTCTGGTTCCACGACCTGTCGGCCGGGCCGGAGTCGTGGACGGCCAACTACGACGTGACGAACGCCGACGTGGACGGCGACGGCGTCGCCGACTACCGCATGCCGCCGGTCTGGGAGTACGCGGCGGGCGGCTACCGCGCGCCGAGCGCGCTCGCGAGCGACCTCGGCAAGATCACGCGGTATGTGGCGCTGAACCTGCTCATGACGAACTCGCCGCTCTACCCGGTCGAGTTGCCCACGGCCGAGTCGCCGAAGACCATCAACATCGACAGCAACACGTACGAGGGCTGGCCGGGGGTCGACGCCTCCGCGCGATACCAGAAGCCGGGGCTGCTTCTGCGGGAACTCGGTGAGCTGCGGTGGCGCAACAAATTCAGCTTCGACAGCCAGGACCTTCCGTACGACGCCGAGGCCGAGGCCTGCTACGTGGGCCTGCTCGCCGACGAGAGCTGTTACCCCGAGACGGGCTACCCGGCGTGGGCCAACCTCTACCTCTACAACCGGGAGAACCTGGCCCGTACCCAGGACGACCAGGGCAAGGTCGACTATGAGCTCCCGGTCTTCAACTACGCGGTGGCGGCCGGCGTGGGCACGCCCGCGCTGGGCTTCGCCGACGACGACTACGTGACCGGCGACCAGTCGTACGTCTTCAATTTCATCTCGCCCGAGGTCGTCGAGTCCGGCTACGGCCTGACCACGACGGAGATCCACGAGGTGGGCCACCACCTGGGCATGCCGCATCCGCACGACGGCTACGACAGCGAGACGGGGGTCGACTACGGTCCCGAGGGCGGATTCTTCTACGCCTGGGCCGGCGACGAGAACAACTCGATGATGAGCTACATCGACGTGAACTGGGACTTCAGCCAGTTCGACCGGGACAACAGCGACCGCTTCCTGACCGCCGCCTACTGGGAGGCCGCCAACCGCCTGGCGGCGGCGGTTCCGGCCGGCACCCGCCTGCACCAGGCGGACGCGCTGCTCGGCGTGGCCAGGACGGCCTTCGCCCGGCACGACTACCGCGTGGCGTACGCGCTGAGCGAGGCCGCCTACAACCAGGTGGCCGCGGTAGCCGACAAGAACGCCGTCTCCACCTTGAAGGCCGGCGCCCCGCGCCGGCACACCGACGTGCACGGCCCGCACGAGTTCGTCGACACCCTGGCCCCCGGCGGCCCCCGCAGCCAGCCGTAGCCGGAACCGTCGATCCGCGGGGATGCCCGATCCGCCGGGCGTCCCCGCGGCGATCCTCAACCGGGCAGCGGGATGAGCGGCCGGATCAGCATCCGATCGAGCCCGTACGCGCACGTACGGATCGTCCTCGAGCGGGCGTCGGTCATGGCGGTGAGCACAGGAAAGGCCGCGTCCCCCCGGGGGCGCGGCCTCTCCGTTGTGCGGAGCGGGTTTCAGCCCTTGACGCTGCCGGCCAGCAGGCCTCGTACGAAGTAGCGCTGGAGCAGCAGGAACACGACCACCGGGACGACGATCGAGACGAAGGCGCCGGCGGAGAGCAGCTGCCAGGCCGTGCCTCGGGTGCCGCTCAGGTTGGCGAGCTGCAGGGTGATCGGTGCGACCTCGTCGCCGCCGCCGGCGAAGACGAGAGCGACCAGCAGGTCGTTCCAGACCCAGAGGAACTGGAAGATGCCGAACGCCGCCAGCGCGGGCGTGAGCAGCGGCAGCATCACCTTGAAGAAGATCGACACGTGGCCGGCGCCGTCGATGCGCGCCGCCTCGATCAGGCCGCTCGGGATCTCCCGCATGAAGTTGCTCAGCAGGTAGATCGCCAGCGGCAGGGCGAACGTCGAGTGGGAGATCCACAGCGTCCAGAACGTGCCGGTCAGGTCGATCTTCACGAAGATCTCGAGCAACGGGATCAGGGTGACCTGCAACGGGACGATCTGCAGGGCGAAGACCACGATGAACAGGAAGTTGCGGCCCGGGAAGTGGATCCAGGTGAACGCGTACGCGGCCAGCGTGGCCAGCGCCATCGGGATCAGCACGGCCGGGATGCAGATCATCAGTGAGTTGACGAAGTACGCCGCCAGGTTGACGCCGCCTTCCTCACCGAAGACCGCCTTGTAGTTCTCCATCGTGACCGTCGGGTCGCTGAAGAACGTCCACCAGCCCGTCGTCTTGATCGCGCGTTCCGGGCGGAACGACGAGACGAGCAGGCCGAAGGTCGGGATGGTCCACAGCACCGCCAGCACGATCGCCGCGATCGACGCCCACGGCGAGCTGAGCTTCTTGCGCGCGATGCCCGCCGCGGTCTCCTTCTGCGGGGTCAGCGGGGGCGTCGTCGTCACCGGAGTCGCGGTCATGATGCCTCCGAACGACGGAGCGTGCGAATGTTGTAGGCGACGATCGGGATGACCAGGATGAACAGCAGCACCGCGAGGGCGGCGCCGAGGCCCTGGTTGTCGGCCCGGAACGTCTGGCTGTAGAACTCGTTCGCCACGACGCTGGTCTTGAACTGGCCGCCGGTCATGGTCCGGACGATGTCGAAGACCTTCAGCGTGGCGATACCGATCGTGGTCAGCACCACGACCACGGTCGGCTGCACGCTCGGCAGCGTGATGTTGCGGAACATCGTCCACGCGTTCACGCCGTCGAGGCGGGCCGCCTCGATGATGTCGTCCGGGATGGCCTTGATCGCCGCCGACAGGATCGTCATGGCGAAGCCGGCCTGGATCCAGATCATCACCACGATGAGCAGGAACGTGTTCAGCGGCGACTCGATGAGCAGCTGCTGCGGCTTACCGCCGAGCCAGACGATGATCTGGTTGATCAGGCCGATCTGCTTCACGTTGCCCTGGTCGGGGCGGTACTCGTACATGAACTTCCAGATGACGCTGGCCGCGACGAACGAGATCGACATCGGCAGGAAGATCAGTGCCTTGGCGAACGACTCGAAGCGCGAGCGGTCGACCAGGATCGCGTAGACGAGCCCGATCGCCGTGGCCAGGAACGGCACGATCACGACCCAGATCACGGTGTTGCGCAGAACGGTGAGCTGGTCGTTGTCGGAGAAGATCGTGCTGTAGTTGTCGAACCCGACGAACGCCTTGCCGGCCGCGTCGAAGAACGACTCGTAGATCGTGCGAAGCCCGGGATAGACGAGGCCGAACGCGAGCAGGAACACGGTCGGCAGCAGGTAGAGCCACGCGACGACCTTGTCGCCGCGCCGGCCGCCGAACTTGGCGGCGATGAAGAGGATGACACCGAGGATCGCGGCGAACAGAAGCAGCGCCGCGAGCATCTGCAAGATTTTCTCGGGGGTGGTGGAGGCGGTGTTGAACACGCGACCCGGACCTCCTTGTGCGCTGGACGATGAAGAAGAGGGGTGGGGCCGGTCGGATATCCCGACCGGCCCCGATGACGCTGTGTGACTACTTAGGCCATGCCTTTTCGATGTTGTCCAGCGTGGTCTTCGTGTCCTGGCCGGTGACCCAGTTGGTCGCCTGCTTCCAGAACGCGTCCGAGCCCACGGCCGCCGGCATCTGGTCCGAGCCGTCGAAGCGGAACTCCGCCTTCGGGTCGAGCAGGATGGTGCCGGCCAGCTTGTCGATCGGGTTGGTCAGGTTGTTCGGGTCCAGGCCCTTGTTGGCCGTGACCCAGCCCGAGGACAGCTTGGCCTTGATGTTCGCCCAGGTGTCCGAGGAGAGGTAGGTCTGGAAGGCCTTGACCTCGGGACGGTCGGCGAACGCGACGACGAACTCACCGGCGCCGAGAACCGGCTTGGTGTCGGCGTCCTTGCCCGGCAGGTAGAAGGCGAACACGTCGCCGTCCTCCGCCACCTTGGTGCCCTTGTCGAAGTTGGCCGCGTAGAAGCTGGCCTGGCGGTGCAGCGAGCAGGTGCCCTGGGTGATCGGCAGGCCCGCGTCCTGGAACGTGGTGGTCGCGATGCTCTTGACGTCGCCGAGACCGCCGTTGACGTACTGGTCGTTCTTCAGGTACGCGCCGACCGCGTCGAGGGCCGTGGTGGCCTCGGGGCCGTTGAACGGGATGGTGTGGTTGACCCACTTGTCGTACGTGTCCGGACCGGCGGTCCGGAGCATGAAGTCTTCCATCCAGTCGGTGATCGGCCAGCCGGTGGCGTCGCCACTGCTGATACCGGCGCACCACGGCTTCTTCTTGTCGGCCACGATCTTGTCCGACAGCGCCTTGAGCTCGTCGAGCGTCTTCGGCACTGTGTAGCCCGAGTCCTTGAACTCCGAGGGGGAGTACCAGACCAGCGACTTCACGCTCGCGCCGAGCGGCGCGCCGTAGAACTTGCCGTCGATCGTGGTGTAGCCCTTCCAGGCCTTGTCCCAGAACTTGTCGACGTTGGCCGCCGTCTCGGCCGGGGCCTCCTTGGCCTTGCCGGTCGCGACCAGCTGCTTGACCAGACCCGGCTGGGGCACGATCGCGAGGTCCGGCGGGTTGCCGGCCTTGGCCCGCACGAGGATCTGCGTCTCGAAGGACTTGTCACCCTCGTACTTGATGGTGGCGCCCGTGCAGGTCTCGAAGGGCTTGTAGGACTCCTTGTGCGGGGTGTCCTCGGGGGTCACGATGCCCGTGTAGATCGTGACCGTCTTGCCCTTGATGTCGCCGAACTTGGTGTATGGCGCGCAGTCGATGGCCGACGCGGTCGCGTCCGTACCGCCCCCGCTGTCAGAATCGTCTCCGCCGCACGCGGCGAGGCTGAAGACCAGCCCGGCGCTCAGCGCGCTGGCGAGCGCAGCCCGGCGAAAACGCGGGCTCGTTGGTTGACCGAACATACCGCTCCCTATGTCAAATCACGCCTCCGGCGTCCAAAGACGCCGCCGTCCGAAGCGCTACTTGGACAACAGTCAAGAGGTAACCGGCACGTTGCGCAATGATTTCCGCTCGATCGACTCGATAACGATACGGCCGCGATGCGTGGTGCAGCTTAACCGGTTAAGAAAGAACCGCAGGTCATGGCCCATAAAGGGCCTACGGGAGACCCTAGTCGCAAAGAGGCCACCCCGCTGAGTTATCGTCGAATAGACGAGAGCGGGGTGGCCTGTTCGGTGGAGGCCCTGCTGGTCGGGGTCAGCCGGCCATCGACAGGTACTTGAAGCCGAGGCGCGTCATCCGCTCGCGGTCGAGCACGTTGCGGCCGTCCAGGACGATCGGCTGGCGCATGAGGCCGACCATCTTGCCCCAGTCGAGTTCGAGGTACTGGGCCCACTTGGTCACCAGCACGACGGCGTCGCAGTCGTCGAAGGCGCCGTCGAGGGTCTCGGCCAGATAGGGCGCCATTTCGGGGTATTCCTTGCGGAATCGCTCGGCCGCGATCGGGTCGTGCAGCCGGACCCGAGCGCCGCGGGCGATGAGCAGGTTGGCGATGTCCAGCGCCGGCGAGTCGCGCAGGTCGTCCGTGTTGGGCTTGAAGGCGATGCCGAGCAGGCCGATCTTGCGGCCCTTGAGGATGCGCAGCTCGTCCTGGAGGCGCTCGACGGCGATCGCGCGCTGGCGCTGGTTGATGTCGCGCGCGGCCCGCACGATCGGCATCTCGTAGTTGTACTCGGCGCCGGTGGCGATCAGGGCCTTGGTGTCCTTGCCGAAGCAGGAGCCGCCCCAGCCGACGCCGGGCTCCAGGAAGCGCGAGCCGATGCGCTGGTCGAGGCCGATGCCCCGGGCCACCTCGGTGATGTCGGCGCCGACCTTGCCGGCCAGCTGGCCGATCTCGTTCACGAAGCTGATCTTCAGGGCCAGGAAGGCGTTGGCCGCGTACTTGATCAGCTCGGCCGAGGCGAGGTCGGTGGAGACCAGCGGAACGGCAGTGGTGTCGTCCGGCCGCGGCGCGAAACTCGGCGCGGTGAAGGTCTGGTTGATGATCGGGCGGTAAAGCTGGTTGAGCACCTCGAGGCTGCGCGGATTGTCCGAGCCGATGACGATTCGATCCGGAAAGAGCGTGTCGTGGATGGCATTGCCCTCACGCAGGAACTCCGGATTCGACGCGACCGAGAATTCGCAGTTCTCGGGAGCGTCGTCACGCACCGCGAACGAGTCGCGCAGAATGGCGTCGACCCAGTTTCCGCTGCCGATCGGGACCGTCGACTTGTTGACCACGACGGTGAAGTCGTTGTCGAGGTTCTGCGCGACGCTCTCGGCGGCCGAGCGCAGGTAGCGCAGGTCGGGCGAGCCGTCGGCGGCCGAGGGGGTCTGCACGGCCACGAAGACCACGTCGGCGCCGGGCACGGCCTCGGCGTAGGACGTGGTGAAGGTCAGGTTGCCCGAGGCCTCGGCGAGCAGGTCCTCCATGCCGGGCTCGTAGATCGGGCAGTGCCCGCCGCGCAGCATGTCGACCTTGTGCTGGTCGAGGTCGACGCAGGTGACCTGGTGGCCCAGGAAGGCAAGACTGACGCCGGTGGTGAGTCCGACATAGCCAGTGCCGACAACGCAAACCTTCATCAAACGCTCCTCCACCGCGGTGGTCCGGCGACCGCCGCTTCCACTGACACAGCGAACGCCACGCCGTCCCCGTAATCAAGGCCAGATGATACACAGCGTAGAAAAACGCCCGGCGAATCCTTGACGTACGGTATTCGGTTCATTCCTAAGAGTCGCCGCGATTCACCGGTCTCAATAGCTTGAGCGGTTTGCCCCGCTAGGTCTGGCGTGTACCCGCCGCCGAAGATCTCAAGCCTCGCACGGTGCCCAAGATATGCACGATTGTCAACTACGGGTTTCCAGGTCTTGACACGCAGATGTCCGCGACCCACGCTTCTGGGAGCGCTCCCAATATGACGCCCATCGATGGAAGGTTCCGAATGAGGCGCTCCACCCTCTCGGCCGCAGTCGCCGCGGTCCTGCTCAGCGCCGTGGCGATGGTGCTCGCCCGGCCCCTGACGGCCGCGGCGGCGGCCGTCGACCCGTACGGCTGGAAGAACGTCCGGATCGACGGCGGCGGATTCGTTCCGGCCGTCGTGTTCAACCCCGGCGAACGGAACCTGATCTACGCGCGGACCGACATCGGCGGCGCCTACCGATGGAACGAATCGGGGCAGAGCTGGACGCCTCTGCTCGACTGGGTGGGCCAGGACAACTGGGGTTACAACGGCGTCGTCAGCATCGCGCCCGACCCGGTCGAGACGAACCGGGTCTACGCCGCTGTCGGGATGTATACCAACAGCTGGGACCCGAACAACGGCGCGATCCTGCGATCCTCCGACAAGGGAAACACCTGGCAGATCACCACATTGCCGTTCAAGAACGGCGGCAACATGCCCGGGCGCGGCATGGGGGAGCGGCTCGCCGTCGACCCGCATCACAACAGCACGGTCTACTACGCCGCCGAGGGCGGCAACGGCCTGTGGCGGAGCACGAACTACGGCGCCACCTGGGCCAAGGTCGCCGCGTTCCCGAACGCCGGCAACTACGTGCAGGACCCGAGCGACACCAACGGCTACCTCAGCCAGAACCAGGGCCTGACCTGGGTCACCTTCGGCGCCGCGAACCAGATCTACGTAGGCGTGGCCGACAAGCAGAACCCGGTCTACCGGTCGCTCGACAACGGCGTGACCTGGCAGCGCGTGCCCGGCCAGCCGACCGGATACCTGGCGCACAAGGGCGTCGTACAGGGTAACTATCTGTTCATCGCGACCAGCGACACCGGCGGCCCGTACGACGGCGGCGCCGGCCAGGTGCAGCGCCTCGACCTCACCACCGGGGCCTGGACCGACATCTCGCCGACGCCGGCCTCCGCGTCGCCGTACTACGGCTACTCCGGGCTGACCGTCGACAAGCAGAAGCCGGGCACGCTGATGGTGGCCACCCAGATCTCCTGGTGGCCCGACACGATCTTCTTCCGCAGCACCGACTACGGCGCCACCTGGACCCGGATCTGGGACTTCGCCGGATATCCGTCGGTCGCGAAGCGCTACACGATGGACATCTCGGCCAATCCGTGGCTCGACTTCAACACCAATCCGCAGCCGCCCGAATCGACACCGAAGCTCGGCTGGATGAACGAGACCCTGGCCATCGATCCATTTAATTCCAGCCGTTTTCTGTACGGCACGGGCGCCACGGTCTACGGCTCGACCAACCTCACCAACTGGGACGCGGGCTCGACCGTCACGATCAAGCCGATGGCCAAAGGCCTCGAGGAGACCGCGGTCCTCGACCTGGCCAGCCCGCCGACCGGGGCACCGCTGGTCAGCGCGCTCGGCGACATCGGCGGCTTCCACCACGCGTCGCTCGACGCGGTTCCGGCCAACTTCCACGACACGCCGAGCCTGAGCAGCAACACCAGCCTCGACTTCGCCGAGCTCACCCCGGCCGTGTTCGCCCGGGTCGGCAACGCGGACGCGGCGCCGCACATCGGCATCTCCAGCGACGGCGGCAAGAACTGGTACCAGGGCCAGGAACCGTCCGGCGTCACCGGCGGCGGCACGATCGCGGTCGGCGCCGACGCGACGTCGATGGTCTGGTCCCCGCAGGGCGCCGGCGTGCATGTCAGCACGACCCGGGGCAGCTCGTGGACCGCCTCGGCCGGGCTGCCGGCGGGCGCGATCGTCGAGAGCGACCGGGTCAACCCCAAGATCTTCTACGGGTACGCCGCCGGCACGTTCTACACGAGCAGGGACGGCGGCGCGACCTTCACCGCGTCGGCCGCCTCCCTCCCGGCCGACGGACGGCTGCACTTCAAGGCGGTACCAGGTGCGGGCGGCGAGGTCTGGTTCGCCGGCAGTACGGGGCTGCTGCGCTCCACCGACTCCGGGGCGACGTTCACGAAGGTCCCGTCGGTGACCTCGGGCATCAACGTGGCGTTCGGCAAGGCGGCGCCCGGACAGTCCCGGCCCGCGGTCTACCTGGTCGGCACGGTCGACGGGGTGACCGGGGTCTTCCGCTCGGACGACACCGGGGCGAGCTGGGCGCGGATCAACGACGACGCCCATCAGTACGGCAACGCCGGTGACGCCCTCGCGGCCGACCCCAACGTGTACGGGCGCGTCTACCTCGGCACCAACGGCCGCGGCATCCTTTATGGCGATAAAACGGGCACGACCACAACGCCGCCGCCGACTACCACCAGCCCGACGAGCCCGCCACCGACCACTGCGCCCCCGACTACTCCGCTCCCGTCCACGCCTGCTCCGGGGGGCTGCTCGGCCACGTACAAAATCACCGGTCAATGGCAAGGGGGCTTCCAGGCCGAGGTCACCGTCAAGAACACCGGAACCGCCGCCCTCACCGGCTGGAACGTCGGCTGGACCTTCACCGCGGGCCAGACCCTGACCAACGCCTGGAACGCGACCGCCACCCAGAGCGGCACGACGGTGACCGTCCGGAACGCGACCTACAACGGCGCCCTCGCCGCCGGCGCCGGCACCACCTTCGGCTTCCTCGGCAGCGTCGCCGGAACCAATAACCCCGTCCCCTCTCCCATCACCTGCTCCTGAGCAGAAAGGAACTCCCCCTCGTGCGAGCTCGACAAAGAGTCAGAAGACGCCTGCGCCGCGGGCTGGCCCTCACCGGCGCCGCCGTCCTCGGCGCCGGCGTGGCCCTCACAGCCGGCGCTCCCGCCCTCGCCGCACCCGGCTGCACCGTCGTCTACAAGGTGCAGAGCCAGTGGCCCGGCGGGTTCACCGGCGACATCGCCATCACCAACACCGGTGACCCGCTGACCAGCTGGAAGCTCGAGTACGACTTCCCCGACGCGGCTCAGAAGGCCGTCCAGGGCTGGAGCGGCGTCTACGCGCAGAGCGGCCGGCACGTCACCGTCACCAACGCGGCCTGGAACGGCGGCCTCGGCACCAACGCCACGGTCAGCACGGGCTTCAACGGCACGTTCGGCTCGGCCAACCCGGTGCCCACCGCGTTCACCCTCAACGGCGCGCCCTGCAACGGCGCCGTCGCCGCGCCGACCGTGGAGATCACCAGCCCGGCCGCGAACACCCGGTACACCGCGCCGGCGTCGATCCCGATCACGGCCACGCCCACCGTGGCCGGCGGCGGGACGGTCAGCAAGGTCGAGTTCTACCACGACGGGCTGCTCATCAACACCGACACGGCGGCTCCGTACACCTACACCTGGTCCGGCGTCCCGGCCCAGACCGCGGCGTACCACCTGCAGGCCATCGCGTACGACGCCAACGGGGTCAAGAGCAACACCGCCGACGTGCCCGTCTTCGTCGACGCCGCCACCACCCCGGCGATCGTGGCCGACGCCACTTCGCTGACCGTGTCGCCCGGTGACAGCGCCACCTTCAAGCTGGCCCTGTCCAAGGCGCCCACGGCGGACGTGACCGTCGCGGTCGCCCGCACCGCCGGGGCCACCACCGTGTCGGCCACGCCGGCCTCGCTCACCTTCACCCCGGCCAACTGGAACACCGGCCAGACCGTCACGGTCGCCGCGACCAGCGCGGCCGCCCTCGGCGCGACCGCCACCTTCTCGGCCACCGCGAGCGGGCACACCGCGGCCACGGTGAACGCGACAGTGGCCCAGCAGGGCTCGGCCGACGCCCGCTTCACCCAGCTCTACAACGACATCAAGAACCCGGCCAACGGCTACTTCAGCCCGGACGGGCTGCCGTACCACTCGATCGAGACGCTGATCGACGAGGCGCCCGACCACGGTCACGAGACGACGTCCGAGGCGTTCAGCTACTGGCTGTGGCTCGAGGCCGAGCACGGGCACGCGTCGGGCGACTGGGCGCCGTTCAACAGCGCCTGGGCGACGATGGAGAAGTACATCATCCCGTCGCACGCCGACCAGCCGACCAACGACAAGTACGACCCGTCCAAGCCGGCCACCTACGCGGCCGAGCACCCGCTGCCGTCGCAGTACCCGTCGCAGCTCGACTCGAGCGTCTCGGTCGGCTCCGACCCGCTGGCGGCCGAGCTGAAGAGCGCCTACGGCACCTCCGACATCTACGGCATGCACTGGCTGATGGACGTCGACAACGTTTACGGCTTCGGCCACTGCGGCGACGGCACGACGAAGAACGTCTTCATCAACACGTTCCAGCGCGGCCCGCAGGAGTCCACGTTCGAGACCGTGCCCCAGCCGTCCTGCGACACCTTCAAGCACGGCGGCCCGAACGGGTACCTCGACCTGTTCACCAAGGACTCCAGCTACGCCAAGCAGTGGAAGTACACCAACGCGCCGGACGCGGACTCGCGCGCGGTGCAGGCGGCGTACTGGGCGTACACCTGGGCCACCGAGCAGGGCAAGCAGTCGCAGATCTCCAGCGCCGTGACCAACGCGGCCAAGATGGGCGACTACCTGCGCTACTCCTTCTACGACAAGTACTTCAAGCAGCCGGGCTGCGCGTCGACCTCGTGCGCCGCGGGCACCGGCAAGAACGCCTCCAGCAACCTGATGTCCTGGTACTACGCCTGGGGCGGCGCGACCGACACCAACGCCGGCTGGGCGTGGCGGATCGGCTCGAGCACCAGCCACTTCGGATATCAGAACCCGATGGCCGCCTACGTCCTGTCCAACGTCAGCGCCCTCGCCCCGAAGTCGCCGACCGCCAAGGCGGACTGGCAGGCCAGCCTCAACCGGCAGCTCGAGTTCTACCAGTGGCTCCAGTCGTCGGAGGGCGCGATCGCCGGCGGCGCGACCAACAGCTGGAACGGCAGCTACCAGGCCCGCCCGGCCGGCACGCCGACCTTCTACGGTCTCGCCTACGTCGAGGCCCCGGTCTACGAGGACCCGCCGTCGAACCGCTGGTTCGGCATGCAGACCTGGTCGCTGGAGCGGCTGGCCGAGTACTACTACACGACCAATGACGCCAAGGCGAAGTCGGTGCTGGACAAGTGGGTGCCGTGGGCCCTGGCCAACAGCACCATCAGCGCCACCGAATTCTCCATCCCGTCCGACATGGCCTGGTCGGGCGCCCCGGCCACCTGGAACCCGTCGTCGCCCGCGGCCAACACCAACCTGCACGTCACGGTGACCAGCAAGGGTCAGGACCTCGGCGTGGCCGGCTCGCTGGCCAAGCTGCTGACCTACTACGCGGCGAAGTCGGGCAACGCGGCGGCCAAGACCGCGGCCAAGAACCTGCTCGACGCGATCTGGACCAAGAAGGACGCCAAGGGCGTGTCGGTCACCGAGACCCGCGCCGACTACGAGCGGATGGACGACACCTACAACGCGTCCACCGGCCAGGGCATCTACATCCCGCCGGGCTGGAGCGGCAAGATGCCCAACGGCGACGCCATCAAGCCGGGCGTGTCCTTCCTGGACATCCGCTCCTTCTACAAGAACGACCCCGACTACCCGAAGGTCGAGGCGTACCTGAACGGCGGCCCGGCGCCGACGTTCAACTACCACCGGTTCTGGGCTCAGGTCGACGTCGCCACCGGCTACGCCGACTTCGCCCGGCTCTTCCCCAACGGCTGAGGGGTTCGCGATGAAAAAACGCTTTCTTGTGTACGCCGTGAGCGCCGTCCTCGCCGCGGGCGCGGCCTTGATCGGACTGCCGGGCGCGGCCGAGGCACACGGTGCGATCATGGTGCCGGGCAGCCGGACGTGGCTGTGCTACAAGGACGGCCGTAACCCGACCACCGGCGCCATCGAGCCGACGAACGCGGCCTGCGCGGCGGCGGTGGCCCAGAGCGGGACGACGTCGCTGTACAACTGGTTCGCGGTGCTCCGCTCGGACGGGGCGGGCCGGATGTCGGGCTTCATCCCCGACGGCCAGCTCTGCTCCGGTGGCACCGGGGGACCGTACAACTTCACCGGTTTCAACCTGGCCCGTGACGACTGGCCGGTGACGCACCTGACCTCGGGGCGGACCCTCGGCGTCAAGTACAACAACTGGGCCAAGCACCCGGGCACGTTCCGGCTCTACATCACCAAGGACAGCTGGAGCCCGACCCGGCCGCTGGCCTGGAGCGACCTGGAGTCCACGCCGTTCGACACGGTGACCAACCCGCCGGACAACGGCGGGCCGGGCAGCGACGACGGCTACTACTACTGGAACGCCAACCTGCCGTCCGGCAAGAGCGGGCGCCACATCATCTACTCGGTGTGGCAGCGCTCGGACAGCAACGAGACGTTCTACGGCTGCTCCGACGTGGTCTTCGACGGCGGCAACGGTGAGGTCACCGGCATCCGGGGCAGCGGCACCACCCCGGGCTCGCCGACCCCGCCGACGACCCCGCCGGTCACGCCCACCACGCCCGACACGTCGCCGAACCCGGGCAACGGCGCCTGCTCCGCGATGTTCAACGTCACGGGCACGTGGAACGGCGGCTTCCAGGCCGAGGTGATGGTGCACGCGGGCACCGCGGCCATCGGCAAATGGACGGTCACCTGGACCTGGCCGGGCTCGCAGGGCCTGACCCAGGCCTGGAGCGGCACGGCCACCAGCAGCGGCTCGCTGGTGACGGTCAAGAACGCCAACTGGAACGGCACGGTGGCGGCGAACAGCCACACGACGTTCGGGCTGATCGGCTCGGGGACCGCGCCACCGAGCGTGAACAACCTGGCCTGTACGACGGCCTGACCTTTCCCTCTCCGGCGGCGGCGCGAGCTTTCTCTCGCGTCGCCGCCGGCGTCTGCCCGCACCGAAAGTTCCGACGGTTCCCGGAAACGCTTCGACGCGTCAAGCAGCCCATGATCGGCTTCGGATCTCTTGACGACATAGATGAACGCCTTTACGTTACGAGGGTTAGTCCGACTTGTTTCCGAAACTTTCAGAGTCACCCTTCGCTGCCGTCCCCACAGCCTTGAAGGAGTCCCATGCCCACCCGACGCGAACTCCTCGCCCTGACCTCCGGCGCGGCCGTCACCGCCGCCGCGTCCGGCCTGGCCGTACCCACCGCGGCCACCGCTTCCCCCGCACACGGTGAGGACGACCTCGACTGGGTCGCCTCGTGGGCCGCCGCGCCCACCACCATCCCGCCCACGCCGCCGCTCGTGCTGGCCGCGCAGACCGTCCGCCACGTGGTGCACCTCAGCGCCGGCGGCGACGAACTCCGGATCCGGATCACCAACGAGTTCGGCACCACCCCGCTGCGCGTCGGCGCCGTCCGGGTCGCCCTGCGCGCCGGCACCGGGGCCAGCACGGCGATCGTCCCCGGCACCGACCGGCGCGTCACCTTCGGCAACCGGGCCGAGGCGATCGTGCCGGCCGGCGCGCCGCTGCTCAGCGACCCGGTCCGCCTGCGCGTGGCGCCCGGCGCCGACCTGGCGGTGAGCCTGTTCCTGCCGGCCCGCACCCCGGTGACCACGCTGGCCGCGTTCGCCTTCCAGGACAACGTGATCGCCGACGGGGACGTGACCGCGGCGCGCACGGTCAACCCCGTACAGACCATCGGTCAATATCTCTTCCTGTCCGGCGTGGCCGTCCGCGACCGCGGCTCGGCGATCGTCACCCTCGGCGACTCCATCACGAACGGCGCCAACACCCAGAACAACCTGAACCACCGCTGGCCCGACCTGCTGGCGGCCCGGCTGCGCGCGGCCGGCCTGGAGAGAGGCGTGGCGAACGTCGGCATCTCCGGCAACCGCCTGCTGCACGACCCGAACCCGCCCGCCGGAAGCGACGCCGAGTCGTTCGCCAACTACTTCGGCCACAGCGGCCTGCGGCGCTTCGACCGCGACGTGGTGGCGCAGCCCGGCACCCGCCACCTGATCGTGCTGCTCGGGGTGAACGACCTGGGCCACCCCGGCACGGTCGCCCCGGCGTCGGAGGTGGTGACGGCGGACGACCTGATCGCCGGCCACCGGCAGCTGATCGCCCGCGCCCACGCGGCCGGGATCACCGCGATAGGAGCGACCATCCTCCCGTTCAAGGGCGACACGCTGGGCTTCTACTCGGAGGCCAACGAACGCAAACGCGACGTCCTGAACCGCTGGATCCGCTCCGGCGCCGAATACGACGGCGTCATCGACTTCGACCGGGCGATGGCCGACCCGGCCGACCGCCTGCACCTGAACCCGGCCTACGACAGCGGCGACGGCCTGCATCCCAACGACGCGGGCATGGCCGCGATGGCCGACGCCGTACCGCTCCGGTTGTTCAAATGAGAACCGCCGCGGTTGTAGCGATCGCCCTGAGCGCGACGCTCGTCTCCACCCCCGCCAGCGCCTCCGTGTCGTCCTCCGCGACCTCGTCCTCCGGGCTGGGGCTCGCTTCCACCCTGACCTCCGGCGCCACCTCGACCTTCGCGGCCGCCTCTGCTGCCGCCTCTGGCTCGCCCGCCGCCGCCTCCGGTTCTCCCGCCGCCGCCTCCGGTTCTCCCGCCGCCGGCGCCGGTTCTCCCGCCGCCAGCGCCGGGCTGCCCAATACCGCCGGGTACATCGCCGCTCGGCCCGGGCCGGGGCGCTTCCCGCTGGTCGCCAAGGGTGCGGCGGCGCCGATCGTGGTGAGCAACGCCGACTACGCCGGGGTGATCCGGGTCGTCGACGACCTGCGATCCGACATCGCGAAGGTCAGCGGGGTGCGGCCCGCCGTCGTGCACGATGACACGGCTGGTGGGGCTTGTGGCGCGCTGTCCACAGAAAGCGGTTGTCCACAGGGCGCCGACACGATCAAGGGCAAAACCGGGAGAATGACCGACGGGGGTTCCCCCTTGGGAAGGGTGGGGTCGGCCTGGGCGGGGCGCGCGGGCGATCCTGTCATCGTCGGCACGATCGGCAAGAGCCCGCTGATCGATCAGATCGTGGCCCGCGGCAAGCTCGACGTCAGCTCCATCCGCGGCAAGTGGGAGACCACGATCGAGCAGGTGGTCACCGACCCGCTGCCCGGTGTCCGACGCGCCTTCGTGATCGCCGGCAGTGACCAGCGCGGCACCATCTACGGCGCCTACGACGTCTCCCGCAACATCGGCGTCTCGCCCTGGTACTTCTGGGATGACGTCCCCGCCGCGCACTCCGACGCCCTCTATGTCCTTCCCGGGCGCCACTCCCAGGGCACCCCCAAGGTCAAGTACCGGGGCTTCTTCATCAACGACGAGAATCCGGCCACCGGCACCTGGGCGCCCGGCTTCTTCGGCCCCGGTAAGGCTCCCGGCTATCCGGGTGGCCTCAACGCCGCGTACTACGAAAAGGTCTTCGAGACCATGCTGCGGACCCGGGCCAACTACCTCTGGCCGGCCGTGTGGGGCCGCGCCTTCGCCGAGGACGACCCGGCCAACCACGCCACCGCCAGCTTCTACGGCGTCGTCATGGGCACCTCGCACGAGGCGCCGATGATGCGCGGTATCGAGGAGTGGAACCGGCATCCTGCCGGCACGGGGGAGTGGAGCTTCCGCCGCAACCCGGACGCGATCAAGGCGTACTGGCGGGACGGCGCCGAGCGCATGCGGGACCAGAACATCGAGGGTGTCATCACGCTCGGCATGCGCGGCAACGGTGACGTCTCGTTGCCGGACGGGGACGGCATCGACCTGATGTCGTCGATCATCGACAGTCAGCGGCAGATCCTGCGGGAGACCGGACTGATCGACCGGCCGCAGGTGCAGACCCTCTACAAGGAGGTGCAGCGATACTGGGACAACGGCTACCGCCCGCCGGACGACGTCACCGTGGTGTTCTGCGACGACAACTGGGGCAACATGCGCCGGTTGCCGACGACCGAGAAGCGCAGCGGCGGCTACGGGCTGTACTACCACTTCGACTACGTGGGGGACGGCCGCAACTACAAGTGGGCGGACACCGTCAACATCACGAACACCTGGGAGCAACTGAACCGGGCGTACACCTCGGGGGTCGACCGCCTGTGGATGGTCAACGTCGGTGACCTCAAGAACGAGGAGCTGCCGGCCCAGTTCTTCCTGGACTACGCCTGGAATCCGGACGCGCTGCCGGTGGGCGCGCTGGGCCAGTGGCATCGCCGCTTCGCGGCGCAGAACTTCGGGCCTTCTCTCGCGCCGGCGGTGGCCGGGCTGCTCGAGGAGTACGGGCACTTGCAGTCCCGCCGGAAGCCGGAGCTGCTCAACCGCCGCATCTCGACGAATCCGGCGACCGGCGAGGTGACCTACAACGACGAGGCCAGCCCGTTCAGCCGTACGGCGTACGCCGAGATGGACCGGGTGACCGAGGAATGGCTCGACCTGGCCGCGCGGGCGACAAGGCTCGGGAACCGGGTCCCGCAAGCCTGGCAGGACGCCTTCTACCAGCTGGTCTACTACCAGATCAAAGACACGGCGATCGTGTACGACCTGCGCCGCGCCGAATTCACCAACATCGAGTACGCCGCGCAGGGCCGGGCGGCGACGAACGCGCTGGCCGACCGCGCGGAGGCGCTGTTCGCCGAGGACCAGGCGATGAGCCGGTACTACAACGAGGTCCTGGCCGGCGGGAAGTGGAAGGGCTGGCAGACCCAACCCAAGATCGGGTACGGGAACGTGGCCCGCTACGGCCCCAACGCCCCGTGGCAGCAGCCGGAACTGAACAATGTGGCCCTGCCTGACGAGATCTATCCGTACCTCAAGCGCATTGATCTTCCCGCCGAGGCGTCGCTGGGCGTCCTGCCGGTGCTGCCGTCGTCGCTGAGCCCCTGGGCCTCCGGCGCCTCGGGACATCTGGAGATCTACAACAAGGGCACGGCGCCTTTCCCGTACGAGGTCCGGTCCGCCTCACCGTGGGTGAAGCTCACGCCCGCGACGGGCCGGGTGAGCGACGAGGTACGCGTCGCCGTCCGTGTCGACTGGAAACGGGCGCCCGCCGGAGTGACGACGGTGCCGGTCACGGTCAGCGGCGCCGGTACGAGCGTCGTGGTCGACGTCAAGGTGGAGAAGCCGCGGGTCGCCCCGGCCGGGTTCCTCGAGGCCGGCGGGGCCGTGGCGATCGAGGCCGACCACTACTCCCGCCGCACCGGCGACTGGCAGCTGCTGCCGGACATCGGCCGCACCGGCAACGGCCTCACGCCACGGTCGGAGAACGCCACCCTCTCGTACACGGTGACCCTGACCGGTGACCGCCCGGCGCGGATCTCGGCGTACCTGTCGCCGCGCAACAGCGTCTACACCCCGGACGGGGTCCGCTACGGCATGTCGGTCGACGGCGGGCCGGTGCAGATCGTCAACATCACCACGGCGACCGGCGCCAACGACACCACGATGAACCGCCAGTGGGCCCGCAACACGTCCGACAACATCAACATCACCACGACCGTCTTCGACGGACTGCGGGCCGGCAAGCACACGGTCACCTTCCACGCCGTCGACCCGACGGTCGTCCTGCAGCGCGTCGTCATCGACACCGGTGGGCTGCAGCAGTCGTACCTGGGCCCGCCCGAGAGCCGGAGGTTCTGAAGATGCGCAGGCGAACGATTCTCGCCCTCGGGGGCGCGGTGGTGCCGGCGGCCGCCGCGCTGCCCGGCCGGGCCGAGGCGGGGCGCCCGTCGCGGCGCGAGTCCTGGCGGCACACGTGGACGGCGATGCCGCAGCTGACCGAGCCGCACAACCTGCCGCCGGCGCCGTTCGCGGCGCTGGCCGACACGACCCTGCGGCAGACCGTCCACGTGACGATCGGGGGCCGCCGGCTGCGGGTGCGGTTCTCGAACGCGTTCGGCACCGGCCCGCTGCCGATCACCGCCGTCTCGGTGGGGCTGCCGCTCGGCGGCCGGGCCGGCGTCCCGGCGGTCGAGCCCGGCAGCGTTCGGCCGCTCACCTTCGGCGGCCGGCCGTCGGTGGTGGTCCCGGTGGGCGCGCAGATCGTCTCCGACCCGGTCTCCCTCCCGGTCCCGGCGGCGGCCAACCTGACGATCTCGGCGTACCTCGCCACCGGGCTGACCGGTGACGCCGTCACGGGACACCCGGGTTCGCGTACGACGTCGTACCTGCTCAAGGGCGAGCACAACGCGGAACCGGACCTGCCCGGCGCCGTCCCGGCCGACCACTGGTATCTGATCAGCGCGGTCGAGGTGCAGGCGACCGAGGCCACGGCCGCGCTCGCCATCGTCGGCGACTCGCTGACCGACGGCCGCGGGTCGACCACCAACGGCAACGACCGCTGGCCCGACCAGCTGTTCGCGCGCGGGTCGAAGGTCGCCGTGCTGAACCAGGCCGCCGGTGGCAACCGGGTGCTCAACGACGGCCTCGGCCCGAACGTCCTGGCCCGGCTGGACCGCGACGTGCTCGCGGTCGGCGGCGTCGACCGGATGCTGCTGTTCGAGGGCGTGAACGACATCGGTACGGCCGAGGCCACCGAGCAGGCGCAGAAGCAGGTGGTCGACGACCTGCTCGTGGCGTACGACCAGATCGTGCTGCGCGCGCACGCCGCCGGTCTCACCGCCTACGGCGCCACCCTGACGCCGTTCGGCGGGAACACCGGCTACGACGATCCGGCCGGTCTGCGCCGGCGTTCCCGCCGCACGGTCAACGAGGCCGTCCACCGCATCTTCGACGGGGTGGCCGACTTCGACGCCGCGGCCCGCGACCCGTCCGCGCCCGAGACGCTGCTACCGGCGTACGACACCGGGGATCATCTCCACCTGAACCCGGCCGGATATGCGGCCCTGGCCCAGGCCGTGCCCCGGCACCTCATTCGATGAGCACCCGCTCGAGCTGAGCCCGGATCGGCATCCCGGACAGTGCCTCCAGCACGTCCGGGGTGTCGAACTGGGCCTTGCGCAGGTCGAGGATCCGCAGGGACGGGTAGTCCACGGGGGTCAACTCCTCCAACTGCTCCACCGCACACTCGGTGCCGAACACGTCCGTCCCGATCTCCAGGGTCAGTGTGGTCAACGCCGGCAGCGGTCCGGGCAGGATCGAGCCGTCCGAACTGACGACACCCCGCAACCGGACGTCGGTCACCGTCTCGGACTCCACCCCGTGGAAGACGAAGGCGCCCTCGACGGTGAGCGTCCGCAGCGACGGCAGCGCCCGCCACATCGCGTGCCCGGCGTCCCCGACCAGTCCGACGTCGTGGAACTGCAGCGCATCGAGGGCCCGGCCGGTGGAGGTGGTGGCGTTCTCGAACAGGAACCTGAAGCCGTGCCCGAACGACAACTCCGTCAGCGCCGGCCGGGGCCGGCCGGCGATGGCGATCGCGGTCCGGCGCGCCGAATGGTGGAAGTCGGTCAGCCGTAGCCGCAGCGTCCTCAGCCCGTCCGCGACCGGATGGTCCAGCAGGGCCTCGATCAGTACGGACTCCCACAGCTCCGGATCGGGCTCGGGCCGTCCGAGGATCCGCTCCACCAGCGCGCCACGCCCGGCCGTCGTGGCGGGCGTCAGCCTGAATTCCGCCTCGGCGGGCTCGTCGAGCCGCCAGGAGCCGTCGCGGAGAAGATCGTCCAGGTCCGTACGCATCACTCGAAGCGTCCCGGGTCGCCCGCGCCCACGCGCAGGATCTCCGGCTCGCCGCCGGACAGGTCGACCACAGTGGTCGGCTCGGTGCTGCCCTCACCCGCGTCGACCACCGCGTCGAGCTGGTGGTCGAGCGTCTCCTTGATCTCCCAGCCCATGGTCATCGGCTCGTCCTCGCCCGGCAGCAGCAGCGTGCTCGAGACCAGCGGCTCGCCGAGCTCCTCCAGGATCGCCTGCGCCACCACGTGGTCGGGGATGCGGGCCCCGACCGTCTTCTTCTTCGGGTGCAGCAGGCGGCGCGGCACCTCCTTGGTGGCCGGCAGGATGAACGTGTACGGGCCCGGGGTGGACGCCTTCACCAGGCGGAACGACGCGTTGTTGATCTGTACGAACTGGCCCAGCTGAGCGAAGTCGCGGCACATCAGCGTGAAATGATGGCGGTCGTCCAGGTGCCGGATCTCCCGGATCCGGTCGAGACCGTCCTTGTTGCCCATCCGGCAGCCGAGCGCGAAACAGGAGTCCGTCGGGTACGCGATCAGCCCGTCACCCTTGATGATGTCCACCACCTGGCGGATGGCACGAGCCTGAGGATTGTCCGGATGTACGTCGAAATACTTCGCCACCCGCGAAGTCTAGTGAGTAAGGTCGCCTGACGTGATCGACTCCCCGCGGACAGCCGCCGCCGTCACCGTCCCCGGCATCGACGGCTCCGGCCCCGGCCACTGGCAGACCCTGCTCGACGCCGACCCGGCGTTCCTGCGCATCCAGCCCGCCTCCTGGAGCCACCCCGAGCGGGACGACTGGATCGCCGCCCTCGACCGCGCCGTGGCCGTCGCCGACCGCCCGGTGCTGGTGGCGCACAGCCTGGGCACGCTCGCCGTCGCCCACTGGGCCGCCCGCCCCGACCTCCCGCCGGTGGCCGGCGCCCTGCTGGTGGCCATCCCCGACCCGGCCGGCCCGGCCTTCCCGGCGACGGCCGGCTCGTTCCGCGAGCCACCGCTGACCCCGCTGCCGTTTCCCTCGATCGTGGTGGCCAGCACCAACGACCCGTACGACCCGGCCGGCGCCGCCGCCGGTTTCGCCGAAGCCTGGGGCAGCCGCTTCCTCGATCTCGGCGACGTCGGCCACATCAACACCGACGCCGGCTACGGCGAGTGGCCGCTGGCCACGACCCTGATCGACTCCCTGCGCCGCGCCTAACCGCTTCCCGCCTCGACCCGCGTCACCGACTGCCCTTCGCCGACCCGCCAGACGGCGATCCCCGCACTCGAGAAATGGGCACCGTGGGCGCGGGCGCTGTCCTTCGTACGGCACAGATGCCGCAGATGATCGCGCAGCCCCGGATGCCGCACCGCGGCCAGCCGCCCGTCCCACACCGGATCGACACCCCAGTCCGGGCTGAGGGTGAAGAGGTGCTCCGGCCCGCGCATCGCCCCGGTGGCGGCCGCGAGCGCACCGGCCAGCGACCCGTCGGTGTCCACCCGGAACTCCACTTCCGGATACGCGTCACGAATGTCGCGCGGCTCAAGCCCACGCTCGCCCAGAATCCGCCCCAGTTCGGCGCCGGTCACCCCAGCGTCGAGTTCGGGCACACCGGCGTCGGCCCCGTCCCCCTCGACAGCGGCCCGGAACCTCGACCGGCCCAGGTCGAGGCTCCAGAACGGGGCGATCAGATCCCACTCCGCCAACAGCTTCCCCAACACCGGGACGGAGGAGAACGGCGGCCGTACGACCTCGGTCAGCACCCCGGCGTCGAAGCCCTTGGCGAACAGGTCATCGGCCAGATCGTCACAGACGTAGTACACGGCGTACTCCGCCGCGTCGTCGTCCACCGGCCGCCCCAGCAGAACCGAGAAGCCGTCCACGAGGGCCGCCCGCCACTCGTCCGTCACCGTCATGAGTGGCCATCTTAGGGGCCTCAAGCGGCCTCACAGACGCAGAGCTGAAGCGGCGCGCCCGCCGTGAACGCCCGGCCGGACCAGTCGCCGAAGCGCTCGACGAGCCGAAGACCACCGAGCGACAGCAGCAGCGGCAACTCCTGCGGAAAGATGCTCCTGATCTCGAGCGGCGCCACGACGAAATCGGCCTCGGATCCGGACGAGAGAAACCACGTACCCCGGGTGACCTGCGCGGCCGCGTCGTAGGTCTCCACCACCTCGACGTGGACCTCACCCCGGCCGGCATCCACGAACGACAACGACTCCCGCCCGCGCCGCACCCCATCGGCCGCGGCGAGCAGACGAACGTTCGGATTGAACACATCGAAGACGAACAGCCCGCCCGGCGCCAGATGCCTGCGAACCGCCCGGAAGCAGCCGACCAGATCCTCCGGCTCGTGCAGGTGCAGCAGCGAGTTGGCCGCGATGAACACGAAGTCGAAGGCGCGCCCCAGATCGAAGTCCCGCATGTCACCCCGCGTCCAATCCACTGTCACGCCGCGCTGGCCCGCCTTACGCCGAGCCTCAGCCAGCATCTCCGCCGAGAAGTCCAGCCCCACACACGGCCACCCGTCGGCGGCGATGGGGATCAGCTTGTTCCCGGTGCCGCAGCCCAGTTCCAGCACCCGCCCACCCTGCCGCCCCGCGTAGTCCCGGTAGAAGTCCACAGCGGGCCCACCACTCGGAAACATCAGGTCGTACAGCCTCGCGTGCGAGTAGAACGCCCCACTCATCAACGTCTCCCCATTCCCCAGCGACCGCGCAGCAGGATACGACCCGAAGCACCTCGAGCATCGCCCGCCGAACGCTCACAGCTCTGATCCCGCGCGACCGGCCGGCCCCCGCACGGCGCAGCATCCGCCCGGGCACACGTGCGCTCGCCGACACGGCCGCCGCACTCCGCGCGACTTCCCTCAACCGCGCGGCCTCCCTCAACCGCGCGGCCTCCCTCAACCGCGCGGCCTCCCTCAACCGCGCGGCCTCCCTCAACCGCGCGGCCTCCCTCAACCGCGCGGCCTCGCCCTGCCGCACAACCTCGCCCGACCGCACAACCTTGCCAAGCGCACGGCCTTGCCCGACTGCACGACCTCGCCCAACCGCGCGGTTCCGACCGATCGCTCGGCTCGGCTCGGCTCGGCGCGTCCAGTCGCTGGGTCGTCCCGCTCGGCTCGGTTTGACCGCGTTCCCTCGCTTGGCTTTGGCGCGAGGCCTCCCGGAAGCCCGTGTCGCGGGCCGGCGCCGCCGTGCTCGGCTCGGTTTGACCGCGTCCAGCCGCCCGCTCGGCTCGGCTCGGTTCGGCCGCGTTCAATCGCTCGGTTCCGCTGGGCTCGGCTTGCGGTGCCCAACTGCCCCCGACTGTATTTGGCCGAAGCGGTTGTCCACAGGACGGGTTGTGGGCGTGCTCGGTTGCGGGGTTATCCACAGCGGCCGCCGCAAGATCGTTGGAATTTGGCCATACTGACCGACGGGGGCTCCCCCTGGGAGGGCGGGCTCTGGCTGGTGGGGTGCGAGCTACAGGGCTTCGGGGCGGTGAGTGCGTGCGCGTCTTCGTGATCGGGGCGGCCGGCGGCGTCGGCCGTCGCCTGTCCAAGCTGCTGACCGGACAGGGCCACGACGTGACCGGCATGCACCGCGCGCCCGGCCAGGCCGCGACGGTGGAAGCCTCTGGCGCGACGCCCCTGCTCGGCGACCTCGTGCACGACCCCGTCGACGATCTTGCTCTGCGGTTCCAGCGGCACGACGCCGTCGTCTTCACCGCCGGAGCGCACGGCACCGGCAGCGATCAGACCACCCTGATCGACGGCAAGGGGCTGGAGAAGGCCGCCGAAGCCGCCGGCCTGGCCGGTGTCCGGCGGTTCCTTCTCGTCTCCGTCTTCCCTGATGCCGGGCGCGGCCGCCAGCCCACCGAGGGGTTCGAGCATTACATGCGGGTCAAGAAGGCCGCCGATGTCTTCCTCACCCGGACCGGGCTCGACTGGGTGATCGTGCGGCCGGGCACCCTCGTCGACAACGCCGGCGAGGGGAGGGTCACGGCCGGACCGGCCATTCCGTACGGCGACACGCGGCGTGACGATGTCGCCGCGTTCCTCGCGGCCGTTCTTCAGGAGCCTTCGCTCAACCGGGTCGTCGTCGAGGTGACCTCCGGGGACGAGCCGGCCGTCGAGGCGGTCAGGCGGCTCGCGTCCGGGTAGCGATCGCGTGCACCACGGCGGCCATGTCCGCGTCGCCGTACCCCTGGTCTCTCGCCTCGGTGTAGAGGGCCCGGCATCGGGTCAGCAGCGGCATCGCGGTGCGGGCGGCGCCGACGATCAGCTCGTTGTTCATGAGCACGTCGCGGATGGACGCCTGCACGGTGAAGTCGCCGTCGACCAGCTTGGCCGCCTTCACCCGGGACACCGGGCTGGCCATCGGGCCGGCGTCGAGCACCCGGCGCAGGGTGACCGGGTCGAGGCCGTGGCCCTCGGCGAAGTGGAACGCCTCGGCCAGGCCGGTGACCATGCTGATGAGGTACGTGTTGACGGCCAGCTTCATGAGCAGCGCGCCCGGCACCGGGCCGCAGTCGAAGGTGTCACCGCACATGGGTGCGATCAACGGCCGTACGACATCAAGCTCCTCCGCCTGGCCCGCCAGCATGGCGACGAGCGTGCCCGCCTCGGCCGGCCCGCGCGAGCCGGAGACGGGGGCCTCGACGTAGCGGGCGCCGGCCTTCTCGACGCGATCCCGCAGCCCGGCCGAGTATTCGGGCGCCGTCGTGCCCATGTGGACGATCAGGTGGCCGTCGAGCAGCGCGGGGTCGAGGACACTGTCGATCGCCTCGGCGCCCGACAGCATCATGATCACGATTTGGGCCCGTTCGAAGACCTCGGCCGGGGTGGCGGCCCGGACGGCGCCGGGCGGGGTCTCCCGCGAGGGCGTACGGCTCCAGACGATCAGATCGGTGCCGGCCTCGGCGAGGTTGGCCGCCATCGGCCCGCCCATCACGCCCAGCCCGAGGAATCCCACAGTCATTCCCCCGACGGTAGGAGCCGGCCGGCGCCGGCACCCGATCCAATCCGGCGGCATTGGTTCGCGCCATCCGAAACGGGACGGTGCCCGGTCCGGCCCGCGTGCGATGCTGCGGGGCGTGGCAGTGACTGCGAACCTCGACGGCCTTCTCGACGAGCCGTACCGTTCCCTCGACCTGAAAGACCTGGTGGCGGCCCCGGTCTCCGCCCTGTCCGGCGTCAGCGACGAGGAGGCGCAGGGCCTTTCCCTGGCCTTCGGCATCGACACGATCGGCGACCTGGCCGAAAACCAGTTCATCCGCGCCGCCGTCGCCATCAACGCCCTCGCCAAGGTCATCGAACCGCCGGCGTGACACCGCCCGCGGGCTCGACGCGGACCGAGGCCACGGCTAGCTAGCCCTGGACCCGTGCCGATGTGCTGACCGCGGTCGGGCTGGTCATCGCCCTGATGTCGGTGATCGTCCCGACCGTGCTGGCCCGTCGGGGCAACCAGGTCGCAGGCTAGCGGACCCCTCCCATCAGGCGGCGGATCCAGGGGCTCAGGGCCCAGAGGATGCCGCCCAGGGCGATGGCGATCAAGCCCAGGATGCCGAAGTACGCGACCTCGTGGTCCTCGCTGTAGTAGCCGGCCAGCGTGCCGGACAGGGCCGTGCCCAGGGCGACCGACAGGAAGAACAGGGCGACCATCTGGGTCTGGAAAGCGCGCGGGGCCAGCTTGGTCGACAGGGAGAGGCCGACGGGGGAGAGCAGCAGCTCGGCGATGGTGAAGACCAGCAGGATGCCGGTGAGGCCGAGCAGCGGGACGCTGGCGCTGCCGGCGAAGGGCAGGAACAGCAGGAACGCGACGCCCATGATGGCGGTGCCGGCGGCGAACTTCACCGGGGTGGACGGCTGGCGGTCGCCGAGGCGGGTCCAGAGGGCGGCGAAGACGCCGGACAGGATGATGATGAAGACCGGGTTGATCGACTGCACCCAGCTGACCGGCATCGTCCAGCCGAAGATGTCCCGGTCGAGCCGTTGGTCCGAGTAGATCGTGACCACGGTGAACTGCTGCTGGTAGAGCGACCAGAAAGCGGCCGACGCGATGAACATGGGGATGAAGGCGTAGACGCGGCGGCGTTCGACCTGGTCGATCTTGCGGCTGCTGAGGATCACCGCGAAGTAGGCGACGGCGGCCAGGATCGACAGCACCACCACGATGTCCGACAGATGCTCGGCCGGGATGAGGCCGGTGAAGGTGAGCACGGCGACGACGGCGACCACGGCCACGGCCACGCCGGCCACCAGCGGCCGCCGGCCGGCCGGGAGGGGATTGGCCACCCGGCTCGCGTCCGGCGGCAGGTTCTTGCGGGTGAGCGCGTACTGGGTCAGGCCCAGCGCCATGCCGACCGCCGCCAGCGCGAAGCCCCAATGGAAGCCCGCCTCCTGCTGGAGCACCCCGGTCAGCAGCGGCCCGACCAGCGCGCCGAGGTTGATGCCCAGGTAGAACAGCGAGAATCCGGCGTCGCGCCGCTCGTCGCCGGGCGCGTACAGGGTGCCCACGATCGACGTCGCCGTGGCCTTCACGCCGCCGCTGCCCAGGGCGATGAGGATCAGGCCCACGGCCACCCCCGCGAGGCCCGGGACCACGGCCAGCCCGATGTGCCCGCACATGACGAGGATCGCGCTGCCGAACAGCACCTTCTCCGGGCCGAACAGGCGGTCCGCCGACCAGGCGCCGATCACCGTGGCCAGGTAGACCGACCCGCCGTACGCCCCGACGATCGACGTGGCCGTGGCCTGGTCGATGCCGAGACCGCCCCGGCCGGCCTCGTAGTAGAGGTAGATCAGCAGGATGCCCTGCATGCCGTAGAAGGAGAACCGCTCCCACAGCTCGACCCCGAATAGATTGGCCAGCGGCCGCGGCTGGCCGAAGAAGGTGCGCTCGGTCGTCTCTAGCATTGGCCTGGATTACCCAGGAGGACGAGACTAGGACCGTGGAAACTGAACTCTTCATCGGCGGTAAGTGGGTCCCCTCCTCGACCGGGGACCGTTTCGACGTACGGGACCCGGCGACCGGCGATGTCATCGCCACCGTCGCGGACGGGTCGGAGGCGGACGCGATCGCCGCGGTGGACGCGGCGGCCGAGGCCGGGCCGGCGTGGGCGGCCACGGCTCCGCGGGTACGGGGGGAGGCGCTGCGCAAAGCCTGGGAGCTGATGACCGAGCGGGCCGGCGAGCTGGCCAAGCTGATCAGCCTCGAGAACGGTAAGGCCCTGGTCGACGCCAAGGGCGAGGTGACGTACGCGGCCGAGTTCTTCCGCTGGTTCGCCGAGGAGGCCGTGCGGGGCGCCGGCGACTTCGCCACCGCGCCCTCGGGTGCCAACCGGATCCTGGTCACCCGGCAGCCGGTCGGCGTGTGCGTGCTGGTCACCCCGTGGAACTTCCCGGCCGCCATGGCCACCCGCAAGATCGGACCGGCGCTCGCCGCGGGCTGCACGGTCGTCCTCAAGCCGGCCAGCGACACCCCGCTGACCGCGCTCGCCATGGCCGCCATCCTGGCCGAGGCGGGCGTGCCGTCGGGCGTGGTGAACGTGCTGCCCTCGCGCAGCTCGGGCAAGGTCGTCGGCGCGATGCTCAAGGACCCGCGGGTGCGGAAGCTGTCGTTCACCGGCTCGACCGAGGTCGGCCGCATTTTGCTCGCCCAGGCGGCCGACAACGTCGTCAACACGTCGATGGAGCTGGGCGGCAACGCGCCGTTCCTGGTCTTCGCCGACGCCGACCTCGACGCGGCGATCGACGGCGCGATGATCGCCAAGATGCGCAACGGCGGCGAGGCGTGCACGGCCGCCAACCGCTTCTACGTCGAGTCCTCGGTGGCGGACGCCTTCAGCCAGAGGCTCGCCGAGCGCATGTCGGCGCTGCGCGTCGGCCCCGGCACCGACGAGAACACCCAGGTCGGCCCGCTGGTCAACGAGGACACCGTCGGCAAGGTCGACAGCCTGGTCCAGCAGGCCCTCGAGGGCGGCGCGACGGCGGCCACCGGCGGCCGCCGGCCCGAGGGCCCCGGCTACTACTACCCGCCGACCGTGCTGACCGGGGTGGCGCCGGACGCGCCCATTCTGCGCGAGGAGATCTTCGGGCCGGTGGCGCCGATCGTGACCTTCACCGACGAGGCCGAGGCCGTCCGGCTGGCCAACGACACCGAGTTCGGCCTGGTGGCGTACGTCTACACGACCGACCTGGCCCGGGGCCTGCGGGTCAGCGAGGCCATCGAGGCGGGCATGGTCGGGCTCAACCGGGGCCTGGTCAGCGATCCGGCGGCGCCGTTCGGCGGCGTCAAGCAGAGCGGCATCGGCCGTGAGGGCGGCCACGAGGGCCTGCTCGAATACCTCGAGTCGAAGTACATCGCCGTCAACTGGTGATCTTCTTCCGCATGCGGACGAGCGGGACGGGGGCGCCTCCACGGGCGTCCTCGACCTGCTCGACCGCTTCGAAGCCGTACGCCTCGTAGAGCGGCCGCCCGGACAGGGTGCCCATCAGTTCCAGCGCCGTGAAGCCCTCCGCCGCCGCGGCCTGCTCGCAGAGCGACAGGATCAGCCGGCCGACCCCACGCCGCGTGTGCGCCGGGTGCGTGTACATCGCCCGTACCTTGGCCGGGTCCTTCGCCGGATCGAGCAGGCCGGCGTCGCGTCCCGTGGAGTGGTCACCGCCGTACAGCGTGGCCCGCCGGCTCCACCCGCCGCAGCCGGCGATCTCTCCCTCGTCCTCGATGACGAAGTACGTCTTGTCTTCGATGAGCTGAGTGTCCAGGCCCATGATCGCCGTGCTGCTGTCGATCTGTTCCGGCGTGAGGAAGCCCTTCTGAAGCTCGGCGATAGCGGCCGCGATCAGCGGTTTCAGCTTTTCCAGGTCGGCCGTGGAGGCGAGCCGGCTCGTCAATGTCATGACCTCCATCTTTCTCCTTCCCGCATCCCACTGCTATTGTGCTAGTCAACTAGTTGAATAGAGGGATTACGGATGATCGAGTTTCACTTGGACGCGCGCTCGGGCGTCGCGCCCTACCTGCAGCTCATTCAGCAGGTTCGGCACGCATTGCGGCTCGGGATGCTCAAGGAAGGGGACCGGCTGCCCACCGTCAAGGACGTGGTGGCCCGCGTGGCGATCAACCCCAACACGGTGCTCAAGGCCTACCGCGAGCTGGAGTACGAAGGTCTCGTGCAGCCCCGTCCCGGCCTGGGCACCTTCGTCACCCGCACCCTCGCCGGCGGCGACGAGGCCATCGCCGCGCACGAGCCGCTGCGCCGCGAGCTGACCGCCTGGCTTGGCCGGGCCCGGGCCGCCGGCCTCGACGACGAAGACGTCGAGGCGCTGCTCATCAACACCTTTCGGGAGTTTTCGGAAGAACGAGCGGGGAGGCGGGGATGACTAGCGCCGTCACCACCACCGGACTGACCAAGCGGTACGGGCGGCGGGCCGCGCTCAGCGACTGCACCCTGGAGATCCCGGCCGGTCACGTGGTCGGCCTGGTCGGCCCGAACGGGGCCGGCAAGTCGACACTGCTGCAGCTCGCCTGCGGTCTGCTCACGCCGACCGAGGGCCGCATCGAGGTGCTCGGCCGGCCCCCGCACACCGGCTCGGGGCGCCTCGGCTTCGTCGCGCAGGACACCCCGGTCTACGCCCACCTGAGCGTCGCCGACCATCTGCGGTTCGGTGCCCACCTCAACCCCGGCTGGGACGCCGCGCTCGCGCAGGGGCGCGTGACCGAGCTCGGGCTCGACCCGTCGCAGCGGGCCGGCAAACTCTCCGGCGGCCAGCGGGCGCAACTGGCCCTCACGCTCGCCATCGCGAAACGGCCGGAGCTGCTGTTGCTGGACGAGCCGGTGGCCGCGCTCGATCCGCTCGCCCGCCGTGAGTTCCTGCAGGGCTTGATGTCGTACGCCGCGGAGAACGGCACCACCGTCGTCATGTCCTCGCACGTGGTCGCCGACCTCGAACGTGTCTGTGACTACCTGATCGTGCTCGTGGCCTCCCGCGTGCGCGTCCACGGCGACGTCGACGAGTTGCTCGGCACCCACCACCGGCTGACCGGGCCGCGCCGCGACCCGGGCACGCTCGGCCCCGGCCGTGACGTCGTGCTGGCCAGCCACACCGACGTGCAGTCCACTCTGGTGGTGCGGAGCACCGCTCCGGTCGACGACCCGTCCTGGGCGTCGGACCGGCTCGATCTGGAGGACATCGTCCTCGCCTACATGTCCCAGGCCGGCGCCGACGGCCGCGACCGTGTGCTGGAGAAGCGATGATCTGGCTGACCTGGCGGCAGTTCCGCGTCCAGGCCTGGGTGGCGGCGGCCTTCGCCCTCGCCATCGCGGCGGCGCTCGCGGTGACCGGCCCCCACCTGTTCGACCTCTACCAGAGCAGCGGCCTGGCCGACTGCACCACCGACTGCGCGGACCTCGCCGAGAACTTCTCGGTCCAGGCGGGGACGACCCTCAACGCCACCCTGTACGCCGTGGGCACCGGTGCCCTGCTGCTGATGCCGGCGCTCGTCGGCGTCTTCTGGGGCGCCCCGCTGGTGGCCCGCGAGCTCGAGACGGGCACCCACCGGCTGGTCTGGAACCAGACCGTGTCCCGGCGCCGCTGGATCCTCACCAAACTGATCGGGATCGGCGGAGCCGCCGCGGTCACGGCCGCCGTGATCAGCGCGGTCGTGACGTGGTGGACGGCGCCGCTCGACGACGCCAACGTCGGGCCCCTCGGGCAGGAGCTGTTCTCCGCGCGCGGTGTCGTCCCGGTCGGCTACGCGACGCTCGGCTTCATGGCCGGCGTGCTGATCGGCATGCTGCTGCGGCGGTCGGTCGCGGCCATGGCGGTGACGTTGCTGGCGATCGTGCTCGTGCAGGTGGCGGTGCCCTACTTCGTCCGGGAGCACCTGACCACCCCGGTCACCAGCTCCACCGCCTTCGACCCGGCCAAGATCGAATCGCTCGGCATCGGCTCGGACAACACCATCAAGGTCAAGATGGCCCTGCCGGTCGAGGAGGCCTGGGAGCTGTCGAACGTCACGGCCGGGCCGGACGGCGAGGAGTACACGGGCCCGGTCGACCCGGCCAAGTGCGGGCGGGACGCCGGTGGGCCGCGGGCGTGCGAGAGATACCTCGGAACCCTGAACCTGACGCAGAAGGCCTCATACATTCCGGTGGACCGGTTCTGGCTGCTGCAGTGGCGCGAGTTGGGGCTGCTGTTGGCGGTTTCGGCGCTCCTGGCCGCGACCGCGATCTGGTGGATCAACCGAAAAGTAGCGTGATGCCGGACTTATCCGGAAGGTCGGCGGTACGGGGTGCCGCCGACCTTTTTCACACCCCTGACCAGGGCATGATCATGAGTATCGATACCGTACGTAGTTGACGCGTGCTTACCGACCGGAAATGAACTATTTTTCTCTCCGGCACCGTACCCCTTGTCGAGTGCATTGACGGGTATCCGATACTGGGTCCGCTCGTTCGGGCGTTCCACAGCTCGGGTTCCACCGGAGAGGACGACTTCCCCATGCGCAAGAAATTGTTGGCCCTCGCCATGGCGGGTGTGATGGCGACAGCCACCATGACTGCGTGTGACGACTCCGACGACTCGAGCGACGCCAGTAACACCAGCACGAGCGGCGGCGGCAAGGCCCGCGTCGGCGTGATCCTGCCCGACACCGTGAGCTCGCAGCGGTGGGGCAACGACGACCCGAAGTACCTGAAGAAGGCGTTCGACGCGGCGGGCATTCCGGTCGAGATCCAGAACGCCCAGGGCGACGAGGCCAACTTCGTCAAGATCGGCGACTCGATGATCAACAGCGGCGTGAAGGTGCTGATCATCGCGAACCTCGACGCCGCGAGCGGCAAGACGGTCCTCGACAAGGCCCGCGAGAACAAGATCCCGACGATCGACTACGACCGGCTCACCCTCAACGGCGGCGCCGACTACTACGTCAGCTTCGACAACAACGAGGTCGGCCAGCTGCAGGCGCAGGAGCTCAAGGCCTGCCTCAAGGGCGTGACCAACCCGACCATCGCCGAGCTGAACGGCTCGAAGGCCGACAACAACGCCACGCTGTTCAAGGAGGGCTACGACGCCGAGTTGCAGCCCCTGTTCGACTCGGCCCAGGCCAAGAAGGGCCCGGACCAGTGGGTGCCGGACTGGGACCCGAAGGAAGCCGAGAAGATGTTCACCCAGATGCTCCAGCAGGTGCCGGACATCGACGGTGTGCTCGCGGCGAACGACGGCATCGCCGGCGCGGTCATCAAGGTGCTCAAGAAGAAGGGCCTCAACAAGAAGGTGCCGGTGACCGGTCAGGACGCCACCCTCGAGGGCCTGCAGGCGCTGCTCACCGGCGACCAGTGCGTCACCATCTTCAAGCCGCTGGAGCAGGAGGCGGCGGCCGCCGCGAACCTGGCCATCGCCCTGTTCAAGGGCCAGAAGCCGCAGGTCTCCGACCAGATCAAGGACCCCGAGTCGGGCGCCTACATCCCGTTCAAGTCGATCCTTCCCCAGGCGATCACCAGCAAGACGATCAACAACGTGGTCAAGGCCGGCTTCGTCGACAAGGCCAAGCTCTGCGCCGGCGCGTACGCCAAGCTCTGCACCGCCGCCAAGGTGGGTGTGACCGCCAGCACCGCGGACCCCGACGCCGACCAGTAAGCCTCCCCGCGACCGCCCCGTCCTCGCCCCCACCGGGCCGAGACGGGGCGCTCGTCTGTCAGCGGGCGTGCCGACGGCGCAGCCGAGGCGGGTCGAGCAGTACGCCCGTGACCAGCCGCCGGCGTGAACTACGCCGAGTGATCACATGACGACCGTGGCTACCATTCGGTGTGTGCGGAGCCAATCAGCGGTGTCTTTCCGAGGTGCATTGGAGATTTTGGGTCGGGCCGGGACGCCGGGTGTCGACAAACTGGACGCCGCACTGGGTGGCCTCATCCTGGCGGCCGGCGTGGGCGCGGGGGTCGCCGCCGTCGGCGGTGCCGCCCTGGCGCCGGCCGGACTGCTCGCCGCCCTGTGGGGCTGGGTGGATCAGAAGAACGAGGCCATCGCGTTGTTGCGACGGGCGGTCGGCCGGCTGGCACCCACGATCGAAGGAGTGTCAGACCCGGCCCGCCGCACCGAGTTGATCGACGCGGCGCACACGACGATCGCCGCTGCCGCCTTCTTCGAGGAGGTGCAGCGGCGCCGGATCGCCGCCGGCCTGACCGACGAGGACCGGCGGGCGCTGCTGACCGGATCTCGTGCGTCGGAACGCGACCAATTGATCGACTGCCTGTACCTGCGGAAGCTCGACGCTCCCGATGCGAGCGCCGGCTTCGTCGAGAACCTGGACGTGGTCCGGGATTGGATGCTCGACCTCGGGAAGCGCACGCAGCGTTTTCTGGCCGGGCTCGACGGCTTCCGGATGTTCGACGTCTACGTGCTCGCCGATGACGCCGTCCGGCGCTATCAGTCGTATTACGAGGACCTTGCCGTCGCCGTCCCCGAGATGGCGATCCGAATCGACCTCTCGGAGCACGCTGCTACCCGTCACCGGATCGACGTCCTCGCCGGCCTGATCGAGCGGGAGCGGCCTCTGGACCCCGCGGTGGGACTGGTCCGGGCCAACCGGGCCCGGCTGCGGGAGCGCGTGGTGCCAGGCGGCGTGGACCGGGAGAGCACACCGATCACCTTCCCTCTGATCGATGACCTGTTCATCGAACCGCGGTACCGCGGTTGCCAGGTGGCCGAGGACACCCGGATCGGCGACGAGACCTGGTGGGCAGGGCAACCGCTGCGAACCGATCTGCTCGCGACCCTCGGCACGCGTGCCGGGTCGCGCGAGGGCGCGGAACTGCCGATGCTCGTCCTCGGTCATCCAGGTGCCGGCAAATCCATGTTGACGAAGATCCTCGCCGCGCGGCTGGCGGAGACGGACTTCGTCGTCGTGTGGGTTCCCCTGCGAGCGGTCAGTGCCCACGCTCCGGTCTTGAACCAGATCGAGGAGGGTCTGCGGCTCGCCACGAACACCGAGATCGCCTGGGCCGAACTCGCGGGCCGGGCTGGGGGCAAGCGCCGGGTCGTGATCCTCGACGGGCTCGACGAGTTGTTGCAGGCGAGCCCGTCGGACCGTAGCGGATATCTGCAGGAGGTGGCCGCGTTCCAGCGGCTCGAGCGGGATCAGGAACGGCCCGTGTCCGTGGTGGTCACCTCCCGGACGGTCGTGGCCGAGCGGGTGGACACCCCGCGCACCCTGTTCGTGGTCAAGCTCGAGGAATTCGAGCAGGAGCAGACGCGGGAGTGGCTTCGGCGCTGGAATACCAGCAACGCGCTCGGCATCGCGGCGGGTGACGTGCGCCGCCTCACGCTCGGGGTCGTGCTCCGGCAACCTCACCTGGCCTCGCAACCGCTGCTGCTTCTCCTGCTGGCGATCTATGCGGCGGACCCGGCCACTCCGGCCCTCGACGCCGGCATGTCGATCACCGCCCTCTACGAAAGGCTGATCACGACCTTCGTCCGGCGCGAGGCGGAGAAGAAGAAGTCCGCTGAGGCCCACGACGCGACCACGGCCGCCATCGACCGGCTTTGCGTGGCCGCCCTCGCCATGTTCAACCGCGGGCGGCAGCACGTCTCGGAGGCGGAGCTCGGCGACGACCTGACCGCCCTGGCCGGAGTCAATCGGGCGGCGGAGCGCCCCGAGGTGACCGGCCGGCGGCTGCTCGCAGAGTTCTTCTTCGTGCACGCCGCCGAGGCGGTGGGCCTGCACCGAACCGAACGAGTCTACGAGTTCCTGCACGCCACGTTCGGCGAATATCTGATCGCCCGTAAGGTCGTCGAGGAGCTGCGGGACATCGCCGACAAAGCCTCCGGCGGGTGGCGTGAGCGGGAACCGGACGACGGTCAGCTGCGGACGCTGCTGTCGCACCAGGCGCTGGCCACGCGCCGGCCGATCGAACAGTTCACCACCGAGATGCTCGGCGGGCTCGGTGAGCGGGAGCGAAGGGGCATTGCGGCGGCATTGACGGCGCTGATCCGGCAGTTCCGCCAGGGCGCTCGCCCGCCCCGCAGCGCGGGCTACTGGCCGTCCGGCATCGACCACCTGCGTGAGCTGTCGGCCTATTCCGCCAATTTGTTCCTGCTGCGCATGGCGTGCGAGCCCGCCGACGGAACGTTGCGCCTGGCCGACCTTCTGCCGGAGCCGGTCATGACGCACTGGCGAGAGGCCGTGATGTTGTGGCGGTGCGGACTGGGCGCCGAAGGCTGGCACGCCATGCTCGGCTTCTTCAGGTTGTCCGAGACCGATACCGCCGTGATCGGGCGGGGGACCGGCCCGCAAAGCTGGATCACTCCGATAGCCGAGATGAGCTACTACGAGTTGATCGGCGATGACGGCACCTTGCAGAACTACGCCATCGGTGCCACGGTGAACCGGCAGGTCGGCTGGGAAGCTCCGGACTGGTACACCAGGATGCGGCTCTGGTTGGTGGCAGAGGCGGCGGGCTGCGGCCCGATGTGGTTCGTCTCCATGCCGCCCCCCGGAACGGCCACTGAGCAGCTCGATGAGATTCGTGGGCTCATTTCCCGGGTGGTGGCGCGTTTTCCGGCCGACGGCCGAGCCGATGAGGACTTTGTCGCTATCGTGCGCATACTGACCGATGATCCAAAATATCGCCCCACGGTGGCCGCCGCGGTGTGCCGTATTCCCGCTTTGCTAGAGGCAACCGAGGATTTGCGGGCGCCCCGTCTCTACGAGGGAATTCCCATGGCGGCGATGATGGACGCTGTTCGCCTGGAGGAGCCGTCGGAGGCCTGGCGGGAGTTGCGGGCGGCACTGCCCGACGCCGGGCCGCAGGACCTTGCTCAGGCCCTGCGGCTGTTGCTCGACGTCCCCGCTACGAGCCCAGGAGTTCCCGCACGCGCGGGATGACCTGGGTGCCGTACAGCTCGATGGATTTCATCATCTGCTCGTGGGGGAGTGTGCCGGCCGAGTACTTCAGGTCGAAGCGCTGGATGCCCAGCTCCTTGATGGTGCGGGCCATCTTCTGGGCCACCGTCTCGGGGGAGCCGGCGTGCCAGGCGCCCTCGGTGATGTCGTGGTCGAAGCGGTCGCGGGCCATGGGTGGCCAGCCCCGTTCGCGGCCGATGCGGTTCAGCATCGTGCGGGCGTGCGGCCACAAGGTCTCCACCGCCTCCTCGTCCGTGTCGGCGACGAAGCCGGGGCAGTGCACGGCGACCGGCTGGTCCGGCTGGCCGAACTCCTTCAGGGCGTGGTGGTAAAGCTCCACGTACGGCGCGAAGCGCACCGGCTCGCCGCCGATGATGGCCAGGGCCAGGGGAAAGCCGTACTTGGCGGCGCGGACCACCGACTCGGGGCTGCCGCCCACGCCGATCCAGGTCGGGATGCGGCCCGAGGAGGACTTGGGGTAGACCTGCTGGTCGGTCAGGGGCGGGCGGACCGTGCCGGACCAGGTGACGGGACCCTCTTTGAGGAGTTCCGCCATCAGCTCGGCCTTCTCCTCGAACAGCTTCTCGTAGTCGTGCAGGTCGAAGCCGAACAGCGGGAACGACTCGGTGAAGGAGCCGCGGCCGAGCGTGATCTCGGCGCGGCCGTTCGACACCGCGTCCAGGGTCGCGAAGCGTTCGAAGACGCGTACGGGGTCGTCCGAGCTCAGGACCGTCACCGCCGTGCCCAGCTTGATCGTCGAGGTGCGGGCGGCGATGGCGGCCAGCACGATCTCGGGGGCGGAGACGGCGAAGTCGTCGCGGTGGTGCTCGCCCAGGCCGAAGGCGTCGACGCCGACCTTTTCGGCGAGCATGGCCTGCTCGACGACGTTGCGGATCACCTCCGCGTAGGGGAGGCGCTTGCCGTGACTGTCGGCGGTGACGTCGCCGAACGTATCAAGTCCGAATTCCACCATGATCATCCTACCGGCGGGTTCTGCCCTTCAGGCGGCGGCCCATCTCGCGCGCGATCTCCTTCTCGGCGTCGCGCTTGGCCATCACCTGACGCTTGTCGTACGACTTGAGGCCGCGCGCCATCCCGAGCTCGACTTTCGCCCAGCCCTCGCTGAAGTACATCGACAGCGGAACCAGGGTGAGTCCGTTGCCGTCGTTCAGCTGGGACAGGATCTTGACGATCTCCTGCTTGTGCAGCAGGAGCTTGCGGGTACGGCGCGGGGCGTGGTTGGTCCAGCTGCCGTACCCGTACTCCGCGATGTGCAGGCCGTAGAGCAGGATCTCGCCCTCGTGCTCGGCGGCGAACGCGTCGACCAGCGAGGCGCGGCCCTCGCGCAGCGACTTCACCTCGGTGCCGGCCAGTACGAGTCCCGCCTCCCAGGTCTTGAGGATGGCGTAGTCGTGCCGGGCCTTCTTGTTCGAGGCGATCAGCTTGCGTCCGGTTTCCTTGCTCACGCCTATTGAATTTAGGGCACGGGACGGCGCATCGAGTACGTGACACTGCTCAACCGGTGCGGCTCGTTGTGCACGTGCATCGCGGCCCGGTCGTACGCCTGCCAGCCGGCCGCGCCGGCCCGGTTGAGGTGGCGCAGGTCGTCGTAGCGCTCATCGGTGCCCCAGCGCAGCGTGCCACCGGGGTGGTGGAAGGTCGCTGTCCAGTCCATGAAGCGGTCGGCGCCGAGCGTGCCCGCGGAGCGGTACTCGAGCCGAGCGTATTCCCAGTTCGTCACCCGAAGGATTATTCACCATCATCGTCCGCTGTGGATCTCCCCTGAGATAACCCTGAGGTAGGCGTTCGGGGGCTTCCCGCCCGGTAGCGGCGGGCTTACGCTGCGCGCCGGGGGGAATTCATCATGGGGAGATTTGTCTGCGGCCGCCGTGCCAAGTGGATCGTGCTGGGCCTGTGGATCGTGATCCTGGTCCTGACCGCGCCGCTCGCCGGCAAGCTGGGCAGCGTCGAGAAGAACGACAATTCGGCCTGGCTGCCCGGTGGGGCCGAGTCGACGCAGGTCATCGAGGAGAGCCGCGCGTTCCAGCCGGACGACATCGCACCCGCGATCGTCATCTACGAGCGGACCAGCGGCATCACCGAGGCCGACATGGCGCAGGCCCAGAAGGCCGCGGCCGAGATGAAGAACGTGCCCGGCGTGACGGGCGAGGTCATCGGGCCGATTCCATCGCAGGACAAGCAGGCTGTTCAGATCATCGTTCCTGTCAAGATCGACGCCGATGGCTGGGAGGCTTTGCCGGATGTAGCCGACCAGATAAGACAGGTGGCTGGTCCGGGCGCTTATCTCGCCGGTCCGGTGGCCAATGCGGCCGACTCGGCCGACGCCTTCGCCGGCATCGACGGCACGCTGCTCTACACCACCCTGATCGTGGTCGCGATCATCCTGCTGATCACCTACCGAAGTCCGGTCCTCTGGCTGTTCCCGATCATCAGCGCCGGCGTGGCCCTGGTCGCCGCCCAGGCGGTCATCTACCTGCTGGCCAAGTACGCCGACCTGGTGGTGAACGCGCAGAGCGCCGGCATCCTGACGGTTCTCGTCTTCGGCGCCAGCACCGACTACGCGCTGCTGCTGGTGGCCCGATACCGGGAAGAGCTCAGACGCCACGAGGACCGGCACGAGGCGATGCAGCTCGCCCTGCACCGGGCCGGCCCGGCCATCATCGCCAGCGCCGCCACCGTCGCCATCGGCATGTCGATCCTGACCCTGGCCGAGCTGAACTCGACCAGCGGCCTCGGCCCGGTCGCCGCCATCGGCGTCGTGGTCGGCCTGGCCGCGATGGTCACCCTGCTGCCGGCCATGCTGGTGATCTGCGGGCGCTGGCTGTTCTGGCCGGTCAAGCCGAAGTTCGGCACGGCCGAGCCGACAGCGACCGGATTCTGGGCCCGGCTCGGCGGCCGGATCGCCAAGCGGCCCCGCCGGGTGTGGATCGGCACCGCCCTGGCCCTCGGCGCCATGGCCCTCGGTCTGCTCCAGCTCAACGCGGTCGGCCTCACCACGGCCGAGCAGTTCACCACCGAGCAGCCGTCGGTGAAGGCCGAGCAGGTCCTGGCCGCGCACTTCCCGGCGGGCGGCGGCCAGCCGGTCACCGTCATCGCCAGCGCGGGCGCCGCGGCCGAGGTCAAGACGGCCTTCGCGGGCGTCGACGGGATCACCGCGGTGGCCGACCCGGTGGTCAAGGACGGCAAGGCGCTGATCGACGGCACCCTGGAGTCCTCGCCCGACAGCGAGGAGGCACAGCGGACCGTCGAACGGGTCCGCGACGCGGTGCACGCCGTTCCCGGCGCCGACGCCATAGTGGGCGGGACCTCGGCCGCGCTGCTCGACATCAACAACGCCAACAAGCACGACAACCGGCTCATCATCCCGCTCGTGCTGCTGGTCGTGCTGATCATCCTGGGGCTGCTGCTGCGGGCGATCGTGGCGCCTTTGATTCTGATCGCCACGGTGGTGCTGTCGTTCGCGGCCGCCCTCGGCGTGAGCGTGCTGGTGTTCCGCTACATCTTCGACTTCCCGGCCGAGGACACGTCGTTCCCGCTGTTCGTCTTCGTGTTCCTGGTCGCGCTCGGCATCGACTACAACATCTTCCTGATGACCCGGGTGCGGGAGGAGGCCCAGCAGCACGGCACCCGCAAGGGCGCGCTGATCGGCCTGGCCGCCACCGGCGGGGTGATCACCTCGGCCGGCATCGTGCTCGCGGGCACGTTCGCGGCGCTGGCCAGCCTGCCCCTGGTGTCCTTCGTGGAGATCGGCTTCGCGGTGGCCTTCGGCGTCCTGCTGGACACCCTGATCGTGCGGTCGGTGCTGGTCACGGCGCTGAACCTGGACGTCGGCCGGCACATGTGGTGGCCGTCGAAGCTGGCCGCGCCCGAGCCGGGGGAGAAGCCGTTGTCACCATCTGAACCGGAGCTGACCCACTAGGGCGGCCACGGCGCAGAGTCCGGGCCATGAAGGCTGTTCGAGTACACGCGTACGGAAAAGGCCCTCAATCGACGACATCCCGGAGCCGAGGGTGACCGGGCCCTTCGAGGTGCTGGTCCAGGTCGGTGCGGCCGGGCTCTGCCGCACCGACCTGCACATCGTGGAGGGGCAGTGGGCCGAGAAGTCCGGCGTCCAGCTGCCCTACGTGATCGGGCACGAGAACGCGGGCTGGGTGCGCGAGGTCGGCCCGGCCGTGAGCAACGTGGCGCCGGGCGACGCCGTGATCCTGCACCCGCTGGTGACCTGCGGGCTGTGCGGGCCGTGCCGGCGCGGCGACGACGTGCACTGCGAGAACTCGCGGTTCCCGGGCGCGACCTGCGTCGTGATCGGCGCCGACGGTCTCGGCCACATCGGCGTCCAGTGCCTGGTCGCGATGACCGCGGCCCGGGTGGTGGTGGTCGACCCGAACCCGCGCGCCCGCGAGTTCGCGTCCCAGCTGGGCGCCCACGAGGTCGTGACCGCCGGTCCGCCAACGCCCAGGAACCCAACGTCTACGGCGGCCGCGCCATGGCCATGCCGTTCCTGCACAGCCGGCCCCGCTACTTCGCGCAGATCATCGGCGAGCTGCTCTACTGGCTCGGCGAAGACCGCCTGCTGTTCGGCAGCGACTACGCCGGCTGGCAGCCCCAGTGGCTGATCAAGGAGTTCGCCGGCTTCCCGATCCCGGACGACATGCGCGCGAGTACGGCGAACTGACCGCCACCACCAAGCGGAAGATGCTCGGCCTGAACGCGGCGCGGCGTCCCCGGCGCCGCCATGCAGCTCAGCCCCGCCTGGAACTCGTCCACCTCGAGGGCCAGCCCGGTGCCGGTCACCTGGCGCAACTGCCGGTCCAGCACCGAACGCTCGGTGACGGTCGACGAGGTCACGCCGGGCAACCGCACCCCGTCGAGCAGCCCCGGCAGCATGGCCAGCATCAACTTCCCGAAGGCGGTCGCATGCGGCACCTGGCGAAAACCCACCCCCAGCGGGTTGATCCGCGGATGTTCGGGGCACTCCTCAACGTGCGCCACGATCATCTCCTCGTCCCGCAGCGCCGCGTAGTAGGCCGCCGCCCGCGCCTCCCGACGCACGACCCGCCGCGACATGGTCCAGCACCCGCATGGCCCGTTCCACCGACTGCAACACCCCGGCGCCCGTCATGCCCCTCAGCCTGTGTCGAGCGCCGAGCCGAGGAACCCAGATGACTGATCGTGCGAAAGGTGTGTGTCTTCCAAGATGATTTTCATTACCGCCAAGTTCTCGATCAAGCCCGAGCACGCCGACGACTGGCCGCGAATCTCCCGCCCGTTCACCGAGGCCACCCGGGCCGAGCCCGGATGCCTGTGGTTCGACTGGTCACGCAGCCTGGACGACCCCAACGAGTACGTTCTGGTCGAGGCCTTCCGCGACGGAGACGCGGGCGCGGCCCACGTCGGAAGCGCCCACTTCAAGCAGGCGCAGCAGGATCTGCCGCCCTACCTGGTGGCCACCCCGAAGATCATCAGCCAGAACGTCGACCAGAGCGATTGGTCGGAGCTGGGCGAGTTGGCGGTCCGTTAAGGACATCGAAGTCAGAAGCGGAATGTCGTAGCGGGGTGGTGGGTACGGACCGCAACTCCCGTCGAGGGCCCGGGCGGGGCGAGCAGGGCGCTGCGCGCCCAGAACGCTCACCCCACCCGGGCGACCTGCGTGAGCGGTCGCGCTCGACCCCGGCGTGCTTCACCCGCCGCCCCGCCACCGTCGCGCCCGGGCGGGTGGCCCTCGTCGGGCTGCACGCCCAGGTGTGATGCTCGGAGACGTTGGTCGAGGGAGTGTGACCACTCGATCTGAGGATGATGGGCGCCGCGCAGTCATCTGGTTCGCCGAGCGCGGTGTCACCGTCGATCGGGTGCTCTCGGACAACGGCTAGGCCTGCATATCCCGGCTCTGGACCTCGACCTGCGCCGAGCTCGGCCTCACCGTGAAAACCCCGGCCATACCGGCCGCGAACCAACGGTTCCACCGCACATTGGCCGACGGCTGGGCCTTCGCCAAGCCCTACACCAGCGAAAAGGCCCGGCGCGCAGCTCTGCCAGCGTTCCTACACGATGACAACCATCACCGACCCCACACCGCCATCGGCATCACCCGGTTGAACAACCTGGCCGGACATCACACCTAGGTCAGCAGGGTCGCCCCGTCGAGGATCAAGGGTGACCAGGACGGGGCGCCCGTCGTGCCGTGTTTGGGGTCGACGCCGATGAAGCGGCCGCCGCTCACCCGGGTCACCGTGTGGCGAGCCTCCCAGTCGGCGGCTGAGCGCTGCCGTAGCCGTTCGCCGCACCGCCACTGCCGCCGGGTGAAGTCGACGATCGTGTCGTGGCCGTGTACCTGCGAGAACGGCATCGGCGTGGCCTCGCGCAGCCACGACTCGTACACCTCGGAACCGGCCGAGGCCCACAGCGGCCCCCGGTAGCTGCCCACCACCTCGTCCGGCCGCGTGTTCAGCAGCGCCGCCGTCGTGGCCGCCGTGACCGGCTCGCCCAGCTGCCGCCAGGTCTCGACGGTCAGCCCGGCGTGGGTGATCAGGAACTCCTCGCCGTCCGCCGCCCGTACCGCCGCCGCGACCCCCATCCACTCCCGGCGCCACCATTCCCGCAGCAGCTCCGCCGCGGTCTCGGGCAGCGGCTCCGGCCAGAACCGGTCACCGCCCAGGTACTGCCACTCGTGGTTGCCGATCAGCTGCACCCACCGCCGGGGGTCGCTTTCGAGCCGCCGCCGCACCACGTCGAGCACCCCGGCGCTGTCCGGCCCGCGGTCGACCAGATCGCCCACCTGCACGACGACCGCCTCGCCGTCGCCTGTGACGCGGGTCAGCTCGCCGGGGAAACCCCCGACGTCGCCCACCACCATGATCCGCGCCATGAAACAAGCTTAGAATCCGGGAGCCACCACCACCCGAGGAGAGACATGCCTCGCATCGCCGTCACCGGCGGCAGCGGCAAACTGGGCCGCGCCGTCGTTCAGAACCTGCTCGACCACGACTACCAGGTCGTCAACCTCGACCGGGTCGCGCCCCGGGAGCCGTCGGCCCCGTTCACGCTGGTCGACCTCACCGACTACGGGCAGGTGGCCGAGGCGCTGACCGCCATCGACGACCGCTACGACGGCATCGACGCCGTCGTGCACCTGGCCGCGATCCCCGCACCGGGCCTGCGGCCGAACGCGGCCACGTTCACCAACAACATCACCGCCAGCTACAACGTGTTCGCCGCGGCCCGCCTCGCCGGCATCCGCCGGATCGTGTGGGCCTCCAGCGAGACGCTGCTGGGGCTGCCGCTCGGGCCGGAGAACCCGCCGCCGTACATCCCGGTCGACGAGGACTATCCGGCCCGGCCCGAGACCTCGTACTCACTCTCCAAGCATCTCGAGGAGACGATGGCCGAGCAGTTCTGCCGGTGGAACCCCGATCTGACCGCGATCGGGCTGCGCTTCTCGAACGTGATGGAGCCCGCCGACTACGAGGCTTTCCCGTCGCTCGACGCCGACCCCCGGCAGCGCATCTGGAACCTGTGGGGCTACATCGACGCCCGCGACGGCGCCCAGGCCGTCCGGCGGGCCCTCACCTACGACGCCACGGGCATGGAGGTCTTCGTGATCGCCAACGCCGACACCGTGATGAGCCGGTCCAGCGCCTCGCTGGCCGCCGAGTACTTCCCGGACATCCCGGTCACCCGCGAGCTCACCGGAAACGAAACCCTGCTCTCCATCGACAAGGCCCGCCGCCTGCTCGGTTACGAGCCCCAGCACTCCTGGCGGCGCGCGGAAGGCTAGCGCAAGGTGTCGGCCAGCTCGACCAGGACGACGCGGGCGGAGGCGATCAGGCAGAGGCGGCCGGGTGCCGGGGAGATGACGTCGTTGACCGGGCCCACGAAGGGGATCGCGGTGGCGATGGAGCCGTCGGCGGGACGTATCAGCAGCACCCGGTCCCGGTCGGCCAGGACCAGGAAGTGGCCGTCGGCGACCCGGACGACGGTCGCCCGCTGCCGGTACCCGCGATCCGCCACGGGACGCCGCCGGCCCTGGGCGTCGAGCCACTGGACGCCCAGCTCGCCCGTTGCGACCAGCGCCGCGGCGGTGCCCTGACCCAGGTCGGCGACAGCGGCCAGCGGCGTGGCCGACGTCTCGCCCAGCGGCAGCCGGATGCGAACGAGGCCGTCGATCGGGTCGTGCACCGCGAGGGTGCCGTCCGGGTTCTCCACCAGGACGAGATCCGTGGCCCCGGTGGTCACGGTGAGCCGCGCCCGCGCCCCCGGCGGCGCCTGAAGCGTGCACAGCCGGCCGCCGGTGAGCCGGAAGACGCCGATCGGGTTCCCCCCGTCGCCGGTGACCAGCATCGGCCCCTCCGGCGTGTGCACCAGCACCCGGCACCCGTGGTCGCTCGGCGAGCCGGGCGTCGGCAGGCCGTAGTCGGCGCGGTCGGTGACCGACCACATCTCCTGAACGCCCTGGTGCTGCCCGGCGATGGCCAGCGAGTCGGTCCGGGCCCGGGCGATCGCCCAGACATCGAAACGGTCCAGGTCGGACTGCATGCCGGCCATGCGGGAACGGGCGCGTTTCTTGTCGAACCGGGTCACGAACGAACCGTCGTCCTCGTCGAGGAGCACCCAGGACAGAACGTCCTCGACGAGGATGACCGGGCGCCCGTCCACACTCGCCGAGTGGACGCGCTCGAAGTAGCCGATCGGTGGTTCGGAATCCCACTTGCTCCAGTGTGTGGAGCGGGAATCGGACCAGACACGCACCGTGCCGTCCCGGGCGGCGCTGGTGATGTAGCTCCGGTCCGTGCCGTCCCGGACGACGCCCAGGCCGTTGACCCGGTCGGCGTGCCCGGTGTAGCGATGGACCCGTTCCAGCGGACGCGTGCCCCACACCGAGATCTCGTCCGCGGCGGCGACCGCGACCGCCGAGCCCACCGGGACGATGTGATCGGCGATGGTGTTGAGCCGGTCGGGCGCGACGGCGAGTTGCCGCCCCGTCGCGGCCGCCCGCAGTTCCAGGCGGGAGTCGGCCCGGGCGCCGACGATGACCGGGGTCGCGTCGTGCGTGACGATGGCGGCGGCCGACCACGGCTGGTCCAGCCGGACCACACCGAGCCGGTCCAGGCGGTCAGCGCCCCAGAAGGTCAGCGCGTTGTCGGTGACGTAGCAGAGGACATCGACGCCGCCGGTGCGGAAGCCGAGCACACCCTTGGGGTTGCCGCCCTCCCCGCCGATCGTGCCGAGCGGGCTCCCGTCGGAGGCGCGGAACAGCCGGACCCGGGAGAGGTCGGTCGCGGCGACCGCCCAGGAACCGCCGGCCCACACGCACGAGAGGGCGTGCGCCTGGACCTCCTCGTGGGTCCAGATCACCCGGTCCCCGTCGAGCAGGCGGCCCTCCAGGAAGTTGCCGCCGCCGTACGCGACGACCAGCATGTCGTCCCGCTCGTCGCGCGGCGCCGCGGTCAACGCGGTGACCTCCTTGCCGGCCCGCCCGCGAAGCACCCGCGGCGGCACCGTGAAGGTGGGGTCCCAGATCTCGATGCCGGAGTCCGGTGAACCCGGGTGCCTGGTGGTCACGGCGATGCGCCCGCCGGCCGAGGTCCGGACGGCGGCGAACATGTCCGGGTCGTCCGGGCCGGTGCGGATCAGCCGATGCCGGGACGGCGCGCGGGCGGTGGTCCATCGCGTCCGGCACGGGGCGGCCACCGAGAACGACGGGCCCTCCGGCGCGTCGGCCCGGGTTCCCTCCCGGCGCAGCGACTCCAGCAGGAAGACGCGCATGGCCAGGGAGTTGTCGGCGAGCCGGGGCCCGGCGCGCAGATAAAGGTCGAAGCCGGCCTTGACAGCGTCGCCGCGTTCCGCGCGGGTCACGGCGACCAGGGTGCGGCGCGGCTCGGAGAAGACCATGAAGTCCGGATCGTCGAGCAGGTCCGGCACGACACCCGCGCGGTCGGCGTGCTCGACCAGGTGATCGCGGACGTACCAGGAGGTCGCGGGCCATCCACCGGCCGCCGGCTTGAGCGCCCGGACGATCGCCTTGTTCGCCTCTTCGTCGGTCCGCCCCGACCGGCTGCGCAGATAGTCGGCGATCGCGAGGTGGCGCAGCCGGTACCGCCGCTCGCCGCCGCCGGCGGCCGTCGCCGTCACGAACTCGTCCATCTCCGCCAGCGCGGCGGTGATGTCGGCCTCGGCCGACGGTGAACCCGGGGACGGGCGCAACGCGTCGACCATCGCCGGCCAGGCGCCGCGGACCGGAACACCGCGGCCGGCGGCCCACGCGAGCGGGGTCAGCAGGTCCAGCAGCCGGTCGGCGTCGACGCCCCGGTCCTGGAAGTCCTTGGCGACCACGCCGCCGATTCCTTCGGTGAGGATGCGGGCCAGATCGGGGTCCTCCGGCTCCAGCGCCCTCGGTGCCCGGGTGAGGTGGATCGCCACGTGGGTGGCGACGAAGAAGATGCCGCCGGTGCGCGCGGCGATCACCTCACCGACGCGGCGGGCCAGATCGCTCTTTCCCCGGTACGGCGACAGGGGCCGCGCTTCGAGGATCCGTGTCGCCAGGCGCCGGATGTCCTGCTCGGCGGTGGCGTCGTCGTCCAGGTCGGCGTCTCCGGTGGCGCCGGCTCGCAGATCGGCCAGTTCGCCGGCGCCGTCGGCCGTGCCGGCGCCCGACCGGCGGCTGACGAGGATTCGTCCGCCCGGCAGAGCGGCCAGCGGCAGCAGAAGCCGCCGGGCGATCTCCAGCCGATTCTCCGGATCCGCCTCGTCCAGGGAGTCGAATGCGAGGTTGCCGCCGCCCGCCGCGGCGTAACGCTCGACCAACTGCTCGGGAAGTATGTCGTCCCGCTCGCCGATCAGCTGGAGACGCCGGGCGAGGTCGACGGTCGCGGTCCGCAGGTCCAGCTTGGACAGTGACATCTTGGTCCACGCGCCGTCGGCCGCCAACTGGTCGACGACCGTAGACTTCCCGGTGCCGATGGACCCGGTCAGCAGGAACAACCCGTGCCCGGCCCGGCGGCTCCACGCCTCGATCCGGTCGAGGACGGCGGTCCGCCGGACGAACAGGTCACCGCCGATGAGCACATCGCGGGCGCCCAGGTCGTACAGCGGATTGGCGAAGAAGCCGCTGCCGGCGTGCACCCCCGCCGCGCGGGCGCGCTGGAGCCGGGTGGCCCGGTTGGAGCGCAGCCAGGCCGAGGCCGCGTCGGCGAGGTCCTGCGGCGTCACCTCCCGGCGCTGGGCCGGCCAGACCATGGACGGCGGGCCCTTGGTCAGGGCGTCCGCGAGGGCGCTGGCGAACAGCATCGGCTGCGCCTCGGCGCTTCCGTACGTGGCGCTGATCAGCGAGATGGCCGGCAGGCTCTCGTGGTCACCGACGTCCGGCGATCGCCTCGTGACGATCTCGGAGGCGATGTCGAGCGCGGCGTCACCCGATCCGCAGCAGTCGAGGATCATCACGACCTGACCGGCCCCGACCAGACGGCCGAGCGCGGACGCGATGGCGGCCGGGTCCAGGGCGCCGGTGCCCGCGGGATCGGCCGGGTCGGTTCCGCTGGTGAACAGCCACGAGCCGGATTCGTCGGAGACACCGTGCCCGGTCCAGTAGAGAACGACCCGCCGGGCCTTGCGGTCGGCCTGGGCGAGGTACGCGAGCACGCTCTCGCGGTCCACCCGGCCGGTCAGGTGGTCCGGGTCGACGGTGAAGCCGCCGCTCTCCAGGGCGGCGAAGACGCGGTCGACCTCGTCGCGGCCGCGGGGCAGGGCGGCGGCGCCGGGGTGGTCGTATTCGGTGACGCTGATGGCGAAGGCGAGATCCGGCCGCGTCAACATGCCTTCACCTCGCTGATCGAGATGACCTCCGCCAGGGGCGTCGACCACAGGCTGTTCGGTCCGGTCCGCAGCACCATCCGGCCCCGGTCGACGCCGATCAGCTCGCCGCATTGCTGGCCGGTGGCGGTACGCACGGCGTACGGCCGGGACGGGCCGGCCGTCGCGGGAGCGAACCAGGTGAGGAACGCGGCGACACCGGTGAGGACGATGCCGAGCGCGGCGGCGGCCGCGGCGACCGGGACGAGACGGCCGATCTGCCTCGTCCGGGCGCCGCTCCACCGGCGCAGGGCGCTGCCGTTGAGGCGGATCCGCACCCCGGGCCGGCCGAACGACGCGTACGCCGACAGCGCGAACGCGAGGAGAAGACTGAGGAAGGCCGCCGCGAGGACCAGGGCGACCGAGACGCGCCAGTTCGACGGGATGCTGGTGAGATCGTTGCGTCCCCGGACCAGGGCCGCGACGCCGAGCAGCGCGGTCAGGCCCCCGATCGCGTTGCGCCACTGCTCCGCCTGCTTGCGGGCCGCCTCAAGCTCCTCGAACGGCAGCTCCCGGGCGAGTCGCGCCCAGCGGAGATCGTCCCGGGTCGGCAGCGCCGGCCCGGCCCGGTCAGCCACCGGTGGCCAACTCGTTCCAGAAGGCCCCACAGCCCCAGGCCGGCGCGTTCTCCGGCCGCCCGGGGTGGGGCAGACCGCATTGGCACTCGACGACGTCGGGTTCCCAGGCCGGCACGGCCGTGTGCCGGCGGGGGAACCGGATCCCCTTCGCCGGTGCCGCCTCCCCGTCGAGCTGGGCCATCGGCCCGAGGCACCGGGGACAGGTGGACAGCACGACGGTCTCGTCGTCGCGCCGGACGCGGGTGGAGGGCTGCGGCGGCTGGGGGACGAGCTCGTACTCGACGGGCTGGTGGCCGTTCACTCGTACCAGCCGCCGAGTGCGGCCTGGGCCTGCAGTTGCATGAGGGTCTTCTCCCAGGTCCGGCGCTGCTGTTCGTCGGGGCTGAGCCGAATCGCCGCCCGCGCGGCCTCGACGCCCTCGCGGATGACCTCGGGCTGCTCGGTGCGGCGATGGAGCAGCGCCAGCGCGGCGGCCAGGTAGATCAGGTGGAGGGCGCGCTGCCCGTCGTCCACCGCACAGGCCACCGCGTGCCGCGCGTTCTGCACGGAATCCCGCAACAGGTTCAGATCGCCCGTCCAGTTCGCCTTCATATGCAGGCAGGTGGAGACCCCGAAGAACGCCTTGCCGCGCAGGTTCGACGGCTGCGCGGCACACATCTGGAACCAGTAGATCGCCTCGTCGGCGGCGTCGGCTCGGCGTTCGGTCTTGGCGACCTCGCGCAGCGCCTCGCCCAGCCCGGTGAAGACCGCCGGGCGCAGTCGGTGCCCGGCGGGCAGGTTGTGCGCTACCGCCCGGAAGGCCTGCACGCACTCGGCCAGGGCCGCCCGGTCGTTCTGTGCGTTGTACTTGGCCAGCAGGGACTGCGCCAGCACGGTGATGTACCGGCGCCAGTCGTCGACGTCCGTGGCCGCGCCGACCACCGTCCGGCCGGCCGCGATCGCCTGGTCCAGGGCGGCCAGGTCGTTGGTCTTCTGAAACCGTTGGGCGTTGCCCAAAAACGTCTTCATGATCAGTTCAGACATGGACCATCCTGCCACCAGCGCCTGCTTCCCTTGCGCCGAAGTGTTCCGCACCAGGTGGATCCGGGCGGTCGGTGGATCGGCCGTCATCGAAGTCCGATCATGCGACCCCCGGGCTCGTATGGATGATCCCGTTCCGCGCGGAAAGCGGCCTTCCCCGCCGAGTGGGCGAGGAAGGCCGCGTATCGACGGGCTACCGGTAGCGGTACGCGCGGATGATGGTCTGCTTGGTGCCGTTGCCGGCCGAGTCGGTGGTCGTGGACCGCAGCGACACGAAGCCCGCGCCGCGCGGGTGCTGGATGACGGCGGTGGCCTTTGTGCCGGCCCGGAGGACCGGGAGCCGTTTCCAGGTCTTGCCGTCGTCGAAGGAGGCCTCCACCGTCAGGGTGCGAACGGCGGCGGGGGCCGCGCCGACCTGACGGTCGAGGGACAGCGGCAGGGTCATCAGGCGGCCGGCGGCCGCCGTGGTGGTCGCGTCCAGGGACGGGGTGTAGCGGATCGCCGTCATCGGCAGGTGGACGAGCTTGCCGTCCGGGACGTGGGACGAGCGGAACGTCCACTCGGCGTCGACCAGTGTGGACAGGGTGAAGGCCGGGTCGCTGCGGAAGACCGCGTGCACCCGGTAGTCACCCGCGGCGGCCGGTACCTCGGTGGCCTGCGGTGTCCACTGCGACTGGGCGACCTGGGCGCCGTTGCGGTAGATCCGCACGTCGGCTTGGCCGGCGCGGGGGAAGCGGAAACCCTCGTGGCCGCTGCCGTCGCCGTGCAGGGGACCGGGGCCGCCCATCGTGTCGCCCCAGTAGCGGGCGGCGAACTGCTGATCGAACTCGGGCTCGGGGAAGACCGGGCCCTCGACGCCGGTGGCCCATTTCTCGGTGTACGTGCGGCCGGGCTGCCACGACGTCCACGCCGACTCGTAGTGGGTGTATCCGAGCTGGCTGCTGCTGACCTGCCACTCCGCCCGCTGGTCGCGGTTGTAGTAGTCGGTGATCGTGGCCGGGGCGTCGTAGGCGAAGCTCAGCGGGCTCTGCCGCCCGTCGGTGCTGCGGTAGACGGCCGAGTTGCCGGGCGCCCGGGCGACGGCGAGACGGGTGACCTGGACGCCGTCCACGTCGGAGCCGATCGTCGAGCGGACCGTGGCCAGGTCGCTCGCGCGCAGCGCCGTGGTCCGGCCGGCCAGCATGCGGCCGCGCTCGTAGAAGTAGGCGTGGTAGACGGCCTTCGGGGCGGCCCACTTGCCGGACAGGTACGACACGTAGCCGGGCGCCTGGCCACCGCCGGCCGCCGGTCCGGTGCGGAGCCGCTCGAAGTTCAGGTTCATCAGGACGCCGTACGGGTCGTTGCCGCCCCAGATCTCCGGCGCCTTGTCGCGGATGGTCCACCCGGTCTCGTTGTACGCCGGCACGGCCTTCTTGTCGGGCACGGTGATGCTGACCGGCTTGGCAGTACGGGCGTCCATGGTGATCGTGCGGTCCCGGTCGACGACCACCCGCGGGTCGGACAGGGCCGTGAGCTCCGGATCCTCCTCGGAGCCGGTCATCAGGTACGACTGCACGACGTACCGGCCCGGTTCGACCGGCGTGCGGACGCTGGCGCCGGTGTGCGCGAACGCCGTCACCGTCTGCCGGTCGAGGTCGGTCAGCATGGTGACCCAGCGCGGGTTGTCGCCGGTCACGCCGGGCGTGTTCACCGTGAGCACGTGCCGGGTCAGGTACATCGCGACCGGCGTCACGACGCGCACCTTTCCGGCGGTCGCGAGGAGCTCACCACCGTACGGCTGCTCCTCGAGCCCGGCCACGACGGTGGCCGTCACGGTCACCGATGCCGTTCCGCCGGCCGGCACCGTCAGGCTGTCGGCGCTCACGGTGAAGACGCCGGCGGGCGCGTCGGTGCCCAGCGACAGGAACAGCGTCACCGGCTGGGTGCCGCTGTTGGCGTACGTGATGCTCTGTTTCCGGGTCGTCCCGTCGCGCGGGAAACCGGCGCTGACCGGGTCGGCGGTGACCGGCTGGTCCAGGGCGCGCTCGACGTCGACCAGACCGGACCCTTGCTCGTACGGCGTGAGATCGGCCCCCGGGTCGGCGGCGGCGGTCAGGGTCGCCTTGAGCCGGGCCGCGCGCCACTGCGGGTGCTGCTGCGCCAGCAGGGCGGCGGCGCCGGCCACGTGCGGCGTGGCCATTGAGGTGCCGGAGAGCGAGGTGTACGCCTCGGCGCCGTCGACCGGCGGGAACTGGCCGTCCACCGAGCGGGCGGCCACGATGTCGACGCCCGGCCCGGTGAGGTCGGGCTTGACCATGGCGTCCTCGGCGCGGGGTCCCCGGCTCGAGAACGAGGCGAGCTCCTTCGTCTTGGTCACGGCGCCCACGGTCAGGGCCTGCTCGGCGCTGCCGGGCGACTCGACGGTGCTGTCGCCCGCCTCGCCGGAGTTGCCGGCCGCGATGACGAACAGCATCCCGTACTTGGCGGTCAGGTCGTTGACGCCCTGCTCGAGCACGTCGATGTCGGGGGTGTCGGCCGCGCCCAGGCTCATGTTGGCCACGGCCGCGCCCTGCTCGGCGGCCCACTGCATGCCGGCCAGGATGTCCGACTCGTAACACTCCTGCAGGCCGCACACCTTGGCGCTGAGCAGCTTCGCGCCCGGGGCCACGCCCTTGTAGCGGCCACCGGAGGCGGCACCGGTGCCGAGGATCGTCGACGCGACGTGCGTGCCGTGGCCGACCGGGTCGGTCAGGTCGCCCGAGCCGGTGAAGTCGACGGCGCCGGCGACCTGGCCCGCGAAGTCGGGGTGGGTGAGGTCGACGCCGCTGTCGATGACGGCGACCTTGACGCCGGCGCCGGTGAGCCCGGCCTGCCAGGCGGCGGGCGCGCCGATCAGCGGGACGCTGACGTCGAGGGTGGGCTTGCGCTGCCCGTCGAGCCAGACCTTGGTGACGCCCGAGCGCAGCTTGCCGGCGGTGGTGAGGCTCTTCCACAGCTCGGCCGGCTTGCTCCGGTCCTGCTCGTAGGCGACCAGGCCGACGTCGGGCAGCTGCTGGGTGGCCCGGGCGCCGGCCGGGACGGCCGGGCCGGCGACGATCAGCGGCAGGGTGCGCCGGGTGTCGTCGTAGCCGAAGCTCAGCAGCGTGGACACGTCGAACAGGCGCGGGTCGAGACGGCCCGCGGCGAGCAGCCCGGCGGCGTCGGCCGGGACGACCTCGACGTCGTGGCCGGCGCTCGAGGTGAGGAACGGGATCTTCTCCCGGCCCGGAGCCGGCACGACGTCCACCGTGGTCTGCCCGGCGACGCTGCTCACCTTGACGGTGTCGCCGGTGATCAGGGTGACCGCCCGGGGTGCGGCGGCGAAAGCCGGCCCGGTCGCCGGGGTGACGGCGGCCGGGCCGGGGGTCGGCGCGGCGGCGACGGCCCCGGTGGGCAGCGCGGACCAGGCCGCGACGCCCGCCAGGGCCAGCACCGACGTGATGCGGACCAGGCGCATGGTTCTCCTTTGTCGACAGCACCGATCGGTGCTTTGCCGGGCAACCTACGCCACAGTTCGCCGTTCATCGATATGACAAGATCCACAACAGTTCACGCCGCGAGCCGGCGATAGTACTCATTGGATCCGATCAGCTGGTCGTGCGTGCCGTCGTCGGTCACCACGCCGTCGTCGACGACCAGCACCCGGTCGGCCGCGCGGACCGTGGAGAAGCGGTGGGCGATCACCACGAGGGCGCAGACCCGGGCCACCTCGCGCATCGTCGCGGCCAAGGCCCGTTCGCTGTCCGGGTCGAGGTGGGCCGTCGGCTCGTCGAGCAGGATGAGGTCGGGCCGCGACAGCAGGCAGCGGGCGATCGCCACGCGCTGCCGCTGGCCGCCGGAGAGCCGGCCGCCGCGCTCGCCGACCGGGGTGTGCAGACCGTCGGGCAGGGCGGCGACGAGCGCGGTCAGCCCGGTCATGGCGAGCACCCGGTCGAGGTCACGCTCGGCGGTGGGCCGCGCCCCGTACAGCAAATTCTCCTTGAGGCTTCCGGCCAGGAGCGGGCAGTCCTGCTCGACGAGGCCGACGATGGAGCGGTGCCGGGCGTACGGGATGAAGCGGGCGTCCCGGCCGCGCAGCAGGATGGTGCCGCGGTCGGGCTCGTAGAAGCGCTCGGCCAGCGCGAAGATGGTCGACTTGCCGGCGCCGGACGCGCCGACCAGGGCGACGTGGCCGCGCTCGGGCACGGTGAAGCGGATGCCGCGCAGCACCGGCCGGCCCGGGTCGTAACCGAACCAGACGTCCCGGAACTCCAGCACCGGCGGCCGCCGCCGGACCGGCACCACGGCCCGCGGCTGGTCCCGCTCGACCGGCAGGGCGAGCACCTCGTTGATCCGGTGCAGCGCGCCCGAGCCCTGCTGGACCGCGCCCACCGCCTGGAAGATCTCGTAGATCGGCGCCGACAGATACGTCATGGCCAGGGTGAAGGCCACGAGCCGGCCGAGCGAGGTCTCGCCCGAGGCGACCCGGGTCGCGCCGACCAGCAGCACGGTCAGGAAAGCCCCGCTGACCGCGAGGTCGTTCGCCGGTCCGGCCAGGGCGGCCAGCTCGGCCATGCGGAGATTGGCCCGGTACGCCCGGGTGGCCGACCCGCGGAGCCGATCGGCCTCCACCGGCTCGGCCCGGCAGGCCCGGACCGTGCGCATCCCGCCCAGGGCCCGTTCCAGGTCGGCCGAGAGTGCCCCCTCGGCGTCCTGCGCCGTGTGCGACGCTGCCCGCAGCCGCCGCACGACGGCCAGCAGGCTCAGCACCGACACCGCGAAGAGCGCGACCACGAGCGCCATCAGCGACGGATCCAGCCGGGCCAGCAGCGCCACGACGGCCACCAGGGCGATCACGCCGGCCACGCCGGTGCCCAGGCTCTGCGCGACGAGCGTCTTGACCACGGCGGTGTCCCCGCAGGCGCGGGCGATCACGTCACCGGTGCGGACGTGGTCGAGCAGCGGCATCCGCACCCGCAGCAGGCGCACGATGACGGCCAGCCGCAGTTGCCGGGTCATGGTCTCACCGGTGTACGCCTGCACGTACCGAGCCGTCGCGTGGGCGACCGCCTGAGCCGCGAACAGCCCGGCCAGCGCCCCGAAGACCGGCCACGGCACCCGCCCGCCGGTGGCGGCGTCCACCGCCGCCCCCGCCAGCAGCGGCTGGGCCAGGGCCAGCGCCGACCCGAGCAGACTGAGCCCGGCCGCCACCGCGATCCACCGGCGGTGCCCCCGCGTGAGCCGCCGCAGATCCCGAAACATGCGACGAAAACTACGCGAAACCGGCGCGATGGAAAGAGGAGGTCACCCCGGCCGTTCGCGCGGCCGCGGGGATTCCCCTCGCGCAGGTGACCCCCTACCCGAAGTGCGCCATCGTCGCCCGCGTGCTGTCGATCAGGGCGGTCTGCAGAGCTTCCAGGTCGTCGCAGTCGCTCTCCTGCCCCTGCCACGCCAAAGACGCCTCGAACGAACTGGCGAAGCGGTCGATCCTGAGCTGACCGGCGCCCTGCCGCCGGCCGGCGTCGAACACCGCGTATCGGCAGATCGAGGGGAGCGGTCCCTTCTCCGGCCGGGGCGACGTGACGCCGAGGCCGGCGGCGAGCGGCCCGGTCTCGAGCGCGCCGCAGACGTCGGTCCCCGTCGCGTAGCGGGTCTCGGTCGCGGCCGTCAGGCCCCGGACCGCGACGACGGTGACGGCGAGTGTCGTCACCAGGCCCAGAGCCGCCCCGAGGTACGCCTTGGCCGGCCCCGGCCGGCGTGGTGGCGGGTCCCACGTCGCTGTCTCGATCACCGCGACAAACTACGGGATCACTCGATGGCCGCGGCGACCGCCGGGTACCAGCGGTCGGCGATCTTCACGTTGCCGGCGTCGTTCGGGTGGACGCCGTCGTACGTGTCGGTCGCGGTGTCGAATCCGGTCCATTGGTCGACGACGGTGATGGGGGAAGCGGCGGTGGACAGGCCGGCGGCCCAGGCCGGGATGGCGGCGTTGAGATCGATGACGCGCCGGCCGCAGTCGGCGCAGTTGCTGGCGTTCATGCCGATGATCTGGGCGACCAGGATCCTCATGGCCGGGTTCTGGGTCCGCATCTGGGTGACGAGCTTGGTGAACGCGGCCAGGATCGTCGACGGCGGCAGGTTGCTCCAGACGTCGTTGGTGCCGAAGTGCATGAGCACGACGTCCGGGTCGGTGGCCGCGAGCCAGCCGGCGAGCTGGTTCTGGTCGGCCACGGTGGTGGCGAGGAAGCCGCCGTGTCCCTCGTTCTCGCCGTCGTAGGGGAAGCCGCAGCCCTGCCCGGGCAGCGTGCCCACGAAGTCGACCCGGTCGGCCGGGAGTTTCTGCCAGAGCAGGGCCCGCCAGCAGCCGGGCGAGCCGGTGATCGAGTCGCCGAGCGCCATGATCTTCACGGGCTCGTTCCCGGGAGGTGTGGTCCCGCCGTTGCACGCCGTGCCGTTCAGCGAGAAGGCCGTGGGCGCGACCGCCGCACCGGAGCCGTTGAAGCCGAACGACGCGGTGGCGCTGGTGGCGAGCGAGCCGTTCCAGCCGGCGTTGCGGACTGTCACATCGGCGCCGGACTGGGTCACCGAGCCGTTCCACAGTTGAGTGACGGTCTGCCCCGAGGGGAACGCGAACGTCAGCGTCCACGAGCTGACCGGGTCACCGAGGTTGGTGACGTCGACCGCGGCGCCGAACCCGCCCGGCCACTGGGCGGTCGTCCGGTACTCGACCCGGCAGCCGGCGGCGGCCGACGCGGGCGCCGCCGCGACGAGCGAGGCGGTGCCGGCGAGCAACCCGGCGATGAGGCCCGTTCGCCATCTCCGCATGGCTTCCTCCTTGACTCATTAATCGATGGGCGTCAATCTGGGAGCGCTCCCGAAGTTAGCGAGAGGAGACCCCGGTGTCCAGCAGGGCAAAGATGGCGGCAGGATTGACCGTCCTCACCGCGAGTGCGGTGATCATGGTCGCGACGCCGGCCGACGCCGCCGACGGCCGGCAGCGCGAACGGCTCGACCGCGGCCTGATCAGCGTCCGCTCCGGCAGCGGCAACCTGGTCAGCTGGCGATGGCTGGCCACCGACCCGGCCGGCGCCGGATTCAACCTGTACCGCGGCTCGGCCAAGCTCAACTCGGCGCCCATCACCGCGTCGACGAATTACCTGGACGCCGGGGCCGCCGCCTCCGCCTCGTACACGATCCGCCCGGTCGTGAACGGCGCCGAGCAGGCCGCCGAAGGGCCGAGCCTCACCTTCGGCAACGGCTACCTCGACGTGCCGATCCAGAACCCGAACAGCTCGCTCTACGCGGCCAACGACGCCAGCGTGGGCGACCTCGACGGCGACGGGCGCCTCGACCTCGTCCTCAAATGGGATCCGCTCAACGCCAAGGACAACTCGCAGTCCGGCGTGACCGACCCGGTGTACGTCGACGGGTACCGCCTCGACGGCACCCGGCTGTGGCGGATCAACCTGGGCCCCAACATCCGGGCCGGCGCCCACTACACCCAATTCCAGGTGTACGACTACGACGGTGACGGCGACGCCGAAGTGGCCATGAAGACGGCCGACGCGACCATCTCCGGCACCGGGCAGACCATCGGCAACGGGAACGCCGACTACCGCAATTCCAGCGGCTACATCCTCAGCGGCCCCGAATACCTGACGATGTTCGACGGCCGCAACGGTGCCGCCCTGTCGACGGTGGACTACGTGCCCCCGCGCGGCACGGTCTCCTCCTGGGGTGACTCGTACGGCAACCGAGTCGACCGTTTCCTGGCCGGCACGGCGTACCTGGACGGCGCCCGCCCCAGCCTGATCATGGCCCGCGGCTACTACACACGTACGGTCATCGTGGCCTGGGACTTCCGCAACGGCACGCTCACCCGCCGGTGGACCTTCGACAGCAACAGCTCGACCAACCCGGGCACGGCCGGGCAGGGCAACCACCAGCTCGCGGTGGCCGACGTCGACGCCGACGGCCGCGACGAGATCGTCTACGGCTCGCTGGCGGTCGACGACAACGGCGCCCGGCTCTGGAACACCGGCCTCGGCCACGGCGACGCCCTGCACGTGGGCGACCTGAACCCGTCCCGGGCCGGCCTGGAGGTCTTCAAGGTCGACGAGGACGCGAGCAAGCCGTCGTCGTGGATGGCCGACGCCCGCACCGGCCAGATCCTGTGGAGCACCCCGGCCGGCGGCGACAACGGCCGCGGCGTCTCGGCCGACATCTGGGCCGGAAGCGCCGGCGCCGAATCCTGGTCGTCCCTGGCCGACGGCGTCCGCAACCCGAACGGCTCGGTCGTCGCGAGCCGCAAGCCCAGCTCGACGAACTTCGTCGTCTGGTGGGACGGCGACCCGACCCGCGAGCTCCTGGACGGCACCCACATCGACAAGTACGGCACGTCGTCCGACACCCGCCTGCTCACGGCCGCAGGCGTCCACTCGAACAACGGCACCAAGTCCACCCCGTCCCTGTCCGGCGACATCCTGGGCGACTGGCGAGAGGAGGTCATCTGGCCGACAAGCAACAACACGGCCCTGCGCATCTACTCCACCCCGATCCAGACCGACCGCCGGGTGGTCACCCTGCTGCACGACATCCAGTACCGAGAGGCCCTGGCCTGGCAGAACACCGCCTACAACCAGCCGCCTCACCCGTCGTTCGCGCTTTCATAGATCGTCCCCGGTCTGGGCCGTCCCCGGGCCGTCGATGCCGGAGAGCCCGCCGAGCAAGGCGTCCAGCTCACGGCGCGCCTGCATGTGGCTCTCCGGTATCAGGCGCGCGTACACTCACAGCGTGATCGCCGGATCGGCGTGCCCCAGCCACTTTCCGAGCGCCCCGTTGTTTTCGCTGGCCCAAGCCTTCAGCGAGCTGAAATCCAACGGGGATACGCTCGAGATATGGCGCGGCCGGCACGTAGTCGAACCTTACGAGTTGACCGATGCCGAGGCAGCCACTTAATGGGGCGACGTCCTTTGAATTGCCAAGGCCATAGCGCTTGCATCAACCTCGCGTAACGCCTCGAATCGGCCCTCCTTGCGGCCGGTTTAGAATGCGTCGAGGCTTGTGCGGCGTCAGAATGGTTGCGTCGCCTTGTTCTTGGAGTTCGGCCCCAGCTGAGGTAGCCGTATGAGCTGCTGGTCCATGTATCCGTCGACGCGCGAGTCCAGACCTGCTAGGTCTGGTTGCCCCAGTTGGTGGCGACGACGCAGTCAAAGTTCGGTTCTTCCGGCAGCTTCGTCGGCATGTTCCATCCCCTCGGCTTGGAGGTACCAGCAAGTGGTCAGCCGGACGTTGATCAATCCCTGGCGTCAAGTCGTAGGCGACACATCCGGCCTCGTCCGTGGGGAGTTGTGACCTTGGGGATTCAGGTCCATCGGTTTCAAGATCTAATCCCATCGGCCTCGCCGGTAGAGGCCGGGTTGTCGATGTAAGCCTACCCGTCGGCTTAGATTTAGACCTAGACCGAATTCGGTCAACCCCTCCGGCCGCCTGTCCGCGCTGCCCGTGTTCCACCTGATTGTCCACTGTGACGGTAGGCAAGTGCGACAGAGCCGATGACACCGTGGACGCTTGACGAGCCCGATATCGTGGGTCAGTGACCGGAAAACCTAGACTTCGGGTGGGGAAAGTTTTCGTCGCTGGCGGGCTCCCGACGATCACCTATAACCCACGTGCCCAACTCAAGCTTGAGCAAAAGGTTGAGGACTACTTGGACGAGGGACATCGGATTCTCTCCATCTCCGGTCCTACGAAGACGGGGAAGACTGTTCTTATCAAGAGCGTACTGAAGCACAAGAATGCCATATATTTGTCTGGGGGATCGATTAGCTCTAGCGGGCAGTTTTGGAGCGTGATCGCCGATGAACTTGAAGTGCAAGCCTCAGTGGAGTTCGGCCGGCAAGAAACCGACGGTGAGATGCGGACTGTCTCAGGAGAGCTAGGTGTAATTCCAGGCGTCGCCAAGGCTGGGAAAATCGCCCAAGAACAGGTCGCTACCAGTCTCACTGACAAAATTATCCGCACGCGTTACACCGAAAACGCGGCACGGAAGGCGTTGAGGAACTGTCAGCGTCCACTCGTGATCGACGATTTTCATTACATTCCATCTGAGGAACAGCTCCAAATTGTTCGCTCTTTGAAGGATCTCGTATTCGATGGAGTCCCCGTAATTGTCCTCGCGGTTCCGCATCGCGCGTATGACGTTGTCCGTGTTGAGAAAGAAATGACTGGGCGCGTACAGCAGCTAGACATTGGATTCTGGTCGAACGATGAGCTTCTTGGTATTGCTGAAAAAGGGTTCGACGCGCTCGGCCTTATAGACGAAGGGGGCCGGATTGCCACCCACCTCGCATCAGAGAGCTTTGCTAGCCCGCACCTCATGCAAGACTTCTGCCTGAATGTTGTTAAAGATTCCGGAGTTCGGGAAACGCAGGAGCAAATTCAGTTTCTAGTCGAACCAAATTGGCAGTCATTTTTCTCTGAAAGATCATCAGCTGCATCGAAGTCTGCTTTTGATATGCTGGCCCGAGGCCCGAGGCAACGGACCGACCGCAAGCCTCGCACGCTTAAAAACGGGCTCATTGTAGATATCTACGGGGCGGTCCTCATGGCTATTGGTTACACCGGCCCTCTAATAAGTATTACCTATGAACACCTGCGTACCGCAATGCGAGAAATCGTCAGCGATAATCCACCACGCGGCCAAGAGATCGCACGGGTATTAGACGAAATGTCTAAGATCGCTCGTGATCAAATCGAAGGCGAACCGGTTGTTGACTATGATGCCGAGCTGATGACTCTGCACATCTCTGATCCATATTTCGCATTCTTTTTGCGATGGAGTGCTCAGGAAGAGCTCGCCGGTAGAGTGTCGAGCATCACGCCATCGTTCCAAGAGAGCCTTTTCGCGAACTATGGCGGAATCAATGTCGGCTGGACGTACGAGGTGGTAATTGAGGGTCACGATAAGGACTGGCTCTGGACCACTACCGATGATAATCGAGCCATTGAATTCAAAGTCGTCATGCCCAACAAGCCGCGAAAAGGCGAGAATAGCGATCCCGATACGGAATGATTCACATGTTGATAGCGTGGCTGCCGTAAGCCTAATTCCGAGGCGCGGAAGTCATCCCGTCGCTCTCAAAACCGCACCGTGGGAGCGGGCACTGACAATCGGTCTCCTATCCGGCGCTCTTGCGGATCGTCATCGGAGAACTGCCCGAGCGGTAATGCACGACCTCGAACGGCCAGGCTTCTCGTAGCCAGGCGCCGACGACGTCGGTCAGGGGGCCGTCCAGATCGGCTCGGGTGGCGATGACCCACGACGACACCAGCGCCTCGTCGTTTCCGGTGGGGGACGGCTTGAGGTACACGCAGCCGATCACGTCTTCAGTGGCTGTTTCGATTACCGAGTACGCGAAGTCCACGCGCCGGGCCGAGCGGTCCGCATGGCTTTCCAGGTCGGCCAGGTTCTCGGCGAGGGTCATGCCCGCCGCTGGTGGCCAGGCGCGATCGAAGCCGGGTGTCGAGCGGATGTGCTCGATGCTCGACGTCCACGCCGCGTGGTCCGCCTCGTTGTGCCGCGGCCCTAGCAACTCGAGGCGGAACCCCTCGGCGGCGAACGCTTCGGGAACGGGGAAGGAGCCGTCAACCAACTGCCGAGCGGTCATGACCGGAGCCTACGAACCGCCCGGGTGTGGCACCATCGTGTGACCACCGATTCTCGGAAGTGTTCGTGTCGCGCCGGGCGCCCTCAGCCGTACGAGCTCGGCTCCGTCGTCATCACCGGCGGGCTGCGCGCCGGCCGGTGGGTGTGCCCGGGCTCTCCTCGTCTGTGGTGTGCCGGCTGCTCGAGGTCGACCGGGCTCTCGGATGGCCGGACGGCCGGTGTGCCGAGGCGGTCGGTGTCTGGCGTGGGCCACGCGATCGGGGGGCGGCGGTTCCGTGGGGTGGCCCCGGCTACGACTGGCGGAATCCGGACGACCCGCGCGCGGTCATCGAGGTCGCGCTGCGGCGGCTGTCCCGGCGGGCGCGGCGGGAGCTGTGGGCGCTGGTCGAGCCGGCCGACGAGCGGCGCCGGCGGCGGTGGGTGGCTGATCCGTTCGCGCCGCTGGAGCTGCCGTGGTGGGTGCGGACGTGGCGGTAGGTTGACGGCATGATCCTTCGCCACATCACTGTCGACAGCTCGCAGCCGTACGAGCTCGCCCGTTTCTGGAGTGAGGTCACCGGCTGGCCGCTGTCCGACGAGGACCTGCCGGACGACGACGAGGTGCTGCTGGCCGCGCCCGAGCCGGTGCCGAGCCTGCTGTTCATCCGGGTGCCCGAGGCCAAGACGGTGAAGAACCGGCTGCACATCGACTGGATGCCGGACGAGCGGACCCGCGACGAGGAGGTCGAGCGGCTGGTCGGCATCGGCGCCAAGCTGTACGAGGACCACCGGGCCGAGGGCGGCCTGGGCTGGGTCACCATGCAGGATCCGGAGGGCAACGAGTTCTGCGTCGAGCGCGGCACCACGGAGCGCGATCTCTAGGGTCTTGATCGATCGGCTTCCACGCGGAACTATGTTTCGCACTGAGAAACCGAGAGAGGGGACTCGTTCATGCTCAGACGTATCACCGTGCTCTTTTCCGCTGTCCTTCTATTGATCACCACGGCCTGGGCCTTGCCGGCTCAGGCCGTCGGCGTCTACAGCCGGGCCTTCACCAACGCGTATCACAACGCGGGGCAGAACCGCAGCATGTGCCTCTGGGTCCACGACGACCGGGGGTTGGGCTACAACCCGTACCTCCGGAGCTGCGCGACGTCGCCGAACGCTCTGGCCAAGTTCTGGCTGCACCAGAAGGAGGACAACTGGGAGGGCAGCAAGCACCCGATGTGGGTGATCCAAAGTCAGGGCACGACGCTGACCTCCTGCCTGGAGGCCTCACCACGCTCCGACGACCCCTTCAACATCGGGCTCGGCACCTGCGACTGGGTCGGCGAGGGGAACAACAACAAGCAGTGGGAGGCGTTCTGGATGCCCCAGTACGACGCCTGGGTCATCAAGAGCATCGGCGGCTGGAAGCGGGGCTTCGATCTGTGCCTCGGCGCTTTCCAGTACGGGCTCACGACGCACCTGGTGAAGTGCAACCTGCATGACGGGCTGCAGCACTGGAAGACGGGCGCCGCGACCCCGGTGTCGTAGCGCTACGCGAACGCCGACGGGCCCAGGTTGCGGATCGACGCGTCCAGGACCTGGGCCGTGTGGGCCAGGGCTATCGTGCCGCCCTGGCGGCGGATCGCCGAGGCTACCTGCATGAGGCAGCCGGGGTTGGCCGTGACCAGCAGGTCGGCCCCGGTGGCCAGCACGTTCGTGGCCTTGCGGTCGCCCAGTTCGGCCGCGGGGACCGGGTTGAGGATGTTCCAGACGCCGGCCGAGCCGCAGCAGATCTCGGGGTCGGCGATCTCGCGTACGGTCAGGCCGGGAATGCCCTTCAGCAGCGAGCGGGGCTGATTCCGTACGCCCTGGGCGTGGCCCAGATGGCACGCGTCGTGGTAGGCGACCGTCAGCGGCAGCGGATGCCGGTCGGCCACCGGGCCGAGGTCGTGCAGCAGTTCGGCCAGGTCGCGGACCTTGGCCGTGAACGCGGCGGCCCGGGCCGCGTACGCCGGGTCGTCGGCCAGCAGGACGTCGTACTCCTTCAGCGACGAGCCGCAGCCGGCGGCGTTGACCACGAAGTAGTCCATGCCGGTGTGCTCGAACGTGTCGATGAGCTTGCGGGCGAAGCGTTGCGCCTCCGGCTTGCGGCCGTTGTGCACGCTCAGCGCGCCGCAGCAGCCCTGCGTGGGCGGGATCAGCACGTCGCAGCCCTCGGCGGCCAGGACGCGTACGGTCGCGGAATTGACCTCGGGGAAGAACGCGCCCTGAACACAACCGGTCAGCATGCCCACGACGGCCCGCCGTTGACCACGGGCCGGAACCAGGCGCGGGGGCGGGGGAATCCGTCGTGGGTGAGGGGCGAGCGCTTCGAGGGTGGCCAGGGTCGGTGAGAGCCGGGCCAGCAGCGGCGTGATCAGCCGGTCGAGGCCGGCGGCGCGGTAGGCGCGCAGCGGACCTCGGAGAAGGCGCAGCCGCCGCCGGTACGGGAACACCGCGAAGATCGCCGAGCGTAGCGCCCGGTCCCGGGGTGAGCGGCTGTGGCGGCGTTCGATCTGGGCCCGGGTGTCCTCGATCAGCCGGTCGTATTTCACCCCGGACGGGCACGCCGTCACGCAGGACATGCAGCCCAGGCACCGATCGAAATGCGCCACCATCGAGTCGCTGAGCGGTTCGCCGTTCAGTCCCTGGTTCATCAGGTAGACGCGGCCGCGCGGCGAGTCCGCCTCGGCGCCCCAGAGTGTGTACGTCGGGCAGGCCGGCAGGCAGAAGCCGCAGTGCACGCAGTCGGCGACCAGGTCGGCCCGGGGCGGATGGTCGTCGTCGAAGGCGGGCGGACCGGCGACCGGCCCGAGCACGTCGCGCGGTGGCTCACCGGTGCCCCAGGTGGCGTCGACCATTCAGATGCCTCCCACAAAGCGGCCGGGCGCGAACCGGCGATCCGGGTCGAACTGGTCCTTGATCCGGCGCATCAGCACGAGGCCGGGCACCGGGCCCCACATGTCGAGGATGTCGCGGACGGGTGGCGGCGCGGTCAGCACGACCGCGTGCCCGCCGAGCCGCACGCACTCCGCCCGCAGGCGTTCCACCTCGGTGATGTCGCGCGGCGCCGCGTACAGCACGCCCGTACCGGCCGATCCACGCACCGGAAAGCCCACGTCGGCCAGGGCCGGCACCCGCGATTTGGGCACCGACAGCTTCATCCCGATCTCGCCGTCGGCCCACGGCGCCACACCCCACCAGGCCGGCGCCTCGTCGCCGATCTGCCCGCCGATCAGCTTTTCGACCACAGACGCTCTTTCCCGTACGCCGGTGGCGGTGCCCTCGAGCAGGACGGCCAGTTCCCCGGAGGCCGAATCGATCTCGAGCGCGCTCGGCACGACCTGCGCGCCGAGGACGGCCGCGACGGCCGAGGCGGGTGCGGTTGTACGGACGTACAGCCTCGAAGCCGCACGCGGATGCAACCGGAAGGCGCACTCGGTGATCAGCCCGAGGGTTCCGTAGGAACCCGTGAAGAGCTTGCCCAGGTCGTAGCCGGCGACGTTCTTGACCACCTTGCCGCCGGAACGGGCGACTTTGCCGTCCGGCCGCACGATCGTGATGCCGATCAGCAGGTCGCGGACCGTCCCGTAGTGCAGCCGCCGCGGCCCGCTGGTGTTCGCCGCGACCGTCCCGCCGACCGTCGCGCCGGGCGGCCCGTCGAGCACCAGTTGCTGATCTCCCAGCGACAGCTCGGACAGCGGCGTCCCGGCGCGGAGCACCGTGATCAGGTCGCCCGCGGCGTGCTCGACGATCCCGGTCAGCCGGGTCGTGTCGATGATCAGGTCGAGCCGGTCCGGCGGCGGCCCCCAGTGGAGCTTGGTGCCGGCGCCGCGGACGACGACGGTCAGGTCGCGCGCGGCGGCGATCAGCGCGGCCGCCTCCGCTGTCGACGCCGGCGCCGCGACCAGCCGGGCGGGCACGCCGCCCACGTGGTCGTCGCCGGTGGCCGGCCGCGTGAGGTCGTCCAGGGCGCTCATGTCAGAACACCTCGGCGTCGCCGAAGGCGTCGGCCGCGCGATGGCGGCCGGGCCGCTCGCCGCACAGTCGCGGCGTCGGGAAGATCTTGCCCGGGTTGGCCAGGCCGCCGGGGTCGAAGGCGCAGCGCAGCAGCTGCATGGTGTCGAGGTCGTCGTCGCCGAACATGCGGGGCATGTATTTCGCCTTGTCGGCGCCGACCCCGTGCTCGCCGGTGATCGACCCGCCGTACTCGACGCAGAGGTCGATGATCGCCCCCGAGGTGGCCTCGGCCCGCTCCGCCTCGCCCGGGACGGCGTCGTCGAAGAGCACCAGCGGATGCAGGTTGCCGTCGCCGGCGTGGAAGACGTTCGCCACCCGGACGCCGTTCTCCGCCGCGAGGTCGTCGATCTTGCGCAGGACCTGCGGCAGCGCGGTTCGCGGGATCACGCCGTCCTGGACGATGTAGTCGGGGCTGATCCGGCCCACGGCCGCGAAGGCCGACTTGCGGCCCTTCCAGAACAGGGCCCGCTCGGCGTCGTCGGCCGCGATCCGCAGCTCGAACGCGCCGGCCTCCTCACACAGGGCCGTGACCTGCTCGAACTGGGCCTCGACCTCGGCCGCCGGCCCGTCCAGCTCGACGATCAGCACCGCCCCCGCGCCCGCCGGGTAGCCGCAGGCCACCGCCGCCTCGGCCGCCTCGATGGCCAGCGCGTCCATCATCTCGATGGCGGCCGGCACCACCCCGGCCGCGATGATCGCGCTGGTCGCGGCGCCGGCCTGGTCGACGCCGGGGAACGCGGCGAGCAGGGTGCGCACCGACTCGGGCAGGCGGGTCAGGCGTACGGTCACCTCGGTCGCGATGCCGAGCGTGCCCTCGGAGCCGACGAACGCGCCGAGCAGGTCGTACCCGGGCGGGTCCTCGGCCCGGCCGCCGATCCGGACCAGGTCGCCGTCGGGGGCGACGAACTGCAACCCGGTGACGTGGTTGGTGGTGAAGCCGTACTTCAGGCAGTGCGCGCCGCCCGAGTTCTCGGCCACGTTGCCGCCGATCGAGCAGATCTGCTGGCTGGACGGGTCGGGCGCGTAGTAGTAGCCGTGCGGGGTGGCGGCCCGGGTCACCTGCAGGTTGATCACGCCGGGTTCGACCACCGCCCGCTCGTCCTCGGGCGCGACGTCGAGGATCCGGCGCATCTGCGCGGTCACGATCAGGACGCCGTCGGCGTGCGGGAGCGCCCCGCCGGACAGGCCGGTGCCCGAGCCCCGGGCCACGAACGGCACCCGGGCCGCGGCGCACGCCCTGACCACGGCCGCGGTCTGGGCGGCGGTGTGCGGCAGCGCGACGATCGCCGGGACCACCCGGTAGTGGGCGAGGCCGTCGCACTCGTACGTCCGCAGCTCCTGCCGGTCGGTGATGACCTGGTCGGGGCCCAGCTCCGCCCGCAGCCGCCGGGCCAGCGCATCGAGGTCGGTCACCCCGACAACCTAACCCGGAGCGCCCGGATCCGTCACGGTATGTGTTCTGCGAAGATGGCCCGATGCTCGCTCGTATCGCCGCCCCCGCGCTCTGCGTCGTGCTCCTGGCCGCCGGATGTTCGTCCGGCGACGACGACCCCGCGCCCGAGCCGACCGGCCTCATCGCCGCCACCACCATGCGCGGGGCGCTGCTGCAGGCGGCCGACATCGGGCCGACGTGGGCGGCGCCGGCCCAGGCGCCCGACCCCCAGCAGATGGTGAGCATCTGCGGCGGCACCTCGACGGCGCCCGCGGTCCCGCCGGGCGGCGAGGTCGTGGCCGCGTCCTTCGTGGACGAGGGGGAGAAGGGCGCGCAGACCCTCGACCAGAAGGCGCTGGTGTACGGGGACGTGAGCGCGGCCAAGGCCGGTCAGGCGGCGCTGCGCGCGGTCGCCGACGGCTGCCAGGCCGACGTGTCGGTGCCGGCCACCGTCACGAACGACAAGTCCGAGCCCGCCTACACCGAGACCGTCGAGATCAAGACGCTGACCGAGAGCGGCTGGGACGGCTTCGCGGTGATCCGGCACAAGAAGTACGAGCCGAAACACCCGGGCACGGCCGACACCGCGGTGGCGGTGCTGTCCAGGAGCAACGTGGTGCTCGTCGATGCGTACGCGATCTATCAGCTGAACAACGCCAGCACGTCGCCCAACTTCTCGGCCGACTGGCAGAAGCTGGTCGGATCGGTTGTGCAGCGCGTCGGCTGAATCTCAAAGCCAGCTGTGAATGCGGCTCCCGGGATGGACAGCCCGGCCGCACTGGTCTAATGTTCCGAGTGCGCCGTTGTGAGTTCTTCCCCCGTGGAATTCACAGCGGCGCCCTTATTTGTCCAGGTCATGTGGTGACCGGCAGGCGGGTGTAACCGCGCAGGGTCAGGCTGTTCCGCCGCTCGGCGCCCTCGGCGCGTGCCAGTTTCGGCAGTCGGCGCATCACCTCGGGGAAAGCCACCTGAGCCTCCAGCCTCGCCAGCGGTGCGCCCAGGCAGTAGTGGATGCCGCCGCCGAACGAGAGCGGCGCGTTGTCCCCGCGGCGCAGATCGAGCCGGTCGGGGTCGGCGAACCGCTCCGGATCACGGTTGCCGCCACCCAGGTAGGCGACGAGACGGTCACCGGGCTCGATGGGCACGCCCGCGATCGTGGTGGCGTCCCACGCCACCCGGCCCAGCAACTGCACCGGCGAGTCGAAGCGCAGCAGCTCCTCGACCGCGGCCTCCGGGTCCTCGTGCAGCGCCGGCACCTGATCCGGGTTGTCCAGCAGCGCGACCAGGCCGTTGGCCAGCAGGTTGGTGGTCGTCTCGAAACCGGCCGCGAACAGCAGCGCGGCCATCGTCAGCAACTCGTCCTCGGTGAGGCGGTCACCCTCCTCCTCGGCGCTGACCAGAGCGCTGAGCAGGTCGTCCTGCGGGGCCTTCCGGCGCTCGGCGGCCAGGGCGGTCAGATAATCGCGCATGACCTTGGCCGCGGGGTCGGCCTTCTCCAGAATCTCCGGCGTGATGATGTCGAGCACCTGCGACCAGTCACGCACCAGAGTCTGGAACTGGGCGCGGTCCTCTTTCGGGACGCCGAGCAGCTCACCGATCACGTTGGCCGGCAGCGGAAACGCGAACGCCGACACGAAATCGGCCTCGCCCGCGCCCCGCAGGTCGTCCAGAAGCTCGCCCACCATCCGCTCGATCGCCGGGCGCAGCTCCCGCACGCGGCGTGCGGTGAAACGTGAGCTGACGAGCCGGCGCAGCCGGGTGTGGTCCGGCGGGTTCTGCGCGATCATGCTGGTGAAGAACTGCTGGAGGGCGGGATGTTCGGCCCAGTCGGGGAAGCCGACGAAGGCCAGCATGTGCGCCGGCATGTGGCCCAGCTTGGGGTCGCGGGCCACCGCCGCGCAGTCGGCGTGCCGGGTCACGACCAGCGCGTTGTCGCCGGCCCGGACCATCGGCGAGATCTCCCGCAGCCGGGCGTACCGGGGATAGGGATCCTCCCGCCCGACCATGGTGGTGAGCTCCGTGAGCAGGGTGAAGACTTCCGGACTCTCGACAACTGTCGTCACGGCGGGCCCCTCTCGGCGCATCGATATGCGACGAAGCCTACCGAGCGGGTGCGACATAAAGGGGTTGAGCGCCCCGTCCGGCTGGCTTACGCTCGTGCGGGCTCATCAACCACAGTTTATGGCGTCCTGCATCGGGGGATGTGCATGGACCGGTCCCGCCGGTCCCTGCTCATGGACGCCGTTCGCTGTATGGTGGGCACCTCATCGTGCGCCGGGCATCGGGGAGGAGGGCGTGGTGGGCGCCTTCCCCATCGCGGAGAAGCTCGATCGCCTGTTCCGCTCGGTCCGGCCGGCCGGGCAGGGCGAGCCGAGCTACATGGCCGTGGCCGAGACGATCCGGTCCGATCAGGGTGTGTCGATCTCCCACACGTACATCTGGCAGCTGCGCACCGGGCGCCGCGGCAACCCCACGATCCAGCATCTGACCGCCCTGGCCACCTATTTCGGGGTGCCGGTGGCGTACTTCCTGGACGATGAGCAGGCGGCCCGCGTCGACGGTCAGCTGGCGCTGCTGCGGACCCTCCGCGACGCGGGGGTCACCGAGATCGCGCTGCGGGCGGCCGACGTGTCGCCGCGCGGGCGGGACACGATCAGCGAGCTGATCCGGAAGGTGTGGGAGTCCGAACGCCGGACCGGCGATAGGCCCGGCTGACCGCGCTCAGCCACGCGACCTCGTCGGCCAGGGTCGAGCCGACCGGCGCCCACGCGGCCTCCGCCGAGCTCTTCGAAGGGGGTTCACCGGCTTTTCGGCGCTCCAGAGCCCGTACGATGGCATCGGCCTCTGAATTTGCCGTTTCGTCCGCTCCGGGCTCGGGGCGCTCGAGGTAGGGGCGCAGGGCCAGCATGCCGTCCCTGATCTCGATGACGCGTCGGTAAAGGCGCAGGTGGATGTCGTCGACGCCGGCGAGCTCGACGATCGCGCGGCGCGGCGTGAAGAGGATGATCTCGGGGAAGGTGTCCCGCATGGCCTTCCACAAAGGCCGCAAAACCAGGAGATTGCGGTACGCGGTGAGCGCGCTCCGGGCCCGCGGACTGGCGGCGAGCATGCCGCCGGTGACGGTGAGCAGCACCGCGACGGTCTGAATCTGCTCGGCGATCGGCTCGACGGTCCGCAGGTCCTCGGCGAGCAGCGCGCTGACGCGGAAGACGGCGAACACGGTGATCATCGCCGTGCCGACCGCCATCATGCGCAGGGCGAAGCGGGGGAGGCCCGGGCCGACCTGGCGGCTCGTCGACCAGAACAGAGTGGTCGCGTTGACCAGCACGTAAGCCAGGTAGCCCTCCAGGATCACCCAGTAGGCGAAATGCCGGGTGGGAACGCGCGGGGCGGGCGCCGTGCCGGTGGCGGCGATGATGATCAGCGCGGCCAGAACCCCGATGGCCAGCGCCGTCTGCTGACGGTTGTCGCCGCGCCCGGTGACCAGGGCGACGAAGCGCAGCAGGAAGAACGCGGCCAGCACGCCGCACAGATGGGGCAGAGCGGGTGCCCCGGTCCCGGCGAGGATCGGTGGAAACGCGAACGTCTTGCCGAGCGTCACCGCGGCGAGTGAGGCCCAGAGGGCGCGCTGGCGGGTGTCGCGAAACAGGGTGGGAAAGCGGACGATCGCCATGCCCCAGAGCAGGGCCAGCAGGATCGCCGAGAGGATCACTCCAGGCCCAGTGCCTCGGCGAGCCGGCCCGGCGTCGTGCGCGGCGGCCGCGGTGACCGGCCCCGGATCAGCGACGCCATCATCTCGGCCTCACGTTCCTGGGTGTCGGAGTACGCGGCCCGGCCCAGCACCCGGCCGACGGTCGCCGGGTCGAGATCGGGGAACAGGCGCGCTCTCTCGCTTCCGGCGCCCGCGCCCGAGTGCCCACTGAGGATATGGGCCAATTCGTGCAGCACGATGTGTTCGGCGTGCAACGGCGACGTGCCGGGATCGTAGAAGACGTGATCGGCCTCGGTGGTGCCGATCCACAGGCCGCAGGGCGCGTCCGCGCTGAGACCGGGCACCGGCCGGCGGATCAGCGGACGGCCGCGCCGCTGGGCCACCTCGGCGCAGAACGTGTCCAGATCGAACGGATCGGGCACGCGGATCCCACGCAGGCGCGACTCGCATCGCCGCCGCAGGTTTTCCACCGTGGCCACGCTACTCGCCGGGGTCGCTGCGCGGAACTGCGCGGAGAAAGCGCTTACCGAACAGGAGGTGATGGTGGCCTGTGCAATACCCCACGGGACAGTTAACTATTAGGCGGATCTCTGCATAGCCTTACGAATCTCGGGGCAGAAACCAGTTCGGCCGCGGAATCGAAACCGGAGGTGACTGGCGATGGAGAAGTTCGTCTACGACTTCGCCGAGGGAAACAAGGATCTCAAGGATCTGCTGGGCGGTAAGGGCGCCAATCTCGCGGAGATGACGAACCTCGGCCTCCCGGTCCCGGCCGGCTTCACGATCACCACATCGGCGTGCCAGCGCTATCTGTCCGACGGCTCGCACGTGGAGGGCCTGGCCGAGGAGATCGATGATCATCTGGCCGCCCTGGAACGCGAGATGGGCCGTTCGCTGGGCGACCCCGCTGATCCGCTGCTGGTGTCGGTGCGTTCCGGGGCCAAGTTCTCCATGCCCGGCATGATGGAGACCGTCCTCAACGTCGGGCTCAACGACGAGTCGGTGGCGGGACTGTCGCGGCAGGCCGGCGGCAACGACCGCTTCGCCTGGGACTCCTACCGGCGCCTCATCCAGATGTTCGGCAAGACGGTGTGCGACGTTCCCGGCGCCGAATTCGAGGACGCGCTGCACGAGGCGAAGGTCCGCAAAGGCGTGAAGGACGACGTTCAGCTCGACGCCGACGATCTCAAGGAACTCGTCACCGCGTACAAGAAAGTCTTCGCCAAACACACCGGCCACGAATTCCCGCAGAACCCCCGCGAGCAGATGGATCTGGCCATCGCGGCCGTGTTCCGGTCGTGGAACGCGGACCGCGCCGTGCTCTACCGGCGGCAGGAGCGGATTCCGGCCGACCTGGGCACGGCCGTCAATGTCGTGGCGATGGTCTTCGGTAATCTCGGCGCCGATTCCGGCACGGGCGTCGCATTCACCCGCGACCCGGCGACGGGCGAGAGCGGCATCTACGGCGACTACCTGCAGAACGCGCAGGGCGAGGACGTGGTGGCCGGCATTCGCAACACGGTGCCGTTGCAGGACCTCGAGAAGATCGACAAGAAGTCGTACGACGAACTGCTCCGCATCATGGCCCAGCTCGAGGGCCACTACCACGATCTGTGCGACATCGAGTTCACGATCGAGCGCGGCAAGCTGTGGATGTTGCAGACCCGGGTGGGCAAACGGACGGCGGCGGCCGCGTTCACGATCGCGGCCCAGCTCGTCGACGAGGGCATGATCTCCCTCGACGAGGCGCTCACCCGCGTCAGTGGGGCCCAGCTGGCCCAGCTGATGTTCCCCCGGTTCGACCTCTCCTCGGATCCCTCCCCGATCACGCGGGGCGTCGGCGCCTCCCCGGGCGCGGCGGCGGGCGAGGTCGTGTTCACCTCCGCCCATGCGGTGGCGGCCGCGGCCGAGGGCAGATCGGTCATCCTCGTACGCCGGGAGACGAACCCCGACGACCTGCCCGGCATGATCGCGGCGCAGGGCATCCTCACGGCCCGCGGCGGCAAGACGTCGCACGCGGCGGTGGTGGCCCGCGGCATGGGCAAGACGTGCGTGTGCGGCGCCGACGAGATGGAGGTGGGCCGCGACCAGTTCACGGTGAACGGCCAGGTCGTGCACGAGGGCGACACGGTGTCGATCGACGGTACGACGGGCCGGGTCTACCTGGGCGCGGTGCCGGTGCAGCCGTCGGAGGTGGTGCAGTACTTCGAGGGCGACCTGGATCCGGCGCTGGCCAACGAGCCGCTGGTCTCGGCGGTGCACCTGCTGATGACCCACGCCGACTCGGCGGCCCGGCTGGCGGTGCGGACGAACGCCGACACGGGCGCCGACGCGGCCCGGGCGCGCCGCTTCGGGGCGCGGGGGATCGGCCTGTGCCGCACCGAGCACATGTTCCTGGGCGACCGGCGCCCGCTGGTGGAGCGGCTGATCCTGGCCCGCACTGAGGCGGAGCGCAACGACGCGCTGTCGGCCCTGCAGCCGTTGCAGCGGGCCGACTTCCTGCAGATCTTCCGCGAGATGAACGGCCTGCCGGTGACGGTCCGGCTGATCGACCCGCCGCTGCACGAGTTCCTGCCGTCCTTGGAGGACTTGGCGGTGCAGGTGGCGGTGGCGAAGGAGCGCGGCGAGGAGGCCGAGCACGACGAGCGGATGCTGGCCGCGGTGCGGCGCATGCACGAGCAGAACCCGATGTTGGGCCTGCGCGGCGTCCGCCTCGGCCTGGTGATTCCCGGCCTGTTCGCGATGCAGGTGCGGGCGATCGCCGAGGCGGCGGTGCAACTGGCGGCCGAGGGCGGCCGCCCCCGCCCCGAGATCATGGTCCCGCTGGTCGGCGCGGTCCAGGAACTGGAGACGGTCCGCACCGAAGCCGAGAAGATCATCGCCGAGGTGGTCGGCTCCTCAGGCGTCCAGGTCCTGATCGGAACGATGATCGAGGTGCCGCGGGCGGCGCTGACGGCCGGCCAGATCGCCGAGGCGGCCGAGTTCTTCTCGTTCGGCACCAACGACCTGACCCAGATGGGCTGGGGTTTCTCCCGCGACGACGTGGAGGGCGCGTTCTTCTGGCGCTACCTGGAGCTGGGCATCTTCGGCATCTCCCCGTTCGAGTCGATCGACCGCGACGGCGTGGGGCGCCTCGTGCGCATCGCGGCCGACGAGGGCCGCGCCACACGCCCCGGCTTGAAGCTGGGCGTCTGCGGCGAGCACGGCGGCGACCCGGAGTCGGTGCACTTCTTCCACGAGGTGGGCCTGGACTACGTGTCGTGTTCCCCGTTCCGCGTACCGATCGCCCGCCTGGAGGCGGGCCGGGCCGCGGTCGAGTCGGCGGGTTCGGACCACCGCTGACCCGTCCACGACCGGGTAGACCTCACCCGCGCGGCTGAACGTCGCCGGGCCCGGGGTCTACCCTCGGCCGGGAGAAGCCTTCATCGCCCAAGGAGTCCGCGATGGCATCCCGGCTCAACCCTTACCTGAGCTTCGACGGCACGGCCCGCGAGGCCCTCGATTTCTACCGCTCGGTCTTCGGCGGCGACTTGACGGTCAACACGTACGGCGAGTTCGGCGCCCCCGACCCCACCTCCGCCGACCGCATCATGCACGGCCGCCTGGAGACCCCCCAGGGCTACACCATCATGGGCGCCGACGCCCCACCCGGCACCACGACAACCCCCGGAAACACCATCGTCTGCAGCCTGTCCGGCGACGCCGGCGAGGGCCTGGAGGAGATCTGGCCCCAACTGGCCGAGGGCGCCGAGATCGAGGTCCCCTTCGAGAAGCAGATGTGGGGCGACACGTTCGGCCAGCTGAAGGACAGATACGGCATCCACTGGATGGTCAACGTCACCACCCGGTAGCCCTCAGCCCTTTGTTCGTCCTGCCTGCCCGCCCGACCGCTCGCTCGCTCGCGTCAGCGGTAGTCCGGCGGCGGCGGCTCGAAATCGTAGTCGAATTCGTCCGGCGGCTCCTCACTGAAGTCGAACGGGTAGGCCTCATCCGGCGCGCCGCGACCCGCCACCGCCGCCGCGCGCTCGGGTGCCGCGCTCTCGGGTGCCGCGGCGCGGTTGGGTGCTGTCGCCGACCTGGGTGCTGTCGGTGTCGCGGGCTCGGGGGCGTCGCCGAAGCGCGAGGCGATGCGGGCGGCCGGTGGCGCGGCGGGCTCCGGGGAGCCGGCGGGGGCGCCGGCGCCGTGCAGGGTGTCCAGGACCTGCTGGCCGAACTTGGCCAGCTTGCTCTGGCCGACACCGCTGACCGTGCCGAGCTCGGCCAGGGTCGCCGGGTTGAGCGCGGCGATCGCGCGCAGCGTGGCGTCGTGGAAGATGACGTACGCCGGCATGCCCTGCTCCTTGGCCGTGGCCCCGCGCCACGTGCGCAGCCGCTCGAAGACCGAGGCGGCGGCGGGGGAGAGGTCGGCCGCGGGCGCCGCGGCGGCCGCGCGCTGTTTCGGGGCCCGGGTCTTGACCGGCGCGACCTCGCGGCGCATCGCGACCTTCGCCTGGCCGCGCAGGACGTCGGCACTGCTGTCGGTGAGCACCAACGTGCCGTACTCACCCTCGACCGCCAGATGGCCCGCGGCCAGGAGCTTGCGGACCACCCCGCGCCACTCCGTCTCGCGCAGCTCGGTGCCGATGCCGAAGACCGAGAGCTGGTCGTGCCGGAACTGCTTGATCTTGTCGGTCTGCTTGCCGACCAGAATGTCGATGGACTGCCCGGCGCCGAATTTCTGCCCCCGCTCGCGCTGCAGGCGCAGCACCGTGGAGAGCAGTTTCTGCGCGGCCACGGTGGCGTCCCACGACTCCGGCGGCGCCAGACAGGTGTCGCAATTGCCGCAGTTGTCGGCGGACTGGTCCTGCCCGAAGTACGCCAACAGCTCGGACCGCCGGCACGAGACGGTCTCGCAGAGGGCGAGCATGGCGTCGAGGTGCTTCGAGGCGTTCCGGCGGAAGTTGACGTCCCCGTCCGAGCCCTCGATCATCTTGCGCTGCTGGACCACGTCCTGCAGCCCGTACGCCAGCCAGGCCGTGGACGGCTGGCCGTCCCGGCCGGCCCGGCCCGTCTCCTGGTAGTAACCCTCCACCGATTTCGGCAGATCGAGGTGGGCCACGAACCGTACGTCAGGCTTGTCGATGCCCATGCCGAAGGCGATCGTCGCCACCATGACCAGGCCGTCCTCGCGCAGGAAGCGGGACTGGTTGGCCGCGCGGACCCGGTTGTCGAGGCCCGCGTGGTAGGGCAGCGCGGTGACGCCGTTCTGGTTGAGGAACTCGGCGACCTTCTCCACCGACGCGCGGGACAGGCAGTAGACGATGCCGGAGTCGCCGGGGTGTTCCGTGCGCAGCAGGTCGAGCAACTGCTTGCGCGGCTCGTTCTTCGGCACGATCCGGTACTGGATGTTGGGGCGGTCGAAGCTCGCCGTGAAGTGGCGGGCGTCGTCGAGGCGCAGGCGGGTCGCGATCTCCTCGCGGGTGGCGCTGGTCGCCGTCGCCGTCAGCGCGATCCGCGGCACGTCGGGCCAGCGCTCGTGCAGCATCGACAGGCCCAGGTAGTCGGGGCGGAAGTCGTGACCCCATTGGGAGACGCAGTGTGCCTCGTCGATCGCGAACAGTGAGATCTTGCCGCGGTCGAGCAGCCGCTGGGTCGCCGCGACGCCCAGCCCCTCGGGCGCCACATAAAGAAGGTCGAGCTCGCCGTTGACGAACTCGGCCTCGACCAGCCGGCGCTCGTCGTAGTCCTGCGCGGAGTTGAGGAAGCCGGCCCGCACGCCCAGGGTGCGCAGCGCGTCGACCTGGTCCTGCATGAGGGCGATCAGGGGCGAGATGACCACGCCGGTGCCCGGGCGGACCAGCGCGGGGATCTGGTAGCACAGCGACTTGCCGCCGCCGGTGGGCATGAGCACCAGCGCGTCGCCGCCGTCGACGACATGCTCGATGATCTCGCGTTGCTGCCCACGGAAGTCGGGGTAGCCGAAGACGCGATTGAGGACGTCGTAGGCGGGAGTCGGTGGCGAAGTCACGAAGCGATATTAGAGAGGTGGACCGACAAGTTGCCCGGGCCCTGTGGATAACTTTTTACTGTGGATAACTCGAGGGCAGCAGCGCGACGAGTGCCAGAATCGTCTGCGCCGGCGATCCCGGCGACGCGATGAGGCTCAGCGGCGCTCCTTGAGCCGTGTGCTGAGCCGCGACGTGGTGCAGCGCGGACACCCCCGCGCTGGACAAATGCGTCACCGTTGACAACTCCACACTGAGAGGCACAGTTCCACCCCGGCTGCGCCGCAACAGCTCGCGCTGAGCGAGCGACGCCGATGTGGCGTCCAGCGGTCCTTCCACCCGTACGTGTGCTTCGTCGTCACCCTCCTGCTCGACGATGCGGAACTCCACGGCGGCCGGCGCCTCCGGCGGCGCCGGAGGATCGCGCATGTCCAGAAGCCGGGCCGGTCGCGTCAGTGGTTGCCGGATCCGCGCGACCGTGCCGTCTGTGCCGTGCGTCACCGTCAGGCTCTCGACCAGCTGAGAGGTCAGAGCCAGTCCCCGCCCGCGGTTCTCCTGCCGCGACGGCGCCCGCCACGTGCCCCGGTCCGTCACGGCCGCCTCGATCGCGCCCGAGGCCGTCAGCGAGGCCGTCACCGTCACCGTCGAACCTTCCCCGGCGGCCGCGTGCTCCACCGCGTTGGTCATCAATTCCCCGAGAGCGTGCTGAAGCACGAAAACATCCTGCTCCGTGGCCCCCGCCTTCGTCAGCCACGCACCCAGCTCATGGCGCGCACCCCGCAACACCGCCGGCTCGGCCGGCAGATCAAGAGCCAGGTCCGGTACGGGGGTCACGCGCTGCACAGCGAGCAGCGTGATGTCATCGCCGTGGCCCGTCGCGCGCACCAGAAGCTCGACGGTCTGCGTGCACACCCGCTCGGCCGGGGTGGCCCCCGGGTCGCGCAACGCCCGTCCGGCCGCGCTGTCCGCGACGAACTGGGCCAGCTCGGCGGCGCTCGACACGTGATCGCGGCCCGGCCGCTCGAGAATGCCGTCGCTGTAGAGAAGGAGCAGGTCCCCGTCCTGCAGGAGGGCTTGGCCGACGGGGAAGGAACCGCCCGTGCCCAGGGGGGGCGCCCCCGGTGAGGGGCAGATACCGCGTACGGCCCGTACCGCCGACGACGAGCGGGGCCGGGTGACCCGCCGTGCAGTACTCGACCGCGCCCGAGACGGTGTCGAGCACGACCAGGGCGACCGTCGCCGCGTGGGCCGCCGGCACGCGGGCGGCGAACCGATCGACCGCGCCGATCGCCTCGGTCACCGAGGCGCCCGAGCAGAGGCGGTCCTGCAGGACCGCGCGGAGCTGGCCCATCACGCCCGAGGCGGTCACGCCGTGACCGACCACGTCCCCGACGATCAGCGCGAGGCGGCCGTCGGGCCGCACGATCGCGTCGAACCAGTCGCCGCCGGCCGCCGAGTCGACGTCGGCCAGCAGGTAACTCGCGGCGATCTGGGCGCCGGGCAACACGGGAAGCCCGGCCGGGAGCAGTTCCCGCTGGAGCGCCGTGATGACCTCGCGGCTCTCCTCGTACCGGCGGCGCAGGCGCTCGGTGTCGGCGGCCACGGCCTGGCGCTGGTGCACCGCCTCGGTGACGTCGGTGCCGATGCCGATCACCCCGCGCCGCTCGCCGTCCACGGTCCACGGCGTGATCGTGAAGTCGGCGAACATCTCATGGACCGATCCGTCCGGCATGTCCAGATGGACCCGCCACTCCCGGCCGTCGAAGGGTTGGCCGGTCCGGTGGACCTCGTAGTACGCGTCGACGATCTGCTGGCCGACCAGGTCGCTGATCACCTCGCGGATCGGACGGCCGTGGTAGTCGCGGCCGGGCAGGACGGCGCGTGTGGCCCCGCTCAACAGGAGCACCCGCAGATCGGGGCCTTCGCACACGACCAGGATGAACGGCACCTGGTCGACCGCGGTGAGGATGAGCTCGGGGTCGTCCGCCATCCCCTCATGGTGCCGGATGACCCCGGGCGTCGGTTACTCGGCCAGGGGTAGTTCGATCGTGTGAGCCGTGTGCGACGCCTTGGTCGCCAGGTATCGCACGTTGGTCGGGGACATGTGGACCCCGGTCGGGATCCGTTGAGTCACGTCGATCCCGTTTTTCTCGAGTTGTACGGCTTTATCGGGATTGTTGCTCAGCAGGCGGATCCGGTCGGCGCCGAGCGCCAGCAGCATCTGCGCGGCCGGCGCGTAGTCGCGCTCGTCCTCGCCGCGGCCCAGGGCGACGTTCGCCTCGTACGTGTCCAGGCCGGCGTCCTGCAGCGCGTAGGCGTCCAGTTTGGCGTACAGGCCGATGCCGCGGCCCTCCTGGCGCAGGTAGAGCAGGAGGCCACCCTGCTCGGCGATCCGCTCCACCGCCTCGCGCAGCTGCGGGCCGCAGTCGCAGCGCTGGCTGCCGAACACATCACCGGTCAGGCACTCGCTGTGCGGCCGCACCAGCGGGGCGCGGCCGCCGGCGGCGGACTTCTTCAGAGCCCGCTGCCAGTCACCGAGGCCCAGGGCCAGGTGCTCCTTGCCGTCGACGAGGCCGTCGAAGGTCATCACCCGGGCCGGCGTCGCGTACCCGTCCCCGAACCGCAGCGGAACGGTCACCTGCTGCCGCACCGTGGCTTCTATCATCGGTCCTCCTCGTTGGTTCCCCGTTGATCGCTATACCCGCCGCCGGAGTCACCGCACCGCAACAGATTGCGAACGTGCCAGTAATCGTGTCCCGGATTATCTTGGACGCAACTGTTCGGCCAGGGTGACGGTGGTCGCTCGACGGGAGGCGTCATCGGTGGTTGAGCGTCCTTACACGTTGCTGAGCTGCGGCATGTCCATCGACGGGTACCTCGATGACGCGGCGCAGGAGCGGCTTCTGCTGTCCAACGAGGCCGATTTCGACCGTGTCGATGAGGTTCGTGCCGGTTGCGACGCGATTCTCGTCGGCGCGGCGACGATCCGGCAGGACGATCCGCGGCTGCTGGTCCGCTCGGCCGAGCGGCGGGCGGCCCGGGTCGCCCGGGGCGAGGCGGCCAACCCGGTCAAGGTCACCGTGACCAGCAGCTGCGCGATCGACCCCGGCGCCCAGTTCTTCACCGCGGGCGACGTGGACAAAATCGTCTACTGTGCTACGCCCTCGGTCGAATCGGCCCGGGCCAAGCTCGGCGACGTCGCCACCGTCGTCGACGGCGGCGAGCCGGTCGACCTGCGCCTGGTCGCGGCCGACCTGACCGCCCGCGGCGTGCGCCGGTTGATGGTCGAGGGCGGCGGGCGGATGCACACCCAGTTCCTCACGGCGGGCCTGGCCGACGAGTTGCAGCTCGTGGTCGCCCCGTTCTTCGTGGGTGACTCGCGGGCGCCGCGCTTCGTCACCGACGGCGACTTCCCCTGGGGACCGGGGCGTCGCGCCACGCTGGCGGAGGTCCGCCAGATCGGTGACGTAGTGCTGCTGCGCTACGCCCTGTCCGACCGCTTCCAGCCAGCCTGACCAGCTCCCCGGGTAGGGCAGCGGCGGATCGGCCCGCTCCGAGGCCCTGAGCCGGTGCGCCGCGTACGGCTGTGCGGCGGCTGGGGTTGCGTGCTGCTGTGTGGCGGCTGGGGTTGCGTGCTGCGGTGCGGCGGCTGGGGTTGCGTGCTGCTGTGTGGAGGCTGGGGTTGCGTGCGGCTGTGCGGCGGCTGGGGTTGCGTTCGGCCCGCGGCCCGGGCGGGGCCACGGGCCGCGGCGTAAGGGCCAGGCCAAGGAGGGCCGCCTCTCAGGCGCCGGTGCGGGCGAGATCGCGGCCGAGCAGCATCTCCGGCGCGATCGGGGCCGCGAAGCGGGCGACGGAGACCGGCACGGTCGCGGACGCGGGTACCAGCACGGGCAGTGGCGCCGGCGCCGACACCGGCGTGCTGAGAACGGGCGCGGGTGAGACGGGCACCGGCAGGGCGGGCGTGGGGGAGACCGGGACGGCGCGGCGTGCGGCGAGGGTCGTGCGCAACCCGGCGGTGGCCCGGATGAGGAGGACCGCCGCGCCGGGCAGGGCGGCCACGAACGCGAAGACGCCGTAGACGACGGCCGCGGTCAGGCCCTGGGTGGCGCTGAGGCCGGCGGCGCCGAAGGCCCAGGCACTCACGGCCTCGCGGGGGCCCCAGCCGCCGACGTTCAGGGGCAGGGCCATGGCCAGCAGGGCCAGCAGCATCAGGGGCGCCAGGCGCAGCAGGGAGGCGGTCGAACCGGCGGCCCGGGCCGCCACCACGAAGGTCGCCAGGTGACCGACCAGCACCACCGTCGAGGCCAGCGTGATGCCGGGCCAGTTGCGGCGGGCCAGCAGGCCGGTGCGGATCTCGGCGGCGCCGGTACGGACCGCGGCGGCGACCCGTGAGCCGCCCTGGCGCAGCTTGCGGACGGCGAGCAGCAGGATCACGCCGACGGTGGCCAGGGCGGCGGCCGCGACCGCCACCGTGGCGCCGTGGCGCGAGAGGACCGTCAGCACGGGGGAGGGCACCGTGAGCAGCACCGTCACGCTGACGGCGATCACCACGATCTGGCCGGCCGTGCGTTCCAGGACCACGGCCCGCACGCTCTTGGCCACGTCGCCCTCATCGCGGCCGTGGGTGACCGCCCGGTCGACGTCGCCGAGCACGCCGCCGGGCAGGGCGGCGTTCAGGAACAGGGCCTTGTAGTAGTCGGCGATCGCGCCGCGCAGCGAGAGCCGCAGGCCCAGGCCGCGGGCCACCAGGCACCAGCGCCAGGCGCTGAAGACCGTCGTCACCACGCCGATGCCGAACGCCAGGGCGAGCAAGGGGCCGTCGATCACCCGCAGGCCGTCGAGGAAGGCGCCGGTGCCCAGCCGCCACAGGAGGAAGCCGAGGATTCCGGCTCCTCCCAGGATCCGCAGCCACACCCAGATCGATCGCGTCACTTCGCCGTCCCCTTCGATAGCCCGTCTTTCCCCTAGTACGCCGGGGCGGGCACAAAGGGTTCAGCCGAAGATCGCTAAAAGATCGACATGTCCGACCGACACGCTCGGCAAGTCACCCAGACGGGCGGCCTGATAGTCGTCCAGGACGAGGCTCGGCTCCTGTTCGCGGGCGGCGGCGACCCATCCGCGCAGCCATTCCGCGGTCAGCTCCGGGTGTTCCGGTCCGAGCCGCCACGGGCTCGGCCTGGTCACCACGGTCGCGCCCGCCTTCTCGAAAGCCTTCGCGGCGTACGCCGGCGCGTCCGGCCCGAGCAAGGCGCGGCCACCCTCGACCCGGCGCTGGTGGGCGTTGAACGCGGCCACGACCTGCTGGTCCTCCGGCCGCGCGGGCTCGAACGTGACCTCGCCGGCCACCGACAGCGTGAACAGCGCGGCCGTTCCGGTCGCGGCGCACGCGGCGACCAGTGAGTCGATCTCGTCCTCGGTGAGCAGGTCGAGCAGCGCCGAGCAGGTCACCAGATCGGTGCCGTCCAGGTCCTGCGCCGTGAGCGCCGTCACATCGCCGAGGGCGCCCTCCACGGTGACGCCGGGCAGCCGCAGGTGCGAGGTCGCGTAGTGCAGCAGCTTGGGGTCGCGGTCGGCCAGGATCCAGTGCTGCGGGGTGGGCAGCCGCGGGGCGAGCCAGCGGCCCAGCGAGCCGGTGCCGCAGCCGAGGTCACGGATCACATGGATCGGCTCGGGAAGCCGTTCGACCAGGTCGGCCGCGCGGGCGACGGCGTCGGCCGGCTCACGCAGGCCCAGCCACGACTCGCTGAACTCACCGGTCATGCGGACTCTCCTTCGATCGACGAGGCCGGCGCCCGGGTGGCGGGCGGGGCCGGGGTGGTGCGCGACGGCGACGCTGGTGGCATGCCGTCGAGGATGTCGGTGACGCGCTCGGCCGTGGCGGTCCAGGTGGGCAGGGTCTCCCGGCGCTGGAGGGCGGCCGCGCGCAGGGAGGCGCGCAGGGCCGGGTCGGTGAGCCAGGCGCGCAGGGCGGCGGCCAGGGCGGGACGGTCCTCGGGGGGCACGAGCATGCCGGGCAGGCCCAGCGGGGTGGTGCCCAGGGCCTCGGGGACGCCGCCGACGGAGGTGGCCAGCACCGGAATGCCGCGGGCCAGGGCTTCGGTGACCACCATGCCGTACGTCTCGTTGCGCGACGGCAGGACGAAAAGGTCGGTGTCGGCGTACGCGGCGTCGAGGTCCGCGCCGGCCAGGGGGCCGACGAATTGGATGCGGCCGCTCAGGTACGGGACCGGGTTGACCAGGGCGCCGGCGAAGGTGCACTTCCAGCGCAGGCCGGGCAGGTCGTTCTCGAGGGCGCCGACCAGCAGGTCCTGGCCCTTGCGGGGGGAGACCGAGGCGACGCAGAGCAGGCGGTGGCCGTCGGGGTGCGGCTCCGCGGGCGGGAACTGGCCGACCCCGGGCGCGGCGACCTCCACGTGCGGCAGGTCGTGCATGGCCGTGATGTGGGCGGCGGCGGCCTCGCTGGTGGCGATCACCGTGGTGGCCAGGTGCAGGGCGGCGCGTTCCTTGGCGCGCAGGTCCGCCGCCTGCTCGGGCGCGAGACCGGTCTCGTCACTCAGGGGCAGGTGCACGAGGACGGCCAGGCGCAGGCGCCGGGCGTGCGGCGCCAGCAGTTCCGGCACGCCGCAGCCGACCAGGCCGTCGACGAGCACCAGGGAGCCGTCGGGGATGTCGGCCAGCGCCCACTGCAGGGCGCGCCGGGAGGCGGGGCTCGGCGACGGCCACGTGCCGCCGATCGCGAGCTCGTGGACGTCCCGGTGCAGGCGGCAGAGGACCTGCCGGTCGTAGCGGTTGCCGCCGCTCGGTGCCGCCGGGTCGTCGATCCCGCCCGGCAGCACCGCCCAGAGTGGTGATGAGCTCACAGATCGCGCTCGTACGAGGCCCATGCGATGTGCGACTCGTGCAGGGTGACCGAGATGCCGGTCAGCCCGGCCGCGCCGGGACCCAGGTCGCCGGCGGCGGCCTTGTCGGCCAGGCGGTCGGCGATCACCTTGGCCAGGAACTCGGTCGACGTGTTGACGCCCTTGAAGGCCGGGTCGTCGTCGAGGTTCTGGTAGCTGAGGCCGCCGCAGATCGCGTGCAGTTCCTCGCTCGCCCGGCCGATGTCGACGACGATGTTGTCGTCGTCCAGCTCGGGCCGGCGGAACGTGGCGTCCACCACGAAGGTCGCGCCGTGCAGCTTCTGAGCCGGTCCGAAGACCTCACCCGAGAAGCTGTGGGCGATCATGATGTGGTCGCGGACGGTGACGCTGAACAAGATCAGCTCCTCCTCAGTTGTAGTCGATCACGTGGCAGAGTGCCGGAAGGCTACCGTCGGCCAGCCGCGGCATGATCTCGGGCAGGTCCCCGAACGGGGACCGGCCGCTGATCAGCGCCTCGAACCGGTCATCGCGCAGCAGATCGAGCGAGAGGGCCAGCCGGTCGGCGTACGAGCGGCGGTGATCCGGCCGGATGCCGCCCACCTGGCTGCCGCGTACGGTCAGGCGCTTCGAGTGGAAGAACTCGCCCAGGGGCACGTCGACCTGCTTGTCGCCGTACCAGCTCAGCTCGACGACGGTGCCCTCGTAGGCCAGCAGCTCCAGAGAACGTTTCAAGCCGGCCGGCGTGGCACTCGCGTGGATCACCAGGTCGCAGTCGCCCAGGGCCTCGTCCGGACGCGCGAAGGGCACGCCCAGCCGCGCGGCGAGGCCGGCACGGGCCGGATCGATGTCCACGAGCTGGATCCGTACCCCGGGAAAGCGCGCGAGAATCGCCGCCGCCGAACCACCGACCATGCCGGCGCCGACCACGGCCACCCGATCGCCGATCAGCGGGGCCGCGTCCCACAGGGCGTTGACGGCCGTCTCGACGGTGCCGGCCAGCACGGCGCGGTGCGCCGGAACCTCGGCCGGGACCACGGTGACCGACGACACGGGCACCACGAAGCGGGTCTGATGCGGGAAGAGGCTGAAGACCGTACGGCCGAGAAGATCTTCCGGGCCCTTCTCGACGACGCCGACGTTGAGGTAGCCGTACTTCACAGGGGCCGGGAAGTCGCCCTCCTGGAACGGCGCGCGCATCGCCGGCCACTGGCTCTCGGGCACCCGGCCGGTGAACACCAGCGTCTCGGTTCCCCTGCTCACGCCGCTGTGGAGGGTGCGCACCAGAACCTCGTCCGGACCCGGCTCGCGGACCCTCTCCGGGCGGATTTCACCCCGGCCGGCCTCGGCGAGCCAGAACGCCTCGGCGTCACCCGACATGGGAGGTTCCCTTCAGCAGGCTGAACCGTTCGCCGGTTCCGCTCGTGTAAAGCGCTGACGACGGCAACCATACGCGGCGGCCGATCTTGTGAACCGGAGGAGCCACGGTGACCCTCAGTACCGCCGAAGCAGTGACCGGCCCCTCGCGCGGGCCGGTGCTCGGTCTCGCCGCCCAGCTTTCCCTGCTGGCTCTGCTGGGCAGCACCCTCAGCCTCACCGCGGGCGGGCTGGTCGCCGGGGCGGCGTACGGCCTGGTGCTCTGCGGTCTGCTCGGCGCCGGGCTCGGCCGGGCCGGAATGACGCGGCTCGGCGCGGCGAACGCGGTCACGCTCAGTCGCGCGATCCTGGCCGGCGGCGTGACCGCGATGGTGGTGACCTCGTTCACCGATCCGGTCAACACGGCGGTGCTGGTCACCATCGCGGCGGTGGCGCTGGCCCTGGACGGCGTGGACGGGCAGGTGGCCCGCCGCACCAACACGGCGACGGCGCTCGGGGCGCGGTTCGACATGGAGGTCGACTCGTTCCTGGTCCTGGTGCTCAGCGTCTACGCCGGCGACCACTACGGCTGGTGGTGGGTGGCGATCGGCGCCTTCCGCTACGTGTTCGTCGCGGCGTCCTGGGCGTGGCCGTGGCTCAACGCCCCGCTGCCGCCGCGGTTCTCCCGCAAGATCCCCGCGGTCGTCCAGGGCGTCGGCCTCGTCGTGGCGATGGCCGGGTTCCTCCCGGTGCCGGTGACGGTGGCCGTGCTCGCCCTCGCGGTCGCCACCCCGGCCTGGTCGTTCGGCCTGGACATCCGCTGGCTCTACCGCGCCATGCGGGTCCGCGAGGCCGCCCGCTCCCGCTGGGCGACCGACCCCGCACCGGCCCGCCACCCCGCCTTGGCCCACTGACCGCCGGTTTTCCCCGGTTAGGCGGTGGCGGGGGCGGGTCAGCTGAGAGGCTGGGGGCATGTCGAATGTCGCCGACAAGTCGGTTCACGAGCGGTGGGTGGAAGCGCTGACCCGGGCCGGGGTGCCGCTCGACAAGATCGCCGAGGCCCTGAAGGACGTCACCGAGCAGGAGGCCGAGGCCCTCAAGAAAGACGTCGAGCGGATCTCGGGCTAGGCCCCTGGGGGAACGCGGCCGGGTGCAGGATGGCCGCGATCGTCTCGACGCCGTCGATCAGGCGCGGGCCGGGCCGGACGATCAGGCTGTCGCCGTCGAGGGCCCAGACCTGGGCGCCCGGGAAGTGGGGGACCACCGCGGCGGCCTGGGCGGCGGCGCCGTCCAGGTGGAAGCCGCACGGGGTCACCAGGACCATTCGCGGGTCGGGGGCGGCCAGGTCGGCGTACGTCGTCTCGATCGAGCGCTGCCCACCGCGCGCCGCGACCGGGACGCCGCCGGCCGCGCTGACCAGGTCGGGCACCCAGTGGCCGGCAGTGAACGGCGGGTCGACCCACTCGACCACGGCCACCCTCGGGCGGGTACGGCCCGCGACCGCCCCGGCGACGGCGGCCAGGCGGTGGCGAAGGCCCGCGACCAGCGCCTCGGCCCGCTCGGGCACCCCCGCGGCCATCCCCACCTCGAGGAACGTCTCCAGGACCTGGTTCAAGGTGTACGGGTCGAGCGACAGCACCTCGGCGCGGCAGCCCAGATGGTCGAGCGCGTCGTTGACGTGCCCGGACGGGAGCGCGCAGACCCGGCAGAGGTCCTGGGTCAGGATCAGCTCGGGGTCGAGGGCGGCCAGCGCGCCCGCGTGCAGCGTGTACAGGTCCTCGCCGTTCGCCATGCGGGTCCGTACGTAATCGTCGATCTCGGCCGGCGTCAGGCCGCGCGTGTCGCGGCCGCCGACCACCACCGTCTTCTCGGCACGGGCCGACGCCGGTTCGTCGCATTCGAAGGTCACCCCGACCAGGTCGTCGCCCAGGCCCAGGGCGTAGACGATCTCGGTGGCCGACGGGAGCAGGGAGACCAGGCGCATCGCTCCATCATGACGGGCGCGCGCCCCCGGCCTGACGGAGGCCGGGGGCGCGCGGGGAGCGGTGCGGTCAGGAGCGGACGAAGACCGGCATCGTGGCCATGGTCGACGTCACCTGAGCGGTGGTGCCGCCCTGGTAGACCTTGCCGGTGAAGTAGTCCTTCCAGTTGTGGCCCGGCGGGAACCAGACCGTGGTGGTCGCGGTGTCGCCGGGGGTGGTGACCGGGGCGACCAGGAAGTCGTCGCCGTAGAGGTACTGCGAGCCGGCCGTCGCGTACGCCTCCTGCTGACCCGGGTAGGCCAGGTACATCGGGCGGACGATCGGGGTGCCCGTCCGGGTGGCCTCCTTGGCCGCCGCGTACGTGTAAGGCAGCAGTTTCTCCCGCAGCTGGAGGAACTTCTTGGCCGAGGCGCTGGCGGCCGGGCCGTACTGCCAGGGCAGGCGGTCGCTGTGGTTGGAGTGCAGGCGGTCGATCGGCTGGAACGTGCCGAGCTGCACCCAGCGGGCGTAGAGGTCGTCCGGGAGCTTCGTGCTGTCCGGCTCGGCGCCCTTCTCGGTCGACAGGCCGCCGGTGTGGCCGCCGATGTCGTGGCTGACCGCGGCCAGGCCGGTCGCGGCCGACTCGCCCGGCGTGTAGCCGACCTGCGCCTGCAACGTCTCCCAGGTGGAGACCGTGTCACCGGTGAAGTGCAGGGTGGTGCGCTTGTCGGCCCACGGGCCGGTCGGCACCGCCGTCGGGTTGCCGTAGCCGCCGGCCTGCAGCGACCCGTACGCCCGGGAGAACGCGAAGCCGTCGCGGGCCGCGTACTGCTGGTTGATCCAGGCGTCGCCGGTCACGCCGGCCTGCGTGGACGTCGAGGCGTCACAGCACCAGTCCAGCCACCAGAAGTCCGGGTCGGCCAGCGACGAGTGCAGGTCGAAGTACGCCTTGAGCTGGTCGGGGTCGCCGAAGTCGAACGTGTAGCAGTCGGCGCCGCCGTTGCAGCCGGTCTTCTTCAGCTTGCCCTTGGCGGTGGCCTGGGCCTGGGCGAACTTCGGGTCCGAGCCGAGGATGCTCGGGTGGATGTTCAGGCTGGTCCGGATGCCCCGCTTCGTCAGCCAGGACTGGAACGCCTTGTAGTCGGGGAAGCGGGAGGTGTCGAAGTTCCAGCCGTTCCACCGGTCCGGCGCCTTGAAGTCGGTGTCGACGATCAGGACGTCCAGCGGCACGTTCTCCGACTCGAACCGCTTGACGATGTCCTGGAACTCGGACGCCGTACGGTCGTAGTACTCGGAGTACCAGACGCCGTACGCCCACTTCGGCAGCAGCTTCGTGGGGCCGGTCAGCTTCGACAGCTCGTTCAGGCCGCGGGTGTAGTCCTGGCCGTACGCGAAGACGTACCCGTCCTGCGCCTGTCCCGAACGCGGCGTGACCTTGCCGGTCCGGGTGTTGTACAGCGCCGACGCGGAGTCGTCGAGCAGCGACCAGCCGTCCTGGTAGAGCAGGCCGGGCTCGGTCAGCGCGGCGCCGTTGACGCCGTCGAGACCGCGGCGGTAACCGCCGAGCGCGGCGTGCGGGGCGAGCAGCGGGGTGCCGGCCCGGACCAGGGCGACCGTGTCCACGTTGACGTTGCAGCTGGCGGCGGTGGGGCAGGCCAGCGTCACCGTGTTGGTGCCCTTGTCCAAGGTCACGGGCGCTTCGACCGTACGCCAGTAGTCCCAGCTCGACGTGGCCGGCAGCGTCACCGTGGTGCCGTTGACGGTCATCGTGCGGGTCTGGATCGGCTGGGCGCCGGCCTTGCCGTTGGCGTAGCGGACCTGCACCCGGTAGGTGCCCTTGGCCGGCACGCCGGTCACGGTCAGCGCGGCCGAGGAGCTGGTGTTCTCGAGACCGGCCAGGAAGCCCTCACCGGCGTATCCGTTGTGGTCGGAGGCGGTGCGGGCGCCGCCGGAAAGAGTGCCCTGATCGGCCTCGCACACCGTGCCGAACGGGCACGGCTGCGGCGCGGCCGGCGCCGGCGCCGGGTAGGCGTCACCGGGGCGGATCAGCGCCAGGCTGTCGATGTTGACGTTGCCGGTGTCGTTGGCGCCCTTGACGACGCTGATCTGGTGGGTGCCGGAGGCGAGGTCGAGCGGTACGGTCGCCACGCCCCAGGTGTCCCAGTTGGCGGTCGGCGGCAGGCTGAGCGCCCGGTTCGTCCCGTCGACCGCGACGGTCAGCGTACGGGTGACGTTCTGGCCGTCGCCGCCGGTGCTGTTCGCGTAGCGCACGGCCAGCTGCAGGCTGCCGGTGGCGGCGGTGGTGAAGACGATGGCGTCGCCGGTGCCGGTGTAACCGGCCGTGAAGCCCTTGCCGGTGTAGTCACGGTGGTCGGTGGCCACGCCCGGCCCGCGCACGTCAAGCGCCTCGGCCTCGCAGAGGACGCCGGCCTCGCAGCTGGGCGGGTAGTGGCCGGCCCACGGCGCGGCCTGCACGGTCTGCCGGCCGGCGCGCAGCTTGATGTCCAGGTTATCGGCGGTGAAGGAGCCGGACCCGACCTTGTATCGCAGCGTCAGGGCGCCGGTGTCGATGGTCAGCCAGCCCTTTTCCGTACGTTTGGTGAAGCGCACCGGGCGGAACGAGTCCCGCCCGATCACGTTGAACGTGGACGCGTCGGTGAACGTCCCGTACTCGGTGCGGATCAGGGTCGGGGAGAGCACTTCGAAGCGCGCCTTCCCGGAGACCACGGTGGAATCGTGGGCGCCGTGCCCGTGGGCATCGGCCGGGGACGAGGCGGCCAGCGCGAGGCCGGCCGCGAGGATGGCGACGGTCGCGGCCGCCCGGCCGCGTCGCGGGGTGGATCGATGGAACACGCGCACTCCTAGCCGCGGTTTACAACGATGGAACGAGCGATGACAACGCTGTCATCGGCACGAAACAAAGTCAACCGCCGGTTTCGCGTCCCGTCCGGAAACCTCGGCCATCGCCGGCACCTGGGCCTCGATCTCGCGGACCCGGTCCATGCGGGTGGCCGGCCCGGGCAAGGGGAAGGCGCGGGCCTGGTCGGCGATCGCGCGGATCAGGCCCAGGGTGCCCTTCTGGATGAGGTCGGGGAAGGCCAGGCCGCGGCCGGTGTGGCGTCCGGCCACGATGACCACCAGGCGAAGGTTGGCCTCGAGCACTCGTTCGGCAGGCCGGCTTCGACCTTGGGCCGCGGCTGTTCCACCGGTTCTCGCCGTTCGGCCGCTTTCAATGCCCGCAGCAGCCGCGGGGAGGCGCCCTGCCTAGCCGAACGTCAGGCTCTCGAGCATTCCCGGCTGGTCGCCGACCTGCGTAGTTTCTTCCACGTCAGGCCGTATCGCAGATCAGCGTCCCTCGTCGGTCGCCGTCCGCACGAACTCGGCCCGGTCCTCGGCCAGGATCATCCGCCGGGCGAAGGTCGCGGCGACCACGGCCGTGGCAACGGCGCGCTGCAGAAGAACCACACGCCGATTTTCCGTCATCGATGCCGACGGCGGCAGGTCAGTGCGCCAATTGACGCCGTACGCCGTCGGTGTCTATCAAGGACCACACCTCGGCGATGCGGTCGTCGTGAAAGCGGTAGAACACGTGCTCGGCGAACGAGACCCGGCGGCCGTCCACGTCGATGCCGAGAAGAGATTGCTGCGGTGTGCAGTCGAACCAGAGATAGGTCTCCTCGAGCCGTTCGCTCATCGGGTCTCCTTCGCTTGCCGCAGCAGTGCTTCGGCCACCGCTTCGGGCGCTCGGAGCGGCAGGAAGTGGTCGGCGCCGGGCACACGTACGAGGCGGCAGCCGGGAATGCGCCGCGCCGCCTCGACGCAGGCCGGGACGAACGACGGGCGTTCGAGCTCACCGAGCAGCAGCACGCTGGGCGTGGCCACCTCCTCGAGCCGGGACCACGCGTCGCCGTCGTCGGCGAGGTAGGCCTCGCCCCAGTTGAGCCAGAACCGGACCGCCGACCGCAGCAGATCGACGACCAGCGGGTCGCGACCGGATCTCGCCCACCGGGCGACGCCCTGTTCGACGAAGACGTCCGGGTCGGGGCTGTCCGGCTCGGCGCCCGGTTCGTGAGCGGGCGGGGCGCCGGAAATGCCGGGACAGGCCAGCACCAGCCCGCGAACCCGGCCGGGCTCGGCGAGGGCGAGGTCGAGCGCGGTCCCGCCGCCCATGCTGCAGCCGGCGAAGAGCGCCGGCCCGACGTCGAGCCGGTCGAGCAGCCGGCGCAGGTCGTCCAGCCGCGAGAACCGCCCGGCCGGCGGCGCCGAGCGGCCGAAACCCCTGACGTCGTAACGGATCAGCCGGTGCCGGCCGCCGAGCCGCTCCCAGACGGGATCCCAGATCCGCGCGTCACCGACCCCGGGATGCAGGAACACCACCGGCGGCAGATCACCCCCGGTGTCCCCGGTCCACAGTGATCCGTCACCCACGTCGATCAGTCGTTCCACCGCGACGACCTTGCCACATCGGGACTACCGACCGGTAACGCGTCACCGGCGATAGCCGCCGATCACCCGGAGGAGCCGCCGCCGGCTGCGCCTGCCCGCCGTGCGAGGAGGCCGGATGAGGCTGAGGCGGTACTGCGTCGGGACCCGATGGTCGCGGCTGAGCCACGGTGCGGTCCGAGCAGGCCGCTTGGAGCCGAGGCGGCAGCGCGGCTCCAAGGGTTCTAGTCGGGGTCCTCTTTGACTCGGGCTACCAGTTGGGTGGGGTTGACGAAGCGCAGGGCGACGACCAGCAGGACCAGCATGGAGGCGGTGTAGATGACTGCCATGGCGTCAACGGACTGTTGGGCTCGGATGCCGGCGGCTGACATCGAGTAGTAGAGGGCCACCACCAAGGTCTGTGAGTCGGGGCCGGCGGTCAGGAAGGTCAGCTCGAACATGCCCACCGTGCGGACCAGGACCAGGATCGAGGCGGCCAGGATGCCGGGCACCAGTAACGGGGCCAGGACGCGCAGGAACACCTGGCCGGTTCGGGCGCCGCACATGCGGGCGGCTCGTTCGATCGAGGGGTCTATCTGTTCGATGAACGGGGTCATCGTGAGGATGACGAACGGGATCGACGGGACCAGGTTGGCCAGGACCACGCCCGCCAGGTGGCCGGCCAGGCCGTACTTGTAGAGGACCGTGGCCAGGGGAATTCCGTATGTGATGGGGGGCATCAGGATCGGCAGCAGGAACAGCAGGTAGACGAGGCGGCGGCCGGGGAAGGAGCGGCGGGCCAGGACGTACGAGGCGGGTACGCCCACCAGCAGCGAGATCGCCACCACCAGGAGTGCCACCTCGAGGGTCACGATCAGGATCTGGAAGAGGCCGAACTCGTTCCAGGCCGAGGCGTACCACTGCGTTGTCCAGCCCTGCGGCAGCCAGGTGTCGAACCAGCGTTCGCCGAACGAGTTGACGACCACCGAGAAGATGACGCCGGCCAGGTTGACGAAGAAGAAGATGACCGCGCCCCACACGAGCCAGGCGCCGACGGTGAATCGAAGCCTCATCCTTTGCCTCCCGTCGAACCGGTGTAGAGCAGGGAACGCAGGCCGAGCACGACGGCGACCACCGCCAGCTCGACCAGGCCCATGATCACGGCGATGGCGCTGCCGAGCGGATAGTCGTACACCTCGTACGCGGCGTGGTAGGCGGCGATCGAGATGACCCGCGTCGTGCCGGCCGGATCACCCACGAGCACGGCCGACGGGAAGACGCTGAACGCCAGCACGAACGTCAGGCAGAACGTCGTGGCCAGGCCGGGCGCCAGCAGCGGCAGGGTGATCCGGCGGAAGCGCTGCCACCACCCCGCGCCCAGGGTCGCCGCCGCGCGGTCCAGCGTCGGGTCGATGCCGGACAGGTACGACAGGATCAGCAGGAACGCGAACGGGAACCCGGTGATGACCAGCGAGAAGAAGACGCCCCAGTAGTTGTTCGTCAGGCGCACCGGCGCGTCGGTCAGGCCGATCGTCATCAGCGTGCGGTTGAACCAGCCGGCCGGGCCCAGATAGTTGAGCAGGCCCTCGGCCGTCAGCACCGTGCCCAGGGTGATCGGCACCACCAGAACCGTTGTCAGCAGACGCTTTCCGCGGAAACGGCCTCTCATCCGGTACGCGATGGGCACCGAGGCCGCCACGTTCAGGATCGCCGCCGGAAGCGCGAGCCCGAGCGTCGTGGCGATGGTGGCACGCTCGTAGGCGTCGGTGAAGAAGGTCCGGTACGCGCCGAACACGCCGCCTTCGGCCGGCTGAAACGACAGGCCGATGCCGTACGCGAACGGGTAGACGAACAGTGCGAGGACGCCGATCAGCGCCGGCGCGAGCAACAGCAGCTGCCGGTCGATGCCCCGCTCGGCCAGCCGGTGCCGCAGCGCCACCCGCGGGGACCTACCGGCGCCGGGACGGGCGGGGCCCGCGCTGGGCGGAGTGGGTCCCGCGCCGGGCAGGGTCGCCGTCATCGGGCGCCCGCCGGGAACACGAGCACGCGGGACGGGGCGGCGGTGACCGTGATCCGGTCGCCGGGGGTGGGCCGCTCGGTGGCCCGCAGGAAGAGCGCGACCCCTTCCTCGGTACGGGCTTCGACCGCCAGCTCGCGGCCCTGGTATTCGACCACCTCCACGGTCACCGGCACCCCGTGCGGGCCGGCGCGCAGGTCCTCGGGGCGGATCCCGGCCACCACCTCGTCACCCGCGGCGACCGGGCCCACCGCCGTACCCTCCAAGGTCAGGCCCGAGCCGTCGAGGGCCACCGTGTCGCCGTGCACCGCCTTCACCTTCATCGGCAGCAGGTTGCGGTATCCCATGAAGTCGGCGACGTGCGCGTTGGCCGGGCGGTTGTGCAGCTGCTCGGGCGTGCCGATCTGCTCCACCCGGCCGTCGCGCAGCACGACCAGGCGGTCGGCCAGCGACAGCGCCTCCTCCTGGTCGTGGGTCACGTACACCGTGGTGAGCCCGAGCGACTGATGGAGCCGCCGGATCTCCGTCCGCATCTCCAGGCGGAGTTTGGCGTCGAGGTTGGACAGTGGCTCGTCCATGAGCACGAGCGACGGCTCCAGCACCACCGCGCGGGCGATCGCCACCCGCTGCTGCTGGCCGCCGGAGAGCTGGCCCGGCAGCTTGCGGGCGTGCTCCTCGAGCCGGACGAGCCGGATCGCCTCGTCGGTGCGGCGGCGGACCTCGTCCCGCGGCAGGTGGCGCATCTGCAGGCCGAAGGAGATGTTCCGGCGTACGGAAAGATGGGGGAAGAGCGCGTAGCTCTGAAAGACCATGCCGAAGCCGCGCCGCTCCGGGGGCAGGGTGTCGAGCCGGGCGCCGTCCTGCCAGATGCTGCCCTCGGTCAGCGGCAGCAGACCGGCCAGGCAGTTCAGCGCCGTCGACTTGCCGCAGCCGGACGGGCCCAGCAGGGCGATGAATTCGCCCCGCCGGATCGTCAGGCTCAGCCCCGCCAGGGCGTCCTTGCCGCCGAAGCGCCGGCGCACCCCGTCCAGGCGCAGCTCCTGGAACGCCGTCACTTCTTCACCTTCGCGCCGCCGACCTCGCGATCCCATTTGTCGAACGCCGCCACCAGTGCCTTCGCGTCCAGCGGCACCTCGAGCGGGTGGTCGGCGATGAGCTTGTCGTACTCGGGACGCCCGTACTCCTCAATCGCCTGTTTGCTCTCGGCCGGCGCCATGTCGAGGGTCACGTCCTTCACCGCCGGGCCGGGATAGAAATAGCCCTTGTCGTACGCCTTGGCCTGCTGCCGCGGGGTCAGCATGTCCTGCAGCAGGTCGACGATGGCGGTCTGCTTGCCGGCCGGGACACCCTTGGGGATCACCGCGTAGTGCGCGTCGGTGACCCAGTGGAAGCCCTCCAGGGCCTGGACTTTCGCTTCTTTCGGTACGGTGCCGAGCACCCGCGGATTGATGTCCCAGCCGGTGGTGGTCGCGATGATCTTCGCCGAGCCGTTGGCCAGGTTCTTCATGGTCTCGGACGTGCTCGACGGGTAGAGCGTGACGTACTTGTCGAGCTCGGTCAGGTACTGCCAGGTCTTGGCCCAGCCGTTCCCCGGGTCCTTGGGGTCGCTGTCGCCCAGCAGGTACGGAAGGCCCATGAGCAGGGTGCGGCCCGGCCCGGAGTTGGACGGGCGGGCGTATTGGACGGCGCCGGGGTTCGCTTTGGCGTACGCGAGAAGGTCCGCGGCGGTTTTCGGCGGATCCGGAACCTTGGCCGGCAGGTATTCGATCAGCGGGCCGGACGGGTAGTAGGTGACGGTGACGCCGTAGTCGCCGGCCAGCTTCTGCATCGCGGCGGCGCCCTCGGAGTAGTTGGCCATGCCGGTCAGCTTCGGCTTGGCGTCGGCCAGCGGCGTCCACAGGCCCTGCTCGATGCCGGCGGCCAGGCCGTCGACGCCGGTCAGCACGAGGTCGATGTCGACCCGGTTCGCGTTCTGCTGCGCCTTGATCTTGCCGACCAGCTCAGGAGCGGTCGCCTTGGAGTAGGTGACCTTGCCGATCTGGTCCTTGTGCCCGGCGGCGAACTCGTCGATCATCCCCTGGGTCAGCTGGAGGTTGCCGGCCACGTCGAGGATGTTGAGGGTGACGGGCCCGCCGCCGTTGCCGTTTCCGTCCGGACTGTCGGGGGCGCCGCAGGCGGCGGCCAGCAGGACGGTGGCCACGGCGGCGGTGATCATCTTTCGGGACATGGTGTCTCCTCAGGCGGGGCCGGTGGAGCCTCGTACCATCAATTGGGTGGGAAGTTCGCGACGTTCCTTGTCGTGCCGTCTCAGGAGCAGGTCGACGCCGGCCTGACCGGCCAGTTCCTTGGGCAGCGCGACAGTCGTGAGTGCGGGATGGACCATCGCCGAGAGCGGGATGTCGTCGAAGCCGAGCACGCTGATGTCGCCCGGCACGCCGACGCCGCGGGCGGCGAACCGGTGCAGCAGCCCGAGCGCGACCAGGTCGTTGTAGGCGATCACCGCGGTCACCCGCTCGGCCAGCACCCGGTCGGCCACCGAGACGCCGCCCTCGAACTGCGGCGCCACGTTGCCGGTCTCGACCAGCTCGACCTTCCCCTTGGCCACGGCGCGCAGCGAGCGGACGCGTTCCCGGTTGGCCCACGATGATCTGGGGCCGGCGACGTACGCGACCCGGCGGTGCCCGAGCGCGACGAGGTGGCTCACGGCCTGGCGCATCCCGTCGAGAAACTCGGCGGTCACCGACGGAACCCCCGGAATACGCCGGTAGAGCAGCACGACCGGCACTTCGGCGGCGAGCTCGCGCAGCTCGGCCTCGGCCATCCGCGGCGAGCAGAGCAGAACCCCGTCGACCTGCTTGGCCAGCTTGCGCACAAGCCCGGCCTCGGCCGCCGGATCCTCGTCGGTGTCGGCCAGGAAGACGGCGTGGTCGGCCTCGTGGGCCCGGGCCTGCACGCCCTTGACGATGCTGGGAAAGAACGGATTGCCGAGATCGGGAACGAGCAGGCCCAGATTTCCGGTACGCCCGGTGATCAGCCCCCGCGCGGCCCGATTGGGGTGGTACCCGAGACTGGCCGCGATCTCCTTGACCCGATCCCGCGTCGAGGGCCGCACCACCTCGGGATTGGACAGCGCCCGGGTGACCGTGGCGGCCGAGACCCCAGCCGCCCGAGCCACATCCTTGATGGTCACCGCCATGCGGGCCAGCCTGCAATCCGTTTCATCGGAAAGTCAATGCATCGACCATGATCTCTTTCTGGGCGCATGAAAACCTTTACAGATCATGGTCACCGGCCGGATTTGTTGAGATTCCCGCCCGCCGGCCATAGGCTTTCCACCCCGCTACCTTCGCCGGACGCACGGAGGCAGGATGGCGCCCTGGGGAACCGTTCTGCTCGTCGTGCTCCTGCCACATCTGGCTCTGAAATGCGTGGCGATCATCAATGCCACCCGCTGGGTTTCTCGGCGGGGTGACGACTACCGCAGGCTCTACGCCGAGAACCCACCGCGCAGCGATGCCGAGAAGATCGCCCTGCTGAAGGCGACCGGCGCGCGCTTCTTTCCGTTCGGGGCCAAGGAATATCGCGTTCGCGAGCGGTACATCAGTCTGATCGGCAGAACAGGGGCGGCGGCCGTACTCGGATGGGCCCTTCGCCTGTGGTCCACCTTCTACACCGCGCCCGGCGTGGTCGCCGCCGCCGTCGTCATCATCGCCGTACCCGAGCTGCTCGCGAGGACCGAGACCGGTCCCCGAGGGCTGGCGCTGGCGTGTGCGCTGCTGGCCACGGCCGTCGCTCTGCTGGCCTACCTCGAAGCGCTGGCCTGGTATCTGACGGTCGGAAGCTATGCGCGCGTCTATCTGACGCTCGGCTTCCATCGCAGCCTGCCCGGCAGCGCCGGCGAGAACCTCGCCGAACTGCGGCTGTACATTTATCTCGCCATCGCCACGCTGGTGAGCAACTCGCTCGCCTGTCTGGTCGCCGCGGTGTCGTTCGACGCCTTCCACTACGCGGACGGCGCGCCGGTCGGACACGGCCCCGGAGCGGTCACCGGATCGCTGCTGCACACCGCGTCGAACATGTCGTTCCTCGGCGACTCCCCCTTCCAGGCGAACAACGCTCTCGGCTATCTGCTCGGCGCCATGGACGTGTCGCAGGGCGTGGTTCTTCTGTTGTTCGGCCTGGCCATGCTTCCGTCGTTCCTCGGCCGCCGGCCGCCGGCATGAGGCACCCGGATCAGTGGGCGCCGGCGCGACCGGAATCCGGGCCTTCGCCGACTCTCGCCGACGCCGACCGGACCTGAGTATCGACGGTTGGGCCGAAGGTCGTGACCAGTTCCAGAGTGTCGATCTTGACCGGCAGCGGCTCGGCGGTCAGGCCGTGCGGGGCGAACCGGAGCCCGGTCAACGTGCCCGGGCCCTGAACGATCAGAAGGCCGTGGGCGGTTGCGTGCAGCCGATGGATTCGGCCGGCGAGGTCGAAGCGGCCCCAGCGCCGCCCGTACAGGTCCCAGGCATGGATGGTGCTGCTGTCGTCGGCCGTGAAGATCACCAGCACGTCGCCGACCGCGCCGGCCGTGACCGCGGAGACCGCGTAGTCGTGCTCCAGGGTCGTCAGGCGGCCGCCGGCCATTTTCACCGTCACGATTCCTGGTCGTCTCGCTTCCGCGAGGATTCGGCCCGCTGTCCGGCCGACGGTGAAACACTCGGCGTCCATGATCAGGCCGTCGACGGTCGCCAGCCGCCGGCCCGAGTCGACGCCCCAGATGGCGGCGGCACCAGTGCCGGACACGATGACGGCGCAGTCCTCACCGAACAGGCTCGGCGATGTTCGGAGCCTCGTGGCGGCTCCGATCCACGACGTACGTGCCTCGTATTCGTGGTGGAGACGGCGGCGGCGGAACATGCCCTTGTCATCGATGCTCAGGACGCCGGGCCCGTCGTCGACCTGACCCGGCGCCACCGCGACGACCGGTCCAGCGTGCGCACCGGTCTCGCCCCAGAGCGGCGTGCCGTCGTTCGCATCGAGCACGATGATCGTCCCCTCGGCCGTGCCGAGCACGGCCCAGCGTTCGTCGGCGCCGATCGCGGTAGCTGAGCCGTCTCGCACCCACAACGGCCGCCAGCCGAGGACCCCGTCGTGCTCGGCCATGTCCGCGGTCGCTTCCGCCAGCCCGCTGGCGCCGGCGCGTACGGCGGCCAGGGCGAGGCGCTGAGTACGACCACTGCGATCGGCGCGATCGAACCCGGCGCTGACCGCCCGGCGGTACGCGGTGACCGCGGGCCCTGTGACGGCGAGACCGGCGAGCTCGGGCAGCACGACGGCGGGGTCGGCGGTGACCAGGAAATCGGCGTCGGCCAGGAGATCGGCGAGACGGCCGGCCTCGCGTGCGTGCTGGGCGATGTGCCGCTTGAGGTACGGCTCGGCGAGTTCCCATCGCGGCACGGCTGGGGCCTGACGCCTGGCGGGCGCCCACGACCGGACCGAGCCGAGGAGCCCGCTCGCCACCGGCACGACCTCGGCCGTCTGCTTGAGGTAGTCGGCCAGTCCTTGGTGGAACAGCCGGTAGACCGTGGTGCCGTCGACCTCCGCGCTCTGCCGGAGGTAGAACCGGACGGTGTCGAGGACCTCGAGGACCAGTTGCGTGTCCGGTGGCGCCTCGCGGTCCAGCGCCGCCGCGGCGTGCCCGAGGAGCCGGGCGGGCATGCCGTCGCCCTTGGCGTGGGCGGCGGCGGCCAGGATCGGCCGGGTCCAGACGTCGGTCGCCCGGGTCAGCAGATCGAGTTCGAGCAGATCCGGCAGCGTGCGCGGCACACTGCGACCCACGTCGATGGCCGTCGCCTGATCACTGATCGGCTCCGCGTAGCTGTTCAGCAGGTAGCCGCTGAACAGCCCGGCGACCAGAAAAGCGCCCCACTCCCGGTTGGCCTGGTCCTGGGTCAGGGTCTCGGCGACCGCGCGGGCCAGTGTCGAGGCCGCGCCGTCGTACTCCAGCCGATCCCATCGTGGATCCGTCAGCAACAGGCGCCGGACGTAGGCGCCGACGTCGCGGCTGAGCTCCCGCTCGTCGACGTCGTCGAGGTCGACGACGCGGCCCTGGCGCTCGGCCTCGGCCCGCAGCGGCTCGAATTCGGCCCAGGGCCGCATGCCGACCAGCAGGCGTACCGGATCGCCGTCGGGCCGCACCACCCGCGTGAGGGGAAGCAGGAGCTCCCGCATGAGCAGTTCCGCGCCGATCGCCTCGTCGAGCGCGTCGATGACGATCACCGGCGGCTCCGGCATGACGGTCAGGGCCGCGATCAGGTCGGCCGCGGCCGGCTCGGGCACGCCGGACACGACGCCGAGTTGGCGCGCCACGGAAGAGATGATCTGAGCCGGCGTCCGCGCGCGGGCATGAACCGCGGCCATCGTCTTATTCAGGTACGGCGCCTGCTCGACCGCCTCCCAGACGGCCCGGGTGCTGTCGCGCATCATCGGATGGGCCGCGCAGACCAGCACGCCGATCAGCGCCGACTTGCCCGCGCCGGGGCTGCCGGTCACCACTCGCAAGCCCACCGAGTCCTGCAGGTTGAGCCACGGCGAGAGCAGGCGCAGCTCGCGGCGGCGCCCGCTGAAGCAGCCGGGAAGCTCGTCGCGGACCGGCCCGCCGTGCCCGGCCGCGCGGGAGAGGAAGTGCACCGGGTCCAGCGCCTCGTCGAGATCGTCCAGGAAAGGCTTGGCGGCGGCGTCGATCCGGGTCCGGGCATCGTGGCGTGGGGTCTTCGCGTACTGCCGGTTGGGGAAGAACGGCAGCTCGGGCAGCCCGGCGCTGATGTCCACCCGGCTCGCCGTCACCCGCTGGACGAAAGCGCCCGCGGCGGTGGCATTGTGGAGAACGTCGCGGCGGATCAGCTGAGCGATGGTGTCGAGCGGAGCGAAGCGGAATGACTGGTCGATGTCGAGGCGGCCTTCGGCGAGATCGCCGAGGACCCTGATCACCGCGTCCGTGAACCGGCCGGCGTAGGCCTGCTCGTCCGGCGCGGCGGCCGCGATCACCCAGGCCCGGGCGTCCTCGTCGTTGATGGCGGGCTGCCAGAACAGCCGGGCGACGCTGCCGCCGTGACAGACGTCGAGCAGGAAGAGCGTCATCGGTACGGGGGCCTCGGCGTCGACGATCCGCTTCAGCCAGTCGCCGACGTCGGTCGCCTCGTGGTGTTCACCGTCCGCGCCGATCACCCGCAGACTTCCCGACGGTGTCAGGTAGCCGTGGCTGAACAGGTGGAAGACCAGGACGTCCGTCTCGGCGGCGTCATCGATGATCTTGCGGACGGTCGCGCCGAGATCCCGGCTGGACAGGTCGGTCAGCGTGGTCGCCGTGAAACCGAGATCGGTGAACGTCCGGGCGAGGGCGCGCATCCGCCCGGCCGCCTGGGGCAGGTCCGGCCAGCGCCCCGGCTCTGGCTCCACGCCGGGCTTGGGGTCGGCGCCGAATGACGACAACCCGATGCAGACAGCCTTGTGGGTCTTCGACTTCGGCGCTGGCGCTCGGCGCGGTGCCGCGACGGACTTGCGGCCGCCCTGAAGCAGATCCCGGACCAACTGCTCGGCGCGCTCACGATGCGGCGCAAGCTGCTCCGAGGGGTGTTCCACGTCGACGACCGTCCGCCTGACCGAGACCCCCGTTTGTGGAAGGACCGGCAGGAAGACGAAGCGCGGCAGGTCTTCCACGCCGGCGTCGTGCCGGTCCTCATACGTGGAGAACGACCAGTCCGGCACACTGAGCCGAATGCGCGCCGCGATCCGGGCCAGGCCCCACAGCACGGCCGGTCGGCCGGCATCGGGACAGCCGATGACGCTGATCGGGCCGGCGGGGTCGGCCAAGAGTTGGGCCAGGACCGCTGTCAGATCGGCCGACCGGCCGGCGAGCCTGGGCAGAAGGCGCTTCTCGGCCACCCGGGTCGCCTGCCTGAGCACTCCGCCTAACATGGGCTCCAGGATCGCGGGCGAGGGGTCGTCGGACCGCCAGCCTGTCCAGAGGCTCATGCCCAGGGCCGCCTCGGCCGCCAGCGCGTCGGCCGGGCCGATCAGGGCGTGGGAATTGTTGCGCCCGGCGCTGTCGCCCTCGTTGACCCGGCGTACCACCGCCGCGAGCCCGTCTTCGAACGAGAAGTAGGAGAGGGCGGCGTCGGGGAGCTCGGCACCTCCGACTCTCAGAAGCCTGAGGTGGGATCGTAGCCTCTGGAACCACCGCTGCGAGGCGTCCGCCTCGGTGAACGACCAGTTCAACGGCGCGAGCCGGTGACCGGTCGTGGACCAGCCGAAGAAGATCTGGTCGATCCGCACTGCCGCTGCGCTGGTCATGCTTCGGCGGCCAGCTTGGCGATCTCTGTCCGAGTGGCCTCGGCAGCGAGGTAGCTCTTGGCCCGGTGGAAGTCGAACCGGCCGATGCGCGCGTCCATGTGAATGTCCACGTCGAAGCGCTCACCGAGCCGCGGCGGCGCCGCCACGATGTCGCCGACGTCGGCGATGTCGACCCAGCGGCGCACACCGGGTGGCCGCCGTACGCCCTTCGGCTCGAGACGCTCGAATATGACACCGGGTAACCCGAGCGGCGACCCCAGTGTGACGAAGAGATCCACCTCGTACTCGGAAAAGCGGCAAAGTGTCTCGAACGCGACCACTGACCCGAGCGAATGCGCGATCACCGCCCGCGGCCGATGCTCGCGAAGAACCGCGGCCAGCCGATCCTGCGCCGCTCGCCGCGCCGAGCCGCCGTCGGTGAGGTAGGCCGGCACCTCGCGGAGAAACTGACCGACGAACCTTTCCACCAGATCATGGTCCAGCCCGTACGTCCGGCTGATCCATGTGATGATCTGACGGACCGGAACCGTCAGCCGCCCCTGCGCCACCTCGGCCGGCGCCCCCAGCGCCAGCGCCCACTCGGACAGCTGAGCCTGAGCCTCCGCCGGCGAATACGCGGTCCCCGCCCCCTGCACGGCCTCGGCCGCCAGACAGTCGGCGTAGTAGGCGACCTTGACGTCGACCTGCCTGCCGAGCGCGCTGCCCCAGGCCAGGGCGAGGTTGTCGGCGGCCTCGACCGGACCCCGCCGCCGGTCCAGATTGAAGATGCCGTGGATCCCCGCCACACGAAGCATGCCCGGCAGCGTATCCGCCCCGAGCCCTCCGTGCCGCTCACCGACCACGTCAGATGATGGTGTGGTCGGTGCTGCGGGGATCGCTGACGCGGGCTGCTGTGTAGATGTCGCCGGCCCGGGCGATGGCTCGCCATGGGCGGGCCTTAGTGAGGGCTATGTCGAGGGTGGGGTCGGAGCGGTCCAGGTCGACGCAGATCACGTCCGGGGCGTCTGTGCGGGCGTGGCGCAGCACGTAGCCGTGTGGGCCTATCACGGCGGACGGAGTGGCCGGGGCGCACTGGGCGGGGACCGCCATGCTCACCCAGAAATTGTGGGTGGCGGCGTGGGCTCGGGCTATGACCTCGAAGATGGGGTCCTCGGAGTATGTCGAGAACAGGACGCAATCCACGTGCCGATGTTCCAGCCATAGTTCGGGGTAGTTGACCTCTATGCACAGAAGGCAGGCGAAGCGGAAGCCGTCCACCTCGAATGTGCAGGTGTGGTCGCCGGGGGTGTAGTAGCCGTTCATTTCGGAGTGGGACAGCCAGCGCTTGTCGTAGCGGTCGGCCAGCCGGCCCTGGTCGTCGATCACCCAGAGGGAGTTGTGGGGGCGGTGCCGGCCGGTCAGGCGATGGTTGCCGCCCACCACCACCCACACGCCCAGTTCGGCGGCCAGGGCCATCGTGTGGCGTAGTTCGTCGGCCACCGGGTCCCAGTTGATGCGCCAGCCGGCGTAGTAGGTCTTCGCCGTGCCGGCGTAGCCGGACAGCGCACCCTCGGGGAAGTGGATCAGACGTGCGTTGCCGGAGGCGGCCGCACGCATCGCGGCGCGGATGGCGCGGCCGTTCGTGACCGGGTCGGTGGTGACCTCGGTCTGGGCCACGGCCAGGCGGATCGCGTCTGATCGACGGGGTGATCCGGCGATTCGGGTGTCGTGGGGCGGCGGGAGCGGGCGGGACTCCGGCGGGGAGGAGAACCCGAGATGACCACTGATCCGTCTGTCCACGATCGCACCTGGTTCCGTCTGGAGCGCGCCGCCGGCCTGGCCCTCATTGTGCTCAACTTCGCCGGCCACCGTCGACGAGGCGGCCGGCTCTTTCCGCGCTGGCCGGCCCGGCTCGGGATTGTCGGCGGGGCGCTCCGGTGCCATCGCCACCCGCGTGGTGCTGGTGGGGCGGCGCCGTGCATCGGCCGAAAGGTAGAGGCGGTGGCGGGGATTCCGTCCTCGGGCGGATGTCCACCGGGGCGGGCCGGGGCGAAGCTGTTGTCATCGCACCGGATCCAGCAACGGGGGACAACGAATGACGACGGCACCGCTCGCACACACCGACGTTGTTGTGCTGGATTATCTGGCTGCGCTGTGGGCGCAGAGCGAGGACCTGGCGCCCGAACTGCGGGACGAGCTCATGACGACGGTGGCGGACTACATCGCGGTGCGGCGGACGTCGCCCAGTGCGCCGCTCGAGGACCCGGCGGAGATCATCCGCCGGTTAGGGCCGCCGGAAGCCCTGGTGGCGGCGGTGCGCCGAGGGAGCGTGCCGGCCCACATCCGGCTGCCCGCCCTGGTTCCGACTCCTCCGCCGGCCGCCACCGGCGGGGGAGCGGTCCCCCGGGGCGGCGCGGCCGAGTACACGGCGGTGGGGCTGATGACCGTCGGGGCCGTGCTGATGCCGGTCGCCGGGCCGGTGGCGGGCATGCTGCTGGCCAGCGGGTCGCCGCACTGGCAGCCGGCGCAGAAGGCCACCGGCTGGGTGCTCACGATCGGTGCGGGCGCCGCCGCCCTCGCCTTCGCCATGTTCACGGCCGTCGCCGGTTTCGGCGGTGCCGCGGCCCTCATGTTCTGCTACATGATCCTGACCGGTGGATCGGTGATCGCCGGCTGGCGCATGTACGACGCGCTGCGCCGTTAAGAGAGAGCGCTGACCGCGCGGGCCACGCGGCGGGACTCGATGGCCAGCTCGCGGAGCATGCCGCCCAGTGTCACGTTGTACCCCATGAAGTAGAGGCCGGGGCGGGCCGACGGGCCGCCGTGGACCAGCGGGACACCGGTGTCGTCGAACAGCGTGGGGTCGTCGAAGAGCTTGGTCAGGCCCGTGCCGTAGCCGGTGGCGGCGACGATCACGTCGGGTGTCAGGGTGGTGCCGTCGGCCAGCCGGACCGCGTTCTCGGTGAAGGACTCGACCGCCGCGACCGGGCGTACGCGCCCCGCGAGCACGTCCCGGACGATGCCGACGTCCTGCAACGGCACGTACCGCTGGGTGCGCAGGCGGGTCTTGAGACCTTCGGTGGGGCGGGCCAGGCCGTACGGGCGAAGGTCCGGCACCTCCATCCGGGCCATCGTGGCCGCCATCGAGTTGAAGACCGGCTCGGGCAGGCCGCCCAGCAGCAGGCCGTTCATCTGGGCGGGCCAGCCGGCCGTGGCGCGGCGGACGATGTGCGGTGGGGTCCGCACGGCCAGGCTCACCGAGGCGGCGCCACCCTCGGCCAGGTCGGTGCTGATCTCGGCGCCGCTGTTGCCGGGGCCGACGACCAGCACGTTCTTGCCGCGGAAGGGCTCGGCGTTGCGGTAGGCCGAGGAGTGGATCAGCGTTCCGGTCCACGACGCGAGGCCGGGCCACTGGGGGATCACCGGTGTGTGCAGGTAGCCGGTCGCCACGATCAGCGTGCGCGACGTGTGCTCCGAGCCGTCGGCCAACTGCATGGACCAGCGCTCGCCCCCCGGCTTCACCCGTTCGACCGTGGTGCCGGTGCGGACGTCAAGGGCGAAGCGTTCCCGGTACGCCTCCAGGTAGCGCACCAGGTCGTCGCGGCGCACCCACCGGCCGTACTCCCGGGGGATCGGAAAACCCGGCAGGCCGGACAGGCGGCGCACGGTGTGCAGGCGCAACCGGTCGTAGCGGCCCCGCCAGCTGGTGGCCACCTCGGGGCCGCGCTCGAGCACGACGCTGTCCACGCCGTTCGCCTTGAGCTGGGCCGCCACGGCCAGGCCGGCAGCGCCGGCGCCGAGCACAGTCACGTTCGCCATGGGCAGCAGTGTGATCGATGGCTGATACGCCCGGTGCGCGGGGGTGGCCCGGGCGGCGACTACCATGGCGGCGACGCCCACAAGGCCGAGTTCACCGCCGCTACGCAGCCCCACTGGAACCGGACATGACAAGCGACACCGACCTGACCGCCAGCCTGCGCCGGGCCGGTGTGGCCGACGTGCTCACCGATGCGGCGCACCGGTCGGCCTATTCGAGCGACGCCTCGCTGTACCGGGTGGTGCCGCGGGCGATCGTGCGGCCGCGCCACGACGACGATGTGGCGGCGACCCTGCGGGTGTGCCGGGAGCTGGGCGTTCCGGTCACCGCCCGCGGCGCGGGCACGTCGGTGGCGGGCAACGCGATCGGGCCGGGCGTGGTGCTCGATTTCAGCCGGCACATGAACAAGGTGCTCGAGGTCGACCCCGAGACGCGGACGGCGCGGGTGCAGGCGGGCACGATCCAGGCGACGCTGCAGGCGGCCGCGAAGCCGTACGGACTGCGGTTCGGCCCCGACCCGTCGACGCACACGCGGTGCACGATCGGCGGCATGATCGGCAACAACTCGTGCGGGGCGCGGACGCTGGGCTACGGGCGTACCTCGGACAATGTCGTGGGTCTGTCGGCGCTGACCATCGAGGGCGAGCGGCTGATCACCGGGGCCCAGACGCCCGGAGCTCAGACCTCGGGCGCCGACAAGGTCGTCGAGGAGCTGCGGAACGTCATCGGGGCCAGCCTCGCGACCGGCCGGACCGAGTTCGCCCGCTTCGGCCGCCAGGTGTCGGGCTACGCGGTCGAGCACCTGCTGCCGGAGAACGGCTTCAACCTGACCGAGTTCCTGGTCGGCAGCGAGGGCACGCTCGCGGTCGTCACCGAGGCGACGGTACGGCTGGTGGCCGACCCGGCGTACCGCACGCTCGTGGTTCTGGGTTATCCCGATTTCGGTACGGCCGGTGACGTGATCCCGCAGATCCTCGGGTTCAAGCCGACGGCCTGCGAGGGCATCGACTCCCGCATCTGCGACGTGGTCCGCAGCCGGCGTGGCCCGGACGCGGTGCCGCCGCTGCCCGGTGGCACGGCCTGGCTCATGGTCGAGATCGCGGGCGAGGACCAGGACGAGGTCCGGGAGCGGACGGCGAGGCTGGTCGCCGCCTCGGGGGCGGTCGACTCGCTGGTGGTCGAGGACACGGCCGCGGCGGCGCCGCTGTGGAAGATCCGCGAGGACGGCGCCGGTCTGGCCGGCCGGGCGCCGAGCGGGCTGCCGGCCCACGCGGGCTGGGAGGACGCGGCCGTGCCGCCGGAGCGTATCGGCGCGTACCTGCGGGACTTCGATCTGCTGGTGGAGCGGCACGGGCTGAGCGCGATGCCGTACGGGCATCTGGGCGACGGCTGCGTGCACGTACGCCTGGACTTCCCGCTGGACTCCCCGGGCGGGCCGGGGAAGTTCCGGGCGTTCCTGGAGGACGCGGCCGACCTGGTCGTGAGCTACGGCGGGTCGCTGTCGGGCGAGCACGGCGACGGGCGGGCCCGCAGCGAGCTGCTGACCCGGATGTACTCGCCGGCGGCGATCGACCTGTTCCGGCGGATCAAGCACACCTTCGACCCGGACAACCTGCTCAACCCCGGCAACCTGGTCGATCCGGATCCGGTCGACGCGAACATCCGGGTGTCGCAGGCGCGGCCGGTGACGGTGCCGTTGGCGCTGGCCTATCACGCGGACGGCGGCGACTTCAACCAGGCGGTGCACCGGTGCACGGGCGTGGGCAAGTGCCGCGCCGACACCACGGTGCTGGGCGGCGTGATGTGCCCGTCGTACCTGGCCACCAAGAACGAGAAGGACTCGACGCGCGGGCGGGCCCGCGTGCTGCAGGAGATGCTGGACGGCGATCTCGCGCCCGATTGGCGGGCCGAGGCCGTACACGACGCGCTGGATCTTTGTCTGTCCTGCAAGGGCTGTGCCTCGGACTGCCCGACGGGGATCGACATGGCGGCGTACAAGTCCGAGGTTCTGCACCAGAGCTACAAGGGGCGGGCGCGGCCGCGGTCGCACTATTCGCTCGGATGGCTGCCTCGGTGGTCCCGCCTCGCTTCCAAAATGCCGGCTTTCGCGAATGTGATGACCTCGCTGCCCGGTATTCGGGGCCTCGCGCTGTACTTCGCCGGAGTGGACAAGCGGCGGTCGATTCCCACGTTTGCGCCGCGCACCTTCCGTTCGTCGTTCATCCCGAAAAATTCCGGCAAACCGGTCGTGTTGTTCGTGGACAGCTTCACCGACCACTTCTCGCCGGAGATCGCTGAGGCGGCGGTCGAGGTGCTGGTGGACGCGGGGTACGCGCCGCAGGTCACCAGCCGGAAAGCGTGCTGCGGGCTGACGTGGATCTCGACCGGGCAGCTCGACGCGGCGCGGCGGATCCTCGGCGCCACAGTGGACGAGCTCCACAAATCGGTCAAGCAGGGTATTCCGGTGGTCGGGCTCGAGCCGTCGTGCACCGGCGTGCTGCGGCAGGACGCGGTCGAGCTGGTCGACAACGACAAGGCCCGTGACGTGGCGGCCGCGACCAGGACAGTGGCCGAGCTGCTGGCCGAGACGGACGGCTACGAGCCGCCGTCGCTGGACGGGGTGCGGGTCATCGCGCAGCCGCACTGCCACCACCACGCCGTGATGGGCTGGGACGCCGACGCCAAGCTGCTGAAGAAGGCGGGCGCGACCGTCAAGCGGCTCGGCGGCTGCTGCGGCCTGGCCGGCAACTTCGGCGTCGAGCGCGGCCACTACGAGGTGTCGGTGCAGGTGGCCGAGCAGCAGCTGCTGCCCGCCCTGGACAAGGCCGAGGAGGGCGACATCTTCCTGGCCGACGGCTTCTCCTGCCGGACCCAGGCGGCCGACCTGGCCGGCACGCCGGGCCAGCACCTCGTACAGCTGCTGCGGGAGCACCGGCGCTGACCGCTCTGGAGATCGTCGCCCTGCTCGGCGGCGGGCTGCTGGCCGGCACGGTCAACGCCGTGGCCGGCGGCGGCTCGCTGATCACCTTCCCGCTGCTGATCGCGCTCGGCCTGCCGGGCGTGGCGGCCAACGTCAGCAACGCGCTGTCGGTCGCGCCCGGCTACGCCGCGAGCGCGGTCGCCGGGCGGCCCGACCTGGCCGGCCAGGGCCGCCGCATCGTCACGATCATTCCGACCGTCGTCGTCGGCACGCTCTGCGGCAGCTCGCTGCTGCTGTTCACGCCGCGCTCGGTCTTCGACGTCGTGGTGCCCTTCCTGCTGCTGGCGGCGGCCGCGATGATGGCCTTCCAGAAGCGGTTGCGCGCGCTGGCCGGCGAACCGAAGGACAATCCCGCCGTCTTCGTGCAGATTGCGGTCTTCCTCTGCGGGCTGTACGGCGGGTATTTCAACGCGGCCATGGGCCTGCTCCTGATCGCCGCGCTGTCGCTGGTCCTCGACGAGACGCTGCGCCGGATCAGCGCCCTGAAGAACGTCTTCTCGGCCGTGGTCGGCGTGACCACCGTGCTCACCTACAGCGTCTTCGGCCCGGTCAACTGGGCCGTCGTCGCGGTCCTGGCCCCGGCCACGATCGTCGGCGGTGTGATCGGCGCCCGGATCGCCCAGCGGCTGCCGGCCGAGGTCTCCGGTGGACGATCGTCGTCTTCGCGACGGTGGTGGCCGCGATCCTGCTGCTCACCTGATTCGCCCCATTCTTCCGTAAGATCGGCATATGAGTGGGCGGGGCGTCCGGGACGCCATGCTGGGACTCGTGCCGACCTCGGTGGCCCTGCTGGTGGCGGCGGCGGTGCTCGACGGGCTGGCCTTCTCGTCGCTGTGGCTGGCCCTGCTGATCGCCACCATGCTCGGGCTCGTGGACGCGGTGGTCCTGCCCGTGCTGCGGATCCTGGCCGCCCGGGTCGGTGCCGTGATCTCCCTGCTGCTGGGCATCGCGGCCCAGATCGCGGTGGTCGAGGCGGCGCTCGTGGTGGTGCCCGGCGTGACCGTCACGGGCTGGGCCACGGCCGCCTGGACGCTGCTGATCGTGTCGGTCGTGCTGGCCGTGAACCGCTGGCTGGCCGGGGTCAACGACAGCTCGTACCTGGTCGCCGATCTGATTCACCGGGGCCGGGTGCGCCGCCGGCCGGCCGAGGGTGGCGGCGGCGAGGGCGTCGTGATCGTGCAGATCGACGGGCTGCCGTTCCCCGTCCTGGAGGTCGGCATCGCGGCCGGAACGCTGCCGACGCTGTCGCGGTGGATCCGCTCCGGGTCGCACGACGCGGCGCGCTGGTGGGCCCGGGTGCCCTCGACCACGCCGGCCAGCCAGGCCGGCCTGCTGCACGGCACCAACGACGGGATCCCGGCGTTCCGGTGGTACGACAAGGAGGCGGGCCGGCTGTTCGTGGCCAACCGCCCGGCCGACGCGGCCGCCATCGAGGCCCGCCTGTCCGACGGCAAAGGACTGCTGGCCGAGGGCGGCGTCAGCATCTCCAACATGTTCAGCGGGGACGCGCCGACCGCGCACGTCGTGATGAGCCGGGCCGGGCACAGCTTCGGGCTGGGGCCGGGCAAGGCCTACGTACGGTTCTTCGCGAGCCCGTTCGTCCTGGTGCGCGCACTCGTCCGGACGGTCGGGGAGATGGTCAAGGAGCTCTACCAGGGGCGTCAGCAGCGGCTGCGGGGAATCGAGCCCCGGGTCTCGCGGCACGGGTCGTACGTGGCCCTGCGCGGCCTGACCAACGTGCTGCTCCGTGATTTGAACGTGGCGCTGGTGGCCGAGCACATAATGGCGGCGGCGCCGGTCATCTTCGTGGACTTCGTCGACTACGACGAGATCGCCCACCACGCGGGCGTGCTCCGGCCCGAGTCGCTGGCCGCCCTGGCCGGCCTGGACGGGGTGCTGGCGACCCTGGAACGGGTGGCCGAGGCGGCACCCCGGCCGTACCGGTTCGTCGTGCTCTCCGACCACGGCCAGAGCCAGGGCCACACGTTCCGCCAGCTCACCGGCCGGCCCCTGGAGGACGCGGTGCGGCAGCACACCGGCGCCGGGAAGGCGTCGACGCTGGCCGACACCCGCGACGCCGAGGCGTGGGGGCCGCTCAACGCGATGCTCACCGAGGTGCTCGGCAAGTCGCGGCTCGGCCCCAACCCGGGTCACGGCGCCGCGCCCGACGGCGACCGGCCCGAGCTGGTCGTGGTCGGCTCGGGCAACCTGGGGCTGGTCTGGTTCCCGCGACTGGCCGGCCGGGTGCCGATCGAGGAGCTGGGGCGGCTGTTCCCCGGTCTCATCCCGGGGCTGCTCGGTGAGCCGGGCATCGGTTTCGTGGTCGTGGACAGCGCGCGGGGGCCGCTCGCGGTCGGCCGGGACGGCGTACACGTGCTGGAAGAGGGTTTGGTCGAAGGCGCCGACCCGCTGGAGCCGTTCGGTCCCCGGGCCGCGCCCGACCTCGCCCGGGTGGCGGCGATGGACAACGCGCCCGACCTGTACGTGCATTCGACGCTGGACGAGCGGACCCGGGAGGTGCACGCCTTCGAGGAGCTGGTGGGGTGTCACGGCGGCCTCGGGGGCTGGCAGAACGACGCCGTCCTGGTCCACCCGGCCGACTGGCCGCTCGACGACCCGCTCCTGTACGGCGCCGACGCCGTGCACCGGCAGCTGGTCCGCTGGCTGGAGGGATGCGGGGCGCGGAAGTCACTTCGCTGACCGAGCGCTGCGATCAAGGCCGTGGATGCATACGCTTCGGTGGGGGTGGCCGCCGTGACCAGAATCTACTACCGGGGCCCGGATGCCATCGTCACGGGCGACCACATCGTCTGGCTGACCGAGCCGGTGCGGACCTTCCCGCGACGGGAGCTGCGCGACATCGGCATCGTCCGCGGGGCGCCGCCGCCGCTGAGCGCGGGCGCCCTGGTCCTCGCGGGACTGAGCCTGCTGGTCGCCGTGGGCGCCCTGGCCGCGGCGGCGTACGCCGACAGCACGGGCCTGTGGGTCGCCGCGGCGATCGTCGACGTGGTGGCGCTCGGCTGCGTCGGGGCCGCGCTGGGCCGGCGTACCCGGCCCTGGGAGATCCACGCGGTGCACCGCGGCGCCGAGGTCGTGGTCTACGCCAGCGCCGACGACCGTGTCTTCCACCAGGTCTCCCGGGCGATCCGGCGCTCCCTGGAGATGGCCTGAGCCGGTCAGGGCAACGGCGTACCGGTGAGCTCGGCCAGGGCGCCGAGCAGCCGATCCTGGAAGCGGGGATCGGCGGCGCTGGGATGGGGGTCGTGGCGCCGCTGGTGGTACCAGTAGCCACCGCTGGTCCGGGCCGCCGGGTCGTCGCTGGTGGCCAGCCACTCCTGGGTGCGGTGCCCGAGCCGCAGGTCGTCGGGGGCGCCGGGACCGCCCATCCGGGTCGGCACCCAGCCCGGGTCGACGGCGTTGCTGAGGACGCCGGGCCACCGCCGGGCCACGGCGAGGGCCAGGGTGGTGACGAAGAGCTTGCTGTCCGAGTACGAGCCGGCGCCGAGCAGCCCGACGTCGGGCCGCCCGCCGCGGTGCATGCCGCTGGTCAGATAGACGAGCCGCGACGGCCCGTCGATGAGGGCGGTGAGCAGGTACGGCGCGACCACGTTGACCGGCATGACCCGAGCGTCCCGGTAGACGCCCGCGTTGTGGACCACCACATCGACCCGGCCGGCCCGCTCGGCCACCGCCCGGGTCTGGCCGATGTCGGCCAGGTCGCCGACCACCCCCGACGCTCCGCGTTCCAGCAGATCGCCGACCGCGCCCAGCCGCTCCGCGCTGCGCGCGTGGACGACGACCTCGTGCCCCTCGCCGAGCAGAGTCTCGGCCGTGAGCCGGCCGAGACCGTCCGCCGACCCGGTGATGAAGACGCGGGCCACGGGCTACTCCGCCCACGCGGCGACGCCGGCGCCGGCGCGGTGCAGGCAGTCGCGGACGCGTCGCAGGTAGACGTCGAAGGGCTCGTCCGGCTCCCACGTCTGGTAGGCGGTCGCCGTCGCCGCCTGGGCCAGGTTGAGCTGCAAGGCCGCGGTGGTCGGATCGGGTTCGCGGGCGAAGACCCACTCGTGCAGATCGGCCCGGAACTGGGCGCCGAAGTCCTCGGTGGACTGGGCGAGCGCGGGGGACTGCTTCTTGAGCCGGCGCTGCAGCGGCATCCGGTCGGCCAGGCGCTCGTTGAGCCCGATCATGATCGCGGTCAGCGAGTCCCAGAGCGGCTCGCCGGCCGGGCGGGCGGCCATCATCGCCCGCCAGTTCTCCCGTTCCTCCGGGTCCTGGTCGAAGACCACCGCCTCCTTGCTGGCGAAGTAGTTGAAGAACGTCGCGCGGGAGACGTTGGCCGCCGCCGCGATCTGCTCGACGGTGACCGCGTCGTACCCGTGCTCGTCGAACAGCCGCAGCGCGGCGGCCCGGATGGCGCGCCACGCGGCCAGCTTCTTGCTCTCCCGCAGGCTCATGTGATCAATCATACCTGTGTTTGACGCCGTCCATCTTTAGACGCAGTCTAGATCCATGAGCAAGCACTGGTTCATCACCGGAACGTCCCGCGGCTTCGGCCGCAACTTCGCGGAGGCCGCCCTGAAGCGCGGCGACAAGGTGGCCGCCACCGCCCGCGACCCGAAAACCCTCGACGACCTGGTGGCCGAGTACGGCGACGCGATCCTGCCGCTGGCCCTGGACGTCACCGACAAGGGCGCCGTCGCCGCGGCGGTCCAGGCCGCCCACGACACGTTCGGCCGGCTCGACGTGGTCGTCAACAACGCCGGCTACGGCCTGTTCGGCACCGTCGAGGAGATCACCGAGGCGCAGCTGCGCGACCAGCTCGAGACCAACCTGTTCGGCGCCTTCTTCGTCACCCAGGCCGTCCTGCCGATCCTGCGCGAGCAGAAGAGCGGCCACATCGTGCAGATCTCCACCATCGGCGGCATCGGGGCCTTCCCCAGCCTCGGCGGCTACCACGCCTCCAAGTGGGCCCTCGAAGGGCTTTCCGAGTCCCTGGCCCAGGAGGTCGCTCCCTTCGGCGTCAAGGTCACCCTCGTCGAGCCCGGCGGCTACGCCACCGACTGGGCCGGTTCCTCGGCCGTGCACGCCGCCCCGAACCCGGCCTACCAGGCGCTGCGCGACGCCATGGCCGCCCGTCAGGGCGGCGCCGACTACGGCGACCCGGTGGCCGCCGGGCCGGCCCTGCTCCAGATCGTCGACGCCGAGAACCCGCCGCTGCGCGTCATCTTCGGCACCCAGCCGGTCGGAATCGCGAAGCACCTCTACGCCGAGCGCCTGCGCACCTGGGCCGACTGGGAGCACGTCTCGAACGCGGCACAGGGCTAGGGCGTTTCGAGGCGGGCCAGCCAGCGGGTCAGGATGGTCTCGAGGGCGGCGGCGTCGGCGGGGGAGAGCTCGTCCAGCAGGCGGCGCTCGTTGCGCATGTGGTCGGTGAAGGCCTGGTCGATCAGGGTGCGGCCGGCGTCGGTCAGCGCGACCACCCGGCCGCGGCCGTCGGTGGTGCTGGGGCGGCGGGTGACCAGGCCGTCGCGTTCCAGACGGTCGATCCGCTTCGTCATGGCGCCGGTGGTGACCATGGTGTGGGCGGCGAGTTCGCCCGGGGCGCGTTCGAACGGGGCGCCGGCCCGGCGCAGGGCGGCCAGCACGTCGAAGTCGCCCTCGCCCAGGCCGTAGCGGCGGTAGACGACGGTCAGCTGGTCGGTGAGGTGGCCGGCGACGCGGTGCAGGCGGCCGATCACGCCCTGCGGGGTGACGTCGAGGTCGGGGCGTTCGCGGGCCCAGGCCTGCTGGATCCGGGCCACATGGTCGGTAGCTTCCATGGAAGCTATAGTACCTTCCGTGGAAGCTACTTGGCGGTGGACGGTCATCACGGCGCTGGCGCCGATCGCGTTCGGGACCACCTACTTCGTGACCCACCGGTATCTGCCGGCCGGCTACCCGCTGTACGGAGCGGCGATCCGGGCGCTGCCGGCCGGGCTCCTGCTGCTGCTCGTGCGCCGGAAGCTGCCGTCGGGCTCGTGGTGGTGGAAGTCGCTGGCGCTGGGCACGCTCAACATGGGCGCGTTCTTCGCCCTGGTCTACCTGGCCGCGCAGACCCTGCCGACCAGCATCGCCTCGACCATCATGGCGACCTCGCCGGTGGTGCTGATGCTCTTCGCCTGGGCGGCGCTGTCCGAGCGGCCCCGCGGCGCGCATCTCGCGGGGGCCGCCGCCGGGGTGCTGGGAGTGTGCCTGATGCTGTTCACCGGGCCGGTCGCAGTGGACACGCGGGGCGTGCTGGCCTCGGTGTCGGCCATGGTCATGTCGTCGTTCGGCTACATCCTGGCCAAGAAGTGGAGCGCCGACATCGACGTGTTCTCGCTGACCTCGTGGCAGCTGATCGCGGGTGGGCTCATGCTCGTGCCGGCCGCGGTCCTGCTGGAGGGGGCGCCGCCGGCGCTGGACGGCGCGGCAGTCCTGGGCTTCGGCTACCTCACCGTCGTCGCGACGGCTGTCGCCTTCGCCGCCTGGTTCACCGGGCTGCGCCACCTGAGCGCGGGCACAGTCGGCCTGGTCGGCCTGCTCAACCCCGTGACCGGGGTGCTGCTGGGCACCGCGGTCGCGCACGAGACGTTGTCCGTACGGCAAATCGGGGGTCTGGTGTTGGTCTTCGCCGGGGTTCTGCTGGGTCAGCCCCTCCGGCGGTCGAGGAAGCCGGCGGCGGTGGAGCCGGGCGCGGTGCGGCCCTCGGCACGATCAACTAGGTCATCGCCAGGACGCGCGCCTGGCCGCCCGAGCCCTGCTCGTACGGGATCAGGCCCACGAAGACGGTCGCCCCGCGGCGAGGGAGCCGGTCGAGGTTGGCCAGGTTCTCCACGCCGTACCGGTCGGCGCCGGTGAGCGCGAGATGCGTCTCGAAGGTCTCCGACACCCCCGGATCGATGCTGAGCGTGTCGACCCCAAGGCTGCGCACGCGCCGGTGCCGCAGCAGCCACTCGCAGGCGTCGACGCCGAAACCCGGGAAGTGCAGCGTGCCCTGGGCGTCGGTGCCGCGGTAGGCGTTCGCGTCGCCGGCCTTGGCGCCCCACCCCGAATACATGAGGACGGCCGCGCCGTCCGGGATACGGCCATAGCGGCGTTCGTACGCCCTGAGGTCGTCCACGGTCACGACGGTGTCGGCGTCGCGCCGCGCCCGGCTCGCGATGTCGACCACCACCGCGGGCAGAACCAGCTCCTCCGGTCGCAGCTCGGTCGCCGTACGGCCGCCCGCCGTGAAATGCACCGGAGCGTCGACATGGGTGCCGATGTGCTCGACGGTGGTCCACTCCTGCATGTAGTAGCCGTCGCCGGCGATGGTCGCCACCGTCCGCCGAGCCGCCTCCTCACCCGGAGAGAACGCGGGGAAGGTGGTCGTGAGCGGATAGGTGAGATCGAGCAGCCCGCGTCTCCCGCTCGCCTCGGCCGGCGTGGCCACCGCGACCGAGGCGGCCACGGCCGCCCCACCGAACAGCGCCGCCCGGCGGCTCAACGTCTGCGTACACATGGTTGCTGCTCCCTCGGCTCGACTGGCGTCATTCCTCATCCTGCACAGCCGGCCGGCCGCCGTCACTCGGTCGGCGAACCGATGGTGCGCCGGCGCATCACGAGCCACGAGATCCAGCCGATGCCGATGATGAAACCGAAGCTGATGATGCGGTAGAGAACGACGGCGGCGATCGCCGTCGAGGCGCCGATGCCGCCGGAGACCAGGCCCAGGATCAGCGCGCTGTCGATGATGCCGAGCCCGCCGGGAACAAGGGTGACGGTGCCGGCCGCCATGCCCGCGCAGAAGGCGAGCAGGACCTGGGTGGCGTTGATCGGCTCGTCGCTGACCGCTCGCAGGCACAGCCACAGGCAGGCGGCGTCGAGCCCCCAGTTGAGCACGGCCGCGACGGCGGCGATGAGCCCGCGCCCCGGCGTCAGGCGGGCGGTGCCGAGCTGGGCGATGAAGCCGCGGGCGCCGTCCAGGCCGTGCTGGGCGGGCCGGCGCCGGAGACGGTTGACGACCCGCAGAACCACGCGTACGGCCGGATCGGCCCGGGCCGGGTTGTCGCTGACCCGCCGGGCGCCGACAACGAGCAGCGCGACGAGGGCGGCCAGGCCGGCCAGGCTGTACCAGTGCGGCGTGCCGTCGGAGGCGAGAGCGCCGACGGCGGTGACCACGGCCAGCGCGGTGGTGGAGAGAATGCCGGACAAGGCGATGACCCACGAGGCAACGGCCGGGGTGGCGCCGAAGTGGCGCATCTGCTGATAGTTGAAGCTGGTGGAGAAGGCGGGGCCGCCGGGAAGGGTCTCGTTGAGCGAGTGGGCGGCGTAGGCCAGGCTGAGGTTGCGGTGGATCGGCACTTTGAGGCCGGCCGAGCGCAGCAGCAGGTGCTGCATGCGGGCGTACGCGCCCATGGCCATCAGTTCGGCCACGAGCGCGGCGGCCAGCCAGCCCGGATCGGGCGCCTTCAGCTGGTGCGCCGCCGACGACAGCGACGGCCACCCGACGGCCAGCTCGACCGCGAACAGCACGACGATCGCCCCCACCGCCACATGCCGAACACGGCGGCGCCGCATCGGCCGGGCGGGGACGCGCACGGTCTCAGCCGACACGGTCATGCCTTCTCTTTCGGCGAGCCGGGCCGCGGCCTGACCTTTTGGTGCCGCTAGGTGCAGGCTTTCACCGGCTTGACGCGGCTGATGTCGTCCGGTGAGAGGGCCGCCACCTCGCCGTCGTCGGCGCGCCGGACCCGGAGTCGGCCGTCGGCGGTCGAGGGCAGGAACACGCCGCAGACCACGGAGCCGTCCGGCTTCGTGATCTGGACCGGCTCCGAGGTGGGTGGCTTGGCCGGGCCGAACACCACGAGCCCGACCGCCACGGCGAGCGCGGCGACAGTGGCCAGGGCGGCCTGGATGGCCCGCCGCAGGTGCCGCGCGGCGGCGCGGGGACGGTCCCGGTAGGCCTGGTACCAGTCGAGCAGCGCGTCGTCGTCGCCGACCGGGCGCACGGCCGGCATGCCGTGCGCGGCGCGGTAGGCCAGCAGGACCGCCGCCGCGGCGGCCGCGAACGCCAGAGCGAGCAGAACCCCGACGGCGATCTGGATCCACGGCAGCAGCGAGCGGATCGCGTCCCGGCCGGCCAGCGGCAGGATGAGCCCGGCCAGGCCGATCAGGGCGGCGATACCGGCGGTCCACTTGTCGCCGGCGGCGCGCAGGGCGGCGAGCTGGCCGTGCTGGGCTTTCCGGAAAGCTTCGGCGGCCTCCACCGGGCCGGGCTCGAAGGCCGGCCGGAGGGTCACGGTGCCGGCGTCGTCGAAGGTCGCCGTCACCGGCCACGTGCGGCCACATCCGGGCACCACGCCGTCCGGGCGATCGCGGTGGGGCTCGTCGCAGGCGCACTCGATCACGGCGGTCAGCTGTTTCGCCGCCGGCCCGGCGTTGGCCTCGAGGACGGCGGCGCTGCGTGGAAGATTGGCGATCGTGGTGGCACGGCACTCGGGGCAAGGCCCACTCAGCCTGACCTCGGTACGGCTGAGTTGCGCCTGCCAGCGGGCGAGCTGCGCGTTCGTCACGGCGACTCGCTCCACAACGTACCGCGTCGGCTTCATCGGCACATTAAAGCGGAGTTTGACCGTTTACCCGAAGCCCGATTGGGCGATGTGGACGAGGGGTGCCGGGTTGCGCCGTCGTACAGTTACGGGCACTCGCCGGTGGGGACCTGAGGAGGTGCGGCATCTCTCGGCCGTTGACCGGGCGCCAGCTGCGCGGGCTCTCCGACGCGCTGCTCGACGCCTACCCGAACCGCGACGGGTTTGAGCAGCTGCTCGAGTTCGACCTGGAGCGGTCGCTCAACCGGATGGTCGGCAACGTCAACATGACCGACACCGTCTTCGCGGTTCTGCTGGCGGCGCGGTCGCAGGGGTGGCTCGCGGCTCTGGTCGACGCGGCGCGGGAGGATCGCCCGGGCAACCCGGTTCTCCGTCAGTGGATCACGGAGGTCGACTGGCGATCGGAGCCGGCGCCGGCGGCGATTCCGGATCACTTCGAGCGGACGATTCGCCCCCACGCACCCGAGCTCCAGCCCAGGGCTTGGCATCAGAGGTGGGCTGAGCTCGAAGCCCGGACGTGCCGGATCGACGCCGAGACGGCGGGCGGCTACGCGCCGTTCGGCACCGGCTTCCTCGTCGGCCCGGGGCTCTGCCTCACCGCCGGTCACGTGATCGAGGAAGCGAAGATCAAGGGCCACGAGCCGGACGCCCTGCGGTTGCGATTTCCCGGCGGTCAGATGTTCCGACCGGACGCCGACCCGGTGGCGGCGTCGTCTCCGCGCAGCCCGGTCGACGAGTTGGCCGATCCGGGTGGCCGGCTTCCCGATCCCGGCCACCTCGACTTCGCCCTCCTGCGGATCGCCGGCCGTCCGGGCGACTCGCGAGGCTGGATCAGCGACGTGCGGGAACGGGTGCTCGAGCCGTACGACGAATTGGCGATCCTGCATCACCTCGACGGCGAAGACCAGACCCTCGCGTTCGGGTCGACGATCGGCCTCAACGGCAATGGCACCCGGCTGCGGCACACCGTCAACACCGCTCATGGATCATCGGGCGCGCCCTTGTTCGACATCAGCCTCAAGCTCGTCGCTGTCCACCAGAGCGGCGATCCGGACAAGCGGGTGAACCACCTGCCGACCCACAATCTGGCCGTTCCCGCGCTCGCGCTCCTCCGAGCCCTGCCGGCCGAGCTCGGCGCCTTCCGGACGCCCTGATGTCGCGCCGACCCCTCCGCCTGCTGCAGGCCGCGCTCGTCAGCGCGTACCCGGCGGACGAAAAGCTGGCGCGGTTCGTCATGTTCGACCTGAACCGGAATCTCGACCAGCTGGCGAAGCCCGGCGACCTGGACTCGAGGGCATCGGACCTCATAGTCGCGGCCAGAAGCGGCGGCTGGCTGGACGACCTGAAGCGCGATCTCATCGAGCTCAATCCGCACAACGAGGCGGTTCGCCAATTCGCCGAGGCGTCGGGGCTCGGTCAATCGATCGATTCCGGGCTGGCCGTGCCCAAAGCGGCCCGGCTGTTCAACGACGCCTACTTCGATCTCGCGGCCGTGCGGAACAAGGTCTACGAGTCGCACCTCAACGCCAACGGGAAGCGAGGCCTGCTCGGCCTCAGCGTCGTCACCGACGAGGACTCGGTGGCGAAGAGGCTGTGCGCGTGGTTGCCCGACTGCTTCGGCGACCTGCAGGAGAAGGACAACGTCACGCTCAGCGCCGTCATGTCCGATCCCGACCACAAGGTGAAGCAGGTCCTGCAACATCTGCCGGAGCTCGAGGACACCGGCGTGGTGTGCCGGGTGCTGGTCAACGACATCAGTCTCGGCGCCCTGGAACAGTTCTGGCAGGACGTCCGGGCCGCCTGCCAGGCCATCGAGAACTGGTTCGTGCTGGTCTTCGTGACCCGATCGGACACGCATCGGGCGGCTGACGTGATCGACCTCGGCCGGCCACGCTTCGAGAGCCTCGATGTGTACAAGTGGACGAACCGGGCGGCCCAGGAACTCGACTGGCCGCGCGAATTCGCCACCCCGTGGAGTCAATGGATCGAGCGGGTCGCGGCGGTGGACGGTGTGCTCAGCATTCCGTTGACCTACGGCGCGCTCAACCGCAGTGCCCAGGGCGTCAAGAAGCACCGCAACGATCCGGGCCGGTTCCTGGAGTGGCTGAAAGAGAGATGAGTCGACGTGTACGTCCGCCGCGCCATCGACACCTCGACCCGTCTCGAGCCGGGCACCCCGCCGGCCACGCGGGATATCGAGGACGCGTCCACGCCGCTCGAGGCACCCGAGACACGTACCGTCTCGCCGGAGCCGTACCTGCTGACCGGTGACCTGTGCGAAGCCGTCAACATCGCCATCACCTTGGGCCGTCCACTGCTGGTGCAGGGCGACCCGGGCGTCGGTAAGACCCGCCTGGCGCACGCCGTGGCGTACCGTCTGGGCCTGCCCTTGGAGCAGGCGCACGTCAAATCCACCAGCCGGGCGCGCGACCTGCTGTACACCTACGACGCGGTCCGCCGTCTCGCCGACGCGCAGCTGAGCGGCATCCTCAAGGAGAAGCTTCCCGAGCCGGAGACCTACGTACGGCTAGGCCCGCTCGGACGCGTCATCGCCCGCGCGCAGCTCGGACGGCGCTCGGTGCTGCTCATCGACGAGATCGACAAGGCCGACCTCGACTTCCCGAACGACCTGCTCCGCGAGCTCGACGAGTTGCGGTTCGAGGTCGACGAGGTCCCTGACATCGCGTACGCGGTGCCGGCTGGCCGAGCTGACCTCCGCCCGATCATCATCGTCACCAACAACGAGGAGAAACAGCTGCCCGGCGCGTTCCTGCGCCGCTGCGTGTTCCACTATGTCCGGTTTCCCGAGGACGACCTCGACGACATCCTCGACATGCACGGCATCGCCGACGACGAGGTTCGCGACAATGCCATCGACACCCTCCTCGAGCTCCGCAAACTCGACCTGACCTACAAGCCCGGCCTCAGCGAGCTCCTCGACTGGGTCGAGAGCATGCGCCGGGACGAGGTCACGGCCGAGGAGATCGCCGGACTGCCGAAGCTCGGTTCGCTGGTCAAGAACTACGACGACCAGGTGCGGGTGGAGAAACGGAACCGGGCGTAATGGCCGGCCCGATGCCGGCGTTCGCCCGCGACCTCGTGGACCGGCTGCGCCGGCGTGGCCTCCGGCTCGGCGTCGACGACTGCGTGACGCTGCGGACGGCTCTGGCCGCCGGTCACGGCCTCCACTCGACCGAGGCGCTCGGTGCCCTGTGCGTGGCGCTGTGGGCGACCTCGCGCCGCGATGCCGAGATAATCACCTCGACGCTCCACCTGGTCGCACCGCCGGACTGGTCGCTGGAGCCCCTGGAACGAGTGGCCGGCGAAACCCGCCCGGCGGCGGAGATCCCCGTGGAGTCGCCCGCGGGCCGGGAGCTCGAGCCGGTCCCGGACGCCCGAGAAGCGGATCTGGACGTCACGCGCCCGGCGTTGCGCGGAGGCGGAGCCGACCCACCCCGGTCGGGACGACCGGCTCCGTACCTCATCACCCGCCCGCAATATCCGATGTCGGAGCGTGAGATTGCCCAGGCTTGGCGACGGTTGCGCCGCCCGAGCCGGCACGGCCCCCGCACCGAGCTCGACGTCGAGGCCACCGTCGCCCGGTACGCGAAGACCGGGGTGGTCACCGCGCCGGTGCTGATGCCGCGCCGGATCAACAGCGCGCGCCTGCTCCTACTCATCGACCGGCAGGGCTCCATGACCCCGTTCCACAACTTCGTCGACCACGTGACCCGGTCGATCGTCCGCGCCGCCCGGCTCGACTCGATCACTATCGGCTACTTCCGCAACTCGCTCGGCCGCAGCCCCGACCGGAGCACCATGGCCGACCTGACCGACCCGCTCGCCGTCGAGCTCGACACCATCATCGACCGCATCCCACCCCTGACCAAAGGCTGGATCTACGACGACCCGGATCTCACCCGGCGCCGGCCGGCGCGCAAAGTGCTCGACACGTTGACCGCGGGGGCCGGCGTCGTCATCGTCAGCGACGCCGGCGCGCAGCGCGGCTCGCTGGTCGCGACCCGCATCTTCGACGCGGTCGCCCTGGGCCTGGCGGTGAACGCGCGGCGGGCCCGGGTCTGCTGGCTCAACCCGCTCGCCACCGACCGCTGGGCCGAGACCTCGGCCGCGCAGATCGCCCGCCACATCCCCATGTTTCCGCTCGACCGCGACGGCATGTACGCGGCGGTCGACGTGCTGCGCGGACGGCCGGTGTCCGTGGCGGCGCCGCTGTGAGCCCCACCGCCGGCGCCCGGGCCGCCACCCGCCTGACCGAGGCCCGCCGAACCCTGCCGCCGGGGGCGATCGAACTGGCCTGCCACGCGGCCCTCCCGGTCGTGATCGACCCGCCTTTCCTCAACCTCCTACGGATCAACTTCTTCGTGGACCCACCCGACGATCTGCCCTGGACGGTCGAGGCTGACCTGCTGGCGTCGCCGCTCGTTCGCGAACTGGGCGGCGAGCTCTTCGAAATCGACGAGGACCTGCGCCGGTCGCTGCTGGTGAGCCTCCGCACCCGATACGGCAGCGAGCGCGTGGAACAGGTCGCGCTGCTCCTCGAGCGCTACTGCGACCAGCCCGGCGTCTGGGGTGGTCAGCCGTATCTGGCTCAGGCCCAGAGGCTGACCGTCGCCGGAATTCTGGACCCGGCCGGAGCGGTCAGCTGGCTCGACGACCTCCAGGCGGACGGGACATCATCGGTCGAGCTCTCCTCGGACTGGATCGTCGCGATGCGCGGCCGCCTGACGGCCCAGCCGGCCCCCGGCATCACCTTGAACGACGAGATCGCCGAGGCCGCCGAACGCCTCCGCGCGGGCGATCCGTCAGCCCGCGCGGATCTCACCACTCTGGAACTCCTCCCCGGAAGTGACATCGAGGCCGTCCGCGCCGCCCGGGAAGTAGGCGTGGCAACTTCCCCGAAGCAGCTTCACTTCGGCCACAACTTCCCGCGCCTGGATATCAGCTGGGGGACGGAAGGCGGCGACCATGAACTTTCCGGTACCGTTCTGCGAACGTCGGGAATTGACGATTTTGGAATAATGTTGCGTGCGTCCTTCAATAATGACGGCGACGGCGTCTATGTTTCAGTCATCGGGATCGACCCGGCGCTCCAGATCGCTCTGGTCCACAAGTCCTCGCCCGGAGATCCTGATGTGCCGCGGGAATCTCTGAACACCTTCTACTGGCACTTCTCTTTCGAGGCAGCCAGAGACAAGCTCTCGCGGCATGCCCATTTGCTCGATCGTGAAGGCCCCCTGCCTTTCCGTAATATTGCTGTTGTCAGCGATGCGCCGATCGACTTGGGCTGGCTCGACGGTCAGTTCATCTTGGTCCCGGAGTCTTCTTCTGAGGCTGACTGGAACCTGGTCCTTGATGAGCTCAAAGCCCTCATGATCAGTTACGGAACGTGGAGTGGGAATATTCGGGTCGCCTTGATCGGGGTTGACTATTCGGTAATTTTCTCGCCAACCGAAGAAAACGCCGGCGCGGAAGACGCGCGATTGCGGAGCCTTCAGCAGACTGTTGACCGGCAGCGGCTGCAGGTCTCCAACGACCGCGATTTCCGCAAACTGGCCAGAGACCTCGACGCGCTCGCGGATGCGCTCGCGGCGAACGGGCGATACGGCGAAGCGGCGAACGCGGCCGGTGAGACGGTCGGCGTGCAACGAGGACTCAGCGAGCGTGAACCCGGCAATCTTTCCCCCCTCGCCACGGCGCTGACCGAACTCTCGGAATACCTGACGGCGGCCGGCCGATACTCCGAGGCCCTCGCCGCGAGCAGGGAGGCTGTCGATCTCCGTCGCCGGCTTCAGCAAGACGGTGACGACGACCTGGGCTCGTTGGCCAGGGCACTGAACACCCAAGCTCACGTCCTCGCCGCGGTCAGCCGATACGCCGAGGCTCTCGCCGCGAGTGAAGAAGCCGTGCACCTGTATCGCCTTCTGCGCTCCTCCGGCCCCGATCTGGCCGTGGTCCTGAACGTCCGGTCCGAGCTCCTCGCCTCGGCAGGACGTCGGGAGCAGGCGCTGAGCGACAGCGTGGAAGCGACGTCGATATATCGAGAACTTGCCGAGAGGGATCGGTGGGAGCACCTTCCCGGTCTTGCGGCTACCTTGACGAAGTTGTCGCGAAACCTGGAGTCGGTAGGGCGGTTGAGGGAGGCGCTGGAGGCCGGCGGGGAAGCGATCGCTCTGCATCGTGAACTGACCCGGCGGAATCGCGACCTCTATGCGCCCGGGCTTGCTTCGGCGCTGAGTGAATGGTCGCACCTTCTGGCTGTAGTGGGCCGTCGCGACGAAGCTCTCGCCTTCAGCGAAGAGGCCGTTGAGGAACAGCGCCGCATAGTCGATGTCAAAGGAGAGGTGCACCTGCCCGGTCTCGCCGCGGCGTTGAGCAATCTCTCGCGGCTGCTCGCGGACGCCAATCGTATGGAGGAGTCGCTCGCGGCATGCGTCGAAGCTGTCGCGCTGTTCGAGGAGATCGACAGCCTGTCCGGGTTGACGGGTGAGTTGAAGCACCTGGAAGCCCTCTATGCAGCGCTGGGCCGGTCGAGTGAGGCGGCGGCGGTGCGTAGCCGCCGCGACGTCTTGGCCGCAGGGCGGGAAGAAAGCCGGCCTGTTGTCACCGCGACGGCCCGGCATGCGGACTTCGACACCTCGAGGGACGCGGTGGTGTTCGTCCCGGGGATCGGCGGCAGCGAACTCGTCGATGCCGCGAGCGGGCGAGTGCTGTGGGGATCTGGGACCGGCAATGCTGTTCGCTTCGTCCGGGGCACCACTGAACGGCTGCTCGTCACCGATGAGGACAGGGCCGGGGACATCAGCCGAATCACGGCCGGCCGCCTGATTCGGTCGGGTGTGGTTCTTCCCGGCGTGGTCGACCTGGACCCGTACTTCACGTTTCTCGGTGAGATGAGGTCGAGCGTGGCCCATCCCGATGCCCTTCTCAACTTCGCCTACGACTGGCGCCTTTCCGTGGCCCATAACGCGAAGCGGCTCAGCGCGTCAGCCGAATTTCACCTGGCGCGCTGGCGAGCCCACCCGTCCGGCGGTCCGGACGCGAAGTTGACCGTCGTCGCGCATTCCCTCGGCGGGCTGGTCGCCCTGAATTACCTGACGACGTTCGGCGGTGCGCCCTACGTGCGGCGGTTCCTGGCCATCGGCACCCCCTTCCACGGCACGGTGACCGCTGTGACCTCGGTGGCTAGGCATGGCGGCTCGCGCGTTCTCGGCCTGCGGCAGCTCTACCAGTCGATGCCCGCCATGTACGACATACTGCCGGCGTACCGCTGTGTCGACACCGCGGGAGATCTCCGAAGGCTGACCATCGAGGACGTCGTGTCTGTCGGCGGAAGCGGGGAACTGGCCGCGGAGGCGTTCCGTCGCCGGCTCGACCTCGAGGAGAGCAGCGCCTTGCTGGCCGCCGCGGGAACCCAGGTAACCACCGTGGTGGGAATCGGCCAGCCGACGCCGAAAAGTTTCCGAATCGACGGCGGCAGGGTCACCACCTACGAGGGTCGAGGAGATGGCGTCGTGTACGAGGAAGCGGCGACTTTACCTGGCAGTGCCCCGCCGGCCCTCGTGGCTCGACGCGCGGGCAGCCTGACTACCTCCGCCGAGGTCGGCGCGTTCATTCGCGCGTTTCTGACTCGGACGCCGGCGAGACCCCGAGGTGAGCGGCGGGAAGCTTGAGGTGATGGTGCGGGGAGCGTCATCGAGGTGGTCACGCCAGGTGGAATCGCCCAACGTGTAATCCGGCGGCGGAGGATCACTGCAGCCCTGTATGGACCGCGGTGATTCGCTTGGTGTTGAAGCCCAGCCAGTTCATCCGGCCTACGTAGCGGGCGTGTTCGACCTTGAGGCAGCGGTCCATGATGACGGTCAGGCCGCCGTCTGTCGCGGTCTGGGCGCCCTCGGAGCTGATCACGCCGAACTGGCACCAGAGAGTCTTGGCGCCGATCGTCACGGCGTCGGACGCGATCTGCGGGACGGCGCTCGGGGCGCGGAAGACGTTCACCACGTCGACCGGCTCGGGGACGTCGCGCAGGCTCGGGTAGCTGGTCTCGCCCAGGATCTCCGGCTCGCGTGGGTTGACCGGGATGACCTTGTAGCCGTGGCGCTTCATGTAGTAGCCCACGAAGTAGCTCGCCCGTAGCGAGTTGTTCGACAGCCCGACGATCGCGATCGTCTTGGACGTGTGCAGCACCCGCTGGATGTCCTTCACGTCCTGGTACTGCGTCAGGTCGGTCATCGCTTCAGCCCTTCGAAGGCCTGGGACAGGTCCCAGATGAGGTCGTCGACGGATTCGGTGCCGACCGACAGGCGTACCGTGCCCGGGCCGACGCCGGCCGCGGCCAGCTCCTCGTCGCTGAGCTGGCGGTGGGTGGTGCTGCCGGGGTGGATGATCAGGCTCTTGGCGTCGCCGACGTTGGCCAGGTGGGACCAGAGGGTGACGCCGCGGATCAGGTCCTGGCCGCCGTCGCGGCCGCCGGCCACGTCGAACGAGAAGACCGCGCCGGCGCCCTTCGGCAGGTACTTCTCGACGAGCGGGGCGTACTTGCTGCCGGGCAGCCCGGGGTAGCTGACGTTGGCGGCCAGCGGATGGTCCTGCAGGAAGGCGGCGATCGTGAGCGCGTTCTCGACGTGCCGCTCCATGCGCAGCGACAGCGTCTCCAGGCCCTGCAGGAACAGGAAGGCGTTGAACGGGGACAGCGTGCCGCCCAGGTCGCGCAGCGTCTCGGCGCGCAGCTTCATCAGGTAGCCGTACTCGCCGAACGTCTCGTGGAACTGCAGGCCGTGGTACGCCGGCGACGGGTCGGCCACCACCGGGAACCGGCCGTTCGACCAGTTGAACGTGCCGGCCTCGACCACCACGCCGCCGATGCTGGTGCCGTGGCCGCCGATGAACTTGGTCGCCGAGTGGATGACGATGTCGGCGCCCCACTCGATCGGGCGGCACAGGTACGGCGTGGCGAACGTGTTGTCCACGATCAGCGGCAGGTCGTGCTCGTGGGCGATGCCGGCGATCGTCTCGAGGTCGAGCACGTTGCCGCCGGGGTTGCCGATGGTCTCGCCGAAGAACGCCTTGGTGCTGGACTGCACGGCCTTGCGCCACGCGTCCGGGTCGTCGGGGTCGACCCAGGTCAGCTCCACGTTCATCTTGCGCAGCAGGTGCTTGAGCTGGTTGACCGTGCCGCCGTACAGGGCCGACGACGCCACCACGTGGTCACCCGGCTCGAGCAGGGTGAACAGGGCGCCCGCCTGGGCCGCGATGCCGCTGGAGAACGCCACCGCCCCGGAGCCGCCCTCGAGGTTGGCCACCCGCTCCTCGAAGACGGCGGTGGTCGGGTTCATGATCCGGGAGTACGTGTTGCCGTACTCCTGCAGATTGAAGTAGGCGGCCGCCGACTCCGGATCCTCGAAGACGTAGCTGGACGTCTGGAAGATCGGCACCGCGCGGGCGCCCGTGTTGGGGTCGGGCCGCTGCCCGGCGTGCAGCTGCCGGGTCTCGAAACCGAACTCGTGTGCTTCCTCGATCACTCTGACTCCAGGTTGAAAAAGCGGCGGACGATCGGAGTCTGCCGTGCCTCCTCCAGGAGGAAGCAGTCATGGCCGTACGGGGCGTCGATGATGTGCAGTTCCTTCTCGCCGGGCAGGGCGGCGGCGATCTCCTCCGAGGCGAGGGGTGGATACAGCCAGTCCGATGTGAAGGCGATGAGCAGCGCCCGGGCTTTGGTCTGGGAAAGCGCGGCGGCGAGGGAAGCGTGGCCACGAGCCAGGTCGAAATAGGTCAAGGCCCTCGACAGATAGAGGTACGTGTTCGCGTCGAACCGTTTCACGAACGACTCCGCCTGATGGTCGAGGTAGCTTTCGACCTCGAACTCCGGCTGGTCGATCGTGTAGCGGATGTCGTCGGCGAACTGCAGCCGCCGGGCGAACCGGTCCTCCAGCGCCGGCGCGGACAGGTAGGTGACGTGGCCGACCATGCGGGCCACCCCCATGCCGCCGTCGGGCTTGCGGCCGGTGCCGTAGTAGTGGCCGCCCTGCCAGGCCGGATCGCGCCGGATCGACTCGCGGGCGATGGCGTTCCAGGCGATGCCCTGCGGGTGCAGCCCGTGGGTGGACGCGATCACCACGATCGAGTCGACCTGATCCGGGTGGTCGACCGCCCACTGCAGCGCCTGCATGCCGCCCAGGGATCCACCGGCCACCGAGGCCAGGCGCTCGATGCCGAGCTCGTCGAGGAACGCCCGCTGGCACCGAACCATGTCGGCCACGGTGATGACCGGGAAGTCCGATCCGTACGGCCGGCCGGTGTCGGGGTTCGTCGACGAGGGGCCGGTCGAGCCCCGGCAGCCGCCGAGCAGATTCGTCGACACCACGTAGTAGTGGTCGGTGTCGAACGCCTTCCCGGGGCCGATCATGCCGTCCCACCAGCCCAGGGCCTTGCCCTGGGAGCCGTCGCGGCTCTCGGCCGCGAAACCGTCGCGGGTGCTCGCGGCCGGCGCCGTCGCCGAATATCCGGCAGCGTGAGCGTCTCCACTCAGGGCGTGACAGACGAGGATGACGTTGTCACGCTCGGGGGACAGGGTGCCGTACGTCTCGTACGCCACCCGGACCTCACGCAGCTCGCGGCCGCTGTCCAGCGGCAGAGACCCCGGCAGATCAAGGAACTGTGTTTCGACGGTCAAGGGCCTCACCATGCGGGAGATGCTATCTATACGCCGTCTGCGCAGGCCAGTATGTTTGTCGGGAATCCCTATCGGGTTTATGTTCAAAGGGGCAATTGGACCATGACCGTAGTTGACAACGGCGTGAACGTGCAGGCGCTGCTCGACGCCCGCGAGGCGCTCAAGGGCGCCCCCGAGGCCGCCCAGTTCACCTGGCGCGCCACCTCCAAGTGGGAGAAGGGCGTGCACAGCACGGCCACCGTGCAGAAGTTCTTCGGCCTCGGCCAGGAGCAGAGCCACAAGAGCGAGTCGGTCTTCTCGGCCGACCACCCCGAGGTCTTCGCGGCCGAGGACAACGGCATCACCCCGATCGAGTACCTGCTCGTCGGCCTGGCCGCCTGCCTCACCGCCGGCGTCGCCTCGGTCGCGCAGAACCGCGGCATCCAGGTCCGCTCGATCGAGTCCACGGTCGAGGGCGCCCACGACATCCGCGGCATCCTCGGCGCCGACAGCGACGTCCGCAACGGCTTCAACGACGTCAAGGTCACCTTCAACATCGACGCCGACGCCTCCACGGAGGAGATCGAGGCCCTGGTCGCCCAGTCGCAGAAGCGCTCGGCGGTCTACGACGCCTTGACCAATCCGACGAACGTCACGGTCGAGGTCGCCTGAGGCGGGCCGAGTCATCGAACGCGTCACCACTGTCGTCGTCGGGGCCGGTCACGCCGGCCTGGCGGCGAGCCACTTCCTGCGCGGCCGATCGGTCGACCACGTCGTCCTCGAGCGGGGCGAGGTGGCCAACTCGTGGCGGCGCGAACGCTGGGACTCGCTGCGGCTGCTCACCCCGAACTGGCTGAGCCGCCTGCCCGGCCTCGACTACGACGGCCCCGACCCGGACGGGTACATGACGTCGGGCGAGGTCGCGTCCCTCGTGTCGCGCTTCGCCCGCGTCGTCGACGCCCCTGTGCGCACCTCGTGCGAGGTGCTGTCGGTGCGCCCGTCCGGCGACGGCTACCAGGTCACCACCAACCAGGGCGAGATCGAGTGCCGGTCCGTCGTCATCGCCAGCGGCGCGGCGAACATCGCCACAACCCCGGCTTTCCGTACGGAGGTGCCGGCCTCCCTGACGCAGCTGACCCCGCTCGGCTACCGCGGCCCGTCCGAGCTGCCCGACGGCGGCGTGCTCGTGGTCGGCGCCTCAGCCACCGGCGTGCAGCTCGCGGCCGAGGTGCGACGGTCGGGCCGCCCGGTCGTCCTCTCGGTCGGCGAGCACGTCCGCCTGCCCCGGCTGTACCGGGGCCGGGACATCCTGTGGTGGATGGACGCCTCCGGCGTGTGGGACCAGCGCTGGGACGAGATCGACGACCTGAACCGGGCCCGCCGGCTGCCCTCACCGCAGCTGATCGGCTCACCGGCCCGGGACACGCTCGACCTCAACACCCTGAGCGGGCTGGGCGTCGAACTGGTCGGCCGCCTGGCCGCCGTCCGCGACGGGGTGGCCCTGTTCTCGGGCGGCCTGCGCAACGTGTGCTCCCTGGCCGATCTGAAGATGAAACGCCTGCTGGCCGGCTTCGACTCGTGGGCCGGCGTCACCGATCCGGTGGCCTTCGAGCCCACCGCCGTCGCCGCGTCCACCCGCCTCCAGCTCGACCTGCGCGGCGGCGAGATCAGCACCGTCATCTGGGCCACCGGCTTCCGCCCCGACTACAGCTGGCTCGACGTCCCGGTCGTCGACGAGAAGGGCCGCCTGCGCCACGAGGGCGGCGTGGCCGACGCGCCCGGACTCTACGCCCTGGGCCTGCCCATGCTGCGCCGCCGGCGCTCCTCGTTCATCAACGGCATCGAGGACGACGCCCGCGCCGTCGTCGACCACCTGGCCAAGGAGCTCACCGACTACTGACCACGGGAATTTCGTCCTCGGTACGGTGGTTTCGCCGGTGCGCCACGAAAGGGGACAGCACAGATGAGTACGGTGAACCTGACCAAGGAGACCTTCCAGCAGACGGTGACGGGCGACGGCATCGTGCTGGTCGACTGGTGGGCCGACTGGTGCGCCCCGTGCCGCAGCTTCGCGCCGGTGTACGAGAAGGCCAGCGAGCAACACCCGGAGATCGTCTTCGCCAAGGTCGACACGGAGGCCGAGGAGCGCCTGTCGGCCATCGCCGGCATCTCCTCGATCCCGACCCTGATGGTCTTCCGCGACGGGATCATGGTCTTCTCGGAGCCGGGCGCCCTGCCCGGCGCGGCCCTGGAGAAGGTCATCACGGCGGTCGAGGAGCTGGACATGGACGAGGTCCGCGCCAAGCTCTCTTGATCGGATCGCGGGGCTCGCACAGACTGATGCCGTGCCATCAGCGCTCGGCATCGATGTCGGAACGACGAACACCAAGGTCGCGCTGGTCGACGCGGGCGGCCCGGCACCGCGGGTGCGGGCGGTCGCGTCCGCGCCCACGCCGGCGCCGGGCGCCCTGAGAAGGACCCTCCTCCAGTTGATCGCGCAAGTACTGACCGGGAGCGGACCGCCCGGGAGCGGGCCAGCCGGGAGTAGGTCGGCCTGGAGCGGGCCGGCCTGGAGTAGGTCGGTCGATGCTGGGCCGGTTGGGGCTGGGCCGGGACGGTGGGTGGCGGCTGGGGTGTCGCCGCCGGATGTCGTCGGGATCGCGTCGATGGCGGAGACCGGGGTGCCGCTGGACGCGGCCGGGGAGCCGCTGGGGCCGTGGCTGCGCTGGCACGAGCGGGAGGCGGCCGCGGCGGCGGAGGCGCTGGCCGGGCGGCTGGGGCGGGAACAGCTGATCGCGGCTACGGGCGTGCGGCCCAGCGCCAAGGTGCCGCTGGCCAAGCTGGCCTGGCTACGGGAGCACCGGCCGTCGGTGTGGGCGGCGATGGCGAGGTGGTCGGGGGCGGCCGACCTGGCCTGTCTTCAGCTCACCGGACGGCTCGCGACCGACCACACACTGGCCGGCCGAACGATGGCCTACCGGCTGCCGGCGGAGGGGGAGGGGCTCGCCGGGGCGTTCGACCCGGACCTGCTGGCCGAGGTGGGTCTGCGGCCGTCGCAGCTTCCGGCCGTCGTCGCGCCGGGCGAGGTGGCCGGCGTGGTCAGCGATCCGGCGTTCGTCGCCTGCGGGCTGAGGGCCGGCACGCCGGTGGTGGTGGCGGGCCACGATCATCAGGTCGGCGCGTACGCCTGCGGGGTGCGCTCCCCGGGCGACGTGGCCGACTCGGTGGGCACGGCCGAGGCCGTCATGACGCTCGTCGGCGGCCACCCTTCACCGGTCGAGGCCGGCCGGGCCGGAATGAGCGTCGTCCTCACGGTCGAGGGCCGCCACCGGGCCGTCCTGGCCGGTTCTGCCAGCGCGGGCGCCACGATCGCCTGGTGGCTGAAGCACGAAGCCAGGGGCGACGACCCACTCGAAGGCGGCCCAGCGCCTGATGGCCCTCCCGCGCTGGGTGGCCCTCCCGTGCTGGGCGGCGTTCGCGGGCGCCGAGACGCGGTCGTGGGGGCTTCGGATTCCGGCGGCGACCCTTTTGGCGCGGTTGTGGAGCTTGGTGAGGAGCCGACCGGCGTGATTGTCCTGCCTTATCTGGCGGGGCGGCAGACTCCTGTGCCCGATCCGGAGGCCCGGTTACGTGTGGTGGGGCGGCGGCCGGAGCACGGCTCCGTTCTGCTGGGGAAGGCTCTGCTGGAAGGGCTGAGCCTGCACGCGCGCTGGATGCTGGCCGAGCAACTGCGGCTCGCGGCTGAGCCGGTCGCGCCGACGGTCTTCCTCTTCGGTGGGCCGGTTGCGGCCAACCCCGCCTGGGTTCGTATCAAGGCCCGGGTTCTGCCCCGGGGTCTTCGCATGGTGGCCGAGCCGGAGACCGTCGCGGCCGGGGCGGCTCTGCTCGCCCTCGCCCGGGCCGGATTCGGGGACGTGCCGGCGCTGCCGTCCGAGGTCGTGCCGGGCGGGGGCGCCACCTACGACGCGATGTTCGAGCGTTTCGTCGGCGTGGCCGTGGGCCGGTAGCGGATGGAGCTCAGCGAGGGCGAAGGCACGTGGACCGTCGTCGCCGCCGACTACGTCGTGCAGGTGCGCGTCCCGGAGCTGGTCGCGGTGCTCGCGGACCCTGACGGGCGGATCTGGTCGCGGCTCAGCCTGCTCGCCTCCGTGGACCGGGCCGACGTGCCGGACGAGTCCTACGGCCGGCCGCGGGTCGTCGCGCGCCGCGAGCTGTCCGGTCCGGCGCCGCCGGTCGCTGCACGCCGCGAGCCGGTCGCAAGCGCGTCGCGGGCCGCCGCCGGGCGGGAGCCGGCCGAGCTGGGGCGCGAGCCGGGCGAGGTGGAGCGGGAGCCGGCCGAGGTGAGGCGGGAGCCGGGCGAGGTGGGGCGGGAGCCGGCCGAGGTGGGGCGGGAGCCGGGCGAGGTGGAGCGGGAGACGGGCGGGGTGGGGCCGCCGGTCGTTGCCGGCTGGGAGCCGGGCGAGGGCGCGTCGCGGGCCGAGGTGGAGCCGGCGGTTGGGGCGGGACGCGAGGCGGTCGAGGGTGCGCCGCGGGTGGAGATGGCGGAGTTCGAGGTCGTTGTGGCGTCGAGCGCGTGGGAGTTCAAGAGCGTCGTGCTGCGGTGCTTCGAGGATCGGGTCGAGGTTCGGGTTCGGGTACGCGGGGCCGGGCCGCTCGGTGAGGTGCGGCTGCTCGGTGGGCGGGGGACGCTGCCGGACGGGGCCTGTGGTGTGTTCCGGTCGTCGATCGAGTTCGCCTCCGTTTTCGTTCCCGCGCCGGCCGAGCCGGTGCAGTTCGAGCGGCCGGCCGGCAGTGCGGCCTCGCTCGGCGTCGTCGGGGACGCGTCCGCGGGGCGGCTGCACGCGGTCTTCTCGCCGCCGCCGCTGTGTTTCGTGTTCCGGCGGACGGGCGGCGGCGGGGTGCTGAGTGCCGCGCTGGGCGGCGACGTGGCCGATCTTCGGTTTCCGGCGCTGCGCTACGACCCGCTCGACGGTGGCTTCCTGCTGGTGGCCGATTACGAAGGCCGTACGGCAATCGACGGTTTTTTCGAAACCCCGCCGGTGGTTCTCCGGCGTGCCGCCGACCCGTGGACGGCTCTGCGGGAACTGGCGCCGGCCGGGGCCGGCGGCGAACAGGCGGCGTGGTGGCGGGAGCCGATCTTCTGCGGGTGGGGCGCGCAATGCGCGGCCGCGCCGATTCCCGGGCAGCCCACCTCCCATCCGTACCATCTGCGGGACCTGGGTCCGGCCGTGGTGCCGGCCGGGGTGACCACGGCGGTCGCGCTGTCGCGGCAGGACCGGTACGACGGGTGGCTGGCCCGGCTGGCCGACCACGGTGTCGTCCCGGGCACCGTGGTGGTCGATGATCGCTGGCAGCTGGCGTACGGGACGGGCGAGCCGGACGTGACCCGCTGGCCGGACCTGCGGGCCTGGATCGCCGGGCGGCACGCGGCCGGTCAGCGGGTGCTGCTGTGGTGGAAGGCGTGGGATCCCGGTGGCCTGCCGGTGGCCGAATGCGTGACCGACCCGGGCGGCACGCCGGTCGCGACCGACCCGGGCTGCCCGGCCTACCGGGAGCGGCTGGCGGGAATCGTCGCGTGGCTGCTCGGGCCGGACGGGCTGGACGCGGACGGCCTCAAGATCGACTTCACGCAGCGGGCGCCGTCGGGGCGAGGGCTGCGCCGGCCGGGTGCGGAAGCGGGCGCGCCGTGGGGGATCGCGCTGCTGCACCGCCTGCTCGAGACCATGTACCGCGCCGCGAAGAGCGCCAAGCCGGACGCCCTCGTCGTCACCCACGCCCCGCATCCGGGGTTCGGGGACGTCAGCGACATGATCCGGCTGAACGACATCCTCGAACGGGACCCGGCCGGCGCGGAGGTGGCCGCCGCCGACCAGCTGGCCTTCCGGCACGCCGTGGTCAGCGCCTGCCTGCCGTACCACCTGATCGACACCGACCAGTGGCCGATCGCCGACCGCGCCCAGTGGCGGGCCTATGTCGAGGCGCAGGCGAGGCTCGGCGTGCCGGCCTTGTACTACGCCGAGCGCGTCGACAGCTCCGGCGAGGAGCTCACCGCGGACGACCTGATGCTCGTGGCGCGCACGTGGAAGGCGTACCGGTCCAATCCACAGTAGAGGCGGGGCCGATGTGGAATCGATACCATACCGGCATGCCCTTCGCCGAGATCGCCCCCGGCGTGTTCCGGGTCGCCGACACCTGCAACGTCTACGTGATCGCCGATCCCGGTGGCAGCCGGACCGCCGTGGCGATCGACTTCGGGTCGGGCCGGGCCTTCGAGCACCTGGCCGCCATGGGCGTCGACCGGATCACCGACGTGCTGATGACCCACCACCACCGCGACCAGGCCCAGGGCCTGCGGTGGGCCACGGCCGAGGGGGTACGGGTCCACGTGCCGCCGGCCGAGCGGGAGCTGTTCGACGACGTCGAGGAGATGTGGCAGGGCCGCACCCTGCGCAACGACTACAACCTGCGGCAGGACAAGTTCTCCCTGCTCGAGCCGGTGCCGGTGCACGACGTGGTGCCCGAGTACCGGCGCCGGGTGTACGCGGGCACGACCGTCGAGGTGCTGCCGACGCCGGGGCACACGACCGGGTCGGTGACGTACGTGATCGAGCGGGGCGGCCGGCGGATCGCCTTCACCGGCGACCTCATCTACGGGCCGGGCCAGGTGTGGTCGCTGGCCGCGACCCAATGGTCGTACGTGGAGAACGAGGGCCCGGCCATGACCGTGCTGAGCTGCCTCACCCTCGTACAGCGGGAACTGGATCTGCTTCTGCCGTCGCACGGCGAACCGATGGCCGAACCGGCGGCGGCGCTCACGCTGCTGGCCGCGCGGATGAACCAGTACGTGGACTCGCGCCGTCCGTACCCCTGGGATCTGGCCGACTGGCTGGCCAATCCCTTCCTCGAGCTGACCCGCCACCTGTTGCAGAACCGGACCGGCAGCGCGTGCAGCTACGTGCTGATCTCCGGGACTCGGGCCGCGCTGCTGATCGATTACGGATACGACATGCAGACCGGCCTGCCGCCCGGCGGCGACCGGGCCTCGCGCCGGCCCTGGCTGGGCTCGCTGCCGGCGCTGCGCCGGCGGTACGGCGTCACCTCGATCGACGTCGCGCTGCCGACCCACTACCACGACGATCACGTGGCCGGCCTGAACCTGCTGCGCGACGTCGAGGGCACCGAGGTGTGGGCCCCCGAGCACGTCGCGGACATCCTCGAGGCGCCGATGGACCAGGACCTTCCGTGTACGTGGTTCGACCCGATCCCGGTCGACCGGCGGCTGAGGCTGGGCGGGTCGTTCCGCTGGCGGGAGTACGAGATCACCGTGCACGACCTGCCCGGGCACACCCTCTACCAGGCGGCGTACGAGTTCGTCGTGGACGGCGTGAAGGTGCTGGCCACGGGCGACCAGCAGGTGGGCCTGGGCGCCGTCGGCGGGCCCCGGGAAGTGCTGAACTACCAGTACCGCAACCGTTTCCGGCTCGGCGACTACCAGGCCTGCGCGCGGCTGTACCGGGCCGTCGCGCCGCAACTCATGATCTTCGGGCACTGGCCGGCCCGCTGGGTCGACGAGGAGTACTTCGCGCTGGTCGCCCGGGAAGCCGACGAGCAGGACCGGCTGCACCGCGAACTGCTGCCGCTGGACGAGCTCGGCACCGGCCCGGACGGGGTGATGGCGAGGATTGCGCCCTATTACGCGCGAGCGGAAACTGGTGCCGTCCTGCGCCTGCGCGTGACCGTGGTCAACCCCCAGACCACCGTACAGAAGGCCGTGATCAGAATGGTCCTGCCGGTAGGGTGGGTGGCCGTGCCGGACGTGGCGACGATCTCCCTGCCCCCGCGGGGCGAGGACGACGCGGTGATCGAGGTGACGACGGGGTCTCCGCGGCGCCGGGCCCGGCTGGCCGCCGACGTCAGCATCGGCGCCCTCCACCTGGGTCAGCACGCCGAGGCCATCGTGGACGTGTGGGAGAGAGAGGCGACGTGACGGCTGAGGGAGTGGCGCGCCGGGCCACCATCCGCGAGGTGGCCGAGGCGGCCGGGGTGTCCCGCTCCACCGCGTCCCGCGCGCTGACCGGCCACGGCTACGTGGCGCCGCCGGTGCGCGACCGGGTCCGCGCGGTCGCCCACGACCTCGGCTACGTGCCCGACGCGACCGCCCGCCACCTGCGCCGGCAGGCCAGCCAGTCGATCGGCGTGCTGCTGTCCGACCTGAACAACCCGTTCTACGCGGGGCTGGCCGCGGGCATCAGCGCGCAGGCCCGCAAGCGGCAGTACACGATGATGCTGGCCGACGACGGCGGCTCGGCCGGGGTGGAGGCGGAGGCGGCCGAGACGTTCGTGGCGCTGCGGGTCGCGGGGGTCATCGTGACGCCGGTGTCGGCCGAGCTCGGGGCGTACCTGGGCCGGCAGCGGATCCCGGTGGTCGAGGTGGACCGGCAGTTCTCGGCCGGCGTGTGCGACGCGGTGCTGGTGGACAACGGCAGCGCCGCCCAGCGGGTCACCCAGCAGCTGATCGGGATCGGTCACCGGCGTATCGCCCTGGTCATCGACGAGATGCACTGGACCACCGGCCGGGACCGGCTGGCGGGCTATCGGGCGGCCTTCGCGGCGGCCGGGGTGCCGCTGGACGAGTCGCTGGTGGTGACGGCGGGGTGGGACGTGGAGGCGGCCCGGGTCGGCATCCGCGCGCTGCTGACCCGCCCCGACCCGCCGACGGCGGTCTTCGCGGCCAACAACGTGCTGGCCGAGGCGGCGTTCCGGACGGCGGCCGAGCTGGGCCGGTCGATCCCGGGCGAGCTGAGCCTGGTGTCCTTCGACGACGTCCCGTGGATGAGCATGGTGACTCCGGGGGTGACCGCGGTCCGGCAGGACACGGTGGCGCTCGGCGAGGCCGCGGTGTCCCAGCTCATCGACCGGATCCAGGCGCCGCTCGCCCCCGTGCGCACGGTCCTGCTGTCGGCGTCCGTCGTGTCGCGCGGATCGACGGCCCCGCCGGCCTGACTCTTGACCCGTCCCGGGCACTCCTCCTACGCTCGCCGGTGTGGGATCGATCCCATGTGGAGGCCCCGGTGAGTGGTACCGATCTGCTGGCGCCCTGTCCGGGCGACGCCGGGCCGGTGCTGGGCCTGGACATCGGCGGCACGAAGCTGGCCGCCGCCGTGGTCACCGCCGACGGCACGGCGCACGGCCTGGTGACCACGCCGACGCCGCACACCGGCGACTGGCGGGACGCCACGGCGTGCCTGTTCGACCTGGGACACCAGGCTCTCCGCGCGGTCGGCGCACGGGGGATCCGGGCCGTGGGGATCGCCTGCGGGGGGCCGCTCGACGGGCCGTCGGGGATGTTGATGAGCCCGCCGCATCTGCCGGGGTGGACGCGGGTGCCCATCGGGCCGTTGGCGGCCGAGGCGTTCGGGGTGCCGTTCGTGCTGGAGAACGACGCCACGGCGGCCGCGGTCGCCGAATACCGGTTCGGAGCCGGGCGGGGTACGGCAACGATGCTCTACCTGACCGTCTCGACCGGGATCGGTGGCGGCGCGGTGGTGGGCGGGCGGCTGCACCGGGGCGCGGCCGGCAACGGCGGGGAGTTCGGCCACATCATCGTGCGCCGGGGCGGGCGGCTCTGCGCGTGCGGGCGGCGGGGCTGTGTGGAGGCGTACGCCTCGGGAAGCGCGATAGCGCAACGAGCCCGCGAAGCCTGCGGCCGGGAGATGACCGCGGCCGGCGTGACGGCGGCCGTCGCGGCGGGGGATCCGGCGGCGGCAGCGGTCTGGGCGGAGACGGTGGACCTGCTCGGCGCGGCCGTGGCCGACCTGGTCAACGTCTTCGAACCCGACCTGGTCGTGCTGGGCGGCGGCGTCACCCGGGCCGGCGCCATGCTCCTCGGGCCGGTGCGTGAGGTGGTCGCCCGCGAAGCCATGCCGCCGGCCGCCCGGGCCGCCCGCGTCGAGCCGGCCGCCCTCGGCGACCGCGTCGGCGTCATCGGCGCGGGAGTCATCGCCCTGGCCCCGCCACCCACCGGTAGCTCACGGCCCGGACTCGGCAGCACCCACACCGGACCGCCGCGCGCGGCCTCAAGCCCACCGCGGGGCGAGCTCGCGGCCTCAAGCCCACCGCGGGGCGAGCTCGCGGCCTCAAGCCCACCGCGGGGCGAGCTCGCGGCCTCAAGCCCACCGCGGGGCGAGTTCGCGGCCTCAAGCCCACCGCGGGGCGAGCTCGCGGCGGGAGAGTCGGTGGAGGCCGGAACGCCGACCGGGTTCGAGGCCGCGCGAATCGAGGTTTCGGCCGGGCTAGAAGGCGGGCTGGAGGCGGCGCTGGAACGCGGGCTGGAGGCCGGGCTGGAACGCGGGCTGGAACGCGGGCTGGAACGCGGGCTGGAACGCGGGCTGGAGGGCGGGCGGGGGCCGATGGCGCCGGCCATGGTGCACTGGCTGGAGAGCCATCTGGACGAGCACGTCGCCGTGGCGTCGGCGCTGGGGGAGCTGACCGCTGAGATACGGGCGGCCGGCGAGCTCATCTGCCGGCGGCTGGCCGGTGGCGGCACCGTCTACACGCTCGGCAACGGGGGCAGTGCGGCCGACGCCCAGCATCTCACCGGGGAACTGGTCGGGCACTTCAAGCGGGAGCGGCGGCCGCTGCCGGCCGTCACCCTCAGCACCGACCCCAGCGTTCTCACCTGTGTGGCGAACGACTTCGACTACGCCGACGTCTTCGCGCGCCAGATCGAGGCGCTGGCCCGGCCCGGCGACGTCGTGGTCGCCTTCACCACCTCGGGCCGGTCGCCCAATGTGGTCTCGGCGCTGGACACCGCGCGGGCGCGCGGGGCCGCCACGGTGTTGTTCGCGGGCGGAGCACCGGGCGCCGCCCGGGCCGACCGGGTTCTGCTCGTGCCGTCCAAGAGCACCCAGCGTGTCCAGGAGATGCACACCCTGATGCTGCATGTGATCAGCGAGATGGTGGACGCGTGGGCCGCCGGTGAGGAGCCGGGGCCGTGACCGCGCCGATGGCCAACGCGCCCAACGGCGACCAGCCGTCCTGCGGTCCCGGGGCCGAGCGGCCGCTGGCCACCCCGCACCGCACGCTGCACATGGTCGGGCACGCCCACCTGGACCCGGTGTGGCTGTGGCCGTGGCAGGAGGGTTACCAGGAGGCCCGGGCCACCTTCTGGTCGGCCATCCACCGCATGGACGAGTACCCCGACTTCGTCTTCACCTGCGACCAGGTCGTGCTCCTGTCGTGGGTCGAGGAGTCGGATCCGGAGCTGTTCGCCCGCATCCGGGCCCGGGTCGCCGAGGGCCGCTGGCAGCTGACCGGCGGCTGGTGGGTGGAGCCCGACTGCAACCTGCCGGCCGGGGAGTCCTTCGTGCGGCAGGGGCTGTACGGGCAGCGCTACCTCCGCGAGAAGTTCGGCGTCACCGCGAGCGTCGGCATGAACGTCGACCCCTTCGGCCACCACGGCATGCTCCCGCAGATCCTGCGGGGACAGGGCCTGACCTCGTACGTCTTCATGCGCCCCGGACCGCACGAGACCAGCCTCACCGGCACCGCGTTCTGGTGGGAGTCGGCCGACGGTTCGCGGGTCCTGGCCTACCGGCTTCCGTACGAGTACTGCAGCCCGCCGGGTGAGGTGGGCGCGCAGGTCGACAAGGCGCTCGGGGCGGTGCCGCCCGGCGACACGATGATCTTCTTCGGGGTGGGCAACCACGGCGGCGGGCCGACCAGGGCCAACATCGAGAGCATTCACCGGTACGACCGGATGGGGTCCTACGGGCGCATGGTGATCTCCTCGCCGGGACGGTACCTCGACGAGCTGGCCAAGCGCCTGGGCGAGGACGGCCTGGCCGCGCTGCCGGTATGGCGCGACGACCTGCAGATGCACGCGCCGGGCTGCTATTCGGCGCACTCGGGCATCAAGATGTGGCAGCGGAGGGCACAGGCCGCGATCCTGTCCGCCGAGCGCTGGGCGGCCGTGGGATCGGCGCTGTTCGGCCTGGGCGATCCGCGGGCCGACCTGGCCCGGGCCTGGCAGCAGATCCTGTTCAACCAGTTCCACGACGTGCTGCCGGGCTCGGCCGTCGAGACCGCCTACGACGACGCCCGCGACCAGCTGGGGGAGGCCGTCGCGATCGCCAAGCGGGTCATCGCCCGTACCCACAATGTCATCGCCCGTCAGGTCGACATCCCCCTCGAGGAGGGGACGCAGCCGGTGCTCGTCTTCAACCCGCACCCGTGGGAGGTCACCGCGCACGTCGAGTTGCAGTACGGCGCCCAGCCGTCCGGCGTGCACGTCGACGGCGCGCTGTCGCAGCCGATCCAGCCGGTCGCCACCACCGACGACCTCGCCCGCGGGGCGGTCGTCTTCGAGGCGGCCGTGCCGGCGTTCGGCTACCGGCTCTACCGGCTGCGCCCGGGTGCCGTCGCCGTGCCGACCGCGCTGCGGGCCACGGAGGAGGTCCTGGAGAACGACCGGCTGCGGGCCGTCTTCGACCCGGCCACCGGCTGGCTGTCGTCGCTGCTGGACAAGAGGACCGGAGCCGACGTGGTGGCCGGCGCGCGCGGGGAGCACACCGCCGTCAGCCGGGATCCGACCGACACGTGGGGGCATCACGTCCGGTCGTACCGCTGGCCCGGCGCCGTCATGCCGGTCAGCCGGATCGTCCTGCGGGAGGCCGGACCGCTGCGGGCCCGGCTGCGGGTCGAACGCGCGTGGAACTCGTCCACGCTGGTCGAGGAGTTCCTGCTGGGCCACGACGCCGACCATCTCGAGGTGCGGGTCACCCTCGACTGGCGGGAGCGGGCCCACCAGCTCAAGTTGTGCTTCCCGACCACCGTGGGGTGCCGCCGGGCCACGTACGAGATCCCGTTCGGTGTCGTCGACCGCCCGGCCGACGGCGCCGAGAACCCCGCGCAGTCCTGGGTCGACGTCAGCGACGGCCGCGCCGGCCTGGCCGTGGTCGGCGACGCCAAGCACGGGTACGACGTCTCACCCACCGAACCGGCCGGGGTGAGCATCGGCATGACGGCGGTGCGCAGCCCGGTCTACTCGTGGCACGATCCGCGCGAGCTCGACCCGGACGGCTTCTACTCCTATCAGGACCAGGGGCTCCAGACGTTCCGCTACCTGCTCGTGCCGCACGCCGGCGACTGGCGGCGGGCCGGGCTGACCCGCCGGGCGGCCGAGCTGGGCTCGCCGGTGCGGGCCATGCTGGAGAGCTTCCACTCCGGCGCCCTGCCGCCGGCGCAGAGCTATCTGTCGGACGGCGCCGGGCCGGTGATGGTCACCGCGGTCAAGACCCACGAGGACGGAGGGTCCCTGATCGTACGGGCGGTGGAGACCACCGGCCGTACGCACCGGGCCGTTCTCGGCATTCCGCTGCTGGGCCGGACGGTGACGGCCGATTTCGGCCCGCACCGGATCCGCACGTTCCGGGTGCCGTTCGACGGCGGTGAGGTCCGCGAGACCGACCTGATCGAGTGGGACCGGCCGGACGCCGATCCGGTGGAGGCCGGGCCGTCGGCGGCCGCGCCCGGTGGCCGGCGCCGGGCCGAGCCGGACCGCGACGCCTCCGACGCCACTTCGCCCGCCGAACGGATGGCGCCCGGGCAGCGCGGTCGCGTTTAAGGAGCCGCCCACCGGGGATTCTTCGGTCGCGTCCCGGCCAGGTTGTGGAAACGTTGCCATACGCCCTAACGAAGCCTCCAAAGCCGCCCTGAAGTGCAGTGATACACAACGGTAATATTGATGCCTTGTGTGCCCCGTCACGCTGGTCTAGCGTCCGATCTGGGATGGATCCCACATCGGGGAGGCCACTATGGAGAGAAAACGTGCGGCCATAGTGGCCGCCGGCGTCGCCATCGTGCTCGGGCTGGGCACGGCCGGCTGCGAGTCGGGCAGCGGTGACGAGGGTGGCGGCGGTGACGCGGTGACGTTCGACGCCAACGCGTCCGGTGCGCTCAGCGCCTGGGCCTTCGACAACGCCGACGACGTCGGGAAGGCCCGCATCGACTACGCGGCCAAGCAGCTGAACGGCGTCACCGTCAAGATGGACCAGACCGGCTTCGACGCGCAGAAGTTCACCGCCCGGCTGGCCGGCGGCGACGTCCCCGACGTGGTGCAGATGGATCGGGAGTACGTGCCGACCTACGCCGCCCAGGGACTCATCGTGCCGCTGGAGAAATGCTTCTCGGCCCACGACGTCGACCCCAAGCAGCGCTGGTACTCCAACGTGGTGGGCGACGTGACGTACAAGAACCAGGTCTGGGCCGTTCCGCAGTTCTACCAGCCACCGGCGATCATCCTGAACACGACGGTGATGGAAGCCGCCGGCGTCACCCCGGAGCAGATCGACACCTCCAAGCCCGACGTGCTGCTCGCCGCCATCGCGAAGATGTACAAGGCCAGCGGCGGCGTCCCGGCCGTGCTGGGCTTCAACCCGCAGGCCGTCGGCCAGACCTACCTGTGGTTCATCAGCCAGGGCGGCAAGCTCGTGGGCGACAACGGCGCGCCGACGCTCGACGACCCGAGCAACGTCTACCCGCTCGAGACGCTCAAGAAGATCGTCGACGCCCAGGGCGGCTTCGCCAAGTACAAGAGCTTCACCGACGCGTTCGACGTGTTCGGCGACAACAACCAGTTCGTCAAGAACCAGGTCGGGGCCGAGGTCGACGCGCAGTGGTACCCGAACGTGCTGTCGCCGTACAAAGACAAGCTCAAACTCGGCGCGGTGCCGTTCAAAGGCAAGGACGGCCAGCCCGTCACCGTCGCCTACGGCGGCTCCTTCGTGATCCCGGCCAAGGCCAAGAACCCCAGCGCCGCCTGCAAGTGGGCGCTGGCGCTGACCGACGACGGCTCGTGGGACGCGGCGGCCACGGCCCGCGCGGCCACCATCGAGAAGGAGAAGTCGATAAACACCGGCCTGTTCACCGGATCACCCGGCCCGGACAAGGCGATCCGCGACAAGTACGTCAAGCCGAGCGGCAACGCCGGGTTCGACCAGGTGATCAGCACCTACTACGACGTGGTGACCAGCGGCAAGAGCGCCGGCGCGTCACCGGCCGGTCAGCAGCTCAAGCAGGAACTGACGAACGCGATCACCTCGGCCCTGCTGGGGAAGAAGACGCCGCAGCAGGCGCTGGCCGACGCGCAGACGGCGACCATGTCGGCCTACCGCTCGATCGCGGGCGGCTGACGACGGTGGAGCAACTGAAGGCCCGCAAGTACAACCGCCGGGAGGCGATCGCCGGCTACCTGTTCATCTCACCCTGGATCATCGGGTTCCTGATCTTCACCCTGGGCGCGATGATCTACAGCCTGGCCATCTCGTTCAGCCACTTCAACCTGGCCACCAACAAGATGCGGCCGGGCGGGCTGGACAACTACCGGGCCCTGCTGGACGACCCGCGCGTCGCCGGATCGCTGAAGAACACCCTGTTCTTCGCGGTCCTGGCGGTGCCGCTGGAGGTCATCGTCGCGCTGTTCCTGGCCATCCTGCTCAATCGGGCCCGGCGCGGGGCGGGCTTCTTCCGTACGGTCTACTACCTGCCCAAGATGACGCCCGCCGTGGCCACCGCGGCGGTGTTCCTGCTGCTGCTCAACGGCAACAGCGGCGCCATCAACTCGGCCCTGCGCGCCGTCGGGATCGAGGGCCCGCAATGGCTGGTCGACCCGGCCTGGGTGCGGCCCTCGATCGTGCTCATGGCGCTGTGGGGTGTCAGCGGGACGATGGTCATCTTCCTGGCGGCGCTGAAGAACGTGCCCCGCGACCTGTACGAGGTGGCGTCGCTGGACGGCGCGAGCCCGGTACGGCAGTTCTTCACCATCACCCTGCCGATGATCTCCGGTGCGGTCTTCTTCAACGTCATCATCCTGACCATCGCCGCGTTCCAGGTGTTCGACCAGGCCTACCTGCTGTTCTGGCGCGACCAGACCAACGTCGCCCCCGAGTCGTCGCTGTTCTACGCGGTCTACCTGTTCCAGCAGGCGTTCCGCCAGTTCAACTTCGGCTTCGCGGCGGCCATGGCCTGGCTGCTGTTCGTCATCCTGCTGATCCTCACCGCCATCCAGGTCCGGATCGGCAACCGGTTCGTCTACTACGAAGGGGAGCGGTGATGGCGACGACCGCGCCGCCGGCGGCTGTCTCTCAGGCCGGCCCGTCCAGCCTTCCCGGGCCGGCCCGGCCGAAGCGCCGCCGGTCGGCCGGGCAGGTGCTGCTCACGGTGTTGCTGATCGGCTTCGCCGCGCTGTTCCTGTACCCGCTGGTGTGGCTGGTGGCGGCCAGCCTGAAGCCGTCCGGGCAGGTCTTCGACAACGCGCTGATCCCGCACACGTGGCGCTTCGACAACTACGTCGAGGTCTGGAACCAGCTGCCCCTCGTGCACTGGATCTTCAACAGCGTGGCCATCGCCCTGCTCGCCGCCGCCCTGGTGTCGGTCTCGAGCTCGGTGGTGGCCTTCGGCTTCGCCTACTTCCGCTTCCCCGGCCGGAACATCCTGTTCGGGCTGGTGCTGGCGACCATGATGCTGCCGGCCTCGGTCACGATGATCCCGACCTACCTGATCTGGAAGCAGACCGGCCTGCTGGGCACGTGGGTGCCGCTGTTCGGCGCGAACCTGTTCGGCTCGGCGTTCTACATCTTCCTGCAAAGGCAGTTCTTCCTGGGACTGCCCCGCGAGCTGTTCGAGGCGGCCCGGATCGACGGCTCCAGCTACTGGCAGATGTTCTGGCGCATCGCCATGCCGCTGTCGATCCCGTCGTTCATCATCGTGTTCCTGTTCGAGTTCCAGGCGGCCTGGAACAACTTCCAGGGCGCCCTGATCTATCTGAACGCGGGCTCGGTCGAGGGCTTCACGGCGCCGCTCGGAGTGGCCTACGCGATGACGAAATACAGCCCGACGGCGGGCGGACAGGCCGATTATCAGTACGTGATGGTGGCGTCCCTGCTCGTCACCTTGCCCATGCTGCTGCTGTTCAGCTTCGGCCAGCGCTACTTCATCGAGGGAGTGGCCACTCAGGGCCGCAAGGGCTGACGCCGCAGGGGCGAGAGGATCAGGAAGATCGGGGCGAGGGTGAGACCCACCGCGACGGCGGACAGGGTCAGGCGAACGCTCGACAGGGTGGCCAGCGCGCCGCCGAGCAGGCCGCCCAGGGGCAGAAGGCCCATGACCAGGAAGCGCATGGTGGCGTTGACCCGGCCCAGGATCGGCCGGGGTACCACCGCCTGGCGGTAGCTGAGCTGGGTGATGGCGTACACGAGCTGGCCGGCGCCGCCGACACAGATCCCGACGACGAAGAAAGAAAGCCGCCAGCCCTTGTCGGTGAACGGGATGAGCAGATTGAACGGGCTGGTGACGGTGACGGACAACCAGATGATCCGGGCCGGCCCGAGCCACCGCGCGAGCCGGGTGGCGACGGCCGCGGCCACCAGGGCGGCCACCGAGGCGGTCGAGAAGAGCAGGCCGGCGGTGGCGGCGCTGACCCCTACGGTCTCGACGAGGAAGTAGACGTTGAGGGCGTTGGCCGCCACGAAGAGCACGTTGGACAGTCCACTCGTGGCGGCGATGGCTCGTAGCACCGGATCGCCCAGCACGAACCGCAACCCCTCACGCACCTGCCCCACCATCACCCCTCCCCGGGTTGCCCGTTCCCGGGACGGGCGCTCGCGGTCACGCACCTGCCCCGCCGTCTCCTGGTCCTGGGTCGCGCGGCCCTGGGTCGCACGGTCCTGGGTCGCACGGTCCTGGGTCGCACGGTCCTGGGTCGCACGGTCCTGGGTCGCACGGTCCTGGGTCGCACGGTCCTGGGTCGCGCTTTCCTCGGGTGGGCGGTCGCGGTCGTACGCCTGCCCCACCGTCGTCTCGTCCTGGGGTGCGCAATCCTGGGATGCCCCGTCCTGGGACGCGCGGTCACCGTTTGCCTGGTCGCGGTTTGCAGAATTCGGCGAGGGCGAGGGCGAGGGCGAGGGCGAGGGCGAGGGCGAGGGCGAGGGCGAGGGCGAGGGCGAGGGCGAGGGCGAGGGCGAGGGCGAGGGCGAGGGCGA
>NZ_JBEZGO010000009.1:0-383754 GCF_040650035.1 Actinoplanes sp. NPDC048796 | reverse complement strand
GAACTCACGAGGGTAGGGCTTGGGCACAGCAACATCCTTCCAGCCCGCCGTCACGGCAAGCCATCTCAGATGTCACCTATCTGTGCAGCAGACCCTTGCCTGTGAAGTCAAAGCGAGGGTCTGCTCAACGACTTAGCGGGGCTTGCCCAGGCTTTCATGCCGGAGGTCTTGGGCTTGGGGCTCTTCAGCCCAAGGCTATGAAGCTAGGGGCTGGAGTGTGGCGCCAAGATGTTGATGGTTGCTTGATAGGTGTGTCGGTCGACACTGAGGCCCTTGTAGGCGTATAGAAGCGGCGGGACTGCGCGGTCCTCTGATTTGCCAGGGCTTGGCCGGTCGACTGGTCATCTGCGACAGTTATGCCCGCCGCTGACGGCCCGTATTGGGCTTCTGGACGGCCGTCCGGGTACGCAGCAGCGGAGGTACGTCAACCGTAGGCACGACGTCGTAGTCGGCGTTACGTGGTGCCGGCACCGTCGCGTCAAGCGCGGCGGCCTGGTCGCGGGCGCGGTGCTGGCGAATCAGCAGCTTGATGGGCCACCGATGGCGCTTCTCGGTGTCGGGATGCAAGTGGGCGTTGGCGGCGTCGATCAGGTCACGTAGAGCGGCGTATAGAGCTGTGTCGGCCTGTGCCCGGGCGACTGTCGCCTTCCTGCGCTGCCAGAGGTTCTCGAGTCCGTACGCCTGGCCCGCCTCTGTGGCGACTTCGCTGAGCCGCATCGTTGCGTCGCGGACCGGTCCGACGGGTAGTTGCAGGCTGGCGCGTGTGGCGGCCGCCATGACGCGCCGCATAGGCGCCAGCAGCGCCTGTGCGGCGAGCAGCTCGCGCTGGTTGGCCTCCACCGCGATCTGGGCGCCTCGGGCGGTGCCGATTGCCATGCCGCCAGTCTGCTTGCCGGCCATGAACTCCAGGAAGGCCGAGCCGAGGACCATCAGCCGCGGCTGCCAGGCGTTGTGGACCGGCTGGTAGGCGAGGAGGGCCAGGTGGAGCTCGCCGGCGGCCTCGACCAGTTCTTGCGTGACGGCCTCGATCTTCGCGTTGGCTGCCGACGTGCGCTCACGGTCTCGTTGCCGCGCGTTGTAACGCTGTGTCAGCACGACGCCGCCGAGCCCGGCGATGACGGCGAACCCGCCGGTGATCAACTGTGGCAGGACGGGGGTGAGGATGGACGCGACGCTCATGGTCATCAGGGTGGGTCATCCTGTTGAGATCGAGGACGCGCCACACCGGACAATGCGCCGCCGCTCGTGTGAGCTCAAGCGGTCATCTGCCGCAAGGCTTCTTGGGCCTGGGCGTTACCGGGTGTGAGGTGGTCACCGACGAGGTGTCGCTGTGTGATTGCCATGGCTGGCGACCGCGACTGGCTACTGGAGAACCTGGGGATCGACGGCATCGACTTCTGTCCGGTCGGGCTCCGCACTCTCCACCTCGAAGGGCCTGGGGTCACAGGATCGGTTGCGGGCGTCCTTTGCGATACGGGGTCAAGGTTTCAGCTGAGCGGTTGGAATCGAATTTGGCGTGCAGCACTATAATTTCGATGCCCCGATCATTCATCGGGTGACGGGATCGTCCTCTGGGGCGTCTCGGTGTGGCAGCGGTATTTCTAGCAGGTAGGGGAGGGTGCTCTTCCCGAGTCCGGCGAGAATGTCGGCGGACTGTTCCGACAGTACGGCGCTGAGGCCGTCTCGCGTATGGTGGGCCGCTTGACTTCGCCTGTAGTCCGCGGTTGTCCATTGCTCAACGGGGTACCAGCCGACCAGGTAGATCCCTGTATCGGTTTTCGCGGCAGGCAGATAGCGCTCGGCGAGTTGGGTGCGCTGGGAGGTGCGAATATCTTTGTTCCAGGAGCCTTTGACCTCTATGACTACGGCGATGCGGTCTGCGGTCGACCCATTCATGCTGGTGAGCCGAGTGGCCGTTTCAATCAGGATGTCGGCTCGATCGCCGGCCCCGGTTCCGGCGTCGGTGGGACGGATCATCACTTCGCGGTTGACGATGATGCCGCGCCTGCCTAGGCGCAAGGTCAGTTCATGGAGGAGATACGCCTGTAGGGCGTATTCGTGTTTCGGATGCCACCCGTCGGCCCTCTTAGGGCCAGCTGGCATGAACTTCTTCGGAATGCGATCCCAAAGGAGATCCCCGTGGCCTGCAAGGTCTTCGGCGATGGCGCCGAGAGACTCCAATACGGTGTTCCGTAGCTCGTGTTCGGAGCGAGCGAACCTTCGCTGTGCGTCGTTTAGCAGCTCGGCGACCTCGGCCGGAGTAGGGGCTGCCCAGCCGTCCCTCGCGGCGACCGCTCGGCAGCGGACGAGGCTGTACAGCAAGATCGGGCGTTCCGGGAACTCCGCTCGGAGTCGCGCAAGCGCCCCAGCCGCCTCCGTGGTGCCGATGCCGACCAGCGCTTCCAACGTCTTGTCACGCCATTCGCGTGCCTGCTCCTTCGGCCCGACGAAGTGCGCCCCTGGCCGCCAACCTGGGTCCTCTTCCGGCGGGAACACGTCGCTGAACCATCGATAGATTCTCACCAGCTCCCCGACGGCGAGGTCAGCGAGAGGCGAGCCTGTGAGGGGCGAGCGTGCCGTTGCCAAGGCGATCTCCCGGCCCGTCGCCGGATGGGTCTGCGCAATTTGCAAGATAGCCGCAACGTGCTGCGGAGGGTCCGAGCGCCACAAGAGATTCCCGGCCCGGCCGGCCAGGACCCTTTCCATCTCCGTTTCGGTACACGTGAGGCACCAAGTCGCCAGGTCGATAGCACGGCGGTCAGGCAACACGAGTAGTGCTGCGAGCATCTGTTCCCACCGCTCGGCGGCGGTGGCTAACGCCTCGTCCGAGGGCAGAACGATCGCTGCGTCCGTGGTTTTGGTGATTGCCTTGTATAAGTCTGCTGCTAGTTCGAGCCAGGCGTCGGTCAGCGATGGTGCCTGGCCCGGATTGATCAGCTCAATCTCAGATGCGGAGTTGTTGCGAGTGATCTCGGCGCGGACGTAGAGCTTGACTACGTCGGCTAGACGTTGGGACGCGTGCTTTACGACGTAGGCCAGCAACTGACGCTTGACCTCCGGGTCCCCGGCACCAGACGGAACAGCGTGAAAATTTACGATGGCGGCGGTCCAGAACGTCCAGCGTTTTGACGGAATCTGGTTGAGTCGGCTTCGTCGCTGCAGGAGGGCCAGCGCGAGGTATCCCGCCCACGCACGCCGGTCATGCACGTCCTGGCCGAGCCACTCATCGGCGTGATCGTGTTCGTTGGTTACGAACAAGAACGCTGCGTCGGTCAACTGCCGCGCTGGGGCGTCGATGAGGAGCGATATTGCGGGGAATTGTAGAAGATCGTCGTCGAGCCGGGGCGGGCCGAAGGCCGTTTTCGGTTCGAACTGCAGGGCTCCGGCCAGCTTCCAGAAGGCATCGGTGTCTCCGGAGGTGACGTCGGCGAATAGCCGCTGGACCTCTTGGTGGAACGCTGCGATATTCTCGGGAGATGCGGTGTCCTCAGCGTCATCGGCGTGGGATTGCCGCCAGCGGTTCGCCATGTCGCTGTTGATCGCAACCGGCTCGAACCACCAGGCGATGTAGGGCCAGACCGGATGATCGCGGTTACTGAAGGCCAGTGTTGCCGACTCGTCATCGGCTAGGTCGAAGAGCATGCCGGCGCACATTGCGTACGCCTGCGCCAAGTCAGGTTGGTCGGCAGCCTCGCTCTCCGCACTGAGGCCAAAAAGCCACGGAAAATCGGTGTGGCTGAGCAGCGCTCCCCGGCCGCCCGTCCGAAGCCCGGACGGCAGGTCGTTTACCTTCGTCCCGTAGCGCGAGGCCCGATTCCTGGGCCAAGAACCAACCACATTCGATGCTGTCGATCGGTCGAACGGCTCAGCTGCGACCATGCGAGTGATGAGCCTAACGGCAAGGGTCTGCCGTAGCGACCGCACCGAGTCCGGTTCGGCGCCATCGGCGTGCACAAGGTCAAGCGCACGCGGGATGGCCGGTCGGTTGTGACGCTCGAGCCGTTGGTGCATGGTCGCGGCGATGAGTTCAAGATGATCGCTGGCTTCAGGGACGGAGAGGGCTCGGTCGGTCACATCGTCGAGCAGGTCGCGGAACGTAGAGGGAATGCCTCGCTGGTCTGACTCGGGTGCATACGAATCTGTATCAAATGTGTCCAAGGCCCACCGAAGTACGGCGTCTATATCGGGACTGCCGAGTTTCTCGACAAATGTAGAGAGAAAAACGCGAAAGGTTCCAAACAGTACCCGGTTCTCCGGCCGGCCAAGGAAGGGAAGCACGTTGACGGTCGGCAACCGAGCTGGCCAGAGTGCGCGAAGCAGGTTCCCGGCCAACTCGTCGTGCGGGTCAATTGCGGCCGCGTGTCCGCGATCCGTGAGCGTCATTAAGACTGTGCGTAGCCGGTCCGCGGATTCGTCGGGGTTGATCTCGAAAGCCGCCAGCGAGGCGCGCGTCCGTGTCCCAGGATCCCACTCATCGTGCTCAGCGATTCTCAGGAGGTCGTCGGCCACTGCGGCGCTTCTTGCCTCTCGAGCCAGCCGGACCGCCAGCCGGACACGCGCCGCCGACGCAGGGTAAGCGGGTTGACCGCTGTGTGCCGTCGAGAGCACGCCGGAAAGCTGAGAATCGAGTCCGGGATGCTGCAGATGGCGGCTCGCCCTCGCCCAAGCCTGATCGCCGGCCTCGATCTCCGGGGCTCGCATCAGCATCGCCTCGACGAGCAGCCGCCGCGTGGCGGGCGAGTCGACGAGCGGGCTATGCGGCACAAGACTTTCAGGATCGGCCTCGACCAGCCAGTCAGCGCTATTCTGATCCGCGTTGACAAGCCAAGCGGCGGTCTCACGCAGCGACGTCGGAATCGCGCGCGCAGCTCCCCCTGCAGCTACAAGAAAGAGAGACTGCAGCTGTGCGGTAGGGACTCGGTGACGTACTAGATAGTTCGCAGCCAGGAACGCGGCGAAGGATCCATGCCGGAAGGCAAGCCGGTTTGCGCCCCGCCCAGTGAACAGGCCCGTTGCGAGCGTCGCGTCGACCATTCTTCTCGTGATGGTAAATCCGTGGCCATCAGATCTCTCGTCGCCGCCCGCGAGCGAGTCGACCGTGAGGTCATGTTCGCCGGCGTCGAGTACAGGCCCCCGCCAAATCGTTCGCCGACCCGACAACATCAGCCGTGCCGCGACCCTTTCAGCAACCGCCCAGCGTTGAGCCGAAGTCGACTCGTCATGGGTTACCGCCCGATCGGTGTCATGCTCGTCGACCAACTGCTGTACCCCACGGGCGAACAAAACATCAGGTGTGGCATCTAGCCCCTTATCGTGCCGGAAGGCACGAACCAGCAGTTCTAGGGTGAGGGGCACGTTCGCGAGCACACCGGCGCCGCAGTCGACCGCTGCACTGACGAGTGCGTCTCCACGACCCGGCTCAGCGCTCGAAGCCAGCCTCGTGGCCTCGGCGCGCGTTAGAGGCGCGAGGTCAGCGACCGTGCAGGAGCCGAAGATGTCCGTCAGCGTAGTGGTTAGGTTCGATGGGTAGTCCGCCGTGCGGCAACCCAGCACGAGGTTCAGCGCAGTGACGTCGTGGTTGCGAAGTGTGCTCCGAAGGAGGCCAGCGAGTTGCTGTCGGATCGGGCACTCGTCGATTTGATCGATTATTAGGCCCAAGCGCAGCACGGATCCGTCTTGCCGATCTCCGCCCAGTGAGCGTTCGGGAAGGGTGCGTAGATGTCGGCCGACGAACTCGTGGAAGCTGGCAGTGTCCGTGATGTCGGCCGCGTCGACAATCTCCACCGAGGCAAAGGCGGCGTCGGCCCGCAACGCTTCGAACTCGGTCGACTTGCCCAGACCCGGCTCGCCGAGCAGAACCACAGCGCCGCTACGCACTGCGTCCAGAAGCGATACGAGACGGCCGGCCGAACCGTCACTGGCCCTACCAACAGGGCCGGCCGACGACAGATCGAGGAAGCCCTCAGCGTCGAGCGGGAATGGCAGCTCGTCGCCGACCGCGCCGGACCGGACGCGGCACAGGCGTCCGACAGTGACGCCGAAAATCGCCTGCAATCCGTCTCCTTGAGCAATGCGGAGGTGCTAGGGACACCATATAGGCCGAATGCAGGCGGATCGCGAACCCTTTACTTGCGTGGGTCACCACGCGGTTCGAAGAGCAATGCCGCAGTTTGGCCGGCATCGGGTCAGCGCGACGTTCGCTCGATCCTGCTTGCCGCGCTCGCGAAGCTGTGCGGCAGGGAGTCGGACCGAGCAGATCAACTGACCAGGCTGGCTGGCTGATCACCCTGCCTACCGCGAAGCGGAGGCCATTGAGCATGTCGGGTTCTTGGAATGCGGGTCGCGCTGTACGCGCACCCACTGGGGTAGAGGTCATGATCGAAGTGCCGGACGCCCAGCCGGACGAAGCGGCACCCTGGCCCGACACGTCCGCGGCGCTCAGGCCATCCGCAACGGCTCAGATGTCGCCCTATCTGCAGACCTTTGGCATGGTCAGTCGGTCGAAGGGGGGCGGCAAGACGAGGTCCAACTCGCCGCGAACCGGCTGCTGCCTCGGCTGGACCGGAACCACGACGACAGCCACGACAGGGGCCGGGGCGGGAGGCTGAGGGTGATGCTCCGCCGATGATTGCGGGAACCACCAGGCGGCAAGGCTGATCAGCAGGGCCGGGATGGCAAGTACGAAGCTGCCCATGGCCGGCCAGTCGGCAAGTGGGCTGCGGTCTCTTCTCACATAACTTCACTCTGCCGGCGGCCGAGGCGGACCCAACCCCGTACCGGGGGCGAGCTCACCTGCCACCTCCCGCGACCTTCCGGGGCATACGGCCGCACCGACATTGGCTCGTCGGCTGCGCTTTCGGCGGCGGTGTCGCGTCGCCTTGAACACCCCATGCAGAACCACTTCAGGCGCGGATGCCGAGATCGTCGAGCCTTGTCGCGAGCGGATGGGGTTGGCCGGTGAGTGCGGCGAGGGCGGTGGCGACGGCTTGGAGGTCGGCTTTGATGTAGGTCGTGGTGGCGGGGCCGGTGCTGTCGGTGTGTCCGGCGTAGGCGCGGGCGATGCCGTAGCCGAAGTTGCGTTCGACCCAGGTCAGGGTGGTGTGCCGGAGCCAGTGGGTGGAGATGGCTTGGGCGGCGACCCAGGGCAGGCGGTTGCCGAGGCGTTTCCATAGGTGGTCGTAGCGGCGGGAGGTGAGGGGCCGGCCGTCGCGGTAGCGCAGCAGCGCGTCGCCCGGCAGCACCGCGCCGCGGCTGATGGCGTGCTGATGCAGCCGGGCGGCGAGGTTGAGGCTGATCGGCTGCCAGCGCAGGGTTTCGCCTTTCTCCCGCAGCCTCACCACGCCTTGCTCGATGTCAAGGTCCATCAGGCGCAGGGCGAGGGCGCCGCCGCGGCGGCAGGCGGTTTCGGTGTGCAGGCGCAGCAGCAGGGCGTCGAGGATGACGTCGTTGCCGCTGGTCCGGGCGACGGCGTTGATCTCGGCGAGTTCGCGCGGGGTCAGCGCCCGGCGTGGACTGGGTAAGCGGCGGGGTTTGCGGACCTGGTGGGCGGGGCTGGCGCCGGCCGGGATGAGGCCGTCGGCGATCGCGCGGGTGTAGAAGGCGCGGGCGGCGCTGATGACGTTTTCGCCGGCGTGCCGGCCGCCGCGGCCATTGCTGCGCCGGCGGGCATGCTTGACGCAGTGGCGTTGCAGGGCCTCCACATCGGTCGCCGCGACGGCGTCGAGCGGCCAGTCGCCCCACACGGCGGCCATCCGGGCCCAGTAGGTGCCGTACGTGCGGCAGGACGATGGGGTTGCCGCTGCCATGACGCGGGGCAGGTATTCGGCCACCGTCGGCATTCGACGGCTGCTGTCCGGTGCGGCTTGCAGGTCGGCGACGCTTACCCCGAGTTGGGCCAGCAATGTGTGCGCCGCGGCGACCCGGCTCGGATCAGCGGTCATGATGCTGCTCGTCCGCCAGTTCGGTGTAGTGCTCGAGGAGCAGCCGCGTCACGACGGCCTGCGCGTGCGCCACCAGCACGCCATGGTCGAGCAGCGCGGCCAGCACGACCTGGCCGTCATCGCCGATGCCGGCCAGGGCGCGGGCGGCGGCCGGCACGGCGAGCTCACCGCGGCTGCCCACGCTCTGCCGGCCGGTCGCTGAGCTCGTGACGACCACCGCGTCGCCGATGACAACAGCGTCGACCCGGTGCCCGGGCGGCCAGTCCAGCGCCCGCAGGAGCCGGCGGGCGGAGAACCGGCCGGACGCGTCGAGGCGGGCCATGTCCAGCAGCACGGACGTGGCGTCGGCGCCGATCGGCAAGGCGAGGCCGGGCGGCAGTGCCGGTATCAGCGGTGCCGCCGGTGGTGGGCGCTGGAGGGCGGGTGGGATCAGCGCCCCGATCAGCTGTTCGGAACGATCTCCGGGTGGCCCGGCCGGCGAGCCCATGGCATCCATCGTCAGCACACCCCGTGGCGGGATGTCCGGGAAACGCGAAAGGTCAGGCCGTTGGGTAACGGCCTGACCTTTGATGATCCGTTCATACGGATGCGATGAGGTTCCAGTCGGTGAAAACTCACCATTGTGGTGAGATTCCACCGGGGCTGGTGTCCGGAGGGGGACTTGAACCCCCACGCCCGATAAAGGGCACTAGCACCTCAAGCTAGCGCGTCTGCCATTCCGCCACCCGGACTTGCATGTTCAGCTTACCGGTTGCCTGTGCCGACTTTGCAGTCGGTATCGGCGGCCCGGCGAGCCGCACAGGAGAGAACTGTACACGGTCCGTTGGGGAGGGGTTGGCAGGGGTGGGTGGCGGGACATTGCGGGGCATATGACCTGGTTGAAGCGGGTGGCCTGGCGGTAAGGGGTCAGAACGGGCAGCATGGCTGCGTGTCTCAGGCCTCTCCTCTCGGTCCCGCTCGGCAGCGTGCGCAGCAGCTGGCGGGGGTGGGGGACCTCGCGGGGGCTCGGGCTGTGCTCGAGAAGGCTGTGGAGCTGGGGAAAGTCAACCTGGCCGAGGACGATCCGGATGTTCTGGTCACCGCGTATGAACTGGGGACGATTCTTCAGCGGGTCGATGATCCGATGGCGGCTCGGCGGGTGCTGGAGGAGACGTACGCGGCTGGGCTGTGGCGGCTTGGGGAATCTGACGCGCTGATGTTGCGGATCTCGCATGACATCGGGGTGGTTGCTGAGGAGCTGGGGAACCGGCATGAGGCTCGTAAAGCCTTCACCCGGGTGGCTGAGCTGGGGCCGGGGGTGCTCGGTGACGGGGATCCGGCGGTGGCTCGGGCGCGGAGCTATCTGGGTCCGGGGGCCGGCGAGATGGCGGCGGGGGCTGATTTCGTACGGACGGAAGAGCCGGTCCCGGAACAGCGGGTGTGGGGTGGGTCAGAGGTTGCTCCTGTACGGGCCGCGCCCGCCGAGCCTCAGGCTCGGCCGCATGTGCCTGGTCAGGGGCGGGGGCCGCTGGACGAGCCGACGATCGTGCAGCCGATCGTCTCCTCGCCAGTCGCGGAGCCGCAGGCCGCGTATCGACAGGCCACTTATCCACAGGTTGCGCATCCTCCGGTCACAAGCCCTCTGCCCGCGTATCCGCCGGGTGCAAGTGCGGCGCCGGGCGGTGCGTCCGAGGGGTATGCGGGTGAGTTCGGTGGTCCGTGGGTGCCTGCTCAGCGGCAGGGTGGCGGTGCTGTTGACGTTGCTTCTGGGGGCGGCTCACCGGCGTACGGGAAGAAAGGTCTTGGGATCTTCGCGGCCATCGCGGCGGTGCTGGCGGCGGTGATCGCGGTGGCGGCATTGGTGTTCGTGCTGGCCAATCGGACGGGTGATCCTGGTGGGGATCCGGATGTGCCAACTCTCGGTGGGCCGGCTCCGACCGATGTTCGGCTGCGGGACGGCGGGGCTTCGATCATCGTCTCGTGGACTGATCCGTCCGCCGGGTCGGTGTCCTTTATGGTCACCATGGGGCGTCCGGGGCAGGAGTTGAAGCCGGTTTCGACGCTGGGACCTGGGCAGACGTCCTTCGAGATGTCGGGGTTGAACGGGGAACTGAATTACTGCTTCGCCGTTGTGGCGGTGTATCGGGACAACCAGTTCGCCACCTCGCCGCAGGCGTGTACGTCGCGGGCTACGGCTACTCCGCGATAGACCGTGACCACTCTCCGAGAGCTTGATCACTGAGTGCTGCAGCACTTATCCACAATGGGTTACAGCCGCTACGCGGATCCCCCTATGATGGCCAGCGTTCTTGACCGCCATGAATGCGCCGGCCGACGGGGAGGTAGCGGCAGTGACCAGCGAACAGCGACCCAGGCGACGGTGGCGACGCCGTGGCTACCTGGTCACGATGGGCACCGTGCTGGCCCTGGCCGGTGGTCTGGGGCTCACCGTGCTCGGGCTCGGGTCGGCCGATCAAGCCGTGGCCAGCTTCGACGCCGCGTCGTGGGTGTGGAGCCGGGCCAAGGGTGAGGTGGCGCGGGTCAACGGCGTGACGGCCAAGGTGGACACGCGGGTCGACGTGCCGCAGGCGCGCGGCCATCAGGTGCAGATCGTGCAGAACGATCGCTTCGTGATCCTGCGCGACGTCAACACCGGCGCTGTCGGGTCGATGGATCTGACCACGCTGGAGAAGTTCTGGGACGACTCGACCAGTTCGGGCATCGGGGTGCGCATCGCGCTGCACGAGGACTCGGTCTTCGTGATCGACACCGTGCAGGGGCGGGTGCAGCAGCTCGAGCCGAAGAACCTGGCGCCGATCGGTCCCGCGCTCCAGTTCCCGCCGGGCATCGCGGGCGGGGTGTTCGACGGCAAGGGCAAGCTGTGGATCGCCTCCCCGAGCGAGGGGACTGTCACGTCCATCGTGCCGGCGGCGAAGTCGTCGCAGGGCCCGGATCAGAGTGGGCCGCGGAAGGAACGGACCGAAGCGGTCGCGCCGGCGAGCCATGATCTTGTGCTGTCCACGCTCGACGACGGTGTCGCGGTGCTCAACCGGACGACGAACGGGCTGAGCACCATCCGCGACGGGAAGCCGCTGCCCAAGCCGGTGACGTTGCCGCTGGCCGGGCCGGGCGTGCTGGCGCCGCACACCGAGGGCAAGCAGGTGCCGGTGACCGTGCCGGGCGACCGGCATGTGTACGTAGTGGGCGACGACAAGCTGCGCGGCGACTTCGCGGTGCCGGGCGACGGCGAGGAGCTTCAGCCGGCGGTGGCCTGGGAGGGCTACTTCTACGTGGCGGACGCCGACGGGTCGGTGCACGTGTTCGACTCGGCCGGGGCGCGGCAGAAGGACATCAGGTTCGCCGACCCGGGTGGGCCGCTGGAGCTGGAGGTCCGCGAGGGCTACCTGTTCATCAACGCGCCGGGCTCGCAGGCGGCGCGGGTCGTCGACAACCAGCACACGGTTCGCACCGTCGACAAGTACGCCGACGACGTGCTCGGTGGGGACCCGCCGGAGACGCCGCCGCAGGCTCCGCCTCCGCCGCCGAAGCCGAAGAAGCCGGTGGTGACCAAGCCGGGCGCGCCGCGCAACGTGCGGGCGGCGGCGGGCAACGCCGAGGCGCGGGTGACCTGGCAGGCGGCGCGGAACAACGGGGCTTCGATCTTCAAGTACGTCGTGGTGGGCTCCGGGCGCACCTTCGAGGTCGGCGCCGATCAGCGGGCGCTGACCATTCCCGGACTGGTGAACGGGCAGACGTACACGTTCACCGTGAGCGCCGTCAACAAGAAGGGCGCCGGGCCGGCCCGTACGAGCAATGCCGTGAAACCAACCTCCGAGGTGCCGGACCCGCCGGCCGCGGTCACCGCCGAGGCCAAGCCGGACGGCTCGGTCGTGGTGAACTGGCCGGCGGCCAACGGGCAAGGTCTGGAGATCAAGCGCTACACGGTCACGGCGATCTCCGAGGGCGGCAGCGCGCCGATCGGCGACACCACCGAGCCGACGCTGACGATCAAGAGCGGACAGCTTGAGTACGGCAAGCAGTACGCGTTCTCGGTGGTGTCGGTGAACGAGCGCGGCGCCGGGTCGAAGGCGTCGCCGGTCAGCGGGAGCGTGGTGCCGTTCACCGCGCCCGGCAAGCCGGAAGGAGTCGACGCGGCGACCGTGGGGGACCAGGCCGGGTCGATCTCGGTGGCCTGGCAGCCCTCGGTGGACAACGGGCGGACGATCACCAAGTACGTGGTTACGGCCGGCGACAAGAGCACCGACGTCACGGCCGGCACGGCCACGACGCTGACCGGGTTCGAGTCGGGCGTCAACGTGGCGGTCGAGGTGCGAGCGGTGAACGAGGCGGGGGAGAGCGAACCGGGCACGGCCACCGCGCGGACGGTGGCGTCGCCCAAGGTCACGGTTACCGGGGTGAACGCGACCTTCAACGCGGCCACTGTGGCGTTCACCGTGGATCAGGGCGGCGGCACGGCGAGCTGCTCGGTCGCGGCCACCGGCGGGGCGACGGCCAAGGGCAGCTGCTCCAGCCTCAAGCTGACCGGTCTCAAGCCGAGCACCAGCTACACGTTCACGGTCACCGCGACGAACGCGGCGGGCACGGTCCAGGCGAAATCGACCAAGAGCACGGCCAACCTGTTCGGAAAAGCGACCTGCAACAACGGTGAGAACGGCGACACCGCCACGTACTGCAACGAGGATCGCGCCGGGCGCAACGGCAACGAGATCTTCAGCGTGACGAAGCAGGACAACGACAAGCAGGTCGGGTGGGCCAAGCCGGGCACCAGGTTGCAGGCGTACTGCAAGAAGGCCGGCGAGGACGTGGACTCGTACATCTACAACAGCCATAAGAAGAGCACCTGGTGGATCCGGGTCAACTACGAAGGCAAGAACTACATCCCGTGGGCGTGGCTCAACCTCGACGGTGGGGACGACCTGAACGACCTGCCCAACTGCTGAGGTAGACACAGTGAGCGAACCCCTTCCGCCGCAGCACGTCCAGGGCTTCGCCCAGGTGGCGGCCGCGCTGGCCGAACGGATCGGCGCGGTCGTGCTGGGCAAACCCGACGTGGTCGAGCTGGCCCTGACCGCGCTGTTCGCCCAAGGACACGTCCTGCTCGAGGACGTGCCCGGGGTCGGCAAGACCACGCTGGCCCGGGCGCTGGCGGCGTCGGTGCAGGGGCAGTGGCGGCGCATCCAGTTCACGCCCGACCTGCTGCCGTCCGACGTGTCCGGGGTGACGATCTTCAACCAGGCCAGCCGGGGGTTCGAGTTCCATCCGGGGCCGGTGTTCGCCAACATCGTGATCGCGGACGAGATCAACCGGGCGTCGCCGAAGACGCAGTCGTCGCTGCTCGAGGTGATGGAGGAGCGGCGGGTCACCGTGGACGGGGTGCCGCATCCGGTGCCGCAGCCGTTCCTGGTGGTGGCTACGCAGAACCCGGTGGAGATGGACGGGACGTACCGGCTGCCGGAGGCGCAGCTCGACCGGTTCCTGGTGAAGCTGTCAGTGGGTTATCCGAGCGAAGAGGTCGAGGTGGAAGTGCTGCGCGGGGCGGCGTTGCGATCGCCCGACACGCTCGAGCCGGTCACCGACACGGCCACCATCGGCGAGATGGTGCGCATGGCGACGCATGTGCACATCGCGGAGCCGCTTTACACGTACGCGGTGAGACTGGCCACCGCAACGCGCAACCACCCTCAAGTTCGCGTCGGGGTCAGCCCGCGTGGGGTGATCGCGCTGACCCGGGCGGCGTGCGCGTACGCGCTGATCCACGGGCGGGGATACGTACTGCCGGAAGATCTCAAGACGCTGCTCGGGCCGGTCTTCGCGCATCGCGTGCTGCTGTCGGCCGACGCGCAGCTGCGCGGGGTGACCGCGGCCGAGGTGCTCGACGACGCGGTCCGGTCGGTGCCGGTGCCGCTGCCGGACAGCAACCGCGTCGCGGCCGGGGCGTGACCAGCGCCCCCGCCGCCGGTGAGCCGCCGCTGCCGGTCGGCAGCGCTCCGCCGACCGGCGGCGGCCCCGCCGATCCCCCGGCTCAGAGGGATGCCGTGCGAGAGAACGCCGCGCGAAAGGATGCCGCTCCTACCGCGGCCGACAGGTCAAACGAAGCCAGTCGCAGCGGCGGCCGCGGTACGGGCGGCGGCAGGGGCGGGCACGGCGCCGATGGCGGCGGCATTCTTGCGAGCGGCGGGAGTGGTGTCGGCGGCCGTGCGAGCGGCGGCAATGGCGCCGGTGGCCGTGCGAGCGGTGGCAGTGGCGGGAGTGGCGCCGGCGATAGTGCGAGCGGTGGCAGTGGTGGGAGCGGCGTCGGCGGTAGTGGGGACGGCGGCCGTGTGAGCGGCGGTAGCGGGAGCGGTGTCGGTGATGCGGTGCTGCGGCGATGGCGCCGGACGGGGGTCACCGGGCGGGGTGCCGGGCTGGTGGTGGCGGGGGCGGGGCTGATCGCGGTCGGGTTCCGCTACGGGTATCCGGATCTGGCTCTTCTTGGGGCGGCGGCTGTGGTGGCGCTGGTCTGTGCCGTGGGGTTCGCGCTGTGGCGGCCTCGGCTCGGGGTGGAGCGGGTGGCCGATCCGGATCGGGTGGCTCGGGGTGAGCCGGCGCGGATGACGTTGACCGTGCGCAACACGAGCCGGATGCGGGCGGCGAACCTGGTCGCCAGCGACCGTTGTGGTGGTGGGGCTGTGCCGGTGCCGCTTCTGCGGCTGCGGCCGGGGCGGGACACCACCGTCGACTATGCGGTGCCGACCAGTCGGCGGGGGGTGGTGCCGGTCGGGCCGTTGCGGGTCACCCGGGGGGATCCGCTTGCGCTGGTGACACTTTCCCGGACGTACGGGGGAATCGCTCATGTCTGGGTCCATCCCCGGATTCATCTGCTGCGGGCGGTGCCGGCGGGGATGGCGCGCAGTTTGGACGGGCGCATCGACAAGGTGCCGCAGGGGACGATCACGTTTGACACGTTGCGTGAGTACGTCATCGGGGACGAGATGCGGCGGGTGCACTGGCGCAGCAGCGCCAAAGTGGGCGAGCTGATGGTGCGCGAGCAGCTGGACACGTCCGAGCCGGCGATCGTGGTGTTGCTCGACGATCGGGCGGTGGCGCATCCGGAGGTGCGCGACGGGGTGGCCGAGTCGTTCGAGGCGGCGTGCGAGGCGGCGGCGTCGATCGTGGCGGCCGCGGTCCGGGAGGATCTGCCGGTCAGTCTGCATCTGGTGAGTGAGGTGGCGACCGGGGCCTACCTGGACGTGCTGACCGAGGCGACGCTTCGCGCGGGCGACCTGGCGGCGACGCTGCGGCGGATGCGCTCCCGGCGGCTCGGGGACACGCTGATCTTTCTGACCGGTCCGGGTGGGCGCGGCGACCTGGGCGCGGTGAGTGGCTTGCGGGGTCCGTACGCCGTGGTGCTGGCCGGGCTCCTCGGCGACCGGGACGGCGCGCCGGTCTCCGCCGGCGACGGCCTGATCGTCATCGACGCGGCCGACGGCGCCGAGTTCGCGGCCGCCTGGGACGGAGTCCGCGGATGGTGAACCACGGCATCCGCGAAAGCGCGCAAATCGGGCCAGGGGTCGAGGCGCGTCGGCGAGGACTGGCGGAGGTTCGGGGCGGGGCGGCGTGGCGCGGAGCGGCGGGGGCGCGGGGAGCGCTGCCGGGGTCACGGGGCGAGGCGCGGCGGCGAGGGCGGGCGGGGGCACTGCGTGAGGAGGCGCGGCGAGGAGCGGCGGCGGTATGGGGCTGGAGGTTGCGGCGAGGGCTGACGGGGACCCGGGGTGAGGCGGCGCGGCGAGGGCCGGCGGGGATCCGGGGTGAGGCGGCGCGGCGCGGGCCGGCGGGGGTGCGGGCGAGGCGCGGGCATGACTAGGTGGGTTCGGGCTGGGGTGGTGGCTCTGGCGCTGGCGGGGATGGTTGCTCTGTCCGGGGTGGTGTTGGGGCGGATCTTCGCGGGGGCGCTGCTCACTCAGCTCGTGGCGGGGGCGGCGGCCGGGTCGGTGGGGGTCGGGCTGGCGGCTCGGCGGCTGCCCAACTGGGTGGTGGCGCCGCTTTCGGCGGTGCTGCTGGCGGCGTACACCGTTCTCGCCTTGAAAATCTCGGCGGATCGGGCGGAGACGGCGGGAACGCTGACCGAGATTGCCCGCGACTCGCTCGTGAACGGGATTCCGCGGCTGCTCACGGCGCTGATTCCGGTGGAGGCCACGCCGGACACCGTGGTTGTGCCGGTGATTGCGGCTTGGCTGGCGGGACTGGCGGGGACCGAGATCGCGGTGCGGGCCGGGCGGGTGCTTCTGGGGCTGCTGCCGGCTACGGCGCTGTATGCGGGGGCGCTCTACGTGGTCGGGCCGAACGCGGACACGGCGCGCTGGACGACGCTTGTCTTCGCGGGGCTTGCCGTGGGTGCGCTGGCCGCCAGTGCCCGGGCCGTCGGCCAGCCCACCGTGGAGGCGGTTCGGGGCGTTCGGGTGCGGGTAAGCGCGGCGGCCGCCCTGGTGATCGTTCTCGGGCTCATCGCGGCCGTCGGGCCGTGGATCGGCGGGCGGGTGGGTGCCACGCCGGTCGATCCGCGTCGCTATGTCGAGCCGCCGCAGGTGGACAGCCTCGACGAGAGTCCGCTCAACCGGATCTCCGGGTGGGCTCTGCGGCCGCGCGATCCGCTGCTCAAGGTGTCGCCCGCTGCCGGGGCCAAGGGCAAGGTCGTACGGCTGCGGTTGGCCGTGTTGCCCGACTATGACGGCGTGACGTGGCGAGTCGGCGCGACCTACCGCAATGCCGGGCGGGTGCTTCCGGTTCTGCAGCGGCCGCCCGACACCACTGTGGCCCGGGTGCGCCAGGACGTCACGATCGACGGGCTCGCGGGGCGGCTGCTGCCGGTCGTGCCGACGCCGACCGAGGTTGCGGGGGCGCGGGTCGCCTTCGACGCGGCGACCGGGACGCTGATCGGGCCCGACCGGCTCAGCCCCGGGTTGACGTATTCGGTCACGTCGGAGCTGCAGACGCCCGACCTCAACCTGTTGCCCACGGCCGAGACGCCCTCGGGGGACGCGGTCGCGCGCTATTTGACCGTCGGGGCCGGCGTGCCCGACGAGATTCAGCGGCTGGCCGACGAGCTCGCCCAGGACAACGGGGCCGCGTACGACCGGGCCATGGCGATCCAGGAGTTCATCGCCGAGCACTATCGGCGGGTCGCCGACGCGCCGAGCGGACACGCGTACCCCAATCTCAAGTTCTTCCTCTTCGGGCCGCGTCAGCAGGGTGGGCAGGCCGGCACGTCGGAGCAGTTCGCGGCGTCGTTCGCGTTGCTGGCCCGGATCACCGGGCTGCCGAGCCGGGTGGTGGTCGGCTTCGACGCGCCGGCCGCGGGCGGCACGGTCAGCGCGGGCAATGCGATCGCCTGGCCGGAAGTGCTGTTCGATCGCCTGGGCTGGGTGGCGTTCGACCCGATGCCCAAGAGCAAGGACCCGCGGCCGGTCGAGGAGGACTTCCGGCCGAAGCCCGCCCCGCCGACGACACCGCCCGCCCCGCCGTCGGCGCCGTCCGAGACGCCGCCCAGCTCGGCCCCGCCGACCGTCATGGCGGCGCCGCCCGGCCCCGGCCCGTCGGCCGCGGTGGTCGCCGGGGGAGCCTCCGGCTCGGTGCTGCTCCTGCTGGCCGCCGCGGCCGGCGCGATCGTGCTGATGCGGCAGTCACTGCGCCGGCGGCGCCTGAGCGCCGGCACTCCGGACGACCGGATCACGGGCGCCTGGTCGGAGTTCACGGACGCGCTCCGCCTGGCCGGCCGCCCGGTGCCGCCACATCTGGCGGCGACGGAAGCCGCCGCGTACGCCGAAAGTGATGCCGGGCTGCCGCCGCTCGGCGACCTGGTTGCCGGCATCAACACGGTGGGCTTCGCCCCCGGATCAGCCGACGACGGTCAAGCGGCCCGGGCCGGCGGTCAGGCCGTCGCCTACGTCGACGCTCTGCGGGCACGCCGGTCCTGGTGGCGACGCCTCTGGTGGACCGTCCATCCCGGCCCGTTGCGCTGGAGCCGCCGGAGATGACGGCGATCCCGGGCCGGCCCCGGACGCGCTGACGAAAGCCAGATCGGGTCTTTACCGGACGCTTACAACGGCTGCCTAGCGTCGGCGCCATGAACGACCGTCGTCAGATGTCGCATCTGCTCCGCCGGCTGACGTTCGGCCCCACGGCGGCCGAAGTGGACGCGGCCATGCGGGCCGGGCTCGACGCCACGCTGGCGTCCCTGCTGCGCCCGGCCGCCGCCATGACCGCCGTCGGCCTGGGCGCCGACCCGGTGGCGAAACTGGCCACCGGGGCCACGCGTGAGCAGCGGCAGGAGGCCCGCAAGCAGCAGCGCGATCAGGTCGCGACAGCGGTCCGCTGGTGGCTGGGCCGGCTCGCCGGCGGCGGTGCGGCCGAGAAGCTGACGTTCTTCTGGCACGGGCACTGGGCCACCAGCGTCCGCAAGGTGCGCTCGGCCCAGCTGATGCTGGGCCAGCAGGCGACCCTGCGACGGTACGGCGCCGGGGACACCGGGCCGCTGGTCCGGGCGATGCTGCGCGATCCCGCCCTGATCGTCTGGCTGGACGGGCAGCGGAACACGCGTAAAGCCCCCAACGAGAATCTCGCCCGCGAAGTCATGGAGCTGTTCACGCTCGGCGTGGGGGCGTACTCGGAGGCGGACGTGAAGGCCGCGGCCCGGGTGCTGACCGGCTGGCAGGTCGACCGGGCCACCGGCGCCGCGCGCCTGACGGCGAAGCGGCACGACGACCGGCCCGTCACCCTGCTCGGCCGGACCGGGACGTTCGACCTCGACTCGTACGCCGATGCCCTGGTCCGCCACCCGGCGCACGTGCCGTATCTGGCCGGGAGGCTCTGGTCCCGCTACGCCTCGGACACCGCACCCGTGCCGTCCTCGGTCGCGGCCGCCGGGCGCAACACGACCGCGCTGCTCGAGGCGGTGTGCCGCGCCCCCGAGTTCCCGGCCACCGCCGGCACGCTGGTCAAACAGCCGGTCGAATGGCTGATCGGCGCGATACGGCAGCTCGGCCTGCGCGTCGGTGAGCTGGAGACCGCCGAACAGCAGCGCCTGATCGGCGTGCTGCGGGCGCTGGGCCAGGTGCCGATGTCGCCGCCGTCGGTGGGCGGCTGGCCGGCGGGCATGGCGTGGCTCACCACCTCGTCGGCCATGGCCCGGCTCAAGGCCGGTCAGCTGCTCGTCGCGCTGACCCCGGCGGCGGTGGAACGTCTCACCGGCACCGACCGCGTCGAGGCGCTGGCCTCGCTACTGGTCGTGGATGGCTGGTCCGACCGCACCCGGGCCGCGCTGAGCGGCGTCAAGGATCCGCGCCGGCTGCTCGCGCTGGGGCTGGCCAGCCCCGAGTACGCCGTCCACTGAGCGTCAGGAGAGCACGGACATGGACAGCATCACCCGGCGCCGGTTCCTCGTCGCCAGCGGTGTCACCGGCGGCGCCGCCATGGCCGCGGGGGCCACCGCCTTCGGACTGCGCGACCTCCTCGCCACCGCCGGCGACCGCGATCCGGGGGCCGGCACCCTCGTCCTGATCACGCTCTACGGCGGCAACGACGGGCTCAACACCGTCATCCCGTACGGGGATCCGGCCTACGCCGCGGCGCGGCCCGGCATGACGTACGAGCCGGAAGCCCTGTTGCCGCTCGAGGACGGCTTCGCCCTCAACCCCGGCCTGCGGGGCCTGCACCAGCTCTACCACGACGGCCGGCTGGCGGTGGTACGAGGCGTCGGCTACCCGAAGCCCAACCGCAGCCACTTCCAGTCGATGGACATCTGGCAGAGCGCGCAGCCCGGCCGTCCCGGCACCACCGGCTGGCTGGGCCGCTGGCTGGACACGGCGGGCGGTGACCCGCGCCTGGCCGTGTCGTTCGAGCCGGTGCTGCCCCCACTGCTGGCCGGCGCCACCTCGGCCGGCGCGACGGTGCCGGGTGGGGTGCTGTCCCTGCCGGGCGGCGTGGCCCCGTCCGTGGTGTCCGAACTCGGCCTTCCCGTGCCCGGCGAGTCGCCGGCTCAGGCCCGCGCCGCTTCCTGCTTCGCCGACCTGATGCGCGTACAGGACCTCATGAAACAGATTCGCGAGGGCACGGCCGAGGTGGACGCCGACGACGGTGACCCGCCGGCCACGGCCACCGGCGGCGCCGCCCCACCGCTGGACCAGCAGCTGGCGCTGGTCGCCCGGTCGGTCGAGGCCGGAGCGGCGACGCGCGTCTACTCGGTGTCGATGGGCGGGTTCGACCTGCACGCCGACGGCAAGGACGCGCAGCAGGCGCAGCTGGCCAAGCTCGACGAGCCCCTGGCCGCCTTCACACGGCGGATGGCCGGCAAGGGGGTCGTGGTCGCGGTCTACTCCGAGTTCGGCCGCCGGGTCCACGCCAACGCCTCCGACGGCACCGACCACGGCACCGCCTCCGACGTCTTCCTGCTCGGCGACGGCGTCCGCGGCGGCCTGCACGGCGAGCCGCCCAGCCTCACCGACCTCGACGACGGCGACCTGAAGTACACGGTGGACTTCCGCGATGTGTACGCCACCCTGCTGGACGGCGTGCTCGGCGCCGATTCGCAGCGCATCCTGGACGGCTGGACCGGGCACCTCACCGGCGTGTTGACCTGATCGCGTTCAGGCCAGGGCGGCCGCGCCGAACGACACGGAGAAGCGTTTGCACCAGATGCTGACGCTGCGGAAGTCGTTCGGGTCGACGGTGGCGGGCAGACGGTAGACCTGGTCGCCGTGATTGCCCTTGAGCCGTCCCAGTTCCGCGTAGGCGCCGTCGTCGAAGACGCGCCAGCCGTCCGCGCCCGTGCGTACCGCCCGGTCGGACAACCACACCCGCAGATCGGGCCCGTCGGAGGTGTCGAGGCCGATCAGCTCGAGTTGGTGGCGGCCGTCCGCGGTGCGCACCACCCGGGCGGTGCCGGTGGTGTCGTGCTCGTGAGTGACGAAGGTGCCTTGCTTGAGCACCGTCGCCGCCGGTACGGGCACGGGTGCGGACGCCGCGGTGGGCGGGGCGGCGGTGGGCGGGGCGGCGGAAGCCTCGACAGACAGCGTGTCGGTCACGGTCGTGTCGGTGAACAGCCGCCACGGCTGGAACCAGTACAGGGCCCCGGCGCCGCCGATGCCGAACAGCGCTATGACGGTCCAGGTGAAGGGCTTCGAGAGCCGTCTGCGGATCACAGCTTCGAGCCAACCCGACAACGGCCGTCCGGGCCAGGCCTCGGCGCTTACCGTTCTCTTACGGACCGGTACATCAGGCGTCTCCCGTGGTAGAGCCCTAATCAATTCGAGTTAGGGCCTTGGTAGCCCCGCTTGCGAAGCTTTTCTCACGACGGCAGGAACCGCATCTCACCGAGAAGAAATCGGAATCTGCCGCCTTCTTTCCGAGCGGGGGTGACAACAATGACGTACACCATCATCACGAACGACGAGCCGGACTTCGGCGTCAAGTGGGCCGTCTTCTGAGCCGTCTGGCGATGAAGAAAGCAGCACCAGCGATTTCGCGGTGTGGGGGCCGGCCCCCGGCTTCCGCATCGAAGACATGAAGTCGCAAATTTGAGGGCCCGGCATTCGCCGGGCCCTCAGTCATCCTTGAAGGAGATTTCATGGAGCCCATCGCCCTTGACGCGAAGCTTCGCGTCAAGCCGATTTATCCAGTCTATTCAGTCACCGATCGGCTGTTCAGAATCGGGGCGCAGCGTGGCATCACCGTCGACATCGACGATCCCCATGGTCAGATGCGAGCGCTCGTTGACCTGCTCGGCGGCGACCGGACCATCGCCGCCGTACTGGAGCAGATGCGGCAGAGATTCCCGCAGTTGACCGACGCCGACATGCTCGAGGCAATTCGGCAGCTCGCCGGTCGGGGCCTGCTCGAAGGCGCCGAACCGACTCCCTACGAAACCGATCCGAGCCTCACCCGATACCTCGGCAACGTGAACTATTTCAGTCACTACGCGACAATCGCCGAGTCTCGCGCGGCGGCTCAGGAGAAGCTCCGTGAGTCAAAGGTCGTGCTTTTCGGACTGGGCGGTGGAGGCTCGTATGCACTCCCCTTGCTTGTCGCCGCCGGGTTCGGGGAGATTGTGGCCGTCGATTACGACCGTGTCGAGCTCTCCAACCTGAACCGTCAGCTTATGTACGCCGAACAGGACGTCGGCCAGTTCAAGGCCGATGTGGCGCAGCGGCGCATGCGTCAGGCCAACTCGACCGTCGCTGTCTCGACCATCACGAAGAAGATCGAGTCGGCGAGGGACGTGGCCGACATCGTCGGGGGCGCGGACATCGCCATCTGCGCGATCGATGAGCCGCCGTTCGTTGCCCAGCGGCGGGTGAACGCCGGCTGCGTCAGTCAGGGGGTGCCCTATGTTTGTGGCGGATCCTTCGTCAGCCGGGGACGTGTGTTCTCGGTCCACCCTGGGGAGTCCGGCTGCCTGGACTGCCTGCATATCTACTACGCGGGTAAGGATCCGCTGTTCGCGTCTCAGCTGTCCGCCATCCTGGATCAGGACACCGGCGATGTGACCATCGCCTTCGCTCCGCACATCGCCACAGTGGCCTCTTTCATGGTTGCCGAGGCCGTTCGGATGACGACCGGGCACGCTCCGGCGTTGTCGGTGGGCCGCCAGCTCGAACTCGAGTACGAGACCGGCAGTTGGGAGCATCTGTGGGAGTGGCCGCGGTACGGCGATGAATGTCCCACATGCGGGACGGGCAATCCCGGCGACATGTTCTCGATGTACGAGGACGTGACGGCGTCCCTGCGTGCCGCGACGGCCGGGCGGTGACTGCCCCGGCCGATCGGATAGCCGCTCTGTCTCAGGACGTTCTCATGCGGCGTCCGGATCGTGCTCACCTGAGGATCGCCTCGGACGGGCGAACGATCGCTTATTTGTCCCACGGTGGCGCTGAGGCGCTGAACCTGTGGGTCGGAGATGTCAGCGATCCATCGAAACGACGACAGGTTACGTCGTTCACGGACGACCGCATCGAGGATTTCCTCTTCTGCTGCGGCGGCCGGCATCTTCTGTACATGACGGATGGCGACGGCGACGAGATCTGGCGCTTGAATGTCGTGAACCCGCAGACCGGCGACGAACTGCGCTTCACCCTCGGAGAGGGCGTACGGGCGACGATCGTCGAGCACAACGCCCGGCACCCGGATCACACGGTTCTGTCGCTGTCGGGAAGCAACCCGCAGCTTCGCGGCCTGCATGTCGGTGATCTGCGATCCGGTCGCATCTGGAAGATCGATAGTCCGTCCGGATTCGCTCGATGGCTCGTCGACCGCGATCTCACTGTCCGTGGCGGCGTCCGCAGCCACGCCGACGGATCCGCGACGATCATGCATCGCCCGCACGCGACGGCGCCCATGGAGGTGATACTGGATCTCGAGCCGGATGATGCCACCTGTACCGACGTCATCGGATTCGACAGCACCGGCGGATGGCTCTACCTCTCCAGTTCGGTCGGCGCGGACCACGTTCGGCTGCTCGGATACGACGTCGCAGCGCGGCGGCTGCGCGTGCTCAGTGAGGAACCGGGCCGGGATGTCGCCGGTGTCTGGCTGGAACCACGCAGCTTCACACCGGACGTCGTCGTCTACAGCGGCAAGAGGCCGATCTACCGGGCCATGGGCAACGGCATCGCTGCGCATGTGGACACGCTGCTGCGCCAGGGCGACAACGTATCCGTCCAACGCTCCGATTCCGATCGATACTGGATCGTCTCCTACGACCGGCCGGAACATCCGATCCGCTACTTCAGCTACGACCGTCATGAGAAGTCTCTGCGGTACGTCGGCGCGCACAACGATGAGTTGGAAAGTGCGCGGATGTCGCCGATGCGGCCCTTCACCTTCGCCGCGCGCGACGGCTTGGAGCTGAATGGGTACGTGACGCTTCCGTCAGGAGCTGCGGGAACGGCCCAGCCCACTGTACTTCTGGTGCACGGCGGCCCGTGGAGCCGTGATGAGTGGCAATTCAATCCGGTCGTTCAATGGATCAGTTCTGTCCTCGGCTTCGCCTGCCTTCAGGTCAACTTCCGTGGATCCACCGGCGCCGGAAAGGCCTTCCGCAACCTCGGTAACAGGCAATGGGGTAAGGCGATGAACGATGATCTGCTCGACGGCGTGGCCTACGCGGTCGAGCAGGGTTGGGCCGATCCGAACCGTGTGGCGGTCATGGGCGCGTCGTACGGCGGCTATGCGGCTCTGATGGCGGTCGCGGCGCCGCAACAACCGTTTCGATGCGCCATCGCGCAGGCCGCGCCGACCGACCTCGTCGCCATGCTCGAGACGCTTCCTCCGCATTGGCACGGGGCCCGGTCGAACCTTCATCGCCGCATCGGGGACCCTGCGACCGATCGTGCCGAGCTCCATCGCATGTCACCGATCGCCCAGGCCGACCGCATCGAGGTGCCCGTCATGCTCGCCGACGGCGCTCAGGACCCGCGGATACCCGTGACGGCCACGCAGCGAATCGTGGATTCTCTGTCCCGGCGGGGCATCGAGTGCCACCGGCTGGTCTTTCCCGACGACGGGCACATCTTCGCCCGGCGGGAGAACGTGGCGAGCTTCTACGCCGCGGCCGGTCAATTCCTCCGCACCCACCTAGCCGTTGGCTAGACACCTCTTCGACCGGCAGGGGATCCCAGTGCTGTTACGAACCGTCGAGCTCACCAAGACGTACCGCGGCGCGATCCGAGCCAACGACGCCATCACTCTCCGCGTGGCGGCGGGTGAGGTAGTTGGCCTGCTGGGTCACAACGGGGCCGGCAAGTCCACGCTGATCGGCCAGATCGTGGGGCTCATCCGGCCGACAAGTGGAGCGATCGAACTGGCCGGCCGCGATCCGGTCGCGGACCCGGCCTTCGCCAGGCAGGCGTGCTCGACACAACTGCAGGCCCAAGCTCCGCTGAGTGGTGTCACACCAGCCGAGGCCATCGAGATGATCGGACGCCTTCGAGGCGGGCGCCGCCCCGCCGTTCGCGCCCGGACGCGGCAGCTGCTTTCCGCCTTGGACATCGCGAGATGGTCCACGACCAACGCCGACGATCTGTCCGGTGGCGTGCGACGGCTCACCGCGTTCTGCATGGCAGTGGTCGTACCCGGTCAACTCGTACTGCTCGACGAGCCCACCAACGATGTCGATCCGATCCGGCGTCGGCTGCTGTGGGACCAGGTCAGATCCCTGGCGGACTCCGGACACGGCGTTCTTGTTGTGACACACAACGTCGCTGAGGCCGAGCGCGTCGTCGACCGTGCCGTGGTTCTCGACCAGGGACGAGTGGTTGCTCATGGCACGCCGGCCGAGCTTCGGGCCGGGATCTCGCACAGCCTGTGCCTGGAGGTCACCCCCTCGACCGGATCCGCACTTCAGATCGAAGAGTGGGCGAGCGTGACACCGTCCGATGCCGAGCACCGCATGACGCTGCGTCTTCTACCAGAGGATGCCGCCCGTGCGGCGGCATGGGCGCAGGCTCAGATGGCCGCCGGCGCGATCGAACAGTTCAGCATCAACCCGGTGAGTCTCGAGGACGTGTACGTCGGGCTGACCACGCAGACCGAGGAGGCAGGCGAGGATGCACTGGTTGCGTAGCTACACGCTGCTGATGAAATGGACGCTCATTCGGCTCAAGTACGTGGCGCCGCTGATGGTCGTAGTGCAAACATTCCTCGCGGTCGGCATCGTCGTCGGATTCGCCTTTCTGCTGCCTCAGGTGGACGCCAACTCGGCCCTGTATCTCTCCACCGGGGCCGCGACGCTGGGGCTGATCACAGTCGGTATGGTGCTGGCCCCTCAGGTCGTGGCCGATTCCAAGCGGGACGGGAGTTTCGAATACAGCCGTACTCTGCCGGTTCCGCGGCTGGCGCTGGTGGCGGCGGACGTCAGCATCTGGCTGCTCATCGCCTTGCCCGGCATCGCGTTGTCGCTCGTGGTGGCGGCCTTGCGCTTCGATCTCGCCTTGGACGTGAGTCCACTCGTCGTTCTCGCGCTGCTCCTGGTGACGGTTACCAGTATCTCCATCGGATATGCGTTCGCCTACGCGGTGCCGCCGACCGTGAGCAGCTTGATCTCCCAGGTGATCGTCTTCGTGGCCCTGATGTTCTCCCCGATCGACTTCCCCGCCGAGCGCCTGCCGGGTTGGCTTCAGGACCTGCACCTCTTCTTGCCGTTCCAGTACATGGCGCAGGCCACACGGGAGACGATGATGGCGTCACCGCACGGACTCAGCGTTACGCCTTTCCTGGTCCTCGGGCTGTGGTGCACAGCATGCCTTGCTGTGACGGTACGCATCATGTCCCGGCGGAAGTGACCGGCGGCGCCTGGACCCAATCGATGACCGTACGGTTGAACAGCTCGGGAAGATCCTGATTCCAGAGATGCTTTGCCTCCGGAATGATTCTGAGTTCGGCATTCGGAATTCCTGCGGCGGCCGTCCGCGATGCGACCAGGTTCAACCTGTCCTCGGCGCCACATGTCACTAGCGTCCGCGCTGTCACCAACCCGAGGTCGGATCGAAGGTCGGCTCGCCGCAACTGTCCCATCACCTGCAGCAGTTGCGGCTTCGTCACGCCGTCCTCCTCGAAGCTGCGTGTCGGCATCAGGCGCATCATCGCCGTCTGCAGGCCCGTGATCAGCCGGGGCGGGCGCACTTGCACGCCGGACAGCATCAGGCTGGCGATATCCCCGGGATAGCGAGCGGCCCAGCGCAGCGCGACCATGGCACCTGCCGACAGCCCACAGACGTGAACCGGCCGTTTGCGGGTAACGGCGTGGAGAGCGTCGGCCGCTGCGTCGAGTGAGAAAGGTCCGGGCGATCGGCCATATCCCGGAAGGTCGGGCAGAAGAAGCTGGAATCGGCCACTGAGCGCCTCACGCTGTGGGCCCCACATCACGTGACTCTCGCCCGCCCCGTGAAGCAGCACCAAGAAGGGCCCCTTGCCCGGCCCGATCTCGTCCACGAACAAGGACACTTCCTACCCCTTCGATGAGCCGCCGAGGCGGTTCATGCGCTCGGCGCAGCGGAGCCAGTGCCATGGGGCTGCTGAGGTCGGCCGCCGTGGTATCGGCGACGGTTGATCGAAGCTAGCATGTTCGACAAGGGCGATGATCCAGTGGAGGCAGGAGCAATCGGGGAGAATCATGTTCACCGGAGTTCCATCGATCCGGGTGCTGGGTCCGTTGCGGCTTGAGGGTCGCTCCGGCTCGGTACGGATCGCCGGTCATCGCAAACTCACAATGCTGTCGATGTTGATCCTTGCGCCGGGGCGTCGCGTCACCAGCGGGCAGCTCACAGAAGCGCTCTGGGAGCGGCCGCCGAACTCAGCACGCCAGCAGATCCACAACACCGTACGACTTCTGAGGCAGGACCTCGCGGCAATCCCGGACATCGACCTGGTCTTCGACGGCACCGGTTACATGGTCGACGCACCGACGAAGGCAGTAGACCTGTGGCGGTTCAACGCCATCGTGGAGGCCGCGGCCCGGCTGGCTCATACAGGCCAGACCGCCGAGGCGGTGCGGATGTACGCCGAGGCGGTCGCGCTTTGGCATGGTGACGCGTTCGAGGGGATGAACGCGGCGCCCGTGGCGCCGGCCCTGGGGGAACTGACTCTCCGGCATGTGAGCGCCTGGGAGGAGCTCGCCAAGCTGCGGCTGCGATCGGGTACTTCCGACTCGGATCTGTGCAACCAGCTCAGTGTGCTGGTTTCCCGGAATCCGCTGCGAGAATCGTCCCATCTGCTGCTGATGGAGGCGCTCGTCGCCGACGGCCGCCAAGCGGACGCGTTGATGGCCTACGAGGAGTGCCGCCGATATCTCGCGGCCGAGCTGGGCGTCGACCCGGGCGACGAACTCAAAGCCCTGCACCGAGCGATTCTCCGAGGACAGCCCACCTCGGACAGGGAGCCTTATCAAGACCGGCGGCCTGCGGTCTCCTCCGCGACAACCTCGCCGGACTCACTCCCCGCCTCGACCGGAAGTTTCATCGGCCGGGAAGCGCAGCTTCGCATCCTCAAACGCGTGTGCGCCGAATCCTCGGCCACCGCTTTGGCCATCTCGGCGCTCAGTGGAATGGGCGGCATCGGGAAAACCACACTCGCGGTACGCCTGGCGCATGACCTGAAGGCCGACTACCCGGACGGCCAATACTTCATCAACCTCAACGGCTTCACTCCCGGCCTGGAGCCGATAACCGCCCGGAGAGCGCTGTTGAACCTGCTGTCGCAGGCCGGTCTGCCCATCGAGTCGATCCCCAGAGACACCGATGCGGCATCGGCCACCTGGCGTGCTCAACTCGCGGGTAAGCGATGTCTGCTTCTCCTCGACAATGTCGCGTCCGCGGAGCAGGTTCGCCCCCTGTTGCCGGGTTCACCCGGCAACCTGGTCATCATGACGAGCCGGCTGCGGCTGGGAAACATCGACGGCTCGCATTCTCTTGCCCTCGATGTTCTCGACCCCGCGGAGGCCGTGACGCTGTTTCTGCGAATCAACGGCCGAGAGCGCTGCGATGACTTGGGCGAGGTCGAAAGGGTCGTGGACCTTTGCGGGCGTCTGCCGTTGGCCATCCGCATTGCCGCGGTTCGCTTCAAGGACAAACGAGGATGGACGCTCGCCGAGCTCGGACGCCGGCTGAGTGACCAGCGCTCACGAGAGCGTGTGCTCATCGCGGGCGACAGAAATGTGTTCGCTGCGCTCGAGGTGTCGTATCCGCATCTGACGGAGGCTCAGCAACGGCTGTTCCGTCTCCTGAGCGTGCATTTTGCGGCCGTGTTCGGTCCCACGTCGTGCGCCGCCTTGGTGGGTGACGAGGTCGGTTCTGTGGAGGACGACCTCAACGGTCTGTTCGACGCCAGTGTTCTCAGCCAGAACGAGTCCGGTTGCTACGAGATCCACGATCTGATGCGGGACGCGGCTCGCCGGCTCTCGGATCGGCACGACACCGACGAGGAGCGAACGTCGGCGACGGTACGCCTGATAGACCACTATCTTCAGCTGGCGGTGGCGACGCTGGGCCCGCTCGCCAAGGCGGAGTTCGCATATTTCGGAATAAGCCGCGACCCGGAGGCGTCGCGAGACGGAAAGGCCGATCTGGCCAAGGCCATCGAGGCGTACCCGGCTTTTGCGGCGGCCATCACGGCTGCTGAGAGGTTGGGGCTCCACGATCGTGTCTGGCGCTTGATCTGCGCCCTTCAACCACTGTTTTCCGCACGAAACTATGGCGGCGACGCCGCCAATCTGTTCCGGCTCGCGGTTCGTTCGGCGCAGGCGTGTGGCGATGAGATCGGGGAGGCGATCGCCAGCTCGGGACTAGCTGTAGCCAGTCGTGAACGGGCGGACACGCAAGAAGCCCTCCGGGCCTTCGGCCTTGCCATCGGCTTGTCGGAGAGGCTCGGGCGCAGCGACTGGCTGGCATTCCAGCTCTCCGACCTGGGCGTCATGCATCTCAACAGCGGTCAACTCGGACTCGCCGCCGAGGTCTTTGAGCGTGCCATCGCCCATGCCGAGCGTGCAGGCGATAAGGAATCCGCGCGCGGGACACTGGTAAACCTTGCGGTCGTTGCTCGGCAACTCGGAAATTTTGATGATTCATATCAGCATCTACGCCGAGCCGAGCAGATGTCAGGTGGGGGCGAACACGTCGAGCTGGTCATCGCACTCCATCTCGGCTACACGCTGGCCCTGACAGATCGCACCGAGGAGGCGCTGGAGTACTTCGGGAAGAGCCTCGGCTTGGCTGAGAACTTGAATCTCCCGGTCTTTCAGGCCGCCGCATCGTGCGGCGACTCGGGCGCGGCTCGGCGGAGTGGTGACCATGTCCGGGCGATACGCTCCGGGCGTGCGGCGTTGGCACTCACCAGGACCTACTCGTCGGTCGAGGTCGAGTGCGAGGCGCTTCTGGTGCTGGGCGAGGCATTTCTGGCGGCAGGGGAACCTGATCGTGCCGTCGAATTGCTGAACGAGGCGAGCCGCGCGGCCGAGACCGGAGGATTCATCAATTTGCTGGGACGTGCTGTCCTCGGCCTCGCGCACGTGGCTGTTCGCCGGGGAGATGACGAAGAGAGGGTAGAGATCCTGACTCGATCCGACCTGGCCGGCGTCACCGACGCCGTCGTCAGCGTCAGCATCGCCCGGCACCTGTCGAACGTGAGTACCTGCTTCTACTGTGCTTCTTCAGCCGACATCAGCTGGGATGCCGCAACACGAGAGCGCGTATCTTGACGAGATCCGGCGCACGCCACCAGAAGGCTGCCCAGCATAGCCAGGCTGAACGCGGGAAGACCCATGAGAACCCCGATTGACGAGTGCAGGGCCAGCCCGAGCATCAGGGCCAGCAATCGCATTCTTCGATTCCCGCAGATGCCGGCTGCGATGATCAATTCAGCAGCGACGACCCCTACTTCGATGAATGTCATGACGAGGTGGTTCTCGACCAGGGGAAGGAGAGGCGTCAGAATCATCGAGGGCATCCCGAAAGTGGGATCCAGGAGTACCGACTGGATCCACCCGCCCGTCCCCCATCCGGGCGTGACGACCTTAGTCAGCGACGCGACGATGTAGACAACGGCCAGCTGTATCCGAATAGTCAGAATTGCTGCCGCCGCGGCGCCGTCCTCTCGCCTCGCAGGCCGGGGGTGGGGCGCCGCGGCCCATGCCCATGATCGGTCGTCTGCGAGGCATATGGGTATCAGTAATGCGGTAACGATCGTGGCTACTCGTTCGCCGCCGGTGTTCACCGTGAAGGCGAGGGCGATACTCAAGGTCACCACAAAGTGAGGTATGCAGGTCAACCGAGCCTTGAATCCAAGCATGACTGCCGCCAGAGTGATCAGCGACAGGGCTCGGGCGAGCCCGGTCCCGCCCGTGACCGACATGTCGGCGCACCAGATCGACAGCCAGTTGGACGCGCATGGACCTGCCGGTCGCTCCGCTGCGGTAAATGCCACGTCATCGGTGATGAAGACCAGATTGCAGATCTGTGCGGCCGCCAGGACCGAGCGACCTGCCTGCACGTATCGATCGATCGGCGAGAAGCTTGTCGCCCAAGCGCGAAGGCGGGTCAACGGCTCAGCTTCCACAGATCACCTGTACTCGCGCGACTTCCAGCGCGCCCGACGGATCGGCGGGAAGCGCGAGATCGCGCCGAAACGCACGTTCGACCGAAGGGGACCTCAGCAGGATCATGTCGCCGCAGAGGGTCCGATGAGTGACGCTGTTCTCTACTTCGAACGTCTCCCGGGTTGATGCGCTTCGCACACACTCCAAGCCATGCGATCGGCAGGTGGTCCATGCCTGCGCGGGGACCGACCGGGCAAGATAGCCCCGTTCGATCAGTTGCGACATCCAAAGTCTGCGAAACCCTCCGGCGTCGCCCACACTTTCGGCGCGTGCCGTGAGGTTCACCGTGGACGCGCCACCGGTGTTCCGGTACGCGCGAATTATCGGCGCGTCACGATAACGTGAGAAGAACGACCATTCCTGTGGCCAGGTGCGCTGGATGACGGTGGCCCGATCCCGAACGTCGCCTCGTGTTGAGCTTACGATTACTTGGCTGGTCACGGACAGCGCCAGCGCGCCACAGAGAATTCCTGTCCACAACTGGAACGCTTTCCACTTCGGTGTTTCAGGGGTGGCGTCCTCCGGTGACTTCGGTGCGTCGGCGTGCGGCCTCTCGTGTCCCATGCTCAACGGGAGAAGGTCGGGCTCTGGATGAACACGGGATCGGGTGCCTCACTGGCGAAAGAAATGCTTGAAAATGCGCTGGCCGCAACTGTGGCAAGAACGGCGATCGCTAGACCTGTGAGTAGTCTTCGCATCTGTGTTTCGGACCCTTCCGATGGTTCGACGGCTCGAGCACGTACAGGTTCCCGGCCAGCGCTACCACCTCACTACCATCCGTAACCTCAATAGATTGGAGCCCGTACCACGCCTGCCACGGCGCCAAGCGGCTCGTCTTCAACGCGGCTTCGTTGACCGCTGGGCCCGTCGCCGGCGTGGTGGTGGGGACAGGGCCGGCCGGATCGGCCGACCGCATCCGCAACCATCCCCGCCTTCAGGCCCGTCACGAGAGCGCGGTGCGTGGCCTCACCGACGGCGCGAGCTCGCCGCTGTCGACATCCACGGCCACGCGCATGGTGGCAGCGCCGGGCCGGCGACCTGCTGCAGACCCTCGCTACCGAGGGGCGGCTGGTTCTGGACGACGGTCAGCGGTGAGTTCGAGGTGCTGCAAGAGCCGATCATGGCCGGTGTCGAGGTGCTGGTCGTCGCCCGAACTTGTCCGCCCGCTCGGCGAGCACTTCGAACGGCTCCAATGCGAAGTGCTCGGACCGTAGGCCAGAACGCGGCCGCGCTGACCTGCGCGAGGTCGACGTATTGCGTTCTCCTGGCTTCATGCCAACCTTTCCCGGATCCCGTTGCGGGCCGGTCGCCGCCGTAAAGATCGACATCGGCAGAGCAAGCGAAGAACCAACCACGGGAGTACGTCATGTCTGGTACCGATCTCCTCCGCGCCGGCGTCCTGGCCGCGGCGGCCGCAGGTCTTCTTCTGACCTCGGCCTGCGCGGCCGACAACGCCGCGGCGCCCGGCCCCACGCCGTCCGCGTCCGGTGCCGCGCCGGCGTCGAGCCCGGTTGATCTGACCGGCGACGAGACGGCCCTGCCGAACCCCACCTCTGCCGCCCCTGTCCCTTCGTCCTCCACCTCCGCGCGGCCGACCGCGTCGAGTCCGGCCGGTGGCGGCGTGTTCAGCGGCACCCGGCAGGTCCTGCTGCTGCCCAAGAACAGCGAGGCCACGGTCGGGGTGGTCACCGGCGACAAGCTCGGCTTGACCGATTCGTTCGGCGATAAAGCCCTCTTCGTGATCGTCCCGGCCGGTGGTGACAAGTATTCGATCAAGACGGCGAAGCTGCGCGCCGGTGGCGAGCCGCTGTGTGTGTCGGCCAAGGTGGGCTCCGGTGGCGCGCCGGCCCTGATCCACCTCGTGGGCTGCGACGCGGCTGCGGCGAGCCAGAAGTTCCGGTTTCGGCAGACCGGCGAGTCGAACGGCAAGCCGACCTACACGATCTACACCGGCGCCGACACGTTCATCGTGCAGGACCCGACCGGTGAGATCGCCGGCCTCGGCACCGGCGTGATCGCGGCGACCATCGGCGAGGGCACGGCCGACATCGACACCCCGTTCGTCCTCGCCGACAAGGGCAAGGCCTCGCTGCCCGCCCTCGACTGATCTAGCGGTAGTCCTGAAGGATCTGCAGCGCGTAGGCGGTCGCGTTCTGGCAGTTCTCGATGCCGGTCGAGGCCTGCGTCAACAGCGCTGCCAGGTCCGGATAGGCCAGGCTGCCCTCGATGACCGAAAGCCGATCGCGCTGCCGGCCGAGCTCGCCCTCGCATTCCGCGAGCTCTTCCTGGCATCGCCGGAGCTGTTCGCCGACGAACGCCAGAGAATCGTGCGGGAAATGGGCGCCGTCGGCCAGGATCGCGAACTCGCCGATGGCCTGGAGCGACTGGGCCACTTCGTCGCTCGAGGCCATGAGTTGCACCCGCACCCGGTTGCGCACCTCCTCGCCCGGCGTGCCCCGTAACGAGCTGACGAATTCCTGGCCCGCGTTTTGCAGCGCCTCCAGCGCACCCCGGCAGAAGGCCCGGGCCTCCTCGATGTAGGCCCCTTTCCGGGCGGCCTCCATGCGAAGGTCGAAGGCCCAGTTGATCGGCGCCTCCGTCTGATCCTGTTCTCTTTGGAACCCGGCGTAGAGCAGCTCGATCTGGGCCCGCTCCAGATCGGCGCGCAGATTCTCGGCCTCCAGGTGCGCCTTTCGCACCTGCTCGATGCCGTCGTCGACCTTGCGCCGGAGGAGTTCGACGTGCCGTTCGAAGGAGCGGATCTTGCCTTGGACGACGCTGAAATCCCGCGCCGAGCGGTCGTTGCGCGCCTGCTCCAGCCTGAGCGCGGTGGCCAATCCGTCCCGCTCGCCCTCCACCTGCCGGAGATCGGCGCGCAGTTTCTCCTCCTGGGCCTTGAGCGCCTCGAACCTGGCCGTCGCCTCGGTCAGCTTGGCCGCCAGGTGCTCGACGTCGTCGCGCGTGCCGGTGTATCCGGAATCGGAGTGCTTCGTGACGATGTCGACCCGTCGCTGCTCCCACTCCTCGATCTCTTCACCGGTCAGTCCACAGGCCTGGAGCAGACCCGCGAGAATGGCTTTGCCGGGCAGCCGGGCCTGTTTGCCGAGGAGGATGTCGGACAGCGTCGACTGCGGAATGTTCGAGCTCTTGGAAATCTGTATCTGGGTCTTTCCGGACGCGACCACGGTCTGGCGAAGGTCGCGCAGAAAGATCTTTCCGTCTTCCACGCTCGGGCGGCCTTCCGTTCCGTGGGGTCGAGATCGAACCGCCATGCTACATCGACACGAAGATCATGATTCGGCGCCGTCCGGTCCGTACCGGCCTCATCCGATGTCTACCGTGGATCTTGCCGGACGTTCGGTGGCCGACAATCGTTCGTTGGTATGTTCATCGAAATCGTGAAGGAAATGACCGATCTGCTGAATGCGGCCGCCGGACTCGTCTCGGCCACGGCCCTGTTGCTCTCGGCCTGGCGCGCGATCAGCCGGGACCGTTTGAGGCAGGCCACCGTGTCCGCCAGCACGGTTCGGGAGGATGAGGTTCGCAACTTGAACCGGTACTCGTGGCCGAGGCCGGCGCCGGGCCAATAGCGGGACGTGACGGCGACCCAGTGCGCGCGCCGCGCCGATTCGAGTTCCTTCGCCCGCGGCTGGAAGGGGTCGGCGTGGCCGACGGTCAAATACACCGGTGGGTACGCGGTTATCACCTGCCGGGTCGTCGACAGCTCGTCGATGCGCGGGAATCGCGTCCAATCGCGCTCACCGGTGTAGGACCGCAAGAAAGTGCGCAGGGCCGGAAACCCGGTCGATCCCACGGTAGCCATGTCATAAAGGCCGCAGAACAAAAGGACCAGTTGGGCCGCCAGCGAGTATTCGAGGCTGGCCACCACGAACCCGCGGTCGGCGAGCACGGTGTCGTAGTCGGCGACCTGCCGCCGCGATCCGGAGACGTACCCGCCGCCGTGCCCCCACAGCACGACGGGCCGCGGCGCCGCAGCCGTCACCGGCCGGTAGACGTCGAGCATTGGGCCAACCGCGACGATTTCGGGCAGGGCGTCCAACCGGGGTGGGTGCCACCGACACCGGTTACCTGTGGCGGATGGCGCGCCCGCCGCCCGGCCGCCCGGGCGGCCGGAACGAACAGAATGCGCTTACCGCGTCGATCGGTCGTCGGGCTGAGCCGCGACGACGTACCGGTCGGCCAGGGCCCGCAGGAAGTCGCGTAGCTCCGGCGGTTCCAGCACGGTGAACGGCGCCTCGAACTTGCTCAGGTAGGTCACCAGGTCGTGCAGCGAGTCCGCGCCGGTCGCCAGTTCGCACTCGTCGGCGCCGAGAGGCGTGATCCGGCCTGACGTCGGCGTGCTGCGTTCGGCGATCACGGCGGCCGGCGCGGCGAACCGGATCCGCACCCGGTAGCGGAACGGGGCGGCCGTCACGCCCCGGAGCACGTGCGCGGCAGCGTCGCCGCCCGGCGGCTCCCGCGGGACGAACCGGGGGGCCGGAGAATCCTGGGGGAGCGGCGTGATCCGGTCGGCGCGGAACGTCCGCCAGTCGCCGCGGTCGGTGTCCCAGGCCAGCAGGTACCAGCGGCGGCCCGTGTAGACCAGGGTGTGCGGCTCCACGTCGCGCACGCTGCCCTCACCGCCGTGCGCCGAGTAGGCGAACCGCAGTCGCTCGTGGCCGTGGGCGGCCGACGCGACGCGGGTCAGCGTGTCCAGGTCAACGGTCGGGCCGCCGCCGGCCGCCGACACTGTCGCTGACCGCAGCGCGTCGACCCGCGGTCGCAGCCGGCCGGGTAGCGTCCGCTCGAGCTTGGTCAGCGCCCGCAGCGAGGCGTCCTCGATCCCGGCTACGCTGCCGGCCGCCGCCGCCCGGAGCCCGACCGCCACCGCGACCGCTTCGTCGTCGTCGAGGACCAGCGGCGGCAGCGCGCTGCCGGGACCGAGCCGATACCCGCCGCCCGGGCCGGTGGCGGAATCGATCTGGTATCCCAACTGCCGCAGCCGGTCGACGTCACTGCGCACTGTGCGGGTCGTCACCTCGAGGCGGGCGGCCAGCTCCGGGCCCGCCCACTCGCGCCGCTGCTGCATCAGGGACAGCAGCCGCAGCAGCCGTACGGACGTCTCCAGCATTGTCCGATTCTAAGTCGATTGAGGAAGCTATCCTTCCGCAACAGCCCGTAGCGTCGCCGGCATGACACTTCGCGGCATGGCCACTGTCAACTATTTCGCCGCCGACTGGGCGGCCGCCCGGGACTGGTACACGCAGGTCATCGGCGCCGAGCCGTACTTCCTGCGGGACGGCTACGCCGAGTGGCGCGTCGGCGACCATCAAGCCGAACTCGGGCTGATCGACGCGCGTTTCCGGCCGCCGGGCACCCCGACCGGGCCGGTCGGTTCGGTTCTCTACTGGCACGTCGACGACCTCGACGCCGAGCTGGCCCACCTGGTCGAGCTCGGCGCCACGGTGAACGAGCCGGCGCGGCACCGCGGCGGCGGGTTCGTCACCGCCACCGTCGTGGACCCGTTCGGCAACCTGTTCGGCATCATGGACAACCCGCACTACCTCGAACTGGTGGAGGGCAAGTGACCGATGATCCCGCTGCGGCTCTGTCCGGCGACGAGAGGCGCGCGGCCGCCGAGGCCGGGATCGTGGTCTACGCCGGCCGGCTCATCCTGGACGCGCGGCCGCCGGTCACCGACGCGGTTCTGGCCGCGGTCGCCGAGCACTGTGCCGGGCCGCTGCCCGCGCCGCTGGCCGACCTGTGGCGGATCTCGTTCGGGGGCAGCCTCCACTACGACCTGCGGGCCGAGTTCGGTGAGAGCGAGGTCGCGCTGTCACTGCGGGAGTTGTTCTACCCGGACAGCGACGACTACCAGGACCTGTGGGGCTGGATCGAGCACGAGCGGGAGCTGATCGGCGGCGCCCGGCTGTCCTACCTGCCGTTCGGCGGTTTCGAATATCTGGACCGCGTCTACGTGGGCACCGCCGACGGGCCGGGGCACGGGACGGTGGTGTGGTGGCAGCAGGGGCTGCCGGCCGGGTGGGAGCTGATCGAGGGCGACCGGGCCGCGCCGCTCGCCGCCGACCTGCCGGCGCTGTTCGACCGGCTGGTGCTGGAACGCGACCCGTGGGAGAGCGACGACGGCGGCACGGAGCTGCGCGAGGCGGTCGAGGCGCTGGGTGAAAGCGATGACCCGCGGGCGCGGGCGGCCGCGGACAAGCTGCGCCGCCTCGTACAGCAAACGGTCCTTGATTGGCGAAGTGCGCTGCGGGACGGCACCATCGCCGGGCAGCGCCGGCTGCGGCGTCTCGCCCTGGACCGCGCCGCCGCCGGTGACGACCTCGGCCTGATGCGGGAGCTGGTGGCCCGCGGCTGCGATCCGGCCGAGCCCGTCCGCAACGGTCTGACGCCGATCGACATCGCCCTGGCCGGCCGGGGGCTCGCCGTCGTGACGTGGCTGCTGGAGCGGCAGGTGCCCGTCGGTAACACCCTGCGGGTCGGTGCGCACGCCGTGGACCTCGGACTGGCCGGGGAACTGCTCCGCCGTGGCGCGACGGTCGACGCGTCGGCGGTGGCGGCGGCGGCGAAGAATCCGGACGTGGCGGTGGTGGAACTGCTGGCACGGGCCTTGCCGCCGGAAAGCGACCGGCCGCAGTGGCTCATCCGCCGGCTCCGCGAAAGCGCGGCGGTGGCAAGCGAGGGGCAGCGATCAACGGTGCTGAACCGGATCGCCGACGCGCTGACGGCCGCGCCGCCGGCCGCGTGAATCCACCCATCGGAGGTGTCCAGGCGCGGAGCACGCTGCGATGATGGCTGCCATGCGGGATGCGCAGTTGCTGGCGATGCTGGACACCGACCCGCAGGGGTGGGCGTTGGCTCGTTCGGTGCGTGACGACGGCGGCATCGTGGACTTCACCCTCGTCTACATCAACGAGGCCGGCTGCCGTCTGGTCGGCCGTCCCCGGGAGGAGATGGTCGGGCGCCGCTATCGGCAGCTGTGGCCGGAGACGGTGAACGACGGGACCCTGCAGCTGTACTGCACGGTGGTGGAGACGGGTGAGCCGGCGACCCGGACGGTGTACTACGACCGGTCGTCGGTCGCCGGGCATTTCGACATGCGGGTCGGCCCGTACGACGACGGCTTCATCGTCCGTTTCGTCGACCTGCGCCAGGTGACGGTGTCGCCGCGATCGGCGGCCGGCGCCCGGCTCTACGACATGCTGGACGCCGCCTTCGACGGCTTCACCGTGCTGCGGCCGGTCCGCGACGCCGACGGCGCGACCGTCGACTTCATCTGCGACTACGTCAACCAGCTCGGCGCCAAGCTGACCGGGCGGTCGATCGAGGACACCATCGGGCGCCCGCTGAGCGCCATCGCCCCGCAGAGTTTCAGCGACGGAATGTTCGAGCGCTACCGCACGGTGGCCGACACCGGCGAAAGCTGGCGGCAGGAGCTGACCTATCCGGCCATCGGACAGGTGTGGGAGGTCAACATCGGCCGGGACGGCGCCGGCTCGGTCGCGGTGTCCTTCCGGGAGATCACCGAGCACATCGACCGCCAGCGGGAGCTGACCGACAGCGTCACGCGGGCCGAAGCCTCGACCCGCCGGGCCCGCGCCCTGGAAAGCGTCACCACCGCGCTGGTCGCCGCCAGCACCACAGCGCAGGTGTACGACGTCATCGGCTCCGTCCTGCAGCCCTCGGCCGGAGGCGCCGGCCTGGCCCTGCTCCTGCGGGAGGACAACCGCCTGCACCTGCGCTACCACTCCGGCTACGAAGACGACGTCGTCGCCCACCTGCGCGACCTTCCCCTGGATCATCCGTATCCGGCCACCGAGGTCACCCGTACCGGCCAGGCACGCTTTCTCGCCTCCCTCGCCGAATTCCAGCAGTCACAGTCCGCGGCGGCCGCCCCGGTTCCGCCGGGCGGCCGGCACGCGTGGGCCTTCCTGCCGCTCGCCGTCGCCGGCGACGTGCTGGGCACCCTGGTGGTCGGCTACCACGACCCGCGCGACTTCGACGGCGACACCCGGTCCACCCTCACCGCACTGGCCGCCATCAGCGCCCAGGCCCTGCAACGGGCCCTGCTGTTCGAGACGAGCCTGTCCATCGCCACCGAGCTGCAACACGCCCTCCTGCCGGCGCGGCTGCCCACTGTGCCGGGCCTGCGCAGCGCGGCGCGCTACCTGCCGTGGACCCGCGGCGCCGAGGTCGGCGGCGACTGGTACGACCTCACCCGGCTCCGCGACGGTGTGGTCGGCGTCGTGGTGGGCGATGTCGCCGGCCACAACACCGCGGCGGCGGCCGTGATGGGACAGGTCCGCGATGCCATGCGCGCGTACGCCCTCGAAGGCCACTCACCGGCGGAAGTCATGCGCCTGACCAACGACCTGGTCCGCCGTATGCGCCTGGACACCATCGCCACCTGCTGCTACCTGGAACTCGACATCACCACCGGCCGAGGCGCCGGCGTGCTCGCGGGCCACCCGCCACCCCTGGTCCGCGACGGCGACACCGTCCACCCGCTCCCGCTGCCCGCCGCCCCGCCCCTGGGCGCCCTGGAATCACCGAGTTACAGCGACACCTCCTTCGGCTACCCGCCGGCGGCGACCCTGCTGCTCTACACCGACGGCCTGGTCGAAGACCGCCGGCATCCGATCGACCTCGGCCTGGGCGAACTGTGCGCCGCGCTGCGCACCGCTCCGGCCAGCGACCCCGGCGACGTACTCGACCACATCTTGGCCAGCAACGTCGGCCCCCGCACCCGCCGCGACGACATCGCCCTGCTCTGCCTGGTGAACGCTTGAGCTCCCCCTGACATCGGCCGCGGGGTCGCCGGAGGTGGGCCGCGTTTGTCAGCGTCCGCGCCCGGCAAGGCCGTCATCCTCGCCGAGATCGACGCCTACCTCGACAAGGCGCGGCGATGAGCCACGACGCGTGGCACCTGCGGTGCTGTCACTCGTCCTGGTGCCGGCGGAACTGTTGCAGCACCGCCGTGACCTCCTGCGCGCTTTCCCGCAGTTGCTCGATCTCCGCTTCCGTGTACGCGTGCTCGGCCAGGCCGACAACGCAGTGGGTGCCCACCACCTCATCGTCGATCACCAACGGCACTCCCGCGTAACTGCGTGCCCCGTCGACCACGACGAGAGGATTCGTGCCGTGCCGGGGATGACCGGCCAGATCGGGGTAGTTGTGCGCCCGGCCGGAGGTGATCACCTCGGTGCAGAACGACCACTCGGCCGGGGTGCCCCCGACCTCCCTGATCCACGGCGGCAGCCCGAAGGAGCCGGCGTAGAACTGGGTGATGTCCGACTGCAGCGTCACCATGCTGACCGGGGCGCCGAGCCGGTGGGCCGTCCGCTCGGCGAGACGGTCGAGCTGTTGCCGCAACCCCGGGTCGTCGAAGTCGATGTCGGCCACGACCTCCAGCCGGCGGCGCTGGGCGAGGGGGGCGTCGTCACTCGGCATGGGCCCGCGCCAGTTGGTCGTAAGCCGCGATGCGGACTTGCAGGCCGCGCGCACACAGCCGGATCAGCGGTTCCGCTGTCGTCATGACCGCGAGGACCCGGTCGAGCGCCGCGGCCGAGGTCTCGGCACCGGTCAGTCCGGCGGCGAACAGCAGGGTTCGCCAGATGTCTTCCGAGTGCGGCCCGTACATCCCGTGCAAGGCGCGATGCGCTTCTTCCAAGGTCGGACGCGCCAATCGGTAGGGGCCCGTCTCAGGCGAGCCGGGCGGCGTGCCGGTGGGGGCAGTCATGGACTTCATCGTCTCCGGCTACAGGTCGGCGTGTGATGGGCACCCACCTTCACGGTAGGCGCGTCCTCGAGAAGTGGGAGGGCGAATGCCCTATGACGCCTGACCGGTGGCCGGGGCGAGCGGAAACCGTACGCCGGTCAGCTTCTCGGACACCGACCACAGGCGCGCCGCCAGTTGCTCGTCGCGGGCGGTCGCGGAGCGGTTGATCAGTTCCGGCTCGCCGATCATGTGGGCGAAACGGCTCGGGCCGGTGAAGCTGTCGCCGGGCAGGTCGGCGGTGGCGGCGTAGAGGACGGGCAGCGCACCCTGCTCCGGGCTCTGCCCCAGGGTGCGGACGATGAACCGGCTGATCGGGCCGGCCTCGGTGTAGATCTCGGTGCGCACCAGGCCGGGGTGCGCCGCCATGGCCCGCACCGGTGAGCCGGTCGCGTCCAGGCGGCGTTGCAGTTCCGCGGTGAACAGCAGGTTCGCCAGCTTGGACCGGTTGTAGGCGGGGGACTGCTGGTAGGGGTGGCGCTCGTCGTTCGGGTCGTCCAGGTCGAGGCGGCCCATGCGCTCGGCCTGTGACGACAGGTTCACCACCCGGCCGGTGACCTGGGGCAGCAGCAGGTTGGTCAGGGCGAACGGCCCGAGATGGTTGGTGCCGAACTGCGATTCGAACCCGTCGGCGGTGCGGCGCAGCTCCCGCGCGGTGATGCCGGCGTTGTTGATCAGCAGGTCGATCGGAGCGGACCAGGCGTCGGCGAACGCCCGTACGGACGACAGGTCGGCCAGGTCGAGCCGGCGCACCTCGGTGCTGCCGGTGATGGTGCGGGCGGCCGCGTCGCCCTTGCCGGTGTCGCGGACGGCGAGCACAACCCGGGCCCCGGCGGCGGCCAGCGCGCGGGACGTGGCCAGGCCGACGCCGGAGTTGGCGCCGGTGACGATCGCGGTCCGGCCGGCGAGATCGGGGAGGGTGAATGCGGCCATGGGTGGGACTCCGTTCAGCACGTGATTGCACTCGGTGGCATCACCGTACAGCGATGATGCCACCGAGTGCAATCACGTAGGCTGTGACCCATGGCGAGATGGGAACCCGGGACGTTCGAACGCCTGCGAACGGCGGCGCTGACCCTCTTCGACGAGCAGGGCTTCGAGAAGACGACGGTCGCCCAGATCGCCGAGCGGGCCGGGATGAACCGGCGGACCTTCTTCCACCACTTCGCCGACAAGCGGGAGGTGGTCTTCGCCGGCCAGGAGCAGTCCGAGGACCTGATCGCCGCCGAGATCCGCCGCCAGAGCGCCGGAACGGACCCGCTGCACGCCGCCGTGGCCGGGCTGCGGGCCGTCTCCGACCAGATCTACGAGCAGTTCCGCGACGGCTCGGTCCTGCTCGGCCGGGTCATCGCCGCCAGCCCGGAGCTCCAGGAACGCGAGCTGGTCAAACGGTCCACCCTGGCCGATCGGATCGCCGCCGCGCTGCGCGAGCGCGGTACGGCCGAGGCGGCCGCGACCGTGGCCGCCTGGACCGCCGTGGCGATCTTCTTCGTCGCTCGCAACCAGTGGAACCAGCCGGGCAACCAGCGCACCCTGGCCGACCTCATCGCCACGACGCTGCGGGACTTCCTGGGCGCCGCCCGGTTCGCACCCTAGGAAAGGGGGCGGCACTCCAGAACGGTCCATCGGCCGACCGGGGGAGTGGTCACCAGTTCGAGGCCGGCGCCGGCGAACAGGCTCCGCCACGCGGCCAGCGTCCGCTCCCGGCCGCCGAAGACCAGCATCATGTCGATGTCGAGGAACTTCGCGTGGTCCCACTCGTTGGGCTCGCCCATCACCTGTTCCAGGACGAACAGGCGGGCCTCGGCGCGGTCGGCCATCGCCGTGCGGACGCGGCGCAGGAGGGTCGCCGCCCGGTCGTCCGGCCAGTTGTGGAGGATCCCGCGGAGCACGTACGCGTCCGCTTCCGGCAGGGGATCGGCGAAGAAGTCACCGGCGGCCAGGGTGACCCGGTCGGTCACCCCGTGCTTGTCGAGGACGGGGGCGGCCGCCTCGAGCACCGGGCCGCGTTCGAACAGCACGCCGCGGGCGTCGGGGCGGCGTTTCAGGGCCTCGGCCAGGAAATGACCCTGGCCGCCGCCGATGTCGGCGATCGTGGCGAACCGCTCGGGCCGCATCGCGTCCAGGTGGGACGGGGTGAGCCGCAGGTTCATCTGGGTCATGGTGCCGTCGAAGAAGGCCTCCTGGTCCGGATGGGCGGCCAGATGGTCCCAGAGCGGCCGGCCGAACTCGTGGTCGAACGCCCGTCCGCCGCCGGTCGCGGTGTGCAGGATCGAGGCGTACGACCGCCAGATCGTCGGCGCCGCGCTGTAGAGCACCAGGGCCCGGATGCTGTCGCGGGTGTCCGAGCGCAGGCCGTCGGCCAGCGGGGTCAGCGCGAACCGGTCGTCGCTCTCCGCCTGGAAGATGCCGACGCCGGAGGCGGCCACCAGCAGGCGGCGCAGCGCGTCCGGGTCGGCGCCGGAGGCGGCCGCGAGCTCGGTCACCGGGCGCGGGCCGGCGGCGAGGTGGTCGGCCACGCCGAGCGCGCACAGGGCGTGCACGATGCCGGCCAGCCGTACCCCGCCGGCGAGCAGGAGCAGGCGCTGGTTGTGCAGGTCCTGGGGGCCGGTGGTCACGCCGCCTCCTCGAGGATCGTCCTGATCCGCTCCTGCTGCACCTTGGTGTTGCGGTTCAGGTACTCGGTCATGCCGGCGTCGTCGGTGTGCGCGCCCGGTTTCATCTCGAAGTCCTGGATCCAGCGCATGCGTACGCCCTCGGGCTCCTGGTGGAATTCCCACCGCAGGTTCATGTACGTGAAGGGGCCGGTCTCCACCCGGAAGGCCCGCACCGACCGGGTCTGCGGGTCGGGCGTGCGCTCCGACACCCAGCTCCACACCCGTCCCTGCTCGTCGGGGTGCATCACCAGCCGGAACCGGATCGTGTCGCCGTCCTTGGCCAGGATGGTCGTCTCGGCGTACTCGCTGAACAGCGACGGCCAGGACTCGACGTCGTTGGTACGGTCCCAGACCAGGTCCATCGGCGCCTTGATGAGGATGCTGTTGTCGGTGTGCCCGCTCATGTCACGCCCCCTTCAGCCGCGCGTTGACGTATTCCACGGCGGTGCGGGGCGTCTTCATCTCCACCACCGCGTCGTCCGGGATGGTGATCTTGAGCTGCCGCCCGATCCGCGTCGACGCCTCGATCAGCGCCAGCGAGTCGTAGCCGAGCTCGTAGAAGGGCAGGTCGAGCACCTCGTCGTTCCAGGCGCCGGTCTCCGGCGCGCCGGCGGCGTCCTCCAGCACAGCGCCCAGGTCTTCCAGGGTGAACGTGGTCATCATCGGTCCTTTCCGGGGTGTGACAGCACGGCCGCGGCGGTGAATCCGCCGTAGCCGCGGGCGAGTACGAGAACGGTGCTGATCGCCGCCGGCCGGGGCGCGCCGGTGACCAGGTCGATGTCCAGCCGCGGGTCGACCCGCACCCCGGCCGCGGCCGGGATGACCTGGTCGCGCAGGCAGAGCAGCGCGGTCACCAGGTCGAGCACGGCCCCACCGGCGTACAGGCGGCCGGTCAGGGCCTTGGGCGCGGCCACCGGCACCGGGCGCCGGAACACCTCGCGGATGGCCGACGCCTCGGCCCGGTCCAGCTCCGGCGTCCCCACGGCGTCGGCGAAGACCACGTCGACGTCGCCGGGGCCGAGGCCGGCGTCGTCGAGCGCGCGCCGGGCGACGCGGGCCAGGACGGGCGGCCGCCCGGAGCCCGGTGGCGGATCGAAGCCACAGGCGTAGCCGGTCAGCGCGCCGTAGATCCGGGCGCCGCGGGTGGTGGCCGAGTCGTACGGCTCCATGACGAGCATCGCCCCGCCCTCGCCGGGCAGGAAGCCGTTGGCGTCGGCGTCGAAGGGCAGGTAGGCCCGCGACGGGTCGGTGCGGGTGCTGAGCAACCCGGTGCGCAGCTGGGTGATGAAACCCCACGGGCACAGCGACGCGTCGGTGCCGCCGGTCAGCACGACGCGGGCGCCGTTGCGCAGCACCCGCCGCGCCTGCCCGGCCGCGTCGAGGCCGCCGGCCTGCTCGGTGGCGACCACCCCGCAGTTGCCCTTGAACCCGTGCCGGATCGACACCTGGCCGGTGTTGGCCGCGTAGAACCACGCGATGGACTGGTACGCGCCGACGTAGTCGGATCCGCGCGACCACAGATTCTCCAGCTCCCGCTGGCCGAACTCGAAGCCGCCGGAGGAGTTGGCGGTCACCACGGCCCGCTCGAACTCGGGCACTGTCGACAGGTCGAGCGCCGAGTCGTTCAGCGCCCCCTCGGCGGCGGCCAGCGCGAACTGCGTCATCCGGTCGGTCTGCGGTACGAGCCGCGGCGGCACCAGCACGGTCTCGTCGAAGCCGCGGACCTCGCCGGCCAGCCGGACCGGGTAGCCGGAGGCGTCGAAGCGTTCGATCGGGCCGATGGCCGGGGTGCCGGCCAGGGTGGCGGCCCAGTGCTCCTCGACACCGATGCCGGTCGGCGCGACGACGTCCATGCCGGTGACGACGGCGGTGCCGGCGGCGATCACGAGTCCACCCGGGCCAGGACGGCCGCGCTCTGGAACCCGCCGAACCCGCTGCCCACGCAGAGCACCCCGTCCACCTGATGGTCGCGGGCGGTCAGCGGGACGTAGTCGAGGTCGAGCTCGGGGTCGGGCACGTGCAGGTTGGCGGTGGGCGGCACGACGTTGTGCTCGATGGCCAGCGCGCACGCGACCAGTTCCAGGGATCCGATGGCGCCGAGCGAATGGCCGATCATCGACTTGATCGAGCTGACCGGTACGTCGTACGCCCGCGCGCCGAGGGACCGCTTGAACGCGTTGGTCTCGTGGACGTCGTTCTGCTTGGTGCCCGAACCGTGCGCGTTGATGTAGTCGATGTCGCCCGGGTCGAGCCGGGCCTGGTTCATCGCCACCCGGATCGCCTCGGCCATCTCGGTGCCGTCGGGGCGCAGGCCGGTCATGTGGGTGGCGTTGGCCCGCCCGGCGAAGCCACGCAGCTCGGCGTAGATGTGCGCGCCGCGGGCCCGGGCCGCCTCCAGCTCCTCCAGAACCATTACCGCGCAGCCCTCACCCAGCACGAAGCCGGCGCGCCGCTTGTCGAAGGGCCGCGAGGCGTGCTCGGGGTCGTCGTTCTCCGGGGAGGTGGCCCGGATGGCGTCGAAGCAGGCGACCGAGATGGGGGAGATGGGCGCGTCGGTGGCGCCGGCGACGACCACGTCGGCCGAGCCCTCGAGGATGAGTTCGCGGGCGTGGCCGATCGCGTCGAGGCCCGACGTGCAGCCGGTCGAGGTGACCGAGACCGGGCCCTCGGCGCCGGCGTCCCAGGCCACCTCGGCGGCCAGCGTGCTGGGCACGTGGTAGCCGTAGATGTGCGGCACGGCGTAGTCGTGGTCGACCGTCCACTTGCGACCGGCGTCGCTGACCACGACGTACTCGCTCTCCAGGCCCATCGTGCAGCCGCAGGCGCTGCCGATGCTCACCCCGACGCGCCCGGGATCGCCGGCGGTCAGGTCGACCCCGGCGTCGGCCACGGCCTCCCGCGCGGCGACCACGGCCATCTGCGCGGTACGGTCCATCCGGCGTACCTGCTGCGGGGTGAGCCCCTCGCGGGCCGGGTCGAAGTCGGCCTCGGCGGCCATCCGGGAGCGGAACGGCGACGGGTCGAAGAACGAGATGGGCCGGGTCGCCGAGCGGCCGGCCGTGAGCAGCTGCCAGAACGCCTTGACGCCGGGATCGCCCGGTGCGACGGCGCCGAGCCCGGTGATCACCACCCGCCGGCTCATCGCGGGCCTCCGACGCGCGGCAACTCGCCGGCCGGGTTCGGCACCGGTTCGGTGTCGACGTGTCCCAGGTCGGGGCGAGGCGCCAGCGGCGACACGTGGAAGACGGCCAGGGCCTCGTCGCCGCCCGGGTTGACGAACCGGTGCCGCTGACCGCGCCGCACCATGAGCGCCTCGTCGGGCGCCAGCCGGATCTTCTCGCCGTCCACGGTCAGCTCGAGAACGCCGCGGACCAGATAGAGGAACTTGTCGGAGTACGGGTGGTACTGCTCGGCGACGTACTCGCCGGGGGCCAGGGTCAGCGTCCCGCCGAATCCGTCCGTCGCGTCGACTGTGCGCGGGCTGAGCAGGACGCGGATCTCGCCGCCCTGCCGGGTTGTCGGCGCCACGTCGCGGGCCGCGATCTTTCGTGCGGCGGCTGTCGCCATCGATGGTCTCCTGTCATGGGACGGGGGACGGCCGGCGAGCCCGGCCTTCCCCGACGCTGACAGTTGTGGCTAGAGCCCCGATCGACGCGAGCTGGAGGACGGTTCACTCGCCCAGGGCGGCCAGCAGCTCCTCGTGCCATTTGAGCTCGGCCTCGAGCCGCAGCTCGGTGTGCCGGAAGGACAGGACCTCGAGACCGCGGATGTACGGCTCGGCCGCCGCGTGCAGGCTCTTCCACGACTCGATGGTGGCCCGGACCGTCCGCAGGCGGTCCTCCACCATGGCCCGCAGCAGCTCGGCCGGCATGTCGAAGGTCGACTGGAGCGCGAGGTCGACCGGATCCGGCGTCAGCCGGCACTCGCGCAGCGCCTCGTCGCGCTGGGCCTCGAACTCGCGCCGCCCGATGTCGGTGAGCGCGTACACGGTGCGGGCCGGGCGGTTGCCCGCCTGCTCGGTCCGCACGGCCTCGATGACCTGGTCGTTCTCCATGCGGTGCAGGGCGCCGTACAGGGACCCGGCCTTGATGTCGGTCCACAGGTCGGTGCGGTCGACCTGGGCCGCGAGGCGGATCTGGTGGCCGTACATCGGTCCGCCCTTGGCCAGGGCGCTGAGGATGAAGAGGCGAGTGCTGTTCACCGCAACAGTGAAGCACTAGTCGCTCTTTACCCAGGCTCGAGAGCCGCCTGTCAGCGTCATGGCGAGGCGAAACCCGAGGAGGTCCCCCCGTGCGTTATCAGGCTTTGATGGTCCGCCGCTTCGACCCGGCCGACGCGGACGCCGTCGCCGGCGTCTTCGCCGACCACGACGCGACCGGGCTGCCGGCCCGGCTCGGCGTCGCGCAGCGGACGCTGTTCCACTACCAGGGGCTCTACTTCCACCTGGTGCAGTCGGACGTCGACTTCCTTCCGCGGCTCTACGACGCCCGCAACGACGCCCTCATCCAGGACATCGACGCCAAGTTGCGGGGCCTGCTGCGGCCGTACCGGGAGAACGAGCCGGCCATGGCGCAGTCGCAGGCGACCTCGTTCTACCAGTGGCACGCGTCATGACGGCCGAGGGCGGATACCGGGTGCTCATCCGGATGGAGATCGAGCCGGGCGCGGGACCGCGCTTCGAGCAGGCGTGGCGCGAGATGTCGGCGATCGCGCAGGGGCACCCGGCCAGCCGGGGCCAGTCGCTGTCGCGGGTGGCCGACGAGCCGGACGTGTACTACATCGTCACCGACTGGGCCGACGAGGCCGGCTTCGCCGACTTCGCGGCCAGCGACGGGCACGCCGTGGGTGGCCGCAAGCTCAAGGAGCTCCGCCGCGGCGGATCCCGCACGGCGATGTCGGTGGTGCAGCGGGTCCCCGGTCAGGTGCCGAGCGCGCCGTGACGACTCCGACGCTCGACGACGACCTGGATTCGCTGCTGCTCATCCGGCACTTCGAGCAGCGCCTGCTCGACCTGTTCGCGGCCGGCGAGCTCAACGGCACCACGCACACCTGCCTGGGCCAGGAGCACGTGCCCGTCGCACTGAGCGCGCTGCTGGCCGAGGGCGACTTCGTGCTCAGCAACCATCGCGGCCACGGCCACTACCTGGCCCGCTACGACGACCCGGCCGGGCTGCTGGCCGAGATCATGGGCCGGCGGGGCGGCGTCTGCGACGGTGTCGGCGGCAGCCAGCACCTGTTCCGCGACGGCTACCTGTCCACCGGCGTGCAGGGCGAGAGCCTGCCGGTCGGTGTCGGCATCGCGCTGAGCCTGCGCCGGAGCCGGCCGGGCTCGGTGGTGGTGGCCTACATCGGCGACGGGACGTGGGGCGAGGGCGCCGTCTACGAGGCGCTGAACATGGCCGCGCTGTGGCGGGCCCCGCTGATCGTCGCGGTCGAGCACAACGGCATCGCGCAGACCACGCCGACCGAGGCCCACCTGGCCGGCACCATCGGCGGCCGCTGCGCCGGGTTCGGCATCCGGCACCGGCTGATCGAGGGCAACGACGTGGCGGCGATCCGGGCCACCCTCGCGCCCGCGGTGTCCCTGGTGCGCGCCGGCGGCGAGCCGCTGGTGATCGAGTTCCGGGCGCACCGGCTCGGCCCGCACAGCAAGGGCGACGACACGCGCACCGAACAGCAGCTCGAGGCGGCCCGCCGGGCCGACTGGTATCCGCGCCTGGCCGCGGCGGCGCCGGAGTCCTTCGCCGCGGCGGACCGGCGCCAGCGCGACCGGGTGGCGGCGGTGGTCGACGACGTCCGGGCGCGACCGGTATCGGAATGGAGGCGGCAGTGGCCGGCGAACGAGTAGTCGAGGCACTCAACCGGGGGCTGCACGACCTGCTGGGCCGGGACCCGGGCACCGTGCTGCTGGGCGAGGACGTGCTGGATCCGTACGGCGGCGCGTTCCGCGCCACCAAGGGCCTGTCCACCCGGTTCCCCGATCAGGTGCTGTCCACGCCGATCAGCGAGAACGGCATCGTCGGGGTGGCCAACGGCCTGGCCCTGACCGGCCGGCGCGTGCTCGTCGAGATGATGTTCGGCGACTTCCTGCTGCTGGCCTTCGACCAGATCGTCAACTTCGCCGCCAAGTCGGTGTCGATGTACGGCCGCCGGGTGCCCCTGCGCACGGTCGTGCGCTGCCCGGTCGGCGGCGGCCGCGGCTACGGGCCGACGCACAGCCAGAATCCGCAGAAACACCTGATCGGCGTCCCGCACCTGGCCCTGGCCGAGATGTCGGCCTTCCACGATCCCCGGCACGTGCTGGCCGACCTGCTCGACCGCGGTGAGCCGGCGGTGTTCTTCGAGGACAAGATCCTCTACACCCAGCCGGTCCGCGGCGAGGGCCGGATCGACCGGCTCTGGGTGGCCGAGCTGCCGGCCGGCCCGCTGGGCCCGGCCGTGCTGACCACCGACCGGCCCGACACGCTCGACTGCCTGATCGTCTGCCCGGGCGGCGTGGCCGGCCGGGCCATGCGGGCGGGCGCCGAGCTGCTGCTGCGGCACGAACTGGAGACCCAGATCATCGTGCCCTCCCGGTTGTGGCCGTTCGACACCAAAGCGGTGCTGGACGCGGCCGGCCGGGCCGCTGTGGTGTGCGTCGTCGAGGACGGGCCGGCCGGCGGCGGCTGGGGGACGGCCGTGGCCCACGAGCTGCACACCGCTCTGTGGGGCCAGCTGAGCCGGCCGGTGGTGACGGTGGCCGCCGAGCCCGAGGTCATCCCGACCGCGCCGCACCTGGAGGAGACCGTCCGGGTCGGCCCGGAGAAGATCGTGGCCGCGGTACGGGAGGCGGTCCGATGACCGACATCGTCGTCCCGAAGGTCAACACCAACGACGAGTCGTACGTCCTGACCGACTGGCTCTTCGCCGACGGGCAGGAGGTGCCGGCGGACGCGGCGGTGGCCGTGCTGGAGACCTCCAAGGCCACCCACGAGCTCGTCGCCGAGCAGAGTGGCGTCCTGCACCGCCTGGTCGCCGAGAACGCCGAGTGCAAGCAGAACGACGTCATCGGGCGGCTGTTCGCCTCGGCCGCTGAGCGCGACGCCTTCCTGGCCACCGAACGGACCGCTCCCGAGGCCGCCGGGCCACCGGCCGACGGCCTCATCACGGACGCGGCGCGCGAGGAGGCCGGGCGGCACGGCATTGCCGAGTCCGAACTGCTGGCGCTGGGTGGCGTGGTCCGCGTGGGCGACGTCCGGCGCCTGGTCGCCGAGCGGGACGGCACGGCCGACCGGGTACGCCCGCTGAGCCGCCACGAACAGGCGGTGGCCGCGGTGGTCTCCGAGGCACACGCGACAGTGCCGGCCGCCTTCACCGCCGTCAAGGTGTCCGCCGACCGGCTGCGCGACGTGCCGCCGGCCCGTCCGGCCGAGGCGGTCATCAAGGCGATCCGGCAGGCGTACGACGAATTCCCGCTCTTCTTCGGCCGGCTGCGCGAGGGGCGGGAGGTGGTGCTGCCGGACCGGATCGACATCGGCGTCACCATCGACGCCGGGCACGGGCTGTATCTGGCCACCGTGCCCGACCCGGCCGGGCTCTCGCTGTCCCAGGTCGCCGAGACGCTGGACCGGCACCACCGGTCGGCCCTGACCGGATCGTTCCTCCAGGCGGACCTCGACGGCAGCTGCATCGGGTTGTCGGTGAACACGTACACCGATGTCGCCCTGGTCGTGCCGTTGATCTTCCCGCCGCACGTGGCCATGGTCTCGATCGGCGGCCCGCAGCGCGAGCTGACCCTGGACCGCGACGGCCGGCCGGTCACCCGCACCGTCTTCACCCTGGGCGTCGCCTACGACCACCGGGTGCTGGGCGGCCGGGACGCCGTCCGCTTCCTCAAGCATCTCAAGGCGAGCGTGGAGAACCGCGACCGCTTGCAGCAATGGACCACCACGCCGAACGCCAAGGAGGCCACCGATGACTGAATCGACCCCGCCCAGCCCGCAGTACGACGGCATCTTCACCCCCTGGCTCGCGGTCACCGACATGGACCGCTCGATCGAGTGGTACCAGCGGGTGCTCGGCTTCGAGATCGAGTTCCGGGCCGACGACAAGGTCGGCTGGTGCGAGTTCGTCACGCCCACCAAGGACGTCTACCTGGGGCTCTACCGGATGCCGGGAGTGGCACCGGGCGGCGGGGCGATGCCCACTTTCGGGGTGCGCGACCTGGCCGCCGAGCGGGCCCGCCTGACCGAGATGGGTGTCCGCATCCAAGGCCCCGACCAGGTCATTCCCGACCTGATCTCGTTCCTGACCTTCCTCGACCCGGACGGGAACGCGCTGATGTTCTGCCAGGTTCTGCACGAACCGCGCCACTGACGCCCGGCGTATACTCATACACGACTAATCGCGTACGAGTAAGGATGCCGGTTCATGGGTGATCGTTACGGCTGGGCCCACCTCGTCTGGCGGGCTTTCGAGATCGCCTGTGTCGTCGGGGCCCATCTGGTCCTGCTGGGCCGGCTCGCACGTCGTGCCTGGTCCGCCGCCCGCGAGCGACTGCGCCGGCGGCGGACCCCGGGCGGCGCCGACCACAGCGAGGTGAATGTCGTCGTGTTCGAACCCACTTTCGGCGAGAAGGCCGCCCGGCTGGTCAGCCGGCGGCACGCGCTCAGCGTCGGCGTGCTGGCCGTGACCGCGGGCGCCGTGGTCCTGACGAACAAAGGCTGTGCCGACACGCCCAGCTCCGGCAGGCCCAGCTCCGGCACGCCCACGTCGGACGCGCACGGCCGGCGCGGCGCCGGCCCGAGCGAGTGGGTGCCGCCGCGCAACCCGCCGAAGGCGAGCCCGCCGGTCGCGCATTTCACGCTGCCCTTCGTGGTCCCGCCGGTGCAGCGGCCGGTTCGCGACGACGCCGGCGGCACGTACTACGCCATGACCCAGCGCGAGGCCTCGATCGAGATCATCCCCGGCTTGCGGACCCCGATCATGGGGTACGAGGGGGTCTTCCCGGGCCCGACGATCATGGCCCGGTCCGGGCGGCCGACGATTGTCGACCACACCAACCGGCTCGCCGTGCCGGTCGCCGTCCACCTGCACGGGGGCAAGAACCCGCCCGGGGAGGACGGTCACCCGACCGACCTGATGGCGCCCGGCACCTCGCGCCGGTACACGTATCCGACCGATCAGCGCGGCGCCACGCTGTGGTACCACGACCACCGTCTCGACTTCACCGGCCCGCAGGTCTACCGGGGCCTCGCCGGGTTCCACATCATCCGCGACGCGGTCGAGGACTCGCTGCCGCTGCCGGCCGGCGCCAAGGACGTGCCGCTGCTGGTCACCGACCGGCTCTTCGAAGCCGACGGCGCGATGTACTACCCGAGCTCCGACCCGACGTTGCGGACCCCCGGGCTCTACCCGTGGGCCATGAACGGGCAGTACGGCGACACCGCCCTGGTCAACGGCGTGCCCTGGCCGCGTATGGAGGTCAGCGCGACGAAATACCGCTTCCGCGTCCTCAACGCCTCCAACGCCCGCCACTGGGACATCACGCTCGACCCGCCCCCGCCGTCGGGCGACCCGTTCGTCCAGGTCGGCAGCGACGGCGGGCTGCTCTCCTCGCCGGTGGCGCTGCGCAACATCGTGATGTCGCCGGCCGAGCGGTTCGACGTGGTCATCGACTTCGGTCTCTACCCGGTCGGCACCCGCGTCGTCCTGCGCAACAACGACCGCACGGTTCCGCAGATCACCGAGCTGATGTGCTTCGACGTGGTGCGGCGGGAGACCGAGACGGCCACCGTCCCGTCCCGGCTCGCCCCGCCGCTCGACCTGCCCGATCCCGCCGACGCGGTGGGGATCCGTCACTTCGACTTCACCCGCCGCGCCGACGGCATGTGGGGCATCAACGGCGCCATGTTCGACGACCGGCAGAGCCTGGCCGCGCCGGCCCTGGGCAGCACGGAGATCTGGGAGTTCACCAGCGACGTGGCCCATCCGGTACACCTGCACCTGGTGCATTTCCGGGTTCTGTCGCGGTCACGGCCGCAGAGCCCCGAGCCGTGGGACGGCGGCTGGAAGGACACCGTCCGGGTCCGGCCGGGCGAGACCGTGCGGATCGTCAGCCGGTTCGAGGGGTGGCGTGGCAAGTACGTCTTCCACTGTCACAACCTTGAGCACGAGGACATGATGATGATGGCCAACTTCACCGTGCAGTGACTCACCAGGCCGGTTGCCGGCTCATCACCTCGTCCCAGTCCTGCCGGCCGGCCCACTGCTCGAAGGTGTGCCAGCCGACCTCGGGAAACTCGGCGTGCAGGGCGGCCGCGTCCGTGTCGAAGCCGCCGTTCTCGAACCAGATGAACATCTTGGCGACATCGTCGCCGCCGTAGCGGCGCAACTCCTCGACCGTGTTGCGGGTGTAGGCGATCGGGCGCTGGACGTGCTTGGTGAGCAGCTCGGCCAGCGCCGGGCCGGTGGTGACGTCGGAGACCAGGTCGACGCGGCGCCCGGCGAAGCGGCCCGGGTCGGCCAGCACCAGCGAGACGAAGCCGGCGATGTCCTCCGGGTCCACGTACTGCAGGGTGCGGTCGGGGCTCAGGGGCATCACCAGCTTGCCCTCGCGCAGCCCGGCCACGGTCTGCGCGCTGCTGACGACCTCCATGAAGACGGCCGGCGCGACGATGGTCCACGGCACGCCGAGGCCGCGCAGGTGCTGCTCGACCCGGTGCTTGCTGTCGAACCAGCTGATGCCGGTGCCCTTGTCCGCGTTCGCGGCCGAGCTGTAGACCAGATGCCGCACCCCGGCCGCCGCGGCCGCGTCGAGCAGGGTGATCGCCTGGCGGGTCTCGCCGTCGGGGCCGGCCTCGAGCGGCGTGCCCATCGCGAAGACCACGTCGACGCCGGCCAGGGCGCCGGGCAGCGAGGCCGGCTCGGTGAAGTCGCCGGTCACCAGCCGGGCTCCCCGGCCGGCCAGCTCCCGCGCCGGCGCCGAGTCGGGCTTGCGGGTGAGCGCGGTGACGGTGTGCCCGTCGGCGAGCAGCCGGCGGGCGACGGCGCCGCCCTGAAGCCCGGTGGCGCCGGTGACCAAGACGCTGAAAGCCATGCGTGTCTCCTCCATGAGTGTTTGGGTTTCACTGTGGTCGCCGCCGGTCGCGGCCCACTCGACGCCGGCTAGGGCCGCCGGAGATGCACCGGCACCCGTTCCGGGGGGAATGGAACGGGTGCCGGCGGGCGGGGCGTACGAATCAGGTCTTGTTGTCGGTCTTCGTCCAGTCCTTGCCGGTCTCGGCCTCGGGCCGGCCGCTGTCGGCGGCGGCGCCGCCACCGCCCCAGTCGCTCTTCCCGGCGTTGTCGCCGCCGCCGCCCCAGTCGCCGCTGCCGGCTTTGTCGCCGCCCCAGTCGCCGCTTTGCGTGGTGTCGCCGCCGCCCCAGTCGCCGTCGCCGCCGCCCCAGCTCTGCGGCGCCGGCTTGGGCAGGACGAAGACGAGCAGCAGGCTGAGCACCACGGCGCCGAGCGAATAGGCGGCGCCGACCAGCACGGCGTGGGTGAAGTTGTCGGCCACGGCGGCGTCGGCCGCCTCGGTGAACGCGGCGCCGACCGGACCGGCCTCGGCCGGCGGGCAGCTCGCGGGCACGGCCGTCGGATCGTCGGCGTTGCCCCGGTCGACGAAGCACTGCTGGAACCCCGCGACGCCCTGCTGGACCGCGTCCGGGCTCAGCCCGGCCGCCGCCAGCTGCCGTTGCAGCTGCGGGGTCACCTGCTCGGCCGAGGTCGCCGCGTGGTTGCCGAGGGCGCCGAAGAACGCGACGCCGACGACGGCCAGGCCCAGCGCCATACCGAGCCGCTGGGCGGTGTTCAGCACGCCGCTGGCCGCGCCGGCGTCCTTCCAGTGCACGCCGGACAGCACGATGTCGACGTTGGGCGAGATGACCAGCCCGGAGCCGAGGCCGCTGACCAGCAGGGAGGGCACCAGGGCCCAGCCCGACACGTCGACGCCGGCGCTGTTGATGGTGACGATGAGGCCGATGATGCCGGCCGACACCAGGCCGGCGCCGAGCGCGATCACCCAGCGGCCCATCCGGGCCGAGAACCAGTCGGAGAACAGGCCGCCGGCGAACGAGCCGACGGCGAACGGCAGAAGCACCAGACCGGCGTAGAGCGCCGAGCGGGCCAGACCGAGCTGCAGGTAGAGGGAGAGCACGAACCAGAGGCTGATGAAGCCGGCGAAGTAGGCGAAGCCGATGCCGATGCCGGCGCTGAACGTGCGCCCGCGGAAGAGGTTCAGGTCGATCAGCGGTTCCCGGTCGCGCCGGGTACGGCTCCGCTCGTACAGGACGAACAGCACGAACACCGGCACCGACGCGGCCAGCATGATCCAGGCCCATCCCGGCCAGCCGGCGGCCCGTCCCTCGACCAGCGGGAAGCTGAGCAGGAAGATGGCCGAGCCGATCAGCAGGATGCCGAGCGGGTCGAGCGAGCCGCCCCGGCCGCGGGCCTCGCGCAGCCAGGCGGCGGCCATCGCGATCGTGATGATGCCGAGCGGCACGTTGATCAGGAAGATCGGCCGCCAGCCGAGATCCTGCACGTTCCACTCGATGAGCAGGCCGCCCAGCAGTGGGCCGAGCGCCACCGCGACGCCGCTGACGGCGCCGTAGAGACCGTACGCGCGGCCGCGCTCCTTCATCGGGAAGGCGACCTGGATGACCGCGAGGATCTGCGGGTTCATCAGGCCGGCCATGGCGCCCTGCAGCACCCGCCAGACGATGAGGCTGACCGGTCCCTGCGCCAGGCCGCACAGTGCGGAGGTGACCGTGAAGCCGATCAGCGAGAGCAGGAACAGCTTCTTGTAGCCGAAGCGGTCGCCGAGGCGGCCGCCGGGGATGAGCAGCAGGCCGTACGCCAGCGCGTAGCCGGTGATCACCCACTCGGCGGCGTCGTAGCTGGCCTCGAGGTCCCGCTGCAGCGGCGGGATCGCCACGTTCACGATGGTGCTGTCGATCAGGATGATCAGCGCCCCCGCGAGGACCGCGGCCAGCGCGTACCACCGGCGCGGGTCGGGTGGTGCGGTGTCGGTCTGCCAGCTGGTGGCCGTGTCGTCTGCCATGGGAACCGCCCGATTCTGAGCGTGCGTCTTAGTCCAGTGCGATTACTCGCGTAAGAGTAATCGCGGAGGCGACGCCGGGCAAGCGGATCGCCGCCCGGCCGCCCGTCGCCGCCCGGCCGGCGGGTTGCCATAAATGCACTGTCGTCGATGCGACAAATGAAAGATCCAAACTGGATCCAAAGTAGACATGTCGTAATAGCCGAATCCTGTCCAGTTTTCCGGCATGCGAAGCGGGAGCCGATTTCGTGGTCACTAAATATTCGTTTAATACGGACAATATGATCGTCATCACGTGACCTGCGATACAGGTGGAGGGTCCGGCGGCGTCACGGCGCATGATCACGCTCAGTCTTTGGCGTTGCGCCCTCGGTGATGCTCTGCGTACGGTGGCTGGGTGTTTTGTTCCAGCTGACGGCTATTCATATAGCCGTGTGCGAGCAGTAATACGCGAGTCACGCGACCGTAACAAGGAGACCCCAATGTGGGAATTGAAAGTCCTCGGTCCGCTCGAAATCCGCTTCGAGGGGCGGGCCTGCAGATTGACCGCGCCGAAGATGCGGGAGGTCTTCGCTCTCCTTCTGCTGCACCCGAACGAAACCGTCAGCGTTCCCGCGATAATTCGCGAGGTATGGGACGAGGACGTGCCGTCGAGCGCCGTGACGACAATTCAGACGTACGTCTATCACCTGCGTAAGCGCTTGCGGCAGACGGCGCCCCACGACGACGGCTGCCGGCTGCTCACGCAGCATCCCGGCTACACGCTGCGGGTCCCGGACGCCGCCCTCGACCTCACCGAGTTCACCCAGCTCGTGGCCCGCGGCCAGGCCGACGCCGAGCAGGGCCGGCACGCCGGCGCGGTCGAGCACCTGCGGCAGGCCCTGCGGCTGTGGCGTGGCCCCGCCCTCGACGACGTCAGCAAGGGGCGGCAGCTGGAGACCGACGTGGCCCGGCTCGAGGAGGAGCGGATCCGGGCCACCGAGCTGCTGGTCGCGGCCGAGATGCAGCTGGGACGGCATCGCGAGATCGTGCCCCAGCTGCAGACCCTGGTCTCCAGCTACCCGCTGAACGAGTGGTTCCACGAGCAGCTGATCATCGCGTTGCACCGCTCGTCGCGCCGGGGCGACGCCCTGCGCGCCTATCAGAACGCCCGCCGCATCCTCGACGAGGAGCTCGGGCTCGACCCCTCACCCCAGATGGAGCGCCTTCAGCTCGAGGTGCTCGCCGGATCCACACACTGAAAAGGCCGTGCCGGACCGTGGCGGCGGTCCGCGCTCAGCTGCTCGTCAGCAGCCGGCTCAACTGCCGTGTCACGTCGCCCTGGGCGGTGGACAGCGGCCGGCACTCGATCATCGGCACGTCGTTGTCCCGCATGAGCGTGGTCAGGGCCGCGCCGGGGCCCACGTCGACGTAGCGGCGCCTTTCGCCGGCGCCCAGCACGGCGGCCGTCTCGAGGAACCGGATGGGCGCGCGGATGGCGTGCCAGAGATCGGCCGGAACCGGGTGGTCCGTGCGCTCGCCGGCCAGCGCGCAGGAGAACCAGGGGATCCGCGGGCCGCGGACGCTGCCGTCGCTCGCGGCGGCGGACAGGAACGGCTCCCGGGCCGGATCGATCTGCCTCGAATGGAAGCCCCGGGTCACCGGCATCCGGACCGAGGCGTGACCGCGCTCGCCGAGCCACGCGGCGGCCGTGTCGAGCGCGTCCCGGCTGCCCGCCAGGACGAAGTGGCGCCGGCTGCGCAGCGCCACCTCCGGCCGCTGCGGCAGCGCGGCGAGCGGGCCGGCCAGCGCCTCGGGCGGGGCCAGGACGGCCATCATCCCGCCCGGGTCGCAGTGCTCGGCCAGCGCCCGGGTCTGTACCGCCAGGACGCGGCCGGCGTGCTCCAGCGACCACGCGCCGCTGAGGACCGCGGCCGCGAACTCGCCGAGGCTGATGGCCAGCACCGCCGTCGGCCGCACCCCGCGGTCGATCAGCATCATGGCCGAGGCGTACTGGGTGGCGAAGATGCCGAGATGGGTGACCGCCACGTCGTCGAACGGGGGCTGGGCCAGCAGCAGGTGGGGCAGGACCGAGCGGCCGCCCACCTGGCGCAGGCACACGTCCACGTGCTGCAGGTGAGCCCGGAACCGCTCGTCCGAGCGGAACAGGTCGCGCGCCATCGCCGGATACTGACTGCCCTGGCCCGAGAAGAGGAATACCGCGTCGGTCATCGAACGCACTCGAGGATCGTCGGCCCCGACGCGGTGGGGATCTCGCGGTCGAGCCGGAAACCGGCCTCGGCGGCCAGATCGCCGTACTCGTCGGCCGACCGTTCCCGGCCACCGACCAGCACCAGCATCCGCAGGTCCATCCGGGTCACCATGTCGGCGTCGAGCTGACCGGCGATGATCCGCTCCACGATGAGCAGGCGCCCGCCGGACGGCACGGCCTCGGCGCACCGGGCCAGAATGCGCCGGGCGTCGGCGTCGCTCCAGTCGTGCAGCACGTTGGACAGCACGTAGACGTCGTCGCCGGCGGGCAACTCGTCGAAGAAGCTCCCGGCCACCGTGGTCGACCGGTCGGCCAGGTCGCCGCCCAGGAACTCCTTGGCCGTGGCGATGGTCGCCGGCAGGTCGACCAGGGTGCCGTGCAGATGCGGCGCCTGCCGCAGGATGGCCGCCAGCAGCGCGCCGGAGCCGCCGCCGACGTCGACGACCCGCTTCGCCGCGCTCCAGTCACGCGCGGCCGCGACCTCCGAGAACCAGGGCGCGTGCGTGGTCATCAGGGCGTCGAACGAGTCGGACAGGTCCTGGTCGTCCATCAGGTCCTGCCAGAACGGCTTGCCGTAGAGCAGCGGGTAGCCGGGCCGGCCGGTGGTGACGACGTCGAGCAGCGTGCTGAACGTCCGGTCCAGGCGGCCGCCGATGCCGTTCATGGTCAGCCACGCGTGCCGGCCGGCCGGGTGGTCCGACCGCAGCGGTGCCGCCAGCTCGGTGAGGGCGAAGACGTCCAGGCCGGGCTCGGTGAACACGCCCCGGGCGGCCAGGTAGCGCAGCACCCGGGCCAGCGCGTCCGGGTCGACCTTGGCCGCGGCCGCCAGCTCGGCCACCGGGCGGGGGCCGCCGGCGAGAGCGTCCGCTATGCCCAGGGTGGCCGCCACCCGGATGGCCCACGGCGTGATCGCGTCGGCCAGGGCGGACAGGCGAGCGACGGGATTACCCTCCATGACGATTCCTCCGGTTCACAGGTTGATGACGGCCGCGACGGTGACGGCGAAACCCGCCACCCCGGACGCGGTGCGGACCAGGTGCCACTGCCGCCAGCGCGGGCGAGGGTCGCTCCAGGCCGGCGGCAACCGGTCCGGGTCGGCCTGGCGGACGGACGTGGCCAGCAGCGGCACGTTGCGCAGCTGTGACACCAGGGCCACGACGACCAGCAGGACGGCGCCCAGCGCGAACAGGACGCGCGCGGCCACCGGCTCGGCCAGCACGGCCAGCGCCAGGTCGGCCGCGGCCGCGCCGAGCACCAGGATCGGCATGGTCGGCTCGTAGCGCCGGTCGAAGCTCTGATGCACCCGGACATAGCTGGCCGCGGGCATGGCCGCGAACCCCGGCACGTTGGCCAACGCCACTCCGAACAGGACCCCCGCGGCCAGCCCGGCCGCGACGACGCCCAGCACGCTCAGCACCCAGATCCACATGAGGGCATCTTGGGCGCCGCGGGTGGAGCCCCGGTCGAGCCGGGCTAGGGCCGATCCGGGTCCATGCGTTCTCCAACGGGGCTCTAGCCGCCGTTGCGACGATGCGGACTTCCGAGTCTCCGCCGGAGAAGGAGTCGCATGGCTACCGAGGAAGTGCCGGTTCTCATCGTGGGCGGCGGCCCGGTCGGGCTGTCCGCCGCACTGTTCCTGTCCCGTCTCGGCATCACCCCGACGCTCGTCGAGCGCCGGTCGACCACCTCGCCGCTGACCCGGGCGACCGGGGTGCACGCGCGCAGCATGGAACTGTTCCGGATGGCCGGCCTGGCCGAGGAGATCCAGGCGACCGGCCTGCGGCTGGTGCCCCGGGCGGTCGCCGAGGGCCCGGACGCCGAACCCGGCGTGATCCCGCGGGTCATCCTCCGCTCCCGCTCACTGTCCGACCTGGACTCGGCGCAGGTGATGGAGGTCGGCGAGGAGTTCTCGTTCGACCTGAGCCCGGCCAAGCCGGTGTGGTGCGGGCAGGACCTGCTGGAACCGGTGATCCTGCGCGGAGCCCGCCGGCTCGGCGCCGACATCCGCTTCGACACCCGGATGACCGCGATGACCGACACCGGCGACGGCGTACGGGCCGATCTCACCGACACCCGCACCGGCGCCGTCACCACGGTGCGCGCGAAGTACGTCATCGCCGCCGACGGTGTGCAGAGCGGCATCCGGGAGTCGCTGGGCATCCGGCGCACCGGCAACGGCGTACTGCAGAAGATGGTGAGTGTCGTCTTCCGATCCGACATGAAACCGGTGGTGGGCGACCACAAGTTCATCCTGACCTTCATCGCCAACCAGAACGTGCAGGGAGTGGCGGTCTGCCTGGACGGCGCCGACCGGTGGATGTTCTGGACCGGATATCCGGTGGCCTCCGGGATCGAGCCGAGCCTGTTCAGCCGGGAGAAATGCACCGAACTGGTGACCGCCGCGCTCGGCGTGGAACGGCCCATCGAGATCGAGGGCACCTTCCCGTGGGAGTCGGCGCACCTGATCGCCGAGCGGTTCCGGTCGGGCCGGGTCTTCCTGGCCGGCGACGCCGCGCACACCCATCCGCCGGACGGCAGCTTCGGTGCCAACGCCGGCATCCAGGACTCGCACAACCTGGCCTGGAAACTGGCCGCGGTGCTGCACGGCCGGGCGGGCGACGGCCTGCTCGACACCTACGACGCCGAGCGCCGCCCGGTCGGCCTGGCCACCGCCGACCAGGCCCTGCTGCGTGAGCGCAACCGGGCCACCGCCCACCGCGAGCCCGGCTTCCGCGACTTCCCCAACGTCATCCTGGGCTATCGCTACACCTCGGCCGCGGTGCTGCCGGACGAGGCGGACGCCGGTCGCGAGCTCGAGACGGTGCCGGTCGAGCTCGACCTCACGGGCCGCCCGGGCACCCGGGTGCCGCACCGCTGGCTGGTCGGCGCCGAGGGCCGGATCTCCACCCACGACCTGTGCGCCGACACCCTGGTCCTGCTCACCGACGCGGGCACGAACCGCTGGGACGAGGTGGCCGGCGGCGACCTGGTGCGCCACGTGCGGATCGGCGACGGCGGCGACTACCGGGCCGAGCGGTCGCCGTGGTGGGAGGCGTTCGGCATCGGCCCCGAGGGCGCCGTGCTGCTGCGCCCGGACGGGTTCGTGGGCTGGCGCGAGCCGGCCGCGCCGAAGAACCCGGCGGAACAAGTGGACGGCGCCGTCCGCGCCCTGCTCGATCGTCAGCCCTGACCAGAGGAGAATGAAAATGGCAGTCACCCCTTTGCGTATCGGTCCCGAACCGCTGCCCGTCGGCGCCGGGCAGTCCCCGTTCGAGGCGGCCGGCACGGTCCGCCGTTTCGTGCAGCTGATGTGGTCCAGCGGGCTCGTGCAGGCCGCCACCGAGTTGCGCCTGGCCGACCGGATCGACGACGAGCCGGTCGCCCTGGACGAGCTGGCCCGGCGGACCGGCACCGACCCGGCGGCCCTGCTGCGGCTGATGCGGGCCCTGGTCGCGCACGGTTTCTTCGCGGCCGGCGACGATGGTTCCTTCCGGCACACCGAGTTCAGCCGAGCGCTGCGCGAGGACGCGCCGGGCAGCGTGCGGAACCTGACCCTGCTCGCCAACTCCGAGTGGAACTGGCGCGTGTGGGGAAGCGTGGCCGACGCCGTGCGTACCGGAGAAGCGGTCTTCCCCACCGCGTACGGCAAGGATCTCTACAGCTACTTCCGCGACGACAACCCGGAGGCGGCCACCGTCTTCAACCGGGCCATGTCCGAGTCGGGCAAGTGGACCACGGGGCCGATCGTCGAGGCGCTGAACCTCGACGGCGTGCGGACCGTGGCCGACGTCGGCGGCGGCCAGGGCGGACTGCTGGCCGGGGTGCTGGCCCAGCACCGCGAGCTCACCGGCACCCTGCTGGACAGCCCCGAGGTGCTGCGGCAGGCCGGGGAGAGCCTGCGCACCGGCGGCGAGCTGGCCGACCGGGTCACGCTGATCCCGGCCGACATCCGCGAGTCGGTGCCGGTCACGGCCGACCTCTATGTGATGCGCCAGGTCATGCACATCTGGGACGACGAGACGTGCCTGAAGATCCTGCGCAACTGCGCGGCGTCGGCCAAGGGCAAGGCCCGGATCGTGCTGGTCGAGCACGTGGTGACCGAGGGCGCCGAGCCCAACCCGACGTTCACCGCGCTGCTGGACGTGCTGATGATGCTGATCGGGCCGGGCAAGGAGCGCACCGAGCGTGATTTCGGGGCGCTGCTCGACGCGGCCGGCTTCGATCTGGTCGGGGTCACCCGCATCCACGCTCCGCTGGCGCTCGTCACCGGCGAGCTCCGGTCATGACGCGCCGCCTGTTCACCTCGGAGTCGGTCACCGAGGGCCACCCGGACAAGATCGCCGATCAGATCAGCGACGGTGTCCTCGACGCCCTGCTGCGGCAGGACCCGCGGAGCCGGGTCGCGGTGGAAACGCTGATCACGACCGGGCAGGTACATGTCGCGGGTGAGGTCACGACCCAGGCGTACGCCGACATCCCCAGCATCGTCCGGGACACCATCCTGCGGATCGGCTACGACTCGTCGAAGAAGGGCTTCGACGGGGCTTCCTGCGGGGTCAGCGTGTCGATCGGCTCCCAGTCGCCGGACATCGCGCAGGGCGTCGACAGCGCGCTGGAGCTGCGTGCGGGCGACAGCGAGCACGTCCTCGACTCCCAGGGCGCCGGCGATCAGGGCATGATGTTCGGCTTCGCCTGCTCCGAGACGCCCGAGCTGATGCCGCTGCCGATCGCGCTCGCCCACCGCCTGGCCCGCCGGCTGTCGCGGGTACGCAAGGACGGCACGATTCCGTACCTGCGACCGGACGGCAAGACCCAGGTCACCATCGAGTACGACGGCTTCACGCCGGTGCGCCTGGACACGGTGGTCGTGTCGTCGCAGCACGCGGCCGACATCTCGCTGGAGTCGATGCTCACGCCCGACATCCGGGAGCACGTCATCGCGCCGGAACTGGAAGGCCTCGACACCGACGGCTACCGCCTGCTGGTCAACCCGACCGGCCGCTTCGAGATCGGCGGGCCGATGGGCGACGCCGGCCTGACCGGCCGGAAAATCATCGTCGACACGTACGGCGGATACTCCCGGCACGGTGGTGGCGCGTTCTCCGGCAAGGATCCGTCCAAGGTGGACCGGTCGGCGGCGTACGCCATGCGGTGGGTCGCCAAGAACGTGGTCGCGGCGGGGCTGGCCGAGCGGTGCGAGACCCAGGTGGCGTACGCGATCGGCAAGGCCCACCCGGTGTCGCTGTTCGTCGAGACCTTCGGCACCGAGAACGTACCGGTCGAACGCATCGAGAAGGCCATCGACGAGGTGTTCGACCTTCGGCCGGCGGCCATCATCCGCGACCTGGACCTGCTGCGGCCGATCTACCAGCGGACCGCGGCCTACGGGCACTTCGGCCGGGAGCTTCCGGAACTGCTCTGGGAGAGCACCGACCGCGCCCAGGACCTGAAGAACGCCGCCGCCTGAGGGGGAGTGAAGCCGGTGTTCGAGCGCATCGCCATCGTCAACCGTGGTGAGGCCGCCATGCGGCTGATCCACGCCGTCCGTGAGCTGTCGGCGCGGACCTCGGCCGCCATCGAGGTCATCGCGCTCTACACGGACGTCGACCGGGCCGCCACGTTCGTCCGGGAGGCCGACGTCGCGTACGACCTCGGGCCCGCCTCGGCCCGGCCCTATCTCGACCTGAAGGTGCTCCGCCGAGCGCTCGTCGAGACCCGGGCCGACGCCGCGTGGGTCGGATGGGGGTTCGTGGCCGAGGACCCGGCGTTCGCCGAACTGTGCGAGCGTATCGGCGTCACCTTCGTCGGCCCGGGTCCGGAGGCGATGCGCCGGCTCGGCGACAAGATCGGCGCCAAGCTCCTGGCCGAACAGGCCGGCGTGCCGGTCGCGCCGTGGAGCCGCGGCCCGGTCGAGACGCTGGAGGAGGCGCTGGCCGCGGCGGCGCGGATCGGCTACCCGCTGATGCTCAAGGCCACGGCCGGTGGCGGCGGCCGGGGCATCCGGGTGGTCCGCGACGAGGCGGAGCTGTCGGAGGCGTACGAACGCACCAGTCAGGAAGCGGCCCGCGCCTTCGGCAGCGGCGTCGTCTTCCTGGAGCGGCTGGTGACCGGGGCCCGGCACGTCGAGGTTCAGGTGATCGCGGACGGGCAGGGCACGGCCTGGGCGCTCGGTGTCCGCGACTGCTCGGTGCAGCGGCGCAACCAGAAGGTGATCGAGGAGTCGGCCTCGCCGGTGCTCGGCGGCGACCAGGCCGCCGAGCTCAAGGCGTCGGCCGAGCGGCTGGCCCTGCGGGTCGGCTATCGGGGCGCGGCCACCGTGGAGTTCCTGTATCACCCGGGTACCCGGGCGTTCGCGTTCCTGGAGGTCAACACCCGCCTTCAGGTCGAGCACCCGATCACCGAGGCGACCACCGGCTTCGACCTCGTCCAGGCGCAGCTGCGCATCGCCGCCGGGGAACGGCTCGACGGCCGGCCGCCGGCCGAGCGAGGGCACGCCATCGAGGCCCGCCTCAACGCCGAGGACCCGGACCGCGATTTCGCGCCCTCACCCGGCCGGATCGTCCGGCTCGCCCTGCCGGCCGGCCCCGGCATCCGGGTCGACACCGGCGTCAGCGAGGGCGACGTCATCCCCGGCGACTTCGACTCGATGATCGCCAAGATCATCGCGTACGGGGCGGACCGGGACGAGGCCTTGGGCCGGCTCCGCCGCGCCATGGCGCAGACCACCGTGATCATCGACGGTGGCGCCACCAACAAGAGCTTCGTGCTCGACCTGCTCGACCAGCCGGAGGTGATCGGCGCCGGCGCCGACACCGGCTGGATCGACCGGGTCCGCGGCGAGGGCCGGCTGGTCGCCCGCCGGCACGCGGCGGTCGCGCTCATCGCGGCCGCCATCGGGGCGTACGAGGAACAGGAGCGTGCCGGCCGGGAACACCTGCTGTCCACCGCCGCCGGCGGGCGCCCGCAGGCCCGCCCGATCAGCGGCCGGCCCCTGGACCTGAAGCTGCGCGGCGCCGGATACCGGGTACTGGTGGAGCGCGCCGGCCCGCGGCGCTTCCGCGTCGGCGTCGGCGATCACCGGGCCGAGGCCGAGCTCGACCGGTTCGACCGCTACCGCGCGCACCTGCGGGTCGGCGGCGTCCGCTACCGCGTGCTGGCCGCCACCGAGGGGCCCGCGCACACCGTCGAGGTCGACGGGGTGGCCCATCGGATCAGCCGGGACGAGGGCGGCGTCGTCCGCGCCCCGGGACCGGCCATCGTGGTCGCCGCGCCGGTCGCCGTGGGCGACGAGGTCGAGGCCGGCGCGCCCGTGCTGGTGCTCGAGAGCATGAAGATGGAGACGGTGCTGCGGGCGCCGTTCCCGGCCCGGGTCAAGGAGTGCGCCGTCGCGGTGGGCGGCCAGGTCGAGGCCGGCGCGCCGCTGCTGCGGCTGGAACCGACCGGCGAGGCCATCGCCGACGACGTGGGGGAGGCCGCCGAGCTCGACCTGCCCGCCCCGGCGACGTCCGGTGACCCTCTCCGGCGGGGTGGGGACGACCTTCGCGGGCGGCTGCTCGGCTACGACGCCGGCCCGCACGACGAAGCGGCCTACCTGACGGCGCGGGCGGCCGCCACCGCCGACGACCGGCGCCCGCTGGCCGAGGAGGCGGAGTTGCTGGGGGTCTTCGCCGACCTCGCCGAACTGAGCCGCGACCGCCGGGCCGGCGAGCACTTCCACACCTACCTGCAGAGCCTCGACGTCGACCGGGCCGGGCTGCCACCGTCGTTCCAGGACCGGCTGGCCGCGGTGCTCGCGCATTACGGCGTCGCCGGTCTCGACCGCACGCCGGAGCTCGAAGCGGCGGTGTTCCGCGTCTTCCTGGCCCGGCGGCGCGCCGCGGACGGCGCCGCCGTGGCGGCTCTCCTGCTGCGGGCCTGGCTGAGCGACCCGCCGCCGGACACGGCCCTGCGCGAGCCGGTCGGCGCGGTGCTGGAGCGCCTGGTGACGGTCGCCCGGATCCCGTTCCCGGCCATCGCCGACCTGGCCCGCGGCGTGGTGTTCGCGTGGTTCGCCCAGCCGCTGCTGCGCCGCAACCGCGCCCACGTCTACGCCGAGATCCGCGGTCACCTGCGCCACCTGGACGCCCGCCCGGACGCGCCGGACCGCGCCGCCCGCGTCGCGGCCATGGTCGCCAGCACCGAACCGCTGGTCCGGGTGCTCGGCCAGCGGCTCGCCCGCCGCGACGCGGGCCACGAGGTGATGCTCGAGGTGCTCACCCGCCGCTACTACGGCAACAAGGGCCTGACCGGGGTACGCCGGCGGGAGGCCGCCGGCTGCGCGTACGTGGTGGCCGACCGGGCCGGCACCAGCGTGATCACCACCGCGGTGCGGTTCGACCGGCTGGACGCCGCGATACGCGGCCTCGCCGAGCTCGCCGGCGACACGGACGCGGCGCACGCCGACGTGTACGTGGCCTGGGAGGGGCAACCGGCCGACCTCGACGAGGCCGCGGCCCGGCTCGAGGAGACGATCGGCCGGCACCGGCTGCCGGCCTCGCTGCGCCGGATCACGGCCACGATCGCCGGCCGGCGCGGCGCGGTGACCCATCACCACTTCACCTTCCGCCCCGGCGGCGGCCGCCGTCTCACCGAGGACCGCCTGATCCGCGGCCTGCACCCGTTCATCGCCCAGCGGATGCGGCTGTCCCGGCTCAGCGCGTTCGACCTGACCCGGCTGCCGTCGGCCGACGAGGAGGTCTACCTCTTCCGGGGCGTGGCCCGCGACAACCCGGCCGACGATCGCCTGATCGCGTTCGCCCAGGTTCGCGACCTGACCCCGCTGCGCGACGCCGACCGCCGGCTGGCCGCCCTGCCCACCGTCGAGGACACCGTCGGCGCCTGCCTCGACTCGATCCGCCGCGCCCGGGACCGGCGCCCGTCGGCGGCGCGCCTGCCCACCAACCACATCGTGGTCTACGTGTGGCCGCCGAGCGACCTCACCCGGGCCGAGGTCGAGACCATCGCCGCCCGCGTGCTTCCGGCGGCGGCCGGCGCCGACCTCGAGGAGATCCTGCTCATCGGCCGGCATCACGACCCGGCGACCGGTGAGCTGGAGCCGGTCGCGGTCCGGGTACGGTTCGACGCCACCGGCGAGCCGCAGCTCTCCCTCGGGCCGCCGCCCGCCGAGCCGGTGCGGCCCCTCGACGACTACCGGCTCAAGGTGCTGCGCTCGCGCAGCCGGGGCGCCGTGTACCCGTACGAGCTGATCGGTCTTCTCACCGGCCCGGCGGGCCGCTTCACCGAGTACGACCTCGACGAGTACGGCGTCCTGGTGCCGGTCGAACGGCCGAGGGGACGCAACACCGCCGCCATCGTCACCGGCGTGGTGACCACCCCGACCGCGCGGCATCCGGACGGCGTGACCCGGATGGTCCTGCTGGGTGACCCGACCAAGGCGCTCGGCGCGCTGTCCGAGGCCGAGTGTTCCCGGGTGATCGCCGCCCTCGACCTGGCCGAGTGGATGCGGGTGCCGGTGGAGTGGTTCGCGCTGTCGGCCGGGGCACGCATCTCGATGACCTCCGGCACCGAGAACATGGACTGGGTCGCGGCGGCGCTCAAGCGCATCGTCGAGTTCACCCAGGCCGGCGGCGAGATCAACGTCGTGGTGGCCGGCATCAACGTGGGCGCCCAGCCGTACTGGAACGCCGAGGCGACCATGCTCATGCACACCAAGGGCATCCTGGTCATGACGCCCGAGTCGGCCATGGTCCTCACCGGCAAACGGTCGCTGGACTTCTCCGGCGGTGTGTCGGCCGAGGACAACTTCGGCATCGGCGGCTACGACCGGGTGATGGGGCCCAACGGTCAGGCGCAGTACTTCGCGCCCACGATCTCCGCCGCCCGCGACGTGCTCATGGCCCACTACGAGCACACCTATGTCGCGCCGGGGGAGACCACGCCCCGCCGAGCCGTGACCGAGGACCCGCCCGGCCGCGACATCTCCGCTTTCCCGCACGCGGCCGAGGGCAGCGACTTCAGCACCGTCGGCCAGATCTTCTCGGCCGAGCACAACCCCGACCGCAAGAAGCCCTTCGACATCCGTACGGTCATGCGGGCGCTGTCCGATCAGGACCGCCCCGTCCTGGAACGCTGGTCGGGCATGGCCGACGCCGACACCGCCGTGGTGCAGGACGCCCACCTCGGCGGTCTCCCGGTCTGCCTGCTCGGTATCGAGTCGCGCCCGCTGCCCCGCCGGGGCTTCCCGCCCACCGACGGACCGGACAGCTGGACCGCCGGCACCCTCTTCCCCCAGTCGTCGAAGAAGGCCGCGCGAGCGATAAACGCCGCCTCCGGCAATCGGCCGCTGGTGGTGCTGGCCAACCTGTCCGGCTTCGACGGATCGCCCGAGTCGATGCGCAAATGGCAATTGGAGTACGGGGCGGAGATCGGCCGGGCCATCGTCAACTTCCGCGGCCCGATCGTCTTCGTCGTCGTCTCCCGCTATCACGGCGGCGCCTTCGTGGTCTTCTCCAAGGCGCTCAACCCGGCCATGACCGTGCTGGCGCTGGAGGGATCGTTCGCCTCGGTCCTCGGCGGGGCGCCGGCCGCCGCCGTGGTCTTCTCCGGCGAGGTCGACCGGCGCACCGGCGCCGACCCTCGCGTGGCCGAACTCCAGTCCCGCGTCACCGCGGCCACCGGCACCGAACGCGCCGCCCTCAACGCGCGCCTGGCCGAGACCCGATCCGCCGTCCGCGCGGAGAAACTCGGCGAGGTGGCGGCCGAGTTCGACCGCCGGCACGACATCCGCCGCGCCGTCGAGGTCGGCTCGGTCGACGCCGTCATCAGCTCCGCCGAACTGCGTCCCCGGGTGATCCGGGCGATCGAGTCGTCGCTGAAGGGAACCGCCGCATGATCCTCGTCAGTGGCTCCATCGCCACCGATCACCTCCTGACGTTCCCCGGCAGCTTCGCCGAGCAGATCCTGCCCGAGAGCCTGTCCGCCATCTCGCTGTCCTTCCTGGCCGACGAGCTGACGGTGCACCGGGGCGGGGTCGCCGCCAACATCGCGTACGGCATCGCCCGGCTGGGCGAGCGGGCCGTGCTGGTCGGCGCGGTCGGGGCCGACTTCGACGTCGACTATCGCGGCTGGCTCGAACGCAGCGGCGTGAACTGCGCCGGGGTCCTGACGAGCACGACGGCGCACACCGCCCGGTTCGTCTGCACCACCGACCGGGAACTGTGCCAGATCGCCACCTTCTATCCGGGCGCGATGAGCGAGAGCGCGAACATCGACCTGGCCGCGGTCGGTGACCGGCACCCGCCGGCACTGGTCCTCATCGGCCCCGACATGCCCGGCGCGATGCTCCGGCACGCCGCGGTGTGCCGGAGCCGGGGCTGGCCGTTCGCCGCCGACCCCTCGCAGCAACTGGCCGCCATGACGGGCGCGGAGATCCGGGAGTTCATCACCGGCGCCGCCTACCTGTTCACCAACGAGTACGAGTACGACCTGCTCCTCGACAAGACCGGCCTGTCCGGCCGTCAGCTCACCGAGATCGTCGGCCTGGCCGTCACGACCCTGGGGGCCAAGGGGGTACGCCTCACCGACCGCCAGGGGACGTCGACGGTTCCCGCCGTGCCGGTCGACCGCGTCGTCGACCCGACCGGCGGCGGAGACGCCTTCCGGGCCGGGTTCCTCAGCGGCACGGCCCGGGGCCTGAGCCCGGTCGCCGCGGCCGAGCTGGGATGCCGGGTGGCCGCGCGGTGCCTCGAGCGGGCCGGAACGCAGACGTACGACCCGCGGGGGCTGGCCCATGTCTGAGACGGTCGCCGCCCGTACGGCGTTGCGGACCGCGCTCCGCCTTCGGCAGTCCGGCGTGCTGCTGTTCAGCCTCACCCCACCGAGGCGCGGCGAGAGCACGGACCGGATCAGGGAGATCGCCGCCGTGACCCTGCGGCGCCTCGACGCCCTCGACCTCGACGGCCTGATCCTCTACGACCTCGACGACGAGGCCGACCGCAATCCCGCCGAGCGGCCCTTCCCGTACCTGCCGACGCTCGACCCGGGCCGCTACCACGCGGAGTACCTGCACGGATGGGACCGGGAAGCGATCATCTACCGGTGCGTCGGCAAGTACGGCGAGCGCGAGCTGCGGACGTGGCTGGCCGGCGTCGACCCGCGCCAGGTGCTGAGCGTCTTCGTCGGCCCGTCCTCCGGCGACAAGGAGGTCCGCACCGGCCTGCGGCGCGCCCACGAGCTGCGCCGGGAGGTCAACCCCGGCCTGGTGACGGGCGCGGTCGTGATCAGTGAACGCCACGCCCGCCGCCAGGACGAACACCGGCGCATGCTGACCAAGCAGGAGCTGGGTTGCGACTTCTTCGTGTCCCAGGTCGTCTACGACATCGCCGCCACCAAGAACCTCATCTCCGACTACGCCCACGAATGCCGCACCCGCGGCCTCGACCCCCGCCCGGTGATCTTCACGTTGTCGTTGTGCGGATCGCCGCGAACCCTGGAATTCCTCAGCTGGCTGGGCGTCGAGGTGCCCCGCTGGCTCCAGCAGTCGATCCGCCACGCCGGCGACCCGCTGGGCGAGTCCTTCCGGCAGGTACGGCACATCGCCCGCGACCTCACCGGCTTCTGCGACCACCTCGGCGTGCCCCACGGCTTCAACATCGAGAGCGTGTCCATCCGCAAAGCGGAGATCGAAGCCGCCACCGAGCTGACCGCGGAAGTGGCCGCCCTGCTCAACCGCTAGGGGACCGGCCAGGGGGATCACTCGACGAGATCGTGGCCGGAGAGGCGCAGGTCTTCGATGTCGAGTCTGGCCTGTACTCGTCGCAGGACGGTGTCGTCGATGTGGCCTTCGTCGCGCAGGCGGAGCACTGTCTCGCGTTTGCGGGCGATCAGGGCCCGTCGCAGCGAGGTCTCGTTGCCGGTGTCGTCCTGATCCTGCAGCACCCTGAGGTGGCGTTCGTACTCGTGCCGCAGTTCGTCGGTCACCTGCGGATCGGTGTTCAGTTCGGCGGCGAGCTCGGGCAGGACGGCCAGGGCCTCCCGCATGGCGGTCGTGTCGGCGAGGCGGCGTTCCCGCTCGACGGAGGTGTCGTCGGGCAGGCGCGCCCACCGTACGACCACCGGCAGCAGCGGCGCCTGCAGCACCAGCGTGACCACGATGACGCCGGCCGTCACGAACACGATGGTGTCGCGGCCGGGGAACGGCTCTGAAGAGGCGAGGGTGGCCGGCACCGCCAGCGCGGCGGCCAGGGAGACGGCGCCCCGGAAACCGGCGACCGCGCTGACCACGCGGGCCCGGTTGCTGATGCGGCGCCGCCGCTGCTGGGGGCGGCGGTCCACCGCCCGGATCGTGTACGCGGAGACGAACAGGAAGGCCAGCCGCGCGGCGAACATGACCGCCGACACGACGACCACCGCGGCCGTTCCGCGCCACAGGTCGACGCTGGTGAGACCGCGTACGGCCTCGTGCACCTCGATGCCGACGAGCACGAACAGCGCGCCGTTGAGCACGAAGGTGGCCAGCGACCAGAACGCCACGGACTGGCTGCGGGTCTCGGCATCGACCACTCGCGGTCCGGCCTGGCTCATCACCAGGCCGCAGATGACGACGGCGACCACGCCGGAGGCCTCGATGGTCTCGGCGAGCAGGAACGCGGTGAAGGGGATGACAAGCATGGCGACGTTGCCGAGCATGGGGTCGGTGAGGGCGCGGCGCAGCCGTACGCCGGCCCAGGCGGTGAGCAAGCCGGCCAGCACTCCGCCGCCGTAGGCGAGCAGCAGCAGCCACGACACGTGCGGGGTGGTCAGGTGTTCCTCGCCCACGGTGATGCCGACGGCGAGGGCGTAGATGACCAGGGCGGTGCCGTCGTTGATGAGGCTTTCCGCGCGCAGCAGGGTGACGTTGCGGCGCGGCAGCCGGCGGGCCAGCACGCCGACGGCGGTGGCGTCGGTCGGGGCCAGGGCCGCGCCGAGCACCCAGGCCGGGCCCCACGGCAGGCCCAGAGCGTGTGCGGCCGTGGCCACCGCGGCCGCCGTGACCAGCACGAGAACGGTTCCCATGAGGATGATGCCGCGCAGGTCCCGGCGGATCTCCCGCAAGGAGGTGGTCAGGCTTTCCCAGTACAGCAGGACGGGCAGGAAGAGCAGCAGGACCGTTTCCGGCGGCAGATGCACCTCGCGCAGCGCCGGTACGAAGCCGAGCAGGACGCCGCACGCCAACAGCAGGACCGGCGGAGCCAGGCGCAGCCGGCCGGCGAGCGCGCCGGACCCCAGGATCGCGGCGCCCAGCACCACTACGACGACGAGGGCGAGCATGGCGGACCTCCCGGTCAGCGGTTGGCGTACTCCGGCCGCGGCGCGGGCGGTGCTGTCCCCCGCGTACCCGGGCGATGAGGGTGACAACCAGCAGCGGCGCGATCGCGAACAGGACGAGGCGTGACGGCCCTCGCCCGGCGAACCGAGCGAATGCGCCGACACGTTAAGCAACCGTGCGAGAACGCCGAAACGGATGATGGGGGACGAGCGCGAGATGTTCGCAGGTCTGTGTTGCGGCGGGGGAGCGGAGTCGGATGACCACGGTTGTACATGCCTTGCCGGTGGTGCGGGAACCCGGACGCCGGCGTTTCGCTGATGTGAGTGTCAGAGTCAAGATCCTGGCAGCGGTCCTCATCGCCGCCATGGTCGCCGTTCTCGTGGGCTGGCTCGGGTTGAGCGCCCTGAGCGCGGTGAGCTCATCGGCTCAGGGCATATACACCAACAACGTCTCCAGCGTCCAGGCGATCGGCAACATCCGTGCCTCCCTGTACGCCGCCCGCCTCGACCTGGCCAACCAGCTGGTCAGCCCCGACGACGCGAGCATGAGCAAGTACGAGTCGGCGTTCGCGGCCGACGTGGAAGCCTTCGACGACGCTCTCGCCGCCTACCAGGCCAGCGGCCCGGCCGGTGACGCGAGCCTCGTCGCCGGCGTGCAACAGCAGTGGCGGGCCTATGTCAGCGTCGCCAAGTCCAAGCTCCTGCCGGCCGGCCGGCGCAACGACACGGCGCAGTGGCGCACCGTCCGGGACGACGAGGTCTCGCCGCTGATGAAGCAGGTGACGCAGGCGCTGGCGACCCTGTCCGAGGCCGAATCCGACGCGGCCCGCGCGTCGGCGGAGTCGGCGCAGTCGAAGTACAACCGCAGCCGGTACCAGGCGCTGGCCCTGATCGCGCTCGGTGTGCTGGTCGCCGTGGCCGTGGGCGTGTTCGTGTCCAAGAACATCGTGGGCTCGCTCCAGCGGGTCAAAACGGTCTGCGACAGCCTGGCCGAAGGCGACCTGACCCGGACCGCCGGTTTGACGGCACGGGACGAGCCGGGCTTGATGGCCCAGTCGCTCGACACCGCGACCGCCCGTCTGCGCGACACGGTCGGAACGATCAGCGGCTCGGCGGCCACCCTCTCCGCGGCCTCGGAGGAGCTGTCCACGGTCAGCGCCCAGTTGGAGGCCGGCGCCGGGGACGCGGCCGCGCGGGCCCGGCAGGCATCGGCCTCCACCGAGGACGTCAACGCCGGCGTGCAGACCATCGCGGCCGGGGCCGAGCAGATGAGCGCCTCGATCGCCGAGATCGCGTCCAACGCGGCCCGGGCGGCCGAGGTCGCTCAGCAGGGCATGCAGGTCGCCGAACGGACGAACGCCGAGGTGGCGGGCCTCGGCGCGGCCAGCGCCGAGATCGGCGAGGTGGTCCGGCTGATCACCGCCATCGCCGAGCAGACCAATCTGCTGGCCCTGAACGCCACCATCGAAGCCGCCCGCGCCGGTGAACTCGGCAAGGGTTTCGCCGTCGTCGCCGGCGAAGTCAAGGAACTGGCTCAGCAGACCGCCCAGGCGACGGAGCAGATCACCGCGCGGATCGGCGCGATCCAGTCCTCCACCGGCTCCGCCACCCAGGCCATCGCGGAGATCACCGAGGTGATCGCCCAGATCGGCGACTACACCACCACGATCGCCTCGGCGGTCGAGGAACAGACCGCGACGACCGGTGAGATGAGCCGATCGGTCGCCGACGCGGCCAGCGGCAGCGGAGACGTCGCCCGGACGGTGTCCGGCGTCGCCGAGGTCGCCATGGCCACGGCCGAGGGCGCCAAGGCCACCCAGCAGGCGGCCGGGGACCTGACCAGACTGGCCGGCGAGCTCACGATGCTGGTCAACGGCTTCCGGCACTGAGCCGATCGACCGCCACGACCTTCGAGGGGTTGGGACAGATGTCCGGAGTTGATCAAGCGGCGGTGCCGTACGGGTTGCACCAGCCGACTCTCGCCGACGCGCAGCAGGCGGTACACCGGGTCCACGGGCCCGACGGTTCCGCCGTCTGGGCCGACCTGCTGGCGTCGTGCCGGCTGTCCGGCCGGGAGACCGACGGCCCGGCCCTGGCCCGTCTGATCGAAGCCATGATCGTCGCCGATCCGGTCACTCAGCTCTGCGGCCAGGCGCTGCGTATCCGCGTCGCCACCCACGAGCATCTGTCCGCCGCCTACACCATCACCAGGAGCTGAAGTGGACACCGCCTCTCTCGACGACCTGTTCGGCCGGCTCGGCACACCGCGGCGGATGCGAAGCCTCGCCGGGTACAACCTGTTCGCTCCCCAGTTGGCGGCCGAGCTCGACCCGGTGTGCGCGCGCTCGGCGCAGCGGCTCGGCGCGCCGGTGTCGCTGATCTCGATCATCCTCGACTCGGCGCAGTACATCATCGGCAGCACCGGCCTGGAAGGCTGGATCAACCAGGTGCAGGGGATGCCCGCCGAATGGTCCGTGTGCACGCACACCGTGCTCGCGGGCGCGCCGTACTGCGTCGCCGACGCCACCACCGACGTGCGGCACGAGCGCAACCCGCTGATCGGGATGACCGGCCTGCGGAGCTATGCCGGCGTACCGTTGCAGGGCGACGACGGCGAATACCTGGGTGCGCACTGCGTGCTGGACACCGCCGCCCGCACGTTCGGCGAGAACGACCTCGAGGTGCTGCGCGACGGCGCCGCGGAAGCCATGCGCGTACTGCGCGAGCGCTCCTGAGGGCGGAACCAGCACCCGGTCACTGGCGTGCGGGGAGCCAGCGGCGTTCGATCGTGACGGTGGTCCCGGTGGCTGTCGAGACGACCCGTACGTCGCCGTAGGCGCTCATCAGCATGGCGCCGCGGCCGCGGTCGCGGACCACCGGACGGGCCCGCCAGCCGCCGAAGTCCCGCACCACGATGCGGATGGTGCCGTCCACGAGCCGGAACTCGACCTCCACCTCGCGGCGGCTGGGCTGTTGGGCGTGTTCCACCGCGTTGTTCACCGCCTCGGTCGCGGCCACCTGGAGGTCGTACAGCAGATCCGAATCGATCTCGTGGCCGCCCAGAGCGGCGCGCAGGTCGCCGCGCAGCATGCTCGCGGCCGACGGTTCCAGCGGGTACACCCACGTGGCCTGCCGGTCCGGCACGGCGGGCACCACCTGTGCGGCCGCGGCCCGATGCCGGCGAAGAACGACCGCCGCGATGTCGTCGCGTTGCGGCTGGGGCACGCCGGCCAGCACCGCGTCGAGGACCGCGGTGGTGGACGCGCCCGCCGCGTACGTCTCCCGGCTGCGCCGTCGTACCCGCTCGAGGCCGACGTCGATCGAGTCCGGGAAGTTCTCGACCAGGCCGTCGGTGTAGAGCAGCATCTGGGAGCCGGGCGGCAGGCACCCGTCGTTCTGCCGGTACGACGCCCGGCGCAGCCCGAGCGGTGGCCCCACGGCCCCGGGCATCACCAGGCTGTCCGGCCCGGTCCCGGAGTACACCGGGGTGGGATGGCCGGCGCTGCACCAGGCGAAGTCGCCGGTGGCCGGGCGCAGGCGCAGCACGAACAGGGTGGCCAGCAACGGCGTACCGAGGCGGTTGAGCAGGGCGGCCACCCGCGTGACGACGGCCGCCGGCGCGGGGTCCTCGACCGCGTACGCCCGGACCGCGTTGCGCACCTGACCGGTCATCACCGCGGCGCCCAGCCCGTGTCCGGCGACGTCGCCGATGCTGATCACGGCGTCGCCGTCCGGCAGCACCACGACGTCGTACCAGTCCCCGCCGACCCGCCCGGCAGCCGGCCGGTAGGCCGCTTGCAGCTCCCAGCCGTCCAGCGTGGGCAGGTTCTCCGGCAGGGTGCTCTGTTGCAGGGTCAGCACGAGCTGGCGGTCGTGTTCCAGCTGCCAGCCGGTCTGCGCCAGCGAGGCGAGCATGTTCGCCATCGGCACGAGCAGGCCCTGTTCCTGGTCGCTGGGCCGGCGCGCCGCGTCGATCAGCACGGTGAGCGCGCCGATCTGTTCGCCGTCCCGGCCGTGGATCGCCGCCTGGACGGTGCCGGACCCGTCGGCCGGCAGCTCCTTGCCGCCCGAGGTGAACCGCAGTGGGGGACGCTCGTCGCCGCCGGTGAGCACGACCTCGGCCGCGGTGCCCTCGAGCAGGGCCCGCGCCTGCTCGGTGACGGCCTGGAAGGCCTCCTCCAGGGCGCGGCCGGACGCGATGACCGCCGCGGTGTCGGCGAGCGCGGACAGCTGCCGGGTGTGCGCGGCCCGAATCTTCGCCAGGCGCAGGGTGCTGCGGACGCGCGCCACCAGTTCGGCCGCCGTGAACGGCTTGACCACGTAGTCGTCGGCGCCGGCCTCCAAGCCCTCCACGCCGGACTCGTCGCCGGCCCGGGCCGACAGCATGATCACCGGGAGCGCTCGGGTCGACTCGTCGGCCCGCACCGCCCTGACCAGCGCGAACCCGTCCATGCGGGGCATCATGACGTCGGTGAGCAGCAGGTCCGGCGGGAACCGGCGGATCGATTCCAGGGCCGCCCGCCCGTCCGCCACCAGTTCCACCTGCCAGCGCTCACCGCTGAGCAGACGTTCCAGGTAGGCGCGCATGTCGCTGTTGTCGTCCGCGACGAGGATCCGGGCGCCGGCCGCATCGCCCGGGGCCGCCGGGGCGGCGCCGGGGACGTCGAGCCAGCCGGCCGCCTCACTGGCCGCCGCCCGCGCGCCCGCCATGTCCGGAAGGGTTTCGGCGGTCGCGGCCGCGACCAGCGGCACGGTCACCGTGAACGTGGAGCCGGCGCCGGGCACGCTGTCGACTGTCGCGTCGCCGCCCTGCAGCCGGGCCAGCTCGCGGACCAGCGCCAGGCCGATCCCGCTGCCCTCGTGACTGCGGGACTGCGCACCCCGCACCCGGTGAAAACGGTCGAACAGGTGGGGCAGGTCCTCGGCGGCGACGCCGATGCCGGTGTCCGACACAGTCAGCCGGGCCGTGGCGGCGCCGGCCTCCAGCCGCACCCGGATCTCGCCGACGAAGGTGAACTTCAGCGCGTTCGACAGCAGGTTGGTGACGATCTTCTCCCAGTTCTGCGGATCGACGGCCACCGTGTGCGGCAGCGGCGGGCAGTCCACCACCAGGCGCAGGCCGGCGCGTTCGACGGCGGCGCGGAAGACGCCGGCGAGCTCGGCGGTGTAGTGAGCCAGGTCGATCGGACGGGGCCGGTGATCGGGCCGTCCGGCCTCGACGCTGGAGAACGTCAGCAGGTTGTTCACCAGCGAGAGCAGGCGGTCGGCGCTGCGCAGGGCGATCTCGAGCCGGCCCCGCTGGGCCGCGCCGAGCGGCTCGCTCTCGTCGGCGAGGGCGTCCGTCAACGGGCCCATCATCAGAGTCAGTGGTGTACGGAACTCGTGGCTCACGTTGGTGAAGAAGTCGGTCTTGACCCGGTTCAGCTCGGCCAGGGCGGCGGCGCGGTCGCGTTCCTCCTGGTACGCCTGCGCGTTGCGCACCGCGACGGCCACCTGCTGGGCCAGCAGTTCGAAGAAGGACCGGTACGTCTCGTCCAAGCCCCGGCTGGGGCTGACCCCGGCCAGCAGCACGCCCAGCGGCTGGGACCGCTCGGCCCCCGGTAGGGGGAGCGCCACCGCGGTGCGGACCGGATCGTCCCAGGCGCCGCCGGTCACCGTCAGCCGATCGGTGACATCCGCGACGTCGACGGCCTCGCCGCCGGCCGCGACATGCAGTTTCCAGACGTCGTCGGCCGGATCCACGGTGTGCGGCAGCGCGTCGTCCGCTCCGACCGCCGCGGCCCGGCTCAGCCGGGCGCCCTCGCGCAGGTAGATGGCGGCGAACGGCACGTCGAGCAGGTGCTCGCCGATCACCGCGCAGAGCCGCGTGCAGACCTGCCCGACATCCGCCGCCCGGCCGCCGGCCGGGCCGGCCAGGTCACGCAGCAGCCGCAGGCGCCGCTCGCCGACCACCTGGTCGGTGACCTCGCTGCAGACCGCGAGGATGCCCGCGGTGGTTCCGTCGTCGTCGCGGGCGGGCGCGTGGGAGACGCTGAAGTACGCCTCCTCGCGGTAGCCCGATCGGTCCAGCGCCAGTTGCAGCGCCGGCACCCAGCTGGCGACGCCGGTCGCCTCGGCGTCGGCTATCAACGGCTCCAGGACGTCCCAGCCCTCGGCCAGGGTGACCCGGACGTCGCCGCCGAGCGCGTCCGGGTGCTTGTCGCCGATCAACGCGGAGTACGCGTCGTTGTAGAGCTGCGTGTAGTTGGGCCCCCACAGCAGCAGCATCGGGTACCGGGACGAGAGCACGATACGGACGGCCGCCCGCATACTCTGCGACCAGGTCTCCACCGGTCCCACATCGGTGGCCGCCCAGTCGAGCCGGCTCATCAGCCGCCCCGTGGCCCCGCCGCCGGCGAAGAGGTCATCCGTCACGGGGCAACGCTACCCACTTCGTGGTTGTCTTCCACGGACCGGGTTTCGGAAGAGCCTCCGGCGGCTCCGGCGGTAAAGGCGTTGACGGGGGCCGGCGAAGAGCCCGATGGTTCCGTGGTGATGATTCGACGGGAACTACCCGATGATGCCGAGGCGATCCGGGCGGTCACCGCCGCCGCGTTCCGGGGCGTCGCGCACAGCGCGCCGCCGGCCGAGCCGGGCGGAGATCCGGGGGAGGCGACGCTGGTCTCGCGGTTGCGCGACGACGCCGGTTGGATCCCGCAGCTGTCGTTGGTCGCGGTCGAGGACGACGTCGTGGTCGGCCACGTGGTCGCCACCCGGGCCCACGTCGACGGCCGGCCGGCTCTCGGTCTCGGACCCCTGAGCGTCGTCCCGCACAGGCAGCGAGCCGGCGTCGGCACCGCTCTGATGCACGCCGTTCTGGGCGCGGCCGACGCGCTCGGCGAGCCCCTGGTCGCGTTGCTGGGCAACCCCGCCTTCTACAGCCGTTTCGGCTTCGTCCCCTCGGCATCGACGGGCATAGTCGCGCCGGACCCGTCGTGGGGCGACTACTTCCAGGTCAGGACCCTCACCCAGTACGACGGTACGACCGGCCGCTTCTCCTACGCCGGCCCGTTCGACCGGCTCTGAGCGAGGGTGCGCCTCGATGTGGTCAGGCCCGCGGAGCCAGTCCGGCATCAGGGCGAAGCGACCCCAGGCCCAGGGCAGGGAAGGGTACGCGTACTGGTTCGCCATGCCGACCGGTTCCGTCACGTCCAGGGCGGCCCGCAAGCGGCCCCGGCCGAGTTCCGGCAGCAGGGCCGCGAGGGACGCCCGGTCGACCAGATGTCGCGTGGCGCCGGTCAACGGCACCGGTCCGCGGCGGGCCGGGGTGCCCAGTCGCGGCGGAGGAATCAGAGGTAGGGCCGCAGGGTGTCCGCTACCTGGGCGCATCGCAGGTACGGGACGACCTTGTGGAACTGGAACACGCCGATCGGTGCCTCCAGGTCCTCGTCTATTCCGTCGAAGGAGCGGGCTAGCCAGCGCGGCACCGCGATCAGGTCGCCCGGGTCGGCGATGTTGACCCAGCGCCGTACGCCCGGTGGCCGGCTGCCCCGGCCGTCGGCCGGTTCGGGGTCGAGCCGCTGGAAGATGACCGGTGGGAGGCCGAGGGGCGAGCCGAGGGTGAGGAGGAGGTCGACCTTGAGGTCCGGGTTCTGCCACAGCGCCTCGTACGCGACGACCGAGCCCAGCGAGTGCGCGATGAGCACCGACGGGCGTTCCCGCCGCAGCGCGCCGGCGACCCGGTCCCGGGCGGCCTGGCGCGGGGCCGGGTCGCGCCCGTCGAAGTAAACCTTGATCTCCTTGAGGAACACTGTCACGAATGCTCCGGTCAGCCGCTCGTCGAGGTGCCATCGGGTGGCCATGCCGCTGATGATCTGCCGTACCGGCTTCAGCATCCGCCCCTGACCGACCTCGGCCCGCGGGCTCAGCGCCGCGTCCCACTCCCGCAGCCACTCCTGCTCCTCGGCGTCGAGGGTGTCCGGGTCCGGTGCGCCGTGCCCGTACGCGACCCGCAGGCAGGAGGCGTAGTAGGCCACGTGGATATCGGCGGCTGCCGCGTCGCCGAGGGAATGCGCCAGCGCGCCGCTCCAGGTCCGGCTGTGATGCCGTACGGCCTCCTCGTCGGTTTTCCCGGCCAGGTGGTTCCAGACTCCGTGCACGCCGACGATTTCCGGCATCGTGCCTCCTCAGTTCGGTCTTGTCAGCTCGAGGACGAGGACTTCCGTGGCCGCCTCGACGACCACCCAGGCCCCGTCCCCCGGTCGGGGGTGGACCGTCAGATGCCGTATCGGACCGGGAACCTCGATCCGGTCGATCTCCCGCCGGGCGCGCAGGTCGACGAGGCCGACAGCGCCGTCGCGGTAGCCCAGAACGACCACCTCGGGGTCGCCGGGCAGCGGCGCCAGCCCGGCCGGCCGGCCGTCCCGGATCGTGATCCGGTGGGGTGCTCCCGCTTCCGGCTCGTGCACCAGCAGGCGGCCGGACTCCTCAGCCGTCACGACGACGACCCGCCCGTCGACCACGGTGACCACCGGGTCATGGCTTGCGGGCGTGCGGTCCACCGGCATCGGCAAGCCGATCGCGGGCGTGGGTACGGCGGTGCCGGTCCGCGCGTCCACGACGGAGGTACGCCCGTCCGCGCCGGTCCGCCGCAGAAGCAGTAGCGGGCCGGCGCGCAGCCAGTCCATCCGGGGATCGCCGTAGTCGCCCTCGGCCTCGGCTTCCGTCACCGCGCCCCGGCTGAGGCGGCCGATGCGCGTGCCACCCTCTCCTGTGACGGCCACGAACAGTTCCGCGCCTTCGGCGTCGACGGCGAAGGAAGGCCGGGCCGGTACGGGTGCCTCTCCGCGTCCCGGCACGGCGACCAGCGCGCCGATCCGCGCCCGGCCGGCCAGTTCCACCGTTGAGCGGCGGCCGGTGTCCAGGTCGGCGCCGGTCACTCGGCGTCCCTCGCTGGCCACGATCGTCACGGGTCCGGCCGGGCCGGAGACGCAGTCGAGGTGCTCGATCGGCCGGGTCCCGGTTGTGATCAGCCGGGGCAGCACGTGATTCTCGGTCGGGTTCCAGGTGAGCAGGTCCGCGCCGGCCGCCATCACCACCAGCGGATCGTCACCCTGCCGGACGACGCGGACCCGGCCGACCCGGCGGGCCAGCGGCACCATGGCGACCTGCTGGCCGTCGGCGATCCGGTAGGTGCGGACGGTGAACCCTCCGTCCACCACCACGAGGTACGTGTTCCCTTCGGCTTCCACCACGGTGGCGTCCGTACCGGACAGGCTCGGCAGAACACGCTTCCCCGTTTCCAGCGCCCACACGTCGACGTGGTTGTTGACGTTCCGCGTCATCGCGAGCACCCGGGTCCCGTCGCCGGTCAGGGCCAGGCCCGACACCGGGGGTCCGCAGTCCAGGGGTTCGGCGAAGACGTCCCCCGTGGCGGTCCAGCACTCGAGCATGTGCCGGTCGGTGACCGCGGCGATCACCAGATCGTCCGCCCGCCGGTGGACCGCCACCCGGCTTACCGCCCCGAATCGGGCGGTGCCGAAGCCGGTCGTCGTACCCGTCGCCGCCGACCGGACCTGAACAGTGCGCCCGGTCGCGCTGACCAGCAGCCGGTCGGGGCCGGAGCCGCCGGCCGACAGGGCGGTCACGTCGCGCCTGGGGCCTGGTACCACCTGGCCGGAGCCGGCGTCGTACGTGACGGCCTGCCCGGCCTCGACGGTGACCAGAAGGAGCGCGTCGAGGCCGGGTTCGTGGCCGCCGTCCGGCCGGGACGTGCCGGCGATCCACCGGGGGCGCCAGGTCAGGGGAGGCTCGGCGGGCAGTTCGGCCAGGCCGCGGGCGAGGTCGGCGGCACCGTGCCGCGCGGCCACGACGGCGAGCTCGAACCGGGCGCTTTCCCGGGCTTCGACCAGATCGAGCTCCCGCGCCCGGCGGGCCACCGCTGTCGCCGCCGCGACGGGTTCGGCCGGCGTCAGCCGCGCGTCCAGGATCTGGCCGGCGTTCTCGATGAGGAAGGCGGCGTTGCCGAGGAGCTCGGGGAGCCGGCCGGCCGCGGCCGCGTGGTCGAGCACGTACCGGCGGGCGTAGTCGGTGGTGTATCGCCACGCCTGTGCCCCACCGGGTTCGCCGACCGCGCGGTAGATCCCGTCCAGGACGGTCGGCGCGTCGGCGTCGGTGCGGAGGGCGCCGGCCAGCGCGGGATGGCGCAGCCGGTAGACCCGGCCGTCGGTGGTGGGGGAGATCGTGAGGTAGCGGCGCAGGTCGTGCAGTACGGCGGCGACGCGCTCGGGGGTGAGCGGTTGCGTGCCGGGCGTCCGGCCCGCCGCCAGCGCGATCGCCACGTACCGGAGAACGGCGATCGGCATGCCGTCACCCTCGGCCCAGGCGAGGGCGGTCGCGACCGGCCGAGCCCAGGAGCTGGCCGCCCTTTCCAGTTCCAGCGCCCACACCACCGTCATCGCCCGCGAGAGCGGGGCCTCGGACCCGTCCGCGGCCGCCCGGCCGAGGACGGCGGCCGCCAGATAGGCGCCGAACCGATCCGCCGGCGGGGATGCGGCGGTCAGGGCGCCGGCGGCTTCGCGGGCGAACGCCGACCAGCGCGGGCCGGCGCGGCCTTCCCGCGCGCCCAGAAGTTCGAGGTAGGCGAGGAGGTCGTCCGGGTCCACCGCGTCGAGGCCGGTGGTGTCGACGGCGACCGGGAAGGAGCCGGGGAGGACGTGGGCGCCGATCAGCAGCCGGCAGGCCGGCCCGCCCGCGGTGGTGCGACCGGCCACCAGGGGCTGGAGCAGCCGCGCGTGGACGGCGGCCGGGTCGACCGCCTGGTCGAGACCGTCGAGGACCAGGGTGACCGGCCGGGCCCGGCCGAGAACGGTGTTGACGAGAGCTTCGGCCCGCCCGCCGAAGGTGTGGTGAACCAGCTGCCGGCCGATCGCGTCCACCGCCTGCGGCAGGTCCGAGCCGGCCAGGTCGACCGCGACGAGTTCCGCCGTCTCGGGCACGGCGACGGCCGGGTCCACGCCGAGCGCGGCCCGCAGGTCCCGGTTGGCGTGGCGGACGACCTGGGCGAGCAGCGTGGAGACGCCCGCTCCGGGTTCGCCGGTGACCAGATGGACCGGCGCCGCGGTGGGGTCGGCGAGCCAGGCGCCGAGGCGCGCCATGGCGGCGGCGCGGCCGGTGAAAAGGCCGTCGACGTCGCCGGCTTTTCCCGAAACGGGGTTGCCCGAAAGGAGGAAGGGCCGCAGGTCGGACGATGGTGGGCGGACGACTCCGCGTACCGGAAAGAATGGCAGAAGACGAGTCGCGCCGAGCGATACCGGAGTGGTGACGACATGCTGCGGATCGGCGCGGTCGCTCTTTTCCAATTCGGTGATCTTCTTGACCAGTTCGTGGGTCAGCACGTCCAGCGGGAGAATTCCGTCGGCGTCGTACGGATCGAATTCCGCCAGATTCGCGGCACCGGCCAAAACGTCGGCCAAGGCCTCGGTGAAGCGGGCGTTGTAGGCCTTCTGGTCGCTCGCGGCGGCGCAGATCGCGTAGGCCTTGCCGTCCGATCGGCCGCCGGTGCGCCACTGTCTCGCGACCGCCCGACCGGCAAAGCACAGGTCGAGCAGGAACAGCGCGTACGGGCGGTCGCGAGGTGAGGCGAAGCGGCCGGTGGACGCCTCGGCGCGTTCGAGCCACCGGCCCGCGTCGGCGTTGAAGTCGCGCACGCCGTCCTCGCCCAGGACGTAGTAGCCGCCGTTGTGCCCGTCGGGCTCGCCGTGTGTGAGGACGTGGACGAGCACCACGTCGTCGGCGCCGTGCTCGTCGAGCAGCTTCTCGACGGTGCGGGCAATCCCCGCGCCGGTGTGGTCGTCGGGCTCGCGGATCGCGTAGCCGAACCGCGTGAGCTGCTCGCGTAGCCGGCGCACCCGGCCGGCGAACGGCAGCGACTCGAGGGCGAGCGGGTGGAGTTCGCCGTGCTCGTCCAGCCTTTCGGCGAAGTTCTCGACGTGGACGAGCAACGCCGTCCGGCGGCCGCCACCCTGTCCGCTCATCGGCGCAATGATCCTGCCGCGCCCGTCCGGATTGGTTCACCCGTTCGGACAGTGCGGAAAGCCTTCCGTCCTAACTCGACCAGGCGATTGACCCCTATGAGTGAATTTCTGTAGGGTCCCGCAGGTCGGCACCGACAGTCTACCGTCGCCACCACGGCAATTGCCGATATCGAAGGCATTCACTAATGGGTGAAATTGATGATCGATGAAAGCACAACGCACCCTCCCCACGCGCCGACATTCGTCGCCTGGTCGTCATTGATCATCGCTATTCTGCTGGCCTACCAATTCCGGGGAACGCAGTACACCGTCTGGCACTGGTGTGGCTGGGCGCTCGGCGGCGTCCTGACCATCGTGTGCCTGGGCTGGTACCGCCTGGTCGATCAGCGGCGCCGCCAGCGGACCGACTACTCCCGTCCGCTGCACAGCGGCCGGGCCGTCGTCGCCGCCGCCGGACTCGGCGCCGTCGTCGGTCTGGTGCACGCCTACCAGGTGGCGCAGTGGTACTTCGGATGAGGGCATGCCGGTTGCTGCTCGTGGGCCTTCTGGCCACGGTCGCCGCCGGCTTGGGGGTGCCCGGCCCGGCCGTCGCCGCGGTCCCGGGCGGGCTGGCCGGCCTCGCCTCGTGCCTGCAGAGCCGTCCCGTCCTGCACGTGCTCATGGTCTTCGACACCTCGGGCAGCATCCCGTACACCGACCCCCAGAACCGGCGGCTGACCGCGGCCGACATCGCGCTCGGCCAGCTCGACCAACTGGGCCGCCCCGGCCAGCCGGGAAGGGCACCCATCGACGTCTCCGTCCGGTGGGCCGTGTTCAACACCGGCTTTCAGGCGCTGGGGGACTGGCACCGGCCCGATCCGGCGTCGCGCGCCGCCGACCGCGCCGCCCTCCGGAACGCGCCCCTCACCGGCGACACCGACTACGTCATCGCGCTTCGGGAGTCGCGCCGGTTGCTGGCCGAGCGCGCCGCCCAGGACACCGCCGACGTCCCGCCCTGTCAGATGCTGGTGTGGTTCACCGACGGCAAGTTCGAGCCCATCGACGACAAGCAGCCCGGTTTCGCCGAGCGGGTGGCCGAGGGCAAAGACCAGTTGTGCCGTGGCGGCGGCGTCATGGACCAGTTGCGGCAGGACGGCGTCAACGTGATCACCGTCGGGCTGGTGAAGGGGGAGGACAAGCCGGACGAGGAGTTCTTGCGCCGGATCAGCGGGGTCCGGCCGGGATGCGGAACCCCGGCCACCGACGCGGCCGGGCAGTATCTGCGCGCGACCGACGAGAAGGACCTCGCCAAGATCTTCTTCGGGATCGGCGACCCGCCCGCGAATCCGCCGATCAAGTGCGAGCCGGTGCGGCTCGGCTGCACGTTCGACCTGGAAGAGGGCCTGAGCGGTTTCACCGTTCTGATCGAGCCGGGTGCGCCCGGCGTGCGGGTCGCGCTCGATCCGCCGGCCGGCGCGGTAGCGCCGTTGCCCGGCCCCGGCCGGGACACTCCCGTCGCGGTGGGTGGGGCGCGGCTCACCTGGCAGTGGTACGGCGACGACGGGAATTCGCTGGTCATCGTGCGGGGCGCGCTGCCGTCCGGCGATCCGTCGTGGGCCGGCCGCTGGACGGTGCGGCTGCTCGGCGCCGGCGCGGCGGGCGTCGCCGGCTCGATCCACCTGTTCAGCGATCAGCTGCCCAGGATCGAGGGCACACCTCATTTCGTACGGAACCGGCCCTGGACCTTCGACATCCGCACCCGGCCCTCCGACGTGCGACTTCCGGCCGGCCCGCCCGGCGCCCGGCCACCCGAGCTCGCCGTCAGCGTGGCCTCGCCCTCCGACGACAAGAAGCCCATTGCCGTACGGGACGTGCGGCGTCAGGCGGGTGACCGATGGACGGCGACCTTCACCGCGCCCGGCGACTGGCACGGCAGTCAGGTCGAGGTGCGCCTGAGGCTGGACGTCCGGACCAAGGCCGGGTTCCCGATCGGGCCACCGGAGATCGTCGTGCCGGTCCCGGTCACGTCCAGCGTGACCGTCGTAGCACCGCGGTTCGCGGCTTTGCACGGATCGGACAGCCGCCAGGCCGCGCTCACATTCACCGCCGGCGACGCCGAGCGGTGCGTGTGGATCGACCGCGGCGGACTGGACCTGGCGACGGTGGCGGATGTCGGGCCGGTCGCCGTGCGGGCCGAGGGATCCGGCCGCGACCGGAGCAATTGCCTCCGCGTCGCCGCCGGCCGGACCGCGACGATCGATCTCACCGCGAGCTTCACCGAGAAGCGCGGGTGGACGGGGACGGTCAAGGGCGAGCTGACGGTACGCAGTGCCGGCTTGTCGGGCCCGGACGACGAACTGCTCGTGCCGGTCCGGCTCAACGTGGGGCCGGGCGGCGTCGCCCCGGAACCTCCGGTTTGGCTCGCGCTGCTCTGCATGCTGGTGATGACCGCACTGCCACTCGCCGGGTTCGCCCTCTTCAACGCTCTGGCGCTGACCCGGGTCGACGGACGCGAACGGCAGGCGGCCCGCTACCGGCTGCGGGCGAGCTGGCGGCCGGGCACCGACCGGGTCGAGCTGAGCGAGGACGGCCGGCCCTGGCGGCCGACCGGTGACGACTTCCGGCCGGTGACGGCGAGCCGGCGGTCGTTCCGGGTCGGCTCCATAGAGTTCCGCGCCCGCGTGCCCTGGCGGCACCCGTTCCACGTGGCGCGGACCGGGCCGGTCGCCGGCGACCGGCACGTCGAGACCCGCCCGGTCGGCGGGCCCTCCGAGCCGGACTTCAACTGCGTGGCCGTCGCCGGCCGCGCCGCCGCGCCGGAGCCCGCGAGCGCCGACGTGGAGGTCCCCCTCGATGTCGCCGTCGTGCTCGACGTCCACGACCGGGTCACACCCCAGCGCATCACCCAAATCGTGGAGCAGGCGGCCGACGCCGCGCGGAACCTGCTTCCCCGGCAACGCACCGAATCCGATCCCGAGTCCCGGGCCTAGACCACTGGAGCGATCATGGTCCAACGCTTTTTGTTCATCGGTGTCGGCGGTTCCGGCGGCGACACCCTGCGCTACCTGCATCAGGAGTTGCTGACCCGGCTCAACCGGATCGGCATCTCCGAGATGCCCACCGGATGGCAGTTCCTGCACATCGACGCGGCCGTGGTCAGCGAGGAGTCGCCCGAGCTGCCCGCCCTTCCCATCGCGTCCTACCGCTCGCTGGTCGCCCCGAACCTCACCTACGGCACGGTGACCCGGGCCCTCGAACGGCTCAACGACCCGGCCGCGCTCGAACGGGCCTGGCTGCCCGAGGCCCACGAGGTGCACGTCGCGGTGCAGCACGGCGCCGGCCAGTTCCGGGCGATCGGCCGGGCCCTCACGCTGTACGCGAAGGTGCGGATCCGCGACGCCGTCGCGGCCGCGGTGAACCGCCTGGAAGGCAACGACGCCGAGCTGAGCCTCACCCGCGTCCAGGAGGCGATGCGCGGCGAGACGGCCCGGGCCGCCAACGTCGCCCCGCCGGCCGTGGTCGTGGTGTCCTCGCTGGCCGGCGGCACCGGCGCCGGCGCCTTCCTGGACGTCTGCGACGTGCTGCACGACCTGGGCCGGCAGTGGGCGGCGGACTCCGCGGCCGTGCTCTACGCGCCGGACGTGTTCCACAGCCTGAGCCAGGACAAACGCCAGGGGGTCCAGGCGAACGCCCTGGCCGCCGTCTCCGAGCTCGCGGCCGCACACTGGAACACGATGGGCGACGGCGAGCGTGCCGACGGGCAACTGCTGCGCCGGCCGGGCGAGCCGGCCCGGCGCGGACCGGCCCGGTCGTTCCTGATCGGCTCGGGCAACGAGGTGCTGCCGTTCGAGGAGCAGAAGGAGGTGTTCGCGTCCGTCGCCCGGACACTGACCGCGTGGGCCATGAGCCCCTCGATCCAGCAGCAGTACCTCGCGTACGTCTGGGGCAACTGGCAGCAGGCCGCCACCGGCGCCGACCCGATGGGCCTGGTGCAGGGCAACGTGGAGGCGCCGTTCTCGTCCCTCGGCTACGCCAGCGTCGGCCTCGGCCGGGAGCTGTTCCACGTGTACGCGTCGCAGTGCGTCGGGCGCCTGGCGGCCGAGCGGCTGCTGTACGGCGCGGGCGGCGTCGCCGCCGACGACCCGGCGCACATCGACCGGGACACGCGCATCCAGCGCCGGTGGCCGAGCTTCCTGACAGCCCTGCAACTGGACAGCCCGGGCGAGCGGACCGCCGGCGCGTTCCTCGAGCGGCTGGCCCCGCCCCGGCGCGGCGCGGTGAGCAAGGAGTGCGACGCGATCCAGCAGCAGTACCGGGACAAGATGTACTCGCTGCCCGAGTGGCGGAGCATCCTGCGGGCCCGGATCGACGAACGGCGCGAGCGTTTCGTCAAGGAGCAGGAGGAGCAGATCGTCGAGAACGCGCACCAGTGGACGGCCGAGATCCAGAAGCGGCTGCTGCGCGAGGTCGAGGAGATCCTGCTGACCGACGGCCTCCCGGTGGCGCTGGGGCTCGTCGAACGGGTCGGGCGGCTGATCGACGACGACCTGATCCTGCGCCTGGAGGGGGAGGCCCTGCAGGACACCACGCGCGCCGAGCGGTACGGCGAGGAGATCAACGACGCCCTGGGCGAGGAGGCGCGGGGCATGTTCCGGCGCCGTACGAACACCTTCCCGGTCACCAGCCTGCGGGTGGACAACGCGCTCGCCGCCGGAGCCGAGGCGGCGTTCGGCCGGGCCGGCGACGCGCAGGCCCGCCGGACGGCCGCCGAGCTGCTGGGCGATCTGCGCCGCTATCTGCTCCAGCCGTTCGAGCGTGCCCTCGCCGACGGTCTGACGATGCTGCGCCGGGACGCCCTCAGCGTCCCCGGCGGCAAGGTGTCGATGATCGGCCAATGGCCTTCGGAGCCGTCGTACGCCGTACCGGCCTCTCTGCATCCGCGCCCCAACCAGTTCCTCGTCGACCCCGTCGCCAGCTACCCGGCCGAGCTGGCCCGGCTGCTGCAGGACACCGCGGCCAACGCCGAGGATCCCTACTACTTCGCGGTGAAGCAGGTGATCCTGGGCAGTGGCCCGATGGTCACCGGCCGGGCGGGCACCGACGCGGCCCGGTCGCTGATCGTCGCGTCCCGCAACTGGCAGCCCGAGCTGGCCCGGGTCTGGAGCGAGAACCGCCAGATGGAGCAGACGGCGGTCTTCGAGGTACGCATCACCGGCGAGGACCTCCTGACCCGCGCCCGGCGCTGGTGCGGCGACGACCAGATCGCCGTCGGCGCCTACATCCACCAGTCGCTGCAGGACGCGCTGGGCCGCAACACCCCGTCACTCGAGGAGCGGGAGCGGCTGGCCCGCTTCGAGTCCTCCTTCGCCTCGGCGATCCGCGCGTCGGCCCCGCTGGTCCGGCTCGATCCCGGATTCCAGGCGCTGGCCGGCGGTGAGAACGCGCCCGCGCAGCAACCACTGATCACGGCCATCCCGCTGGTCGAGGGCACCGAGGCCTACCGGACCGCGCTCAGCGTGCTGACCAACGTCGGCAACTTCCCGGCCGAGCTGGCCGCACGCCGGTTCGACGAGGCCGGACCGGCGGAGATCGAGATGACCACGTTCCTCGACCGGCCGTACCACCACGCCGCTTTCGAGTCGCTGACCCGGCCGATCCTGGAGGACTGGGAGGCGCACCGGCGGATCGGCCGGGAGTCGGTCTTCTCGCACTGGCGCCGCGCCCGGCCGCTGCCGGAGGCGGTGCCGGTCGACCCCGGCACCCGGCTGCGCATCGTCCGCGGTTTCTTCGTGGCCTTCGTCGACGACATCATCGAGGTGGACGCCCGGGGGCGCCGGGTCACTGTCAAGTACGGCGACAAGCTCGCGTTCCCGGAGCCCCTGCTCGGCCCGCCCGTGTCCCCGAGCGACCCGTTCGACTGCCTCGCCGCGCTGCTGGAGTCGATGTCGCTGGCGCTCGTCGCCGCCACCAACAACGACGAGCCGCTGATGGCCTACCGGGTGCTGACCATGCTGGGCGACAACGCCGGCACCGCCTCGAGCACGGCCCAGCAGGACTTCCGGACCCTGCTCGGCGAGGCGGAGCAGAGGTACCCGCTGGAGAGCCCGGTGCGCCGCGAACGCGCCTGGGAGATCCGCCGTGACATCCACCGCGCCCTCGGCAGCCTGATCCGGCCCGCGGAGGGACGATGACCACGCCACCCGGCAGCGACGTCGCCGTGATCCTCGCCGTGACGCCGGACGACGGCGAGATCGTCCGGGTGGTCGAGGACTGGACCGCCGCCGGCCTGCTGCGCACCTCGCTCCTGGTCACCGACGACGTGCTGAACGGCCCGGTGCCGGCCTTCGACGAGCTCCCGGTGCGGCGGATCTCGCCGTCCGGGACCGTGGAGGAGAAGCTGCTGGACAGCATCGGCACCCGCACGCTGCGGCTGGTGCGGTTCGTGGCGGTCCGGCCCGTACCGGCCGAGCCTGAGCCCGGCGGCGGCGACAAGCTCAACGAGATCCTCGAGGTGATCGCGCCGAGCCTGTCGTACCGGACCCGGCTGATCCGGGTCAACCTCGTCGTCCCGCGCGGCGGCCCGGCGCTGCCGGTGCCCGCGCTGCTGGAACCCCGGTGGGACGTCAACGTCGTCGTCTCGGCGGAGGACCGGCCGCACGACGACGCCATAGATTTCAAGGTGACCCGGGCCGCCGCGTTCCCGCCGCACGCGGCGCTCGCCTGCGCGACGGCGGGCGGGCTCTGGGAGCATCAGCCCGCCGCGCCGTTCGACACCGCCGACGCGACCCGGGTCGCCGGGAATCACCGCCGCATCGTGGTGGCCCGCAGCACGGTGCGGCTGGTCGACAACCGCGATCTGAGCGAGCGGGTGATCAACAAGGTGGTGCGGGCCGACACCACGGCGCTGCTCGACCCCGAGCTCGTCGACCGCGGCGACCGTCTGGTCCGCAGCTCCGCGCGGACCGTCGAGGCGGTGGCGACGGCCTTCCGGCAGAACATCGGCGAGCACCCGTTCGACTTCCACCCGCTCCCCGAGCCCGAACGGGAGCCGCGCCGGCCGCGGCGCACCGGATCGGCCGTGACCCGCGCCTTCCGGCAGCTCGTGCGGCGCCGGACGGAGGCGATCAGCGTACCGACCCGCGATCTGACCGAGCCGGTCGTCGAGTGGCTGACGAAGTCGCGGCCCGACATCACCGATCAGGCCGACTCGTGGAACCTCACCCAGCTTCCGCCCACGCCGTGGCGGGTCCACGAGATCGCCCTGTCCGCTCCGGACCTGCTGCCCAAGCGGGCGCCGGCGCCCGCGTTCGCCTGGCGGCCGCTGCGGCAGATGTGCTTCGGCCTGATCGATGCCGGCGAGCAGCCCGACGAGGTTCAGGCGGTCGTCGGGGGACGGCGGCCGGTGGTGTCGAACGCACGCTGGATCGTGCCCTCGCCGGTCGAGACGTTCGAGTTCAAGGAAGAAGAGATCAAGGCGCTCAGCGCGGTCGGCCGGCGCTGCGGCGACGTACGCGCCACCGACCTGAACGCCTCCCGGCACGTGCGCCGCCGGCTGGCCGAGGCGGTCGGCAAGGCCGAGACCACGGGCGACGAACCGCCGGAGACGGCCCAGAGCCGGCTCGCCGTGCTGCGGGCCTGCCAGGCCCGGTTCGTCGAATGGGACGACCGGGAACGGGCGCAGTCGCTCATCGGCCTTCTGAGCGAGCACGTCAGCAAGCAACTGGGGATCGCTCGCAAGGACCTCGACCGGCGGGCCGCGCAGTACAACGGGACCAACACCGAGCGGCGGCGTCTGCAGGGCGAGCTGAACAAGTCGTTCGCCGAGGTACGCAAGAACCGGTGGGTGGGCCCGTCGGCCGGCGTGCTGTCGGCCGCCGCCGTGGCCTGCGCCCTGCTGTTCCCGCTGGGTGTCGCCGGCGTGGTGGCCCTGCTGGCGCTGATCGCGGCCGGCTGGTGGGGCGGGCGGATGGCCGGATACCTCGCCCGGGAGGTACGCCTGGAGAACGAGCTCGCCGCCGTCGAGGAGCAGCGGCGGGCCATCGTCGCGGCGGTGGAGCGCTGGCCCACCGAAGCGGACCGGCTCGCCTCGGTCTACGACGTCCTGACCGACTGGGGCGAGATCATCGGCTGGATGGCGCACAAGCCGTTCGGCCGGGGCGAAGAACCCGAGACCAAGCTCGGGCTCGACACGGGGCAGCTGCCGCAGGCCTTCCAGTTCAGCGTCGCGGACGACGACGCGACCGTCGACCGGGTCATCCAGCACACCCTGCGGGACACCTTCGGCCGGGGCTGGCTGATGCACCTGTACGTGGCGGTCATGGAGCGCGCCATGGGCGGCACACTGGACGCCGAGAGCACCGAGAACAACCCCGACTACGCGCCGGCGGTGGTCAGCCCGGAGGACGACCCGACCGCGACCGGGCCGGCCGGGCACGCGCCGGCCTCCGAGCCGTTCGGTGAGTACGCCGACGTCTACCAGAACTCGGGGGCCTTCAACGCCCGGACCCGGCTGATCGGGCACTTCCGGGCCAGCCGCTGCGGTGCCGAGGCCCGGCGGATGACGAGCTCCCGCATCCGCGAGGGGATCCGGCGGGTGCCGGTCACGGAACTGGCCGAGAAGGTGACGGTCCACCGGGACGGAGAGCAGACGGAGGTGGTGCCGATGACCGAGTTCCTTCAGGGCGCGCTGCCCCGGCCGAACGGCGACCTGGTGTGCCCGCAGCTGGCCGCGTCCACCTTCACCCTCGAGGGCAAGATGCGCGAACGGGCCAGCGTGGAGCAGGTCCAGCTCTGGAAACCGGAGACGGTGCCGGTCCCCGGGGACGAGAACCCGGACAGTCGCGTCGTGGTCGTCCCGGACGTCAGCACGGCGGCCGGCAGCGGGGCCGGCGGCCATCTGCTCCAGGTGACCCGGCTCGACCTGTCACCCGACTGCGAGCCCGGCGACATCGTGCTCTTCGCGTCCCCGGACCAGCCCTGAGGGCGCACCACCTAGGCGTGGAACACCTGGTCACCGTACGCGATGCCGTCCGGGGTCCAGGTGATCCGCCCGGCGCACGGGCCGAAGTCCCTGGCCGCGTTCCGCAAAGGCGGCTGGGCCAGACCTTTGCCCAACACCTCTCACGTCGTGTGCGCTGTGACCGATCTGCGTCTGTGCTGGAAGGTGCACTGGTGCGAGCGGGAGGACACAGACTTGTTGGATCAGACGGCTGCCATGGACGAGATGCTGGCTGAGCTCACGAGCCAGGTCGAGGCGTACGAGCGTGGGTCGGCCACGGCGCAGTACAGCCCGGACGGGCGGATTCTGCGGGCCAACGAGGCCTTCGCCGAGCTGGTGGGTTTCGGGGTGGATGAGCTCGTGGGTACCGAGCACCGGTCGTTCGTGTCGCCCGAGGTGGCCGGGTCGGTGGACTACGCCGAACTGTGGGAGCGGCTGCGGTCCGGCAGTGACCTCGTGGCGGAGTTCCGGCTGGTCTGGCAGGGCACCGGGGACCGGTGGATCCGGTCCAGCTGGGTGCCGGTGAAGAACCGCGCCGGGCAGGTGGTCAAGGTGATCGAGCACGCTCTCGACGTGACCGAGGGCAAGCGGGCCACGGCCGACGCGCAGGGCAAGATTCAGGCGATCTCGCGGTCCCAGGCGGTGATCGAGTTCGACCTCGACGGGCACGTCCTGGACGCGAACGAGAACTTCCTGGCCGTGGTCGGGTACCGGGCGGACGAGGTGATCGGGCGGCACCACCGGATGTTCATGTCGGCCGAGACGGCGGAGTCGGCCGAGTACGCCGAGTTCTGGCGGCGCCTGCGGCAGGGCGAGTTCGTCTCCGGCGAGTTCCACCGCTACGGCAAGGACGGGCGGGACGTCTGGCTCCAGGCCACGTACAACCCGATCCTCGGTCTTGACGGCAAGCCGTGGAAGGTGGTCAAGTTCGCCAGCGACGTGACCGAGGCCAAGGCCCGCAACGCCGACTTCGAGGGCAAGGTCACCGCGATCCGGCGGTCCCAGGCGGTGATCGAGTTCGATCTCGCGGGCACCGTGCTGGAGGCCAACGACATGTTTTTGGAGCTGATGGGCTACCGCCTGGAGGAGATCCGCGGGCGGCACCACCGGATGTTCGTCGCCGACGACGAGGCGGCCGGCCCGGAGTACCGGTCCTTCTGGGAGATGCTGGCGCGCGGGGAGTTCCACTCCGCCGAGTACCGGCGCATCGCCAAGGACGGCAGCGAGGTGTGGATCCGGGCGACGTACAACCCGATCCTCGACGCCGACGGCAAGCCGGTGAAGGTGGTCAAGTTCGCCAACGACGTCACCGCCGAGAAGCGGCGCAACGCCGAGTTCGCCGGGCGGCTGGCCGCGATCGGCCGGTCCCAGGCGGTGATCGAGTTCGACCTGGACGGGCGGATCGTCACGGCGAACGAGAACTTCCTGACCACGGTCGGGTACACGCTGGAGGAGATCGTCGGCCGGCACCACTCGATGTTCTGCACCGACGAGTACGCCGCCTCCGGCGAGTACCGGGATCTGTGGGCCGGGCTACGCGCCGGTGAGTTCCGTTCCGGCCGGTTCCACCGGCTCGGCAAGGACGGCCGGGACGTCTGGATCCAGTCCAGCTACAACCCGATCCTGGACCTGTCCGGGCGGCCGGTGAAGGTCATCAAGTACGCCTACGACGTCACCGAGCAGGTCCGGCTGGAACAGCGGCTGAGCGTGCCGGCGTAGCGGCTTCCCACAGCCGTACGCGGTCGCGGCCCGACCGTTTGGCCTCGTAGAGGGCCTGGTCGGCGCGTTCGACGAGCATGCTGTCGGTGCCGTGTCGGCTGGTGGCGACGCCGAGGGAAGCGGTGACGGACACGGGTCCGGTGGTCAGGCGCACCGGTTGGGCGGCGACCTGCCGCCGGATCCGTTCGGCGACGCCGGTCGCTTCCGCTTCGGGCGTGTCCGGCAGGAGCACGACGAACTCCTCGCCACCCCACCGGGCCACCAGGTCGCCCGGGCGGAGGGCGGCCGCGATCCGGGCCGCCGCTTCGCGCAGCACCACGTCGCCCTGGAGATGGCCGTACGTGTCGTTGACACTCTTGAAATGGTCGAGGTCGACGACGAGCAGGGCGGCCGGATGCAGGGCGCCGCCGGCCTGCCGGGCGGCCAGTTCCTCCGTGAAGTACCGCCGGTTGTGCAGGCCGGTGAGGCTGTCGGTGACGGCGAGCCGTTGCTGTTCCTCGACGGCCTGGCGTAGCTGCTCGGCGAGGGCCGTACGGTCGGCGGTGAACAGGTACTGCCGGAAGAGCACGCCGATGAACAGGACGCCGCTGATCGCCAGGGTGGTGGTGTCGACGTTGCCGGTGCGCGCCTTCTGCGAGGCCAGCAGGGTGAACACCGCGGCGCTGGAGAGCAGTACGGGCGTGAGGTTCAGGCCACGGTCGAAGGAACGGGGCTCGGCGGGCGGCTCGGGCTGGCGGATCGCCACGATAGCGGCGACGAAGTTGCACACGATTCCCACCGAGAAGGCGGCGTCGAGCCAGCCGCCGCTGTCGTACTCGGTGTTGACGCTGACATAGGTGTACGCGAGGTCGCAGACCGCGTTGATCCCGCAGGAGATCCCGACCAGGCGTACGGCCAGCGGAATGCGGGTGTGCCCGCCGGCGCCGATGATGAGCACGCAGCAGATCATGGCGGTGTCCAGCACCGGGTAGGTGAGGTTGATCAGGTCGGTGAGGTTCAGGTCGGCCGACAGCTGGGGCCGGATCACGGTGTGCCAGGCCGCCGCGCCCACACCGAGCACGATGATGGCGGTGTCGACCAGGCCGCGCAGGCGCCGGAGCGCGCTGGCGCCGCCGAAGCCGACCAGGACGGCGACCAGCGTCACCGCCGAGGCGGTCAGATAGCCGACGTCCGCGAGCAGCGGCTGGGTGAAGTCATCGCCGGCCAGGTAGTCGTAGCCCGACCACACGCCTTCGCCGAGCAGCTGGGCCGTGTAGGCGATGGTGAGCAGGGACCAGAACGTCCGGTGCCTTCCGGTGAGCCGCCGGGCGGCGACCAGGGCCACGGCGACACTGCCGGCCAGGGGTACGAGATAGAGGATGTCGCCGACGAACAGGCGCCCGGACTCCGAGTCCTTGGTCGCGGCGATGAGAACGAAGTAGCCCACCAGCCACGTGGCGGCCAGGAGGACCCACCGGCGGCAGACACGATCGGGGAAGGTGCGAGACATCGCTAGCCTGATCGGACGCCGGGTCCCCCACCTGAGGGGTTGAGGCTCAGCTCGGCCGGTAAGGTCGGTGGTGGTGTGCCGGGAAGTCTGGTCGGCGGTGGAGTGACCCGACCCCGCGAAAGGGACTTTCTGTGACACGATCGCCCAATCCTTCCCCCCGTATTCTCGGCCGTGGCTCGTGGCCGGAAGCGCGGCGGATCGCCGACATCCTGCGTAAGGAGACGATCGGGGGCGCTCTGCTGCTGGCCGGCGCGGTGGTCGCGCTGATCTGGGCGAACTCGCCGTGGGCGGGGGGCTACGAGGCGCTGCTGGACTTCACCGTGGGCCCGGCGGCTCTGCACCTCGATCTGTCGCTGAGCAAGTGGGCGGCCGACGGGCTGTTGGCGATCTTCTTCTTCGTGGCCGGGCTGGAGCTCAAACGCGAGTTCGTCGCGGGCGATCTGCGCGATCCGCGGCGGGCGGCGGTGCCGGTGGCGGCGGCGTTCGGCGGCGTCGCGGTGCCCGCTTTGATTTACGTGCTGGTCAACGCGGGGGGAGCCACCGAGGGGTGGGCGGTCCCGACGGCCACCGACATCGCGTTCGCGCTGGCCGTGCTCGCGGTCGTGGGACGGTGCCTGCCGTCGGCGTTGCGTACCTTCCTGCTCACCTTGGCCGTGGTGGACGATCTGCTGGCGATCGTGATCATCGCGATCTTCTACACCGATCACCTGTCGGTGTGGCCGTTGCTGGGCATGCTGGTGCCGCTGGCGCTGTTCACGGTGCTGGTGCAGCGCCGGGTCCGGGCGTGGTGGCTGCTGTTGCCGCTGGCCTTCGCCACCTGGGCGCTGATGCACGCCTCCGGGGTGCACGCCACCGTGGCCGGGGTGCTGCTCGGCTTCGCCGTGCCGGTGCTGCGCCGCGACGGCGGCGACGGGCCGGGACTGGCCGAGCACTTCGAGCACCGTTTCCGGCCGTTGTCGGCCGGCGTCGCGGTGCCGATCTTCGCGTTGATGTCGGCCGGGGTGGCGATCGGCGGGTTCGGCGGCCTGTCCTCGGCGCTGACCGATCCGGTGGCGGTCGGTGTCATGGCCGGCCTGGTCCTCGGTAAACCGATCGGCATCGTGGCCGCGACGTGGCTGACGGCTCGCTTCACCCGGGCGCGGATCGACGCGGGCCTGGCCTGGATCGACGTGATGGGCCTGGCCGTCCTGGCGGGTATCGGCTTCACCGTCTCCCTGCTCATCGGGGAGCTGGCCTTCGGCGCCGGCACCGAGCGCGACGCCCACGTGAAGGTGGCCGTGCTGGCCGGTTCACTCGCCGCGGCCCTGCTCGCGACGGTGATCCTGCGGATGCGCAACCGCACCTACCGCCGGATCTACGAGGCCGAGCGGGTCGACCGCGACCGCGACGATGTTCCCGACGTCTACCAGAACTGAGGAGGCGGACCGCCGCGGCCGCTGATCACCCGATGTTGACGCCGGGCGTCGACATCGGCCCGATGTGCGCGGTGGCCCGCGAGCCTAGCGTCGCGGTCATGAATCTTCGGCTCGCCGTCGTCCTGGGACTCCTCGGGCTGGTCCGCCCCGTCCTGAGCATCGTCGGGGCGTACGACTCCGGTCCGCTCGCCAAGCCGGTCGGCCCCTTGCTGATCACCGGGCTGATCGCCGTGGTCTGGGTGATGGCCGCTGTGGTGCGCCGGGTGCCGAACCCGGTGGCCACCCTCGCCCTGGCCGGCGTGGCCTACGCGGTGGCGGCCATCCTGCTGAACTGGTCGCTGCAGCCCTTCCTGGCGTCGGCCGAGACGATCCCGCTGCCGGGGTACGCCGGGATGCTGATCTTCAACGCGCTGCAGGGAGCGGTGCTCGGCGGCCTGGCCTGGCTGGTGTCGCGGGCGATGGCGGGCCGAGCCGGGGACCGTGCGCAGGGGTGAGCCGGCACTATCCTGCGGTCATGGTCTGGGGGCGACGACGGGTCGACGCCGTGCTGGGGTCCGCCACGGCGGCGATCGTCGCCACGGCCGTCACCGCGAACGTCCGCGGCGACGGAACCCCTCCGGTCGCGTACGTGTTCGCCGTCGGGTTCGGCGCCCTCATGCTGGTCCGCCGGCCGTACCCGGTGCTCACCCTGACGGCGTCCGGGCTGGGCCTGCTCGGCTACTACGCCATCGGGTTGCCGCCGATCGGGCTCGCGTTGCCGGTCGGCGCGGCCCTGTACTCGGCGGCCGAGGCCGGGAAGCTGCGCTGGGCGGTGACCGCGGCGGCCACCCTGGTCGTGGTCTCGTCGGTGGCGCGCAGCTTCGGTGGGGAGGCGCCCGGCTACCTGTACGCCTACGAGCTGCCGACCACGGTGGCGGTGATGGCGGCCGCGATCCTGCTGGGTGATGTGGTCCGTACCCGGCGGTTGTGGCGCGCCGAGGTGGCCGCCGGCCTCGCCCGGGAGGCCGGCCGGCGGGCCCAGGAGGAGCGGCTGGCGCTGGCCCGCGACCTGCACGACGTGCTGGGACACACGGTCTCGGTGGTCACGCTGCACGCCGACGTCGCGGCCGAGGCGCTCGACGACAACCATCCGGACGCCGCCCGGCAGGCGATCCGGCGGATCCGGCAGGCGAGCGCCGGGGCCGGCCGGGAGCTGCGCGGCACGCTGGCCGCCCTCCGCGACCGGCCGCCCACGGCGGAAACGCCCGGTGACGCGCCGATCGGCGCGCTGGCCCGGCTCGACGAACTGATCGCCGGCGCGCCGGTCGAGGTGGTGGTCGAGGGTGACGTCCGGCCGCTGCCGCAGGTGGTGGACGCCACGGCGTACCGCATCGTCCAGGAGGCCCTGACCAACGCCCGCCGTCACGCGGCCGGCCGGGCCGTGCGGCTCTCGATCTCCTACACGCCCGGCGCGGTGGCCCTGCGGATAGTCAACGAGGTCGCCGGCACCACCACGGCCGGCGCCGGGCACGGGCTGAACGGCATGCGGGAACGGGCCACCCTGCTCGGCGGCACGTTGCGGGCCGGCGCCGCCCCCGACGGCACGTTTCTGGTCACCGCCACCCTGCCCGCCGAGCCGGCCGGATGACCGTCCGCGTCCTTCTCGCCGACGACCAGGAGCTGGTCCGGGCCGGCCTCCGCGCGCTGATCGAACGCGACCCGGAGCTCAGCGTCGTGGGGGAGGCCGCCGACGGCGCCGAGGCGGTGGCGCTGGCCGCCGCCGAGCGGCCGGACGTGGTGCTCATGGACCTGCGCATGCCACGGGTCGACGGGATCGAGGCGACCCGCCGCATCGTCGCCGACCCGGCACTGGCGGCGGTGCGGGTGGTGGCGCTGACCACCTATGGGACTGACGAGCACGTGTTCGCCGCCATCCGGGCCGGTGCGGCCGGTTTCCTGCTCAAGGACTGCGGCCCGGAGGAACTGCGCCGCGCGGTCCGCGTCGTGGCCGCCGGCGAGGCCCTGCTCTCGCCCACGGTGACCCAGCGGGTGATGGACGCCGCCGTCGGCGCGGGCCCGGCCGGGGTGGACACCACGCCGCTGGCGGCCCTGACCGACCGCGAACGCGACGTGCTGGTCGAGGTGGCACACGGCCGGGCCAACAACGAGATCGCCGAGTCACTGCACCTGAGCCAGGCGACCGTACGCACCTACGTCAGCCGCCTGCTCACCAAGCTGGCCGTCCGTGACCGCGCCCAACTGGTCGTGGTCGCCTACCGCACCGGCCTGGTCCGGCCACGCTGACGCCTGCCGTCAGGTGACCAGGCCGTGGCGGTAGGCGTAGACGACGGCCTGGACGCGGTCGCGGAGGCCGAGCTTGGTGAGGATGCGGGAGACGTACGTCTTGACCGTCTCGTGGCTGATCACCATGGTGGCGGCTATCTCGCTGTTGGACAGGCCGTCGGCGAGCAGGCGCAGCACCTGAAGTTCGCGGGCGCTCAGTGGCACGTCGCCCGGTGCCGCGTCGCCCGGCGGGCGGATCCGGGCCGCGTACCGGCCGACCAGCTGGCGGGTCACCTCGGGGGCGAGCAGCGCGGCGCCCGCCGCGACCGTGCGGATGCCGTGCAGCAGCTGGGCCGGTGGGGCGTCCTTGAGCAGGAAGCCGCTGGCGCCGGCGCGCAGCGCGCGGTAGACGTACTCGTCGATGTTGAACGTCGTCACGACCAGCACCTTCACCGGGTGGGCGACGTCCGCGCCGGCCAGCTGGGCGGTGGCCTGGATGCCGTCGAGGCCGGGCATCCGGACGTCCATCACCACCACGTCCGGGTTGCGCTCGCGGGCGAGGCGGACCGCCGCGTGGCCGTCGCCGCACTCGCCGACCACCTCGAGGTCGGGCTGGGCGCCGATGATGGTGGCGAAGCCGGTGCGGATCAGCGGCTGGTCGTCGCAGACCAGGACCCGGATCACGACGTGGCCCCGACCGGGATCCGGGCCGTCACCACGAATCCGCCGCCGGGCTCGGGGCCGGCGGCGAAGTCGCCGCCGAGGGTGCCGACCCGGTCGTGCAGGCCGCGGAGCCCGCGCCCGCCGCCGGCGGGGGCCGTCGTGCCGACCCCGGAGCCGTCGGTGCTGACCCGCACGTCGACCTCCTCGGGGCCGTAGCGGACCGCGACCGTGGTCCGCGCGCCGTGGTCGTACTTCAGCGCGTTCGTCAGCGCCTCCTGCGCCACCCGGTAGATCGTGGCCTCGGCGCCGCCGGGGGTGCCCTGCTCGAGAAGTTCCACCGGCTGGCCGGCCCGGCGGGTCTGCTCGACCAGCGCCCGCAGCTCGCCGCCGTGCCCGGGGTTCAGGACGTCGAGCAGATGCCGCAGGTCGGTGATCGCCTGCCGCCCGGTGTCGCTGACGGCGGCCAGCGTCTCGTCGAGGCGGTCCGGCGCCGCGGTCAGGTAACGCGCGGCCTCGGTCTGCACCACCATCGCGGTCACGTGGTGGGTCACCACATCGTGCAGTTCGCGGGCGATCCGGGTTCGTTCGGCCGCGCGCGCCGCCTCTTCGGCGTGCCGGGTGCGTTCGGTCTCGGCGAGCCGGTTGACGCGCAGGGCCGAGCCGATGCCCCAGAAGGCCGCCAGCGACACGTAGAACAGCACCACGTCGGCCGCCCCCACCCGGCCGATCCGGTCCAGCGCGGCCATCAGCACGGCGAATCCGGCCGACGCGGCGACCATGGTGGCCCGCCGGCGGCGCTGCGCGTGCGCGCCCGCGCTGACCAGGGCGACGGCCAGTGCGGTGCCGCCGACCGTGTGATAGCCGAGGAGCTGGTCGAACGTGAACCCGGCGAACACGAGGGCCAGCGCGGCGGTGGGCCACCGCCGGCGTACCGCCAGCGGCAGGCACTCGACGGCCACCACCAGCACACCCACCAGGCCGAACGGCCGCTCGGGGACGAGGTCGGCCAGCCGGGTGCCGTGCTGGTGCCAGGCGGGCACGAGGGCGATGGCGGTGAGGGACACGGCGAGGGGCAGGTCGCGGACCGTGACATCCAGCCGGCGGGGGCTCATCACTCGGCGAGTGTAGGGACGGTAGGGACGGCGACCAACCGCACGAGAAAGCGCATGCCGGAAAACTACGGAGCCGTACGCTCGAAATCGTCACCGGGGAGTGGACAGTTCGCTGTAGCTCGGGTGGGGGACACGCGCATGAGTGACCCAGGTCACAGCCGCGACCGCACCGAGGGGGATGAGACTGACGTCTTGCTTGGTGTGAGACGAATTCTGGACGAGGCCGAACTCGTCCGCCGCACCGCCGCCGGTGACCGGCGCGCCTTCGACGAGCTGTACCGGCGGACGTCGCCGTGGCTTCTCGCCCGGCTGCGCCGCCGCTGCGCCGACGACGACGTGGTCGCGGACGTCATGCAGGAGACCTACCTCGCCGTCTGGCGGGCCGCGGGCAGCTTCGCCGGGCAGGCCACCTCGGGCAGCGCGGCCGGCTGGCTCTGGACGATCGCGGCCCACCGCCTGGTCGACGCGTTCCGCCGGCGGGCCCGCCAGGCGCAGCTGCCGGCCGTGCCGCTGGCCGAGACGGTCGCCCCGGCCGCCGAGGACGAGGTGCTGGCGGGCTGGGTCGGCCACGAGCTGGAGCAGGCGCTGCTCGAGCTGCCGCCGGAGGCCCGCGAGGTCCTGCGCGCCATGGTGCTCGACGGATTCTCGGTGCGCGAGACGTCCGTCCTGCTGGGCGTGCCCGAGAACACCGTCAAGTCCCGGGCCCGGCGGGCCCGGATCGCCCTGCGGGAGGCCCTCTCATGACCCATCCGAGCCTGGCCGTGATCGCCCGCTACGCCGACCGGGAGGCCGCCCTCGACGAGGTCACCGCCTGGTCGGTCGAGGTGCACCTGGAGAGCTGCGCCGACTGCCGGTCGCTGATGGCCGGTTACGCCACCGACGACACGCGGGCACTGCTCGACCGGATCGCCGTCGGCGTCGACCGGGGGATCGCGACCGGACCGGCTCCCGCCCCGCGACGGCGCTGGGCGCCGGCCCGCCACCGCTGGCTGGTCTGGCACCTGGTCCCGTGGCTCACCATGACGGTGGCGGTGCTGGCCTGCGCCGCGCTGCTCCAGGCGGTGCAGCCGGCCTTCCCGTCGCTGGTGGCCCTGCTGGCGCCGGTGGCGCCGTTGCCCGGGGTGGCGGTGGCGTGGAGCCGCCGGCACGACCCGGCCTGGGAGCTGATCGCCGGCACGCCCCGGTCCGGGCTGGCCATGCTGTTGCGGCGGACCGCGGCGGTGCTGTCCGTGGTCGTGCCGGCTCTCGCCCTGGCCAGCAGCCACACCGGCGTCTCGCTGGCCGTAACCCTGCTGCCCTGCCTGGCCTTCACGGCCGCCACGATCGCTGTGGGCGCGTACGCGGGGGTGCGCCGGGCCGCCGTCGTACTCGGCGCCGCTTGGACGCTGGCCGTGATCCTGCCGACCGTGGTGACCGCCGACATGCCCGTGGTGCTTCAGCCCGGCAGCTCCCTCGGCTGGGTGCTGCTGACCCTCGCCCTGTGCGGCTTCGCCGCGATCCAGGCCCCGACCTTCCGCCGGCTGTCCAGCCGTAACTGATTCGCTGAGGAGCAACGACATGCGTACGGTGAGCGCGGCCGAGACGGCCCCCACCCTCCACCCCTGGGCCATTCACACCGAGGACCTTCGGGTACGCGCGGGCCGGCACCTCGCCGTCAACGGGCTCGACCTGACCCTCGGCACCGGCGTGCACGGCCTGCTCGGCCCGAACGGCGCCGGCAAGACCACCCTGATGCGCGCGCTGGCCACCGTGCTGAAGCCGGCCGGCGGGCGGCTGCGGCTGCTCGGCGAGCCGGTCGACGGCCGGGCCGACCTGCGTCAGGTCCGCCGCCGGCTGGGATATCTGCCGCAGCAGTTCGGTTTCTATCCCCGGTTCACGCTGCGCGAGTTCGTCGAGTACATGGCCTGGCTCAAGGAGATGCCGAAGACCGCGATCCCCGGTGCCACGCAGCGGGCCATCGAACGGGTCGGCCTCGAGGCCAAGGCCGGCGCCCGGATGAAGACCCTGTCCGGCGGCATGCTCCGCCGGGCCGGCATCGCGCAGGCCATCGTCAACGACCCGGCCGTGCTGCTGCTCGACGAGCCCACCGTCGGCCTCGACCCCGAGCAGCGTCTCGACTTCCGCGAGCTGCTGCGCGACGTGGGGGTGGACAGCTGCGTGCTGGTCTCCACCCACCTGGTCGAGGACGTGGTGGCCGCCTGCACCGACGTGGTGCTGGTCAACGAGGGCCGGCTGGTCCACCAGGGCACGCCGGACGACCTGATCGCCCAAGGCGGCCCGGGCGACCCGGGTGACAGCCCGGCCGAACGCGGCTATTCGGCGCTGCTGCGCCGCGACCGGGCGGTGAGCGCCCGGTGAGCCACGTCTTCGGCATCGAGCTGCGCCGCTCGGCGGCGCTCGGATCGGCCCTGGCCCTGGCCGTGGTCGGCATTCTGCTGCTGGTTCTGGACGCCGGGGCGGGCTTCGGTACCGGGTGGATGCAGCTGGCCATGACGCAGCGGCTCTTCCTGGCCGTGCTGTGGCCGCTGGCGCTGGCCGCCGGCGCCTGGCAGGGCCGCCGCGAGCACCGCACGCGGGTCGGTGAGCTGCTGGCCAGCACCCCGCGCCCGGCGGCGCAGCGGGTGCTGCCCACCCTGGGCGCGATGGCGGTCGGGGTGGTCGCCGGCTACCTGCTGATGGGGGTCGCCGGCGGGCTGTGGATCGCCCGGAGCGCCGAGTACTTCCCGGCCCGGTTCTTCGTCGTCACCGCCGTGGGCGGGCTGGCGCTGGTCGCGGCGGTCTGGGCCGGGGTGGCGGTCGGCCGCCTCCTGCCGTGGCGGGGTGTGGCGCCGGCGCTCGGCCTGGCCGGCCTCGGGCTGCTGCTGACCATCCCGGCCATGACCCGGCCGCGCGGCTGGCTGGCCCTGGTCTTCTCGCCGATCTACGAGATGAACATGCCCGGTTCGTACGCCGATGTGCCGTCCCGGGTCAGCGGGGCGCAGGCCGTCTGGCTGGCCGCGCTGGCCGGCGCGGCCGTGGTCCTGCTCACGTCCACCGGCTGGCGGGCCCGTACGGCGGCGCTGCTGCCCCTCGCGGCCGGGGCGGTGCTGGCCATCGTCGTGATGCCGCACCAGAACCGGATCGTCACCGACGCGGTCGACCCGGTCGCCCAGGAGCTCGTCTGCACCGACGGCACACCCCGGGTATGCGTGGCCCGGGTTCACGCCGGGCGGATCGACGATGTCGCCGGTCCGGCCCGCGAGGGCCTGAAGGTGCTGGCGAAGCTTCCCGGCGCCCCGACCGGGGTGAACGAGAACACCACGACCTACCGGGCGGAGACGTACCCGGAGTTCCGGGCGGACACCGTGCTGATCAGCGTGGGGGCCGGCGAGGACCGGGCCGAGGTCTTCGACGACGTGGTGAGCGGGGCGTTCGACGGCCCGCCCGCGTGCGAGAACGGCCCGGCGCCGGCCGAACGCCTGGCGGCCGCGCACTGGCTGCTGGGCACGAAGCCGGCGATCGACGGGTACGAGGCGGACTACCTCGGCGAGGCGGTGCGGCTCTGGCAGGGACTGCGGCAACTGCCCGAGACCGAGGCGGTGGCCCGCGTTCAGGCGGTGCGCCAGGCCGCGGTGACGTGCACGGCCGCCGAGGGACTGCTGACCGGGGGCAGGCAATGAGATGGCTCGCGCTGTACCTGCGCTCCCGGCGGGTTCCGGTGGCGGTCGCCGCGGCCGTCGCCTGCTTCCTCGGACTGTGGGCGCTCGGGCTGGCGCTCGCCGACACCCCCGAGATGGGCGAGCAGATGGTCGTCCTGACCGTCATGCTGCTGATCGTCTGCCTGACGGCGACCTTCGGCGGCCCCGACGACGAGCTGGAACGCACCGCCGCGTTCGCGTGGCTGCCGCGCCGGGCGGCCCATCTGCTCGCGGCCGGCCTGCTCGTGACGGTGCTGCTGCTGGCCACGCTGGCGACCGGGGCCCGGTTCGGCCCGGCCGAGCTGGTGGCCCGGGACACGGCCGGGCTGCTCGGCCTGACCGCCCTGGGCGCCGCGACGCTCGGCACCGCCCGCGCCTGGTTCCTGCCGCTGGTCTGGACGATGGCCGCGGTTCTGTTCCCCCGCTCGGCGCCGGTCGCCGGTGAGGTCCTGACCTGGCCGGCGCAGCCACCGTCGAGCACTGCCGCGACCGTGACGGCGGTGCTGTTCGCGCTGGGCGGCCTGGTCGCCTACGCGGCCCGCGGTCCGGCCCCGCGGTCACCGGCCGAGGCCGCCCAGCAGTGAGGCTCAGGCGCCGGCGTCGATCCGTACCCGGCTCAGCCATCCCGGGTAGTCGCTGAGGACGTACAGCTCGCCGTCGACGTCGGTGCCGAAGGCGGTCGGCTGGGTGGGGAAGGTGCCGATCGTGGCGGACTCGTAGCCTCCGCCGGGCTTGGGGCGCACCGCGAACGCGAGGGTCGAGCAGTAGTCGCTCGCGATGTAGGTGCCCCGGGCCTCGGGGGTGCGGGATCCCCGGTACACCACGCCGCCGGTCACCGAGCAGCTCTCGGTCATGTAGTGCTCGTACTCGAAGACCGGGTCGACGTACCGTACGCCGGCCTTGCACTGCTCCTGGTCGAAGACCGGAGTGCCCTCCTTGCAGGACCAGCCGAGGTTGGATCCGCCCTGCCAGGGGCGGATGTGGTCGATCTCCTCGACCAGGCCCTGGCCGACGTCGCCGATCCACAGCGAGTTGTCGACGTCGATGGAAAAGCGCCACGGGTTGCGCAGCCCGTACAGCCAGATCTCGGGCCGGGCGCCCGGCTTCCGCACGAACGGGTTGCCGGCGGGCACGCAGTAGGGTTTCGGCCCGCAGGCGCGGTTGACGTCGATCCGCACGATCTTGCCGAGCAGGGTGCCGAGGTCCTGGCCGGACTTGAACGGGTCGTTGGCGTGGCCGCCGTCGCCGGTGGACCAGTAGAGGAGTCCGTCGCGGCCGAAGGCCACCTGGCCGCCGTTGTGGTTGCCGTACTCGGCGTGCTCCTGGGTGAGCAGGACCTGGCGCCGCTCCGGGGCGCCGAGGGGCAGCCGGGCCAGGGTGAGGGTGCCGGAGGGCAGGCTGGTGTACGACACGTACAGCATCCCGGTCCGCGTGAAGTCCGGCGCGGGCGTGATGCCGAGCAGGCCGCGCTCGTTGTCCGACATGTCGACCTGGGCCGTCAGATCGAGCACCGGGTCGGGCGCCAGGCCGGTGTCGGGATGGTAGGCGCGGACGGTGCCCGCCTTCTCGGCGATCAGCATCCGGCCGTCGGGCAGCCCGGTGATCGCGATCGGGCGCCGCAGGCCGGAGGCCACCTGCTCGGACGTCACGGTCAGCTCGGCGAGGGGCGCCGGGCGGGTGCGCGACACGGCGGCCGCGGACGGGACCAGTACGAGCAGACCGGCCAGCAGGGTGACCATGCGCGACATGTTCGACTCCTAACCGATTGGGAGCGCTCCCACGTTACATTGAGAATCGTCAATATTTCAAGGGCGGGCTACGATCGGCGGCCTGACGTCACGGATGACAGGGGACCTTGGTGAGCACCGACAGCCCGGACATTTCTGAGCGCCTCGATGTGACCAGGCCGCACCCGGCGCGCCGGTACGACTACTGGCTCGGCGGCAAGGACAACTTCCAGGCCGACCGGGACGCCGCCGAGGCGATCGCGGCCGTCTTCCCGCACATCCGCACCGCGGCCCGCGAGAACCGCGCGTTCATGCAGCGGGCGGTGCGCTTCCTGACGGCCGAGGCGGGCGTCCGGCAGTTCCTCGACATCGGTACCGGCCTGCCCACCAACGAGAACGTGCACGACGTCGCGCAGGGCATCGCGCCCGAGTCACGGATCGTCTACGTCGACAACGATCCGCTGGTGCTCGTGCACGCGCGGGCCCTGCTGACCAGCTCCCGCGAGGGCGCCACGGCCTACATCGACGCCGACGCCCGAAACCCGGAGAAGATCCTGTCCGACCCGGCCCTGCGCGACACGCTGGACTTCTCCCAGCCGGTCGCGCTGCTGCTGGTGGCGCTGCTGCACTTCGTCGAGGAGCACGAGAACCCGTACGACATCGTCAAGCAGTTGGTCTCGGCCCTGCCGGCCGGTAGCTATCTCGTGCTGTCGCACGCCACCTTCGACCCGCTCGACGAGGCGACGATCGCGGCCATGAACGCGGTGAACAAGAACATCAAGCCGGTGTTCTCGCCGCGCTCGCTGGCCGCCGTCACCCGCTTCTTCGACGGCCTCGACCTGCTGGAACCGGGGATCGTCTCGGTCTCCGACTGGCGGCCGGGTCCCGGCCCCCGGCCCACGCCGGCCGAGGCCACCGGGTACGGGGCGGTCGCGCGGACGAGGTGACTACCCGGCCGCGTCGTCGTAACGGCGGCGCAGCTCGGTCATCTCGTCCGGGGTCAGCGCCTCCTTCTGGGCCAGTTCGGCGTACGGGCCGGGGAACATCTGGCGCAGCCGGTCGACGAAGCGGACGTCCTCGGTGGCCTCGACCGGCTGGATGCCGGGCGGGTCGGTGGCCATGTCGACGATCACCGGGCCGGCCAGCTTGACCGCCACGTCCCAGGGGCTCTTCCGTTCGGCCACCCCGCAGAGGTGGAAGCCGTAGACCGTACGGACCTCGGCCAGTTCCGTGGCTCCGGCGGGCTCGAAGCCGTACAGGTGAACCCCGCAGATCACCGGCGCGGTCCCCGGTGTGGTGGCGTGGCCGGCGTGGTGGTGCTGACCGGGGTCGGACTTCTCGAGCGTGACGCGCATCCGGTCGGTGATCTGCGTGCGCAGATCGGGCGGCTCGGCCTCCGAGCCGGGCGAGTGGACCAGGGCGGCCGCGCCGGCCGAAACCGCGAGCAGGATCGCCGCCACCCCGGTGTAACGGTTGCGGTACCAGTGCGAAGACATGTCGGCCCTTCACCGGCCCGGGCCGCCGACGGCCCGGGCCGGAGTCGATCAGGTGAAGTTCACGTCGCTGCACCACATGTAGGCCTGGTCGAGGTGCGAGGCCTGCCAGATGACGAAGACGATGTGGTGCCCGGTGTAGCCGGACGTCGAGACGTTGAACGAGATGTTCTGCGCCGGGGCGTACCGGCCGGTCTGCGTGATGAAGTCGAGGTTGCCCCAGCCGAGGCGCTGGGTGGCCGGGTTGAACCCCTGCTTGCTCACGTAGACGCGGAAGTAGTCGGCGCCGTGACTGGCCTGGTCGTACAGCTGGACGGCGAAGTTGCGGCCGAGGTTGGTCTGCCGCCAGGCGCCGGGCTGGTTGAGGCTGTCGTTGCGGGCCAGGCCGTTGCTGCAGAGCTGGCCGTCCGGCGTACGGGCCTGGAACTGCCCGCCCAGGCCGTCCCGGAGCGCGCTCATCCAGTTCCACATGGTGTCCGGGTTGGCCTGGAAGGCCTGCCAGCACATGGGGTCCTGCTGTTGCATGGCCGGGTTCATGTGCTGGCTGCCCCAGGCCTGCCAGCACTGGTAGGCGCGGGTGGCCGGGCTCACGATCGTGCCGTGTGCCTGGGCTGTGCCGGCCCAGGACAGCGTGCTGATCAGCGTGGCGAGAACCACGGCGAGCACCCGGAGGGGATGACGGGGGTTCGCGGGTGGACGCACGGTATGCCTCCATTCGTCGGTGATCGGATGATGGGAGCGCTCCCAATGAGAGTTGCACCAAACTGTCCAAATATCAACCGACGTCTATGCCATGTGTATCTCCTCATCCGTTCGGCTAGCGCATGGTCGTCTGAAGGGATAGGTTGGCCGAGGCGGCGGGGACCGCACGTTCGGCAGGAGACCCTGATGAAGGTTTCGGCTGTCTCAGCACACCGCACCCATATCGACGTCGACCGCGACCAGGCCAGTGCTCTGATCACCACGTTCGCGACCACCCCGGCCGGTGATCCGGCGCGCGGGCGGCTACGCCAGAGAGTCATCGAGGCGTGGCTTCCGCTCGCTCAACACCTCTCGCGCCGCTACGTCGGCCGTGGTGAACCCACCGACGATCTGGTGCAGGTCGCGCTCGTCGGCCTGATCAAAGCGGTCGACCGGTACGACATCTCGCACGGCACCGACTTCGCCGCGTTCGCCATCCCCACCATCCTCGGCGAGATCAAGCGACATTTCCGCGACCGGTCGTGGGCCATCCGAGTGCCCCGCCGGTTGCAGGAACTACGGATCGCCATCAGCGCCGCCAACGGCACGCTGACCCACGACCTGGGGCGGCCCCCGACGGTCGCCGACGTCGCCGCTCACCTGGGCGTGAGCGAGGAGGACGTGCTGGAGGGACTGGAGGGAGCCCGGGCCTACAGCACCACCAGCCTGTCGACCCCGGTCGGGGAGGACCACTCCCAGGAGCTGGCCGACACCATCGGAACCGAGGACCACGGCTACGAACTGGCCGAGCTGCGGATCGCCCTCGGCCCGGCCCTGGCCAGCCTGGACGAGCGCGAACAACAGCTGCTGTCGCTGCGCTTCTACGGCAACCGCACCCAGGCCGAGATCGCCGAGCAGATCGGCGTCTCCCAGATGCACGTCTCCCGCCTGCTGGCCAAGTCCCTCACCAAGCTGCGCCTGCTGCTCGACGGCTGAGCCACACTCGACCGGTGAGTGATCGTGGCTTCGCCCGGCCGCGCGAGGTGCCGGTACCCGGCCACTTCGCGGGTGCGGCTCGACCAGGCGGTGGCCGGCAACGACCTGGACGCCGACGGTCCGGCGCCGACGACCGCGACCGGTTTCCCGCGCTGTTCCTGCGGGCCGGGCGCGACCGCTCGCACGAGGCCGGCCCCGAGGCGGCCGGCCACGGCGCCGACCTCTGGCACCGCGTCACAGGGCCACGAAATTAAGCCCTCTCTTCTTCAGCGCGGGGATGATCGTGCGGTACGCCGCGATCGTGTCGGGCTGGTTGAAGTCGTGCGAGAGGACGATCGCGCCGCGGTGGGTGCGGTGGAGCACGATGTCGATCACCCGCTGCTGATGCTGCTGGTGTGTCTCGCCGCGCGGGTGGCTCCAGTCGCGGGGATCGACCTTCCAGTAGAGGGAGGTCATCCCCATCCGGGCGGCGACGCCGACCAGCCGGGGGGTGAAGTTGCCGCCCGGGGCGCGGAAATACTTCAGCTCCGCGTTCGGCGCGGCGGCGTGGATGGCGTCGGCGGTGCGCCGCAGGTCCGACTCGATCACCGCCGCCGGCTGCTTGCCGATGGTGAGGCTATGGCTCCAGGTGTGGTCACACAGGGTGTGCCCGGCGGCGACGATCCGCCGTACCAACTCGGGATTTCGGCGTACGTTCTCGCCGATCAGGCAGAACGTCGCCTTGATGTGGTACTGGGCCAGCAGGGCGAGCATCTTCGGCGTCTGCACCGGGTCCGGCCCGTCGTCGAAGGTGAGGGCGACAGCGGCCGAGCCGGTCGTCATGAGGCTGCCGGCCGGGCCGGAGCCTCGCGCGGTCGCGCTCGGGCTCGCGGTCGCGCTCGAGCTCGCGCTCGCGGTCGGGCTCGGTGAGACCGGGGCCGACGACGGCGGCGGCGCCGGCGTGCTGGGGGCCGCCGTGGCTGAGGACGGGCTCGGCGCGGGGGTCTCGCCGGGGGCTCGCGTCTCGCCGTGCGAACAGGCGGACAGGGTGAGAGCGCTGATCAGGAGCAGGGGAACGGCTTTGCGGAGGATCGCCATCGGTCTACTTCGCGCCGATCGTCTTGGCGACCCAGGCCCGCGCCTTGGTGATGTCGGCGACGGCGACGACAGCCTCCCGGTCGGAGGCGGTGAAGACACCGGCCAAGACGGCGCGGCCCTTCTTGGTGTACGTCAGCGCGGGCGCCCCGGAGTCGCCGCCCACCGGAAGGCCGGACCGCTTCTCGGCGCAGTAGTCGGCCGTGCCGGCGAGCAGATCACAGCGCTTGTCGGTGTGCGCGATCACGCGGACGGTTGCCTGCCGAAGCAGGTTCGACTGGCACGAACTCTCGTTCGGTTCGCAGGTGGCGCCCCAGCCCTGAACGGTCAGCAGCGTCCCCCGCTTGGCCGGCGTGGCCGTCTTGGCGGGAAGCGGGATCGGGGTGACCTTGACCGGCGGGATCTCCACCAGTGCCACGTCGGCGTTCGGTGCGAACACGGTGTGCCCCGGGATCCGTTTCACCACCTGCCCCCGGCGCTGGTCGAGCCGGCCGACCCGGAAGCTGATGTCGGAGTTGTCGAACCGAACGCAGTGCCCGGCCGTGATGATCCACCGCGGCGCCACCACCGCGCCGGTGCAGATGGGCTGACCGTCCTCGTAGACCCGGACGGCCCAGGGCGCGCTCGTCGCGAGCTTGCCACCCACGATCGCCTGAGCCGGGGTGACCGGCGACACGGCCAGGGCAGCCCCACCCGCCACGGCGGCGACAAGGGCGGCGAACGATCGTCGAGAGAACATGGCACGGTTCCTTCACATCGGCGGAGCAGGCCCGCCCGACGCTAATCCGAGTTGATCAAGACGATCTCCCCGATTCGTGCCACCCCCTGACCCGCCCGGCACCGAACAAAATGGTGAGCGTTTCCCGAGCTGCTGACCGATCATGGGGTCGTGGCAGGCAGACCTGGGGAAGCGCTCGTCCTCGACATCGATCAGCCGGCTGTTCCCGCGCTGAGAGTGGAAGCCGCGGGCCGGGGGTGCCTCGCGCTTCGTCAGAACGACGCCGTCGCCCTCTTGGCCCATGTCGACCGTGACCGCTCCGGCGTGGAGTACGCGGTGACCGGTCATTTCCGGTCACCGATCCCCCCTGTCCGCGCCGCGCGAGCGGCGGCCGTCGGGTCCGAGGAGTCAAGCGTCGTCCGGCATGGCCGGTGGGCATACCATTTCGCCCGAGCGCTGACCGCTACCGCTGGTGGACCACTGCACGCCGGCCGCTGGGCGCTGAGTCCCGAGGCCACCCACCTGCGGCCGGTCGGCCGGGCATCCACCCCGGCGGAAAGATGGCGAGAGCTCCTCGTGCCGGAAAGCCAGGGCTATATCGACTGGTTCGTGGACAACGGAGCCTGGCGGGTCCTGCCGCTGCGCCCGCTGAGCGGCCGGAACGCGGGGCGGGTCAAGTCGTACCGTAAGCAGGTCGAAGCCGGAGTCCTCGCACCGATCCTGCTCTGGTGGATCAGCGGGCTCGACTGCTACGTCATCCTGGACGGCCACGACCGGCTTGTCGCCGCGCTCGCCGAGGACACGGAACCCCCGCTGCTGGCGCTGTCGTCGGTGAACGCCGAGCAGATCGCCCGGGATACAGAAACCGCGCTGAACAACTACAGCGCGTCGGCCGAGGCCATCGAACGTCAGGTGGCCCGGCACACGCCGGGAGCAGCGGAGGCGCTGGCCGGCGTCAACCGCCGTCTCGCCGAGAACCTCCGTACCATCGAGACCCGCTACGGCGCCACGCGCGCGTGGCCGTTGCGGGGCGGCACAGCCGGTTGGCACGTTCTGGCCGCAGCTCAAGCACCGACCTGGGACTTGCCCTAGTCGTACGTCCAGTTTCGCAACCCTGCGACAGTGGTCGATGGCCGGGGGGAGACGACAGGATGACGACGCCGGATGACTGGGTACGTTCGTTCGAGCTACAGGCGGAAGCGCAGGTGGCGCGGTCGCTCGAGTTGAGCCGCCGTCTGGAGGCGAACGTCGTCTCGGCGTCCTCGCCGGACGGTGAGGTGCGGCTGACCGTGGACTCGTCCGGTGGTCTGGCCAGCCTCGCGTTCGGGGCCGCGGCTCGTGATCTTCCGCTGGACGAGCTCGCGTCGCTGGTGCTGCGGACGTCGCGCCGGGCCCAAGCCCAGCTCGCCGCGTCCATGAGGGAGGTGGCCTCGGAGATCTACGGGGGCGGCTCGGAAACCGCCTCGTTCCTGAGCAGCACGTACGCCGAGCGGTTCCCCGAGCCGGTCGAGGACGACGACGAGGGGCGCCGGACATGACTCAGCCCGACATTCAGATCAACTCCGAGGCGATGCGCCGGCACGCCGGCGTGGTCGACGAGACCGGGGCGATGATCGACAAGGGTGCGCAGGCCGGCGCGTGGGTGCGGGCCAGCAACGACGCGTACGGGGTGATGTTCGGCTGGTTCGCCGGGAAGCTGAACCCGGTCCAGGACGATCTGGTCGGCGGCATCAAAGAGGCCGCCACCGCGGCGCAGACGCTGGCCGATCTGATCCGGGCCACGGCCGACGACATGGACATCACCGACGCCAACGCGGCCCACCGGCTCGGGGGCAAGTGATGGCCGACAACCGGCCCGAGCTGGCCGCCCCGGACGCGGACCGCAAGTGGTACGAGGGCGCCGGTCTGGTGGAGTCCTCGGTCGGCACGATCGACTCGGCCCTCGGTGGCGAGTGGGGCGGCGCCGCCGGCAACGCGGGGGCGACCGCGCTCGGGGCGCTGGGCGCGGTCATGGACCCGTTGCAGGCGATCTTCGCGGCCGGTGTCGGCTGGCTGATCGAGCACGTGGAGGTGCTGCGTAAGCCGCTGGACGACCTGTGCGGCAACCCGAAGGAGATCGAGGCGCACGCGATCACCTGGCGCAACGTCCAGACCGAGCTGTTCAAGTCGGTCGAGACCTTCGTCGACGACGTCAAGTCCAGCACCGCGGAGTGGACGGCGCAGTCGGCGGACGCCTACCGGCACCGGGCGGCCGAGCACGCGACGAACGTCGCCGCCCTGGGCGAGGCGTGCGAGGCGCTGTCCAACCGCACCATCACCGCCGGCGCGATCATCGGCGTCGTCCGCAACACGCTCCGCGACATCATCGCCGAGATCATCGGGGCCATCATCTCGAAAGCCCTGCAATCACTCCTCGTCGTGACGATCCCGAAGATCGTCGCCGAGGTCGCCGTGCTGGTGGCCGAGTGCACCTCGAAGATCGTCAGCGTGCTGCAGAAGCTGACCACGGTCATCAGGCGACTCGCCCAGCAGGTCGGCAGGCTCGGCGGCCTGATGGAGACCCTGGCCGTGAAGATGCGGGAAGCCGCGCACGGCGCCAGTATTGTTGGCGCCTACCGACTGGAAGCCGCGGGCACCCGGATGGTAAACCCGACCAGTGGCCTGGCGGAGTGGGGAAAGGCGTACCAGACGGCGTTCTCGAAGATCAGCGATGGGCACACCGCCATCCACGGCACGGTGGGCACGGTGATCAAGGAGACCATCGTCAACTCCGCCCGGGCCAACGGGTCGCAGAACGCGGGGTCGACCCTGGACAAGATGACACCGAAGGATCCACCGGCGATCGATCTTCCGCTCTGACCGAGACAGGAGTGCCGCTTCCGTGGCTGAAGAATCCGAGCGCATGCGCGAGCTCCGCGAGCGGATGGACAGGCTCCAGCGGGCGACGGCCCCGGAGCCGCCGCCGGCGGCCGACGCCACGACGGTGTCCCCGGTCCAGCCGGGCAGTTCGGGGCGGCTGAAGGCCGTACTCAAGCTCGCCGGTCTTGTCCTTTCTCTGGTGGTGATCTTCCAGACGGCGTTCACGCTGATGTCGCTGAACGGCAAGGACTTCGACGACGCCCGCCGGGTCGGCCAGGCCAAGGTCGAGTCGTGCGAGCGGCGCGGCCCGGTCGGCGTGATCTACGGATACTGGGACGAGTGCCTGGTCTCGGTCGAGTGGAACGACGGCGTCCACCAGCGCTCCTACTTCGACAAGCCCCACCTGTTCCACGCCGGTGAGGTGGGCACGACAGTCGAGCTGGGCAACAACGGCTACGGCCGCAGCGGTCCCACCTACTCCCGCCCCGACTTCGAGCCGCGGCCTCTGCTGGCCACGCTCGGCATCATCCTGTTCGTCGTGGCCGCGATCCCGGGCGTCATCACGATCATCGCCCTGTGGTCCCTGGCCCAGGGAGCCCTCCAGCGCCTGTTCCGGCGCCGGTGAGAACGGCCGCTGTCTCGCGCAACGCGCCCAGGACCGTGCGGACCGCGAGCCGGTGCAGGCTTTCGGGCCGGGTGAGCACGTCGATGTGCCGCGCGGCGGGCAGGTCGGACAGCGGGCGCAGCACCACGCCCGGCTCGGGCCGGCTGGTGTAGCCCGGCAGCAGGGCGAGCCCGCCACCCGCCGCCACGATCGCGGCCACCACAGTGAACTCGTTGACCCGGTGGACGATGTCGAGGGGACGGCCGGCGGCGGCCGCGATCGCCGTCAGGACGCCCTCCAGCGGGAAGCCCTCGCGGACGCAGATCCACGGTTCGGTGCTGACGTCGGCCGCCGTGAGCGTGGTGGTCGCCGCCAGCCGATGGTTCGCGGGCATCGCGACGTACAGCGGCTCGTGGACCAGCGGCACGACGGTGAGCCGGTCCGCCGGCCAGGGCGGGCTGTGCGCCAGCCGGTGCGCCAGCACCAGGTCGTAGTCGGCGACCAGGGCCGGGAAGCCGGCCTGGGCCACGTCCTCGTCCGAGAACCGCACCGGAGGCAGGCCGGTCCGGGCCAGCAGCGGCCCGAAGTAGGTCAGCCCGGCGCTGTGGAAGGCGGCCACCGTGACCGGCGCGGCCGGGTCGTCGAGGTAGGCGCCGACCGCCCGGCCGGCCCGGTCGAGCGCGGTGGCGACGTCGATCGCCGCGGCGGCGAGGGCCCGGCCCGCCTCGGTCAGCACCAGGCGGCGGCCGCTGCGCTCGGTGAGCGGCACCCGGGCCGAGCGTTGCAGCGACCGCAGCTGCTGGGAGACGGCCGAGGGGGTGATGTGCATCGCCCGGGCCACGGCGGCCACGCTGCCCCGGTCGCCGAGTTCCCGGAGCAGCCGCAGGTGATGCAGATCCATTAGGGCTCACTACATCGTTGGTTCAAAGGGACGCGTCTTGTCTTCACGATAACCCGGCGGCAGGCTGCGACCATGTCGATGAGCCGCACCGATCTGTTGCTGCTGGCCGTGGCGGTGGTATGGGGCAGCAGCTACCTGGCCGCGCAGACCCTCGTCCTGGCCGGCGGGGTCCTGGCCGTGCTGGCCCTGCGCTTCGCCGCCTCGGCGCTCACGCTGGCGCCGGCCATGGCCGGGCGGCGGCCGAGTCGCCCGGAGCTGCGCGTCGGTGCGCTGCTGGGCGTCACCCAGGCGACGGTGCTGGTGCTGGAGACGTACGGGGTGTCGATGACCAGCGCCACCAACGCCGGAGTGCTGATCAGCCTGACGATCCTGCTGACCCCGGTGCTGGAGGGCGCCGTGCGCCGGCGGTGGCTGCCGCACCGGTTCTTCGCCGGCGCGGCGGTCGCGGTGGCCGGCGTGGTCCTGCTCGTGGCCGGCCCGGGTCTGCGCGCGCCGACGGCCGGCGACGCCCTGATGCTCGCCGCCGCCGTAGTGCGCGCGGCCCACGTCACGCTCTCCGGACGGCTGACGGACGGCCGGCGGTACGACACGGTGACGCTCACCTGGGTGCAGATGGTGGTCGGGGCCGTCCTGTTCACGCTGCTCGCGGCGCCCGCCCTGCCGGCGGCGGTGCGGGCCTTCGGGCCGGGGCAGTGGCTCGGCGTGCTCTATCTCGCGGTGGGGTGCAGCGTCTTCGCGTTCCTGGTGCAACTCTGGGCGATCCGCCGTACGTCGGCGGCCCGCGCCAGCCTGCTGCTGGGCACCGAGCCGGTGTGGGCGGTGCTGATCGGCGTGGGCGTCGCCGGCGAACGCCTGACCCCGGTCGCGGTCGCCGGCATCGCCCTGGTCCTCGCCGGCACCTACTACGGCCAGCGCGTCGAGGCCGGCTACCGGAGCGGCGCGGTGAGCCGCCGCCGCGCCTGGGCGACGTCGTCTACGTACCCGAGTGGACGGTGATGTCGCGTACGGGCCGATCGAAGAGGACGCTCACCCTAGGGACCGTATCGGGCGGGGTGGTCATGGAGCGCTTCGACAGCACTGTACGCGCAGCCCCGGGCAGCGTCGTCAACTTCGTGCAGGGCGGCGACCTGCACGTCTATCGGCCCGATCCCGGTTTCCGGCTCGACCCGCTGGGCGCCGGCACGCCGGCCGTCCCCGAGGACTTCGGCCGTCAGCCCAGCCGGCTGCTAGCCGACGCCCACCGGTTCGTCGCCTTCCACGGCCGGGTCGAGGAGCTGGAGCGGCTGGGCGGGTGGCGCGACGCGCCGGACCGGTTCGGCGTCATGCTCATCCACGGCACCGGTGGGCAGGGCAAGACGCGTCTGGCCGGAGAGTTCGCGGTCCGGTCGGTCGCCGACGGCTGGACGCCGCTGACCGCCACGCCCGGCGGAGGAGTGGACGTCCGGCCGGCCCCGATCGGATCGTCCAGCCGGCTCGTGGTCGTGGACTACGCCGAACGCTGGCCGGTGCCGACGTTGCGGGCCTTGCTGGCCGACAAGCGGCTGCATGAGCGCTCGGCCCGGATCCTGCTGCTCGCCCGGCCCTCCGGCGGATGGTGGCGGCGGATCAGCCGGTTCCTGCGGGGACAGTTCGGCGTGACGGCCGAGGCGCTGGCGCTGGGGCCGCTGCCACCCGGTTCCGGGCAGCGGGAGCGCCTTTTCGAGGCGGCCCGGGACGGCTTCGCCCGGGCTCTGGACATTCCGGGTGGGCTCCGGGCCGTACCACCGGAAGCCTGGTCGGAGAATCCGACCGCGCTCGAGATTCAGATGGCCGCGCTCGCCGCCGTCTACGCGGCCGATCGCCGGGAGGACATCCCGTCCGATCCGGGCGTCCTGTCGGCGTATCTGCTGGAGCGTGAGTACGACCACTGGTCCGAGCTGCACGAGCGGGCGGTCGTGGGCACCCGCCCGGAGACGATGGCACGGATCGTCTACCTGGCGTGCCTGGCCGGTCCACTCGGGTACGCCGAGGCCGCCGCCCTGCTGACCTCGACCGGTCTGGCCGCGCCGGGCGACGAGGTGTCCCGGATGCTCGACGACCACCGGATGAGCTATCCGGCCGACGCCTTCGCGCCGATCCAGCCGGATCGGATGGCCGAGGACTACGTCGCGCTGCAGTCGACTGGTCACCGGGGATTTGAGACCGATCCGTGGACGGCCGGCAGGCTGCCCGAGGTGCTGGCTGCCCTGGCCGGGCCCGCGTGGCACCGGGTTCCGGCCTTCCTGGCCATGGCGGTCAGCGTGGCCCAGCGGTGGCCCGCTTTCGGCCACGAACAGCTGGGCGCGCTGCTCCGGGCCCATCCCGAGGCGGCGCTGGCGGCGGGCGGCCCCGTGCTGAGTCTGCTGGCCGGGCTCCGCGGTCTGGACGTGGCCACGCTGTCGGCATTGGAGGCCGTCATGCCGATGGACGGCCCGCCGGACCTGATGGAGCCGCTGGCGGTATTGACGAGGCGTCTCTACCGGCGCCAGCAACGCACCGACCCAGTCGCCCTTTACGCTCCCCTCGCTTACCGCCTCGCCCGGCGCCTGCTGGTGGCCGGGCATCTGGCCGAGGCCGAGGAGCCGGTCGACCTGGCGATCGCGCACTGGGCGCGGCGGCCGGGCGCCGAGCTGGCCCGCGCCTACGGCTGCCGCGCCGAGATCCGGGCTGGTCTGGGCCGGCTGGGCGAGGCGCTGCAGGACTCGCGGACATCGCTCGCCCTGTGGCGGGAGGCGCGGGTGCTGGACGCCGACCGAGCCGCCCAGCTCGGTCAGCACGCGCTGTTGACCGAGGCGTCCGGGCTGTCGAAGGCGGCCGCGAGATATCAGGCCGATGCCACCGAGCTCTGGCGCAGACTCGCGGACGGCGACGAGCAACAGGCGGTCCGGCTCGCGCGGTCGCTGTCCGCCGAGGCCACCTACCGGCGGGCTACCTTCGCCGAGAGCGAAGCCGCCGCCGTGGCCCGGGAGGCCGCCGAGACGTGGTTGCGCGTCAACCGGGAGGCGCCGGACGACCGGTACCTTCTCGACCTGATCGACGCCTGGTCGGCCGTCGCCCTCTCGCGCCGGCTGCCCCTTGTGGTGCGGCTGGAGGCGGCGGACCGGGCGGTGACCGAACTCGGCCGGTTGAGCCAGGCCGACGTGACCCTGCTGCCCCGGGCCGCCCGGGCGCTGAGCACCTGGGCCGTTCTGCTGGCCTGGGCCGGGCGGCGGGACCAAGCCGTGGAGCGGCTTCGCACGGCCTACGCCGTCTCCAGCTGGCTGATCGAGCGGGACGGCCGCCGTAACCGGCACCTGCACGCGGCCATCCTGCTGGCGTATTCGCGATGCTGCGGCGACCCGGACGACCAGCGGGCGGCGGCTCAGGCCGCCGAGCGCCTCTACCGTGGTCCGGACGGCGAGGACGACCACGACGACCATGCGATCGACGAGATCGTCGCCGGCTTCCTCATCAGAGGGTTCGCGACCTGACCATCGACCGGGTGGCGTCGCCGGGTCACAATCGGTTCATGTCTCTGGAATGGATTCTGCCGCTGGCCGAAGCGGGCGGGACGGCCGTGGCGGCCGCCGCCGGCACCGAGGCGTGGAAGATGGCGCGGGAGGGAATCGGCCGGCTCTTCGGCCGGGACGACGCGAAGCGGGCGGCGCTTACGCAACGGCGGCTCGACGAGTCCGCGGCGGAGGTCGAGCGGGCGTCCGTCGCCGAGCGGGACACCGTCCGGAGCCGTCAGCGGGTGATCTGGCAGACGCGGCTGGCCGACCTGATCGAGGAGGAGCCCGCGGTCGCGGACGAGCTCCGCACCTTGATCACTCAACTGGGCGAGCGGCTGCCGGCCGAGCAGAACCTTTGGGTCATGCACGTCACGGCCGGCGCGCCGAACTCCACGGCGCAGGGCGTCCAGGGCGGCAACATCATCAATCACTAGTCCCGCGGAAGACCGTGACGAGTACGCGCAGCATGAGGACGGCCGAGACGACCAGCAGGCCGTAGCCCAGCAGGGGGAACAGGGCGACGCCGGTGCTGACCCGGGGGCCGCCGTCGGTGCCGAGCAGGAGGGCGGCCATCACGCCCGCGGTGGCGCCGATGACGGTCAGCAGCACCTGATGGAGCAGGCCGGTGACCAGGCGCCGGTCCTGGTCGTCGGCGAACAGCCGGACGTTGAGGCGCAGCCGGCCGTGTTCGATCGCGTCGCCGATCCGGTCGACGCGGCGGGGGAGTCCGCGCAGCATCGGCAGGATGGTGCTCAGCTCCTGTTCCAGGGCGTCGCGCAGGTTGTCCGGGGTGAGGGTGTCGGCGATCCGGCGGCCGGCCGACGAGCGCGCCTGTCCGACCAGATCGAATTGTGGATGTACGAGGGACAGCGTGCCCTCCAGGGTGGTGACCGCCCGGAACACGGCCGCGACCGACGGCGGCACACCGAGTCCGTGGGCGGCGAAGGTGGTCAGCAGCGCGGTGACCGCCGTGACGCCGACCGTGCTGCCCGGTGCCGCGTACCGCACGATGAGCGCGCCGACCACCCGCTGCAGTTCCCGCTCGTCGACGTCGCCGGGCCGGTCGAGCAGTTCCAGCAGCGCGTCGGTGACCGCAACCGAGTCGCCGCGGCCGACGGCCAGCAGCAGCCGGCCGATCGCGGTCCGGGTCACCGCGTCGATCCGGCCGACCGAGCCCAGGTCGAGCATGCCGAGCGCGCCGTCGGCGGTCAGCAGCAGATTTCCCGGGTGCAGGTCGACGTGGAAGATCCCGTGCACCAGGATCTGGTCGAGCATGCTGTCGAGCAGGCCGGACGCGATCTCCGCGCGCCGCCGCTCGTCGAGACGGTTCAGGTCCGGCGCGGCCGCGCCGAGCGGCGTGCCCGGCAGGCGGTCCATCACCAGGACCCTTTCGGAGCTCAATCGCGGGTACGGGGTGGGCACCCGCACGCCACGTTCGGGCGATCCGGCCAGCGCGGCGGCCATCGCCTGAAGGTTGTCGCGCTCGACGGTGAAGTCCAGCTCCTCGCGCAGGGCCGCCGCGAATCCTCGGGCCAGACCGCGTACGCCGAACGCCCGGCCCCAGGCCGTCCGTTCCTCCAGCATGTCGCCCAGCCGGAGCAGGATGTCCAGGTCGCGTTCGACGATCCGGGCGATGCCGGGCCGCCGCACTTTCACGACGACCTCGGTGCCGTCGGCCAGCCGGGCCGTGTGCACCTGGGCCACCGACGCGGCGGCCAGCGGTTCCGGGTCGATCTCGCGGAAGACCTCGGCGGCCGGCCGGCCCAGTTCGGCGGCGAGGACCGCCTCGATCTGCGGCCAGGGGACCGGGGTGGCCCGGTCCTGCAGCGCGGTCAACTCCTCGATGAACTCGGCCGGCAGCAGGTCACGCCGGGTGGACAGCAGCTGCCCGATCTTGACGAAGGTCACGCCGCCCTCGTCGAGGGCGGCCCGCAGCGAGCGGGCCAGTCGCCGCCGCGCCGCCGCCGACGTGGGGCCCGGCTGCGGCCGCCCCCGCAGGAACCGGCCCAGGCCGTGCCGCAGCACGATCCGGACGATCGTCGAGTAGCGCCGGGTGCGTTCGATCCGGCGCCGCAGGCCCCGCGCGGCCTCGACCGGCCCCGGCAGCGACCCCGTGGGCAGCAGCACCTCGAGAACGACCAGCGCGGCCATGGCGAGCAGGGCGGCGATGATGAGCGACGCGGTGGCCAGCAGGAAAGCCTCGCCGCCGCTGACCGTCCCGGGGTCGGCCGGGGCGAAGGCGGACAGGATCGGCGCCGTCACGATCATGGCGAGCACGGCGGCCAGCAGGGCGCGGACGAAACCGACCCGGACACCGAGGAGCCGGCGGATGACCGCGGCGAACGCCAGCACGGTCACGACGACGATGGGGACGAACAACAGTATCGACAGGGCTCGTTCCACGAGGAGTGACGATAACGGCAGGATCTGCGGTATGGGTGACAGGTTTCCGCGCGGGGTCGACAGGGCTCTGCGCCGGGCCGGCTGGTTTCCCGGCCGGCGGGTCGACACCACGCCGTGGCGGGACGCCGTCGACGGCATCACCATGCATCCGGCGGCCCGGGCGTTCCTGGCCGAGTTCGGTGGTCTGGCGGTGGACGTCCACGGCTTCGGCCGGACCGCCGCCAAGGAGCCGTTCGAGGTGGATCCGGCCCTGTGCGCGGGCGAGGAGGACCGGTTCCGGGAGTGGAGCGAGATCCTCGGCCGGTCCCTCTACCCGCTGGGCGAGCTCGACCACGGCCGGTTCTTCCTCGGTATCGACGACCGGGGATCGCTCTATCTGGTCGTCGATTGGCTGGCCGTGTTCGACGGTCCGGCCGATGCCGGGCTGATCGCCCTGTGCCGCGGTGTCATGCCTCGGCCGGTACGACAGCAGCGGTGCAGTGGCTGTTAAAAATCGCAATGGTAAAAGTGTTACGCCGGTATCGCCGTAACAGTCTTTAGCGATTTCCGGAATGTGAATAGCGTGTCAAGTATTGACTCACTTCTATTCCATGCTTAGCGTTTGACGGCACAGGTTGTTAACGTTCACCATTCGCGGCCCTGAGTGTGGGTTCTTTCCTGAGGGCAGCGTTCACCGGCCACATCCGAAGCCGACGACGAAGGTGATCAGCTCATGAGAGCACGCGCTTCAGTGGCGGCAGCAACCGCCGTTCTCACCGCCGCCGGCATGGTGGCGACCGTTATCGGTACCGCGTCCCCGGCCGCCTCGCACCCGGTGAACGCGGCCGACTTCCAGCAGGTCGAACTCGCCCGCGGGGTGGGCGAACTGGGCGAGCCGATGTCGATGGCGGTGCTGCCGGACCGCTCGGTGCTGCACACGGCCCGCAACGGCGTCCTGCGCCGCACCACCGCGACCGGGGTCACCAGCACGATCGGCACCCTGCCCGTCTACACGCATGACGAGGAAGGGCTGCAGGGCGTCGGGGTGGATCCGGGCTTCTCCAGCAACCGGTTCATCTACCTCTTCTACGCGCCGCCCCTCTCCACGCCCAGTGGAGACGCCCCGGCCACCGGCACGGACTTCTCCGTGTGGAACGGCGTGAACCGGCTGTCCCGGTTCACGCTCAACGCCGACTTCACCCTGAACACCGGCAGCCAGGTGACCGTCCTGGAGGTTCCCACCAACCGGGGCATGTGCTGCCACGTCGGCGGCGACATCGACTTCGACGCCGCCGGCAACCTCTACCTGTCCACCGGCGACGACTCGAACCCGTTCGACTCCGGCGGCTACGCGCCCCTCGACGAGCGCGGCGACCGCAACCCGGTCTACGACGCGCAGCGCAGCGCCGGCAACACCAACGACCTTCGCGGCAAGGTTCTCCGGATCAAGGTGAACGCCGACGGGTCGTACTCGATCCCCTCGGGCAACCTGTTCCCGCCCGGCACCGCCCGGACCCGGCCCGAGATCTACGCGATGGGCCTGCGCAACCCGTTCCGGATCGGCGTCGACAAGGCGACCGGCGTGCTGTACGTCGGCGACTACGGACCCGACGCCGGCACGGCCAGTTCGGCGCGCGGGCCGGCGGGCCAGGTGGAGTTCAACCGCATCACCTCCGCCGGCAACTACGGCTGGCCCTACTGCACCGGCTCGAACACCACGAACGAGACCTACGTGGACTACACGTTCCCGTCGGGTCCCTCGGGAAGCCGGTTCAACTGCGCCGCACCGGTGAACAACTCGCCGCGCAACACCGGCCTGACCAACCTGCCGGCCGCCCGCGCCGCGTGGATCAAGTACGACAACTGCTCGCTGGCCGCGTTCGGCTGCGGATCGGAGTCGCCGATGGGCGGCGCCGTCTACCGGTACGACGCGTCCAACCCGTCCACGGTCAAGTTCCCGGCGACCCTGGACGGGCACTTCTTCGCGATGGAGTTCGGCCGTCGCTGGATCAAGACCATCGACGTCAACGCCGACGGGTCGGCCGGGCAGATCAGCGACTTCCCGTGGCGCGGCACGCAGGTCATGGACAGCGCCTTCGGCCCCGACGGAGCCCTGTACGTGCTGGACTACGGCACCGGCTGGGGCAACGGCGACGCCAGCTCGGCCCTGTACCGCATCGAGTACAACGGGGCCGGCAACAACCAGGCGCCGATCGCCCGCGTCGCGGCCAACCCGTCGTCCGGCGCGGCCCCGCTGACCGTCAACTTCTCCTCGAGCGGTTCGTCGGACCCCGAAGGCGGTGCGCTGACCTACGCCTGGAACTTCGGGGACGGCGGCACGTCCTCGGCGGCCAACCCCAGCCACACCTACACCACCGCCGGCGAGCGTACGGTGACCCTCACCGTGACCGATCCCGCCGGCCTCACCGCCAGCGCCTCGATGACGGTCACGGTGGGCAACACCGCGCCCACGGTCGTGCTGAACACGCCGGCCGACGGGGCCCTGTTCAGCTTCGGTGACAACGTGCCGTACACGATCACGGTGTCGGATCCCGAGGACGGCGCCGTCGACTGCAGCCGGGTCAAGCTGAGTTACCTGCTCGGTCACGACGACCACGCGCACCCGATCAGCTCGGCCACCGGATGTTCGGGAACGCTGCGGATCCCGGTGGACGGCGAGCACGACACCGCGGCCAACCTGTTCGCGGTCCTCGACGCGGAATACACCGATCTGGGCGCCAACGGCCAGCCCGCGCTGACCACCCGCGCACAGAAGATTCTCCAGCCGCGGCACCGGCAGGCCGAGCACCGCGGCACCCAGTCCGGCACCTCGTTGTACAGCAAGACGACCGCCGAGGGCGGCCAAACCGTCGGTGACATCCAGAACGGCGACTGGATCGCGTTCTCGCGGTACTCCCTCGCGGGCGAGAACCGGTTCACGGCCCGGGTGTCGTCCGGCGGCGCCGGCGGCACGATCTCGGTCCGCGCCGGATCGGCCACCGGCACCGTGCTCGGCTCGGTCACCGTGCCGGTCACCGGCAGCTATGAGACCTTCACCGACGTGTCGACGACTCTGTCCAACGTCCCGTCCGGCACCACCACTCTGTATCTGACCTTCCAGGGCGGATCCGGGACGCTGTTCGACGTCGACGCCTTCACGTTCGGTGCCACCTCCACCGGTGGCGGTACGGGCCGGATCGTCGGCGCGAGCGGGTCGTGCGTCGACGTCAACGGCTCGGCGACCACCGACGGCACCAAGATCCAGCTGTGGACCTGCAACAACGGGGCCAACCAGCAGTGGACCCGCACCGGCAGCACCTGGCGCGCGCTGGGCAAGTGCATGGGCGTGGCCGGCGGTGCCACGGCCGACGGCAGCCTGGTGCAGCTGTCGGCCTGCACCGGCTCGGCCGCCCAGAACTGGACCGCCGGGACCAACGGATCCCTGGTCAACGGCCAGTCGAACAAGTGCCTCGACGCCAACGGCGGCAGCTCCGCCAACGGCACCCAGCTGATCATCTGGACCTGCCACGGCGGCACCAACCAGCGCTGGACCCTGCCATGAGAGGAATCCCGGCCATGCGCCCACTCACTTCCAAAATCCTCGGCGTGGCGGCGGCGGTGCTGCTGACCCTCGCGGGCACCGGCGGCCCGGCCCGCGCGGCCGACGCACCGTACGACGTGCTGGTGTTCTCCAAGACCGCCGCTTTCCGGCACGACGCGATCCCGGCCGGCATCCAGTTGATCCGGGAGCTGGGCGCGGCCAACAGCTTCACGGTGACCGCCACCGAGGACGCCGGCCAGTTCACCGCGGCCAACCTGGCCCAGTTCGAGGCCGTCGTCTTCCTCAACACCACCGGCGACGTGCTCAACTCCACGCAGCAGACCGCCTTCGAGAATTACATCCGGGCCGGCGGCGGATACGTCGGTGTGCACGCCGCCTCGGACACCGAATACGACTGGCCGTTCTACGGCGAGCTGGTCGGGGCGTACTTCGCCTCGCACCCGGCGATCCAGCCGGCCACCGTGCGGACGGAGAACCGGGCCCACGCCGCCACCGCCGGGCTGGCTCCGGCGGCGACCCGGACCGACGAGTGGTACAACTTCCGGACCAACCCCCGGTCGTCGGCCCGGGTACTGTCCACACTGGATGAGTCGACCTACTCGGGCGGCACGATGGGCGGCGACCACCCGCACACCTGGTGCAAGACCTACCAAGGTGGTCGCTCCTTCTACGCGGGTGGCGGGCACACGCAGGCCAGTTACAGCGAGGCCGGCTTCCGGGCGCTGATCCTCGGCGGCATCAGGTACGCGGCGAACCGCACCAAGGCCGACTGCCGGCCGGAGACCGGCTACACCACCCTCTACAACGGTTCCACCACCGGCTGGTCGCAGGCCGGACCGGGGAGTTTCGCCAACAGCAACGCGACGCTCACCTCGTCCGGTGGGCCGGGCATGCTGTGGTACAGCGCCAAGGAGTTCCGCTCGTACTCGCTCAAGCTCGACTGGATGACGCCGGGCGATGACAACTCCGGCGTGCTGCTCGGATTCCCGGCCGGCAGCACCCCCGACTCGGCCCAGACCACCGGCTACGAGGTGCAGATCGACGCCACCGACTCGGCCGACCGGACCACCGGCTCGGTGTACGGGTCCCAGTCGGCCGACATCGCCGCCCGCGACGCGGCCCTGAACCCGCCGGGCGAGTGGAACACCTACGAGCTGCTGGTCGAGGGCGAACGTCTCCAGGTCCTGCTGAACGGCGTCCTGATCAACGACTTCACCAACACGGACCCGGCCCGGTCGCTGACCTCCGGCTACATCGGCCTCCAGAACCACGGAACCGGTGACGACGTGTCGTTCCGCAACGTCCGGATCAAGGAATTGGGCGGCACGACGCCTCGGACGGGCCCGATCACCAGCGCCGGCGGCAAGTGCGTCGACGTCAGCGGCGCCAGCTCGGCCGACGGCACGAAGATCCAGCTCTGGCGCTGCACGGGCGGCGCCAACCAGCAGTGGACGGTCAACGGAAGCACCCTGCGCTCGCTCGGCAAGTGCATGGGCGTCGCCGGCGGCAGCACCGCGAACGCCGCGCCGGTCCAGCTGTCGACGTGCAACGGCTCCGGCGGCCAGAACTGGGCCCCCGGAACCAACGGCTCGCTGGTGAACCCCCAGTCGGGCAAATGCCTGGACGCCAACGGCGCCGGCACCGCGGACGGGACCCAGCTCATCATCTGGACCTGCCACGGCGCCGCCAACCAGCGCTGGACCCTTCCGTGACGCGACGCGGGGAGACCTCACATGGGTGACGTGACACGCAGGAAGCTCCTGGCCGCGGGCGTGGCCGGGGCCGGGGCGGCGCTGATGCCGGCCGGGTGGACCGCGGCGGCCAAGGCCGGTGCGGCGCCGCCGGCGGGTGTGCTGGCCGCCGGGGATCTGGCGCTCTGGTACGACGAGCCGGCCGGAACGGACTGGCTGCGGGCCCTGCCCGTCGGCAACGGGCGCCTCGGGGCCATGGTGTTCGGCAACATCGACACCGAACGGCTCCAGCTCAACGAGGACACCGTGTGGGCGGGTGGCCCCTACGACTCGGCGAACACGCGCGGCGCGGCCAACCTGGCCGAGATCCGCCGGCGGGTGTTCGCCGACCAGTGGGTCGCGGCCCAGGATCTGATCAACCAGACGATGCTCGGCAACCCCGTCGGGCAGCTGGCCTACCAGCCCGTCGGTAACCTGCGGCTCGCCGTCGGCAGCGCCTCCGGCGCGTCGCAGTACGACCGCACGCTCGACCTGACCACGGCCACGGTGACCACCACGTACGTGCAGAACGGCGTGCGCTATCAGCGGGAGGTGTTCGCGAGCGCGCCGGACCAGGTGGTGGCGGTCCGCTTGACGGCCGACCGGGCCAACGCGATCACCTTCAGCGCCACGTTCGACAGCCCGCAACGGACGACCACGTCCAGCCCGGACTCCGCGACGATCGCCCTCGACGGCATCTCCGGCGACATGGAGGGCCTCGCCGGCTCGGTCCGGTTCCTCGCCCTGGCCGGCGCGAGCGTCACCGGGGGCACGGTCAGCAGCTCGGGCGGCACGCTCCGGGTCTCCGGCGCCACGAGCGTCACCGTGCTGGTGTCCATCGGCTCCAGCTACGTCAACTACCGCACGGTCAACGGCGACTACCAGGGCATCGCGCGGGGACACCTCGCCGCCGCCCGCACCGTCGGCTTCGACCAGCTGCGCGCCCGGCACGTGGCCGACCACCAGGCGCTGTTCAGCCGGGTGACGATCGACCTGGGCCGTACCTCGGCGGCCGACCAGACCACCGACGTGCGCATCGCCCAGCACGCGAGCGTCAACGACCCGCAGCTGTCGGCCCTGCTGTTCCAGTACGGCCGTTACCTGCTGATCGCCTCCTCCCGGCCGGGGTCCCAGCCGGCCAACCTGCAGGGCATCTGGAATCAGGAGATGGCCCCGTCCTGGGATTCCAAGTACACCGTCAACGCGAACCTGCCGATGAACTACTGGCCGGCCGACACCACGAACCTGTCCGAATGCTTCCTGCCGGTCTTCGACATGATCAAGGATCTGGCGGTGACCGGGGCCCGCACCGCACAGGTCCAGTACGGCGCGGGCGGATGGGTGACCCACCACAACACCGACGCCTGGCGCGGGTCGTCGGTCGTCGACGGCGCGTTCTGGGGCATGTGGCAGACCGGCGGCGCCTGGCTGGCCACGATGATCTGGGACCACCACCTGTTCACCGGTGACGTCGCGTTCCTCCGGGCCAACTACCCGGCGATGAAGGGCGCCGCGCAGTTCTTCCTGGACTCGCTGGTGGCCCACCCCACCCTCGGGTATCTGGTCACCAACCCCGCGAATTCCCCGGAGCTGGCCCACCACGCGAACGCCAGCGTCTGCGCGGGGCCGACGATGGACAACCAGATCCTGCGCGACCTGTTCACCGGTGTCGCCCGCGCCACCGAGGTCCTTGGCGTGGACGCGGCCTTCCGCACCCAGGTGCTGGCGGCCCGGGACCGGCTGGCGCCGACCCGGGTCGGTTCGCGCGGCAACATCCAGGAGTGGCTCGCCGACTGGGTGGAGACCGAACGCACCCACCGGCACGTCTCCCACCTGTACGGCCTGCACCCGAGCAACCAGATCACCCGGCGCGGCACACCCCAGCTCTACCAGGCCGCACGCCAGACGCTGGAACTGCGCGGCGACGACGGGACGGGCTGGTCACTGGCGTGGAAGATCAATTTCTGGGCGCGGCTGGAGGACGGGGCGCGCGCCCACAAACTCCTGCGCGATCTGGTGCGGACGGACCGGCTCGCGCCGAACATGTTCGACCTGCATCCCCCGTTCCAGATCGACGGCAACTTCGGCGCCACCTCCGGCATCGCCGAGATGCTGCTGCACAGCCACAACGGCGAGCTGCATGTGCTGCCCGCGCTGCCGTCGGCCTGGCCGGCCGGCAGCGTCAGCGGGCTGCGCGGCCGCGGCGGACACACGGTCGGCGCCACCTGGAGCACCACCCGGACCGAGTTCTCCATCACGCCCGACCGCGCCGGCCCGGTCCGGGTCCGCGGCCGGGTCTTCACCGGCACGTTCGAGATCCGCGACGAGACGAGCGGCGCGGTGGTACAGGCGACTCGGCTGGAGACCGATCTGGTCGAGTTCGCCGGCCAGGCCGGCCACACCTACCGCGCGTCGGCCACCCGGTCGGGGCCGGTGGAGACCGGCGTGTACTACCGGCTGGTGGCCCAGCACAGTCAGAAGGCGGCCGACATCAACGGCGCGTCGGCCACCGCCGGCGCGCAGCTGATCCAGTGGCAGCCCACCACCGCCCTCAACCAGCAGTTCGATTTCCTGGCCTCGGACGGCGGCTACCACCGGATCCGGGCCCGGCACAGCGGGCTGGTGCTGCAGGTCGCCGGGAACGGCACCGGCGCCGACATCACCCAGCAGCCGGACACGAACGCCACCAGCCAGCAGTGGCGGGTGGAGGACCAGGGCGGGGGAGTGGTCCGGCTGCTCAACCGCCAGAGCGGGCTGGCCATGGACGTGTGGCAGGCCGCCACCGCCGACGGCGCCCGGATCTCGCAGTGGACACCGGGCGCCGGCGCCAACCAGCGTTTCCAGCTCCAGCGCCTGTGACCCCGACGGCACGGAGAACCTGATCACTTCCTGACGTCCGCTGGTCAGGCTGGCTCCCGGCCGGGAGCCAGCCCGGCCACGGAGACAGGGAGTCAGATCATGCGGAGACTGGTGGTGGCGGTCGTGGCGCTGAGCGCGCTGACCGCCTGCGACAAGCCGGCCGAGGACACGAGCACGGCGAAGGTGGCGACCCTGGTCAGCCCGTCGGCCTCGACCTCGGCCCCGGCGTCGGCCTCGCCGAAGGCTCAGCGGCCCCGGGAGCGGCTGGACACGACACCGGAGGAGTTCGAGGCGCTGCTCGGGCCGTACAACAAATGCCTGTCCGACCACGGCGGCATGGTCAAGGGCAGCACGATCGAGCAGGAGCGGAAGAAGGCACAGACCGGGCCGGTCGGCGTATCGGGGAAGCAGACCGAGAAGTTCGAGGCGGCCAACAAGATCTGTGAGCCGCAGTTCTACCCGCTGCCGCCGTGGGAGAAGGATCCGGCCAACCCGGAGGCCAAGGACTTCGCGCGGGAGACGGTGAAGTGCCTCAAACAGAAGGGCGTCCGGTACGTCGAGATCAGCGACGACGGGCTCAGCATCGCGCTGGGCGGTGACCAGAACGACGCGAAGTCCATTTCGATGGGCCTCGACCTGATCCCCGGTTGCGAGCGCGACATCGCCGCCCGGAAGTAGCTCAGGAGACGGCCGCCCGTGGGGTGAGGCGGGCGGCCCTCGGACAGGATGTCCACGGTGTTCAGGCGTACGGTGCGATCGCCGCCGCCGTCAGGCCGCACGACAGGTAGCCGTCGAGGGTGTGGAAGTCGACCGCGCCGAGGTGCGCTTCGTCGTGCCGGTCGACGGGGAAGCGGTCGCCGAGGCGAGCCGGAACGGCCACCAGGTCGCCCGGGTCGGCGATGTTCACCCAGCGCGCCACTCCGGCCGGGCGGGCGCCGCGGCCGTCGCGCGGTTCCGGCACCAGACCCTCGAAGACGACACCGGGCAGGGCCAGCGGGGAACCGACGGTGACGAGGAGATCGACGTCGTGGCCGGGGTTGGCGCACAGCGCCTCGTAGGTCACCACGGAGCCCAGCGAGTGGGCTACCACGATCCGGGCGCCGCTGCCCACGATCGCCTCCATGACGATGTCGCGGCAGCGCTCCCGGACTCCGGGCCGGGTCATGTACACGTAAACCTCACGCAGGAAGGCCGACATGAGACGGCCGACGATCTCGGCGCTCCGGCGGTGCCGGCGGGCCACCCAATCGAGCCCCTGCCGCAGCGGATAGGTGACCGGCCCTTGCGCGGCCTCGTCCGGTGCGCCCAAGGCTTCGATCCACGACCAGGCCCAGCGCTGTTCGTCCGGAGTGAGCCGGTCGAGATCCGGGACGGCGCCCTGCGCCCCGTCGTTCAGCAGATGCGCGTAGTAGGTCCCGGCGACCGACGGTGGCGCCGTGGTGAGGCCCGCGGCCCGATATCCGGCGGCGAGACTCAGGCTCCACTTCGACGCCAGCGCCACCGCCGCGGCCTCGGGCGCCGCGCGCCGGCGGTTCCAGATACCGTGGACGGCGACTACGGGCGAGCTCATGGTGGCGGGTTCCTTCCGCATCTTGACTCGATGAGGGTTTCTTCGAGACGCTAGCGAACCGGTCATACGGACTTCGGTAAGGAGTGGCGTGCCCGAGACGGCCCAGGCGCGCGAGGTGATCTGCGCGGGATTCGGGCGGTTCGGTGCCGACACGTCCCCGGCCGAGGGCCTGGCCGACCTCCCGGACGCCCCCGGCCAGATCGCCGCCCTGGCCGGTTCCTTCGCCGACCTCGGCTATGCGCGCACCACCCTCGAACCGGACAGCTCCGCCGAGGACCTGGGTCACGCCGTGCTCGAGGCCATCGACCGCCTGGGTCCCTCCGACATCCTGGTGGTGCATGTCCTCAGCCATGGGTGGATCACCCGTACCGGGGCGCTGCGTGTGGTCGCGGCCGACGGCCGGCACACCGAACTGACCGCCGTGGAGACCTGGCTGCGTGCGGTGGTGGACGCCGGCCCGTACGCGCCGCTGACGCTTTTCCTGCTCGACATCTGCTTCGCCGGGGACGCCGCCCGCCTGAGCTGGCAGCCGCAGTTCAGCGACGAGGACGCGCGGGCCTGGGTGATTGCCGCGTGCGGGCCGTCGGAACGGGCGTACGGCGGCCGGTTCACCCGCGCGGTCACCCAGGTGAACCGCGATCTACTCGAAGGCGTCCTCGACATCGACGAGTCCCGCCGGTACGCACCGATCACCACCATCGCCCAGCGAATCCGGCGCGCGGTGACGTGGGAGGCGGATCGCCGCTTGGCGTTCTCCCAGCGGGTGACCGCGAGTCTGGTGGACATCAGCGCGATGCCGTCCGCGCTGCCGTTCTTCCCGAACCCGCGTCATGCCGGCCACGCCGGGCGCCGGGCGGCCGATCCCTACGCGCGCCTCGCACCGGTCGTCGACCAGCTGGACGACGGCCTCGATCCGGCGCACTTCATCGGCCGGGCCGCGGCGCACGGTCCCGTCGCGACCGCCACGACGACCGGTTTCTTCCGCGGCCGGGACCGGGAGCTGCGTCATCTGGCACCGTGGGCCAACCTCGAAGGTGACGTGACTCTGCGGGTGGTGACGGGCAGCCCCGGCGCCGGCAAATCGGCCCTGATCGGCATCCTGGTCTGCGCCGCCCACCCCGACCTTCACGAGCACACCCGGCCGCTGTGGGAACACCTCGACCACATCCTGCGGCCCTGCCCGCGCTTCGCCGCCGTGCACGCCCACGAACGGGGCCCCCACCAGGTGATCGCGTCGATCGAGCATCAGTTGTTCGGCACCAGAACCGCCGATCTGACAGCGCCGGAGCTGATCGACCGCATCGCCGAACTCGACCAGCCGCCCGTCGTGGTGATCGACGCGCTGGACGAGGCGGTCGACGGGGAAAAGATCATGGAGGATCTGCTCCTGCCGCTGCTCAGGACCACCTGTGCCGACGGACGCGCGGTTCGTCTCCTGGTCGGCATGCGGCCGTGGCGGCGTTTCCGCCCGCTCGTGGCCGAGGCCGAGCGGGCCGGTGGTCTGCTCGACCTCGACCGGGCCGAGCCGGCGCAACTGCGGGAGGACATCCGGCAGTACGTCCTCCAACTCCTGCTGACCGATCGGCGCTGGAACCGGCGCGATGTGGTCGGTCCCGCCATGACCGTGGCCAACGAGGTGGCGACCCGGCTGACCGGGGACGAGGCGCACCGGGAGACGGGCGCCTTCCTGGTCGCCGGCCTGTTCGCCGGCCATGTGCTGAGCGCGTACGACGAACCGGTCGCCGACAACCGCTGGGCGCTGGACCTCGGCGCGACGGTGCCGCTGTCGCTGCCCGGCCTGCTCGAGCTCGACCTGCGGACGCGCGAGTGCGACGACCGCGTCCGCGACACCCTCACCGTGCTGGCGCACGCGCGCGGCGACGGCATGCCGGCGGAGACGTTGCGCCGGGCCCAGGACCCCTCGAGCGACGTCCGTGCCGTCCTCGGCGCGCTGGACGAGGCGCGCTTCTACCTGCGGGCCGGCCCCGACCAGCGGGACGGGACGATCCTCTATCAGCTCTACCATCAGAGCCTCGCCGACCACCTGAAGCCTTCGGCGGACCCCGGGCGCGTGCTCGACGGGCTGCTTTCCGAGGTCGCGCCGCCGGGCGAGGACCCGGGCCGCCGCTGGGACCTGGCCTCGCCGTACACGCTCCGGCACATCGCCGAGCACGCCGACCAGGCGGGACGGCTCGGTGAGATCGTGCTGGACGAGGGATGGCTGGTGGCGGCCGACCCGGCGGTCGTGCGCGAGGCGATGGCACGCAGCGACGACGCCCGGCACCAGGCGGTCGCCGAGATCTACCGGTCCGCCCTGGACGGTGCCGAACCACCGCCGGCCGGCCGCCGGCTGCGGACCGCTCTCGCCCTGGCCGCCGCCCGCGCCGGCCACTCGGCGATGGTGCGGCGTCTCGTCGATCTGCCCGGTCACGAGGCGCTGTCCTGGCGGCCGCGCTGGTCGCTGTCGTTCGGAGACCGTCGCTGCACCGCCCTGGCGCTCGGCTCGACCGGCAGCGGCTCGATCGTGGCGGTCGGCGAACAGGACGGTTCGGTCTCGGCGCGGGACTTCGCGACCGGCAAGGAGCTGATGCGGGTCCCGGACCGGCACGACGGCGCGGTGACCGCGGTGGCGTTCGGCGCCGCCTTCGGGCGGACTCTGGCGGTGTCCGCGGACGCGGAAGGTGTCGTGCGGATCCTCGACGCCGAGACGGGGGAGCGCTACGGACGCACGGTCGACGTCGACCGGCCGCCCCGGCGCCTCATCGTGGAGCGGACCGCGGGCCGCCCAACCGTGCTGGTGGTGGACACCTCCGGAGCGGCGACGATCATCGACCTGCCCACCGGCCGGCTCCTGGGCTCTCTCACCGAGCCGCTCATGCCGCAGGACGCCATCTGGATCGACGAGCGGGTGGTCTGCCTGGCCCGGGCCACCACCGACGCGGTGGTGATGGTCGACGGTACGGCCGAGCGCTCCCTCACCCACGACGCACCCGTGACAGCGGTGGCTGTCGGATTCGACGAGGCGATCCCCCTGGGCCTCACCGGCGACCAGAACGGCCAGGTCCGGGTGTGGTCGCTGCTCACCGGCACCGAGCTGGACAGCATCCACGTGGGCGTGCCGGTCACCGGCCTGCGCCTGGGCGACCGCGGCCAGGTCCTGGTGGCCACGGCCGGAGAACTGATCGCCCTCGAGATCCACATCGGCCGGCCGGTACCGGCTGCCTCGGCCACCGGCACCGGCTTGCTCCCGTTCCGTCCTCACCCGGCGGGCGTGCGCACCCCGGACACCGCGGACACCACCATCGCGATACCGGACGGCACCCTGGACGACGGCCTCGTGGTCTACGAGGCGGTCCTGTCGGCCTGGTTCAGCGACCGCGGCGCCCGCTTGACGGAATTGGACTGGGCCGGTCCCAGCGACGTCAGCTGGCGCGCGGTCCGCCACGCCGAGCCGAGGATCGGCGGGTTCCTCGGTGGAAGCGGTCTTCCCCAGCGTGTGCCGATGGCTAACCTGGTCCCTCTCCCTCGGGCCGCCCCACAGCCGCCCCCGGTGCGTGATCCCGCCCGGATGGCTCGTTTCCTCACCGGATACTTCCACGGCGTTCGGCGGGTCTGGACCCTGGACGGCGATTAGCTCCTGGGACGTTCAGGGCGGGTGGTTCAGGAGATGGCGGCCCGTGGGGTGAGGCGGGCGGCCCGGACGCATGGGTAGACGCCGGCCAGGACGCCGATGACCACGGCGCCGGCCGCGCCCAGGCCGGCCGGTCCGGCCGGGATGACGAGGGGCCAGTTCTGCCAGGCGGCGTAGCCGACCGTGGCGGCCAGGCCCAGGCCGGCTCCGGCCACGCCGCCGGCGCCGGCCAGGATGACCGACTCGGTGAGGAACTGGCCGCGGATCTGGCCCCGGGTGGCGCCCAGGGCCCGGCGCAGGCCGATCTCGGAGCGGCGTTCGAGCACCGAGACGACCATCGTGTTGGCCACGCCGAGGCCGCCGATGACCAGGGCCACCCCGGCCAGGGCCAGGAACAGCACCGAGAAGCTGCTTTCGGTGGCCCGCTTGGCGGCGAGCGCGTCCGACGGGCGGGTGACGGTCACGGCGCCGGGGCGTTCCGGGGAGATGGTCTCGGCCAGCACGTCGCGTACCGCTTCCAGTTGCGCCTCCTCACCGCGTACGTAAAGAACCGTGGGGTGACCGTCGAAGCCGAGCTCGGACTTCGCGGCGGGCCAGCCGACCAGCACCGACCGGTCGATGTCGGGTGTGAGCGGCGTGGGGCCGAGGATCCCGACCACGGTGAAGCGGCGGTCGCCGATCACCACCTGCGGCGCCGCGTCGCCCCGGGGCAGATCGGTGACGCCCAGCCGGGCCGCCGCCACCGAGCCGAGGACGACGGCCGGGAACCTCTCGGTGGCCGCGGTCAGCCAGGCCCCCGAACGGATCCGGGCCTGGATCGTGGCGGGCAGGTCGAGGCGGGCGGCCAGGGCGGTCAGGCCGCTGGACGCGGTGCGCTCGTTACGGCGTACGGCCGCGTGGGTGTTCGCCACGGCCGACGCGCCGGTCACCGGGCCGATGCGCCGGACCATCTCGACCGCCGACTCGGGCAGCGGCGCGGGCGGCTGGACATCGGGCTGGGCCGTCGCCTGCAGGGTGTTCGTGCCGAGCGCGCTGAGCCGTTCCACCAGGGCGGCCTGACCCGACGCGGGCAGGCCGGTCACCACGATCATCGTGGCGATCCCGATGGCGATGCCGAGCCCGGACAGCGCCGCCCGGCCCGGGCGGGTGCGCACACCCAGCAGGCCGAGCCCGAGCAGGTCGACGGGGCTCATCGGCGTACGTCCGAGACGATCCGGCCGTCGCGGATCTCGACCCGCCGGGGCAGCGCGGCCGCGATGTCACGGTCGTGGGTGATCAGCACGATGGTGGTGCCCTCCTCGTTGAGCCGGCGCAGCAGGTCGAGGACCGTGCGGCCGGTGGCGGTGTCCAGGGCGCCGGTCGGCTCGTCGGCCAGCACCAGCGACGGGCCGTTGGCCAGCGCGCGGGCGATCGCCACCCGCTGCTTCTCGCCGCCGGACAGCTCACTCGGCCGGTGCCGGGCGCGGTGCGCGAGACCGACCCGCTCCAGGGCGTGCAGGGCCCGTTCGCGGCGGTGGCGGCGGGGCACTCCGGCGTAGAGCAGGCCGGTGGCGACGTTCTCGGCCGCGCTCAGCCCGTCGGTCAGGTGGAACTGCTGGAAGACGAAGCCGATCTCCCGGGCCCGCAGCGCCGACAGCCGGCGGTCACGCAGGGTCGCCACGTCCCGGTCTCCGATGCGGACGGTGCCGCTGGTCGGGCGGTCCAGAGTGCCGATGATGTTGAGCAGCGTCGACTTGCCGGAACCGGACGGGCCGACGATGGCGGCCAGCTCGCCGCGGTCGACGGCGAGGCTCACGTCGTCGAGGGCGGTCACCCCGCCGGGGTAGCGCACGCTCACGTGGCCGACCGACACGAGCGTCACGAGGCGACCACCACGTCCATGCCCTCGGCCAGGCCGGGGCCGCTGACCTGCACCCAGCCGTCGGCGAACATGCCGGTCGTGACGCCGACCAGGCCGTCCGGGCCCTGCACGGCGTAGCCGCCCTCGGTCAGCGCCACCAGCGCCTCGACGGGCGCGGCGAGAACGTCCTCGGCCACCTTGCCGGCCACGTTGACCTGCACCCCGGCCGAGTCGAGCCGGGCCAGGTCGGCCGGCTTGTCGGCGGTGACCAGGACGGTCAGCTTGGCCGCGCCGTCGGCCACGCCGCCCTCGGGTGAGGCGAGGGCGCGGCCGACGGAGAGGATCCGGGCTTTGACCGTACGGTCGTCGGGCAGCGTGACGGTCACGTGGTCACCTCGGCCGAGCCCGGCGGCCGTGTCGAGCTCGGCCGAAACGGTGATCACCTTGCGGGTGGAGGTGACCGTCATGAGCTCCGTGTTGGCCGGAGAGCCGGGTTGGACGGTGATCGAGTCGACCCGTACGGCACCGGACTGAACCTCGACGTCGCCGACCGCGATCGTGCCGGTGGGCGGGAGCCCGTTGTCCTCCTGCCAGCGTTTGACGGCCTTGATGAGATCGGCGGTGAGCACGCCTTCCCCGTCCCGGACCGTCGAGGGCTGGTGGCCGATCCGGTAGCCCAGCGCGCGCAGGTTCTTGGCGACGATTCCCACGTCCCGGCCCACCAGGTTCGGCCCGGCGATCGGGCGGTAGAGCGGCATGCCGCCGTAGAAGAGGATCACCGGCTTGTCATCGGCCCGGAAGAGCTGCTTTCCCCGTACGATCGTCGCGCCCGCGACCGGCAACCAGGTCACGGTGGCGCCGGTGTGGCCGGAGAGCGGCCGGGCCGCGCCGAAGCCGACGCTGCCGTCGAGCTTCTTCGTCGTCGACAGGGTGCGGCGCTGAAGCTTCGCCGTCGCGACTTTCTCCTGGGGCACGGGCACCGGCTCCGGGGCCGCCCGGTGCCGGGAGACGGCGACCACTCCGCCGGCCCCGAGCGCCCCGGCCAGCACGATCCCGCCCAGCCAGGCCACGATCTTCGGTTGCATGGCGACGAGCGTCGCCGGAGATCGTTAGAAAGCTGTCAGGTGTCCCGCGAAGATCTCCGGTCCTCGCGCCGCCGACCTACCATCGCCGCCATGTCTGCTCAGGTCCTGCTCGCCGAGGACGATCCCCGCCAGGCCGAGGTGGTACGGCGCTATCTCGTCGCCGAGGGTCACGAGGTCCGTGTCGTGCACGACGGGCGCGCGGCGCTCGAGGCGGCCCGCCGGTGGCGGCCCGGCCTGCTGGTGCTCGACGTGATGATGCCCGGCCTCGACGGCCTGCACGTGTGCCGCACGCTGCGGGCCGAGTCCGACGTGCTGGTGCTGATGCTGACCGCCCGGGCCACCGAGGAGGACATGCTGCTCGGGCTCGAGCTGGGCGCCGACGACTACCTGACGAAGCCGTACAGCCCGAGGGAACTCATGGCCCGGGTCCGGACCCTGCTGCGGCGGGCCGGCCGGGGAGCGCCGCCCGAAGCCGGCGAGCTGCGGCGCGTCGGGCGGCTCGGCATCGACCCGGTACGCCACCACGTCACCGTCGGCGACGAGCGGGTCGAGTGCACCCGCGGCGAGTTCGCCATCCTGGCCGCCCTGTCCGAGCAGCCGGGCCGCGTCCTGAGCCGGGCCCAGCTGCTGCACCACACGCGCGGCATCGACCGCAGCTCCACCGAGCGGACCATCGACGTGCACGTGATGAACCTGCGCCGCAAGATCGAGGCCGATCCGCAGAATCCGGCCCATCTGCTCACCGTGTACGGGGTCGGCTACAAGCTGACCGCGGAGACGCCGTGAGCCGGGTTCCGCTGCGGCACAGCCTGGTCACCCGCCTGCTGGTCACGTCGGTGCTGATCGCCGTCGCCGCCATCGCGGCGACCGCCTGGCTGGCCACCGCCACCGCCACCCGGGCCCTGCGCCAGGAACAGGGCCGCTCGCTGACCGAGGACAAGGGCGTCTACGACCTGCTGGTCGGCTACGCGGCCGGGCACCCCGACTGGTCCGGCGCCCCCGAGCTGATCCGCGACCGGGCGGCCAAACTCGGCCGCCGCATCACCCTGATGACCGCCGACCGGGCGGTGATCGCCGATTCGGGCCCCGGCCCCTCGCTGGCCGGCGCCCGCGCCTCGGCCACCGTCGACCCGCTCAACCTGGATCTGGCGCTCAGCGGCGGCACGGAACGCATCGACCCGCGCGCGACCGGCCCGTTCCTGGTCCCACCGGCCCAGCGCGGCCGGCTCGACAAGCTGGCGGCCGACACACTGACCTGCATCCGCGAGGGTGGCGGCGACGGCGAGGTGGTAAGGCTGCCCAACGGGCGCCCGTCGGTCGTCCCGACCGGACCGGGCATCGACAGCAACGCCGCGGCCTGCAACGACCGGCTGCCCACGGCGACGACGCCGGCCGAGCAGGGCCCGCTGCGCGAGCTCGGGCGACTGGTCACCACCTGTGCCCGGCTGCCCCGGGAGCTCCGGCTCGGCGTACGGCCGGACTTCTCGACGTACTTCCTGATCGCCGACCGTCCCGAACCGGTGGCCGTGCCCGACAGCACCAGCGCGGCCGCGCCGCCGGCCCGGGTCCGCGGCTGTGTGGAGAAGTCCCGACGGGCCATGCTTCAGTCGTACGTCGCCCCGCCCGCCCTGCTGTTCGTCACCGACCCCGCCGCGGGCGCCGACCAGACCCGGTTCACGCTGTCCGAGCAGAACACGATCCGGATCGTCGCCACCACCGGCGGCGTCCTGCTGGCCACCATCGGGGTCACCGTGCTGGTCGGCCGCCGCCTGGTCCGCCCGCTGCGGGTGCTCACGGAGGCCGCCGGCCAGGGCCCGGTGCCGGTGTCGACCCGCGACGAGATCGGCCGGCTGGCCCGCGCCCTCAACGACTCGACCGAACGCCGTGACCGCGCCGAGGCGCAGCGCCGGGCCATGGTCAGCGACGTGGCGCACGAGCTGCGCACCCCGCTCACGAACATCCGCAGCTGGCTCGAGGCGGCCCAGGACGACCTGGCGCCCACCGACGCCCAGCTCGTCGGCCTCCTGCACGAGGAGGCCCTGCTGCTCCAGCACATCATCGACGACCTGAGCGACCTGGCCGGGCCGCTACGGCTGGACCTGCGGCCGGCGCCGCTGCGCGAGGTGCTGGCCCAGGTGGTCGACAGTCACCGGGCTCCGGCCCACGCGGCCGGGGTCCGCCTGACCATGGAGGTGACGGGCCAGCCGGTGGTGAAGGCCGACGCCGTCCGGCTGCGGCAGCTGATCGGCAACCTGGTCTCCAACGGCATCCGCTACACCCCGCGCGGCGGCTCGGTCACGGTGACCGCGACGGACACGACCATCACGGTCCGGGACACCGGCGTCGGCATCGCCCCGGAGAACCTCCCGAAGATCTTCGACCGCTTCTGGCGAGCCGACGAGTCCCGCAGCCGCGCCACCGGCGGCAGTGGCCTGGGCCTGGCCATCGCCCGCAAACTGACCGAGGCCCACGGCGGCGGCATCGAGGTACGGAGTGTCCCCGGCGAGGGAACCACCTTCACGGTTCGGCTCAAGGCCCCCGATCCGGAAGAATGGTGAGCATGCGGGGCTGGGTGCGGGTACGGGACTGGGTCGAGCCCGACGAGGCAGCCGCGTGGACCGGCGACTGGCTGGTCCAGTGGTGCGGCGCCGCCCCGGTCGCCGGCGGCGGGGACAAAAGACAGCTGGTCGCCCGCATGTGGACCCGCCGCAAGGCACAACGAAGCCCGAAGCAGCGAACCGTCATCACCGCCGAACTCTGGCGCGAACAGAACGGCCTCCACGAGCTGCTGCTCTTCCTGGAGGGCCCGGCGGCGCCCCGGCGCCTCTGACGTCAGTGTCACCGCGTACCACCACCCGGATGAGCACTACCGCTTGCAACTGTGGCCGGGCATAGTTTCTGCGTGCCGTTGCTGAACCTGCTGCGCCCGCTGTTCACCATGCTCGGTGGGGTGGCCCTGAAACGGGCCATGCGCGATCGCCGGGTCATCCGGGGGCTCAAGAAGGTGCGGGCGCTGCCGCGGACGGAGACCGACCCCGGCGCCGTCTACGCGCGGGCCGTCGTCGCCTTCGCCGAAGGCCGGTCGGAGGCGGTCGAGCTGCTGCTCAGTGACCGGTACATGCAGGAGTCGTTCCTCGCCGGCTTCGAGAGCGGCGACTGGAAGGGCTGGCGGGTCGAGCTGGTGAACACGGTCGACCGCGGTCGCGAGAGCGGCGAGTTCGGCCACCTGACCCACCAGGACGTGCGCGCGGTCGACGACAGGTTCATCGAGGCGTTCCTGAAGACGGTCGCGGCCGGTCGTACGCCGCACGAGACGGAGCTCGTGCACAAGGTGGACGCGGTGGCCGAGCAGGTCCGGGCCGTGCGCGAGGCCGAGGAGGCCCGGCGCCAGCGGATCGAACCGGCCCGCGCCGCCCTGACCCCGCTCGACCGGCTGAGCCGCGACGTCGGAGCCTGGCTGGCCGCCAAGCGGTACGGAACCGTCTTCGAGCTGCCGGAAGAGGCCGGGACGCGGGGCTGGATCGTCCGCATGCCCGCGGCGACCGGCGGGCCCGGCCACGTGGCGGTCCTCGCGGTCGACGGCGAGATGCGGGCCAAGCACGTGCAGCGGGCGCAGCGGATCGTCGCCGACGGCCGGGCCGACAGTGCGTGGACGGTGGCCGCCCAGCGCATCAGCCCGGCTGCCCGGAGCGCGGCCCGCGACACCGGCGTGACCTGCCTGACGCTCGCCGGGCTGGTCGGCATGTCGGCCGACTTCACGCCGTACCTCGACTGGCTCGAGGCCGAGGCCGCCCGGCTGCGCCTGGACACCGCGTACGTCACGCTGTCCGGCGTCCGGGAGGAGCTCGACCTCGACGGGGTGCGCCAGGCCGACAGCGAGTACAGCTGGCGAGACGGTGGGCTCGAGACGGTCGTACGGCAGTGGCTGGACGACCCGGACGGCGACCACCTGTCGGTGCTGGGCGAGTTCGGCACCGGCAAGAGCTGGTTCAGCCTCCACCTGGCCTGGACGATGGGCCGGGCCTGGTCGGCGGCCCGCGCGGCCGATCATCCGGAACGGCCACGGCTGCCGTTGCTCGTGCCGCTGCGTGACTACGCGAACGTCTCCGACGTCGAGGCGGTCGCGGCCAAGTTCTTCGCCGACCACGACATCCCGATGACCACCGAGCTGTTCCGGTACCTCAACCGCACCGGCCGCCTGCTGCTCATCCTGGACGGTTTCGACGAGATGGCGGCGCGCGTCGACCGGCACACGATGGCGTTCAACTTCGAACAGCTCGCCAAGATCGCGGTGCCCGGCTCGAAGGTCCTGCTGAGCAGCCGAACCGAGTACTTCCCGGACGCCGAGCGGGTGCGGGCGCTGTTCGCCGGTCAGGAACTGGCCCCGGCCGAGGGCCGCACGAGATTCGACGTCATCGAGATCGCGCCGCTGGACGACGAACAGATCGGCCGGATGCTACGCGGGCGTACCGATGACGACGCCCTCGTGGAACGGGTTACCCGCAACTCGTACCTGCTCGACCTGCTCCGCCGCCCGGTGATGTCGGACCTGGTGATGACGGCGATCCCGTCGATCAGCGCGGACCAGCCGATCGACATCGCCCAGGTGTACCTGCACGCCCTGCGGGCCAAGATGGACAACGACATCGGCATGGCCCGCACCTTCACCGACCGGGTCGACAAGGTCTTTTTCCTGTGCGAGCTCTCCTGGCAGATGCTGTCGGAGAACGCGATGACGCTCAACTACCGCGAGTTCCCGGACAAGCTGCGCACCTTCCTCGGGTCGGCGGTCAGCAAGGCCCGCGACATCGACCACTGGGAACAGGACATGCGGGCCCAGACGCTGCTGGTCCGCAACGCGGCGGGCGACTACCGGCCGGCCCACCGGTCGCTGCTGGAGTTCTTCGTCGCCTACAAGTTCGCGGCCGAGCTGGGCCTGCTGGGCGGCCCGTTCCTCGACCTCATCGGCGGGATCGCCGGCGCGGCCGACGCGACCTGGTCGGAACACATGCGCAGCGACCGGGTCGACGGCCGCCTGAAGCCGCTGGGGCGGCTCCGCCCGGAGCCGACGTCCACGCTGGCCGAGACGTTCGGCGCCCTGGCCCTCGATCACACCTTGCTGACGTTCCTGCGCCCGATGCTGGCCGGCGTCACCGATGAACAGCTACTGGCGATCGCCCACACCACGCGCGACGAGCCGGCCGGCCTGGTCGCCGCCAACTGCGTCAAGCTTCTGAGCCAGTACGACGGTGTCGACCTGTCCGATCTGGCCTTGCCCGGCTTGAAGATCGCCCAGCCGTACGGCCTGCGGGCCGGCGAGAGACGCACGACCATGCGCCACGCGGATCTGCGCCGGGCCGACCTGAGCGACTCGGATGTCATCACGGTCGACCTCACCGGCACGGATCTGACCGGCGCACAACTGACCGGGGCATCGGCGTTGCGGTCGGACCGGCGGATCCACGCCGTTGCCGTCACACCCTCCGGCGCGATCGTGGCCGAGATGGCCCACGAGTGCGGTGTCTGGACCGACGGCGATCTGACAAGCGAGTTCCGTACGCTGGCCACCTCGTCGGGCCTGGCATTGACGAAGTCGATGTCCCTGTTGGTTCTCGACGACCGGCGCGTCTACAGCTACACGGCCGGGCCGGCTGTCATCGACATGGTGACCGGCCAGCGCTCCAAGGTTCGCAACCTCCGATGGGCGGTGCCACTCACCTGGCAGGGCGAATCAGCGGTGCTGACCGAGAGTCGCGAGGAAGGCCGGCTCGACGTGTTGGCCCGCGCGACGCTGGAAAAAATCGGCACTTGTGAGGACCCTAGCCCGCGCCGCCGGACTGGGCGGCGGTCGGCCATCCACGAGATACCAGGCGGCGGTCTGAGTTGCACCCGCTACTCCGAAGGCAGGCTCCACGTCAGTCGCCTCGACGAGGCAACCGGTCGATGGTTGTCGATGGCCGACACGGTCCTCGGCCCGGGCGCGATGTCATTCATCGATGGTGGTTATCTCCTGTACGTATCGCTGGAAGACGGCCCGACGATGATCGGGCCGGACGGACAGATGCTGGCCGGTCCCGAAGACCTCCACGGCGCGCCGTGGCCGGACTTCGCCGGCGAACTGCGCTATTACCCCGATCAGCGGATGCTGCTCCGTGCGGACGGCGGGAAGCTGACCGCGTGGCCTTTGGCCGGCAGCAACGCGGCGTGGTCGGCGCGGATTTCAGGATTGCACGCAGGTACCGACGCCCATCCCGATGGGGAGACGTTCCTGTACGCGGCGGCCACCGGTGAAGTAGGCCGCCGCCGGATCGACACCGGGGCCCTGGTGGCACGCACCTCGCTTCACGAAGGGCTACGGGGCGCCCGGATCTCCCGATCATGCGGCTTGAAGGCGGAGCTGCTGGACGCGTTCGCCCTCGCCGGCGCGGTCCTGGTCGATTGAATGCCTCGAGCGGATCACCGCGCCGACCCGGCCCCACCCGCCGGCCACCGCCCTCGGCCCGCCCAGTCGGCCGACCCATGCCACACCCCGTCGCGGCCTCACAGCAGCAGCGGGAACATGATGCCGGTGGCGGTGGCGCCGACCGCGGCGCCGGCGAGGACCTGGGCCGGTGTGTGTTCTTTCAGCCGGACCCGGGCCCAGCCGACCGCGGCGACGAGGAGCCAGCCCGGTGACACCGCGGGGCCGTAGACGACGGTCAGGGCGGCCACGGTGCCGGCCGCGACCAGGGCGTGCAGCGAGATGCCCCACCGCGCGAAGACGGTGACCGGCACGGCGATCAGCAGGGCGGCCACCATCGAGGCGATCAGGGCCAGCAGCTCCCTCGGCGCCCCGGCCAGGGCGAGCGCGGCGGTTCCGAGCGCCGTCGAGAGCAGGATGATCAGCAGGGGCACCCGTCGTTGGGAGTGCACCACGACGTGTTTGTCGCTGAGCCTTCCCTTTCGGACGCCGTGGAGGATGTACAGCACCGGCAGCACGCTCGCCGCCGCGGTCGCGACCAGGCCGTAGACCACCGCCTGCAGCGCGGTGTCCGACGAGTGCCACGCCACCAGCAGGAGCAGCGCGGCGACCAGGATGCCCGGCGTGAACACCTCGGTGATCAACCGCGCCGGCCGGGAGCTAGTCATCGAGGGCCGGGTCGAACCAGGCGCGTGCGGAGGGGAGCGCCAGCAGGACGGCGATGCCGCCACCGATCAGGGCCCGGAGGACACTGCCGGCCGAGACCGAATGCTGGTAGAACCACTCGGCCGGCGCGGCGAGCACCTGGACGCCGGCGATCACCATGACGAAGCGGGCGATTCCGCGGGCCCGCCGCAGGAGCTTGTAGGCGAACGAGGCCCCGACCGCCGTGCAGACGATCAGCGAGCCGATCACCCACTCGGCGCCGCTGACCTTGTCGTTGCCGCCGTCGTGGACCATGACCACGAAGAACGACAAGCATCCGATCCCGATGAGCACGCAGGCCGCGACAACGGCGTACGGCGGGCCTAAGCGCCCTGGGAACATCGCACTCATCGGCCTGAGACTATCTGAGACGGGCGTTGACTGAGCCGACCATGCTCTTCGGGTATGACCCGTGCGCTTCTTCCTCTCCTGCTCCTCGGCGCGCTGCTGAGCGGTTGCGACGGCCCTAAGGAGCCGCCGGCGACACCGTCCAGCTCGGCCTCACCCGCCGCTGTCGCGCCGCCGGTCGTGGACACCCGCGCGTTCGGTGAGCTCGAGCGCCGGTTCGGGGCGCGGCTCGGGGTGTACGCCGTCGACACGGGCACCGGGCGCACGGTCGCCCACCGCGCCGACGAGCGTTTCGCGTACGCGTCGACCTTCAAGGCCCTGCTGGCCGGCGTGCTGCTGCGGGATCTGTCCGGCGCCGAGCTGCGGCGTACCGTCACGTACACCGAAGCGGACCTTCTGGAATGGGCGCCCGTCACCTCCCGGCACGTGGCCACGGGCCTGCCGGTCGAGGCCCTGATCGCCGCCGCGGTCCAGCACAGCGACAACACGGCCGCCAATCTGCTGTTCCGGCTGGTCGGCGGCCCGCCGGGGTTGCAGCGCGAACTGCGGAGGATCATCGACGGCACGACGTACGTCACCCGGACCGAACCCGCGCTGAACGAGGCCGTTCCGGGCGACCGGCGGGACACGAGCACGCCCCGGGCGCTCGGCGCCGATCTGCGGCGGTTCGTGCTCGGTGACGACCTGCCCGCGCCCCGCCGGCAGAAGCTGATCGACCTGCTGGTGGGCAACACGACCGGCGACACCCTCATCCGGGCCGGCGTGCCGGCCGGCTGGAAGGTGGGTGACAAGACCGGCAGCGGCGGCCACGGCACCCGCAACGACATCGCCGTCGTCTGGCCGCCCACTGGCGGCCCGCTGGTCATCGCCATTCAGTCGGACCGCCGTACGCCCGGCGCGTCCTCGGACGACACCCTGATCGCCGAGGCGGCCCGGGCGGTAGTAGCCCAGCTGCCGGCCACCGGGTGACTCTGCGGACGCCGCCCTCACCGCTCAACCGGTGTCGCGTCCGGGCCGGGCACGGGGCGGCCGCCGTGTTCGGCGAGGTCGGCGGGGCGGCCGGTGGTGCTGGTCGCCGTGAGCGCGGCGGCGAACAGGAACATCTGGTTGATGGCGTTGAGGAAGACCAGCAGACCGACCGCTCCGGCGACCAGCTGATAGACGGGGTTGGCCTCGGTCAGCCGTACGTACACACCGCCGATCGTCTTGAGCAACTCCATGGCCACCGCCACCAGCAGCGCCGGCCCGATCAGCCGGCGCCACGGCATGCGCACCCGCGGCAACCCGGTCAGGGCACCGCAGGCCAGGACCAGGTTCACCGCGACGCCCAGCAGGAACCCCAGGGCGGTGAGCCACCGATGCGGCAAGCCGGCGGGCGGTGGCCCGCGCGTCACGCAGCGCCTCCACATCCATCGTCGGCAGGTCCTTCGCGACGTAGTGCTGGATCGAACGGAGCACCCCCGGGTCGTCCAGCACCGGCCCGAAGACGGCGAACGCCACCAGTTGAAGCGCGAAGGTCGCGAAGAACGCGTAGTACGTCACCGCGGCGGACAGCCGGCCGCCGTCGGCCTGGTCGTACCGGACGCCGGCCCGGATCAGATGGTCGATCCAGCCGAACCGCCGGCGAAGCCGCCGGCCGGCCGCCACGAGGTACGCGAGAGGACGCCGAGCCATCCGGCCCGACTACCCCGGCCGGCCGGGCTCAGTCGTACCGCCGCCCGGCTGGTTTGCCGGCCGGAGCCGGGGTGGCCGGTCGCGGCCGGTGACGGTCCCCGTGCCGGGCCGGCGCGGTGAGCTGCCGGACGAGCCGCGGCGGCGAGTGCTCGCGGCCGACGCGGTCGAGCAGGCCGTGCCGCTGGCGCAGATCGACGACATCGACGCCGAGGCGGTGCTACGCGACGCCAGGGGCTCGGCGGGACTGCACGTGATCTGACGTCAGGCGGCGGCGCGGGCTCCGTCACAATTCCCGTATTCGGCACATTTGCCATCGCGTCTGCGGATACTTTTTGCGACCGGATCACCCGCTCGTCAAGAGGAAGCCGCAGCGTGAACCCGATCACGATCGTCGCCGGGAGCCTCACGCTCTGCGCGCTGGTCGTGCTGATCCTGCGCCGCAAGGTCAAACCGGTGGTCGAGGCCGCCGGCCGGGACCTGCTGGCGTGGGTGGAACCGCATCTGCCGCCGGGCCTGTGCCGGGTGGCGCGCCGGTGGTACGAGCGGGTCGACCCGGCCACGGCCCGTTCCATCCTGGTGGCCGCGATCGCCGCGGGTGTCGCCTGGTCGGCGGCCACCACCCTGCAGATCGTCGGCGCGGTCACCGCCTCCATCTCGGCGATCCTGTCGGTGCACCTCAGCTCGCACGCCTCGCTCCGGGACGGGACGAAACGCCTGGTCGGCACCCTGGCCGGGATCGGCGTCGCGGTGGGGGTGTGGGGGGTGTTCGGCCCGAGCCCGGTGTCCATCGCCGTGATCGCCGGGTGCGGGCTCATCGTGGGCCGGGTGCTGCGCCTGGGCGACGGCTCGGTCACCGTGCCCGCGACCTCGCTGGGCGTGCTGGTCGCCGGCAGCGCCGTCACCGAGACCTTCGTGTGGGAACGGGTCGGCGCGACCGGCCTGGGCATCGTGGTCGGCATCATCCTGTCCCCGCTGGTCGGCGGGATGACCCCGCTGGAACGGGCGCACGGCAAGCTGGCCCATCTGTCGACCGAGATCGCGAGCCTGCTCGGCGACCTCGGGGCCGGCGCCGCCCGCGGGTACGGCCGGGACCAGGCCGCGCAGTGGCTGGCGCGGTCCCGCGAGCTCGGCGAGACGCTGGGTGAGGCGGTCGACGCCGTCGAGGACCTGGACCGGCAGGCCCGCTGGTCGCTGACCACACCGTTGACCGAGGTGGCGCCGGTGCACCACACGTTCCGGGTCCTCGAGCACGGGGTGCACCAGGTGAACTCGGTGGCCCGGACGCTGTTCGACGCGGCCGCGACACCACACTGCCCCGGCGTGCCGGACGACATCGGCCCGCTGCTCACGGCCGCCTCGGAGGCGTTCGCCGCGCACGCCACGCTGGAGACCGACCCGGACGCCGACACCACGCAGGACGCCGGCAACCTGGAAGACCTGCTCGACGGCTTGCGCGAGGCCCGCCGGCAGACCTTGCACAAGGTGCGTACGGGCATCGAGGACACCGGGGTGCTGGTGCTCACCGGCTCGATCATCACCGACATCGACCGGATGGCCGGATCGCTGGAGCGTTCGGCCCCGGCCCTCGCCGTCGGCGAACGGGAGAAGGGCCCGGGCATCCCGGCGGTGTCCGAGGTCGTACCCGTCGTCCGCAGCTTCTGGGAGAAGGCGGTGACCCCGAAGAGCGGCGGCGGGGCGGACGGCTGACAGATCGACGTGCGATGATCGGTCAATGGCCGAGCACGACGACCTGCACACCGACCGTCCTCACCCGGCGCGGGTCTACGACTACCTGCTCGGCGGCAAGGACAACTTCGCGGCCGATCGCGAGGCGGCACACCGGGGCCTGAAGGCCAACCCGGACAGCCGGATCCCGCCACGCGAGAACCGGCTGTTCCTGCGCCGGGCGGTGCGGTTCCTGGCCGAGCGGGGCATAGACCAGTTCCTCGACATCGGTACGGGCATTCCCAGCGCTCCGAACGTGCACCATGTCGCCCAGGCGGTCGAGCCCCGGTCCCGGATCGTCTACGTCGACAACGACCCGATCGTGCTGGCCCACGCCCGGGCCCTGCTGACCGGCGATCCCCGCGGGCGGACCGAGTACGTCGACGCCGACCTGCGCGACGTCGACGCCATCCTCCGCGCGGCGACCCGCACCGGCGCCCTCGACCTCGACCGCCCGGTCGGCCTGCTGCTCATCGCCATCCTGCACTTCATCGGCGACGAGGACGAGCCGGGAAAGATCGTGGAACGGCTGCTGGCCGCGCTGCCGCCCGGCAGCTACCTGGCGCTGTCCCACCTGACCGGCGACTTCCGCCCGGAGGCGTGGGCCCAGGTCGCCGAGATCTACCGCCGGCAGGGCGTCACCATGCGGGTCCGCTCCAAGCCGGAGATCGAACGGTTCTTCACCGGCCTGGAGATGGTCGACCCGGGCCTGCGGGTCGTCCCGGCGTGGCGGCCCGACCTCGGCGAGCCCACGGAGCCCGCGCCGTCCGACGACCAGGTGTCCGTCTACGGCGCGGTCGCGCGTAAGTAGACCCGCTCAGTGGGGCCGGGCCGGGCGTACCAGGCCCGCGTCGTAGGCGGCGATGACCAGCTGGGCGCAGTCGCGGGCTCGACCATGCTGAACCGCGTGCTCAGTTCCCGAGCAGGTCGTGCAGCGCCGCCGCGGCCAGGGTGTCTCCGCCCTCCGCGGCCAGGCGGAAATGTCGCTCGGCTCCGGCCAGATCGCCGTGGCTCTGGAGCAGGTTCGCCAGGTTGTGATGGGCGTGGGTGTCGCCGAGCTCGGCGCCGGCCCGGTAGGCGGCTTCCGCGGCGCCGGCGTCGCCGAGGACATCGGCGTAGAGGTTCCCCAGCGGAACCATGCTGTCCGTCTCGCCCAGCTCCATGCCGCGCAGCAGCACCAGCCGGCCCTCTTCGATCCGGCCCGTGGTCACCAGCAGGTCGCCGAGGTCCGCGCGGGTGGAGGGGTAGAGCTCCGCTCCGGCGCGCAGGGCCGGCTCGAGCGAAGGGTCGAGGCTTTCGTCCCAGCGCCAGCAGGCCAGCACCGCCGCGGCCAGTTCGTTGCCCGCGGCAGCGGCGCGTTCCATCGCCCCCATGGCCGCGTGGCGCTCGCCCTGCTCCCGCAGACAGAAGGCCAGCCCCAGGGCGCCGCCGCTGTCGCCGGCCCGTTCGGCCCGCTCGTAGGCGCGCATCTCGCCGGCCAGGTCGCCCAGTTCGTGCAACACCAGACCGAGGTTCAGCCACGCGCCGGTCTCGCCACGCTCGAGGGCGACCTCGTAGGCGTCCACCGCTTCCGGGAAGCGCCTCTGGCCGGCCAGGGTGTTGCCGAGGTTGAAGGCGCCGGCGGCGTCACCCAGCTCCGAGGCCCGCCGAAAGCAGCACTCCGCGCCGTCAGCCTCGCCGCTGTCCGCGAGATCGCACCCGATGTCGATCAGCTCGTCGACGTCGGAGGTTGCGTGCGCCCGGCGCAGCAACTGAGCTGAGGTCGTCTCCACGATCGTGATCGTGCCTCACGGGCCGGGCCGTGCGCGAACGGAAATGCCGGCTTCGGCGACATGGTGGGCGGCGGGGTACAGCAAACGAAGCGCGCGGATGGCATGATCTCGGCCATGTCGCTGAGTCGCCGCCATGTCCTGGGTGCCGGAGCCGCCGCGCTGACCGCCGCCGTCGCCGGCTGTGGCCGGGACAAGAACGACTGGGTCAAAGGACAGGACAGCGGCGGTACGGGTGGTGGAGTCGCCGCCGCGGCCGCCCCGGCGTATGTGGCGCCGCTCAAGGCCGTACTCACCAAGTATCTGAAAGCGACCCCGGCCAACCCGAAGCACCCGACCTATGCCGGGGCCGCGCTGGTCGTGATGGTGAACAACTCGACGACCGTGAACCTCGCCGTCGGGCACGCGCTGCGCTACGGCGCCGGGCCGGTCGAGCTGGCCGCGGCCAAGCGGGTGGCCATGCGAACCGACTCGATCTTCGATCTCGCCTCGCTGACCAAGGTGTACGTGGCGATCGCCCTGCTTCAGCAGGTCGACAAGGGCAAGGTCGATCTGAACGCCCCGGTCGCCCGCTATCTGCCCGGGTTCACCGGCACGAACAAGGCCAAGGTGACCGTACGGATGTTGCTCGCGCACACGAGCGGGCTGCCGGTCGGCGTCACCGGGGTGAAGGGCCTGTCGGCCGCCGCCCAGCGGGCCCGGGTCCTGGCCACGCCGCTGGTCAGCGGGGCCGTGCCCGGTAAGACGTTCCGCTACTCGAGCGCCGGCCTGATGGTCGCCGGCCAGATCGTCGAGAAGGTCACCGGCACCAGCCTCGATGTGGCCGTCCGCAACGGCATCACCACCCCGATGGGCCTGCGGTACATGGGCTTCAACCCGCGCAAGTGGCTCTCCGCGGCCGACCAGGCGGCGCGGCTGGTGGCGACCGACGCCCGGACGTCCCGCGGTCTGCTGCGCGGGGTCGTGCACGACGACATCGCGGCCCAGATGGGCGGGGTGATCGGCAGCGCCGGGCTGTTCGGCACGGCCCGCGACGTCGCCCTGACCGGTCAGATGCTGCTGGCCGGGGGCGTCTACGGTGGCAAGCGCCTGTTGTCGGCGGCCATCGTCAAGCAGATGCTCACCAACCAGAACGCCGGCCTGCCCGCCGTCGACCCGGAGCGGCCCGGCCGCCCGTCCGACCACGGTCTCGGCGTGACCCTGCGCCAGCCCTGGTTCATGGGCAACCTGTCGTCGCCCACGACGTTCGGCCACACCGGATTCACCGGCACCTCGCTGCTGGTCGACCCGCGGCGCAAGCTGGTGGTGTCGCTGATGACCAACCGGGCCCACCCGAACTGGAGCTGGGCCAACCCCGACCCGATGCGGGCCGAGGTCGCTTCCACGCTGGCCCGGTACTTGTAGACCCTCAGCGCCCGTTACCTTTTTGATCGTCCCCAGCCGGGGCTGCTCGGTCGCTCGGTCCGGTATGACTTACTGCTTCTGTCGCACGCATGATCCGGGGGGTGTTGTCGCCGGGCCGGGTGGCGTCGGCGAGACCGCTGATAGGGACCCGGCCACCCGCATTCTGGGTCGGTCTCTTCGTAACGTGGCTGCCGGCAGTCCGACGCTCAGATACGGCGGCCGAGCCCATGATGGACATCGTGGGAGACGAAGACGTGAGCGACGAGTACGGCGTATTCCTCGGCTTGGACGTCGGCAAGAGCGATCACCATGCGGTCGCGCTGGACCCAACAGGTAAACGGCTGCGCGATTCGCCGCTGGGCATCAGATCGCTTACCTGCCCGGTCTGGTCATGCGCCGGCTCGCCGATCCGCACCCGGGCACGGCGAAAACCGACGCCCGTGACGCCTATGTGATCGCGGACGCCGCTCGCACGTTGCCGCACACGCTGCGTCGGGTCGATGCCGGTGATGACACTCTGGCCGAGTTGGAGATGCTGGTCTTACCGAGATCGTCAAGCCGCGGGCACCGTGCATGGGTGCCCGCCTTGTCGAGCAGATCTTTACCGCCTTGGACGCCCAGACGGTGGTCGTTCCCGGCACGACCGCGACAGAGACCATCCTGCCGAAGCTGGCCAATAGCCCGCGGGAGCTGCTGAAACAGGGTGAAGAGCTCGCCGGGCGGATCGAGGGGATGCTCGATGCCCGCCGTTCGAACACCAGCATCTGCGGGGAGCACCCGCCCAAGGGCGGCAACAAGCAGCTCAAACGCGCGTTGTTCCGGTCTGCGTTCGCGGCCCTGTCCGACCCGCTCAGCCGGGCCCTACGACCGCAAACGCGCTGAGGGCAAGAGACACAAACCGGCGGAAAAGCTCGCCCTCGCCGCTTGACAGAACCCATAGGGACATCCCTCCGCACGGGTTCATAAGATCTTCAGGTAGCTAGATGGTCGAGATACTTGTATAACAAGATTCATGACTACGGAGATATCTGGCCGTCGGCGGTGGCTGGGCCTGATCGTGGTCAGCCTCGGTGTCGCGATGATCATCGTGGACGCGACGATCGTGAACGTCGCGGTGCCGTCGATCATCGACGATATCGGCGCCACCTCGAGCGACGCGCAGTGGATCCAGGAGTCGTACACCCTGGTCCTGGCCTCGCTCCTGCTGGTCGCCGGCCGTACGGCCGACCGGGCCGGCCGGCGCCGGCTGTTCATGGCCGGCATCGGCGTCTTCGTCCTCGGCAGTGTCGGATGCGCCCTGGCCCCAACGCCACCCGTGCTGATCGCCTGCCGGCTGGTGCAGGGCATCGGCGGAGCGATGATCCTGCCCACGTCCCTGTCGCTGCTCAACGCCAACTTCACCGGGCGGGAGCGCGGTATCGCGTTCGCCGTGTGGGGCTCCACCATCGGCGGCACGGCAGCGCTCGGGCCACTGCTCGGTGGCTGGCTCACCACCGAGTTCAGTTGGCGGTGGGCGTTCGGGATCAACGTCCCGCTCGGGCTGCTGTTGCTGATCGGCGCGCCGCTGCTGCTGCCCGAGTCGCGCGAGCCTCGCCGCCGTGGCGGCAACGACTGGGCCGGCACCGTCCTGTCCGTGGTGAGCCTGGCCGCGCTCGTCTTCGCGCTCATCGAGGGCCGCGAGTACGGCTGGTTCGAGCGCACCGGTCCGGTGGACGTGGCCGGCCTGAGCTGGACGGCGCGATTGTCGCCGGTGCCGTTCGCCTTCGCGCTGGCCGTGGCCGGCCTGCTGGCTTTCGTGCTGGTGGAGCGGCGCCGCAACGCGGCCGGCCGGCCCGTCCTGCTCGACTTGAGGCTGTTCGCCATCTCCTCGTTCCGCAACGGCAACGTGGTGGCCGGTGTGGTCAGCCTGGGCGAGTTCGGCCTGCTCTTCGCGCTGCCGCTGTGGCTGCAGAACGTGCGGGGCTACAGCGCGTTCGAGACCGGGCTGGTCCTGCTGCCGCTGGCGGCCGGAAGTTTTGTGGCCAGCGGCTTGGCCGTCCCGCTCACGGCCGCCCGGGGCGCCGTCTTCTCCGTACGGCTCGGGATTCTGCTGGAGCTCGCCGGGGTCGTCGGCGTCGGGCTGGTCGCCGCGCCCGGCGCCGCCTGGTGGCAGGTCGCGCCGATGCTGTTCGTCTACGGCGTCGGCGTCGGCCTGGCCACCGCCCAGATCACCGGGGTGGTGCTGGCCGACGTGCCGGTGGAGATGAGCGGCCAGGCCTCCGGCACTCAGAGCACGACCCGGCAGCTCGGCTCGGCCCTGGGTATCGCGGTGCTGGGCACCGTCCTGTTCAGCGTCCTCGCCGGGCAGCTGAGCACCGCGCTTCAGGACCGCGGCCTGCCGGAGCGGCAGCGCTCGGCGATCGTGTCGGCGGTCAAGGACAGCGGGGGCGCGGCGATACCCGGTCTGGCCGCCGCCCCGCCGACGGCACCCCTGGCCGCCGACGCCGAGCGGGCGTTGTCGACGGCCACCCGATGGACGGCGTTCACGGCGGCCGGGTTCCTGCTGATCGGCCTCATCGCCTCGGTGCGGCTGACCCGTCGCTCTCGCCGAGACCGCTCCGAACGCGGGTCTTGACCCGTCGCGGCCGGAGCGGTCCCGGCTGGGGGCATCGCTACCCGTACGTGATGTCGCTGCGGTTGACCTTGCAGTTGGCGTCGTTCCAGCCCTCGCCGAGGTACTTGGGCTCGCTGCCCTTGGCCACGCCCTGGTACTTGCCGCAGACCGTGGCGCTGGAGCTGTTGCGCAGGGTGACGCGGGTGATGGTGGCCGTGTCGCCCCAGTTGCTGTTGATGCCGGCGACCATGTCGATGTCGTTCAGCAGCACGTTGTCGATTTTGACATGGCGCTGGTACGAGCTGGAGCAGTTGCCGCAGGCGCGGTAGAGCTTGCCGGAGCCGCTCAGGTAGAAGCCGGAGATGCTGACCGTGCCGTTGCCGTTGTGCTGGAACGTCTTGTCGCTGCCGGACCGGGCGCCGCCGCCGATGACGTAGCTGGTGCCGCCGCCGGTGCCCTTGAAGGTGGCAGCGTCCTCGCCGATGTCGTTCCACCACACGTTGCGGATCGTGCAGGTGCCCTCGCAGTGCACGCCGTCGCCGGCCGGGGAGCCGATGATGACGTTCTGCAGGGTGCCGCCGTTCGCGATCTTGAACATCGGGTCCTGGGATTCGTTCTGCGAGCCGTCACCGATGCAGCAGTACGTCTTCATGCCCCCGTCGAAGGTGCCCGAGACGTTGATCGTGCCCGAGACGCTGGCCGAGCCGGCCGAGGACGGCCAGGAGCCGGTCGGCGTGCCGGGGTTCGTGGGCGGGGTGGTCGGTGGTGTGGTGGGTGGCGTCGTCGGCGTCGTGCCGCCGCCACCGCCGTACGTCTCGAACTCGGCGATCCGCGGCGCGCCGGACGCGCTGGTGATGTCGAGGGTCAGCTTCTTCAGCGACGTCGAGGCGAACGAGATGGTGCTCGGGCTGCCGCTGCCGCTGGCCAGGACGGCGCCGCTGTCGGCGTTGAGCACCCGCCAGGCGCCGATCGAGCCGCCGCCGGAGGCCTGCCGGACGACGGCCGAGGACACCGTGGTGGCGCTGCCCCACTTGACCGAGACGTATCCGGTCGAGCCGTTGGGCGACCAGTAGGTGCCGGTGTTCCCGTCCTTGACGTTGCCGTAGCTGGTGCCACTGGCCTTGCTGGACCCGTCGGCGCCGGCCCCGAGGCTCAGGTTGTCGGCGGCCAGGGCCGGGCCGGCCGGCAGGGTCAGCATGATGGTGGCGGCCGCGACGGCGGTGGCCCCCACGCTGAGGGCGATCGATCGTTTCATCCTCGTCTCGCTTTCGTCGGTTCGGGTGCGTCGCGCTACCGCCCACGAAGGAAAGCGCTTACCTCGGGACGATAGATATGCGTCGATGCCGAAACAAGGAGTTGCAGGATTTGCAGTGAAAGACTGTTCGCCATGATCACGGAAGATCGGCTCGAACAGGCCAGGGAAGCGTACGAGCGGGCCGTGTACGGCGGTGACCCCGGCCCGCTGACGGACGCCGAGCGGGCGCTGGACGCGCTCGAGGCGGACACGGCCCTGGCGCGGGGGAAGATCCGGCACGCGCGGTTCCAGAGCGGTGACGGGCCGGCCGCCGAGGATCCGGCCGAGCTGCCGTTGTTCGAGCGGGCGCTCGAGCTGTACCGGGCTCTGAACGACGCGCGCGGTGAGGCCGAGGCGCTGTTCTGGATCGGCTGTGTCCACCAGTTCATCCGGCGCGACAACGAGACCGCGACGCCGTACCTGGAGCTCGCCGCGGAGGCCGGGGACAAGCACACCCGATCCGAGGCTCTGCGGCACCTGGGCATCGCGGCCCACGCCGCCGGCCGGCTGGACGAGGCTCGCCAGTACCTGGAGGAGTCGTCCCGGCTGCGCCGCGAGACCGGGTCACTGGCCGGTGTGGCCTCCAACATGGTCGGCCTGGCCTACATCGCGGCCGCGCAGGATCGCCGCCCGGACGCGCTCGCCATACTCGACGAGGCCCAGGCCATCGCCCGCGATCACGGTGCGCACGCCATCACGCGGCACCTCGAGCAGGCCCGAAGCCGGATCTGACCCGGGCGGTGGCGATCGGCGGGCCGGAGCGCGCCGATCGCCACCGGTCCTGCGGTCAGGCGCGGGACCACTTCTGGTTGGGGGTGCCGGCGCAGTCCCAGAGCTGGAGCTGGGCGCCGTTGGCGGTGTTGCGGTCCTTGACGTCGACGCACCGGTTGGCCGAGACGTTCACCAGGTCACCCGCGGCCGACAGGGTGAACCGCTGCACCGGGTTGCCGTTGCAGGTGACCAGCTGGATCGGGGTGCCGTTGGCGAGGGCGCCGCCGGCCGGGTCCATGCACTTGCCCATGGCCCGCATCGTGCCGTCGCCGTTCGCCGTCCACTGCTGAGCCGCCGAGCCGTTGCAGTCCCACGTCTGCAGGCGCGCCCCGTCGGCCGGGTTGGCGTTCGGGATGTCGATGCAGCGGCCGCTCAGGCTGGACTTGAGGGCGGTGCCGTTACCGGTCGGCGGCGGGGTGGTGGTCGAGGTGCTGACGTGGACGTAATCGACCAGCATCCGGCTCTCGTTGGGCAGGCCGGCCGGGTTGCCCTGACCGAAGTTCCCGCCGACCGCGAGGTTGAGGATGATGAAGAACGGGTGGTCGAACACCCAGTTCACGTTGCCCTTGGCCGCGCGCAGCGAGTCGGGCGTGGCCCGGAAGTACTCCTGGCCGTCGACCGTCCACACGATCAGATTGGGCGACCAGTCCACGGCGTACGTGTGGAAGGCCTGGTACCAGGGTGAGCCGGCGACCAGGGTGCCGCCGAACGAGCCGCCGCCGGAGTAGCCGGGTCCGTGCAGGGTGCCGAACAGCCGGTTGGGGTCCCGGCCGACGACCTCCATGATGTCGATCTCGCCGTCGGTGGGCCAGTTGCCGCCGCCGAGCATCCAGAAGGCGGGCCAGAGGCCGGAGCCGTTGGGGACCTGGATGCGGGCCTCGACGTGCCCGTACTGCTGGCTGAACTTGCCGGAGGTCTGAATGCGGCCGGAGGTGAACTGGCAGGTGCCGTTCCAGCAGTTGTTGCCGCCGCTGCCCTTGCGGGCGGTGATGACCAGGTGACCCTGGCCGTCCATGGCGACGTTGCTCGTGCCGCTGGTGTAGTACTGCAGCTCCTGGTTGCCCCAGCCGCTGCCGCCCACGTCGAAGTTCCACTTCGACGTGTCGACGCCGGTGCCGGCCGCGCCGTTGAAGTCCTCGTTCCAGACCACGGCCGCCTCGGCCGTGTCGCTCCTGGAGCCGACGGCCAGGCCGCCGCTCAGGGCCACCACCACGGCCGCGGCCGCGATGAAAAACCGTGACTTACGCATAGGGGATTCCTCGGGGGAGAGGGGATTAATGTGTAACAGTCTTAAAAATTGCCCCCGGGGCAGTCAAGCGGACGGCGAGGTTCCGGAACTTACGGGCACGATCGTTGTCAGTCTGCGCTGCGTCCATCCGACCCAGAAGTCACCCAGGTCGTTCGCCAGCCAGTGCGGGGCCGCGCTCACCGGGTCCCACAGGAAAACACCGGGGTTTCCGTCCCGGGGTACGCAGATACGGGCCCCCGTGCCGTCGTCGCCGATCGCGACGAGCTCGCGCCGGGCCGGCGGCGCGTCACGCCACTCGCGTTCGTTGCGAGAGGTCAGGTCGGCCAGCGGCCAGAGGAAGAACCGCTGCCCGTCCTGCTCCAGGAAGCCGTCGGTGACCTCGTACAGCCTCCGGAGGTCGTGGGTGAGGCTCTCGCACGCGGCCAGCTGTTCGGCGGGAACACCCGGCTGGGCGAGATAACCGTCGGTCGCGCGCACCAGGTCGCGCCAGTCAACGAGGACCATTTGCGGATGATTCCACTGTATTCACCCGACTTTCCGTCACCGCCCCGCAGCTCAAGGTCACGGATCAGTCTCAGCCGGCACTGCCCAGGTACTCGGCCCACCCGCCGCGCGGAGCACGGCCCACGGGCAGCGCGCGCAGGCGCTTCAGGACGGCCTCGTTCTGCGCCTCGAGCCAGGCCACGAGCTGGCGGAACGACACGAAGCGGACGTGCGGGTGCTGGGCCATGGCCCGGGCCGCCTCGGTGATCGCGTCCATGTAGATGCCACGGTTCCAGTTCTCGAAGTGGTTGCCGATGATCAGGGGCGCCCGGTTGCCGGTGTAGGCCCGCCGGAAACCGGCCAGGTAGGCGTCTCGGGCCTGCGCCTTCCAGGCCTGGTGCCGCGCCGGGTCGCCGTGTGGGGTCCGCGACTGGTTGAACATGATGTTGTAGTCCATCGAGATGACCTCGAAGCTGTGCCCCGGGAACGGGATGCTCTGCATGGGCACCTGCCAGAGGCCGTTCTTCCACTGCTTGGGCCAGACCTGGGTGCCGGTGCCGGAGCTGTCGTACTTCCACTGTTGGGCGCGGGACGCCTTCAGCAGGTTCTTCTGCCCCTCCAGGCAGGGGGTCCGGCCGCCGATCAGCTCCTTGCCGTAATCGAACGGCAGCGGGGGCAGGTCGGTGAAGCCGGTGTTGGTGCGCCAGTTCCGTACGAAGGAAAGGGCTTGATCGATCTCGCTGTCCCAGTCGGACGGCGACCAGCGCTCGACGCCGCCGGGCCCGCAGAAGTGACCGTTGAAGTGGGTGCCGATCTCGTTGCCGGCCAGCCAGGCCGGGCCGAGCTGGCCGATCGTGCCGTGCACCGACTTCTCGGAGAACCAGCCGATGGCGGAGGCGCCGGCCGGGTGCCGCGGCGGCCGGTAGAGCATGCGCTTCGACTTCGGCAGCGTGTAGAGGCCGGTCAGGAAGAACGTCATATTGCCGTGCAGTTCCCGCGCGAGCTCCCGGAACCGGGTGAACAGATCGGCCCGCCCGGAGCCGTCCCAGGAGAACACCACGAACTGCGGCGGCTCCTCGCCGGGCCGCAGCGGCCGGGCGACCGGCTGGTGCGGTTGCGGCCCGGTGTCGCTGGTGCTGCCGTCACCGATCAGCCGGACCTTCGGCGGCGGCGGTGCCGAGGAGGCGGCGGCGGAGGAGGGTGCGGGGGAGGCCGGCGCGGACGTGGCGTGATGCCGGGCCGGTCCGCAGCCGGCCAGGGTCCCCGCGGCCGCCGCGAGCAGCATTGCCCTTCTGCTGACCATCTGTGTTTCTCCCCGTGCGAGTGATCTTCGGTTCGCACTCACGCTACGGAGACGGCGACGGTCTCGAATCCCCGGAAAGTGCCACCCCGCTCACTGCCGGCGGAGCAGGCCGATCAGCAGGACAGCACAGCCGGCCAGGCAGAGGACGGTCCGGGCGTGGTTGGCCGGGTCCCAGCCGGCCAGGTACCGCGACCAGGTGATCGTGTCCGCGTCCAGGCGGTTGTTGAGCGGCACGTTGACCACGACGGTGACGCCGAGGGCCCCGGCCACGGTCAGGACCGCGCCCGTCAGCAGCCAGCCGGAGCCGGGCTGCGACCAGGTCGCCAGCGCCCGGACGGCCACCGCGACACACAGCGCCGACACCCCGAAGAGGGCGATCATGAGAGGCGGCCGCTCGGCGGTCACGTTGAGCGAGCGCATGGCGGCGGCGCCCGCCGGGTCGGGCAGGCGCCGCAGTCCACTCATGACAAAGGCGGAGAACGCGAAGAACACGCCGGCGAGCAGGCCGCCGCCGACGACGGTGGCCGCGGTGAGGACATCCCAGGTGCGAGTCATGGATCCATGTCACCGCGGCCCGGCGGGATACTCCATGCGGCAGCCGCTTGATCCCATAAGCGAGAGTCAGACGCAGTCGGGGCTGACGATCTCGTCCAGTTTGTTGTTGCCGCCGAGCAGGCTCGAGTAGCCCTTGTGGGGGGCCATCAGGCCCAGGCCCACGTCGGCCGAGTGGTTCGCCGACTTGTGGTCGAGCAGCAGGTACTTGCTGCTCGTGTTGTTGACCACCGAGTCGACGGCGTTACGCAGGTTGATGGGCCGGCCGAGGTCGATCATGCCGCAGCCGGCGAGCCAGTCCGGGGCGTACCACGAGGAGTCCGGGCCGCGGTTGCTGTTGAAGTTGACGTTCAGGTAGACGCAGACGTAGTTGGCCTGGCACCCGTGCAGGGGGCCGACCGCGGCCCGGGCCGGGGCGGGCGTGACGGCCAGGCCGGGGAACAGCAGGGCCAGGACCGCGGCCGTACGGAGTCGAAGCTTGGTCATGTCGGGTTTCCTCACTCGTCGGTGGTGTGTGGCTGGGCGGCATAGGACTGGAACGCGTTCAGGAAGGCCGTGGCGTAGCCGACCTGTCCACGGCGGTTGGGGTGGAACGACTCGACGACGTTGGTGTCGAGCACCCATTGGTGCAGCCATTCCTGGTTGGCCGGGTCGGCCGTGTTGCCGTTGCAGACGCCGTGCCCGCGGAACTCGTCCTCGACCTGCTGAGCGGCCGAGATGACACCGGCTTCGCGGGCGGCCCGTTCGATCATGTTGTTCATCCGGATCGTCAGATCGCGGACCATGTCGCGCTCGGCGTTGCTGAAGTAGAGCTGGCCGCAACCACTGGCGCCGGGCTCGAGAATGATCGGATATCCGCCGGCCACCACGTCGCTGGCCGGCGAGGCCGCCTTGATCGCCTTGTAGAGGTCGACCAGGTTGTCCTCGATGTTGTCGATGTTGCTCTCGGCCCGGCCCCGCTGGTCGGTGCAGTCGCCGGCCGCGCACTCGAGCAGGATCTGGAACCATTCGACGTCGTTCCCGCCGGCCACCACGGTGACCAGGCGCGGTGAGGCGTTCGGCAGCCCGGCCAGCACCGGCACCTGGTCGGCCTTGACCTGGTGGATCAGCCGGCCGGCGCAGGCCAGCAGCCAGCGGCGGGCGATGAACGAGCCGAGGATCTGCCGTCCCCAGGCGTAGGCCGACCGCTTGCAGCCGGTGTTGTCCGGGTCGGCGTCGTAGGCGTCGGCGCCCAGGCCGGAGGCGTACGAGTCACCCATCGCCACCACCTCGCGGGTGCCGATGCCGGTGGTGCGGAACCCGACCGTCGAGGTGCCACCGGCCGACAGGTAGCCGTTGTAGGGCACGACGGTGTACTTGTACCAGGTGCCCGAGGTGAGCAGCCCGGCGGTGAAGGTGGGGCCGGCGATGTTCCACGGCAGCTTGTTCTGCACCCAGGTGCGCAGGTAGGTCTCGTGGATGGCGTAGCTGTCGGCGCCCGAGGCGGGCGTCCAGCTGATCTTCGCCGAGTTCTCCGCGATGTTCGAGACCTCGACCCGCGGGACCACGCCGGGCGGGCTGCCGCCGACCGTGCCGGTGGCCACGCTCGACGGGGTGTTCGCCCGCAGGTTGCCCTTGACCGCCCGGACCTGGTACTCGGCCCGCATCCCGGCCGGCAGCGGCCGTGACGTCCAGGAGTCGGCCCCGATGGGCAGCGGGAGCTGGGTGAAGGTCGTCTCGCCGGCGCTCACGTTGCGCTGGTAGAGCAGGTAGCCGCCGGCCCCGAACACGTGCGACCACGAGATCCGGAGCCCCTCGGTGATCGGTGTGACGGTCACCGCGGCCGGGAAGGCCAGATTGATCGGCGCGTCCACGGTCGCCGGCGGGTACGAGGCGGCGGCCCCGAAGGACCAGGCGGCGGCCAGGGTGTCGGCGTAGACGTCGGCGATCACGTACTCGCCGCGCACGCCGGGGTGCAGGTCGTCGTAGGAGTCGACCCGCCAGTCGTACCGGGCGGCGATGTCGGCCACGGCCAGGCTCAGGTTGGCGTAGTTCGCGCCGAGGGCGCCCAGGCTCGAGCGCACCTTCGCGTTGTAGGCGTCGATGGCCACGGGCAGGTCGGCCCGTCCCTCGATCGGGGACCGCTGCGGCACCGTACCCACCGCGACCTTGATCTGATGTCCGCGCCGGGCGGCGGCCCGGTCGACGCCGGCCAGGAAGGCGCCCAGGTCGGTCCAGAGGCCATTGGCGTCGCTGACGAACCAGCCGAGATCGTTGAAGCCGAGCTCGAGGAGCAGATAGTCCGGGTTCGCGGCGAACGTCTCGGCCTCAATGACCGCCTTCGCCTTGTTCATCTGCCAGCCCCACTGGGCCAGGTTGGCCGAGTCGAAACTGATGCCGGGCCGGTACCCGCCGGTGTGCACCGCCGGAAGGGTCTGGCCCTCGGCCGGCAGCGCGGCCGGGATCACGTGGGTCCCGGCCCACGGGCCGACGAAGTCCACCGACTGCCCGACGGCGGCCAGATGCTGGGCCAGCCGGTAGCGCCAGGTGAAGTCGCCCTCCAGGCCCTGGCTGATCGAGTCGCCGACGACCAGCACCCGGCCGTGGGCCGCCGCCTCGGCCGGTGTCGCGGCCAGGAGGGGAATCAGGCACAGCAGGGCCGCGAACCATGCGCCCACCGTGCGTCGCGAAATCGCCATGCTCATGCTCCTCGAAGTTCGGGGCCGGTGGGAGCATCGGACGGCATCGATGGCCGCGGCAAGGCGGAACTGTCCGCCGGCCGGCGCCCGGGGACAGATAGGGCCGGCGGCCGACAGATGGAGGCGGCTCAGACGCCGGTGTCGACGAGCACGGCGTCGTCGACGGTGACGACGAGGGCGCCCACCCCGCCGAGCTGGAAGGTGACCTCGCCGATGTCCGTGACGGTCCGGCCGGCCGTGAAGGTGTAACTGTGCCGGCAGGGCACCCGGCTCAGGGGGAGGCTTTCCATCAGCGCCGGCTGGAACGCCGGCGGCCTCTTGTCCTGCACGCGCAGCAGGACGTCGACGGAGCGGTCGGCCGTGACGGTGAAATCGAGCCGGTAGCGATGTCCGGCGATGAGCGTGATGCCGCTGCGGATCACCATCTGCTCGTACGGCAGGGTGGATCCGGCGGGTACGGCGGCCACGAATCCGGCCGGCCGGGTGGTCAGCCCCATGTTGACGGCGTTGGACCACCAGTCGGGGCGGATCGACGGGACGGACGGCGTGCCGGGTGGGCCCATCACGAGCGCCCCGTCGGGCCGGGGTACGCCGGACGGCAGACAGCCCCATCCGGTGGCCGGCGTCGGCGCCGCGCCCGGTGTGGGTTCGGCCGATCCGGCGGCGAGCCGGGAGCCGGCCACGCCCGAGCCCACACCGGCGGCGAAGATCGCCAGTACGACGGCCCAGGGCAGCCACCGGCGCCGCCTCGGAAGCTCGGCTTCCTGTCTGACCAGCTCCGACGACGGGCGCGGGACAGGTAGCAGGTCCGGGGCGCGGCGGTCGGCCTCGCGGGCGGCGTCGATGAGTGTGCCGAGGTGGCCGACGGCGACGGCCAGCCGCCGGGCGTCGTCCGGGCCGAACGGCACGCCGGCGATGTGGTGCGAGGCCCGGGCGACCGCGACGACGGCGACCGGGTCGCTCAGGTACCGCCGGTCGCCGGCGAGCACGCCGGCGACGACGTCCTTGTCGACGGCCAGGCCGGGCGCCATCCGGTGGGCCCTGATCACCTCGGCCAGGTGGCGCAGCGAGGCCGCGTGCCGCCGCCGGCGCGGCGCCGGCGTGCCGTCGGGCGGGACGTACACCCCGTCCCGGCGGGCCTGCGCCGCGGCCGCGTTCACCGTCGAGGCGATCAGTTCCGCCGCTTCGTCGACCCGCTGCCACCACGGCGCCGATGGTGTCGCCACGTCCCCTCCCCGCATCGACCCCGAACAATCTAACGCAGCCGGGTGTCCTAACTCGACAGCTGTCGGCCGGGGACGGATGCGCCCGGGTGAGGGACAGCCGGTCATTGCCCGCTGAGCGGCCGGGCCCCGCCGAAGGACACGATCCGGTACCAACCCGGGATATTGATCTTCGTAAGTGGTTAGGGTCTCGCCAACGGTGACCAGCCCGTCACCGCGTTTGCCCGTACCCACAGGACGAGGTGAATATCATGCGTGCATCGGGGATGCAGGCACGGAGGCTCCGGACGGTCATCGCCGCCGGGGTCGTCGCGGCGCTGGCCATCGGCGGGGCCGGTTGCGCGAAAAGTGACCGCGACAGCGGTGGCGACGAGAACAAGGCGGCGACCGGCGGGACCTTCATCTTCGCGGGGGCCGGTGATCCGAAGAACTTCGACCCGATCTTCAACGACGACGGTGAGTCGTTCCGGCCCATCCGGCAGATGTACGACACTCTCGTCACCCACAAGCCCGGCACCGCCGAGCTGACCGGTGGCCTGGCCGAGAGCTGGTCGAACGACCCCACCGGCAAGGTGTGGACGTTCAAGCTGCGCCAGGGCGTCAAGTTCCACGACGGCTCGGCCCTGGACGCGGCGGCGGTCTGCGCGAACTTCGACCGCTGGTTCAATATGAAGGGCGAGGCCGCCCAGTCCCAGATGATCTACTACGCCGACGTGTTCGGCGGTTTCGCCGGCAGCCCGGACGCCGTCTACGACAACTGCAAGGCGCAGGACGCCTCCACCGCGGTCGTGACGATGAAGAAGTACAAGGGCGCCTTCCCGGGCGCGTTCGCGCTCACCGCGTTCTCGATCGCCAGCCCGACCGCGATGAAGCAGTACGACGCCGACAAGGTGACCCAGAACGGCGACTCGTTCGCGTACAGCGCCTTCGCCACCGAGCACCCGACCGGCACCGGCGCCTTCACCTACGGCGGCTGGAACAAGGCGACCGGCGAGATCACGCTGAACAAGAACCCCGACTACTGGGGTGACAAGGCCAAGGTCGACAAGATGATCATCAAGGTCATCAAGGACGAGAACACCCGCAAGCAGGAGCTGCGCGCCGGCACCGTGCAAGCGATCGACTTCCCGGCCCCGGCCGACCGCAAGGCGCTGGCCGACGAGGGCTACAAGGTGCTCAACCGGCCCGCCTTCAACATCCTCTACCTGGGCATCAACCAGAAGAACCCCAAGCTGAGAGACTTGCGGGTACGCCAGGCGATCGCGTACGCCCTGAACCGCGCCCAGCTCGTGCAGACCAAGGGACCGGGCGGCTCCACGGTGGCCGACGAGTTCCTGCCGAGCACGGTCATGGGCTATGCCCCGGACGTGCAGAAGTACGACTACAACCTGGACAAGGCCAAGCAGCTGCTGTCCGAGGCCGGCGCGACCGGGCTGACCCTGAACTTCTACTACCCGACCGAGGTGTCCCGGCCGTACATGCCGAACCCGCAGGAGATCTTCACCGTCCTCGCCAACGACCTGCAGGCCGCCGGCATCAAGATCAATGGCGTGCCGCGCCCGTGGAACGGCGGCTTCAAGGACGACGTGCAGCAGTTCGGCAAGCAGGACCTGCACATCCTCGGCTGGACCGGCGACTACAACGACCCCGGCAACTTCGTCGGCACGTTCTTCGGCCGGGAGAAGAAGGAGTTCGGCGACGGCGCCATGACCGACATGTTCACCGCCATCGGCAAGGCCGACGCCACCGTCGAGCAGAACGCCAAGAAAGCCGCGTGGGAGCAGGTCAACCGCGACATCGCCAGCAAGTGGCTGCCGGCCGTCCCGATCTGGCACGGCCCGCCCGCCCTGGTCACCACGAAGAACGTCGAAGGCCTGGTGCCGAGCCCGCTCACCGCCGAGCAGTTCAACACCGTCTCGATCACCAAGTAGGCCGCCGGCCCGGGCCGGACACGGCCCGGGCCGTCCGACGCGAATCGGAGAACGATGCTGAAAGTCGTTTCGCGCCGCCTGATCCAGCTGTTCATCACCCTGCTCGCCCTGATGACGCTGATCTTCTTCTGGCTGCGCAGCCTTCCCGGCGGGCCGGTCGACGCCCTGCTGGGTGAACGTGCCACCCCGGAGACCCGGGAGCGCCTGATCCGGGCCCTCGGCTACGACGAGCCGATCTGGGTCCAGTACGGCCACTTCCTCAAGAACGTGGTAACCGGCAACTTCGGCAACTCCATCCGGACCGGCGAACCGGTGATGGACGTGATCGGCCGGTCCTTCCCGGCCACCGTCGAGCTGGCCGTCGCGGCGATGATCATCGCGATCGGCCTGGGTGTGCCGCTCGGCTATCTCGCGGCCCGGCACCGGGGCCGGGCGCTCGACAATGCCACCATCATCCTCACCCTGGTCGGCATCTCGATCCCGATCTTCTTCCTGGGCTACCTGCTCAAGGACTGGCTGACCCAGAGCGTGCACGTCTTCCCGCCGTCGGGCCGGATCAGCACCGGCATGGACAACACCGACGTGACCGGCCTGTTCGTGCTGGACGGGCTGCTGACCCGGGAGTTCGACGCCTCGGCGGACGCGCTCTGGCATCTGGTGCTGCCCGCTTTCACGCTGGCCACGATCCCGCTGGCCATCATCATCCGGATCACGAGAGCGAGCGTGCTGGACGTCCTGGACGCGGACTACATCCGTACGGCCGAAGCCAAGGGTCTGCGAAACCCGACGGTCCGCAAGCGGCACGTGCTGCGCAACGCGCTGCTGCCGGTGGTCACCATCATCGGCCTGCAGACGGGCGCCCTGCTGGCCGGCGCCGTGCTGACCGAGAAGGTCTACAACTGGGGCGGGCTGGGCACGCTCATCACCGACTCGATCAGCGGCAGCCGCGACTATCCCGTGCTGCAAGCCCTGATCCTGCTCGCCGCCGTGGTCTTCATCGTGGTCAACCTGGTGGTCGACCTCTCGTACGCGGTCATCGACCCCCGGGTGCGTGTGTGATGAACAAGCTGGCCGAACACAAGCGCCAGAGGATCGACGAGCTGACCGCGCGCACGGCCGAGGGCGGCGGGGTCAGCCTGTTCCGCGACGCCGGCCGCCGGCTGCTGCGCAACCCGACCGCGATCGTCGGCGCCACGATCATCCTGCTGTTCCTGGTGATCGCGATCTTCGCGCCGCTGGTGGCGCCGCACGACCCGGTGCAGCGGTTCCCCGAGCTGACAAAGGATCTGACCGTCGACACCATCCCCGGCCCGACCGCCGGGCACCCGTTCGGCAGCGACCCGCTCGGCCGCGACTTCATGTCCCGGATGATCTACGGCGCCCGGCAGACGATGTTCGTCGGCGTCCTGGCCACCACGATCGGCCTGCTGCTGGGCGTGCTGCTCGGGGGGGTCGCGGGCGCCGCCGGCGGCTGGATCGACGTGGTGATCATGCGGTTCACCGACGTCATGCTGGCCCTGCCGAGCCTGCTGCTGGCGATCACCCTGGTCGCGCTGGCCAGCCAGTCCACGCAATGGACGGTGATCATGGCGGTGGCCATCGTGAACGTGCCCATCTTCGCCCGGCTGCTGCGCGGGTCGATGCTGGCCCAACGGGAGAGCGATCACGTGCTCGCCGCCCGCGCGCTGGGCGTGAAGAGGCGGCACATCGTCACCCGGCACATGCTGCCGAACTCGCTCACCGCGGTCATCGTGCAGGCCACGCTGACCTTCGCGGTGGCGATCCTGGACGCGGCCGCGCTGTCGTTCCTGGGCCTGGGTGACCCGGACATCAACCGGGCCGAGTGGGGCCTGATGCTGGGCGTCGACGGCGTGCGCTATTTCGAGGTACGCCCGGAGCTGGCCTACTTCCCGGCCCTGGCCATCATCCTCGTGGCCCTCGGCTTCACGCTGCTCGGCGAGGGCATGCGCGAGGCGCTCGACCCGAAGAACCGGCGGTGATCAGGCATGCCTCTGCTCGACGTTCGTGACCTGTCGGTGGTCTTCCGGCGCGACGGTACGCCGTTCACCGCCGTCGACGGTGTCAGTTTCACGGTGGAGCCGGGCCAGGCGGTCGGCCTGGTCGGCGAGTCCGGCTGCGGCAAGTCGGTCACCAGCCTGGCCATCATGGGCCTGCTCCCGCGCCGCGGCAACAAGGTGGGCGGCGAGGTCCTGTTCGACGACGCCGACCTGCTCAAGCTGCGCCCGCAGGAGCTGCGCGACCGGCGCGGCCGGGACATCGGCATGATCTTCCAGGATCCGCTGTCCTCGCTGAACCCGGTGATCCCGCTCGGGCTTCAGGTGGCCGAGGTGCTGGAACGCCACCAGGGCAAGCGGCGGCAGGAGGCGCTGCGCGAGGCCCGGAAACTGCTCGACGCGGTCGGCATCCCCGACCCGGCGAGGCGGCTCAAGGAGTTCCCGCATCAGCTCTCCGGCGGCATGCGGCAGCGGGCGCTGATCGCCATCGCCCTGGCCTGCAAGCCGCGCCTGCTGATCGCCGACGAGCCGACCACGGCGCTCGACGTGACCATCCAGGCCCAGATCCTCACCCTGCTCAAGGAACTGGTCGAGGACTCCGGCACGGCTCTCATCATGATCACCCACGACCTGGGCGTGGTGGCCGGGCTCTGCGACACGGTCAACGTGCTGTACGCCGGCAAGGTGGTCGAACGGGCGGCCCGGCACGACCTGTTCGGGGCGCCGCGACATCCGTACACCCATGGTCTGTTGCAGTCGGTTCCCCGCCTCGACGTCGACCGGGGCGGGCGGCTGCACCAGATCCGGGGCTCGGTCAACGACAACATCCCCTGGCCGGAGGGGTGCGCGTTCGCCCCGCGCTGCGACCGGGTGAACGACGCCTGCGTCGGCGAGACGGTGCCGTTGGAACCGACCTTTCGCGGTGGCGCGCTGCGATGCACGAACCCCGTACCGCAGGAGGTGCCGGTGTGAGCGCCCTGGTCGAGATCGACGACCTCAAGGTCCACTTTCCGATCAAGAGCGGACTGCTTCTCAGCCGTACGGTCGGCTGGGTCTACGCCGTCGACGGTGTCTCCCTGGCAATCAAGCGGGGCGAGACGTACGGCCTGGTCGGCGAGTCCGGCTGCGGCAAGTCGACGCTGGGCCGCGGCCTGCTGCGCCTCGTCGAGCCGACGAACGGCACCATCAGCTTCGACGGTACTGACGTCCGCGCGCTCGAGGGCGAACAGCTGCGCCGGTTCCGGCGGCGCATGCAGATGGTCTTTCAGGACCCGATGTCGAGCCTGGACCCGCGCCAGTCGGTCGAGTCCCTGCTCGTCGAGGGCCTCAAGGCGCACGGTCTGGACAAGGACAAGGCCGATGTGCGTACGAGGCTGAGGTCCACCCTCGACTCGGTCGGCCTGCCGGCGTCGGCGCTGAACAGGTACCCGCACGAGTTCTCCGGCGGCCAGCGGCAGCGCATCGGCATCGCCCGCGCCCTGGTCCTCGGCCCCGAACTGATCGTGGCCGACGAGCCGGTGTCCGCCCTCGACGTGTCGATCCAGGCCCAGGTGGTCAACCTGCTCGGCGACCTGCAGGACTCGCACGGGCTGACCTACCTGGTCATCGCGCACGACCTGGCGATCGTCCGGCACATCTCGGACACCATCGGCGTGATGTACCTGGGCGCGCTGGTCGAGGAGGCGGACGCCGGCCAGTTGTACGAGCGCCCGCTGCACCCGTACACCCGGGCCCTGCTCTCGGCCGTGCCCATTCCCGACCCGTACGTGGAGGACCAGCGCGAACGCATCCTGCTGGCCGGCGACCTGCCGTCACCGGCCAACCCGCCGAGCGGCTGCCGGTTCCGCACCCGCTGCCCCTGGTCGCAGGCGCGCTGCGCCGCCGACCGACCGGAACTGCGGGTGTTCGACGACTCGGGCCAGCGGGTGGCCTGCCACTTCGCCGAGGAGATCCTGAGCGGTACCCTGAAGCCCCACGAGGTCCACGCGGAGATCGTCCGCCCGGGCTCCGACGCGGCTCCCGGCGTGGGTCCCGAGCTCATCCCGACCCGAAGCGACGTGCCTGCCCCATGATCATGCGCTCCTCCGGAGCACGCCGCCCGTTCGGCCGCCGGGCCTTCGTCGTGGCCACCCTCGCCGCCGTGCTGGGCGGGCTCAGCGGCATAGCGCTCGGTTCCTGGCTGGCCTGGCGCGCCGTGCCCGTCAAGGCTCCCGACGCGGCCACCGCGATCAGCGTGGCCCGCACGGTGCTGCCCGGCCCGTTCGAGGAGCAGGTGAACTACTACGGGCGGAGCACCTTCTGGAACCCGTTCAGCGAGAACACCCTGCACGGCGGCACCGGCGTCCGGGCCGGCCGGGCGGGCGTGACCGGCGCCGCGGGCGGAGCATCGGCCATCGAGCAGCACATGCGCGCCCACGGTTGGCACGACATCTCGGCGGGGACCGCCGAGGTGACGGGCGAACGGGACGGTTATCTCGCCGTCGTCCAGCTGGCGACCGGGAGGCTCGACCTGATGTGGGCCGAACCACCCGGCCACCGGCGCGACACCATCCTCGGCGGCGTGGCCGGCGCCCTGCTCGGCGCGGCGCTCGGCCTGGTCACGGCCCAGCGGATACGCCGCTACGGCCCGCGCCGCCAACGGGTGTACTCGTGGCTCTGCGTGTCGGCGCTCGTGCTGCTGACCCCGGCCTGCCTCGGCAACATCCCCACCTCGACCGGTTCCCTGCTCGCCAACACGAATCGCGAGGGCACGGGCCCCTCGGTGTACTGGGGCGGCTTCGTCATCTGGGGCGCCGAGCCGCTGGCCCTGCTGTCCCCGGTTCCGATCCTGGCCCTGCTCGCGGTCTCCTTCTGGCCGCCCGGCTCCCGGGCTTTCGAGATCGCCTGAACGGCCGGGGTCAGAGAACGGCGCCGACCGGCCGCCCCAGCAGCCTCTCGAGATCGGTGCCGGTGGTCGCGAACTCGCCGCGGCGCGACGCGCGGTACATCCCGAGCATCAGGGCCGCCAGGTGCGGGGGAAGGGTCGCCGCCCACTCCTCGTCGTCGGCGATCACGCGGCGGACGCCGAGCATGCCGGCGATGTCCCGCAGGTCGTAGGCGGCCGGGGCGACCAGCGGGGGAGTCGGGCCCTCGAAGCGCCCGTCCTCGGCCAGGATGATCGCGGCCGCCTCGGCCAGGTCGGCGTGGGTGGTCCAGGAGACCGGTCCGTCGGCCGGCGCCACGATCTCGCCGGTCTCCCGCGCGTTGCCCACCATGAACGCGATCGTGCTGGCGTAGAAGCCGTTGCGCAGCGACGTGAACGGGACGCCGGACTCCCGCAGATACTGCTCGGTGGCCGCGTGGTCGGGCATCGGCGCGAACAGCGAGTCGGGGGCGGCGCCCTGGTGACTGGTGTAGAGGATGCGGCGGGCGCCGGCCGCGCGGGCGGCGTCGATGGCGTTGCGGTGCATGGTCAGGGCCTCGCCGCCGGTCGCGTTGGCCGAGACCAGCAGCACCTGGGTCGCTCCCGCGAACGCCTCGGCCAGGCCGGCCGGGTCGGTGTAGTCACCGCGGCGGACCTCGACGTCGGTGCGGGAGATCTTCCGCGGGTCGCGGACGCTCACCGCGACCCGGTCGGCGGGGACGCGCTCCAGCAGCCGGTCGACGATCTGCGAGCCGAGCTGGCCGGTGGCGCCGGTCACGACGATCATGATGCCTCCTGTTATCGCTGTTGATATCGACGATAACATCGACGATGCTATCGTCGTCACCATGACAAAGGTCACCGGACGCGACGCCATCCGGGCGCGGATCGTCGATGTCGCCGCCGAACTCCTGCGCGCCGAGGGCCCGGCCGCGGTGACGACCCGGGCCGTGGCGGCGGCGGCCGGGCTCCAGCCGCCCGCGATCTACCGCCTCTTCGCCGACAAGGACGCCCTGCTCGACGCGGTCACGCAGCACGTGCTGGCGGCGTATGTGGACAGCAAGGCGGTGGGCGACGGCGACCCGGTCACCGAGCTGCGGGTCAGCTGGGACACTCACATCGCCTTCGGGCTGGACAACGCCCCGCTCTACGGCCTGCTGATCGACCCGGCGCGGCTGGCCACCCCGGCCGGCCAGGCCGGCCAGGCGGTGCTGGCCGAGCGCGTGCGGCGGGTGGCCCGGGCCGGCCGGCTGAGGGTGCCCGAGGCCCGGGCCGTGGCGATGATCCAGGCCGCCGGCAACGGCACCGTCATCGCCCTGCTGGCCCAGCCGCCCGACGTCCGCGACCCTCAGCTGGCCGACGCCATGTGGGACGCGATCGCGGCCGTCATCCTGGTCGACCCGTCCTCATCGGCCGGCCCGTCCTCATCGGCCGGCCCGTCCTCATCGGCCGGCCCGTCCTCATCGGCCGGCCCCTCTTCATCGGCCGGCTCCTTCTCGCCGGCCGGTCCCGCCGGCGCTGCGGTGACCCTGCGGGCGGCCGAGCTGCCCGCCCTGTCCGCCGTCGAGCAGGCGATGCTGCGGGAATGGCTCGACCGGGTCATCGCGGCGGGGCCGACTGGCTAGGGCGTTGACCACGAACGTTCACCGGGTCAGATCCGTCAGGCGGCCATGGTCCGCGGCCGGTCCCAGCGTTGCTGTCGTTCGCTGCGAGTCCGGGCTTGCGCGGTCAGGACGGGGATGTCGCTGGTCTGCACCGGTCACGCTGCGGCAGACTTCGCGGTCGTGGAAGGGGAGATCGGGCGGCTGGACGACGACTTGACGGAGGTCGCTGAGGACGCGAAGTCCGAGTTGATCTCGATGGGCGGTGAGGTCGTCGAGCCACTGGCTGCCGCCGTGCGAGGCGCCTTGGTCAGCCGTGGTCGAGGCTGCGCGGGAGTCCGCACTGCTGGAGGCGGCCTTCATCCCGCAGCGGGCGAACCTGTTCGCCACCCTGGAGTGGATGGACGAGGGCGATCGGTGAGCGCGCTGTGGACCTGCCATGCGTGGTCACCGCGCTAGGGCAGGTAGAAGCAGCGGTCCGGGTGGGCCGGGGCCAGCTCGAAGCCGAGGGAGTGATGGAGGTGGTAGCCGTCCTGGGTGGGAAAGACGACGGCCTGGACGGCGCTCCCGGCGAGTCGGCGCTGGGTGAGGGCCGTTCCGATTCCTCGGCGGCGCCAGGGTGCGGCGACGCAACAGGCGGCCAGCAGCACGGTGTCGCCGAACTGGAACGAGGTGGCGGCGCCGACCGGAACGCCCTCGTGGTGGGCGGTCCAGTGCCGGATCGGCCGGCCGGGGCCGAACCCGAGGCGGGCGGCCACCTCGACCCGCCGGTCGAGGCCGGCGGGTTCGGGCCACCAGCCGTCCTCGGCGTACACGCTCTGGTTCTCCCGCAGCGCCCGGACGTCGGTCACCTCGCTGATCGGCCACTCGGCCGAGGGTGGTGAAGGCGCCTCGTCCAGCCGGCGGCCCATGTTGTTCCCGGTGCGTTCCGGATGGAGTCGCTGGTCGATCAGCCAGGTGGTGGTCGCCGGATCCGGCGGCCCGGTGACGATCACCGAGGCGGGTACGGCCCTCTCGCGCAGCCAGTCGACCAGCTCCGGCAGCTCGCGGGCGGAGCCGACGGCGCCGTTCTCGCTGTTGGAGGCCAGGCCGGTCGCCACCGCGAACCCGTCGCCGGCGCTGATCCGGTCGAATCCGCCGTCGGCCAGGTGGCGCAACCAGGCCACCTGGGCTCGCAGCGCCACCTCGGAGATGTCCACCAAGGCAGGCTATCGACCTCGGCCGGCGCCGCATCTGGGCTAGCGTGAAGGCATGTCGGGGTACAAACCGGGAGTTCTGGTCGTCGACGACGACCCGGACGTATTGGCCGCGATGGCGCACATGCTCCAGACCCGCGGCTTCCGCGTGCTGACCGCCGGCGAAGGCGACACGGCCGTCGCCCTGTGCCAGCAGCACGGCGACATCGACGTGCTGGTCGCCGACCTGTCCCTGCCCGGCGACCTCAACGGCAACCTGGCCCGCCGGGTCACCGCCATCCACCCGCACATCAAGGTGGTGTTCGCGACGGGCGTGCCGCGCACCATCGCGCTGGCCATGGGCCTGGTTCAGCCCCAGGCGCCGTACCTGGAGAAGCCGGTCAGCCCGGACATCCTGGAAAGCGCGATCCGCTTGTCCCTCACCTCGCCGCGCTGACCTGCGGTGCGGGAAACGGCTGGCGCAGGGTGAACGCGCCGGCGGTGGGGCCGTCGGCGCGGAGGCGGCCGAGGCGGGTGATGCCCTGGCGCAGGGTGGGGATCGTGCCGACCGGGATCCACCACAGGACCAGGGCGGCCTCGGTGCCGTGGGGGTGGAACCACTCGCGGCGGCGGCGCAGGTAGTCCAGGTGTTCGGACTGGTAGGCGTACGCCCGCAAATGCTCCGGGGACTCCCAGACGGAAAGCGTGTAGATGCGGTTCGGGTCGTCCGGGCGGGCGATGGTGCCGTCGCCGTTCTCGCCCTCGAGCCGCCAGACGAAGCCGGGTGAGCGGTCGGCGAGCTGGTTCATCCGGGTGAGGCCGTCGACGAACTCGGCCATCGACGGGTCGGTCAGTGGGGCGCGGAGCCGGGCGGTATTGATCTGAGCCAGGTGGAAGGCGTCCATGGCGTCAGCTCATCAGCCGAGCCGTCTAAAGTCAACGGGATTACTTTTTAGACAGGGTCACGCAGCAGCGGCCGGGCGCGGCGTCCATCCGGGCCGTCCACTCGGCGTCCAGGCCCGACCCGGTCAGCAGGCCGTCGACCATCGCCAGGTTCATCCCGCAGATCAGCGGCGGGAACTGCTCGGCCAGCCGGTGGAACGGGCAGTTGCGCAGTACGATGCGGTCCGGGTTCTCCGCCTCGGGCGCGTAGCCCTGCCCGGTCAGCAGCTCGCTCACGTCGGCGGCGGCCGGCCCGGCCGAGCCGTGCCGCCGGGCGACGCCGTACAGGATCTCCTCGGCCCCGGCCTGCTCCAAGGCCTCCGCGAGCAGTTCGGCGGCGGCCCGGTAGGCCCGCGGCGGCACGCTCACCGCGTGTTCCCCCGCGGCCGGCCGGTACAGCTTGGCCGGACGTCCGGCGCCGGGGCCGGTGCGGCCCGAGCGCCGGGCGTACGACACCTCGAGCAGTCCCGCCGCCACCAGCTTGTCCAGGTGGAACGCGGCCAGCGTCCGCCCCGCCCCGAGCGCCTCGGCCACCTCGTCCCGCCCGACCGGCCCGTCACCGGCGGCGACCACCTCGTACGCCCGCCGCCGCACCGGATCGGCCAGGCTGGCCACAGCGTCGAGATCCCGCAGATCGTCCGGAGTCGTCACTCCCCAAGCCTATTGCCAACGCCGATTGGCGCTAGAGCCCGGCGGCGTAACGGCACACCCACGGCCAGAGCCGACCCGCGCCCGGGGTCGGCATCCGGCACGCCGTCGGCGCATCGTCGCCGGTGATCCACTGCGGGCTAGGCTCGGGGCATGCCGGAGGGGAGCGGGCGCGCCGAGCTGCGGGGGCGGCGGCGGGAGCGGGACGTGCTCGAGCGGCTGCTGCGTGAGGTGCGCGGCGGGCGCAGCCGAGCGCTGGTGCTGCGAGGCGAGGCCGGGTGCGGGAAGACCGCGCTGCTGGACCATCTGGCCGACCGGGCCGACTTCGCCCGGGTGCTGCGGGCCGCCGGTGTCCAGTCGGAGTCGGAGATCGCCTACTCGGGGCTTCAGCAGCTCTGCGCGCCACTGCTGGGCGAGCTCGACCGGCTTCCGCCGCCGCAGCGGGACGCGCTGGCCACCGCGTTCGGGCTCGGCAGCGGTCACGCGCCGGACCAGCTGCTGGTCGGGCTGGCCGTGCTCGGGCTGTTCGCCGAGGCCGGGGCCGGGCGGCCGCTGCTCTGTGTCGTCGACGACGTGCAGTGGATCGATGCCATGTCCGCCGTCATTCTCAGCTTCGTCGCCCGGCGCCTCGACACCGAAGCGGTGGCGCTGGTCTTCGCCGCCCGCACCACCGACGACGGGAACACCCTCGGTGGCCTGCCCGAACTGCTGATCGAGGGGCTGCCCGACGCCGACGCCCGCGCCCTGCTCGACGCGACCCTGACCGGGCCGGTGGACCCGGGCGTACGGGACCGGATCGTGGCCGAGGCCCGCGGCAACCCGCTGGCGCTCATCGAGCTGCCCCGCAACATGTCGCCGGCCGAACTGGCGTTCGGGTTCGGCGGCTACCACCCGATGCCGCTGACCAGCCGGCTCGAGGAAGGCTTCCAGCGCCGGATCGCCGCGCTGCCCGCCGACACCCGCACCGTGCTGCTGGCCGCCGCCGTCGAACCGGTCGGTGACGCCCAGCTGCTGTGGCGCGCCCTCGAACAGCTCGGGGTCGGCCGTGACGCCGCCGAGCCGGCCCAGGCCGCCCGGCTCATCGACGTCGACACCCGCGTCCGGTTCAAGCATCCGCTGGTCCGCTCGGCCGCCTGGCGCTGCGGGCGGATCGCCGAGGTCCGCGCCGTGCACGCCGCGCTCGCCGAGGCCACCGACCCGGAGCGCGACCCCGACCGGCGCGCCTGGCATCGCGCCCACGCGGCCGACGGCCCGGACGACGCGGTCGCGGCCGAACTCGAACAGTCGGCCGGCCGCGCCCTGGCCCGGGGCGGCCCGTCCGCCGCGGCCGCCTTCCTCGAACGCGCGGCCGAGCTCACCCTCGACGGCGCCCACCGCGGTGCCCTGCTCGTGGCGGCCGCCTCGGCCCGGCTCGACGCCGGCGCGTACTCCCGCGTGCCCGAACTGCTCGGCGCGGCCCAGCTCGGCTCCATCGACCCCCTGCACCAGGCCCGCGTGGAACGTCTGCGGGCCCAGGTCATGTTCATGCTCACCCCGGGCCGCGCGGCCGGGCCGCCGCTGCTGGCGGCCGCCCACCGCCTGGAACCGCTCGACCCGGCCGCGGCCCGCGACGCCTTCCTGAGCGCGATCGGCGCCGCCGTCTACGCGGGCCGCTTCGGCGGCGACGACCTGCGGACCGCGGCCCGGGCCGCTCGCGCCGTACCGGCCGCCGGGCAGTCGTTCCCCGACCTGCTCCTGACCGGTCTCGTCTCCTGGATCCTGGACGATCGGGCCACCTCCCGCCCGCTGCTGGAACGTGCCCTCGACGCGCTGAACCCGGCCGAGCACATCGGACTGCTCTGGCTGATCCAGCCGGCCGTGCACGAGCTGTTCCGCATCGACCTCGCGTACCGGCTGAGCGCCGAGGCCGTCGCCCATGCCCGGCGCACCGGTGTGCTCCGGCTGCTGCCGGCCGCCCTGACCCTGCGCTCGGGCAGCCTGCTGTACGCCGGGCGGTTCGCCGACGCCGCGAACCTGCTCGACGAGGGCGACGCCATGACCCGGGCCACCGCCGCCCCGCTGCAACAGTCGGCCGGGCTCGCCCTCGCCGCCTACCGGGGCCAGGAGAAGCCGGCCCGCAAGCTGATCGAGGCCAAGCTGCGCGACGCCACCACCCGTGGTGACGGCCGCCTGCACACCTTGGCCCACCACGTGAAAGCCGCTTTGTACAACGGGATCGGCGACCATCGGGCCGCTTTGGAGGCGGCGCGGGAGGCCACCGCGTACACCGACCTCGGTCTTCCGCATTTTCCCCTGCGCGAGATGGCGGAGGCGGCGGCACGCCTGGGCGAGCGGGAGATCGTGGTCGAGGCGCGGGACCGTCTCGCCGAGCGGACGGCCGACGTGCGTACCCGATGGGCCCGGGGAACTCAGGCGATCGCCGACGCGCTGGCCGATCCGGCCGCCACGGCCGAGGACCGCTACCGCGAGGCCATCGAGCACCTGTCGGTCACCGAGACGACCACAGAGGCTTTCCGGGCCCGATTGCTGTACGGCGAATGGCTGCTCCGGGCCGGCCGGGACGCCGACGCCCGGGTCGAACTGCGCGCCGCCCACCAGGCGTTCACCACCATGGGCGCCGAGGGCTTCGCCGAACGGGCCCGCCGGGAACTGGCCGGCGCCGGCGAGAACGTCCGCCGCCCGGCCGCCGACGCGCGCCGGGATCTGACCGCCCAGGAAACGTCGATCATCCGCCTCGCCGTCGACGGCCGTACCAACGCGGAGATCGGCGCGGCGCTGTTCCTCAGCCCTCGCACCGTCGAGTGGCACATCCGCAAGATCTTCACCAAGCTGGGCGTCACCTCACGCCGGGAGCTGGCCACCACGTGGAAGGGCGCTCCGGACTTGTGAGCCGGCCGGCCTCGCGGGAACCGGCGCCGGTTCCTTGACGGCCTCCAGCCGCAGCAGCGTGGTCAGGCGGCGCGCGCCCACGCGGGTCAGCGAGCGCAGCACCTGCTGCAGTTCGCGGGCGTCGGCGGCGGCGATGTGCAGCAGAACGTCCTCGGGCCCGGTCACCGCGTCGGCCCGCAGGACGGCCGGGATGGCGGCCAGGGCCTCGGCGAAGCGGGCGTCACCCTCGTCGGAGTGCTCGGTGAGGGCCACGAGCACGAACGCCTCGACCCGGGCGCCCGCCTTCTCAGGGTCGACCAGAGCCCGTACCCCGGTGATCACGCCTTCGGCGCGCAAGCGCTGCACCCGCCGCAGGGTGGCCGCCGGCGAGAGCTGGAGCCGGCGGGCCAGCTCGATGTTCGGCAGATCCCCCTCTTGTTGCAGCAGGTCGAGGATCGCGCAATCTTTCTCGTCCAAGGTGGGCACCTTCTTACAATAGTTGCGCCTCCGATGCCTCTTGATCTCCATTAGTTGTGTACGGACGGTGGGCTCGGCACCGTGGCGTACATGGTCAGGAAAGAATGGGCTCTTGTCGCGGTGACCGCAGTCTGGGGCGGCACCTTCCGCACGGTGCAGAAAGGGCTCGCCGTCGCCGGGCCGTGGTCCTTCGTCGGCCTGCGCTTCGGCGTGGCCGCGCTCGCCCTGGCGGCGCTGTCCCCACGAGCCCTGCGACAGGTGACCCGGCGCGAACTGGCGGTTGGCGCCGTCGTCGGCGTGGCGCTGGCCGGCGGGTACGGGCTGCAGACCGTCGGGCTCCAGTCGATCCCGAGTTCCACGTCGGCGTTCCTCACGGCGCTGTACGTGCCGCTGGTGCCCTTGGGGCTGTGGGCGACGACCCGCCGTACGCCCAGCGCCGGCACGTGGGCCGGGATCGGTTGCGCTTTCGCCGGCCTGCTGCTGCTCACCGGCGCCGCCACGGCCGGGCTGAGCCTGGGCGCGGGCGAGGTGGTGACGCTGATAGGCACGGTCGCGATCGCCGCCGAGATCCTGCTCATCGGACGTTTCGCCGGCACGGTCGACGCCCGGCGGGTCACCGTCGTCCAGGTGGCGGTGTGCGCCCTGATCTGCTTCGCGGTGCGCCCTCTGGCCGGCGAGCCGCTGCCCGCCCCCTCGTGGACCCTGGCCGCGATCGCCGGCGCTCTCGGCGTGGCCAGCGCACTCATCCAGGTCACGATGAACTGGGCCCAGCGCGCGGTCCCACCCACCAGAGCCACGGTCATCTACGCCGGCGAGCCGGTGTGGGCCGCCCTGATCGGCCGCCTGGCCGGCGAACGCCTGACCGCGGGCGCCCTCACCGGCGGCGCCCTCATCGTCGCGGCCGTCATCGTGTCGGAGCTACCGTTCCGCCGCCGGGGTGTAAGAAGTGCCCATGCAGATCACGCTGGAGCAGTACGACGCGTGGACAGCGCAGAGCCGCACGGGCATCGAGATCGTCGACGGGGTGGTCCACCCACTCCCGAGCCCGTCCAAGCGGCACAACCGCCTGGCCAGGTTGCTGGCGAACGCGTGGGACACCGCCGTGGGCCCGGGCTGGAACGCCGACACCAATGTCGAGGTGCGGCTGTGCGACGCTCCGCTGACCAACCTCCGCCCTGACGTCACGGTGTATCGCGCGGACACCATCGACGTCACTCCGACGCGCCCCGAGCACGTACTCCTGGTGGCCGAGATCGTAGCCCCGGGAACGGAGACGACCGACCGGGTCGTCAAGGCGGACCAGTACGCGAGGGCCGGCATCCAGTTCTACTGGCGCGTGGAGCAGGCCGCCACCGGGGCGCCGCTGGTCTACACGTACGTCCTCGACCCGGCCGCCGGCCGCTACCGTGACGGCGAGGTCTTCACCGGCGTCGTGAAGGTGACCGCGCCGTTCCCGGTCGAGGTCGATCTCGGCCGGCTCTGAGGTGTGAGCTGGGCCTTTGTTTCGGCCGGGGGAGGAACAACCCGGCACCGGAGGGTGCTGGAAGGTTGGTGATCGACTCTCGGTTTCAGGTCTCGCTTCTTGACCGGTCCCGTACGCGTGCTGGTGAAGCCGAGGCGGAAGCGCTTCGTGGGACGGTTGCGCGGGCGGCGCGGGCCGAGCGGCTCGGGTATCGGCGGTTCTGGGTGGCCGAGCATCATGGCGTTCCGGGGATCGCGGGGTCGGCGCCGGCTGTCCTGCTGGCGGCCGTGGCCGGGGCCACCGGGACGATCCGGGTCGGGTCGGCCGGGGTGATGTTGCCGCATCATCAGCCGCTTGTGGTGGCTGAGCAGTTCGCGACTCTGTCGGCCTTCGCGCCGGGGCGGGTCGATCTGGGGCTGGGGCGGTCGCCGGGGTTCACCGCGCCGGTGCGGCGGGCGCTTCGGCAGGTGGAGCGGGACTTCGCCGCCGACCTGGGGGAGCTGCGCGGGTTTCTCGACGGGACGTCGGAGATCGGGCTGCATCCCCGGCCGTACGGCGTCGTGCCTTTGTTCGTGCTGGCGACGGGTAGTGGGCTGGAGGTCGCGGCGGCGCTCGGGCTGCCGGTGATCGTGGGTGGCCCGATTCTGCGGGAGGACAGGCTGGACGCGCTGGAGCGTTATCGGCGTGAGTTCCGGCCGTCGGCGCGGCAGGAGCGGCCGTGGGTGGCGATCAGCCTGGACGTGCTGGTGGCGGACACCGCCGCCGAGGCCGCCGATCTGCTCCTTCCGGAGGCGTGGGCGATGGCGCGAAGCCGTACGACCGGGGTGTTTCCGCCTTTGGAACCGGTGGCCGTCGCCAAGGCCGCCGACCGCACGCCGCGCCAGCGGCAATACCTGGAGCAGACCGTCGCGGCGGCCATCGCCGGCACGCCACGGCAGGTGGAGAGCCGGCTCGCCGAGCTGCTTGACCGTACGGGCGCGGCCGAGCTCGTCACCTCCGGCAGCACCTTCGACCGGACCGCCCTGGCCGCCTCGGACGCGGCGCTGGCGGCACTGTTTCCGAGCGCCTGAACCGCTCCCGCGGCCGGCATCCCCATTGACGCCGGCCGCGGGAGTGGCGGTCAGGCCAGGCGGCGGACCACGTAGTTGGCGTTGAAGATCTTACGCTTGCTGATCCGGGCGCCGGTGTGGGGCGAGTCGTACATGTACCCGTTTCCGGCGTAGACGGCGGCATGGTAGCCGTACGAGCCCCGGCGCGAGATGAGCAGGTCACCGGGCTGCTTGGCGCCCTTGCTGATCGCCCGGCCGTACCGCTGCTGGGAGTTGGCCTTGTGCGGCAGCTTGACGCCGACCGACTTGCGGTAGACGTACATCGTGTAGCCGGAGCAGTCGAACCGGTTGGGGCCGGCCGCGCCGTACAGGTAAAGCTTGCCGACGTGCCTCTTCGCCTCGGCCAGGATCTTCGCGCTCCGGCCCGAGGAGACACGGACGACGGTCACCTTGAGTTTTCCGCCGGTGCGTGCGGCGAAGGCGCTGTTGCCGCTGTAGACGGTGCGGAAGTAGCCGGTGACCTTCGGCGCGGGGGTGAAGGCGACGGTGCCCTTACTGGTGAGCTTCTTCGCGAACCAGGTGACCCACTTGCCGTTGCGGTACGCCTGGAGCCGCACCGTGCCGGAGTTGACCGCGGCGCCGTTGGCGGGGTTCCGGTAGGAGACCGTGATCCTCGTCGACCGGCCCATGGCGATGGTGCGGGCGCTGATCGCGGTGCGGATCGAGACCTGTTTCTTCGCCGCGGCCACGGCCGCGAGCTGTGCGGTGGAGATCGGTGCCGCCGTGGCGCTGGAGGCGGCGACCAGTTGCCCGGCGCCCAGGCTCAGCGACAGGGCGATGGTGCCGGCGGCCATGCGGCGCCGGCTCGAACGTTGTTCGTGCACGGTAGGGAGATCCTTCCGGCACGCCTGCGAGGTTAGCTGTCGGGTTCGGGCGGGAAGGTTGCCCGGCCGCGCGGAGCGGCTTCACCCCAAGGCCCACTGCGTACGTGAGCCGATGGTGGTTCCCCCGTCCCTGCCCCGGATGCCTTCATGGTGTTCTGAACGCTCATGGTCGCGGCGATCGGCCCGGGCAGGGCTCGGCGTGAGCCGGATCGACGCGAGTCGGCCAATGGGTGCGGCCGGCCTCACCTTGCTACACCCCGATCTGCCGTTCCCGTGACGAAGGCGGAATGACCCTCAGTAGTTGGCATGCTGAGCGCCGCCCCCTTTCGCCGGTTCCATCGGAGTTTCGGAAACGGATTGTAGCTGTCTGACTACGGTGCGCTTATCCGACTCGGTGAAATAGCGCACATGATTTTTTTGGCTGACGGCGCTGGTCGTTCGGCCTGTTCGAGATCGTTCCGAACAGTACGGGCCCGGCCCGAACACTAGCCGGGCAGTCGATCAAGCGGCTCCACTGTGCACGGCGCGCAGAACGCGGCCATGACGATCGGGGACGGAGTGCCATGGCCGCCGGACGACGAATTCTGGGCTTGTTCGCGTCGATGTCGCTGACCATCAGTGGGGCGGTCCCGCTTCACCTGGCCGGCGAGCTGGAACGCGGGCCGTCCGTCGTCTCGATGCTGGGATCGCTGAAGGCGTACTTCCAATCCCCGCCGACGGTGGCCGCCAAACCCGTCCCGCGGCAGCTCGACGGGGGGCCGCTGCGGGCCGGGCCGGCCTCCGCCGCCGACACCCGGGCCGACGGGGGAGCGGGGCGTAAACCCGGCAAGGGCGTCGGCGCTCTGCCGCCCGCCAGCCGGCCGCAACGGCAGGTCGAGAAGTCCACCAGCCCGAAGATCGTCACCCGCGGGGCCGCCGCCGCGCTCGCCGCCGCCGGCAACGTCGCGCCGCAGATCGACGCCCAGTACCCCGGCACCGGCGCCACCGTGCCCACCCTGACGCCGGAGCTGATGGTCACCGGCAACGATCCCGACGGTGGCCCGAACGCCACCACGTACGCGTTCACCGTCACGAACGCGGCCGGCACGGCCGTGGCCCAGTCCGGCACCCGGTCGTCACGCAGTTGGACCGTGCCGGCCGGGGCGCTCAAGTGGGGCCAGACCTACACCTGGACGGCCACCGCGAGCGACGGCGCGGCCGTGAGCACGTCCCAGGAGACCAACGCGCTGCTGCCCCGGTTCCCGCAGTCCCTGATCACCATGAGCCTGTCGCAGAACGGCGATCGCGGCTTCGACCCGGACACCCGTAACTACACCACCACGGTCACCGACGTCACCGTGCCGACCGTCGGGCCGTCACTGGCCATGGACCGTTTCTACAACACGCTCGACGTCCGGCGGGACACCGCGTTCGGCGCCGGCTGGTCGAGCATCCTGGACGCCAAGGCGACCGAGGCGCGCGATCGGGCCGGCGCGCTGCAGGGCGTCGTGGTCACCTACCCCAACGGGCAGGAGGTCGGCTTCGGCCGTAACAGCGACGGCTCGTTCGTGCCGCCGCCGGGGCGGTTCGCGACCTTCACCGCGGTCAGCGGGGGCTATCGCCTGATCGACAAGGACGGCACGGCGTACGTGTTCACCGCCGCCGCCGGCGCCGGCCGGTACCGGATCGCCTCCATCACGGACGTGCAGAACCGCGCGCTGAGTTTCCAGTACGCCGACGGGCGTACCAAATCCATCACCGCCGCCTCCGGCCGTCGCCTGTGGATCGACTGGATGTCCACCGGTTCGGGGCGATGGCACGTGCGGTACGTCAGCACCGAACGGCTTGACCCGGACGACCCGGAGACCAGCTACACCCACGAGTACCACTACGGGCCGGACGACGAGCTGACCCGGGTCTGCCCGCCGCACAACGACGGCAAGTGCACGGCGTACGAGCACACGTCCGCCTCCCAGCATCCGTCCATCGTCGCCAACGCCGGCCCCGACGCCTACTGGCGCCTGACCGACACCGGCGGCGCCACCGCGACCAGCGCCGTCCTGGCCAACCAGGGCCTGGACAACGGCGGCTACGTCGATGTGACGCTGGGCCGGCCCGGCCCGCTGACCGGGGCGTCGGCCACCGCGGCCGCGTTCAACGGAACGTCGTCACGAGTCGAGCTCCCGTCGCCGCTCGGCGCGTCGGCCGGCGTGCAGTCGTTGTCGCTGTGGTTCCGGGCCGAGCCCGGCAACCGCGGCGTGCTGTACGGCTATTCCGCCGACCCGGTCACCAAGTCGAGCACCACCGGCCACTACACGCCCGCCCTCTACATCGGAGCCAGCGGCCGGCTGCACGGCGGCCTGTGGGACGGGTCGAAGACGACGATCGCCACCCCGGCCGCCGTCGACGACGGCCGCTGGCACCAGGCCGTGCTGGTGGCGGGCGCGGGCAAGCAGTGGCTCTACCTCGACGGCGCCGAGGCCGGCACGAAGACCGGCGCGCTGGCGATCTCGGCGTTGTCCGGCGCCACCCGGCGCTACCTGGGCGCCGGCTTCAACGGCAACGGCTGGCCGGACCAGCCCTCGTCGGCCGCGGTGCCGAGCTTCTTCAAGGGCGAGCTGGCCGAGGCCGCCCACTTCGACCGCCCGCTGACCGCGGACGAGATCGCCGCGCTGTACCGTTCCGGCACCACCGACTCGCACCCGGTCATCAAGATCCTGCGCCCGTCGGGGAACGCGACAGCGGCCATCGACTACGACCGGGCCGACGGCACGGTCAGCACGGTCACCGACATCAACGGTGGCGTGTGGCGGCTCGGCAAACCCACCACCTCGGGCTCGAGCAAGGTCTACCGGGCCGCGGTGCTGGCCGCCCGGCCGGCCGACTACTGGCGGTTCGCCGAGTCGGGCACCTGGCGGCCGGTCAACGAGGTCATCGGCGACGACGCCCACTACAGCGACGTCGGCCTGGGCAACACCGGCGGGCCGTTCGAGGACAAGGTCGCCTCCTTCGACGGCGAGGCGTCGTACGTGGCGCTCGGCGACGGCAACGTGCCGCGGTCCGGGCCGGTGTCGGTGAGCCTGTGGTTCAAGATGGACGCCGGGGCGAGCACCGGCGGCGTGCTGTACTCGTTCCAGTCGCACGAGATCTGGAACGATCCCGACGAGGACACCGACGCCTGGGTGCCGGCCCTCTACGTCGGGCGTGACGGCAAGGTGCGCGGCCAGTTCTGCTACTGCGACGGCGCCACGCCGATCACCACCGGCGGCACGGTGAACGACGGTCAGTGGCACCACGTCGCGCTCGCCGCGGGCACCGGCAGCACCACGCTCTACCTCGACGGCCGGCCGGCCGGCACGGTCGACCGCACCGTCGAGGCGACCGACGCCTGGAACCCGTACGTCGGCGCCGGCACCACGCTCAACTGGCCGTCGGCGGCCGCGGACAGCACCAACGGCTTCTTCCCGGGTTACCTGGCCGAGTTCGCCTACTACCGCTCGGAACTGTCGACCGCCCAGGTCAAGACGCAGTTCGACGCCCGGGCCAAGACGCCGGGACCGCCCGTGAAGACGGTGATCACCACCGATCCGGGCGGCAAGTGGCTCACCGACGTGCACGAGCTCGACACCGACCGGAAGATCTCCTCGACCGACGCCCTCGGCAAGACCACGAAGTACGGGTACGACTCCGGCGGCTTCCCGCGCACCACGACCGACCCGAACGGCGCGGTGACCACCGAGGAGCACGACGTCCGCGGCAACGTGGTCTCCACGACCACCTGCCAGGACCAGTCCGCCGGCCGGTGCTCGACCGTCTACAACACCTACTACCCGGACGCGACCACCGCCCAGCTCACGCCCGATCCGCGCAACGACGTCCTGCTCACCACGCGCGACGGGCGCTCGTCGTCGGCCACCGACAACCGCTATCTGACGACCTACACGTACGACACCAAGGGCAACCGGACGGCGGTGACCGACCCGCTCGGCCGGGTCACCCGGACGGCGTACTCCGACGGCACCGGCGCGGCGACCGGCGGCGGTCTCGTTCCCGCCGGCCTGCCGACGTCCATCACCACCCCGGCCGGCAACCGGCAGACCATCGCCTACTACAGCAACGGCGACGTGGCCGCCCGGACCGAGCCGTCGGGCAAGCGCACGTCCTTCGTGTACGACCTGGCCGGGCGGGTCACCGACGAGACGGTGACCACGTCCACGTACCCGCAGGGGCGCACGACGTCGTACGGCTACGACGCGCTGAGCCGGGTGATCTGGAAGGTCGAGCCCAAGGTCACCGACCGGATCACCGGGGTGGCGCACACCGCGGCGACCTCGATGGCGTACGACGTCGACGGCTATCTCGTCGAGCAGCACGTGCAGGACAGCACCGGCGGTGACGCCGGGCGCACCGTCTTCAGCGTCTACAACGCCCACGGGCAGCAGGCCGAGACCGTCGACTCCACCGGGCACAGCACCTTCTACACCTACGACGCGTTCGGCAACGTGGTCACCGAGACCGAGCCGGACGGCGACGTCACCCGCAACACCTACGACGCCGACGGGCAGCTGACCTCGGCCGTGCTCGAGGACTTCACCGGCGACCCGAACAACCCGTCGCCGGCCCGCGACGTGACGGTGCTGACCAAGACGTACGACCCGGCGGGCCGGCTGGCCACCGAGGCCGACGCGATGAACTGGGTCACCGCCTACACCTACACCGACAACGGGCTGAACGGATCGACCACCCGCCGCGACCCGGCCACCGGCGCCTCCTTCGTGGTCGAGCAGAACACGTACGACGCCGCCGGCAACCTCACCGAGCGCAAGACCAACAACGGCGTCACGGTGACCCGGTACGCGGTCGACGCCGCCGGGCGGACCACCTCGTCGACGCTCGACCCGGACGGCGTCAACCAGGTCACCGAGCACGAGTACAACGGCGACGACGCGCTGACGGCGACGAACCGCCGGGCCGGGACCGGGCCGGTGCTGGAGCGGATCGGCTACGCGTACGACGGGGCCGGCAACCAGACGTCGGAGGCGTTGTGGCTGACCGGCGCCGACCGGGCGGCCCGCTGGAAGCTGGACGGGCTCACCGAGGGCCGGGCCGCCGACGAGGTCGGCAACGGCAAGCTCACCCCGGCCGGCGGCGTCACGTTCTCCGCCGAGCGCGGCGGCGCGGCCGTGCTGAACGGCGCCGACGGCCGGCTGACGAGCGCGGCCACGCCCGTCGACACCACCCGCGGTTTCACCGTCGCCGCCTGGGTCAAGCTCGGCGCGACCGGGCAGACGCGCCAGGCCGTCAGCGCCGACGGGCTCAAACAGAGCCCGTTCCAGCTGCGCTACGACGGCCCGGCCAACCGGTGGCAGTTCATCACCAGCCAGTACGACACCGCCTCACCGGCCGCGGTCGCCTCCACCTCCACCTCGGTGCCGTCGGCCGGAACGTGGACCCACCTGACCGGCGTGTACGACGCCGACGCCCAGACGATGCGGCTCTACGTCAACGGCTCCCTGCAGGACACCGACGCCGCGGCCCGCCCGTTCGGCTCCTCCGGCGGTGTCACGGTCGGCGCCGGGCGGTGGAACGGCGCCGTCACCGACTTCTGGTCGGGCCAGATCGACGACGTTCAGCTCTACCAGAAGGCGCTGAGCGCGACCGAGGTCGCCGCGGTCCGCGACGGCGGTGGCCCCGGCGGCGACGCGCGGGTCATCCGAACCTCGTACCGGCTCGACGAGGACGGCCTCGTGCTGGCCTCGACCGATCCGAACGGCGACACCACCGACTACACCTACGACGAGGCCGGCCGGCCCACGGTGGTCACCGCGCCGGCGGCGATGACCGAGACCGCGGGCACCCAGCCCGTCGCGGCCCGGGCGGCGACCACGACCGGCTACGACACGTACGGCAACGCGGTGGCGGTCCGGAACGCGGCCGGCCATGTCACCACGACCCGCTACGACGCGGCCAACCGGCCGATCGCCACCGTCCTGCCCACCTACACGCCGCCCGGCGGCGCCGCGGTGACGCCCCAGTCCACCCGTGCCTACGACGCGCTCGGCCAGCTGAAGACGGTCACGGACGCGCTCGGGCGCACCACTTCGTACACCTACGACCAGCTCGGCCGCGTAGCGACCGAGACCGCGCCGGGCAACGCGGTCACCAGGCACACGTACGACCTGGCCGGCGACCCGCTCTCGATCACCGACCCGACCGGCGCCGTCGACACGGCCACCTTCGACTACCTGGGCCGAAAACTCACCAGCACCGAGGTCGTCCGGCAGGACAACGCCAACCACACCACCCGGTACGGGTACAACGCCGGCGGCTGGCTCGGGTCGGTCACCTCGCCGGCCGGGGTGACCACCTCGCAGACCTACAACGCCACCGGCCAGGTCGTCTCCAGCACCGACCAGGCCGGCAGCGTCACCAAGCTCTACTACGACGGGCTCGGCCGCCAGAACGTCACCATCCTGCCCAACGGCACCGAGACGGGCCTCGCGTTCGACAAGGCGGGCCGGCCGGTGGAGACCTACGAGCTCGCACCGGACGGCGACTACCTGGCCGGCACGTTCACCGAGTACGACCTGGAAGGCAAGACCACCGCCCAGGTCGACGAGCGCGGCACCCGCACGACGTTCACCTACGACGCCACCGGCCTGCTGACCTCGGAACGGCAGCCGGTGTCGGCCACCGAGGCGATGCAGACCAGCTTCGGCTACGACGCGCTGGGCAACCGCACCCGCTTCACCAACGGGCGCGGCAACGCGTTCTACACCACCTACAACGCCATGAACCTGGCCGAGTCGGTGATCGAGCCGCCGACGGCGCGCTATCCCGATCCCGCCGATCGCACCTTCACGCGGGCCTACGACGCCGCCGGACAGGTGGCCACCGACCGTTCGCCGGGCGGAGTCGTCGTCGGCTACGAGTACGACGCCCGCGGCAACCTGACCCGGCAGACCGGCGCCGGGGCGGAGGCCGACACCACCGACCGAGTCTTCGGCTACGACGCCGGCGACCGGATGACCTCGGTCTCCGCGCCCGGCGGCACCGACACCTTCGCCTACGACGACCGGGACCTGCTGCGCGGCACGACCGGTCCGTCCGGCGCCGGCACCTTCAGCTACACGCCCGACCGGAAACTGGCCGGCCGGACCGACGCGTCGGGCACCACGGCCTACACGTACGACAACGCCGGCCGGCTGCGCACGCTGACGAACCAGACCGCCGGCCTGTCCGCCGCCTTCGCCTACAACGTGCTGTCCCAGCCGGCCTCGATCGCGTACGCCGGCGGCAACACCCGAACCTTCGAGTACGACGATTTCCGCCGGCTGTCCCGCGACCAGCTGCACACGTCGGCCGGGGCCGAAGTGGCCGCGATCGACTACGGCTACGACAAGAAGGGCAACCTGACCGACAAGACCACCACCGGGTTCGGCGGCACCACCGAGAACTCCTACACGTACGACCTGGCCGACCAGCTCACCTCCTGGAACAACGGCGTCACCACGGTCCGCTACGAGTACGACCTGGCCGGCAACCGCACGAGGATCGGCAACCGGACGCTGGCCTACGACGCGCGCGACCAGTTGACCTCGTCGAGCGACGGCACCCAGTACACGTACACCGCACGGGGGACGCTGGCCCAGGCGGTGGTCAACGGCACGACGACGCTGACCCGCAGCAACGCCTTCGGCCAGGCGATCAGCCAGCAGGCGCCCAACGGCGGCGGCACCCAGACGTACGCGTACGACGGCCTGGGCCGGGTCCTGCGCACCGGATTCAGCTACAGCGGCCTGGGCAACAACCTCGCCACGGACGGCACCACCGGGTACGTACGGGACCCGTCCGACGATCTGTTCGGCACCGGCAACGGCCGGTACTCCTACACCGACCAGCACACCGACCACGTCGGGCAGTTCACCGGCGCCGGGACCACGCTGACCGGCTCGGCGATGTTCGACCCGCTCGGCAAGCCGCTGCGCGCGACGGCGATGAGCGGCTCCCTCGGCTTCCAGCAGGAGTGGACGGACAGCAGCACCGGGCGGGTCAACATGCACGCCCGCTGGTACAACCCCGACACCGGCCAGTTCGACTCGCGCGACTCGGTGGCCAACAACCCGGTTCCCGACCCGGTCAGCGCCAACCGGTTCGCGTACGCCGACAACTCGCCGCTGCTGGACACCGACACCACCGGCCAGTGGCCGGACATCTTGAAGAAGACCTTCAAGAAGGTGACCAAGGCCGTCACGTCGATCCCGATCGTGAAGGTCGCCGTGCAGGCGGCCAAGCCGTTGGCCCAGCGGGTCAAGAACACCTCCACCTACAAATCCCTGGCCAGCACCACCAAGAACCTGAAGACCAAGTGGGACCAGGGCAAGAAGTGGATGGGCACACAGGCGGCCCGGGCCAAGCAGCACTACGACCAGGGCGTCAAGAGACTCAAACAGCAGGGCGCCGCGGCCATGCGGACGGCGACCAAGGCCGTCACCAATCCCGCGGCGGCGATCCGCGACGCCAAGGCGTTCGTCAAGAAACACAAGGACACGCTGATCGAGATCGCCGCGTTCGGCGGCGCCATCCTGGCCGGCCTGGCCTGCACGGCCGCCACGGCCGGAACGGCCGCGGTGGCCTGCGTGGTCGGCTCGGCGGCGATCATCAACCTGGCCAAGGACGCGGGCCAGGGCGACATCAAGAACTTCGGCGACATGGCCCAGTCACTGGGCTCCGGAGCGGTGACCGGCCTGCTCGGCGGCCCGTTCGGCGGTCAGGTGGTCGGCAAGCTGGTCGGCCCGCTGGTCACCAAGGCCGGGGCCGGCCTGGGCCGCACCCTGATCAGCAAGGCCGGCGACGCCGCCCTCTCCGGCGTCGAGGACGCGGTCAACCAGTTCATCACCACCGGCACCATCGACCTGAAGCAGGTGGCGATCACCGCCGCCACCGACGGCATGATCCCCGGCCGCAGCAGCAAGGGCAAGCCGAGCAAGGGCGCCACCCCCGACACGACGGCCGCCCCCGGCCCGTCCCGGCCGGCCCCGCCACGCGGCTCCGACATCTCACCGGCCAAGACGGCCCCCGAACACGTCTCGAAGCCCACCGTCAACCGCGGCGGCGAGGCGGGCCCCCGGGCCCCGACCGGCCGGAAGGCCCAAGATTCGGCATCGGACGGCGGTTCGTGCCCGGTCTCGTTCAGGCCCGAACCGCACAGTTTCGCCCCGCAGACCCGTGTGCTGATGGCGGACGGCTCCACAAAGCCCATCAAGAACGTCAAAATCGGCGACCGGGTACGCACCACCGACCCCGGCACAGGCCTGACCGGCGCCCGCGTCGTCACAGCCCTGCATGTCCACCGTGACACCCACCTGACCGACGTCACGGTCGCCACCAAAAACGGCCGAGCGGTCCTGCACACCACCCAGAAACACAAGATCTGGAACGCCACCACCGGCGACTGGCAGGAGGCGGCCCAACTCACCCCCGGCACCCGCCTGCACACGGGTACCACCCCCGCATCCGTCGTGGCAAGCCGCACTTTCGCCGGCGCCCAGCCGATGCACGACCTCACCGTCGCCGACCTGCACACGTATTACGTGCTCGCCGGCACAACGTCGGTGCTCGTACATAACTGCGGTGGGCGCTGGAAATTGGGCGAAGATTATTCCAAGCCCAATAAAGATGGTGTTGATCCGTCCATGTCCACCATGCGCAAAAGGTTCTGGAAAAATGAAGCTGCGGAGCCGGACGCCGCAGATCAATATGAAGCCGCAAACATCAGCCGCATGAAACGTGGAATGGCTCCTCGGCGCCAGCGCGAAGATGGATCGTGGGAATCAATGGAGCTGAGCCACGAACCGATTCCCGAGCGAGATGGTGGTATGTTGCTGACACCTCGGTGGCCAGAGGATCACGTCCTCATGGATCCTGGCGGACACCGTAGGCTCCCGCCCGGTTACTGATGCCGTGAAGAGGGGCGGTGCTGGAACCCTTGGCGTGGCGCTCAAGCGCTGAGTTCGATTCGTAACGGTCGGGGAGGATTCGGGTGAGCACAAGCGGAGCTCAGGCGGCGGCTTTCTTCCGCGAGATCGTTCAAACTCATACTGTCTGGTGGGTTCGGGACGACGGCGGCAGCCCGACCCCCGTCTCGAGTTCCGGGCGGCCGGTTTTCCCATATTGGTCGTCGGAAGCCCGTGCGCAGCGGGCCGCCAATTTATGGGGTCCTCAATTTCGCGTCGTATCGATGCCGTTGGATCATTGGCGGGATGCGGCGCTGCCCGACCTGGCCCAGGACGACTTCCGCGTGGGCATCAACTGGAGTGGCCAGCGGCTGACCGGGTGGGACTTCACCGTCGATGAGGTAATCAATCGTCTCAGACATGCACTCGGCGAGCCGCCATACGGGGGATGAACTCGGTCGAACGATGTCCGTCATAGGGGATCGCTCCGGTTGGCCGGGGTTGGGTCTTGCCGGCTTCTCTCTGTTGCCGCTTCCACGAGCGACCTGACCCCACGATGTGCCGACGGCGCTTGTCAGAAAAGTTTTGGGGGGCTGCATCCGTTCGCTGGGGTGGTGACGAAGGACAGGGCGTACGACATCGACGACGATCCCGTGGAGGACACGATGCGCTCTTTGCCTTTCCGCCGTGCGGTCACCATCGGCGCGGTAACCATGCTCGCCCTCGGTGGGGCCGCGGCGCTGGGGACGTCGCCGGCCTACGCCAAGGCGAACTCTCAGGTGTCAGTGGTGCACGGCATTCCCGGTCAGGCGGTGGACGTCTACGTCAACGGGAAGAAGACCATTCCGGACTTCCAGCCGGGGAAGGTCGCCGGGCCGCTGAGCCTGCCCGCGGGACAGTACGACATCGCGCTGACCAAACCGGGCGCCGCGATCGGCAGCGCCCTGCTGAAGGTCGACGACGCCGAGGTGCCCGGTGGCGCCAACATCAGCCTGGTCGCTCACCTTTCGGCGGACGGCAAGCCGACGCTGACGCCGTTCGTGAACGACACCGGCAAGCTGGCCGCCGGCAAGGCGCGGCTGATCGTGCGGCACACGGCGGCGGCCCCGGCGGTCGACGTGCGGGCCGGTGGGAAGCCGGTCTTCGAGGACGTGACGAACGGCAAGGAGGGCAAGGCGGACGTCGACGCCGGCACGGTCTCGGCCGATGTGGTGCTGGCGGGCACGCAGACCCGCGTACTCGGGCCGGCCGACCTTGACCTCAAGGAAGGAACGGCGACCATCGTGTACGCCATCGGCTCGGCCGAGGGCAAGACGCTCGGCATCGTCTCGCAGTCGATCACGGGCCTGCACTCGGCGCCCGGCGGCGTGCCCAGCGGCGACGGCGGCCAGGCCGACGGCAACGGCTCGCTGCCGTGGTACGGCGTCGGGGCGGTCGGCATCCTGCTGGCCATGGCCGGCCTGACCCGGCTGGTCACCGCCCGCCGATGAGCGTCTCGGACCGAGACGGCACGCCCCGGCCGCGGCCGGGGCGTGCCCTGCTTCTGCTCACGGCCGGCCTGACCCTGACCGTCACGGCGGGTGTGGCCGCCTGCCGGGCCGAGCCCGCGGACGACTTCGGAGCACCGGCCGTGACCACGCTCGCCTCCACCCCGCCCACGAGTTCGCCGGCGACCTCCTCGGCGGTGCCTGTCGCGGACGGTGCTCTGCCCCGCGCCTCCGCCACCGACGCGCCGGCCCGGCTGCGCGTCCCGGCACTCGACCTCGACGCGCGCGTCGACGCGGTCGGCATCGACAAGGCGACCGGCGACTTCGCCGTCCCGCCGAGCGTGGACCGGGTGGGGTGGTACCGGTACGGTCCCGGCTTCTCGGCGACGGCGGGCTCCATAGTGGTCGCCGGCCACGTGGACAGCGCGGCTGAGGGGAAAGGAGCCTTCTTCCGGCTCGGCTCTCTGAAGCCCGGTGACGCGGTCACGCTGACGGGCGCCGACGGCAAGGACCGTACGTTCGAGGTGGTGGCCCGCGAGCGCTACCGCAAGACGGCCATCCCGCTGGCGAAGTACTTCGCCCGGGACGGCGCTCCACGGCTGACCCTGATCACTTGCGGCGGCCCCTTCGACCCGGAAACCCGCCACTACCGCGACAACGTGGTGGTCACCGCGACCGCCCGGTCCTGAGAACGACGCGCACCCCGGCCGCTTCGGCCGGGGTGCGCGATGCGATTCAGGCTGTGCAGGTGAGGGAGGGTGAGCCGGCCAAGCCGGAGGCGATGAAGCCGAACTCGGCGCTGGCGCCCGGGGCGAGGGAACCGTTCCAGGCGGCGTTGCGGACGGTGGCCGTCGATCCGGACACCGTCAGGTTGCCGCCCCAGACCTGGCTGATCGACTGGCCGGAGGCGAGGGTCCACGAGACGGACCAGCCGCTGATCGCGCTGCCGCCGGCCTTGACGGTGATCTGGCCCTGGAAACCGCCCTGCCAGGCGCTGGACGTCACGTACGTCGCGCCGCAAGCGCCGGCCGACGGCGTGGTCACCGGCGGCGTGGTGGGCGTGGTCGTCGGCGGGGTGGTGGGTGGCGTGGTCGGCGGGGTGGTGGTCGGCGGGAGCGGTGCTCCGGTGGCCAGGCTCGCGGCCAGGTCGGGCTGGAACGATCCCGCCGCGTACCGGCAGCCGTCGGCCTCGCCCGGGGGCTTCACCCAGAGGTACGCGTCGATGTTGGCGTCGCCGGTGTCGAGCGTGGGGTAGCGGCCGATGCGGCGGTCGGTGTTGTCGTCGCCGCACCAGTCGCCGGCCGCGCCGCCGTTGCGGCTGGTGTCGATGACCTGGCGTTTGCCGTTGATGCCGCGGCCGGACAGGGCGCTCAGGACCGACCGGCCGAACGCCGTCTCGTTCGCTGTGGACTGGAAGTTCGAGACGTTGGAGTAGAAGCCGTCGGCGTCGGCGACGCCCGCGTTGGCCAGCCGGTTGGCCGCCTCGCCGGCCGGGTTCCAGGCCGAGTGGCCGCCGTCCAGGTAGACCTTGGCCCCGGCCGCCTTGAGGGTGCGGGTGGCGGTGGCCAGGGCCTGGTTGCGGGCGGTGATCTCGTTGGCGCTCAGGCAGGTCTGCAGGGCGATCGAGTCGGGTTCGAGCAGGATCAGCGTGGTACGCCGGGCCAGCCCGCCGGCGATGTTGTTGATCCAGGCCTGGTACTGGTTCAGGTCGGGCGCGCCGCCGGCGCTGGCGCCGCCGCAGTCGCGGTTCGGGATGCCGTACAGGGTCAGCGCCGGAACCTGACCGGCCGCGACCGCCGCGCCGACATAGCCGGAGACCTCGGACTGGACGGTGCCGACGTTGAAGTTGGACAGCCAGCGCGTGGCCGGCTGGCTGGCGATGCGGGAGCTGATCAACGCCGTACGGGAATCGTTGGGGTTGGCACTGACCCAGCGGGCGACGGCGGTGCTGGGGTCGCGGTAGAGGGTGCCGGACAGAGTTCCGGCCGTGGCCGGGCTCGAGGCGAGCGCGACGGCGGCCGCGGCGGTCGCGCACACGGCCGCCGCGGCGACGGGGATCATTCGGGGGAGAGGCACAAGGCTTCCTTCCGGGGAGTTGGGAGCGCTCCCAATCGTACCCCCGCAATTGAAGCCTCTCAATGCATGATTAAAAAGTGCGGCTTCGCTGGTTGAGGCCGAGCGGACCGTACGGGTAGTCGTTCGGCCGTGGATCGCTCGCCTCGTCGAGGGCCGTGGTCTCCTCGGCGGTGAGATGAAGGCCGGCCGCCCGGAGATTGGCCTCGAGCTGGTCGAGGGTGCGGGCGCCCAGAATGGTCGAGGTCACGGCGGGCCGGTCGGTCACCCAGGCCAGCGCCACCTCGGCCATCGACACGCCACGATCCTCGGCGATCCGCTGCACGGCGTCGACCACATCCCAGGTGCGGGCGACATTGCGGCGGTCGTACGCCTCCATGCCCCGCTCCGGGTTGTCCCCGAGCCGCGTGGCGCCGGTGGGCCGCTGATCGCGCTGATACTTTCCGGTCAGCCAGCCCCCACCCAGCGGACTCCACGGCAGCAGGCCGATGCCGGCGTCGAGCGAGGCCGGGACGATCTCGTACTCGGTCTCGCGCACCAGCAGGTTGTACTGCGGCTGAAGGGTGACCGGGCCGGCCAGCCCGAGCTCGCGGGCCAGGGCGACGGCCTTGGTGAGCTGCCAGCCGGTGAAGTTCGAGAAACCGTAGTAACGGATCTTCCCGGCCCGGACGAAACCGTCGAGGGTACGCAGGGTCTCCTCGAGCGGGGTGAACGGATCCCACGAGTGAGCCTGGTAGAGGTCGACGGCCTCGACCCCGAGCCGGGACAGCGAGGCGTCGAGGGCGCGGGTGAGATGGCGCGCGGACAGACCGGCGCCGTTGGGGTCGGCCGCCATCGGGAACCGTCCCTTGGTGGCGAGCACGACCGCCCCGGTGACCTCGGCCGGCCGCGACGCCAGCCAACGGCCGATGATCCGTTCCGACTCACCGGCCGAGTAGACGTCCGCGGTGTCCACGAACGTCCCGCCCGCCTCGACGAAACGGTCAAGCTGGGCGTGCGACACCTTCTCGTCGGATTCGTCACCGAAGGTCATCGTTCCCAGACAGAGCGAGGAGACGGCGCATCCGCTGCGCCCGAGCGTGCGATATTCCATGCTCGGGCAAGTACCTTCCGCGACGGCCCTCAAACGTCCGGTCTCCCGCGGCCTTCGCCGCCGGTCACTTCTGGCCGGGCTTTTCCCGTACGCTCGTTCGGCCTCCCCGCCGCCTTCGCCTATGGGTCACTTCTTGCCGGGCTTCTTTCCGTGGGCGGGGTGGGGCTTCTTCGGCGCCTTTCCCTTTCCCCTCGCCTTACCCTTCGCTTCAGCCTTTGCCGGGCCGGGCCCGGTGTCGAGAGCGACCGTGCGTACGGCGGGTCGAGCCGGCGGGGCAGCACCGGCCGGATTGGCCGCGCCGCTGTGCGGCAAGGCGACCGGCTGAGCGGCACGGAGCGACTTGGCGGCCCCAGCCGGCTGCGTAGCGCGGGGTGAGTCGGCGGCGCCGGTGTCGGCCGGCCGGGTTACGCCGGGTGAACTGATCGTGCCGGTGGAGGGCGCGGATGGAACGGCGGCCGCCTGGGCCGGCTGCGACGGTGGGCTGTCCGCCCACCAGACACCACCCGCGGTCAGCATCCCGGCGGCCACACCGGCGGCGATGAACAGCTTGGGGGAGCGCCGACGGCCGGAAACCACCGACATCCAACTGCTGCGCCGGCCGACAGCCGCCGCCGGTCCGCCGGTGTGTCGGCGTGCGGGTGTTGCCGACCGGTCCTGGGGGCGTCGTCCGGCGGGAACCGCCGACAGCCGGCTGGTGTCCTGGCCGGCGGGACCCGCCAGCTCGCCGGTCTTCTGGTGGGCGGCTGTCGACGATCCGCCGGTGGCCTGGTCGGCGGCACTCAGATCGCTGGTGCGCTGGCTGGCGGGAACGGCCGGCCATTCGGTGGTGTCCTGGTGGGCCCGGTTGGTACGCCGTGGCGCGGGGAACGCCGGCGGCCTGGTGAGGCCGCGGCGGGCCGGAGCCTTCGGCGGTGACAACGCCGGGCCGGCGGCGCGGCGCATCAGGGAAGCCGGCGGGAGGCCGGCGAGTTCCCCGAGCACCTCCGAGGCTTCGATCGAGCTGGGCCGGTCGGCGGCGTTCTTCGTCAGGCAGCGCGCCACCAGCCGGGTCACCGCCGATGGCAGGCCGGCGATCGCCGGCAGCGGCGCCGGCTTGGCGTACACATGTGCCTTCACCATCTGGGTGACCGTCGAGGCGTCCCACGGCATCCGGCCGGCCAGGGCCAGGTGGAGCACCAGGCCGAGGGCGTAGACGTCGGTCGCGGGCCGGACCGGGCCGCCCGCGATGCGCTCCGGCGCCAGGTAGGCGGGCGTGCCCAGGACCTGGCCGTCCTGGCCGTCGAGGGCGCCGACCGTGGCCGAGATGCCGAAGTCGACGAGTTTCACGCCGCTCGCCGTGACCATGATGTTCGCCGGTTTCACGTCGCGGTGGACGACACCGTCGGCGTGTGCCGCCGCCAGCGCGGCCGCCACCTGGGCGCCGACGAGCACGGCGACCTTCCACGGGAGCGGGCCGCCGGTGAGCATGTCGGCCAGGGTCCGGCCGTCCACGAGTTCCATCACGACGTACGACAGGGTGTGCCCGCCCTCGCCGAACTCACCGTAGTCGTAGACGGCGACCACGTTCACATGCCGTAGCCGGGCCGCGGCCCGCGCCTCGTCCCGGATCCGCCGTCGCAGGTCGGGGTCGCCGGCCAGGTCCGGTGACAGCACCTTCACCGCCACCTCGCGGCCCAGCACCTCGTCGTCGGCCCGCCAGACGACGGCCATGCCGCCGCGGCCGAGCCGTTCCCGAAGCCGGTACCGGTCGCCGATGAGTTGTCCACTCTCCACGAGCCGTTTCCGTTCCCCCGCGGGCCGCCGCGAAACGCCCCGGTCCGCCGGCGGAATAATATGTTTGCCGATCCCCCGGCGGCCGCTCTACGTTAATCACCAGCACCAACGCCGTCACACGAGACCGGGAGCACTCCGATGATCCGCTGTTATGCCGTCGCCGAGCCGCAGCCTCAGCTGCCGGCCGAGGCTGCCCGCGGATCGTTCCTCGAGGAGCAGCCCACCTGTCGGGAGGCGCCACCCAGCGCCTGAGCCCAGCGCCCAGCGCCGAGGCCGCCTCCCGACTCCGGGAAGGCGGCCTTTTTGTTTGGTGAGCACATGGACCCGTGGAGCAGCGGCACGCTCGCCGCCCCCTCAAGGCGGAGACACCGGTTCGATCCCGGTCGGGTCTACGAACACACCATGCGTTCGATCGGAGATGGTCCAACGGCAGGACACCTGGTTCTGAGCCAGGACGGTGGAGGTTCGAATCCTCCTCTCCGAGCTGCTTGTCCTCGTAGCCCAACGGCAGAGGCACGACGCCGAGGAGACGGACGGGATGTGGCCCAGGAGGTAGGGCGCCGGTCTTGGGAACCGGAAGCCGGGAGTTCGAGTCTCCCCATCCCGACGCGGTATTTCGTGGGAGCGCCGACGTGGGAGAGTCGGGCCCGCCTGTAAAGCGGGTGCATCGCTGAGCGGGTTCGAATCCCGCCTCCCGCACGCACGTACACGGCCTCGGTGGGTTCCTGGTGGAGCCGCCCGCCTGCAAAGCGGGTCCTTCGGGCGCTCCGGTTCGATTCCGGCCTTGGCCTCGACAGCACCCGGCGGCGTCAGTGGACGGCGGGGAGGGCCGGGAGGGTGGCCGAGATGACGGTGCCGCCGCCCGGCTCCGATTCCACGACGACGCGGCCGGACAGGCGCTGGACACGCCGGCGCATGCCGGCCAGGCCGAAACCGCCGTCGGGGGAGCCGTGGGCGCGCCGGGCCGCCGGGACGAAACCGACCCCGTCATCGCGGACGTCCAGGGTCACCAGGTCTTCCATGTAGGACAGTGTGAGCGTGACCTCGGTGGCCCGCGCGTGTTTGGCGACGTTGGTCAGGGATTCCTGGGCCGTGCGCAGGAGGGCGGCCTCGATGTCGGGACGCAGGGGACGGGCGTCGCCCGTGGTGGTCGCCGCGGCGGTGATGTGGTTCGCCCGCGACCAGCGCCGGGCCAGGTCGTCGAGGGCTTCCGGCAGCCGGGCCTCGGCCAGCATCGACGGCTCCATCGCGTGGACCGTGCGGCGCGCCTCGGTCAGGCTTTCGCGGGCCAGGGTGAGCGCGTTCGTCAGGTGCCGGCGGTCCATGGTGTTCTCGGCCGCCTGGAGTTGGGTGATGATGCCGGCCAGGCCCTGGGCCACGGTGTCGTGGATCTCGCGGGCCATGCGCTGCCGCTCGTCCTGGACGCCGGCCCCGCGGGCGTGGACCAGCAGTTGGGCGTGCAGCTCGGCGTTCTCTTGCAGCGTCGCCTCCAGCTCGGCCAGGGCCGCTTTCAGTTGCTGGTTGCGCCGGTAGGTCAGGTCGGTGAAAAAGAAGAAGACGCTTGCGAGTACGACGCTGAGCGCGCTGACGGCGATCCACTCCCACCAGCCGTCCGCGACGATGGCGGAGTACCCGCCCTGGAAGGCGGCGGCCGAGATCGTCGCCGTGGCGGCGACGCCGGCGTAGCGCCACCGGCCGTTCAGGTGGACGTAGGCCTGGGGGTAGCCGGCGAACGCGAACAGGCCGTAGAAGGGCGCTGTCGCCACCAGGCCGGCGGTGAGCAGCATCAGGCCCGCGTAATAGAAGCGCGTACGCGGGCGGAGCAACCAGAGCGCGGTGGCGGCCGACAGCCCGAGCACCGCTGGACGGTGCCCGGGCTGAAGCAGCAGCGTGAGCAGGAGGCTGATCGCGAGGAGGGCGTACGGGAGAACGGTGAAGAAGGTGATCTCCCGGTGTTCCCAGCGGTCGAACTCCGCCCGTGGTTCCGCTTCGGCGCTCACGGCCCCCAGCATGACAGCCGGGGGCCGCTTCGCCTCAGCTCGTTCGGCAGGTGACTGTGGGCCAGGTCCAGTTGCCGTTGGCCATGATGGTCACGCCGAAGTTGTTGCCGTTGCCGTTCGGGGTGGCGGTGACGGTCCCGGTGGTGCCGCTGACCGCGGCGTTCCAGCTGTTCTGCACGCTCTGGCCGCCGTTGAGGTTGAGCTGGACGGTCCAGTTGGTGGCGTTGCTGACCGCGACGTTGAGGTTGAAGCGGTCACCGAACTGCTGGCCGGCGCTCAGCACCGCGGTGCAGTTGCCGCCGCCGCCCGGGGGCGGGGTGGTCGGGTTGGTGCCGCCGCCGCTGCCCTCGCGGACGGTGATGTCGGAGCTGCCCTGGCTCTGGTAGCCCTCGGTCGCCATGATCTGGTACGCGAAGCTGCTGCCCAGGTTGAGGCCGGCGCGGGCCCACGCGTCGAAGTGGTTGGCGACCGTGATGGTGCCGGAGCTGCGCTTCTGCTGGCGGACGCTCCAGTACTGGTAGAACGTGGCGGTGCCGTCGATCGACGGCTGGTTGACCCGCTGGCTGCGCAGGATGTCGTACGTGCCGCCGTCGGTGGTGACGGTGCCCAGCCGCTGGGCGCCGCTGCTCGGGTTGTAGCTGCCGAAGTTCTCGACGATGTAGTACTCGATGAGCGGGTTGCGGGTCCAGCCGTACAGGGCCAGGTAGGTGTTGTTGTTGCCGGGGTTGTAGGTGCCGGAGTAGGTGACGGTCCGGCGCGTGCCGGTGGCCCAGCCCTTGCCGCCGACCCAGTTGTTGGTGCTGCGGTCCCAGCTGCTCGAGTACCGGCCGTCGGCGCGCAACGTCATGCTGGCGTTGCCGCTGTCCTTCCAGAACGAGAAGTAGTAGCCGTTGTGCGTGCCCGTCGTGTTGGAGCTGACGGTCCGGTCGGCCTCGGCGTGCGCGACACCGGCGACCATCACGCCGGTCACGGTCATCGCCAAGGCACAGGCAGCGCCGGCTAGGAGCCGGAGCCGGCTACGGCGGCGGGGGAGTTCTGCGGTCATCTAGGTGCGTCCTCCTCGTGAGGGGGCTGCCGGGGAAACAGCCCCACGGACATCGAAGTGCGTCTGTGCGAGAGCGTGGCCCGCCGGCCGCTCGTTGTCAACAACTTCCGGAAACATCGCGGAAATACCGAAGTCGATCTCCGGTGGCATGAGTACGGAGTACTGCCAGGTGAAGCGCGGTTCCGGAACTGCTCAGCGACGCGTTGAGGCCGCATCGCGAGCTTGCCGAGGCTCCGCTGCTGCTGCTAGTACCGAAACTTACGGACCCCGCGGTCGCCGTGGTGTGGACGAGGGCGGGCAAGCGCTTTCCGGGTGGCGCCCTAGAGGATTAGTTCGTTCAGTCGGCCGCTCATTCCGAACCGCCAGACCCGTGTCCGGTCATGCCGTTTATGTGCGGTTTATCGGTAACGTGCGTCTTGCGCCGATCTTGGCGCGTCATCACGACGTGGGGTTGACGGGATGCGACAGACTTTCGCGAATGCTATGGCGTTGGCGACGCCCTTTTCTTCGGCGCTCGACACGGAATTCATGCTTCCTCTGGTGAACGAGGAAAGCCGGGCCCGAACGATATTGGCGGCCTTTTCCGACGTCATCGCCCGCCTTCCCGTCGCCGGCTCCATCGCCGTTATCGACGGCGGTTCCAGCGACCGGACGATCGAGGTCGTCGACGAATTCGCGCTCTGTTCGCCGGTGGGTATCCGGGTGGTCGGCAGCTCGCGCCCGGGCTGGACGCCGGCCGTGCTCCGGGGCGTCGCGACGAGCCCCGCCCGCCGCATCGGCGTCGGTGACCCGCACGTGCTCGGCCCCCGGGCGAACGTACTGCTGACCCACGCCCTGCGCGTGCTGGCCGGCGGCGCGCACGTCGTGACCATCGGCGGCAACGGGCGGCACGTCAGCCTGATGGACCGGGACGTGGCCGCCCTGATCGTCGGGGACGCCATGCCGGACGGGGCCGGGTCCCTGCCGGTGGCGCGGGACACCGCGGACTACGCCGGGCTGCGCATGTCGGCGTACAGCGTCGTCTCGAACCGGTACGACCTCCGCGAGGACACCACGGACGTCCTGCCGGTGCCGGCATGAACCGACGGCGCTACCGCTCGCACGAGGGCGAGCACGTGGTGTGGCTGAACTTCAAGGACTCGTCGCATCCGCGGGCCGGCGGGGCCGAGGTCTTCATGCACTCGGTGGCCCGGCGCCTGGCCGGTGAGGGCCAGCGGGTCACCGTCCTGGCCGCCCGGCCCGCCGGAGCCCCGCGGGCCGAGACCGTGGACGGGGTGACGGTGCGGCGGATGGGTAACGCGTACACCGTTTATCTGCTCGCCTGGCTCTGGGTTCTCCGGCACCGCAATCACATCGACGCCATTGTCGACACCTGCAACGGCATACCATTCTTCTCTCCCTTGGCGGTGGGTCGCCGGGTGCCGGTTCTGGTGCTTATTCATCACGTACATCAGACGATGTTCGCCCAGAATCTGCCCTTTCCGGTGGCCGCCATCGGCCGATGGATGGAAAGGGTGGGAAATCGGCTCGTCTACGGGCGGCGAACCATTGCCGTGGTGTCGCCCTCGTCGCGGTCGGAGGTGCGTACGGCACTCGGGCTCGTGGGTCCCATCTACATCGCCAACAACGGCCAGGAGCCGCTTTCCACGGCCGGCGCCGAGCGCAGCCGTACGCCCCGGATCGTCGTGGTCGGCCGTCTCGCCCCGCACAAGCGGTGGGACCTGCTCCTGAGCGCGTTCCCCCGGGTGGCCGAGTTGGTGCCGGACGTCGAACTGCACATCGTGGGCGACGGTCCCTGCCGCTCCGGCCTGGAGGCCATGGTCGGCGCCGGTGACCGGGTGTGGCTGCACGGCCGGCTGCCCCAGGCCGAGCGGGACCGGCTGCTGGCCACGGCCTGGGTGACCGTCTGCACGTCCGAGCTCGAAGGCTGGGGCCTGTCGGTCACCGAGGCGATGAGCCTGGGCGTCCCGGCGGTGGTGCTGGCCGCGCCCGGCCTGCGGGACTCGGTGCGCAACCGGGTCACCGGGTGGGTCGTCCCGCATGCCGAACAGCTGCCGGGCCAGCTCGTGGCGGCCCTGGTCGAGCTCGAGGACCCGGCGGTGGCCAAGGAGTGGGCCGAGCGGTGCCGGTCGTGGGCCGCCCGCTTCGACTGGGACGCCACCACCGACCGGATCGCCAGCCTGCTGATCCACGAGGACTGCCGCCGCGTCCGGGCCGACCGCCGGGCGATCTGCGACCTGTCCACCGTGGCCGACCTGCCGCTCAGTCAGGCCGCCCGGATCGACTACCGCGCGCTGCGCAGCGTGGACCAGATCGACTGGGACGAGCCGGGCATCGGCGAGAGGCGCGTCCGGCTCCTGCTGGCCGGCCTCGACGAACGCGACACCCTCGTCCTGCTGGGCCGCTACGGGCTGGACGTGACGGGCATCGAGGCCCGCGTCGCCCGCCCGGCCGACCTGGTCGGCTGGAAGCGCACCGGCGGTCCCCGGGCGTACGACCTGCGCGCCTATTTCGAAGACATCATGCAAGGAGTGTCGTGAGCACCAAGGTAGTGATCCTCGGCGGCAGCAGTTCCCTGGGGCTCGGCGTGGGCGGCCGCTCGTACGCCGTCCGCGCGGCCCGGCTGCTCGACGCGGACGCCGAGATCAAGCAGCTGTCCCGGTCGGCGCAGACCGTGGCCGAGGTCGACCGCCGCACCACGGAACAGATTCGCCGGTTCCGGCCGGACGTCATCATCCTGTCGTTCGGCGCGGCCGAGGGGCACGTCCATCCGAGCCGCCTGCTCCAGGCCCTGCTCGACCGGTTCGGCCCGCGGAGCTGGCGCGGCCCGGCCGGGATGGAGCCCCGGCCGTACTACTCCCGCCACCCGGTCAAACGCTGGCGGCAGCGGCTCGTCTCCGGCTCGAAGATCACCGTCAAGCGGGCCATCATCGCGGTCACCGGCGGCTACCACCGGCTCGGGTCCGACGACTTCGACCACCGGCTGCGCGACCTGCTCGACGACCTCGGCCCGGCCACCAAGGTGCTGGTCGGCCTGTGGCGCGTCGACGACCACATGTTCCCCCGCTCGAACGCCGTCCTGAGCCACCACGACGCCCTGCTCCGGCGGATCGCCGGTGACCGCGACGACGTCGTCTACGTGCCCACCCGCGACGTGGTCCGCCACTGGGACGACTTCCTGATGGACCACGCCCACCTCAACGACCACGGCCACGACGTCGTAGCCCGGTTGATCTCCGAGAACATCACCGCGAAGGCAGGCACCGGTGCTTGACACGACACTGCTCGACGTAGCCCGGCCGGCTGAGCCGCGGTACTGGCGCCGAGGGCGGCCGTGGATCTACGCCGGGGCCGCGCTGACCGCCGCCCTGGCTCTGTTCACCAACGTTCGCGGGGCCCGCGACTTCGACCTCGACGAGGTGATGTACGCCGTGGCCGGGCAGAACATCGCCGAGCACGGTTCCATCTCGTGGGGACAGCAGCTCACCGCCGTCCACCCGCCCCTGCATTTCCTGCTCCTCGGGCTCTGGGAGACGGTCGGGGGCGGCGGGTCCGTGCTCGAGGCGATGTTCCACGCCCGGACGATGGGCGCCCTGGTCACGCTGCTGACCGTCGTCGCGGTCGGAATGCTGGCCCGCCGCTTCACGGCCGACCCGCTGCTGGTGGCGGCCGCGATGATCATCTTCGCGGTGGACGCGTTCGTGCTCCGCTTCGGGCGCACCGCGCTGATCGAGCCCACCGCCGTAATGGCCCAGGTGATCGTGGTCTACCTGGCCATCCGGCTGCGCCGCGCCTCGTCGCCGACCTACATCGTCGTGGTCGGCTGCGTGTCCGGTCTGGCCCTGCTGGTCAAGGAACCCCTGCTGTTCGTGACGCTGGTGCCGCTCGCGGTGGCCCTGCTCCGGCGCGACTGGCCCTTCCTGCGCCGGGCCGGCGGATCCCTGCTGGTGGCGGCGGCGGTCTACGCGGTCTTCCCGATCTGGGCCGGCCTCAACGGCGCCGGCTCGTGGTGGCTGGCCGAGCACAACATCAGCGCCGAACGGCTCTTCGGGCTCAAACAGCTGAGCGGCCTCAACCGTACGGGCGTCTCGTCCTTCTCGGTCTTCACCGACAGCTTCCTCGGCTACGCCGCCGGCTATCTGGTCTTCGCACTCGGCGCGGCCGGCCTGCTCCACCTGGTCGTCCGTCATGGCCGGCGGCCGGACGAGCGGGCCGCCTGGCTGATGGCGTTCGGCGGCCTCAGCTTCGGCTTCCTGGCCTACTGCGTGCTGGTCGGGCAGGCCAACGAGCAACTCAGCGTCTACTCGGTCGTCCCGGCGGTCCTGCTGACGGTGCTCTCCTTCGACGGCGTCGCCCGGCGGGTCACGGTCGCCGTCTGCGTGGCCGCGGTCGCGGTCAGCGCGCTGGGCTGGGTGACCAACGTGGCCCTGGCCCGCGACGACGCCACCACGCGGATGGGCGCCCGGATCACCGCTCAACTGCCGTGCGTGGCGGTCAACGCCACCGGGAACGCCGAACGCTGGGTCCCGGTCCTGCCGCGCAACCACGTCACCGCGTTCCGCGACGGCCCCGCCGCCGTCCGCTCCGGCGTCCAGGCCTTCCTCCTGTCCGGAAAGGACAGTCGCCTGCGCTACGGCAACAGCTCGCCCGAGCTGGCCGACTGGGTCAAGGGCAACGGCCGGCAGCTGTACGGGTTCGGCAGCCGCCGCTACGAGAACATCGAGCTCTGGGTCGTCGGGGGGATGACCGCCCTGTCCGAGTGCGCCAACCCGCCCCGCCCGATCGCGGCGAACGCCTCGAGCAGTGGCTTCCTCGCCCTGCTGTTCGCCGTGCTGGCGCTGGCCGCCTTCGGCGTCGTCGGCCGGCACCGCTGGGTCCGGCGGAGCATCTGATGACCGACACGCTGCGCGGCGCCGGCCGCCGTGGCCGCGGCGGCGCGGGCTGGCTGCTCGTCGCCACGACCTCGGCCGGCGCCGTCAACTACGGGTACGCGCTGGCCATGACCCACGGCCTCGCCCCCGCGGAGTTCGCGGCGTTCGCGGCCGGCCAGGCCCTGCTTCTGGTGCGCACCACCATCTCCAGCGCGGCCGTCTCCTGGGTGCTGGCCCGGGAGGTCGGCCGCGCCGCCGGCGACCCGGAGCGGCAGGCCGTGGTCACCTCGTTCGCGTTCTGGTCGAACCTCGTGCTCGGCGCCGGCCTCACCGTCCTGCTCGTGGCCGGCGTGCTCCTGTTCGGCTCGGTGGCCGACGCGGCCCTGCTGGCCGCGGCCTCGCTCATCCTCGCCGTCGGCTCGACCGGGATGGGCTACCTGCAGGGCACCGGCCGGATCACCGCGATCGCCGGGCTGCTCACCCTCGAGGCGCTGGTCAAGGCGGCCACCGGCGCCGGTCTGGTCTTCGGCGCGCACTGGCAGTCGGCGGGCGCCCTCGGCGGGTTCGCGGCCGGCGGCCTGGTGCTGCTGGCACCGGTGCTGGCCGCCCGCCGGCTGCTGCGCCGGCCCACCTGGGGCCCGGCCCAGACCGAGCTTCTCCGGGCGGCCGTACGCCAGGTCCGGTTGCAGGCCAACGTCGCCGTCACCTCGGCCGCCGACACGGTGATCGTGGCCGTGCTCGGGCTGGCCAGCGCGGCCGCGCCCTATCAGGCCGCCTCCGCGCTCGGCCGGGTTCCGCTGTTCGTGTCGAACGCGGTCTCCACCGCGAACTTCGCCGCCCTGAGCCGGGACGGCTCGGCACGTCGTAAGGCCGACGCGATCCGCACCTACCTGCTCGTGGCGGCGGTCATGGCCGCCGCCCTGATCACGCTCCCGGCGCCGATCCGGCGGCTGCTGCTGCCGGACACGTTCGCGGCGGTCGACCGCTGGCTGCCGTTCGCGGCCGTGCTCGGACTGGCCGTCGGACTGCTCAACCTGGTGGTGACCGTCCTGCAGGCCGACGACGTCCGGGGGAGCGCGGTCCGGACCCTGACCGGGACGACGGTGGCCTACCTGGCCGTCGCCGGTCTGTCCGGTCTCGCCTACGGGGTCGCCGGGGTGGCGGTCAGCGCCACGGTGGCCGCCCTGAGCGTCGTCCTGCTGCCGCTGCTCGCGTTGCCGTCCCTGCGGCCCGCGGTGCGTGTCCTGCTCACCCGCCGGCGCTCGGCCGGCGACCTGGCCGTGCTGATGCTGCTGGCGACGGCCCTGGCCGTCGTCGACAACCCGGCCGGATGGGTGGCGGTCGCCGGCGTCTCGGGCGCGGTCGCGCTGGCGATGGCCTTTCCCGAGTTCGCTCCGCGGAGGTGGCGATGAGACTGCGCATCGGGGTCGACGGACGGGTCCTCGACGACCGCTACCACGGCATCGGCCGGGTCATGTATGGGCTCTGCGCCGAGCTGGCCCGGGCCGAGGGCGTGGAGCTGGTGGTGTTCACCGGCCGTACCCGGTCACAGCGGTTCGACGTGGACCGGCTGGCCGGCCGGCCGAACGTCACCCTGCACCCGGTCGATCTGCCGCCGGTCGACGTGCGGCAACTGTGGCGGTGGCGCCGGGTGCTGCGCCGGCGGCCGGTCGACGTGATGTTCTTCCCGTACCACCTGGGCGCCACGCCGTTCGCCGGCGTGCCCAGCCTGGCCATGGTCCACGACTGCATCTTCGAAGCGGATCCCCGGTTCGCGCCGTCGCGCGCCGTCGCGCTGTCCTACCGGCTGCTCACCACGCTGATCACCCGGACCACCACGGCGCTGACCGTCAGCCGGGCCTCGGCCGGCCAGATCGCCGAGCGCTACCGCCGCCGGGCGCACGTGATCCCGAACGGCGTCGACCTCCTTCCGCCGCCGGGGCGCGGGCTCGCCACCGAATACGGGTTCGAGCCCGGCTACGTGCTGCACGTCGGCGCGCAACGGCCGCACAAGAACGCCGTGGTGCTGGTGGAGGCGATCGCGAAGGTGCCGGACGCCCGGCTGGTGCTGGTCGGCTCGCCCGACCCGCGGTTCCCGGACGAGGTCGGGCCGGCGGTCGACCGGCTCGGTGTGGCCGACCGGGTGGTGCGCCTGCCGTTCGTGGCCGAGGAACTGCTGGGCGCGGTGTACGCGGACGCCGCCCTGCTCGCCTACCCGTCCCTGGTCGAGGGGTTCGGGCTGCCGGTGCTGGAGGCGATGACGGCCGGGACGCCGGTCGTGGCCAGCGACGTGCCGGTGCTGCGCGAGGTCGGCGGGACCGCGGCCACCTACGTGCCGCCGCACGACAGCACCGCCTGGGCGTCCGCGATCGCCCGGCTGCTGGCCGATCCGGCGCTGCGCGGGCCCCTGGCGGCCCGTGGAGTCGCTCACGCGGCCACCTTCACCTGGGCGGCGGCCGCCGAGCGGTTGCTGGAAGCCTGCGTTCAGGCCGTACGCAGGTAGCTCGCGTTACCGACGATGTCGGCGGCGCCCAACCGGACGATGTAGAGCGCGGCCAGGCCGTTCGCCCGGGCGATGCCCATGACGGCCGGCAGCTGCGACGGCCGGCAGACGTGCGTGGTCTCGGCCATCACGGGCAGGCCCTTACCCCGGGCCAGCCCGGCCAGGTACGCGACGGTGTCGGCATTCTCGGCCCACGTCCCGTACACGGCGACCTTCTTGTCCTTCAGCGCGCCGATCTGCCGCGTGGCGTCGTACCCCCGCTGCACCTCGCCGTTGATCTCGGCGCTGGAGGTGCCGGACAGGTTGGTGGCGACGGCCTTGTCGAAGTCGCCGGCGCGCATGCCGTACGACGGATACAGCATCGCGACCGTCCCGGCCCAGCCGGCCTGGCGCAGCGCGGTGATCTGCCAGTTCTGATATCCGGCGAGCGCGTTCAGGTACCAGTTGAGGAACTTGGCGGCCTGGCCGGCGCGGCTCGGCTGACCGGGCTTCCAGCCGGGCACCGGGTTGAGGCGGGCGGCGTTGACGTCGAACGCGAAGTAGAGGTTGCGCTGCTTCTCGCTGCTCGGGTAGGTCAGCTCACCCCAGTGCCCGCCGCCGGCCCGGACCAGCGAGAAGTCCGTGCCCAGCTGCTGGAAGACCCGGGTCAGATAGCGGACGGCGAGCGGACGGTAGGCCGTGCCGAAGACCAGGTTGGGCTCGCTGCCGCCGGTGTAGGTGACGCCGTTCTGGTCGACGTAGCGCGCGCCCGGCCGCGCCAGCAGCCAGGCCGGGGCGCTCTGGATCCCGGTGTTGAGCGAGATGGTGTAGCCCATCGCCCGCAGCGTGGCCGCGCGCGCGGCGACCGAGTCCAGGTACCGCACGTCGAACTGGCCCGGCGCCGGCTCGGCCTGCGACCAGTTCATCTCGACCAGGGCGTCACCGGCCCCGCCGGCCGAACGCATGCTCCGCATATCGTCGTCGGAGTAGTTGCCGATGATGCCGAGCGAGGCCGTGGCCGCCCCCGCCGCCGCGGCGTCGCCGTTGCCCACGACGAGAGAAACGATCGACAGGACGGCGGCCAGCGTCACGGAAAGCTTTTTCACCCCTTCCGCATCGGCCCGCCCGCCCGGCGGCGTCGCGGCTGCAACCGAGCGCTCCGCAAGAGCACCGCACGAGCAACCAGCTACCTCGCGCTCGGCTCACTCGGCGTCAGGCCGTACTTGACGTATTCGCCGGTCTCCTCGATCCGGTGCATGCCGAGGCGTTCCATCAGGCCCCAGGAGGCCGTGTTGGCGGGGGAACAGGTCGCGGTCACCGTGCGCAGGGCGAAAGTCGCGAAGGCGTACGGGAGGAAGGCCCGCATCGCCTCGAAGGCGTAGCCCCGGCCGTGGAAGCCGGGGTGGAACTGGAAGCCGACGTCGCCGGTGCCCGCGGGCCGGGCCGGCAGCCAGACGCCGACATCGCCGATCACCCGGTCCTCGCCGAGATGGTGGACGGCGTACCCGTGCCACGCGTCGCGGACCCCGTCGTCCAGATCCGCCTGGACAGCCAGATAGCCGGCCGCCTGGGCGGCGCTCATCGGCTCGCCCGGCAGGTACCGGCGTACCACCGGGTCGCTCTGGTAGGCCAGGAAGTCGGTCAGGTCGGTCGCGGCGAACCTGCGGATCGCCAGCCGTTCGCTGCGCAAAAAGATCAGTGCTCCTTCGCGTACGCGTGGATCCACTCCGACGTCGCCCGTAGGCCGCCGAACGTGTAGAAGTGCAGCTTGACCTCGCCGTGCGTGGCGGGGTGGTAGTCGGTGGCGAGCGCGCGCAGGAACCGGCCCGGCCCGGCGGTGCCGGTGGTGGTGACCAGATCGGCGATCGAGGCGCCGGTGCCGACGCCGAGGCGGGCGGCGTAGCGGATCAGCCGGCCGGCGCCGGCCGGCCCGGGCACGCCGACCCGGACCGGGCTGTGGAGGCCGCGCTCGCGGAGGGCGGCGATCCAGTCGAGGACCGGGTCGGCGTCGAAGCCGAACTGGGTGATGATGTCGCCGCCGAGCGCGTGCCTGGCCAGGGCGGCGCTCTTGTCGGCGACGGCGTCCCACAGCACACCGTCCGGGATGCCGGGATGGCCCTCGGGGTGGCCGGCGATGCTGACCCGCCGGACGCCGTACCGCTCGAGCAGGCCCGACTCGATGATCGAGAGCGAGTCGGGGTACGGCCCGTGCGGATCGGCGGGGTCGCCGCCGACCACGAAGACCTCGTCGCTCACCCCGGCCGCCTGGAGCGCGGCCAGAAACTCCTCCAGCGTCTGCCGCGAGGCCAGCCGCCGGGCCGACAGGTGGGGTACGGGGACGAAGCCGGCCGCCCGCACGGCGGTCGCCGCCACCAGCCGTACGGCCGAGTCCTCGTGGGCGAGGAAGGTGATGTTGATCCGGGTGCCCGGCGGGATCGTGCCGCGGGCGGCCGCCAGCTCGCCGAGGTCCTTGCCGGTCATCTCGAGCGAGAAGTCGTGTAACAGCCGGTCCGCGTTCATGGAAGTGCCCGGAACGCTACCCGCGCCGACGCGGTCAGCCGTTGTGGGGGCGGCGGGCCACCGCGAGCAGGTGGGTGGACGGCCAGGGGAGCGGGGTGCCGTCGAGGCCGGCGAGCGACGCGACGGGGGCGATCCGGTTGTCGACGACCCAGTCGTTGCGGATCGGCGCCGAGGCGGGGTCGAGCGTGAACCCGACCTCGGTGAGCAGGGCCGTCCAGTCGGCGAAGCTCAGGCCGCAGAACTGCTCCTTGGTCTCGGAGAGCCAGTTGTCGGTGTAGTCCTTGCGGGTCAGAAAATCCATGGCCGAGCCCAGCTCGATCCGCACGGTCTCGTCGTCGACGGCCGCGAAGGAAAACGGGAACGCGAAATCGGCGGCGAACTGGTCGAGCCGGGCGCGGGTCGACAGGCTTTCCACGTACGCCTTCGACGGCTCACCGGAGACGGTGGCCGGGTTCGCGCCGTCGTCGCGGGTCAGGCGCAGCAGAACCTCGCGGTGCGGGTCGTCGGGTCCGCAGACGTCACTGTTGACCCAGACGCCGCCGGGGGCGGTGTGCTCGAAGATGCGGCGGGCGAATTCCCGGACCGAGGCGCGGCGTTGCCCGTACGACCAGATCTCATGGGTCAGGGCGAAGGTGAGAGTCGTGTCGACGGAACGCTCGTCGAAGATGGCGCCGCCCAGGACGTTGCGCTGATAGAAGTAGACGTTCGCGTTGCGGAAGACGCCCTGATCCTTCTTGTGCAGGCACTCCTGGTACAGGTGGCGGGCGATCTCGACGCCGATCAGATCGCTCTCGTAGAGCGCCGGCTCCCGGTCGGCCAGCTCGAGCACGGAGCCGGCCCCGCAGCCGATGTCGACGATCCGGCCGGGCTCGACATATTGCCGGACCGCGGCCCACTTGCGCTCGGCGGCGGCGGTGAAGGCCTCGACGTACGTGCGGTAGTCGCGGGTGGCGGTGAGACCGCCCTCGTCCCCGATGATCGGGTCGTTGATGACGGTACGGACGGTGTCGACCAGCCGGTACCGTTCGAAGACGTCGATGGTCGCCGGGTGGGCGAGCTCGCGCCAGGTCTCGTCCCCGCGGCTCAGCCGCAGAAGCACGTCCCAGGGCCGCTCCGGCGGCGTCGCCCGGGAGGCCTCGACCCGGGCGATCGGAAAGCCGAGAACCTCGTACAGCTTGGCCACTTCCGGCGTCGAACAGGCGACGACGGTGTCGTCCGGCGTGAGGTCGAGCCCGGTCGCCACGGTGATCGTCTTGAGGGTCACCTCGGCGAACGCGTCGGTGGGCGCGGCGTCGAAGATGGGGACGACCACGGACCGCAGACCGGTGCCGACGCTGAACCGCTCGATGGCGGCCTCCCGGCGGTGGTACGGGACGGGATTGCGCTTGGTGTTCTCGTGGTTGGCCGAGGTCACCGCCCAGACGATGGTCGCACCGTCACCGGCGAGCTCCCGCAGGTAGTCGGCCTGAAAGCGGGTCAGCAGATGGTGCCGCCCGGGAAAGAGAACAAAGCGAGCCACCATGCTGATCTTACTCAGGCCCTACTCCGGCCGCCGAGCGACGAACGTCCTGTCGTTCGGGCGCCACCACGGTCCAGGGCACCTGGTGGTGGTCGAGGCCGCCGGACAGGGCCGCTCGCGCGCAGGCGCGGCCCTGGTCGCGTAACGAGGCCGCCACCGACCAGACTCCCGAGGTGATGGCCTCTCGGGAGCCGTCCCACCCGGTGAGGGTCACCTCTCGCCGGGTGCGGCCCGTGGCGGCGCGGGCGCCCAGCGCCAGCTCGTCGCTCATCGTCAGCATCACCACGGGGCCGGCGCCCTCCAGGGTCTCGAGCAGCGCCCCGGCGGCCTGCTCGCCGAGTTCGCGCTGATTGCGTTCCACCACGGCGATCCGTACGTCGTCCCAGTCGCGACCGGCCTCGGTCAGCGCGTCGCGGTAGCCGGCCAGGCGGGCTCCGGTGACGGGGAAGGGGACCGCCCGCGGGTCCGTCAGGTCCGGGGGCAGGTCGTGGCCGCGCAGGATGCCGCTGGTGCGGCGCCGGTCGAGGGGGAAGCTGACGATGACGGGGGTCGCTTCGGCCAGCGGCGTGGCCGTCGCGACCGCTGCCGCCGCCGCGCGGTCGTCGGGGCCGATGCACGCCAGCCCCGGGTGGGCCGGGCCGCCCTGGATGGCGGCGGGTCGCCCACTGCCGGCCACGGCGGCCAGGACCGGGTCGTCGGCGACGGTGGTCCAGAGCACGTATCCGTCCACCGACGCGGCCAGCACCCGGTCGACGTCGGAGGCGTCGCCTCGGGTGGGGATCAGCACCACGCCCAGGTCCTCGCTGACGCAGACGTCGGTGACCCCGGCCAGGAACTGGGCCGCCTGCGGGTTGTCGAGGAGGTAGGACAGGTGCTCCCCGACCACCACTCCGAGCTGGTTGGCGCGCCCGGAGCGCAGGGCCCGGGCGGTGCTGTCGGGGCGGTAGCCCAGCTGGGCCGCGGCCTCCAGCACGCGGGCCCGGGTGGCCTCGGCGACCCGGGTGGGGTGGTTGAAGGAGTAGGAGACCGTCATCGGCGCCACTCCCGCCTCTTTGGCGACGTCTTTGACGGTGGGGCGGCGTCGGGCGGGGGTGGTCATGGCAGCATCCTATCCGGCTGTGTAACGTTACGATTCATGCCTGCCGCCTACGCGCCGTACGCCGCCTTCGCCGCGTTCGGAATCTTCTGGGGTGCCTGGGGAGCGGCCCTGCCGGAATTGCGCACCCAGGCCGGGGCCAGCGAGGGCCAGTTGGGCACCGCCCTGCTCTTCATCGGTCTGGGGGCGATGCCGGCGATGGCCTTCACCGGCCGCGCGGTGGACCGCTTCGGGCTCCGCGTGGCGCCCTGGCTGCTGGCGGCCCTGGCCGGCGCCGGACTCCTCATCACCGCCGGCGCCGACGGGGTGGTGCTGCTGGTCGCCGGGATGCTCGTGGTCGGCGCCGCCTCCGGGGCCGCCGACGTGGCCATCAACACCTTGGCCGGGCGGGCCGAGCACGCCACCGCCAAGCCTCTGCTCACGCGCTCCCACGGGCTGTTCTCGGTGGGCGTGGTCATCGCCAGCCTGTCCACCGGGGCGCTGCTCGGCGCGGGACTGTCCCTGCCGGCGGCCTTCGCCGTGGTCGCGGCGGTGATGCTCGCCCTGGCCGCGGCCGCTCACCTGACCAGCGCGTCCCTGCGGCTGCCGGTGGAGGCTCGCGAAGAGCGCGCCCGGCTCCGCCCCGCCTTGCCGCTGCTGGTCGTCGGGCTGGTCGCCGCCCTGGCGTACGCCGTCGAGAACGCCCACCAGAGCTGGGGCGCGGTGATGCTCACCGACGTCTTCACCGCCTCACCCCAGCTGGCCGCCGCGGCCCCGGCCACCTTCGCCGCCACCGCCGCGCTGGCCCGCCTGAGCCTGGCCCCGTTCTCCCGCAGCCACCCCACCGCGATGCTGCTCGGCGGCGGCGTGCTGGCCACCGCGGGCAGCGTGGTGCTGGCCACCGCGCCCTCGGTCGCTGTGGCCCTGGCCGGCTTGGTGCTGGCCGCCCTGGGCACCGCGACGCTCTTCCCCACCCTCCTGAGCCGCAGCCTGCGCGACACCGGCCCGGCTGAGCACGGCCGGGCCACCTCCGCCGTCGCCGCCACCGCCTACCTGGGCTTCCTGCTCGGCCCGGCCTACGTGGGCCTGCTGGCCGAGAGCACCGACCTGCGCGGCGCGCTGATCGGCGTGGCCGCCCTCGCCCTGGTCTTCACCCTGGCGGCAGCACCGATCAGCACCTGGGCCGCGCGAAAGCCCACAAGGCGGTAGAACCCGTGACGACGGCTCCGGTTTCCGTACGGCCGGGCCGCCCGCCCGGAGCGGTGTTCAGTCCTTCGGCGCGACCCGGATGCGGTTCCCGTCGGGATCGGCGGCGAGGAAGGTCAGCCCGAATCCCGTGTCGTGCGGCTCGCGCAGGATCGTCACGCCCTTGGACTGCCACTGCTGGAAGAGCGCGGTGATCTCGTCGGGTCCTCCGCCGCCGATGGCCAGGCAGACCTCGCTGGTACGCGGCACGGTCGGCGACAGATCCTCGTACTGGCCGGACCACAGAGCGAGCTGAGCGCCCGGCCCGAGGTCGAAGGTGATGTAGGCCGGCGTCTCCAGCGAAGGGCTGAGGCCGAGCAGATCGCCGTAGAAGCGGGCGGCGGCGGGAGCGTCGTTCACGTAGACGATGGACACGACGGAGGTGGTGGTCATGGGCGTCATTGTCTCCTGAACTCGTTTCAACGGAGCCGGTGCCGAACAGAGCTCGCCTGCACGGCGCCGGTCTCGATGAGGTTCTCGTCCAGGCCGTTGGCGATCTCCAGACGGCCCTCGTCGAACGTGAACTCCACGGCCACCGTGCCCGCGGCCAGATCGGGGCGCGGTGGCCGCCATTCCAGGAGCGCGACTTCGCGCAGTTCCCGCCCGGCGAGCGGTTCGAGCCGGTCGTCCCGGCGCGACCACGCGGGTGTCAGATCCAGCGACTCCCAGCCGGTGATGGCCGCCCCGGTGTCGATCGTGTCCCAGCCGATCCAGAGCTCGGCGAACTTCGTGTGGCAGACCTCCACCTGAACCCCGTCGAAGTCCAGGACCACCGGGCACTCGGCGTACCAGTCCCCGTCCTCGACGAACCGCACCACGGCGAACCCCGTCAGCCGCCGCCCGACGAGCCCGGCCAGGCGCGACCCGTGCGCCCGCCGCACCGCGTCGAGCCCCACCAGGAACGACGGCTCATAACCTGCGATACCCATATACACAGCACCGGATTCTCCCGCCTGGCGCCGCGATCCACGGCCCCCGGACGGGGAGGAAAAGAGAGTCGAATGACCCATGCTGGCCGAGCCCGCGGTGGGGACGATCGGTGGGTGGAAAACCTCGATGTCCAACTAGCCGCCAACCGTGCCTACCTCGAGGGATGGTCGGTCGACACACGCGACGACCCGCTCACCTATCGCAGCGGGGTGCCGCACCCGACGCTCAACGGCGTTCTCCGGGTGCTCGATGCGGACCCGGCCCGGGCGTACGAGCGTGCCCGCACCCGCCTGTCCGGCGTGCCCTGGATCTGGTGGGTGGGGCCGGACAGCACTCCCGGCACGGCCGAGGCGCTGATCGGGCTGGGCGCCACCGAACTGGTCCGGGCGCCCATCATGGCGGTCGAGGCGGACCGGGTGGCCGACGTGCCCACCGCGGTGAGCGTCGGGGTGACCGAGGACGTCGAGGAGTTCGTCACCGCGTACGCCCGAGTCTCGGGGATCGTCCCCGAAGGTGTGGCGGCGGCGGTCGAACGGGAGAAGTCCTTCGACGGGCGCGTGGTGCGTGTGGCCGGGCGGGTGGAGGGCCGCATCGCCGGTACCGCCGAGATCTGGTTCAGCCACGGCCTGGCCACGCTGTACTTCGTCGGCACGCAGCCCGATCGGCGGCGCCGGGGGATCGCGGCCGCGGTGACCCGGGCCGCGGTCCGGCTGGCGTACGAGCGCGGCGCGCGCACGGTCAGCCTCACGTCGAGCGTGATGGCTGTGCCGCTCTACCGCGCCCTGGGCTTCCACGAGATCGGCGAGTACCGGCTGCTCACCTTCTGATCACGGGAGGGCGTCGCGCAGGGCCGCGCGCGTGCTGATGCCGAGCTTGCGGAAGGCGCCGTGCAGGTGGCTGCCGACCGTGCGCGGTGACAGCAGCAGGCGCGCGGCGATCTCCTTGTTGGTCAGGCCCGTGGCGGCGAGCCGGGCGATCTCGGTCTCCTGGCCGGTCAGCCGGATGTTGGTGGTGGCCGACGACTGGCGGCGCCGGCCGGTGGCCTGGAGCTCGGCCTCGGCGCGGGCCGCCCAGGGCCGAGCGCCCAGCTCCTCGAAGGTCTCGGCGGCCGCCGCCAACTGCTGCCGGGCGCGGACCGCCTGCCGGTTGCGCCGTAGCCGTTCGCCGTACAGCAACTGGACCCGGGCGATGTCGAAGCGGTAGCGGGCGGCGGACGGGGTCGCCAGCGCCTGCTCGAACAACAGATCCGCGTCGCCGGCGACGGCGGCGGCCGCGGCGACGTGCAGGGCCAGCCGGGGCGAAATGCTCGCGACGTCCGTGCCGGCGAGCGCTTCGGCGTGGGCCCGCGCTTCGGCCCGGTGGCCGCTGCGGGCCGCGGCCTCGGCCACGTCGAGCAGCACCCACATGACGTGCGGCGACGTGCGGGGCAGCGTGCCGGGCGCCATGATCTCGGCGAGCTCGGTGTAGGCGCGCTGATAGTCGCCACGGGCCAGCGCGGACAGTCCTTCGAGGTGGTGGCCCAGGATCCGACCGATCCCGGAGTCGCGGGGCGCGGTCCACCGGACCGGCTCGCCTCGGCCGGCGGCGACCAGAGCCCGGGTGAACCCGCCGGTCGCGAGGTACCGGCCGTACCCGTACCGGCCGCTCAACTCCATGATCTCCGCCGCGGTGCCCTCGACCCGGTCCCAGGCGCCGGTCAGCCAGTCCTCGCCGGCCAGCGAGACCAGGGCGTGCAGGGCCGCGGCGACGGCTCCGCCACGCCGGCCGTTCTCGGCCACGCGTTCGAGGGCGGCCCGGGCGCGGGGAACCCGGTCGACGTAGGCGGCGGCCATGCCGAGCCGCACCGCGAGCTGAGGGCCGGCGGCCTCGTCGATGAGCGCGTCCAGGGCGGGCATGGCGGCGGCCGCAGTGGCGAGGGGATTCTGGAGTACGGCGAGGCACACGTCCACCGTGGACGAGTTCTGCGGCCGGTGCTCGCCGACCGTCGCCCACAGATCGGTCCGGGCGGCGCTCCAGCAGACCGGCATCAACGTGTGCAGCGCGTCCTCGACGTCGCGCGCGGGCGCGCCGGGGTTCGCCGTCAACGCCTCGGCCAGCATCCGGTGGACGCCGAGAACCGAGCCACCCTCGTCGTAGACCAGCCGGGCCGCGGTGACGGCGGCCCGCAGCGACCCGGTGGCGCCGATCTCGCGGACGGCCCGCGCCGCCTCGCCCAGCCGGCCGCCCAGCTCCAGGCCGACATAGGCGGCGTCCATGAGCCGGTCGGCCCGCGCCGGGCCGGCGCCGCTCAGCTCGGCCGCCCGGCTGACCAGCTCGACACCGCCGGCCACGTCGCCGCGGGCCAGCAGCAGCCGCCCGGCGTGCTCGATCTCGGCCGCGACGGCCTCGTCCGGGTCGACGGTCGCCTCGGCCAGGTGCCGGGCTCGCCGGACCGGATCCTCGCGGTACCGTTCGGCCAGCGCGGCGTGGGCCCGCTGCCGGGCGGCCGCGGTCGACGACTCGATGACCGCGACCCGGGTCAGCGGATGACGGAAGCGGGCCCCGGCCGGCTCCGGGTCGCCGCCGAGTGCGGCCCGCAGCAACGACTCCTGGGTGGCCGCGGGCAGCTCGGCGATCTCCCGCCGCAGCCTGGTCACCAGGCGGGAGGCCAGCGGGGTCCAGCTCGACGTGCTGCCCCGGGCCGGCAGCAAGGTCAGGGCGAGCGGGTTGCCGCGTGCCTCGGCCAGCACCCGGCGCCGCGCCCCGTACGACAGGCCGGGCCGCCGCTGGTCGAGCAGCCGGGCGCTGGACTCGTCGTCGAGGGCGCCGACAGCCAGCCGCCGGCCGAAGGGAATCGGCCCGGGCGGCACGGCGCGCTGCGCGCCCAGCAGCCGGAAGCCCGCGCCGGGCAGCCGCCCGGCCGCCGTCGCGATCACCTCGGCGCTCATGCGGTCCAGCCCGGGCGCGTCGTCCACCACGAGCAGCCCCGGTCCGGCCTTGCCCAGCACCGACAGCAGCGCCTCGGCGATCTCCGGAATGCTCGGCTGGGACCCGGTGTCCAGGCCGAGACAGACGGCCAGCGCCGGCTCGGACTCGGGCCCGGCGCCCAGCAGCAGCTGGTTGAGGGCGGCGAAGCCGATCTCCGACTCGAACTCGACGCCGGCGCAGCGCAGCACCGTCAGCCCGGCCTCCGCGGCCCGGCGGGCGGCCTCGTCCAGCAGGGCGGTCTTGCCGATGCCGGGGTCACCGACGACGAGGACCGCGGCGCCGTCCTCGATCTGCCGCAACTCGCGGTCCCGGCCCACCAACGTCATCATCGCCGTCCACGCTAGGCACCGCCCGGGCCGGTCCGCACTATGTCGTACGCCGCAGTGAACATAGGTCAAATGACCGGTGCCGCCGGCCGCCGATCGGCGCAGAGTGGGCCCGATGACGCGGATCAAAGCAGCGAGCTGCGTGGGCACCACCATCGAGTTCTACGACTTCTTCATCTACGGCACCGCGGCCGCCCTGGTCTTTCCCCAGGTGTTCTTCCCGGCGCTGGGCGGCGCGGCCGGCACCGTCGCCTCGTTCGCGACGTACGCCGTGGCCTTCGTGGCCCGCCCGATGGGCTCCGTCGTCTTCGGCCACTTCGGCGACCGCTACGGCCCGCGCCCGGCCCTGGTGGCGACCCTGCTCACGATGGGCCTCGCGACCTTCGCGATCGGCGTGCTGCCGGGCGCGACCGTCCTTGGCGTGGCCGCCCCGATCATTCTGGTCGTCCTACGGTTCGTCCAGGGTCTGGCCGTGGGCGGTGAGTGGGCGGGCGCGGTCCTGCTGGCCACGGGCGCCGCCCCCGCCGGTTCGCGCGGCTGGGCGGCGGTGTTCCCGCAGCTCGGCCCCCCGCTGGCGTTCGGCCTGGCCAATCTGAGTTTCCTGGGCCTGCTCCAGGTCAGCTGGCGAATCCCGTTCCTGCTCTCGATCGTCCTGGTCGGCGTGGGTCTCTACGTGCGGCACGGCCTCCCATCGACTGACCTTCCGGGCGGGGAACGCCGGCGGTCGCCGCTGCGGGAGGTCTTCGCCGGCCAGCCGCGCCAGGTCATCCTGGGCGGGCTGGCCCAGACCATGCCGTTCGCCTTCTTCTTCACCGGCACGGCCTTTCTGACCGGCTACGGGACGCGGGCCGGGCTCGAGCGGCCGGTGGTGCTCGGCATCGGCGCCGGGGTCGCGCTGCTCTTCGGCGGGGTCGTCGCGCTGGCCGGCGCCTGGTCGGACCGGGTCGGCCGCCGCCGGCCGATCGTCGTGGCCTGCGTGCTGGCCCTGCTGTGGGCGCCCGTGCTGTTCCCGGTGATCGATCTCGGCGGACCGGTCGCCTTCGCGGCCGGGCTCGCCGTGACCCTTTCCATTTTCGGGCTGGCCTACGGCCCGGTCGGCTCCTACCTGCCCGAGCTGTTCCGCCCCGGCCATCGCTACACCGGAGCCGGCGTGGCCTACAACCTGGGCGCGGTCGTCGGCGGGGCGATTCCGGCGCTGGCCGCCCCCGCCCTCGCCGCCGCCCACGGCGGCGAGGCCGTGGGCGGGATGCTCGCGCTGACCGCCCTGATCTCGCTGGCGTGTCTGCTCGCGTTGCCGTCCTACGCGCCGGAGCCGGCGATCAGGTCGGAGGCGCGCTCGGCGATCGCGTAGACGGTGGCGTTGGTGTTGCCCGAGGGCAGTGACGGCATCACCGACGCGTCGACGACGCGCAGGCCGGTCACACCGCGGACGCGCAGCTCGCCGTCGACCACGGAGGCGGGGTCGTCGCCCATCCGGCAGGTGCCGGCGAAGTGGTTGTACGGGCGGAGGTTGTCCCGGGCGTACTCGTACAGATCCCGGTCCCCGGGCTGGGCCTCCCGGCTCCGCCAGTCCTTCAGCGCCGTCGTGTCACCCAGCTCACGCGCGATCCGCAGCCCCCGCACCATCGCCTCCAGATCTTCCGGTGCCGTGTAGTAGCCGGGATCGACCAGCGGCGTGGAGCCGGGCCGGGCGTCGGCCAGCCGTACGCTGCCTCGGCTGTGCGGGGTCATCACCGACACCCCGATGGTGTAGCCCCGGTCCAGCTCCGGACCGTCCAGGCCGTCCCGCCGCAGCGGCACGTCGACCATCATGATCTGCAGGTCCGGGCCGTCGAGCCCGTCCCGGCTGCGGACCGCGCCCTGCACCTCGCCGTGATTGTTGGCCGCCGGCGGAACGGTGCGCGCCGCCTCGTAGACGACGCCGGACAGCGGATGGTCCTGCAGGTTCCGGCCGACCGCCGGCACGTCGGCCCGGACCGGGATGCCGTGGCGGCGCAGGTCGGCGGCCGGGCCGATCCCCGAGAGCATGAGCAGCTGGGGCGAGCCGATCGCGCCCGCGCTGACCACGACCTCGCGGGCGGCGCTCGCGGTGGTCAGCGGCCCGTCGCCGGCGCGGTATTCGACACCGGTGCAGCGCTCACCGGCGAACAGCAGGCGGTGGACCAGGACGCCGGTGCGGATGTCCAGGTTGGCGCGGTCTTTCGCCGGGAGCAGGTACGCCGTCGCCGCGTCCGACCGCCGCCCGTCGGCGATGCTCAGGTCGGCCCAGCCGAAGCCCTCCCGCAAACCGGAGGAGTAGTCCCGCACAACCGGCCGGCCCACCTCGGTGACGGCCTCCAGGAAGGCGGTCGACAGGGGGTGCCTGGTCACGGCGGGCCCGACGCGCAGGGGGCCGTGCATGCCGCGGATCGCCGGGTCGCGGTCGGCGATCCCGCTCAGGTTCTCGTTGCGTTTGAAGTAGGGCAGGAGATCGTCGTACGACCAGCCGTGGTAGCTGCTGGGGTGCCCGCGCATGAAGGACATGGCGTTGATCGTCGAGCTGCCGCCCAGGGCCCGCCCGCGCGGCACGGAGACCGTCCGGTCGCCGGCGGCGGTCTGCGGAACCGAGTGGCCGCCCCAGTTCGCGGAGGTTCCCTCCAGCGCCGGCCAGGCCGGGGGCACCGCCATCAGCGGAAGCGGCTCGGCGTCGCCCGCCTCCAGGAGCAGCACCCGGGCCGTGCCGCTCTCGGACAGCCGGGCGGCGAGGACGGAGCCGGCCGAGCCGGCCCCCACGATGATGTAGTCGAAGTCGGTCATGGGGTTTCCTCCGGGGTCAGCACCAGCACGGGGATGTGGCGATCGGTCCGGGCCAGGTAGTCGGTGAAGGAGGGCCAGACGGCGGCGGCGCGCGACCACCACAGGTCACGCTCGGCCCCCTCGACCTCGGTGGCGGTGAACCGGCCGTGGGCCGTGCCGTCCCACAACTCGACCGAGGGGTGGGCGACCGCGTTGTGGTACCAGGCGGGGTTGCGGGTGTTGCCGCCCTTGGAGGCGATGACCGCGTACCGGCCGTCGTGTTCGACCCGGATGAGCGGGGTGCGGACCTCGCGGCCGCTGCGCGCGCCGCGCGTGGTCAACACGATCAGCGGGGCGGCGATGTCGCCCAGCACGGCCTTGATGGCGTCGGTGGTGCCCGCCTCGTCCGCGGTCGACAGCAGCCGCGACTGGTCGTAGCGCCAGCCGTCGTCCGGCACCGCGGCCAGGTCCATGTCGGCGGTGGGCTGTTCGGGCTCGGGCTCGGGCTCGGGGGAGGGCGACGGCACGCGCAGGCGTACCCCGACCTCCTCGATGGGGTGCGTGGCCGCGGCCTGCCGCATCTTCTGCAGGCGCGGGCTGCCGTGCTCCACGTCGTCGATCAGCTCGGCCGCGAACGTGCCGTTGCGGATCTCGTTGAGGACCCAGCGCATCTCGTCGCGTACCCGGCCGTCGATGATGCGGGGGCCGCGCGTGTAGTCGCCGAACTCGGCCGTGTCGGAGATGCTGTGCCGCATGGCCGTGAGGCCGCCCTCGTAGACGAGGTCCACGATCAGCTTCAGCTCGTGCAGGCATTCGAAGTAGGCGAGCTCGGGCGTGTACCCGGCCTCGGTGAGCACCTCGAAGCCGGCCGTGACCAGGGCGGTGAGGCCACCGGCGAGCACGGCCTGCTCGCCGAACAGGTCGGTCTCGGTCTCGTCGGCGAAGGTGGTGCGCAAGGCGCCGGCACGGGTGCCGCCGATCGCTTTGGCGTACGACAGGGCGAGCGGCCAGGCCCCGCCGGTGGCGTCCTGTTCCACGGCGACGAGCACGGGCACGCCACGGCCGTCGGCGAACTGACGCCGTACGAGATGACCCGGCCCCTTGGGCGCGACCAGCACCACGTCGACGTCGGCCGGCGGCGTGACGAGCCCGAACCGGATGGCGAAGCCGTGGGCGAACAGCAGCGCCTTGCCGGCCGTGAGGTGCGGCTCGATCGACTCGGCGTAGAGGCGCCGCTGGGCGGTGTCCGGCGCGAGCACCATGATCACGTCAGCCCAGGCGCAGGCCTCGGCCGGCGGGAGGACGGTCAGGCCCTGCTCCTCGGCGGCGGCGCGGCTCGCCGAGCCGGATCGGAGCCCGACGACCACCTCGACGCCGGAGTCCCGTAGCGACAGGGCGTGCGCGTGCCCCTGGCTTCCGTAACCGATGACGGCGACCCGGCGGCCCTGAACAACCGACAGGTCGGCGTCGTCGTCGTAATAGACCTCGACGGTCATCTCTTTCCTCACATCTGGCCGTTGACAGCGGGCGTTTCGCAAATTACTGGCGGGATGACACCGGAAAACAGGTGCAAGATCGACATCGGGCGAGGCCGCCGGTGGAGGAAGCCCACATTCGGGGCGTCGTCTCGAGGCGCCGCCTCGCCCGGTGGAACGGGTAATCGAGTAGGTCATCTGACCGACGCAGCATCCCGCGTCGGCCGCTAGCTTCCAGGACGTGCAACTGGTAGGCCGTGAACGCGAAATGGAGTCCCTGACCGCCTTCCTGGAGAGGGCCGCCGGCCACGGCGCGGTACGCCTGCTCTACGGCGACCCCGGGGTGGGCAAGAGCGTCCTCCTGGACGCCGCGGCGGCCCTCGCCGAGCGGGCGGGAACACACGTGCTGCGCGCCACGGGCACCGAGTTCGAGGCGGACGTGAGCTATGCCGCCCTGGTCGAGCTCCTGGCTCCTCTGACGCGCGACATCGGCCGGTTGCCCTCCCTGTACGCCGACGCGCTGGGCGCCGCCCTCGGCGTGGGCTTCGTCCCGGCGCCGTCGGGGCCGCCCGCGGCGGCCGGCGGGCCCGCGCCGTCGCGGCTCGTGCTGGGTAACGCGGTGCTGGCTCTGCTTCGTGCCGGCGCGGCCGAGCGGCCGCTGTTGCTTGTCGTGGACGACCTTCCCTGGATCGACCGGGCCAGCGCGACCATCCTCGGCTTCGTCGCCCGGCGCCTGGCCGGGTCCCGCGTCGGGCTGCTGGCGGCGTCACGGACCGGCGAGATCAGCCACTTCGAGCGGGCCGGCCTGCCCGAGGAGGGTGTCGAGCCGCTGGCGCCGGCGGCGGCCCGGCACCTCGTCGACGTCCGGCATCCGCGCCTGCCCGGCCGGATCCGGAGCCGGCTGATGGCCGAGGCCGACGGCAACCCTCTCGCGCTGCTCGAACTCGCCGGCACCCTGAGCGGCGAACGGCGGCCCCCGGACGTCCTGCCACTCAGCGACCGGCTGCGAGCGGCGTTCACCGTTCGGCTCGGTGGCCTGCCCACCTCCACCCGGCGGCTGTTGCTGCTGGCCGCCCTCGACCAGTCCATCGACCTGATGATCCTGCGCCGCGCCGCTCAGGACGTGGCCCAGGGGCTGGGCGCGGCGGAGCGGGAGCAGCTGATCGAGGTGAGGCCGGCGGCGAATCGGCTGCGGTTCCGGCACCCGCTCATGCGGTCGGCGGTCGTCGAGCTGGCCACACCGGCCGAGCGGCGGGAGGCCCACACGGTGCTGGCCGGGTTGCTCGCGGACGATCCCGAGCGCCGCGCCTGGCATCTGGCGGCCGCCACCGAGGAATCCGATGAAAAGGTGGCCGCGCTGCTCGAAGACGTCGCCCGCCGGGTGCTTCGCCGTGGCGACGCCTCGGGTGCGGTCACCGCGCTCACCCGGGCCGCCGAGCTCAGCCCGGCGCCGCGGGATCGCAGCCGGCGGCTGGCCGAGGCGGCCTATCTCGGCGCCGACATCACCGGTGAGCTCGGCAGCGCCTCCCGGCTCCTGGCCGACGCCCGGCGGGTCGATCCGGCGCTCGGTGGGTCGCTGCACGCCGCCGCGGCCGCCGCCTACATGCTCGTCAACGGCGACGGTGACGTCGAGACCGCGCACGCCGTCCTCGTCGGGGCCATCGAAGCCGCCGGGCCGGAGCTGGACGCGGGCAACGACGATCTGATCGAGGCCCTGCACACGCTTCTGCTCGTCTGCTGGTGGGCCGGCCGCACGGAACTGTGGGCGCCCCTGCATGACTTCGTCGGCCGGCTCACCCCGGCCGTGCCCGAGCAGCTGGACCTTCAGATCCGCGCCTTCCCCGACACCGCCCGGTCCACCGCGCGCGACCGGGCCGGCCTTCTCGCCGCCATCGCCCAGCAGGACGAGGAGTTCGAGCCCAACCGGATCATCCGGATCAACACGTCGTCGGTCTATCTCGACCTTCTCGGCGGCTGCCGGGCCGGGGCCTGGCGGCTCGTGGAGGACGGCCGGGCCGGTGGCGCTGTGCGCAGCAGCCTGGGCGCGCTCATGCACCTGTGCCTCGACGATTTCGTGACCGGGCGGTGGGCCGAGGGGCAGGAGCTCGCCGACGAAGGCCTCGCCCTGTGCCGCAGCCACAACTACGACTTCATCGTCTGGTACTTCCTCTATCACCAGGGCGTCCTGGCCGCCGTGCGCGGCGACCACCTGGCGGCGGCCCGCTGGGCCGACGAGCTGACCGACGTCGCCGAGCGGCGCCACGCGCGGGGAGCGGCGCGGTTCGCCCATCAGGCCCGGGCCCTGTCGGCCCTCGGCCGGGGTGATCACGAGGCGGCGTTCCGGCACGCGAGCGGCCTGAGCCCGGCCGGCGAGCTGGCCCCGTACACCCCGCACGCTCTCTGGGTCGTCCTCGACCTGGTCGAATCCGCATGGCACACCGGGCGCCGAGCGGAGGCCCGCGCCCACGTCGAGGCGATGCGGGCCGCCCGGCTGCCGGAGATCTCGCCGCGGCTGGCGCTGCTCACGGCCGGGTGCGAGGCGGTGGTGGGTCACGAGGAGCTGTTCGCCGTGGCCGAGGCGACGCCGGGCGCCGGGCAGTGGCCGTTCGATCTGGCCCGGATCCGGCTGCTGCACGCCGAGCGGCTGGTCGGGCGGCGGGCCGTCGTCGAGGCGCGGCCCATCCTGCGGGAAGCGCTCGCCGCCTTCGAGGAGCTCGGGGCCGCGCCGTGGGCCGAACGGGCCCGGCGGGCGCTGCGGGCGGCCGGCGGCGATCAGCGGCAGTCCGGACCGGAAAGCCTGACACCACAGGAGACGCAGATCGCCCGGATGGCCGCCGCCGGCCTCACCAACAAGGAGATCGCGGCCCGGTTGCGGCTGTCGCCGCGATCGGTCGGCGCCCACCTCTACCGGATCTTCCCGAAGCTGGGCATCGGCAAGCGGGCCGCGCTGCGGGACGCGCTGGACCGGGCGCCTACTGGCGCTTGAGAAGGGTCTCCTCGGCGTCCAGCCGCTCCTCGACGTACCGCAGGACGCTGTCGTCGATACGCCCGGCGTCGCGCAGGCCGACCAGCGCCCGGCGCCGGGCCGCGATCACCGCCAGACGCCGATCGGTGTCGCCGTCGCCGTTGGCGGCGACGTGCCGGGCGGCGTCGGCCATCTCGTGCTCGGCCAGGCGCAGCTCGTCGTCGAAGGCGGTGTCGGCCGGCAGCCGGGCCCAGCGCACGACACGGGGGAACAAGGCCGCCTGGACCAGCAGGGTGGCGATGATGACGCCGCAGACGGTGAAGACGATCAGGCCGCGCGACGGGTACGCGGCCGGGATCGACAGGGCCACGGCCAGCGACACCGCGCCCCGGAAGCCGGAGACGCCGCTGACCACCCGGGCCCGGGCCCCGACCCGGCGGGCCCGCTGGCCGGGGCGGCGGTCGAGGGCCCGGATGAGGTACGGGGTGGTGAACAGCCACAGGAAACGGGCACCCACCACGGCGATCGAGGTGGCGGCCACCGCCAGCAGGCCCCGGGTCACGGTCACGCCGGACAGGCCGCGGACCGCCGCGTGTGCCTGCACGCCGATGAGGACGAACAGGGCGCCGTTGAGCAGGAACGTGGCCAGCCCCCAGAACGCGAACGTCTGCTGCCGGGTGCGGGGCTTGCCCAGCCGGGGCCCGGCGTGGCCCATCATCAGGCCGGCCACCACGACCGCGATGACGCCGGAGGCGCGGGCCTGCTCGGCGATCAGGTAGGCCGTGAACGGGATCAGCAGGATGGTCACGTTCTCCAGCGTCGGATCGGTCAGTCGCCGGCGGATGCGGGTGGCGGCCGCGCCCACGAGCGCACCCGTGGCGCAGCCACCCGCGTACGACCAGATCAGCAACCACCCGGTCAGCGCGACGCCCGGGCGGCTCGAACCCACCGCCAGGCCGAAGATGACCAGCGCCGTGCCGTCGTTGACCAGGCTTTCCGCGCGCAGCACGGAGATCGTGCGGCGCGGCAGCGAGCCGGCCAGCGCGCCCACGGCGGTCGCGTCGGTCGGCGCGACCGCCGCCCCCAGCACCCAGGCCGGCCCCCACGGCAGGCCCAGCGCGTGCGCGGTGGCCGCGACGATCGCGGCCGTCGCGGCCACCAGCAGCGTGCTGGTCAGCACGATGACCCGCAGGTTGCTGCGGATCTCGCGCAGGGAGGTGGTCAGGCTCTCCCAGAAGAGCAGGGCCGGCAGGAACAGCAGCAGCACCGCCTCGGGCTCCAGCCGCACCCCGCGCAGCTGCGGGGCGAAGCCGGCCAGCACGCCCAGGCCGACCAGCAACACCGGCGGGGCCAGGCGCAGCCACGGCGACAGGAGGTTGCCGATCAGCAACGCCAGCCCGAGGACGACGACGAGCTCGAGGCTTTTCAGGACGCGGCGGGGACGTAAGGGAACGTCTCCCGCGGCTTGGCCGTGATCGATTCCTTGCCGATGCCCAGGGCGATCGGGGTGTTGGCGGCCAGGCTGAACATGACGTCCGGGGCGTTGTCGGTCAGCGAGCGCCCGTTGAAGCCGGCGAAGCCGAACACGGCCGGCGTTCCGACGGTGTAGGGCAGGATGTTCGGGAACAGGCGGCGGGTGACGGTCTCGGCGTATGCGGCCGGATCCTCCGCGGTGCCGTAGGCGCCCACGATGCCCGCGATCTCCTTGGTCACCAGGTCGCCGTAGACGGCCGGGTCGTCCTTCGGCTCGCCCGCGTTGAGCCGGTCGCCGAGGTCTTCGTTGTACTGGGTGAACAGTGGGTGGATCATCGGCAGGCCGATCCGGTTGATCGAACGCCAGCCGCCGGCGTCGGTCTGCAGCGACGCGACCGCCCAGACGCCGATCCGGCCGCTGACGACCGACTCCGGCAGCTCCAGCACGATCGCGTGGACGGTGTGGCCGGCGAACAGGTTCTTCGCCCGCGCCGGAGTCCAGTCGCCGAGGTCGAGCTTCGTGCCGTCCTGCACGGCGTGGCCCATGGCGTGCAGCACGTCCGGTTCGATCCAGAACGGGTCGCCGGCCTTGCCGGCCCACACCCGCAGGCCGTTGTCCGTGGTGACCTCGGCGCCGGTGACCCCGCTCGCGATCGGCGTCTCGGCGCCGCCGACCTGGACCAGGTCGTAGCGCTGCCGGCCCTCGGCGTCGCGCTCGGCGAAGGTGAACCGGTAGGTGATCTCCTCGACCGCGTCGCCGTTCGTGTCGATCTTGAACTCGTACTTGCCCTCGGGGTGGAAGCCCGGCTCCGGGATGTCACCGGCGATCGAGTGGCAGACGTTGATCACCAGGGCGGTGCCGGTCTCGCCGCGGAACGCGTACAGGTCGGTGATGTCCAGGCGGACGTCCTGCCGCGCGAGCGGCGAATCGAGATGGTGCGACATGGGATTCCTCTCCTCGCTTGCTGTCTCCTCATCGTGTGGCGGCCCCCGGCCGCCGTCTGTCGTGCCGGCCAGTGGTCCGGCGTGGGGTTTTCCCGAGTACGGGGTCAGGGCAGCGTCATGGCCGTCCGCCGTCGCCGGGCCGAGGATCGAACCCGTCGGAGGCAACAGTGGAGGAACACATGACGACGATCGACGCGGACGAGCGGCTGCGGCTGGTCGACGACCTCGTGGCGCTGGTGACCGGCGAGGAGCCGTCGGCCGGCCGGATCGTCCAGCTCCTCGGCCGGCACTTCGGCGGGGAGTGCCGGCTCCTGGACAGCGGCTTCCGGCTGGTCGCGGGCACGGCGCCGCGCGACCCGGAGGGCTTCCGCCGCCGGGTGCGACAGGCCGCCGACACCACGGCGGTCGTCGCCCTCGACCAGGGCCTGCTGGTGCTGGACACCGGCGAGCCGCTGAACGACGAGCGGCGCGTGGACCTCCACCGGGCCGCCCGGCTGGCCGGGCTCGGCCTGCGTCGCCGCGACGAGCTGGCCCGCGCCCACGCCCAGCTCCGCGGCGAGCTGCTCGACGAGTTGCTCGCCGCGCGGGGGCCGTTGCCGCCGGGCGTCAGCGCGCTGGCCGGGCTCCGCGGCTTCGACCTGGACACGCCGTACGTCGTGGTGTGCGTGCGAACCCGCGACGCCCGCGCGGTGACCGACGTGGCCGCGCTCCTTGAAGGCCTGGGCGGCCGGCACGGCGACGCCTCGGTGGCGGTCCTGCCCGGCGACGACCCGGTGGCCATCGGTCACCGGGTCGCCCAGCGCCTGCGGGCCCGCCGGCACGCCCCGGTGGCCATCTGCGTCTCCGACCCGGTGCTCCCGCGCCGCGACGGGCTGGCCGCGGCGGCCGCGGCCGCCGCGCACGGGGCCGAGCTGCTGGCCGCGCTCGGCGTCGACGACCGCGTGGTCACCGCGCACGACCTGGTCGTCTACCGCAAGCTGTTCGACGCCGAGCGGGCCGGAGAGCTGCGCACGTTCGCGCTGGGCACGCTCGAGCCGTTGCTGAGCCACGACCGCGACCACCGCGGCGACCTGCTGCGCACGGTGCGGGTGCTGATGGCCAACAACGGCAACGCGACCCGGGCCGCGCGCGAGCTCTACATTCACCCCAACACCATGGGCAAGAGGCTGGACCGGATCGGGCGGCTGCTCGGTCCGGACTGGCAGAGCGGCCCGTTCAACCTGCACCTCCGGCTGGCCCTGCACCTGCTGGAACTGGGCGCCGACATGGACCGGGCCGCATGACGCTGATCAGACAGGCCGCCGCGTTGCTGGCCGCATTGCCACCCCTTCGCCATCGCCACCGAGGAGAGAAGATGAACCACCTGACCGAACCCGTCCAGCGCGCGCTCGACGCGGCCAACGCCAACGACATCGACGCCTTCCTGGCCTCCTTCACCGACGACGGGGTGGTCGACGACTGGGGACGCGAGTTCCGGGGCGCCGAGCGCATCCGGGGCTGGAGCGACAACGAGTTCATCGGCAAGCAGGTCGCTCTGACCGTCAAGGACATCCACGTCCAAGGCGCCGACATCACCGTCACCGTCGAGGTCGGCGGCAACGGCTACACCGGCCCGGGTCACTTCACCTTCCGCGTGGACGGCGACCGCGTGTCCCGGATGACGATCCGGGCCTGACCGGCGGGCAGCTCCGTGGGGCGCGGGCCGGCTCGGCCGCGCCCCACGGAGCTTCGGCGTGACGCCGATGGATCTCGCGGCTATCCTCCGGCGAACGGAGGCAGGACATCGACGACGGCGCCGGCCGGCAGCGGCCGATGTGGATCATGACAGGCCGTGCTGTCGACCAGAAAGCTCGACGATGCCAGGACGGCGGCCAGACGCTCACCGTGGCGCGCGGCGAGAACGCGATTCATCTGGCCGAGGGTCGTCGCTGAGATCGTCTCCGACGAGAGACCGCCGGCGGCGGCGCGAGCCGCCGCGAAGTATCGAACTATCATGATCTGCCCCTTGTGTGAGCGCCGTGGCGACGTCATCCACCGATGGCGGACATCGGCCGGTCCGGCTGGCGGAACGAAGGATCATCGATGCCGTGGCCGGCGGGCTTGCCCCGCATGGCGGCTCGCCAGGCGGCGGCGATTTCTTGGTCGGTGGCGCCGTTGCGCAGCAGCGAGCGCAGATCGCTCTCCTGCGAGGCGAACAGGCAACTGCGGATCTGCCCGTCGGCGGTGAGGCGGGTCCGGTCACAGGCGCCGCAGAACGGCTGCGTCACACTCGCGATGAGGCCCAGGCGTGCCGGTTCGCCGGCCGCGTCGACGTGCCCGGGCACCAGCCAGATTTCGGCCGGGGCGGCACCGCGCCGGTTCTGATCGGGGACGAGCCCATAGGAGACGAGGCTCGCCGTGATTTCCTCGGCGGTCACCATGTCCAGGCGGCGCCAGCCGTGCTGGGCGTCCAGCGGCATCTGTTCGATGAAGCGCAGCTGGTAGCCGTGGCGGAGGGCGAAGTCCAGCAGCGCTGGTGCTTCGTCGTCGTTGACGCCGCGGATGAGCACCGCGTTGATTTTCACCGGGGTCAGGCCGGCGGCCGCCGCCGCGCTCAGCCCGCGCAGCACGTCGGCGTGCCGATCGCGCCTGGTCAGGGTGTGGAAGCGGTCGGGTCGCAGAGTGTCGAGGGAGACGTTGACCCGATCGAGGCCGGCCCCGCGCAGCGCTGCGGCGAGCCGATCGAGCCCGATGCCGTTGGTGGTCAGCGACAACGCCGGGCGTGGGCGGAGCCGGGCGATCCGGTCGACGATGCCGACGAGGCCACGACGGATCAGCGGTTCCCCGCCGGTGAAGCGAACCTGGGTCACCCCCAGAAGCTCGACCGCCACCCGAACCAGCCGCACGACCTCGTCGTCGCTGAGCTGTTGCTCGCGCGGCATCCAGGCGAGCCCTTCCTCGGGCATGCAGTAGCCGCAGCGCAGGTTGCAGCGATCGGTCAGGGACACGCGGAGGTCCGTGGCGACCCGGCCGAAGCGGTCGGTGAGCCCGCTGGTCGATGTCATGGGCAGTTCACCCATTCGTCGGTGCCGTCGAGGAACACTTGGTGCTTCCAGATCGGCAACCGCGCCTTCGCTTCCTCCACCAGCCGGGCACAGGCGGCGAACGCGTCGGCCCGGTGCGCGGTGCTCACCGAGGCCATCAGCGCCAGGTCGCCGACGCGCAGCGGGCCCACGCGGTGGGAGACGGCGAGGCGGACGACGTGGGGGTCGGCGGCGACGTCCTCAGCCACCTGGCGCAGGATCTCGTCGGCGTCCGGGTGGCATTCGTAGTTGAGCTCGAGGACGGCGCGGTCGTGGTCGTGGTCACGCACGACACCGTGGAAGGACACGACGGCGCCGGCCCGCCGGTCGGCCACCGCCGCCTCGTGCTCCGTCGCTCGCAGCTTCGCCCGGGTCACCCGGGCGAGCGCGACCTTGGTGGCGAACGTATGAGTGGTCATGGTGCTACTCCTTCAGCCGGGAGGGTGGGACCGGTGACGGGCTGACGCCACCGGCCCCGCCCGACAGCGGACCCCGCTACAGCAGGTCCGCGAGGGTGATGGGCAGTTTTCGGATTCGCCGCCCGGTGGCGTGGAACACCGCGTTGGACACCGCGCCGGCGACGCCCACCATGGAGACCTCGCCCAGCCCTTTGACACCGACGGGATTGAGCTGATAGTCGGGCTTGTCGATGAAGTCGACGTCGATCTGCCCGATGTCGGCGTTGACCGAGACGGGGTATTCCTCCAGGGTCGCGTTGACGAACCCGCCGTAGCGGCTGTCGAGCTCGAGGTGTTCCCGCAGAGCCGCGCCCAGCCCCCAGGTGACCGCGCCTCTGACCTGGCTCGCCGCTGTGACCGGGCTTGCCACGGCGCCGCAGTCGGCGACGCTGACCACACGGGGCACCCGGATGCGGCGAGTACCCTTCTCGACGCGGACCTCCACGAAATGCGCGACATAGCTGAAGGTCACGAAGCTGTCGTATACCGGGCCGGCCAGTGTCACCAGGCCGGTGCGCGCTCGCTCGACCATCGCCTCGGGCAGGCCGTTGCTCGCGGTCACCGTGACCGGCAACGTGCCCCCGAGTTGCGGCCGCAGTTCCAGGACGGCGGCGCGGACCGCGGGCAGCGCCGAAGCGGTGCCCCACGAACCGGCGGTCAGATGCTGGGTCGCGACTCGGGTGTCACCCACGCCGACGCGGATCAGAGCCGGGTCCGCCTCGAGGAGCTCGGCCGCGAGCAGGGCGATCGCCGACCGGATGCCCTGGCCCATCTCGTGGCCGTCCACATCGATCTGGAACGTGCCGTCGGCGTTGGCCGTGACCCGGGCGACGGCCGGGGTCATCGAGGCCGGATAGGCTCCGATGGCCACGCCCCAGCCGATCTGCGCGCCGTCCGGGTCCAGCCAGCTCCCCGGCCGCGCCGGCCGCCGGGACCAACCGAACATCTCCGCCCCTCGGCGTAAGCACTCGGACACATGCCGGGAGGAGAAGGGCAGGCCGGTGACGGGGTCGTGCGTGGCGTCGTTGGCCAGCTTGAGCTCGAGTGGGTCCATGCCGAGCTGGTACGAGATCTCATCGACGGCTGATTCGACCGCCCACGCCGCGGGATGCTCGAACGGCGCCCGCATGTATCCCGGCGTCTGCACATCCGTTTGCACCAGCCGTTGGCGCCCGCGGAACGCGGGCACGCCGTACAGCCGCGAACTGACCTCGGTGAAGGTGGCCGGGAACAGATCGTGCCTCGACGTCTGCTGGTCGGCCTCGTGCACGATCGCCGTGAGACGGCCGCCGCGGTCGGCGCCCACTTTGATGCGGTGACGGCTCTGCGGCCGAAAGCTTCCACTGTGGAACGTCTGAGGCCGGGTCAGGACGAGTTTGACGGGACGGCCGAGCCGGCGGGCCGCGACGGCGAGCGGTCCGGTGTGATTCTGCAGGGAGTTCTTCTGGCCGAAGGCGCCACCCAGGTAGGGGGAGATGACCTCGATCTTGGATGCGTCCAGGCCGAGCTGTTGCGCCAGGCCGTTACGGACGGCCGCGGCATTCTGGGTGCCCTCGTGCACGACCAGCGTGTCACCGCGCCACTCGACCACACTCGCCAGCAACTCCATCGGAGCGGGGTTCTGCGGCGGATGGTCGTAGGTCTGCTCGACTCGGACGTCGGAGCCGGCGATCGCGGCGTCGGCGTCGCCGAACTTGATGTCCTTGAGGAACGGCAGGGGGATCGCCTCCTCCTGCACCACGGCCGTCGCGCCGGGGTCGTCCAGGCTCACCGCGAACGGTTCCGTGACGTACGTGGCGCCGATCAGAGACGCCGCGTAGGTCGCGGTGACCGGGTCGTCGGCGACCACGAGCGCGATGGGCTGGCCCTTGTAGGCGATCCGGTCGGTGGTCAGCGGCTGGAAGCTCTGCACGGCGAAGCCGCCGCCCATGACGAATCCCGCCGGGCGCAGTTCGTCGATGTGGGTGAGAACCAGGCGCACGCCGGGCACCTCGGACGCCCTGGTGGTGTCCACCTCGGTGATCTGGCCGCGGTCGATGGTCGCGGTGGCGAAGGCGGCGTGGGCCAGCCCGTCCGGCACCTGATCGGAGCCGTACAGTGCGGCGCCGCGCACCTTGTCTCGGGCATCTACGCGGCTCACGACTCACTCCTCGACAGGCTGAGCAGGGACTGGGCGACGGTGTGAACGCCCAGCTCGACCTTGAACGCGTTGGCCCGCCCCGGTTCCGCACCGCGCATGGCGATCTCGCCGGCGGTCCGGGCCGCGTCCTCGGTGAGCGGCCGGCCGATCAGCCATTGCTCCGCCGCCGCGGCACGCCACGGCACAGTCGACACGCCCCCGAGGGCGATGCGGCACTCGATGACCGCGGCCTCCGCCGGCGAGCCGGCCAGCACCAGGCCGACCGCGGCCGAGGCGAACGCGAACGCGTAGCTCTCCCGTGGCCTGATCTTCAGGTACGCCGATTTCGCAGCCACGGCGGTGATCGGCAGCCGGACCTGGGTGATCACCTCGCCCGGCCGCAGGACGTGCTCGACGTGCGGGGTGTCGCCCGGCAACGGGCGCAGCTGGGCCACCGGCAGGCTCCGTGCGCCGTCGGGCCCGAGCACGTCGACGACGGCGTCGAACGCGACCAGCGCGACAGCGAGGTCCCCGGGGTAGGTGGCGATGCAGTCGTCGCTGGTGCCCAGCACCGCCATACCGCCGTCCACGCCGTCACGCGCCGCGCAGCCGGTACCGGGATCGCGCTTGTTGCACGGGTACGGCACTCCACCGCGGAAGTACGCACACCGGGTGCGCTGCATCAGGTTCCCGCCGATGGTGGCCATGTTGCGCAGCTGCTGCGACGCCGAGCGCCACAGCGACTCCGAGACCGCCGGGAACAAGCGGCGCACCTCGGGATGAGCCGATACCGCCGACATCCGCGCGCCCGCGCCGATCACCAGTTCGCCGGCGCGAACCTCGAGGTGGTCGAGTTCACGCAACAGGTGGATGTCGACCACGGCCGCCGGTGCCTCGACGCCGATCTTCATCATGTCGTACAGCGTCGTTCCGCCGGCCAGGAGCTTGGTGGACTCCCCGCCCGCGCGCAGCGCCTCGATCGCTTCGTCCAGCGTCCGCGGGCGGAAGTAGGTGAACGGCAGCATCAGGAAGCCTCCGTACGGTGCGCGCACTGCCGGATCGCCGCGACGATGCCCGGGTAGGCGCCGCACCGGCAGACGTTTCCGCTCATGTACTCGCGGATGTCGTCGTCGGTGCCGGCGTTGCCCTCGGCGATGCAGGCGATGCCGGACATGATCTGTCCCGGGGTGCAGTAGCCGCACTGAAGGGCGTCGTTCTCGATGAACGCCTCCTGCAGCGGGTGCAGGCCGCCGCCGGGCCCGCTGATCCCCTCGATGGTGGTGACGTGCCGGCCCTCGACCTGTACGGCCGGAGTCAGGCAGGACAGCACGCGCTGCCCGTCCAGGTGCACGGTGCACGCCCCGCAGTGCCCCTGATCGCAGCCCTTCTTGGGGCCGGTGATCCGCAGCCTTTCCCGTAGCACGTCCAGCAGGCTCTCGCGCGGATCGAGGTCGAGCTGCTGGTGGGTGTCGTTGACGGTGAACGTTGTCGGTACGACCACGACGAGTCCCTCCAAATGTCGGTGACGGACGTCCACCTCAGGGTGCGCGCCACGGGCGGCCCGGTCTGTATGGCCTTCTGTACGGCGAGCAGGGGTTTTCCGCGGGCGGCCGTGGGGTTTACCCCATGGCCGGTGCCGCGTCACCGCCCAACACTCGACTCGAGACGATCGGAGCGGCTCAGGGGGAGAACCGGTGACACATCACATCAGGCTGCGGCAGCCGGCGGCGGGAGCTGCCGGGCTCCTGTTCGTCCTGCCGGTGTTCCTCGTGCTGGTTTTCGCCGCCGGAGGTGCCGAGACGGCACTTCGGGTGGTCGGCCCGGTCGCCACCTTCGGGCTGCCGACGGTGGCGATGATCGCCTTCTGGTGGGACGACTGGCCGGGTACCGGCCTGCCGGGGGAGTGGTCGGCGGTGACGGACACGGTGATGGCGCTGGTCGCGGCGGTTCTGTTCACCCTGCTCGGTCAGGCGGTGATCGACCGTGTCGACGTGACCGCTCTTGTGCATCCCTACCCCGGGCCGGGTCATACGGCCATCTGGCCCGCGACGCTGCCTCTGGCGGCCGGAGTGTTCACGGCGATGCTGCAACTGACTCTGGTCGGGGAGGGCTTTCCCGTACGCCACCTGCCGCGGGCTGCGGCCGGGGTGACCGCACTGACGCTGTGCTGGGTCGTCGGCGCGGCCGGCTACCTGCTGGTGGTGCGAGGTCACCTGATGGAGCCCGGTGCCTACGGCGCTTGGCTCACGGTGATCGGTGCGTGGCAGGTGGTCCCGTACGTGGCGTTGCGCGGCTGGCCGATCACACTGATCCGCCGACCCCATCTGCGCAGGTTGACCGGCAACCTCGTGGTCCTGGGCGGCGCGAGCCTCACCTATCTCGTGGCCCGGCACGGGGCGGCCTGGCCCGCTACCCGCATCACCGCGATAGCCGGATGCGCCGTAGCCGGATCGCTCCTGGTCGGCATGCTGTTCGACTCATGGATTCTCGACCGGCTCCGGCCGGCTTCCGGGCGCGCGACCGTCCTGGGGGCCGTGGTCTCGGCCACCGCCGTGATCTATGGCCTGCTCCGTCTCTGCGTGGCCGGACACGTCTGGCGGCCCGGCGCGAACACCGATGACTGGATCGCCTTCGCGGCGCTCAACGGCATCGGCTTGGCGATCATCCTGCACGTGGCGATCTGGCACCGCTGGCCCGTGACAGTGGCCGAGGACAAGCAAACCCGCGGGACCGACGGCGCCGCGGCGCCGGCTGGTACCGGCGCTAACTGACATCAAGCGGCATAGGAGCCTACGGTGCTCGACGTATTGGACGATCTCTTGCGATGGTGGAACGACGGGCAGCCCGTCGGCGTCGCCACGGTGGTGAGCACCTGGCGTTCGGCTCCGCGGCTGCCGGGCGCGACCATGCTGGCCGGACCGGACGGCACGGCTGTCGGCAGCCTGTCCGGCGGTTGCGTCGAAGGAACGGTGTACGAACTGGCCCGCGAAGCAGCCGAGACGGGAATCTCCGGCCTTCACCGCTTCGGCGTGAGCGATGATGACGCCTTCGCCGTAGGGCTCACATGCGGCGGGACTCTTGAGGTGTTCGTCGAACGTGTCGACCGGGCGACCTTCCCGCAACTCGGGTCGGTCGCCGCCGCGATCCGGGCCGGAGCGCGGGTGGCCGTGGCCACCACCGTCTCCGGACCCCCGCGGCGCGCCGTGATCTGGCCACAGCACACCGACGGCGACCCAGGGCACGGTGAGGCCGTCCGCGCCATGTGGCAGCAGGGCCGCACCGGCCTGGTGGAGCAGGACGGAACGCCGGTGTTCGTAGCTTCCTACCAGCCGCCGCCCCGCCTCATCATCTTCGGCGCGACCGATTTCGCGGCGGCCCTGGCTCGGGTCGGGAAGATCCTCGGATACCGGACGACCGTGTGCGACGCCCGCCCGCTCTTCGCCACCGAACGGCGCATGCCCGGCGCGGACGAGGTGGCGGTGGACTGGCCGCACCGATATCTCGAGGCTGAGGCCGAGGCCGGCCGTATCGACGAACGCACCGCGATCTGCGTTCTGACGCACGATCCCAAGTTCGACATCCCCGCCCTGCGGGTGGCCTTGCGGTTGCCTGTGGCCTACGTGGGGGCCATGGGATCCCGCCGCACACACGACCAGCGACTCGAACGTCTGCGCGACAGCGGTGTGCCCGCCGAACATCTGGCTCGGCTGTCATCACCGGTCGGCTTGGACCTCGACCCGCGAACTCCCGAGGAGACGGCGGTCAGCATCGGCGCCGAACTCCTGCTGCTTCGCTCCGGCCGCAGCGGGCGCCGGTTGTCGCACACGAGCGGGCCGATCCACCACCCGGCTGCCCCATGAGCGCCCGCCGTGACCGCGACGGCGGGCGCTCGTTTTCTCTCCTCGAGGATCAGCTTCAAGGGGCGCTGGTACGAGAGGGCCGACTTGGACCGCGTGTCAGTTCAGGTTCCCTTTTTAAGGGCGCGCACGTGCATGCTGTCGATGCTTGCCCGCGACCCTTAACGCTCGCTGTCGAGCATGGCCATCATCGGGGCGGCGTAGCGGTCGCCGGCGGCGGACCCGGCCGGGACGGCCTCCTCGATCTGGCGCAGCACGGTCTCGCTCAGTGTGAGGTCGGCCGCGTGCAGCGACTCGGCCAGGCGGTCGCGGCGGCGGGCGCCGACCAGCGGCACGATGTCGGCGCCCTGGGCCAGCACCCAGGCGATGGCCACCTGGCCGGTCGTGGCGCCCAGCCGCTCGGCCACCCGGGACAGCGCCTCGACCAGGCGCAGGTTCGCCTCGAGGTTCTCGCCCTGGAAGCGGGGGCTGTGGGCCCGGAAGTCGGCGCCGGTCAGTGCCCGCTCGGCCGACCAGTGGCCGCTGAGCAGACCGCGGGAGAGCACGCCGTACGCGGTGAGGCCGATGCCGAGCTCGCGCAGCACGGGCAGGATCTTGCGCTCGGGGCCGCGGGACACCAGCGAGTACTCGATCTGCACGTCGCTGATCGGCGCGGCCGCGGCGGCCCGGCGCAGGGTGTCGGCGCCCACCTCGGACAGTCCGATGTGCCGGATGTAGCCGGCCTGGCGCATCTCGTCGAGCGCGCCGATCGTCTCCTCGACCGGGATGTGCGGGTTCAGCCGTGACGGCCGGTAGATGTCGATGTAGTCGGTGCCGAGGCGGCGCAGCGAGTACGCCAGCCGGTCCTTCACGGCGGCCGGTGACACGTCGTACGGCACCTGCTGGAAGCCGCCGTCGGGAGTCCGCCGGGCGCCGAACTTGACGCTGAGCACCACCTCGGACCGGTCGCGTTCGCGCAGGGCGCGGCCGATCAGCATCTCGTTGTGCCCGGAGCCGTAGAAGTCGCCGGTGTCGATGAGCGTGACGCCGGCGTCGATGGCCGCGTGCAGCGTCGCGATGCTCTCCCGCTCGTCGGCCGGGCCGTACAGGTCGGACATGCCCATGGCGCCCAGGCCCAGGGTGGAGACCTCAGGCCCGTACGAGCCGAGCTTGCGTGTTCCGATCGTTGTCATGGTGCCATCTCACCTTCGGGTGCGGCCGGCGTCAGTGTGGAAAGCACACTGCTCCGAGCTCAGATAGTGGAGAACGGCCTGGACCCGGCGGTGCTGGTGACCGCCGGGACCGCCCAGGCCGAGCTTGGCGAAGACGCCGGTGACGTGCCGTTCCACGGCCGGGACGGTGATGAACAACTGGGCCGCGATGCCGGTGTTGGAGCGGCCCTCGCCCATCAGGGCCAGGACCTCGCGCTCGCGGGCCGTCAGGTGGGCCAGCGGGCCGTCCTTGCGCCCGCGCCGCAGCAGGCCGGAGATGACGTCGGGGTCGAGCGCGGCGTCGCCCGCCGCGACCCGGCGGACCGCGTCGACCAGGGTGTCGGCGACCGCGATCTTCTCCTTGAGCAGGTAGCCGACGCCGGTCGGGCTGGCCGCGACCAGTTCGAGGGCGAAGTCCTCCTCGATGAACTGCGAGACCACGACCACCGCGCACGCCGGATCGTCCCGGCGCAGTTGCAGGGCGGCCCACATGCCGTCGCGGCCGTCGCCGGAGGGCATGTGCAGGTCGGTCACGACCACGTCCGGCCGATACGCGCGGGCCTGCCCGAGCAGGCCGTCGGCGGTGGCGGCGGTGCCCAGCACGTCGACCCCGCCGCGTTCCAGCACGCGCACCATGCCCTCGCGGATCAGCGCGTGGTCGTCGGCCACGACGACCCTCAGCGTGCTGTTCATCCAGAAACCTCCCCATTCGGCGATCCTCTACACCATGATTGACGCCACCGCGAGGTGAGAGCACCAGTCGTTTGACTCGAACGACGGGGAGAATCGCCACCGTGAACGTTCTCGTGGGCCGGTCGGCGGACCTGGACTACCTCACCGCCTTCCTCGCCGAGCGGGGCGGCACGCTGCTGCTGACCGGCGAGCCCGGTGTCGGCAAGACCGCGCTGCTCGACGCGGCCGAGGCCACGGAGACCGGCGTCATCCGGGTTCCGGTGGCCGAGTACGAGGCGGAGGTCGCCTTCGCCGGCCTCAACCGCGCCCTGCTGCCGCTGCTCGACGAGATCGAAACGCTGGGCGAGGCCCACGAGCGGGCCCTGCGGGTGGCCCTCGGCCTCGGCGCCGGGCCCATGCCGGAGCCGCTGCTGCTGGCCAGCGCGGTCACGCTGCTGCTGCGCCGCGGCTCCCATCTGCTCATCGTGGACGACCTGCAGTGGATCGACCGGGCCAGTGCGCAGGTGTTCAGCTTCGTGGCCCGCCGGCTCGGCGGCAGCCGGGCGGCCGTCCTGGCCGCCTTCCGCACCGGTGGTTCCGGTTTCTTCGACCGTTCCGGCCTGCGGGAGTACGAGGTGAGGCCGCTCGACGAGCAGACGTCGGCCGGCCTGCTGGCCGAGCGGTTCCCCGCCCTCGATCCGCGAGCGCGCGACCGCGTGCTGGCGACCGCGCAGGGCAACCCGCTGGCGCTGCTGGAGTTGCCACAGGCACTGGGTGACGACCTCCCCTCGGTGCTCCCGTTGGGGGAGCGGCTGCAGCGGTTGTACGCGGACCGGATCGCCGCCCTGCCCGCCGAGACGAGGGCCGTGCTGCTCACCGCGGCCCTGGAGGGAGCGGCCGCCGCGGGCAGCCCCCGGCTGCTCGACGCCTTGGAGCCGGCCGAGCGGGACGACCTGGTCCGCGTCGACGGCGGCGCCGGGCGGGTGGTCTTCCGGCATCCCCTGATCCGTTCCGCGGTCGTGACCGGCTCCACCGCGGCCGAGCGGCGGCGCGCCCATCAGGCTCTCGCGGCCGCGTTCCCCGGTGACGTCGAGAGGCGCGCCTGGCATCTGGGCGAGGCCGCCACCGGCCCCGACGAACAGGTCGCGGCCCTGCTCGAGGAGGCGGCCCAGAGCCAGCTGCGCCGGGGCGACTACCAGGCCATGCTGGCCACGCTGACGCGGGCCGCCGACCTGAGCCCGCACGCCGCCGAGCGGGCCCGCCGGCTGGCCGAGGCCGCGTACGTGGGCGCCGAGTACATGGGTGAGGCCCGCAGCGCCGCCCAGCTGCTGGCCGAGGCCCGCCGGGCGGCGGGCGAGGCGGACGCGTCGCTGCACTACGCGGCGGCGGCCGCCCTGGTGATGCTCGACTCCGGCACCCCGGTCGACGTCGCGCACGCCTTCGTGCTGCGCGCCCTGCGGACCGGGGAGGGCCCGCGTGAGGGCGCTCAGTGGATGGTCGCCCTGCTCGCCTTCTTCGGCGGCCGGGCCGAGATGTGGGCGCCGCTGCACGACGTCCGGCAACCCGATCTGCGGCTGGCCATGGACCTGTTCGGTGATCCGGTCCGTACCGGCGTGGCCGCGCTGCCCCGGTTCGAGGCCGGTCTGGCCGCCGCCCAGCACGACACCAACCTCGACGCGGTGCTCAACCTGGTCGCCTGTGGCTGGTTCACCGACCGCATCGGCGTGCTGCGGGGCCGGCTGCTGGAGGCCGTCCACGACGGCGGACCGGCCCGGCTGCGCCTGGTCACGCTCATGAACCTGAGCGTCGACGACTTCCACCGCGGGGCCTGGGCGGAGCAGGCCGAGTTGGTCGCCGAGGGCCTGAGCGTCAGCGCGGCGCCGGGCACCCGGTTCTTCCGGTTCTACTTCTGGTACCACGAGGCGCTGCTGCACGCGGTGCACGGCCGGTCGGCCGAGTGCCGGGCCCGGGCCGAGCACATGCTCGACTGGGCGGCGCCGATCGGGGTCGGGCTGGCGGCCACGATGGCGCGGCACGCCCTGGTGCTGGAGGCGTACAGCCGCAACGACTTCGACGAGGCGTACCGGCACGCGGCCCGGATCAGCCCGCCCGGCACGTTCGCCCCATACGTGCCGATCGCGCTGTGGGTGGCCTTCGACCTGGTCTACGCGGCGCTGCGCACCGGCCGCCGGCACGACGCCGAGGCGCACGTGCGGGCCATGCGGGAGGCGGACGTGGCCGCGCTCTCGCCGCGGCTGGCGATCCTGTCGGCGGCGTGCGAGGCCCTGGTCTCCGACGACGACACGCTCTTCGCCCGGACGCTGGCAATGCCCACTGTGGAGCGGTGGCCGTTCGACGCGGCCCGCATCCGTCTGGCGTATGGGGAGAGGCTGCGCCGATCGCGCGAGGCGGTCGAGGCCCGGCACCAGCTGGAGATCGCCCACGCGGCCTTCCGCCGGCTCGGCGCCGGCCCCTGGGCCGACCGGGCCGAGGCCGAGTTGCGCGCCGCCGGGCAGGCCACCCGCACGCCGGCCGGCGCCCGTGGGGTCGAGTCGCTGACCCCGCAGGAGCTCCAGATCGCGCGAATGGCGGCCGGCGGCATGACCAACAAGGAGATCGCCGAGCGCCTGTTCCTGTCCCCGCGCACCGTGGGCGGCCATCTCTACCAGGTGTTCCCGAAGCTCGGCATCACGAAGAGGGCGGCCCTGCGCGACGCTATCGGTGACCTCTGAGCACCGCCGTCACCCGGGTTCCGGCGCCGGCCGGAGATTCGACGAGCAGGGTTCCCCCGTACGCGGCGACCCGGTCCCGCAGCGACCGCGGGCAGGCGCCACCCACCCCGTCGTCCTGCACCACGATCGTCAGCGTGCCGTCGTCCTCGGTGAGGGTGACAGCGGCCTGGTCCGCCCGCGCGTGCTTGGCCACGTTGGTCAGCGCCTCGGCGATCACGAAGTACGCGTTCGACTCCAGGTCGGCGTCGAACCGGCCGCTGGTGGCGTCGGTGACGGTCACCGGCACCGGCGAGCGGGCCGCGAGCGCCCGCACGGCCGGCACCAGCCCGCGCCGGCTCAGGATCGGCGGGTGGAGCCCGTACGAGAACGCGCGGATCTCCTCGATGGCCCGGGTCGCCGCCGCGATCGCCTCGTCCAGCGGCGCCGCCGCCGGTGACGAGTCGGGCAACGACCCCCGGGCGATCCGCAGATTGATCATCAGCGCCACGAGGCTCTGCTGGGCCCCGTCGTGGAGATCGCGGGCCAGCCGCCGGCGTTCGACTGCCTGGGTCATAGCGGCACTCTGCGCGCCCGGGCGCCCGCGAACACCGGCCATATGACCTAGGTGCCGCAGGTCACGCGTAAAATTCGCCGGTGACGTTGGTGGGACGGGACAGCGAGGTGGCGCGGCTCTCCGCGATGATCCACGCCGTCCGCGACCACGGTGCCGCCCTCGTGTTGCAGGGCGAGGCCGGCATCGGCAAGTCGGCCCTGCTCGCCCGGGCCGCCGCCACCGCCCGTACGGCCGGACTGCGGGTCCTGACCATGGCCGGCACCGAGGCCGAGGCCCATCTGCCCTTCGGCGGCCTGCACCAGATGCTCTATCCGGTCCACGACGCGTTCGGCCTGCTGCCGGCGGGGCAACAGGCGGCCCTGCGGGCGGCCCTGGGCCTGTCCGACGAGACCGTGCCCGACGCCTTCCTGGTCGGTTTCGCCGTGCTCAACCTGCTGGCCGAGCTCGCCGACACCACACCCACCCTGATCGTGGCCGAGGACGCGCATTGGCTCGACGCCGCCACCGCCGACGTGCTCAGCTTCCTCGCCCGCCGGCTGGAGTCCGAGCCGATCCTGCTGCTGGCCGCGGTGCGCACCGGCGCCGGCGTCACCCGCTGGACCGGGGCCGGCCTGCCCGAGCTGACCGTGCGGCCGCTGTCCGACGCCGCCGCGGCCGACCTGCTCGGCCAGTCGAAGGCGGGCCTCACCCCGCCCGAACGGCACCGGCTGCTGGCCGAGGCGGCCGGCAACCCGCTCGCCCTGATCGAGCTCCCGGCCGCGGTCGCCGCCACCCGCGGAACGCTGGCCGCGCCGTGGCTGCCGCTGACCGACCGGCTGGAACGGGCCTTCGTCGACCGGGCCGCCGGCCTGCCGCCCGACACGCTCGCGGCCCTGCAGGTCGCCGCCCTCAACGACGGCGCCGCCCTGGCCGAGATCGAGGACGCCAACGCCGCCCTGACCGGCCACCCGGTCGGGGCCGAGGCGCTGCGACCCGCCGTGGACGCCCGCCTCGTCGAGATCGATGACGACCGGCTGACCTTCCGCCATCCGCTGATCCGTTCGGCCGTCCATCAGAACGCCGGGCCCGCACGCCGTCGCGACGTGCACCAGGCCCTGGCCGGAGTGCTCACCACCGACCCCGACCGGCGGACGTGGCATCTCGCCTCGGCCGCCGACCGGCCGGACGAGACCGTCGCCGCCGCGCTGGAGGCGGTGGCCGCCCGTGCCCAGCGGCGGGGCGGCGCGGCCACGGCGGTGGCCGCCCTCGACCGGGCGGCCCGGCTCAGCCCGGACCCGTGGCGCCGCGCCGACCGGCTTCTCCGCGCGGCCGACGCCGGGGTCGACCTGGGCCGCACCGAGGTCGTCGACCGGCTGCTCGGCGCCGCCCGGGAACTCGACCTCACGGCCGGCCAGCGGGCCCGGGCCGCGTGGATCGGCGCCGCCTTCGACGACGGCATGCGCGACCGGGAGACCGACGCCACCACCCTGGCCGGTCTGGCCGGGGAGACCGCCGCCGCGGGTGACCTCGACCTCGGCGTGCGCATCCTGTGGAGCGCGGCCCTGCGCTGCTTCTGGTCCGAGCCCGGGCCGGACGCCCGCCGGCGGATCGTGGCCGTGGCCGAGGGCCTGCCGCTGGACCCGCACGACGCCCGGCTGCTGGCCATCCTGGCCTACGCGGCGCCGATCGACCGGGGCGCCGTGGTGATCGAACGGTCCCGGGAAGTGCTGGCCCAGCCGCTGCCCGACCCGCGGGCGGTGCGGTTGCTGGGCAGCGCCGCCGTGCTGGTCGGCTCCTTCGACGTGGCCCTCGCCCAGTCGGCCGCCTCGCTCACCGGGCTGCGTACGCAGGGCCGCCTGCAATTGCTCGCGCGAGCACTGGCCGCCCAGGCCTGGAGCGCCGTGCATCTGGTCGACCTCGCGGTCGCCATCCCGGCCGCCCAGGAGGCGAGCGACCTGGCCGAGGAGACCGGGCAGCCGTACCTGCTGGGGCTGATCCGGGCCAGCCAGGCCAAGCTGGCCGCCCTGCGCGGCGACTTCGACGGCGCGCGGCGGCTGGCCGGCGAGGCCGAGCGGCGGGGCCTGCCGGTCGGCGCCCGGCCGGTGCTCGCCACCGCCCAGCACGCCCGGGCCCTGGCCGCTCTCGGCGAGGGCGACCATGCCGAGGCTTTGGAGCGGCTGCTGCGCCTGCACGACCCGGGCGACCCGTCCTATCAGCCGGCGCTGCGCTGCCACACGATCGGCGACCTGGCCGACGCCGCCGCGCACGCCGGCCGCGCCGAGCTGATCGCACCGGTCATCGCCGAGATGGAGCGGGCGGCGGCCCGCACCCCGTCGCCGTCGCTGCACGACGGTTTGCGGCTGGCCCGGGCCCTGCTGGGCGACGACCCCTCGGCATATGAGGACGCCTTGGCCCAGGATCTGGATCGGCGGCCGTTCACGCGGGCGCGGGCCGAGCTGGCGTACGGGGAATGGCTGCGCCGCCGGCGGCGGGTCGCCGAGTCCCGTCAGCCGCTGCGGGCGGCGCGCGACGCCTTCGACGCGCTCGGCGCCGTGCCGTGGGGCGACCGGGCCCGGCGCGAGCTGCGCGCGGCCGGTGAGCGCAGCGGTCAGCGGGCCGCCGCCGCGACCGACCGGCTCACCGCCCACGAGTTCCAGATCGCCCAGCTGGCCGCGCAGGGCCTGACCAACCGCGACATCGGCAAGCGCCTCTACATCTCGCACCGCACGGTCGGGGCCCACCTGGCGAAGATCTTCCCCAAGATCGGCGTCACCTCACGCGTACAGCTGCGGGAGGCCCTGGAGGGTTGAGGTCTCCCACTCTCGCCGTCGTTTGGTGGTGACATCACCCGATGCCCGGGTGCCGGGGTGCGCCGCATCATCGACGGCGTGGACAACCTTGATCAACTTCGTGTCTTCCGGCCCGGCGAGCCGGAGTACGCCACCGCCTGCGCCACCTTCAACGTGCTCGCCCCACTGCGTCCGGCGCTCGTCGTCGACGCCGCGAGCGCGGCCGACGTCCAGCAGGCCGTCCGGTACGCGGCGGCCAACGGCCTCGCCGTGGCCGTCAAGGGCGGCGGGCACCTCCAGCCGGTTCCCGGCGACGGCGCCGTCCTGATCATTCTGGACCGGATGGCCGGCGTCACCGTCGACCCGTCGTCGGCGGTCGCCCGGGTCACCGGCTCGGCGCGCTGGGGCCAGGTCCTGGACGCGGCCGCCGAGCACGGCCTGGCGCCGCTCAACGGGTCCACGCCGACCGTCAGCGCCATCGGCTACGTCCTTGGCGGCGGTCAGAGCCCCACTCTCGGCCGGCAGTACGGCTACGCCAGCGACCACGTCACCGAGTTCGAGGTCGTCACCGCCGACGGATCGCTTCGGGTCGTGAACGACACTCAGGAGCCTGAGCTCTTCCACGCCCTCAAGGGCACCCGCGGCAACCTCGGCGTGGTCACCCGGATGGACATCGGCCTGCTGCGCCACCCCACCATCTACGCCGGCGGCATCTTCTTCCCCGGCGAGCAGATGACCACCCTGCTGCCGCTGTGGCGCGACTGGGCGGCCACCCTGCCCGAGAACGCCGGCACCTCGGTGGCCGTCGACCGGCTTCCTCCGGTGCCCGACCTGCCGCCGCACCTGCGCGGCGCCTTCCTGCTGCACGTACGGTTCGCCTTCACCGGCCCGGCCGACCAGGGCGAGGCCCTGCTGGCCCCGATCCGGGCCGCCGGCACCGCCGTCGACGACTCGGTGGCCGAGGTGCCGTACCGCGACTCCGCCCTGATGCACGCCGACCCGCTGAACCCGCTGCCGTACGTGGACAAGGGCCTCGGCGTGCGGGAACTCACGGACGAGGCGCTGGCCGCATTCCTGGGCGCCGTCGGCCCCGGGGTGGACTGCCCGCTGGTCACCGTCGAGATCCGGGCCCTCGGCGGCGCCCTCGACCGGGCCCCCGCGGCCCCGGACGCGGTGCCCTCGCGCGGGCTGCCCTTCCAGGTGCTCGGCATCGGCGCGGGCGGGCCGGACGACCTGCCGCGTCTGCGGGCCGCCCTGGACCGGCTCGTCGAGGCGCTGCGACCCTGGCGGTACGAGCACCAGATGGCCAACTTCATGACCGCCGGCGGAGCCGGGCTGCGCGACGTGTACGGGCCGGAGCTCTATGGAAGTGTCCTCGCCGTCAAGCACAAGTACGACCCGGACAACCTGTTCCGCGTGAACTTCAACTTCGTTTGACGGATTCGCCGATAGCGGTGAGGGGTGGGGCCGGGCACTTGCATAGTGAAGGTGGTAGTGGGTCTCCCTATCCTCGGATTCATCCGGAAGAGGACTGTTATGAGCACGATGACCCTTTCCGCCGCGCCGCGCCGGGCCTCGTTCGCGGATCTCAGCGTCAGCGTGAAGGTGATCGCCTCGGTCGCCACGGCGGCCCTGGTGGCGCTGGTCGTCGGGATCGTCGGGCTGGTGTCGCTCGGCCGGGCCAGCGACTCCGCCCAGCTGATCTACGCCAGCAACGTCGCCAGCATCAAGGCGATCGGGCAGATCAAGTTCGTCATGACGAAGACCCGCTCGGACGTCGCCAACCAGGCCCTCTCCCTCACCCCCGAGACGACGAAGCAGTTCACCGACGACGTCAAGACCGACATCACGGACGCCAACGCGGCCCTGAAGGCGTACCGCGGCACCATGCCGGCGGCGAACACCACCCAGATCGACGCGCTGGAGAAGACCTGGGACACCTACACCGGGCTGGTCGAGAACAAGCTCCTGCCCGCCGGCACCAGCAAAGACATCAAGACCTGGGTCTCGGTACGCAAGAACGAGACCCTGCCCGCCCTGAACTCGATCTACGACCAGCTCACCGACCTCGACAAGATCGAGACCGCCGACGCGGCCAAGAACGCCGCGAGCGCCCGGTCGGGGTACGAGTCCAGCCGGACCACCGCGATCGTCATCCTGGTCATCGGGCTGGCGCTGGCCCTGCTGCTCGGCTTCCTGGTCGCCCGCAAGATCGTGCAATCACTTTCCAAGGTCACGTACGTCTGTGACGGCCTCGCCGACGGCGATCTGACCCGCACGACCGGCCTGGAAACCCGCGACGAGCCGGGCCGGATGGGCCGCTCGCTGGACGCCGCCATGGCCCGGCTGCGCGCCACCATCGCGACCATCGAGGGCTCGGCCGCGTCCCTGGCCGGGGCGTCCGAGCAGATGACCGGCACATCGGCCCAGATCGCCGCCTCGGCCGAGGAAGCGTCGGTGCAGGCGCAGGCGGTGTCGGCCGCGGCCGAGCAGGTGTCGCGCAGCGTCGAGACGGTGTCGGCCGGTAGCGAGGAGATGGGCGCGTCGATCCGGGAGATCTCGCAGAACGCGGCCGAGGCGGCCCGGGTCGCGGCCGAGGCGGTGACCGTCACCGCGGCCACCTCGGCCACGATGAACAAGCTGGGTGACTCGTCGGCCGAGATCGGCAATGTCATCAAGACGATCACCGCGATCGCCGAGCAGACGAACCTGCTGGCGCTGAACGCGACGATCGAGGCGGCGCGGGCCGGTGAGATGGGCAAGGGCTTCGCGGTGGTCGCCTCCGAGGTGAAGGACCTGGCTCAGGAGACGGCGCGGGCGACCGAGGACATCTCCAAGCGGGTCGAGGCGATCCAGGCCGACACCAGCGGCGCGGTCACCGCGATCGAGGAGATCTCTCTGGTCATCGGCCGGATCAGCGAGTTCCAGACGACCATCGCGTCGGCGGTGGAGGAGCAGACGGCGACCACGGCCGAGATGAACCGCAGCGTGGCCGAGGCGTCCGGCGGCACCGGCGAGATCGCGCAGAACATCACCGGCGTGGCCGAGGCGGCCCGGATGACCAGCCAGGGCGTCGCCGAGACCCAGCAGGCCAACGCGGAGCTGGCCCGGATGTCGACCGAGCTGAGCAGCCTGGTCTCCTCGTTCCGCGTCTAGCCTGGGGGCGAAATCGCGGCATGCGCCAGACGCCTACCGCTTGGTAACACCGTTCAGTAGCGTGACGGCGAGCCAGGTCAGGGGGTAGCCGTGACGGCAACGCAGCCAACGCAGGCCCATGTCTCGGAGAAGCAGGCGCGGCAGGTCGCCGAGGCCGCTCGCGAGACCGAGTGGCGCAAGCCCAGCTTCGGTAAGGAGCTGTTCCTGGGCCGGTTACGGCTCGATCTGATCGACCCGTGGCCGGCCGCCGAGCCCGATCCGGCGTTCCTGGGCCGGCTCCGGGAGTACCTGCGTACCGTCGACGGGGCCCGGATCGAGCGGGAGGACCGGATCCCGGACGAGGTCTTCCACGGCCTGGCCGAGCTCGGCGCCTTCGGCATGAAGATCGACGAGACGTACGGCGGCCTCGGCCTGTCGAATCTGCATTACTGCAAGGCGCTGACCCTCATCGGGTCGGTCAGCCCGGCGGCCGGCGCGCTGCTGTCGGCGCATCAGTCGATCGGGGTGCCGCAACCGCTGAAGATCTTCGGCACGGCCGAGCAGAAGACCGAGTTCCTGCCCCGGCTGGCCGCCGGCGAGGTGTCCGCGTTCCTGCTCACCGAGCCCGACGTGGGCTCCGACCCGGCCCGCCTGGCCACCGTGGCCGAACCGGTCGAGGGCGGCTACCGGCTCAACGGGGTGAAGCTCTGGGCCACCAACGGCACCGTCGCCACCCTGCTGGTCGTCATGGCCCGCGTGCCGGGCCGGGGCATCACCGCCTTCGTCGTCGAGGGCGACGCGCCCGGCATCACCGTCGAGCGGCGCAACTCGTTCCTCGGCCTGCGCGGGCTGGAGAACAGCCTGACCCGCTTCCACGACGTCTTCGTGCCCGAGCGCAACGTCGTCGGCGGCCCCGGCAAGGGCCTGCGGATCGCGCTCACGACGCTCAACACCGGCCGGTTGTCGCTGCCCGCGATGTGTGTCGGGGCCAGCAAGCGGGCGCTGGCGATCGCCCGCGAATGGTCGGCCCAGCGCGTGCAGTGGGGCCATCCGGTCGGCCGGCACGAGGCGGTGGCCGGCAAGCTCGCCTTCATGGCCGCCACCACGTACGCGATGGAGTCGATGCTCGACCTGAGCTGCGCGATCGCCGACGACGACCGCAACGACATCCGCATCGAGGCGGCCCTGGTCAAGCTGTACGCCAGCGAGATGGCGTGGCGGATCGCGGACGAGCTGATTCAGATCCGCGGCGGGCGCGGTTACGAGCGGTCGGACTCGCTGGAGGCCCGGGGCGAGCGGGCCGCCGAGGCCGAACAGCTCCTGCGCGACCTGCGGATCAACCGCATCTTCGAGGGCTCGACCGAGATCATGCACCTGCTCATCGCCCGCGAGGCGGTCGACGCCCACCTCGCGGTCGCCGGCGACATCATCGACCCGGAGGCCGGCCTCGGCCGCAAGACCCGGGCCGGGGTACGGGCGGGGGCGTTCTACGCGAAGTGGCTGCCCACCCTGGCCGTCGGCCGGGGCCAGGCCCCTTCGGCGTACGCCGAGTTCGGGCCCCTGGCCGGCCACATGCGCTACGCCGAGCGCGCGTCCCGCAAGCTCGCCCGGTCGACGTTCTACGCCATGTCCCGCTGGCAGGGCAAGCTCGAACGCAAACAGGGCTTCCTGGGCCGGATCGTCGACATCGGCGCGGAGCTGTTCGCGATGTCCGCCGCCTGCGTCCGCGCCCGGGGCGAACAGGCCCACCGCCCGGAGGGCGTGGAACTGGCCGACCTGTTCTGCCGGCAGGCCCGTCTGCGCGCCGAGGCGCTGTTCGCCGCGCTCTGGGCGAACAACGACAGCGTGGACGTCCGAGCCGCCAAGCGCCTCCTGGCCGACCGCTACGCCTTCCTGGAAGAGGGCGTCCTCGCCCCGCACGCGGACGACCACCCGTGGGTCGCCGCCTGGGAGGCCGGCCCGTCCACGGCCGAGGACGTCCGCCGCCGCATTCCGCCCCGCTGACCGTCAGCGGTAGGTGGGCGTCGTCCGGTCACGCGTGTGGCAGCGCCGGCACTCGCGCACCTGCGGCGCGTTGAACTCGGTGTTCGCGTAGAGCCACGGCCCCCAGTCGTGCTCAGGCCAGGAGTCCGTCGCGCCGCACCGCAGGCACCGGCGGACCCGGTCGCAGCCGCCGGCGGCCGCGAACGCGCCCCAGTCGTGCCGGCCCCGCTCCTCGGTGCGGCCGCAGACCGCGCAGACGCGGACCGTCTCGCAGCGGCTTCCCGGGTGGGACCACTCTCCCGAATGCCGTCCCAGCGCGCACAGAGCCCGGCGAAAGATGTTCATCCCGGCCTCCTTCGTGGAGTGCTCACGTCCAGGCTAGGACGCCGCCCGGAGTGGCGGGAGGGCCGATCGGCTCTGACGCGCGCGGGCGCACCCCCGTACTGTGTCAGGAATTGAAGTCTGTCGAAGGAGGACGCCGTGAAGACCTGGACCGTCGATGACGTCATGACCAGGAAGGTCGTGTCGGTGAAGACGGCCGACTCCTACCGGGACGTGGTCGACCTGCTGATCGCCAACCGGCTGAGCGCGGTGCCGGTGGTCGACGACGCCCTGCAGGTGGCCGGTGTGGTGTCCGAGGCCGACCTGCTGCGCAAGGTCGAGTTCGCGGGCGAGGAACCGCGCATGTTCGAGGGCCGCCGGCGCCGGGACGAGCGGCGCAAGGCCGAGGCGAGCACGGTGGCCGACCTGATGAGCGCGCCGGCCGTGGTGACGGTCAGCGGCACGTCGATCGCCTCGGCGGCGAGGTTGATGGACCGGGAGAAGGTCAAGCGGCTGCCCGTGGTCGACGACGAGGGGCGGCTGGTCGGCATCGTCTCCCGCTCCGACCTGCTCAAGGCCCACCTGCGGCCGGACGACGAAATCCTCGCGGACGTGGAGTCGGGGGTCCTGCTGCCCTACGTGGACGACGAGGGCACCACGGTGACCGCGGCTGTCGTCGACGGCGTGGTGACGCTGTCCGGGCGAGTGCAGCGATACACCTCGGCCGAGATCGCCGAGCGGCTGACCCGGCAGGTGGCGGGCGTGGTCGAGGTGCGTTCCGAACTCGGGCACGACTACGACGACCGCCAGTTCCTCGACGTCCGCAAGGGCACCGTGGCCGGCTGACCACCCCCGTCAGCCGTCCAGCGGGGCGCGCGGGCCGCTACGTTCCCGGCGGGGAAGCGCGCGGGTGAGGCGGTTTGCTGGTGTATCCGAGGGGCGTAGCGTCAACCGGGTGCGGACGCTCCGCCCGACGACCACTGTGCTCGCCACGCTCGGCTCGGTGTTGCCGGCCGCGTGGGTGGGCGTCGTCGCGCTCGGAGTGAGCGAGGGGATCCCGCGGGCGCACGTCGCGGTCGTCGCCTGGATCGCGGCCGGGTACACGGTCGGCGGGCTGGTCGCGTGGCGTTGCCGGCCGGGCAACCGGTTCGGGCCGCTGATGATCGTCACCGGTGTGAGCAGCATGGTCGGGGCGCTGAGCTGGTCGGGCGGCCGGATCCCGCACACCGTCGGGCAGGCCGTGGACGTGCTTCCGCTCGTGCTGATCGTGCACGTCTTCCTGTCGTTCCCGACCGGCCGGCTGCGGGGGCGGGCGGAGCGGATCCTGCTGGCCGCCGGCTATCTGGCCGCGATCGCCGGTCAGCTCGCCGCGATGCTGCTCGGCGTCCTCGAACCGCACGTTCTGGCCGTCGTCGAGCGGCACACGCTGGGCACGGTCATCCATCAGACAGAACTGCTGGTGGTCAGCGCGGTCGCGCTGGGCGGCGCCGTGCTGCTGGTGCTGCGCCGCGGGCATCCGCTCCGCCGTTCGCTGTCGCTGGTCATCGACTCGTTCACCGTCGGCCTCATGATGATCGCGGTGTTGCTGATCGTCGGTGTCCTGGGTGGACCGGTGTTCCCTGTCGTTCAGCGGATCTGCCTGCTGCTGGTCGGTGTCGCCCCGGTCGCCTTCGTGGCCGGGCTGCTCCAGGCCCGGCTCGCCCGCAGCTCGGTCGGCGATCTGATCGTCGAGCTGCGGGCCGGGCCGGCCGACCTGCGCGGCCCGCTCGTCCGCGCGCTGCGCGACCCGTCGCTGGTGCTCACCTACTGGCTGCCGCAGTTCGGGGTCTGGGGCGACCAGGAGGGCCGGCCGGTGCGGCTGCCGGGCGACGCCACCCGAGTCACCATGATCTCCGACGACGGCCGGCCCATGGCGGCACTGGTGCACGACGCGGCCCTGCGCGACGAGCCGGCCCTGCTCGAGGCGGTCAGCGCGGCGGCCGCGATCGCGCTGCGGACCGGCCGGTTACAGGCCCAGCTACGGGCCAACGTGGAGGAGCTGCGCGGGTCGCGGGCCCGAGTGCTCGAGGCCGGTCAGCGCGAACGCCAGCGGCTGGAACGGGACCTGCACGACGGCGCCCAGCAACGGCTCGTCGCCCTCTCCCTCAACCTGGGCGTGCTGCGGACCCGGCTCGACGGGGACCCGGAGGCGGGTGCGCTGCTCGACCTGGCCCGTACCGAGATCGCGGTCTCCCTGGAGGAGCTGCGCCATCTGGCCCGTGGGCTGCACCCGGCGGTGGTCAGCGCGCACGGGCTGGCGGTGGCCCTGGAATCGCTGACCGCCCGGGCCGCCGTGCCGGTGCGGCTGACCGTCGACCTGCCGGGCCGGGTCGACGAGGCGATCGAGGTCGCCGCCTACTACGTGGTCTGCGAGAGCCTGACCAACATCGGCAAGCACGCGCAGGCGTCGTGCGCGGCCGTCGTGGTCACCCCGGCCGACGGCGCGATCGTCATCGAGGTCGTCGACGACGGGCGCGGCGGCGCGGACACCGAGCGGGGGACCGGCCTGCGCGGGCTGGCCGACCGGGTGGAGGCCCTCGGCGGCCGGTTGCGGGTGTGCACGCCGGCCGGTGGCGGCACCCGGGTGCGGGCGGAGCTGCCGTGCCGGTAGCAGCGGTGCGGGTCGGTATCGCGGAGGACAGCGTCCTGCTCCGCGAGGGGATCGGGCGGTTGCTGGCCGACGCCGGATTCGACGTCGTGGCCCGGTGCGGCGACGCGGTCCAGTTGCGGGCCGCGGTGCGGGCGGCCGTGCCCGACGTCGTGATCGTCGACATCCGGTTGCCGCCCACGCACACCGACGAGGGCCTGCGGGCGGCCATCGAGCTGCGGGCGGCGTACCCGGGCCTGGCCGTTCTCGTCCTGTCCCAGTACGTCGAGGTCGGCCTGGCGATGTCGTTGCTGGCCGACTCGGCCGACGGGGTGGGATATCTGCTGAAGGACCGGATCAGCAACGTGCCCGAGTTCCTGACGGCGGTACGCCGGGTCGCGGCCGGTGGCTCGGCCGTCGACCCGATCATCGTCGCCACGTTGCTGTCGCGCCGCCGTCGCGACGACCCGCTGGCCGCGCTCACCCCGCGCGAGCGGGAGGTGCTGACCCTGATGGCCGAGGGCACCTCGAACCAGGGCATCGCCGACCGTCTGGTGATCACGCTGCGGGCGGTGGAGAAGTACGTGTCCAGCATCTTCGGCAAGCTCGGCCTGCCCGCCACCGGCAGCGAGAGCCGCCGCGTCCTCGCGGTCCTGCTTTTCCTGCGCCGCTAACGGCACACCGAACCCGGAGCCGGCATCACCCCGTCGATCAGGTAGCGGTCGATGGCGGCGCGGGCGCAGGCGTCGTGCATCGAGGACGTGTGCCCGTCGCCGATCCGGGTCAGCACCACGCTGCCGCGCACCTGAGACTTCAACTGCCAGGCCCACTTGTACGCCGTGGAGGCGTCATGGGTGGCGTTGACCATCAGGATCGGCGGCGCATTCCGAACGTCGAGCCGTCGCGGCGGGTTCGTCGCCCGCACCGGATATCCGGTGCAGCGCAGCAGCGTCCAGGACTGCGACGCCCCCTGAAGGTGCGGCGCGATCCTCTTCGCCCGCTGGGCCAGCCGCTGGTACTCGTCATAGGTGCGGATCTCGGATGGGTTGTCCATGCAGGCCGGGCCGGTGGCCTGAGAACTCTGCGGCCCTTCGGGCGCGGGAATCGCGAAGCCCTCGGCGTTGCCGGCGAGCGTGGCGCTGATCGCCTGCCCGAGCTGGAGCCATCCGGAGACCGGGCGGAAGAAGTTCGGCTCCTTGAACACCAGGTATTCCTGCGTCAGCAGGCGAATGTCCTCACCGCTGACCGGCCGGGCGGCGCCCGGCACGGGCATGGGGTTCCGGTCGGCGGCGGCCACGATCCGGTCGAACAGCGCGCCGACGTCCTGCCCGTGCAGGGCGCAGGCGGCCGTGGCCGTGCACCACCGGGTGAACCGGTTGAACGAGTCCTCCACGGTGGCGGCCTCGTCCAGCAGCATCTGCTCGGTGCCCATGCTGTGGTCGAGCACGGAGTCGAAGACCATGGCCCGCACGCGGTGCGGGAACAGGTTCGCGTACTGCACCCCGATCTGCGTGCCGTACGACAGCCCGAGCCAGTTGAACTCCTTCTCGCCGAGCGCCACCCGCGCCGCCTCGTGGTCGCGGGCCACCGACACCGTGTCGACGTGACTGATCAGCGGCCCGGTGGCGTCGGCGCAACTCTGCCCGAAGACCCGGTTGGCCTCGACGAACCGCCGGAACTCGGCGGCGCCGCGGGGAAAGAGCGTCAGACCGGGTGGGTACGGATCTCCGTCGCACAACACCGGGGTGCTGCCCGCGATGCCGCGCGGGTCCACGCCGACCAGATCGAAGTGCTCGGCCAGCGCGGGCGAGAAGACGAGATCGCCGTAGAGGGCGAGAATGGTTCCCGGCCCGCCCGGACCGCCCGGGTTGAGGAACAGGGTGCCGACCCGCTTCGAGGGGTCGTCGACCGGGTTCCGGGCAACGGCGAGCGAGATCTTCGGACCGTACGGGCGGGCCCAGTCCAGAGGAACCCGCAGCGTTGCGCACTGCACGTCGGGCCGGTCGGCGCACGGCTTCCAGTCGGTGATGCCGGGCGCCGCCGCGGCGGCCGGCGAAGACAGGCCGGCCGCGGCCAGGACACCGATGCACAGAACGCTGATGACGCGACGGATCCTCATGCGCGCCAGTGTGTGCACGCCCCTTCACTGATCGCCACGAATCGACCAGAAACCCGAATCACCCTGATCGGGTGCCCGCAGCAGAATCCGGACCCGGCCCGCCGGGGCGGCGATGACCTCGGCCGCGACGCCGAAGACCCGGGCGATCGTCTCCGCGGTGAGCACATCGGCCGGCGTGCCGGCGGCCTCGACGCGACCGCCGGCGAGCAGCACGATCCGGTCGCAGTACTGGCCGGCCAGGTCCAGATCGTGCAGGGCGGCGACCACGGTGACCGGCGCCCGGGCCAGGTCGGCCAGCAGCGCGAACCGGTGCCTGATGTCCAGGTGGTTCGTCGGCTCGTCGAGCAGCAGCACCTCCGGTTCCTGCACCAGCGCACGCGCGATGGCGACCCGCTGGCGTTCACCACCGGACAGCGAGGTCCACCGGCGCCGCTCCCACCCGCTGAGCCCGGCCCCGTCGAGGGCGTCGGCGACCCGCCGCTCGTCGTCGGCGCCGGCCGGCGCCAGCAGCGCCCGGTGCGGGATACGCCCCAGCCGAAGCACATCACCCACGGTCATGTCGGCGTCGGCGGGCGTGTGCTGGGTGACCACCGCGACCCGCCGGGCGACCTCCCGGCGCGGCCGCCCCGCCCGATCCACCCCGTCGAGCAGAACCCGCCCGGCGTCCGGCCGATCGAGCCCGGCCAGCACCCGAAGCAGGGTCGACTTGCCGGAGCCGTTGGGCCCCAGCAGCCCGACCGTGCTGCCGGGCGGCGCGTCCAAGGCCACCGCCCGGAGCAGCGCGACGTCACGAACCCGCCGGTCGACGCCCCGCGCCTCAACCCTCACCATGCACCTTCCCGTTCATCGCGACCATGTTCATCGAGACCCTGTTCATCGCGACCCGGCCTGTCGACCTCGACGGACCCGTCGCGCTTCCGAGCGGCCTCGCAACGTCGGCTGTGGATGTCCTGCGCTTCAACCCGCACAACGCGCCTCCCGCGCAGCGGGAGGAGGCGCTGATGGCGCGGTCCGAGTTGTGGGAGAGCAGCGTGGCGACCGTTTCGCGGCGGGTGAGGGCGGACGGGCCGAGGCGGCGTCAGGGCTTGTCTCTCGGACAGGGGCGAAAGCAGCGGCCGTGGCGTCTCTTCCCGGCGACGCGGGAGCGGGTCGCCCGGGCGACGGGAGACTGGTGCTCATGATGGGCCTCCGGAACGGCGCAGGAGCAGGGCGAAAGCCGGCACGCCGAGCAGGGCGGTGACGACGCCGACCGGGAGCTCCTGTGGGGCGAAGACGGTTCGGGCCGCGGTGTCGGCCCAGATCAGCAGGACCGCGCCGGAGACCGCGCACGCCGGCAGCAGCAGGCGGTGACGGGAGCCGGTCAGGCGGCGTACCGCGTGCGGCACGATCAGGCCCACGAAGCCGATGGCGCCGCTGGCCGCCACCAGTACGGCCGCCAGCAGCGCGGTCACCCCGAACAGGACCGCGCGTACCCGGGCCGGTGAGAAGCCCAGCGTCTGGGCCACGTCGGCGCCGAACGCGAAGGCGTCCAGGGCGGGCGCGGCCGCCCAGCAGGCCAGCACGGCCGCGCCGCCGACCGCCGCCGTCACCGCGACCGACGGCCAGGAGGCCGCGGTCAGGGAGCCCAGCAGCCAGAACATGATGCTCCGGGTGCTGTCGGGGCTGGCCTGCCCGACGACGACCAGGCTGGTCAGCGCCGAGAACAGCTGGGCCGTGGCCACGCCGGCCAGCAGGATCCGGGCCGGTTCGGTCCAGCGGCGGCCGGCCAGCAGCACGGCCGTCGCGAACGCGGCCACCCCACCGGCGAACGCGCCCGCCGACAACGCCACGGTTCCGGCGCCCACCCCCAGCACGAGCACCCCGACAGCGCCGGTCGACGCGCCCGCCGAGATGCCCAGCAGGTACGGGTCGGCCAGCGGGTTGCGGGTCAGCGCCTGCAACACCGCCCCGCACACCGCCAGCCCGGCGCCGACGGTTCCGGCCAGCAGCACCCGCGGCGTGCGCAGTTCCCACACGATGCTGTCGGCCAGCGGCGGCAGCCGCCGCACCGGCAGCCCGGCGTGCGCGGCCAGTGTCCGCAGCACCTCGCCCGCGCCCAGGTCGGCCACGCCGATGGTGACCGACACGGCGACGCTGAGCAGCAGGACGCCGGCCGCCGCCGGAAACAGCAGAAGGCGACCGGTCACCGTCGTGCGTAGACGACGTAGTCGTCCAGGTACTGCCACACGGTGCCGGCCTCGGCGAAGCCGGCCGCGCGCAGAGCGGCGAGGTGGAACTCGAGCGGCGCGAGCGGCTGCGGGGGACGATCGGCGAACCGCTTCTCCCGTACGGGCACGAGCGCGGCCAGATCCGGTTCCCGGGCCGCCTCGGCGTACCAGGCGGCGTAGTCGAGCGCCCCGGCCGCGAACGCCGCCCGCTGCGTGTCCTCGTCGTGCCGGGCCGACAGGTCGCGTAGGGCCGGCGAGCGGTCGTCGAAGCGCAGGTGGTCGGCGTTGAGCAGGATCCCGCCGGGCGGCAGCAGGCCGGCGACGTCCCGGTAGACGGCGAGCAGCTGATCGGGGGAGAGCCAGTGCAGCGCGGTCGACGTCAGCACCGCGTCGAAACCCTCGAACCGTGCCGGCCAGCCCGGGTCGATCAGGTCGACGTCCAGAACCCGTACCCGGTCGCCGAATTCTTGCAAAGCCCCCGCGGCCACGCTGAGCAGGATCGGGTCGTAGTCGACGGCCGTCACCCGGGCGCCGGGGAACGCCTCGAGCACGCGGCGCGAGATGGCCCCCGGCCCGCACGCCAGGTCCAGCACCCGCGGCTGCTCCCCGTGCAGGCGCAGGATGTCGAGCATGACCTGGAAGCGGTTCTCGCGGTGGGCCACGTACGCCGACTGCTGTTCGTCCCAGAGATCCAGCAACCGCTTCATCGGCCCAGCTCCGCCAGCCCGGCGCCGACCGTCTCGACGGCCGCGACGCTGCGCACCGAGGGGTCCATCGAGGACCCCGGCACGGTGATGAACCGCCCGGTCCTGACCGCGTCCAGCTTGGCCGTGACCGGGTTCGACCGCAGGAAGTCGATCTTCGACTGGGCGCTGTCGCCGTCGCCGCCCCGAGTGAGGTCGGCCAGCACGATCACGTCCGGGTTGCGGGCCGCGATCTGCTCCCAGCTGCCGGCGGGCCAGGTCTGCTTGGCGTCGCCGTACACGTTCTCCGCGCCCAGCTGCTCGGTGATCGCGGCTGGAACGCCACCCGGCCCGGCCACGTTCGGCGTGCTGGTGCCCGAGTAGTACCAGAGCAGCGAGGTCCCGCTGTGCTTGCTCGTCAGCGCCGCGGCGAGCCGGGCCCGCTCGCCGGCGACCAGCTTCCGCCCGCGCTCGGGCACGCCGAACAGGGTGGCGACCTCCTCGATCTCACTGAAGAGACCCGCGAAGGCGAACGCGGCGGGATCCTTCTCGCAGGCGAACCGGGACAGGTACGCGGGTACGCCGAGCTTCGCGAGCTCCGGCCGCGGCCCGGCGGCCTCACCGGCGTACGCCGAAGTGAATGTCGAATAGACGAAGTCGGGCCGCGCCTCGAGCACCTTCTCGCGCGACGGATAGAGCTTGGCCAGGACCGGAACGCTGTCGTAGCCGCCCTTCAGCGACGGCAGAACGGGGTCGGTCTGGTAGCTGGTCCCGGCCATCCGCCCGGCCAGCCCGAGGCTGAGCAGGATCTCGGTCGCGTTCTGCTCCATGGCGATCGCCCGCTGAGGCGCCGCCTTGACGGCGACGGTGACCCCACAGTTAGCGACCGAAGCCGCCTCCGCGCGCGGCGCGGGTGCCGCCCCGGCGCCGGCGCACCCGGCCAGCAGCCCCACCGCCGCCGTAAGTGAAATGAAAACGGTTTTCATGAGCGGCAAGCTACTGTGATCTACTTCCACCCGTCAAATAGACAAGCGCCGCGGTCGGGAGGAACGCATGACCGAAGAAGGGCTGGACTACGCCGAAGTTCTGGTTCTGGATCCCCTGGAGGACTCGCCGCGGCCGCTCTGGGAACTCCGCCGGCATGAGGAGACGACGCTGCGGGAGCTCGCTGACATCCTGGCGCCCGGTCTGATCTCGCTGGAGTCTCGCGGCTTTGTCGAGGTACGCCGTTTCTCCGGCTGGCCGGCGAGGTGGGATGAGGGTGTTCCGCTGACCGGGGATGACCTGGCGCGGGAGAGCGCGCGGGCGGAGGTGTGGTCCGAGGAGCCGGGAGACGTCGTACTGGCCGCTCACATCACCGAGGCCGGCTACGGATTCCTGTAGGGAACGCGAAGACGCTCGGCTGGAAGGGTCCAGCCGAGCGTCCGAGCGTTGCTGCGTGGTGGTGGATCAGCAGGTGGGCTCGCCGGACTGGGCCGGCAGGCTGACCGCGTTCCAGGCGGCCTTGACCGCGTTGAACTGGGTGCAGTTGCCCGGGGTGAGGTTCTTCGCGGCCTGCAGCGTCCACACCCGGTACTTGGCGTACGAGGAGCTGGAGGTCTTCAGCAGCATCGCGTTGTACATGATCTTGATGGCGCTCTGGATGCCGACGCCGGTCACCGTGCTGCCGTTGCAGGTCGAGCTGGCCGGCTGGCCGTTGCCGCCGCTGCCCTGGGCCAGCAGGTAGAACCAGTGGTTGCCCGGACCGGCCGCGGCGTGCACCTCGGAGCCCGGCGTGCTGCTCGAGTAGCAGTTGCTGTCGCCGGCCAGCGACGGGTTGTACATGTACCGGATCGGGCCGCTGCCGACCAGGTTGACCTCCTCGCCGACCTGGTAGTCGAACGGGTCGTTCGGGTTGGCCGCGTAGGCCTCGGTGGCCGCCCCGATGGTGTCGGCCACGAACTCCTGCGTGCCGCCCTTCGAGATGCCGCCGGGGGTCTTGTCGTCGATGCCGTGGCCCAGCTCGTGACCGACCACGTCCAGCGACGAGATCCACTTGCCGGCGGTGTTCTTGCCGATCTGGACCTGGGTGCCGTCGTAGTAGGCGTTCTGCTGGTTGAGGCCGACCCGGATCGGCCAGGCGCCGCCCGAGCCGTTCTGCGCGTTGCGGCCCAGCCACGCCGACAGCATCGCCTTCTGCTTCTGCGCCACGTACAGCGCGTCCACGCAGCCGGTCTCCTTGCTGGTGCCGTTGCCGTTGCCCCAGACGTTGTCGGAGCCGCTGAACGTGGTCCGGGTCGAGGCGTCCTGGCAGCTCAGGTTGGTGACCGAGGGGTCCTTGAGCGAGTACGTGGAGCCGGACTGGGTGGTGTTCAGCGACACCGAGCCGTTGATCCAGCCGGTGCCCGTGCCGGTGGCCTCGGTGACGTGCTCCTCGGTGGACAGCACCTTGCCGGTCACCGCGTCGACGTCGACGGTGAGCCGGCTGACGCCGCCGGCGCCGGTGCCGTTGACGGTCGTCTCGTACGCCAGCTTGGCCGTCTGCCCCTCTCCGGCGACGATCACCAGGCGGGTCGTCTCGACGCCGCTCACGGTCTTCAGCTGCTTCTTCGCGGTCGCGACGGCCGCGGCCTCGGAGACCGTGGGCACCGTCGACAGTTCGCCGATCGGGCTGCTCTGCGCCACCGACGTGTAGCGGGTCTGCCCGGCGTCATCGGTGACCACGACGAAGTCGCCGCCCTTGACCGGGAAACCCTTGTAATTGCGGTCGTACGCCGCGTACGTGAGGCCCTGCGACCGGTAGACCTGACTGCGGTGGAAGGTGTCGTGGGCGCCGGCCTTGAGAACGGACGGGCGGCCGGCGACGACGGCGTCGGCCTGCGCGACCGCGTCCACCGATGGCGTGGGTGCCTGCGCGGCGGCCGGTCCGGACACCGCGACCATCGCGGAGGCCGCCGCGGTACCGGCGGCCAGCGCGAAGACCAGGGGCTTTCGTAGCATTTGTGTGCTCCTCTCGGCTACAGGAGCGACGCTATCTACGGATATCTATCCCCGAATCAGGGAAAACCCTTGCAGGAGGCGGTCGACCTCTTCCTCGGTGTTGTAGTGGTAGAGGCTCACCCGGACCGCGCCGCCGGAGGCGCGCAGGCCGATCGCGTCGAAGTACTCGACGGCGTAGTAGTCGCCGTGGGAGACGCAGACGCCCTGCCGGCCGAGGGCCTGGGCGGTCTCGGCCGGTGTCACGCCGTCGAGGCGGAACGAGACCGTCGGGCAGCGGTCGGCCGGGGCCGGCAGAACCGTGATCCCCTCGATCGTGGCCAGGCCGGTCAGCAGCCGGTCGAGCAGCCGGGACTCGTGGTCGGCGGCCGCCGACATGCTCGCCAGCAGGCGGGTGCGGCGGTCGCCCTCGGCCGGGACGAGGCCGGCCAGGTGGTCGACGGCGGCGGTGACGCCGGCGAGGAGCTCGAAGCTCAGCGTGCCGTGCTCGAACCGGCCCGGGACGCTGTCCGGGGAGGGGACCAGCTTCCGCGGGTGCAGCGGCTCCCACACCGCCGGGTCGGCGATGACCGCGGCGTAGTGCGGGCCCGACCACTTGTAGGCGCTGGTCACGTAGAAGTCGGCGCCCAGGGCGGCCACGTCGGTCGGCCGGTGCGCGGTGGCGTGCACGCCGTCCACGAAGACCGGCGCGCCGGCCTCGTGCGCGAGGTCGGCGATCTCCCGGACGGCCGGGACCGTTCCGACCGCGTTGCTGGCCGCCGTCACCGCCACCAGGCGGGTGCGCGGGCCGATCAGCTTCCGGTACTGGGCCACGTCGAGCCCGCCGGTGGCCGGGTCGAACTCGGCCCACCGGACCGTCGCGCCGGTCTGCACCCACGGCCGGACGTTCGCGTCGTGGTCGAGCCGCGACAGCACCACCTCGTCGCCCGGCTCCCAGCCCTCGGCGAGCGTGCGGGCCACCAGGTAGGTCAGCGCGGTCGCGCTCGGCCCGAACACCACGCCCGCCGGGTCGCCGCCGAGCAGGTCGGCCACCGCCGACCGGGCCGCCTCGACGATCTCGCCCGAGCGGCGGGCGGGCTCGCTGGCGGTGCCGCGGTTCGACACCGCCGTGCGCATCGCCGCGGCGATCGCGTCGATCACCGCGCCGGCCGGCTGGGTGCCGCCGGCGCCGTCGAGCTGGGCGAAGCCTTCGGCCAGGGCGGGATAGCCGGACCGGATGCGGTTCACGTCGAAGATCATGGACCGATCAGATCACGCCGCCTACGGCGAAACGGCGTGACCCCGCCCCGTGGCCCGCACGCTTGCACGGTCGGCGACGTGCGCCGGATCGACCGGGTCATCACCAGCTCACGTCCCGCCCTCGACCTGTCCGGCCTGGCCGGCGTCCGGCTCGGCGTGCCGCGCGGCCGGTTCGACGACATCGACCCGCGGGCCGGCGCGGTGCTGACGGCCGCGCTCGACAAGCTCGCCGCCGCCGGGCCGACCTCGTCGAGGTGGAGCTGAAGGACGACTTGGCCCCGGCCGGTGAGGCCGGCCTGCCGATCGTGCTCTTCGTGCGGCTCCTGCGGGCCCGTACCACCCATTCTTTCGATCTCGTGGCCTCATCCGACGTCAAGGGCAACGTGCAGATCATGGTCGGCCAGCCCGTCCCGGCCGCCGGCTACGAGGGGCATCGGGCCCAGCGCTGGCGGCTGCGGCAGGCGTACGCGGAGATGTTCCAAGGCGTCGCCGCCGCCGCTGGTCGGCGAGGGCGTCACCTTCGAGCACAACGGCCGCCCCGTGCCGGCCTTCGCCACGGCGATCCGCAACGCCGCCCCGGGAACGGTGGCCGGTGGGCCCATGCTGTCGCTGCCCGCCGGCCGTACGAGCGAGGGGCTGCCGGTCGGCCTCACCCTCGAGGGCCCGATCTTCGAGGACCCTGCCCTGCTGGCGGTGGCCGAGGCCGCGGAACGGGCGATCACTCCGTAGCCCGTTCCACGGGAAGGCGTGACCGGGTGAGAAGGCCGGCGCCGGCCATCGCGATCAGCGGCACGCCGAGCGCGGCGGCCACGTTCGGCCAGGCGATCTCCAGCGGGTACGGCACGACGACCGGGTAGGCGCCGGCCGTCGACCGGTTGTACGCGGCCAGAACCGCCAGGCAGGCGGCGCCACCGGCCACCGTGCCCAGCACCGCGCCCACCCCGGCGATCACGCCGGCCTGGGTCAGCGACAACCATCGGCGCAGGCCCGGCGCCGCGCCGACCGCCGCCAGCGTCGCCAGGTCGCCCCGCCCGTCGGCTGCCGCGAGCCCGGTCGCGATGAAGGTCGCCCCGATGGTGATGAACGACGCCACCACCGCCGCGATCAGCAGCCGCGGATCCGTGGTGGTTCGCGCGCCCCGCTCGATGACCAGGTTGGCCGCCGCCGGCAGGGAGACCGGCAGCAGCGCCGCGCGCAGCCGGTCCTCGCCGGCTTGATCGAGCACGCCCGCCCCGCCGCCGGCCGGCAGCGCGATCAGCCCGGCCGGAACGGTCGCGAAGCCGAGCCGGCGGATCAGGCCGGGGGAGTAGACCGCCAGATCCTCCGGCCCGCCGCCCGAGGTCACCACGTAGGCCGGCGCCTGGATCCGGGGCAGCTTCTCGTCCGGCACGTCCTGGCCGGAACCCGGCCGGCGCGAGTCCCGGACCGCGATCGTGATCCGGCCGCCGGTCACGTAGCGCCGGTCGCGCACCACCACGCCGCCCGCGTCGAGCACCGCCTTCGCCGCCCGCCGGTCGGACCCCGAGACCCGCAGCACCCTGTCGAGGAAGTCGGCGTCGCCGACCTGCTCGGTCACGCCGTCACCGACGCGGACCCGGCCGCTGTCGGCGTCGCAGCGCGGGTCGGCCAGGGCCCGGCGTTGCTGATCGGAGGTGTAGGGCGTGCTCACCTCGGCGAGGAAGCACCGCTGGTCCCGCGGCAGGACACGCTCCAGTGAGCACGTGGCGCCGGCCGTCCGGGAGCCGCCGCAGCGGTAGCCGTTGACGACGACGATCGGCGACTCGGGCAGCGCGCTCCGGACCGCCGCGACGGCGGCCGGCATCCCGCCGGCCGGCGGCTCGCCCAGAAAGTTCACGTAGCTCGCGCCGACCGGGATGCCCGGACGGTAGTTGTCCACCGCGGCCAGCCCAGCGCTGGTGAAGTAGATGCCGATCGCCACGCTCGCCGCGACCGCGGCCATGACCGCCGCGACCGCCGGCGCCGCCGATGCCCGGTTCCGTGCCGTGTCGCGCAGCGCGATCCGCAACGGCAGCGGCAGGACATGCCCGATCCGGCCGAGCAACCCGATGATCCCCGGCGTGACCAGGACCAGTCCGGCTTCGAGGGCCACCACCGCGACCAGGATCCCCGCCGGCGAGGCGGTCACCGCGCCGACCACCGCGAGCGCTCCGCCCACGACCAGCAGCGCCACCCCGGCCACGATCCACCGGCGCCGCGACCGCACCACGCCGGCCCGGCCGGTCAGGCCGTGCACGACGTCGTGGCGTCCCGCCGTGATCGCCGGAACCAGCGCCGCCAGCGCCGCCGTGACGACGGCCAGCGCTGAGATCGCCAGCAGCGCGGACGGGAAGATCCGGTACCCGCCGGCCCTCTCGTGCATGAGGGACGTCTCGATCAAGGGCCGGAGCGCCAGCGCCGCCACGGCGCCGATCGTCACCCCGGCCGCCGCGCCCAGCCCGCCCAGGACCACACCGTCGGCCAGGACGATCCGGCGCAGGTGGGCCGGCGTGCCGCCGTTCGCGGCGACCAGGGCCAGCTCCCGCCGCTGGCGCCGGGCGCCGACCGCGAAGGCCGGCCCGGCCAGCAGAACCACCTCGAGAACGCCCAGACCGCCCACGAGAACAGCCATGTCGATGCCGGCCGGCCGGTCCGCCGCCGCCTCCGCCTTCGGCGGGTTCGCGTAGACGGCGCGGGACGCGACCGAGACGCCCTTGCGGTTGAAGTCCGGCACCCGGTCCCAGGTGATCGGCGAGGCGACGGCGGCCAGCCACCGGGTCGGCTGCCGGTTCTGGACCGCGGCCGGCATCGCGCCGGCCGCGAAGAGCAGTCGCTCGCTCAGGTCGGCCGGGAACTCGGCGACGCCGGTCACCCGCCACGACTGTGCGCCGTCGGGTGTGGTCACACTGCCGCCCGGTCGCACCCCGAGCCGGTCGGCCGCCGCCGCGGACACCGCGATCTCGCCGGCCCCGGCCGGAGCCGTCCCCGACACGATCGAGACGATGCCCCGGGTCAGCTGATCCGCGGCGTTCGTCGCGAAGGCCTCGATGCCGCCGGCGCCGTTCCTGGTACGGACCACGAGATAGCCCTCGTCCAGCGGCACGACAGCGCTTCCCGGCGGCAGCAGGCCGAGCACGGACCGGTCGGTCACGCCCGCCGGCGCCTCGATGTCCCCGCCGGGGCTGCTGATGACACGGGCCCGCCAGTCCTGCTCGATCGCCTTGCGGGAACGCCACACCAGGACGGCGTCGGACCGGCCGCCCTCCCGGGCGTAGGTCTCACCGGGCCGGAGCGTGAACATGTCGTACGTCGCGGCGCCGAACGACAGGGCCAGAACCGGAATCGCGATCAGGGCAGCCACCAGGAGAGCGCGGCCTTTGTGGGCAAGGGCCTCGCGCCGGGCGATGCGGAGCGCGGGCCGCCAGGACCTCATCGCGCCCGGCCGGCCGGGATCACCAGCATCGGCACGGTCACCGCCGTGGCGCCGCTGACGACCCGTCCGTCGCGGAGGTGGACGACCCGGTCGGCCCACCGCGCGTGCCCGGGATCATGGGTCACGAGCACTCCGGCGGCGCCGGCGTTCACCCGCTCACGCAGCAGCCTGAGCACCGCGTCGCCGGTCGCCGTGTCGAGCGCGCCGGTCGGCTCGTCGGCCAGCACCAGCCGGCGCCGGCCGACCAGGGCACGGGCGATCGCCACCCGCTGCTGCTGGCCACCGGACATCTCGTGGGGGAACCGGCTCTCCAGACCGGACAGCCCGACCGCCGACAGGGCGCCGACCGCCTCCCGTCGCGCGGCCCGCACCCCGACTCCGTCCAGCTCCAGCGGCAGCATCACGTTCTCGATCGCGTTGAGGCTGGACAGCAGGTTGAGCGCCTGAAACACATAGCCGACGCTGTCGCGGCGCAGCTTGGCCAGCGCCTTGCGCGACATCGAAGCCAGCGACGCCCCCTCGACCAGCACGTCACCGCTGGTCGGCCGGTCGAGGCCGCCGGCGATGGCCAGGAGGGTCGACTTGCCCGAGCCGGAGGCGCCCATGATGGCGACGAGCTCTCCGGGCGACACGGACACCGACACGTCGTCGAGCGCGCGGACCATGGTCTCGCCCGAACCGTGGGTTCGGGTGACCGAGCGCAACTCCAGCACGGGGGCGACGAGCATCCGGAGATTATGGATCATGGTCGTCGATCCCTGAATACACCCCACGTCATAGGCGGAGGCGCGTAAGCGGCGACCGGCGCGCTCGGCCCGACAGCCGCTCTTCTCACCTGACGGCCGGCCGTACGACGGCCCAGACCACCTTGCCGTTGTGCAGCGCCGAGGCGCCCCAGACGTAGCTGCGGGCGGTGACGACCGGCAGCCGCGCCGTCGACCGCCGCAGCGGCGGCAAGGTGGGGTCGCGGTCGCGCAGGGCCAGGTAGAGGCTGCTGCGGCGGCGGCAGACGGTGAACAGCATGGCCGTGCCGGCGAACGCCAGCGAGTCCTCGACCAGGTCACGCGCCACGTCCTGGGCGGCGCCGGCCAGCGCGGGGACGCCCCAGGCGCGGCCGGCCAGCGCGATCAGGTCGTGAACGGAGGCCAGCGCGTCGAGGTACGGTGGCATCCAGCGCAGCTGGAGACGGTCGGTCAGCGGCGGCGCGCCGGTCACGGCCGAGCGGGCCTGATCGACGCTGACGAACAGCGACATGAAACGGGCGCAGCCCAGCTGGCGGAGTCGTTTCACCAGCCGCCGGGTCGGCGGGGCGCAGATCGCCACCTTCGCCGGCGGTTGCAGCGTCATGGCCGCCTGGCTGGCCGCGATCCAGGTGGGAGCGCTGCGGCAGTCCAGATCGCTCATCTCCCGCAGGTCGATGATGATCGCCGAGGGGTGCTCGGCGAGCCCGTTGCACAGCGCCTGATGGACGTCGACCGCGGTGCGGCGGGTCCACTGGCCGCGCACGGTCAGTTCGACTGTCGCGTTGTCCACGGCGTGGGTGAGCGTGAGCGTCACAGTGACCTTCCCGGAGAGGCCGGTTCAAGCAGCCAGTCTTGGAACGTTGCTTGTCCGGGGTCAACCATCGCGGCGCCTAATCACGCGCTTGGGGGATAGCGAATGCATCAGACATTCTGCTGCTGGCCGACCTGATCATCCATTACGGTCGATGACATGCGCTTACGACGAGGCCTGGCCGTACTCACGTCCGCCGTTCTGGCCGCCACCGCGCTCAGCACGCCGGCCACGGCCGGTGGGCCCGGCGGCGGTGGGCTTGCGGGACGGCATTCGCTGCGGGCGCCGGTGACCGACGAGAACTTCTACTTCGTCATGGCCGACCGCTTCGACAACGGCAGCACGGCCAACGACCAGGGCGGCCTCGGCGCCGATCCGCTGGTCTCCGGCTTCGACCCCACCCGCAAGGGCTTCTACAACGGCGGCGACCTGGCCGGGCTGCTGCGGCGCCTCGACTACATCCAGGGCCTGGGCACCACGTCGATCTGGCTCACGCCCAGCTTCAAGAACAAGGCCGTGCAGCTGGAGGACGGCCCGTCGGCCGGCTACCACGGGTACTGGATCACCGACTTCACCCAGATCGACCCGCACCTGGGCACCAACGCCGAACTGCGGTCGCTGGTCGACGCCGCGCACACCCGCGGCATGAAGGTCTACTTCGACATCATCACCAACCACACCGCCGACGTCATCGGGTACGAGTCGGGCGCGCGCCAGCCGTACGTCTCGAAAGATGTCTCGCCCTATCGCGACGCCGCGGGCCGCCCGTTCGACGATCGTGACTACGCCGGGAAGGCGACCTTCCCGGCATTGGACCCGAAGAAGTCGTTCCCGTACGTTCCCGTCCTCGACCCGGCCGAGCAGAACCTGAAGGTCCCGGCCTGGCTCAACGACGTCACGCTCTACCACAACCGCGGCGACACGACGTTCACCGCCGAGAACTCCCTCTACGGCGACTTCTTCGGCCTCGACGACCTGTTCACCGAGCACCCGCGCGTGGTCAAGGGCATGACCGAGGTGTACGAGAAGTGGATCGCCGACTTCGGCGTCGACGGTTTCCGGATCGACACCATGAAGCACGTCAACGACGAGTTCTGGCAGAAATTCGGTCCCGAGGTGCTGTCGTTCGCCCGCAAGCACGGCAAGCCCGAGTTCTTCATGTTCGGCGAGGTCTTCGACACCTCCCGCAGCTTCACCTCGCAGTTCACCACCCGCGACCGCATGCAGGCCGTGCTCGACTTCCCGTTCCAGGACGCGGCCCGCAACTTCGCCTCACGCGGCCAGCCCGCGTCCGCGCTGGGCTCGTTCTTCGCCGCCGACGACTGGTACACCGACGCCGACTCGAACGTCTACCAGCTGCCCACCTTCCTCGGTAACCACGACATGGGCCGGATCGGCTCGTTCGTGCGGGCCGACAACCCCGGCGCCGGGGACGCCGAATGGGTCGCCCGCGACCGGCTCGCGCACGAGCTGATGTACCTCTCCCGCGGCAACCCGGTCGTCTACTACGGCGACGAACAGGGCTTCACCGGCCCCGGCGGCGACCAGGACGCCCGGCAGACCCTGTTCGCCAGCCGCGTGCCCGACTACCTCGACGACGACCTGCTCGGCACCACCGCCACCCACGCGCAGGACAACTTCGTCAGCACCCACCCGCTCTACCGGGACATCGCCGCCCTGGCCGCCCTGACCCGCGAGCACCCCGCGCTGCGCGACGGCGCCCACCAGCACCGCTACGCCGACGAGGGCCCCGGAATCTACGCGTTCTCCCGCACCGGCCAGCGCGAATACGTCGTCGCCCTCAACAACAGCGAGCAGCCCCGCACGGCCGCCGTCCCGACCTACTTCGCCAAGGGCGATTTCCAGCGTGTGTACGGCTCCGGCCCCGCCACCGTCCGGTCGGCAGGCGACCGGACGATCACCGTCACCGTGCCGCCACTGTCCACGGTCGTCTACGCCTCGTCCGGCCGGGTCCCGCCCTCGAAGGCGGCTCCCGCGGTGTCGCTCGGCCGGCCCACCCCGTCCGAGTCGCCCAGCCGCATGCGCGTCCCGGCCACCGTCGCCGGCTCGTCGTTCGCCGAGGTCACCTTCTACGCCCGGACGGCGGGCGGCGGCTGGCAGCCGATCGGCACCGACGACAACGCCCCCTACCAGGTCTTCCACGACGTCTCGGGCCTGCCCGCCGGCGCAGCCGTGCAGTACCGCGCGGTGGTCCTCGACAACGCCGGCCACAGCAGAACCAGTTCGTCCCGTACGGCCCGGGTCCCGGCCCCGTCCCTGACCATCGAGGCCCCGGCCGAGGCCGCCAACGTCCGCGGCACCGTCGAGGTCCGAGCCGTGGCCGACCCGGAACGCGCGGGCCACGTGGTCCGCTTCGAACGCAGCATCGCCGGCGCCCCCTGGACCACGATCGGCCGCGACGACTCGTCCCCCGCGTACACGGTCTTCGACGACCTGACACCGCTCAACCTGGCCGCCGGCACCCAGATCCGCTACCGGGCGGTGCTCCGGGAGCCGTCCGCGGTGAGCGCGGTCCGCACGGTCCGCTACGCCCGCCCGCCGCTGACCACGGCCACGGTGCACTACTACCGCCCGGCCGGCGACTACACGGGCTGGGGCCTGCACCTGTGGGGCGACGCCGTCGACCCGGCCACCCTGGCCCAGATCGCCTGGGACAAGCCGTGGCCCCCGACCCGCGTCGAGAACGGCTGGGCCTCGTACGACATCCCTCTCAAGGACGACACCAAGCCGATCAACTTCATCATGCACCAGCCCAACGGCGACACCGTCCCCACGACCAGAGAGCCCGGCGGAGACCGCGCCTTCACCCCCATCGACCACCCCCAGATCTGGCTCAAGCAGGGCGACCCCACCGTCTACACCACAGCCCCGCCCGTTTGACCGAGGCGGCTTTACTCATGGTGACGACTCGCTCGACGCTGGGAGGCAGGCATGGATCCTGAGGTGGCGGCGGTGACGGCGGCGGTGGTGCCGTACGTCTCGGCGGCGGTCGGCGCGTACGGGGCCGCGGTGGTCGAGCGGGTCCAGGAGGCGGCGGCCGACTCTACGGTGGGTTTGGGCGGCCGGTTGTTGCAGCGGTTCCTGAACCGCGGGCGTTCGGCCGCCGGAGTGGAGGAAGCGGTGGCCGATCTGGCCGAGGACGTCTCCGACGAGGACCGGGTAGCGGCCCTGCGGGTGCAGGTCCGTAAGGCGCTCAATGCCGATCCGGAACTGGCGGCCGAGGTTCGGGGCCTGCTCGCCGAGGCCGGGGTGACGGTGACCGCGTCCGGTGAGCGTTCGATCGCCGCGCAGACGATCAGCGGCGTGGCCGTCACCGGTGACGGCGCACAGATCACCCGATGACGGCTTCCCCGCCGGGCCCACGCTCGCTGGCGGCCCAGACGATCAGCGGGGTGGCGGTCACCGGCGACGGCGCCCGCGTCGACGCCCGCCGGATCGAACTGCGCCGGCCGTCAGCGGCACCGGACATCGTGGGGCGGTTGACCAACCTGCCCCGGCCGCCCGTGCGGTTGTTCGTGGGCCGGGAGGACGCGCTGGCCGCACTGGACGAGGTGATGGCCGGCGGTCGCGGCGTGATCACGCAGGCGGTGCACGGTCTGGGCGGGGTCGGCAAGAGCGAGATGGCGTTGCAGTACGCCCATCGGCACCGGGACCGCTACCAGGTGCGGTGGTGGATCAGCTGCGACAACCCCGACACGATCACGACAAGCCTGGCCGACCTGACCACCCGCCTGAACGCCGACCTGATGGTCACAGCGACCCCGCTGGAGGCGGCGACGTGGGCGATAGGCTGGCTGCAGAACCAGTCAGGCTGGCTGCTGATCCTCGACAACGTGGAGGAACTGGCCGACGTAGAACAGCTACTGGCCCAGCTCGACACAGGCCACGTCCTGATCACCACCCGGCGTGACCTCGACTGGGAACACCTCCTCGACGGTTGCTTACGCTTGGAGCTGCTGGACCGAGAGCCGGCCGTACGACTGTTGCTGGAACGCAGCGGCCAAACAGATCAGCTGACGGCGGCCGTCCTGGCCGACGAGCTGGGCTACCTCCCGCTGGCGCTGCAACAGGCCGCCGGATATCTCCGCCAGACCCGCACCCCGATGGCGGCCTACCTCGATCGCCTCCGGTCCCAACCGGAGACCGTGCTGAATGCCATCGCACCCGGCACCCGGGCGGAACGGGCGGTGGCCCAGGTCTGGCTGGTCACGCTGAACCGGCTCCGCGAGCAGCGGCCGGCCGCCATCGAGATGCTGCGGCTCCTGGCGTGCTTCGCCCCCGACGAGGTGCCGAGGGCCTACCTGGCCGACGAGCCCCACAGCGAGCAGGAGTTGGCCGTTCTGGCCTCCTACAATTTGGTGGCGTTAACGGATGAAACCGTCAGCATGCATCGGCTTTTGCAGTGGGTCGTTCGAGAACAGGCAAAGCAGGACAAAGCTGCTGGCCAAGCCCTCGAGCGGGCGATCGCCGTGCTGCGCACGGCAATGCCGGATGGCAGCCCGTCCGAGGCGGTCGATACTTGGCCGGAGTGGGCACTGTTGGCACCCCACATAGACGCGGTAGAACGTGCGGTACCGGAAGAACTCGCCGATGCCGATTTTGCGATTCTGATAGGCCAGCTGGGGTTCTTCTACGCCACCCAAGGGCGACACGCTGCCGCGTTAGAGGTTGAGCATCGTGCTCTCACCATCATCGAGGCGGTAGTTCCCGACGGGGATCCACACATCGCGCTCCGGCTGGACAACCTCGCGAACACGTTGGTCCTATTGGGTCGTCCGGGTGAGGCGCTGTCGTTACAACAGCGGGCGTTGCGGATCACTGAGGCGGCGCTGCCCGTGGGGCATCCGGACATCGCGGTTCGGCTGGACAATCTCGCGTACACGTTGGGAGATCTGGGTCGTGTGGGTGAGGCGCTGCCGTTACAACAGCGGGCGTTGCGGATCAGTGAGGCGGCGCTGCCGGAGGGGCATCCGGACATCGCGCTCCGCCTGGACAATCTCGCGTACACGTTAGGAGATCTGGGTCGTGTGGGTGAGGCGCTGCCGTTACGGCAGCGGGCGTTGCGGATCAGTGAGGCGGCGCTGCCGGAGGGACATCCCGATATCGCGCTCCGCCTGAACAATCTCGCGCACACGCTGAGGGCTCTGGGTCGTGTGGGTGAGGCGCTGCCCTTACAACAGCGGGCGTTGCGGATCAGTGAGGCGGCGCTGCCGGAGGGGCATCCGGACATCGCGACTCCACTGGACAATCTCGCGCAAACATTGGTGGATTCGGGTCGTGCGGGTGAGGCGCTGCCCTTACAACAGCGGGCGTTGCGGATCAGTGAAGCGGCGCTGCCGGAGGGGCATCCGGACATCGCGATCCGGCTGGACAATCTCGCGTACACGTTGATGGATCTGGGTCGTGCGGGTGAGGCTCTGCTGTTACGGCAGCGGGCGTTGCGGATCAGTGAGGCGGCGCTGCCGGAGGGGCATCCGGACATCGCGCTCCGCCTGGAGAACCTTGCGTACACGCTGCGCGCACTGGGCCGAACTGACGACGCGGCGGTGCTGCGGCGGCGGGCGGCCGCAATGCACAGCAGAACGGCAAAGCAGGAATGATGCGCACGGGGCCTCCCCTGGTGCTGCTGCACGGGGCGGGCGACGACCACCGCATGTGGCAGCCCCAGCGCGACGGCCTGGGCCGCCGCATCCGGCTGATCCTTCCCGACCTTCCGGGGTACGGCCGTTCACCCGGCCCGTTCTCGCTGGACACGGCGGTTGACGCGCTTCGCGCCCTGGCCGCTGACGGGCCGGTGCACGTCTGCGGTCTTTCGGCCGGAGCCATGGTCGGTCTGCGCTGGGCTGCCCGCCACCCGGAGGACGTCGCCAGTCTGGCCCTCTCGGCCGTCCAGCTGCGGCCACCCCGATGGGTGATGACCCCTCACACGGCCGTCATGCGGCTGATCCCGGCGAAGAGCTTCGACGGGGTCACCAAGCAACAGCTGCTCCGGACGATGGGCGAGCTGTCACGCGCCGACCTGCGCCCCGACCTGGGCCGGGTTCGCGCGCGGACGCTCGTGCTCTGCGGCGCCAAGGACAGACTCAACCAGGCTGCCTCACGTGCGGCCGCGGACGGTATAGCCGGCGCCGAGCTGCGGATCGTTCCCGGCGCCGGGCACCTCTGGAACCAGGAGCTGCCCGAGCTGTTCGATCGGACGCTGACCGACTGGGTCGGGCAAGCTTAGGCGACCGTCTTGCCGTCGACCGGGTCGGCGGGCTTGGTGGTCGGTGGGGTGGTGTCCTCGGTGGTCGGCGGGGTGGTCGGGTCCGCCGGGTCGTCGGTCGGCTCGACGGGGGGCTTGGTGTCGTCAGGGGACTTCGTCGGGGTCGGCTCGGTTGAGGGCTCCGACGTCTCCGGCGCGCTGCTCGGGGACTTCGACGGCGTTGCGGACGGCTTGGCCGGCTTGGAAGTGGGCTTGGCCGCCGGTGCCTTCGTGTGGGTGGTGTTCCTCTTCCGGCCGCCGTACCTGGTCGTTGTCGTCGTCTCCTCCTCCTCGGCCGGCTCCGTGGTCGGGGCGGTGGAGGGGGTCGGGCTGATCGTCCGCGGCGGGGTGGCCGGTGGCGTGGTGGCCTCGACGGCGGCCTCGGCCGTTTTGCCGCCGGGGGTGCCGGTGCCGTTGATCAGCTGGACGCCGACGATGCTCAGGAGCACGGCGACGGCCGCGGCCGACGCCACCACCGTGACCCGGCGGCGGGAGCGGCGCGGCGGGCGGGACGGTGAACTGGCCACTGTCGGCGGGGCCGGGTGGGCGGCGGAGCGGATCGGCGGGATGTGGCTGGCCGGGCGGGTCAGCGGGGTCGGGGCGAAACCGCGGAAGACCTCGGCGACCTCGAGGGCCGTGGGGCGCGCCGACGGGTCCTCGGCCGTGCACGACTCGTACAGCCGGATGATGTCGCGCGGCAGGCCGGAGATGCGTGGCAGGCGCGGGGCGGGGCGGCCGTGGCGGGTGGCCAGGACCTCGACCAGGCTGGCGCCGGGCCAGGCCCGCGCGCCGGTGAGGCACTCGAACAGCAGCAGGCCCAGCGCGTAGATGTCGGCGGCCGGGAAGCTCGGTTCGCCGCGCAGCTGCTCGGGGGCCAGGTGGGCGGGGCTGCCCCACAGGGCGCCGCTGATGTCGATGCTGTTGTGGCCGGCGGCGATGGCGATGCCGAAGTCGAGGACCTTCACGCCCTCGGAGGTCAGCATGATGTTGCGCGGGTTGACGTCGCGGTGGACCAGGTCCTGCGCGTGGGCGGCGGCCAGCGCCGAGGCCGTCTCCTTGCCGATCTCGGCGGCCTGGCGCCAGCGCAGGGCGCCGGTGCGGGCCAGCCGGTCGGACAGGGTCTCGCCGTCGACGAACTCCATCACCAGGTACGGGGTGCGGTCGCTGCCGTCGACGGCCTCGCCGTAGTCGTAGACCTGGGCGATGTTCGGGTGGCTGAGCCCGGCCGCCGTACGGGCCTCACGCAGAACGTCGGTGGCGGACTCGTCGAAGATCTTGATCGCGACGGGGCGCTTCAGGGTCGTGTCGAAGCCGTAGTGCACCACCGAACTGCCGCCTTGGCCGAGGGCTTCCCCCAGCCGATATCTTCCCGCGAGCAATGGCACTGCGACCTCCCCATGGCCGACCCGGAGCCGATGTCACTCCGCTCCGCTGCAGCTACCCACAGTGGTAAATCTGCGCTGGTGGTGACGGGTGATCAGTTCCGTGGCAGCAGCATACCCGGGAGGTATGACGGGAAACTGCGTCGGCGGTCACTGTTGGGAAACAGCACCCCAACAGTGACCGCACAGCTGCCGGAGAGTCAGGGCACCAAAGGATCGAATCGCGGCGGGGCGAACGTCCTCGGCGCGGGCGCCGTCGACACCGCCGGGGCGCTGGCGCCGGGCCGGGGCAGGCGGCCCACCAGCGGCAGGGTCAGGGAACTGCCGCGCAGGTCGAGGCCGATGGTGGCGCCGGTCGACTGTGGCGTCGAGTACTCGTTGTCGCTGGCCTGCAGGATCAGGCCCAGCACGTGGCCGGCGGGCAGGCGCTGGTCGGTCGCCTGCATCGGCACGGTCACCGTGTACCAGCGGTCCGGCCGCAGCGGCGTGGTGAACCGCAGCGACACGTGGTGGGCCGCGTCCTGCCAGCCCCGGGTCAGGATCGCGTGGTCGGCAGTGGTCAGGCTCGGGGCGGTGTCGCGGTAGCAGGCGTCGTCGGCCGTGGTCGAGGCGCCCCAGCACGATTCGGTGGCCAGTGTGGTGATGCCCTCGCCGCGGGCCAGGTAGTTGACGCGGGTGGCGGTGCCGTAGTCGACGAGCCGGGCGGTCAGCTCGGTCGTCGGCTTGTCGACCCGCACCCGCAGGGTCACCGACGGGGTGCCGGAGACGCGAACCTCATGGGTCAGCGGTGCGGTCAGGAAGGCCAGGCGGCCGGCGACCGCGGCTCCGGGGTTCGCGACGGCGGTGGCCTCGTCGAGGGCGGGCGCGTCGGTCCACGTACGGACGGCTCGGCCGGACCCCCCACCCAGCGTGCCCGTCGTCCCGTCGCCGTTGCCGAGCGTGATGCGCTGCGACGTCACGCGGGCGGCCGGCCAGGTCCGCTCGTTCACCCACGTACCGGGTGTCGTCTCGATCGACACCGCCGGCTCGCGGTCGATCCCGTTGCGCAGGCCCTGCAGATAGCGGTCGAACCACCGGTGCAGGGTGTCGACCCAGTCGGCGCGCCGCAGGTCGAAGGGGTCCACGTGGCCGGCTTGCGAAAGCCACATCTTCTTGGGTACGCCGAGACGGCCCCACCATTGAGCGAACTGATCGGTCGTCACGTTGGTGTCGTTCAGCCCGTGCGCGATGAACACGCTGGCGTGCACGCGGCGCGCGTCCGGCCGGAAGTTCCGCTCGGCCCAGTACGCGTTGTAGTCGCCGGTCGCGTCGTCGCTGCCCTCGTCCAGCCGCTCGAGCGTCGCCGCACAGGCGGAAGCGGGGCGCCCGTTGACGTACGAGAAAAGGTATTCCGGATAGTCCTCGACCCGCGGCACGCCGTTGTAGCGCTGGTAGTCGTACCAGCTCGAGATGGCGGAGATCGGCACGATCGTCTCCAGGCCCTCGACGCCGGTCGCGGCCACGCCGTTGGCCACCGAGCCGTCCCAGGACTTGCCGATCATCCCGGTACGCCCGTTGGTCCAGCCGGTGGCGACGGCCGGGGTGCCGTCGGCGTACGTGGCCTCGGCCCGCCCGTTCAGCCAGTCGACGACGGCCTTGCCGCTGAGCACTTCCTCGCGGCCGCCGACGTCCATGCACCCGGTGGAGCGCCCGGTGCCGGCCAGGTCGGCGGCGACGAACGCGTAGCCACGCGGCACGAAGTAGTTGTCGTAGTAGAGCGGCTGCTTGACGATGGTGCCGTCGGCGTCGTACTGCTTGCGCTCGCTCTCGTTGCCGCGCCCGCAGCAGGAGTAGTAGGGCGAGCCCTCGAGGATGACCGGCACCTTCAGGTGCCGCTGGGCCGCCTCGCGCGGCCGCACGATGTCGACGGCGACCTTGTCGGGCACCCCGTCCTCGTCGTTGTCCAGCCGCGTCTGCACCCAGACGCTTTCCCGGACGGCGTTCTCGTAGGAGTAGACCGGCACGGTCTCCCCGCCTTGGATGTGCGGCACCGCGCTCGCCTCGGCCGGCCCGGCCGAGACGATCAGGGTGGCGCCGACCCCGGCCACGACGGCCAGGGCGAGCCTTCGCTTCAAAGTTCCGGACATCGACGCATCGTAAATCATCGATGACGCTCGGCCGCGCGGCTGTCCGCGGGCGGACCCCAATCACCCCGTCGCGGTGTGGCGTCTGGGCTGAGCCCCGATAATGGGGAACGTTGCCAAATCTCGGAGGATCACATGGACACGCCCGGTTACGTGGCGGCGACGCTGGCCAAATCGGAGAAGGACGGCGCCCACCCGGCCGAGCTGGCCGCGCTGCGCCGCCGGCTCGAGCAGCTGGAACAGCCGCGGGCCGGGCTGCTCTCGGGTGACGACCTGGAGCCGCTCGACGACGTGACCGCGCTCGAGGACCTGCCCGAGCCGCCGGCCGAGCGGGCCCGCGAGATCCTCGACCGGCTGGTCGTGGTCAAGCTCAACGGCGGGCTCGGCACCAGCATGGGCCTGACCGGGCCGAAATCCCTGCTCGAGGTCAAGCCCGGCCGCAGCTTCCTCGACATCATCGCCACCCAGGTCACCGCCGTCCGCGAGCGGTACCACGCGCGCCTGCCGCTGCTGCTGATGAACTCGGCCGCCACCCGCGGTCCGTCGCTGGCCGCGCTCGAACGCTACGACGGCGTCAGCGACTTCCTTCAGGGCCGCGAGCCCAAGCTGCGCGCCGACGACCACTTCCCGGTCGAGTGGCCGGCCGATCCCGAGCTCGAGTGGTGCCCGCCCGGGCACGGCGACCTGTACACCGCGCTGACCGCCTCCGGCAAGCTCGACGAGCTGCTCGACGCCGGCCTGCGCTGGTGCTTCGTGTCGAACTCCGACAACCTGGGCGCCACCGTCGACGTGCGGCTCGCCGCCTGGATGGAGGACGAGCAGGTCCCGTTCGCGATGGAGGTCGTCCGGGGCACGCCGGCCGACCGCAAGGGCGGTCACCTCGCCCGCCACGAGGGCCGGGTCGTGGTCCGCGAGACCGCTCAGGTGCCCGACGGCGACACCTCGTTCACCGACGTCGAGCGGTGGCGGTTCTACAACACCAACAACCTCTGGATCGACCTGGAGACGCTGCGGCGGTTGCAGCGGGACGACCCGGGCGCGCCGGTTCTCCCGCTCATCGTCAACCACAAGACCGTCGACCCCAAAGACGCTTCCAGTACGCCCGTGGTCCAGCTCGAGACGGCGATGGGCGCCGCCATCGGCTCCATCGACGGTGCCCGCCCGGTGCTGGTCCCGCGTACCCGCTTCGCGCCCGTCAAGACCACGAACGACCTGCTGGTGGTCCGGTCGGACGCCTACGAGCTGGGCCAGGACGGCCAGATGCGGCCGGTCTACGAGGGCCGCGGCCCGGTCGTGACCCTCGACCCCGAGCTGTTCAAGCTGATGCCCGGTTTCGAGCAGCGCTTCCCGGCCGGCCCGCCGTCCCTGCGCCGCGCCACCCGCCTCACCGTCGACGGCGACGTCACCTTCGGCGCGAACGTCGTCGTCGAGGGCGAGGCCCACGTGACCGGCCCCCGGCACATCCCCGACGGCGAGGTTCTCCAGGGCAGCTAGCGCTCCACCAGATGCTCGCGCCCCGGCGGGGGATCGTAGGCCTCGGGCCAGTAGTCGACGATCCGGCTGATCAGCCCGTGTTCCGACATGTCCAGCCACACGCAGGCGTCCACCCGCTCGTCACCCACCCGCACATCGAGCCACAGGGCGGCGGCACGGCCGTCGGCGATCACCCGCCGTACCCGCAAATGCCAGTCACCGGGATAGTCCGCGTTGAAGCCGACGAACGCGGACCGTCCCCGGATGCGCTCCCGGGTCTGCGGCATCTCGTAGACGACATCCTCGGCCAGCAGCTCGGTCAGGCCCGGCCAGTCCCGGCTCTCCATCCGCGCGACGTAGTCGGACGCGGTCTGCCGGCTTCTCGAGGTCTCGTCCACCCGGGCGACCGTACCCAGCGTGGGCAAGCGGCGGAGCTGCCGGTTCCGCTCCCAGCGAACGGTGGAAGATCCTCGGAGGCCGTGAGGTTGAGCCCCGCATACTCAACTTTTCGGAGGTGCCGGGTGGTTAGCAAGCGACTCCCCGTGTTGTTCCTGGACGACATCGTTCTGCTGCCGGGCATGGTCGTGCCGGTCGAGCTGGACGAGCCGGCCCAGGCCGCCGTCGACGCGGCCCGCACCTCGGCCGGCTCCGAGCTGCTGATCGCTCCGCGGCTCGAGGACCGGTACGCGTCGCATGGCGTCGTGGCCAGCGTCCAGCAGGTCGGCAAGTCCCGCGGCGGAACGCCCGCCGCCGTTCTGCGTACCGGCGTGCGCGCCCGCATCGGCGGCGGCGTGACCGGGCCCGGCGCGGCCCTGTGGGTCGAGGTCGAGCCGGTCGCGGCCGGTGTGCCGAGCGAGCAGGCCCGGGAGCTCGCCGCCGCGTACAAGAAACTGGTCGTCTCGGTCCTCCAGCGCCGCGAGGCGTGGCAGGTCATCGACTCGGTCAGCGCCATCGACGACCCCGGCGACCTGGCCGACACCGCCGGCTGGGCGCCCTATCTGACCAACGACCGCAAGCGTGAGCTGCTGGAGACCCCCGACGTGGAGGCCCGGCTGCGGCTGCTGATCGAGTGGACCGGCGACTTCCTGGCCGAGTCCGAGGTCAGCGACAAGATCGAGCACGACGTTCGCGAGAACGTCGAGAAGCGCAACCGCGAGTACCTGCTCCGCGAGCAGCTGAAGGCCATCCGCAAGGAGCTCGGCGAGGACGAGGCCGAGGGCAACGACGACTACCGCGCCCGCGTCGAGGCGGCCGACCTGCCCGGCGATGTCCGCGAGGCGGCGCTGCGCGAGGTCGGCAAGCTCGAGCGGGCCGGCGACCAGAACCCGGAGGCGGGCTGGATCCGCACCTGGCTCGACACGGTCCTCGACCTGCCCTGGAACGTGCGTACCGACGACAACACCGACCTGGCCGCGGCCCGGGGTGTGCTCGACGCCGACCACCACGGCCTGGACGAGGTCAAGGACCGCATCGTCGAATACCTGGGCGTCCGCGCCCGCCGCGAGTCCCGCGGCCTGACGACGGTCGGCGGCCGCGGTTCCGGCGCGGTGATCCTGCTGGCCGGCCCGCCCGGAGTCGGCAAGACGTCGCTGGGTGAGTCGGTCGCCCGTACCCTCGGCCGGAAGTTCGTCCGGGTCGCTCTGGGCGGCGTCCGCGACGAGGCGGAGATTCGAGGCCATCGGCGCACGTACGTCGGCGCTCTTCCCGGGCGCGTCGTGCGGGCCATCCGCGAGTCCGGCTCGATGAACCCGGTCGTCCTGCTCGACGAGGTCGACAAGGTCGGCAGCGACTACCGTGGCGACCCGGCGGCGGCCCTGCTCGAGGTGCTCGACCCGGCGCAGAACCACACGTTCCGCGACCACTACCTCGACCTGGACCTCGATCTGTCGGACGTGCTGTTCATCGCCACCGCGAACGTGCTCGACACGATCCCGCAGGCGCTGTTCGACCGGATGGAGCTCATCTCGATCGACGGCTACACCGAGAGCGACAAGGTCGCCATCGCCCGCGACTTCCTGGTGCCGCGGCAGCTGGAGCGGGCCGCGCTGTCCGAGGGCGAGGTGACCGTCACCGAGGACGCGCTCCGCGAGATCGCCGCCAATTACACCCGAGAGGCCGGCGTACGGTCGTTCGAGCGCCTGCTGGCGAAGGCGTTCCGCAAAGCCGCCCTGGGCGACCTGCCCGTCACGGTGGACGCGGGCGACCTCAAGGACCTGATCGGCCGGCCCCGGTTCACCCCGGAGTCGTCCGAGCGGACCGCCGTTCCCGGCGTGTCGACCGGCCTGGCCGTGACCGGCATGGGCGGTGACGTGCTCTACATCGAGGCGTCGCTGCTGCCCGGCGACAAGGGCGGCCTGTCGGTCACCGGCCAGCTCGGCGACGTGATGAAGGAGTCGGCGCAGATCGCGCTCTCGTACGTGCGGGCGCACGCCGAGGAGCTGGGCATCTCACCCGAGCAGCTGGACCACCCGATCCACCTGCACGTGCCCGCGGGCGCGGTGCCGAAGGACGGCCCGTCGGCCGGCGTCACGATGACCACGGCCCTGGTCTCGCTGCTGCTCGGCCGCAACGTGCGGGCCGAGGTCGGCATGACGGGAGAGGTGTCGCTGACCGGCCGGGTCCTGCCGATCGGCGGCGTGAAGCAGAAGCTGCTCGCCGCCCAGCGGGCCGGTCTGACCGAGGTCTACCTGCCCCAGCGCAACGAGCCCGACCTGGACGACGTGCCGGCCGACGTGCTCGAGGCCCTGACCGTCCACATCGTCTCCGATGTCCGCGAGATCCTGAGCACGGCCCTGGAGCCGGTCTCGGCCGGCCTGGTCACCGCCGCCTGATCCACCGAGCTTCACCAGAGGCCCGTCCGGGTAACGGACGGGCCTCTGCTACAGGGTCTGCTCGGCGGTGCACCACCAGCTGGTGCGGCCGCCCACCTTGCTCATGGACATCGGGGCGCCGTCTCGGGGGCAGTGAGCACCGGCGACGCGGTAGGGGATCACCTTCAAGGTGTGTACGCCGCCGTCTCTGATGGCGGCTCGGACGGCCTGGCGGGTGGCGCGCAGGAGGCGGTCGATGTCGTCGGGGGTCAGGCGGTCCACCCGCCGGGCGGGGTTCAGGCGGGCCGACCACAGGATCTGGTCGGCCAGCAGGTTGCCTATGCCGGCGATCGCGTCCTGGTCGAGCAGGCGGGCCTTGACCGGGGCGGTGCCGAACGTCAGCGCCGCGCGGAACTGGGCGGGGGTCACCGTGGCCGCGTCGGGGCCCAGGGCCTCGACCGGTGGATCGAGGCGGACGCGGCCCAGGCGGCGCGGGTCGACCAGCATGAGGCGGCCGCCGTCGGCGAAGAGCAGGGCGAAACGCGACCAGCGGTAGTCGCCGGGCACGCGGCGGCCCTCCCAGTAGTCGCCGCCGTCGATCTCACCGCCGTCCGGGTCGGCGATCACGATCTTGCCCGACATGCCCAGATGGATGCCCAGCTCGGGGCCGTCGTCGCCGGTGTCGCACCACATGCTCTTGCCGCGCCGGTGGGCCCGTACGAGCTCCCGGCCCAGCAGAGCGTCCCTGATCTGGCCCGGCGCGTGCGGGCGGCAGACGTACGAGTCGGAGTCGTCGACGTCGATGATCTTGCGGCCGAGGCCGGACCGTTCGATGACCGCGCGGGCCGACTCGACCTCGGGCAGCTCCGGCATTGTCGTCCCCGTTCAGTCCAGTTTCTCGGTGCTGTCCGGGGGATACCCGAGTTCGGCGCCGGCACGCAGGATGATCCGGTTGTTCCGGTGGCGGGCCGGCTCGGAATGGCTCACGAAGCTGGCCGTGCTCACCGTGTTGCCCTCGAAGGTGACGTTGCTCAGGTCGCCGTCGAGGATCGGCGGGTCCTGCGATCCGGCGCTCGTGATGGTGTTGCCCGTGACTGCGATCGCGGCGGCGGCCACGGCGAAGGTGCCGTCGGTGTGCAGCACCAGGCCGCCGTGCGAGTCGCGGAACGTGTTGTGCCGCAGGACGATGCCGCGGGCCGACGAGTCGGGCCGGTCGCCGCCGATCTCCAGAACGCCCTGGATGTCCGACCCGGTGTTGTCGTGCACGTCGAGGCCGTCGGCGTAGTTCCACACCTCGACGAAGCCGCCGTCGTACCCGTAATCGCTGCTGGGGGCCCGGCACGCCGTACAACTGCTGTGGCCGATCTCGACGTCGCTCGCCTGGACCGCGAAGCCGATGGCGCCGTAGTCGTCGTCGCCGCCCGGGGTGTCGAGCACCATGTGCAGGTCGCGGACCGTCACCCGGTCGGCCGTGGCGCCGCGTGCCTTGAGCAGCACGCCGACGCCGGCGTGATCGACGGTGCTGGACCGTACGGCGCTGCCCGCGCCCCGGACCTCGATGGCGTTGCCGGCCGCGTTGGTGACCCTGATGTTCTCGGCGACCTGGTGCTCGCCGGTGAGCACCACCACGCTGTCGGCGCCGGTCGGCGCGCCGTCGATGACCGGGAGCGGGCCCGTCCCGTACGCGGTCAATCGGGTCTTGTCGCCGCGCAACCGGACCGTCGTCGTCCAGGTGCAGCCCCGGGCCAGCTCGATCACCGCGCCGGGCCCGGCAGCCCGGGCGGTGGCGGCCCGGATGCTGCGCAGGGGCTTAGCGAGCGTTCCCGTGTTGCCGTCGTCACCCTTCGCGCAGTCGACGTGGACACCGTCGTCGTCGGGGATCGCCGGCTTCGGGTCGATTGACGACTTCGGGTCGACTGACGGCGTCGGCGCGGGGGACGTGACCAAGGCGGCCGGGTCGACGCTCTCGGTGGCGCTGACCGAGGGCGCCGGTCTGCTCACGCTCGCGGGCGCGGCGCCGGTGGGGGAGAAGCCCGCCGCGATCAGCCCGCCGCCCAGCGCGATCGACATGGCGGTCAGCGCCAGCGGGAGGCGGTGTCGGCTGGGCATTGGGCCACCCTATCCGACCTGCGGCTTTGTCATATCGATCATGATCATCGGGCGGGCTGGCACGCGGCGGTCATTGCCGAACCCCGGTTTCGGCGCTTACCGTCATCGATAGACGCCTCGCCGGGACGGGCCCCTCAACGACGAGCCTCCCGGGCGTTCGCCACCCCCTCGACCACGGCCGGCCGCCGCGCCTCTCCACCGCGCGCCGCCGTGCGTCACACCCCCTCCACGTAAGGGCTCGGTTCCGTATGCGCACCCTCCGTCTTCGTGCCACCGCCCTGGCCGGTTCCGTGCTGCTGAGCACGCTGCTGCCGGCCCCGCCCGCCCACGCCGGCTCGGCGCCCACTCTCGCGGGCCGGCTGGCCGCGGTCCAGGCCGCGAACACGATCAACTACTACCCGTCGAACGCCGGCTGGACCTCCATGTGGACCAATTTCGACGTGGTACGCCTCCACGCCGACCTCAACAAGGCGGCCGCGCTCGGCGCCGACAGCGTCCGGGCCATCGTCTTCCCGCAGACTTTCGGCTATCCGGTGCCTTCCACGACGTACACCACTGAATTGAGCACTTTTGTCGACCTGGCCGAAGCCAACGGCCTCGACGTCAAGCTGACCCTGTTCGACTGGTGGTCCGGCTACTCGGACGTCGCGGGCAGCATCACCTGGGCGCAGACGCTGGTGGCGCCGTACGCGAACGACCCGCGGGTGATCGCCGTCGAGCTCAAGAACGAGATCTCGCCGACCGACGCCACCGCGATGACCTGGGCTCGCCAGCTGATCCCGGCGATCCGGACGACCGCGCCGGCCATGCCGATCACCCTGACCGTCGACGGTGCCAGCGGCGCCACCGGCATGGGCACCCTCAAGACGCAGCTGGCCACCACGCCGCTGGACTACTACGACTTCCACTTCTACGGCGCCTCGGAACGGTCCCTGGCCGAGATCCGCCGCGCGCAGACCGCCGTGGCCCCGGATCCGATGGTCATCGGCGAGACCGGCCTCAGCACCGTCGCCGCCTCCGAGGGGGAACAGGGCGCGTACCTGGCCCGGGTCTTCCGCGCGGCCGGCGAGGCGGGCGTCGGCTCGGTCGCGCCGTGGACGCTCAACGACTTCGCGGCCGGGGCCATCCCGGCCAACTCCTCGGTGTCGACCCAGCCCGCGCAGTACAAGTTCGGCCTGCACCGCACCGACGGCACCCCGAAGTTCAGCGCCTCGGTGGTGGACGGGGCGTGGACGACCGGATCCACCCCGAACAGCATCCTGAACCTGGGCTTCGAGGCGGCCGCCGCCGAGTCGCCGTGGCGGCAGTACCTGCCGCAGGCCGGCGCCGCGGTCGTCACCACCGAGTCGGCCCGTACGGGAACCCGGTCGGCGAAGTTCTCCGGCACGACCCGCTCCGGCAGCAACCTGCCCTCGCTGCTCACGTCCCCGATCACGCCGGTGCAGGCCGGGCAGGCGTGGCACGCGGAGGCGTACGCCCGAGGGGCCGGCGCCACGGGCGTCACGGAGATCGCGCTGAGCTGGTTCGACATCAACGGCACGTGGATCGGCCAGAACACGTCGAACCGCCTGCCGACCGGCACCACCGGATGGACGAAGCTGGCGGTGGACACGGTCGCGCCGGCCGGAGCCGCGAGCGTGCAACTGCATCTGAAGTCCGGCGACAACACCGGAACCGTGTACTACGACGACGTCGCCCTCTCCTGACGCGCTGACGCGGCCGTCCCCGCCGGAGGGGACGGCCGCATCTCGCCGGGGGTCGGCGAGTCTCAGAGCCCGCCGAGCAGGGCCAGCAGGAAGTTCAGGATCGCGGCCAGGGAACCGGCGGTCGGCGTACCGTCGAGCAGCCCGACGATCGCGCAGAGCAGGTTGCCGAGCAGGTTCCCGGGCGCGGACACCGCGGTGATGACCAGGTGCACCTGGTTCAGGTCGACCACGAGGCCGAGCAGGTCGAGGTGCAGCGGGCCGAGCGTCAGATCGAGCACCCGGCACGTGGCCTGGGCGACGGCGGCGGGCGCGGTGACCGGCTGGTTGACGGTGCCGACGGCGTTGCCCGCGGCATCGGTCAGCGTGCCGGTCAGGGTTCCGGTGGCGACCAGGTTGCCGCCCGGCGCGGCGAACTTGGTGGGCGTGAAGCCGCCGGCGAACGTGCCGGTCTTGCCGGCGGCATCCGTGAAGGTGCCGGTGACGGGGGCGCTGGGGACGGCGGTCGTGGTGGCGGGCGCGGCGGTGGCCGGGCCGGCACCCACCGCGGTCAGGCCCAGGGCCGCGACCAGGGTGACGGCGAGTATCGAGAGCCTCTTCCGAAGTGCCATGGTTCCTCCTGCCGATTCACTGTTGACGCTGATAAGCATCGATGCGTACGGCGCCTCGCCCCAGTGACCGCTGCCATCGGGATCGCTGACAAAAGTCACGTTTCCCCTTCGTCGGAGTCACCTTTCGCCTTCGTCGGAGCCACCTTTCGCCTTCGTCGGAGTCACCCCTCGCCTTCGTCAGAGCCACCCCCTCGCCCTCGTCAGAGCCATCCTGAGCTTTCGGCGAGCCGGACGGCCTCGAGCCGGTTCCGGGCGCCGGTTTTCCGCAGAATCACCGAGATGTGGTTACGGACGGTCCCGGCGGCCAGATGCAGACGAGCGGCGACCTCCCGGGACGGCACCCCCGACGCGGCGACGCTCAGCACGTCCAGTTCCCGCGCCGACAGCGGACTGCGCGGCGCGGCCACCATGGCCACGGCCAGCCCGGCGTCGATGACACGCTCACCCCGGGCGGCCCGCCGGATCCCCCGCACCAGCTCGCAGGGCGCGGCCTGAGTGCCGACCACGCCACGGATCTGAGCGTCCAGCGCCCGGTTGAGCCGCCCCGGATCGTCCGGCCCGGCCAGCACGAGCACGGCACAGCCGGGTTGCTCGACACTGAGCCGCCCCAGCAACCGCAGCCCGTCCCCGGCCAGCAGCCCCACATTGACAACGGTGACATCCGGCGCCACGGCCCGCGCCATATCGGGCGCTTCCCCAAGACAACCAAGCTCGGCAACGACGTCGAAGTCCTCTTCAAGCGAAAGGGTCGCGGCCAGAGCACCGCGCAGAAGATTCATAGGTTCAACCAGCAGAATGCGAATCACAGTGGCCTCCCAGCCAGGATCAAAGCGGTGGGAAGGCCGGCGCCCAGCGTCATTTCACGTGGCCGAGCCCGGCCGGACGACGCGACACCGGTTCACTGCACCGGCGCCGGTCCGATTCCGAACCGCCGATCTAGCTGGGAGGACCGAAATAATTGGTGGTACGCCCGCAAGCGCTCACATCCACGCCACCAGCAACATGCGAGGCACAGCCCTCCGGCCACCAGGCCGAGGAAACGGTAGCCAGAAGAGGCCCACCGCCACCCCCGCCGTCACGCACCGAAGCACCCCCGCCGGCCCGCTCACCGGGCTGCGCCGGCACTCCGGGCTGCGCTGGCACTCCGGGCTGCGCCGGCATCCCGGGTTGCGCCGGCATCCCGGGATGGGTCGATACCCCGGGCTGCGCCGGCACCCCGAGCTCGGGCGCTCCCGGCGCCGATCCCCTCCGGCTGGCGTTTTCCCAGAGGCCCTTTTGACCGCGATCACAGTGGACCGCTACAAGCCTCACACCGTCGCGGTGCTCGCCCTGATCGCCGTCGCCGCGGCGGTTGCTGTCGCTGTGGTCCGCATTGTCGCCGTTGCTGAGGTCGGCACCGTTGCCGTTGCTGAGGCCGGCACTGTTGCCGTTGCCGTTGTTGGGGTCGGCGCCGTTGCCGTTGCCGTCACTGTCGCTGTGGCCGGCGTTGCCGCTGTCGTCACGCCACTGCAAGGCGAGGCCACCATAAGCCGAAATTTCGGGCATACGAGGACCCGCAGATGCGGTAATTGCCGCAGTCGCCAAGCTTTCGCCCATCGTCACCAGCCCAGGCGACAGAATCCGAACTTGCGCGACATTCACATCCGGCAGTGAGCGGCCGTCAATATCCAGACCGAGCCGCACCTGCGGCGAAAGGCCGCCGGCGCCCAGCCCGACCCCCGTTCGCGACGAAAGACCGGCGGAACCCCGATCCAACAATCCCGAAGATCCAGAGGTGTCCAGGCTCAGCAGGCCCGCTGGCGAGGGGAGGCCCAGGTCTAGTTCCGCAGAGGCGGAGAGGCCGGCGGTGCCCAGTCCGATTCCCCCGAGGCCGTTTGTGTGGTTGGAAAGGCCGGCTGTGCTCGGGCCGAGGAGGTTCAGCGGGCTTACGTGGGTGGAAGGTTCGACGCGGCTCGCGGCGGTGGAGAAGGAAGGAATCTCCACGTCGAGTGGCACTGATGTCGGCGTCCTGACCGAACCTTCGAGGGGCGCGGCGATGATCGGCGCTTCAGCTCTTGAGGTCGATACTTTCCGGCCGATCGCCTGGTGAACTGAGGACGTTGCCCGCTTCGCTATCGGAAGGCGCGTACTCGTGCGTGCTCCGGTGGCTTTTGGGCTCTTCGCAGTCACCGATGTGGGCGCCCGCAGAGGAGCGAGCACGCGATTCGTGGCCTTGACGCCCGCCGTTTTGCGAATGTTGCTGACCGATGGCGTGAGCTTCCGGGATGCCGTCTTCGCCGGGGTGAGCTTCCGGGACACCGTCTTGGCCGGAATGGGCTGCCGAGATGCGGCCTTCGCCGGAGTGAGCTTCCGGGATGTGGTCTTGGCGGGGGTGAGCTTTCGGGATTCGGTCCTCGGGTGCGTGAGCTTTTGGTCCCCGAGAGGCGTGACCCTGCGAGCCGCTTTCTCTCCCGGGTGGGCGGCGGAGGAGGAGGCGGGTTTGTGGTCGGCGCCCTTTCGGGGGGAACTCTTGGGGGCCGCAGGCCGCGAAGAAGGATTTATCCGGTCTCTCGCAGTTTGAACTACGTGGTTGACGTCTTCCGGGAGGGGGACCGCCGCGCCGTCGTCGGCCTGGGCGGCGTGGTCGAGAAGCGTCAAGGCCGAATAAGCGGCCATGGCCAGGGCGATCAGGAGCAGGAGGCGAGCCGCGCGCGGCATCGTAGGCTCCGCCCGGTGCCCGCGCATGGCCTACCTCCCCAGCTCTCATCGTCAGCTATCGATGATTGCTACCCGCTTCAGGTCCGCTGACACACGGGGAGGGAAGACCAATTCGTCGTCCTGGCAGTCGATCACGACGGTCCATCGTTCGGCGCGGCTCGCTCGGCGCGCCGGGCCGCCCGCTGGACTACCCGGTTCGGCTCGACGGCGGATTCGCGCTGAGGGGTTCGGCGTAGACGACGACGTTGTGGCTGTAGGTGCCGTTGCGGAAGGAGCCGCCGCAGGTCACCAGGGCGAGGCGAGGCGCGGTGTCCGTACGGAAAAGGTCCGCCGGTAGGCGTTGTTTGGCGTAGCTGCGCCGGGCTACCGCCTTGTAGGTCAGCACCTGATCGCCGGCGCGCACCTCGATCATCGTGCCCAGTGGCATGGTCTCGAGTCGGAAGAGGGCGCCCGGTCCGTCGGCGGCGGTGTCGACATGGCCGGCGATCAGGACGGTTCCGCGGGGCGAGCCCGGTGTGGCCGACCCGATCCACCAGCCCAGCCGCGCCGGATCGTCCGGGACGGCCAGGGACCGGTCGGCGTTGACACCGACCGAGGTCACCGGAGCGTCGACCTTCGGCTCGCCGATCACTAAACGGGTCGGCGGGGCCCAGGAGGGCGGATCCGAGGAGGGCGGAACCGAGGTGGGCGGGGCCGGGGACGGCGGCGCCCAGCTGGGGCGGGAGATGGGGGAGGCCGGTATCGCGCCCGCGTCGGCCGGTGGGCCGCCGGGTGAGACGGCCAGCGCCAGGCCGGCGGCCGTGGCGGACAGGCCGGCGGCGAGGGCTGCCCAGCCCGTCGCGCGCCGGCCGTCCGGGCGGGTTCGGGTCATGCGGTGGTGGTGCGCCGCCGGCGCAGCAGCAGTGCCGCGGCCACGGTCAGCAGCGCCCCGAGGGCGATCAGGGCCACCGCCGGAGCGGTGAGCGTGCGCTCGGCGGCCAGGCCGCCGGTCCCGGTGCCGATGCTGGACGGCACGCCGAGGGAGCGGGCGGCGTCGTCCAGCAGGTCGTGATGCGCGGCGATGACCGGCGCCGCGGCCTGGGCGTTCTTCTTGGCGGCGGCGTCGTTGCCCTGCGCGATCTCCTTCTTTCCGTTGGCCATGGCCGCCATGTGGGCGTCCATCTGCGTCGAGACGAACAGGGTGTCGAAGGCGTCACCGGAGGTCTGCTGGTACCGGGCCGCCACGGCCTGCTGCTTCTCGTTCGGCGCCGAAGGCAGGTCCACCCCGAGCTGGGTGGCGGTTTGACGGACGGCCGCGTCCAGCTTGGTGTGGTCGGCCACGAACCGGGCGCCCAGGTCCTTGACCTGCTGACTCTGGCCCTTCTGCTGGGCCAGCCGGCCGCCGGAGATCTCGGCGAGGTTCGACTGGTGGGCCGCCTTGAGGTAGGCGGCGTCCTGGTCGGAGGGCGCGGCCTGCGCGGCGGTCGCGGGCAGCAGGAGCAGACCGGCGACGCTCAGGGCGGCGGCCATGCGCTTGACGAACATTGACTAAGTCCTCTCGTTGGGAGCGGGTGGCGGATACCCGCGCCCTTCGGGGATATGCGTCGATCGACGCAGCAATCGACGCAACCCCGGAAAGAGAGGAGCTACTGCTTGATCCACTCGAGGATGTCGGCGTCGAGTTTGTCCTGGTAGTCGCCCTGGATGCCGTGCGGGGCGCCCTCGTACACCTTCAGCGTTCCGTCCTTGACCAACTTGATCGACTTGAGGGCGGCGTCGCCGATCGGGACGATCTGATCGTCGTCGCCCTGCGCGATCAGGATCGGCACGGTCAGCGCCTTGAGGTCCTCGGTGAAGTCGGTCTCGGAGAAGGCCTTCACGCAGTCGTACGCGGCGGCCAGGTTCACCAGCATGCCCTGGCGCCAGAAGTCGTCCTTGTCGCCCTGCGAGACGGCCCGGCCGTGGTTGGCGCCGAAGAAGCTCTCGGACAGGTCCTTCCAGAACTGCGAACGGTCCTTGAGAACGTTGGCCCGGATGCCGTCGAACACGTCGATCGGCAGGCCGTCCGGGTTGGCGTCGGTCTTGACCATGAGGGGCGGCACGGCCCCGGCGGTGATCACCTTGGCCACCCGGCCCTGCTGCTGGCCGTACTGCGCGGCGTAGCGGACGACCTCGCCGCCACCGGTCGAGTGACCGACGAGGATCACGTCGTGCAGGTCCAGCGCCTCGATCACGGCGGCCAGGTCACGGGCGTACGTGTCCATGTCGTTGCCGGTGTAGGTCTTCTCCGACCGGCCGTGACCGCGCCGGTCGTGGGCGATGGTCCGGTACCCGGCGTCGGCGAACCTCTTCAGTTCGACCTGCCAGGCGTCCGAGCTCAGCGGCCATCCGTGGCTGAGCACGATCGGCTGTCCGCTGCCCTGCTCGGTGTAGTAGATCTCGACTCCGTCGGGGGTGGTGATGAACGGCATCGCTGGGCTTCCTTCTCGAGTAGCGACGTGCTGCGGATGCGAGATGGTTGCCCGCCGAAGCATCGGCCCGAACCGGTTCTTGCCGCTCCTCACACTTCTCCCAGAGCGCGTTTCGCCTGGTCAGCGGTGGGGCTGTCCCCCACGCGCGCTGGGGGACAGCCCTACCCGATATGCCGAGGGGCTCACGCCCACGTGCCGGTGGAAAAGGGCGCGCATGTTGGCTCCGCTGCCCAGCCCGGAGAGTCGGGCGATGGCTTCCAGACCGTGGGCACCCTGTTCGATGAGGCGGCAGGCCAGGGTGACGCGCTCGGTGGTCAGCCAGGCCAGGGGCGTGGTGCCGAGCTCGGCCCGGAAGCGCCGGTGCAGGCTGCCGGCGCTCATGCCGCCACGGCGGGCGAGATCGGCCCCGACGTGACCTCGACCGCGGCCGGCGGCAAGCCGGCCTGGAGTGAAACGTGACGCGTCACGTCGTGTGGTTCGGAAGTACCTACAGCGTGTAGGTTTCGCTCACTGCTGGGTGGAGACACGACCAGAGAACGCGACTGATCCTCAGAAAAGGCGGCGCCATCCGATGACGGCAGCTCTCGGCCCCTCGTTCCTCGACCCGGAACATCTGATCTCCACCTTCGGGCTGATCGGGATCCTGGCCATCATCTTCGCCGAGTCGGGGCTGCTGATCGGCTTTTTTCTGCCCGGCGACTCGCTGCTGTTCACCGCCGGCCTGCTGGTGGCCGGCGGGACGTACCTCAAGCAGCCTTTGTGGCTCATGTGCCTGCTGGTTTCGGTGGCGGCCGTGGCCGGGGACCAGTTCGGTTACCTGTTCGGCCGCCGATTCGGGCCGGCGCTCTTCCGGCGGCCGGACTCGCGGCTGTTCAAGCAGGAGAACCTGACGCGGGCCGGCGGCTTCTTCGACAAGTACGGGGCCCGGTCCATCATCCTCGCGCGATTCGTTCCGATCGTACGGACTTTCACGCCCATCGTGGCCGGGGCCAGCCGCATGCACTACCGCACGTTCCTGCTCTACAACGTGGTCGGTGGCACGCTGTGGGCCTGCGGGGTGACCATCCTCGGCTATTTCCTGGGGCAGGTCGCGTTCGTCAAGTCGAACATCGAGCTGATCCTTGTCGCTATCGTCGCCGTATCGGTCGTTCCGGTCGGCATCGAACTCCTGCGCGGTCGGCGGCGTACCCGGTCCGGCTCTTGATCGGACAGCTCGCGACGGCCTTGAGGGCCGCCGGCGGCGGCAGGTGGACGGCGAAGGTCACGACTCGTCGGCCAGCAGCTGCCGCAGGAGGGCGGCGTCGGACTCGTCGAGCGTTCCGACGAACTGCTGGAGGACCTTGGACCGGTCGGGGCGGCCGGTGAGCGCGGCGCTCATCCGGGCGGCCGCCGCGGTGGCCGCGTCCTGGGTCGGCCAGTAGGCGTGCCCGCGGCCCGCCCGGCGCCTCTGGACGGTTCCCTTGTCGTACAACCGAATGAGAATGGTCTGCACGGTGTTGTAGGCGAGGTCGCCGCCGAGCGCCTCCTGCACCTCGGTCGCGGTCATCGCGTCGTCCGCGGCCCACAGCACGCCCATGGCCGCCGCTTCCAGGCTGCCGGGCGTGCGCCGCCCGCCCTTCGTCGTCACCGTCGCCGACCTCCCGGCTCAGGATAGCCGCATCGATCCGACAGTTTGTAGGAGCTAGGCCAGGCGGACGTGGATGATGTGGATCGGCTCCGTGGCCGGGCCGAGGCGGACGAAGTTGTGCTCCGAGAAGTTCCAGCGCTCGCCGGTGATCAGCTCGTGGGCCACGAACGAGTCGGTCCAGTTCAGGCCCAGATCGGGCATGCGCAGGTGGATCCACGTGTCGCGGGTGACGTCCGGTTCGAGATTGGCCACCACCACGATCACGTCGTCGCGGTCGTAGACCCGGCGCGACTTCGAGAAGACCAGCACGTTGTCGTCGTCGGCGCTGTGGAAGCGCAGGTTGCGCAGGCGGTGCAGGGCGGGGTGGGCGCGCCGGATCTCGTTGATCAGCTTCAGGTAGGGGGCGCCGTTCGGTGCGGTCCAGTCCCGGTTCTTGTACTCGTACTTCTCGTTGTCGATCTGCTCCTCGGCCCCGGGCCGCGGGACGCGTTCCATCAGCTCGTAGCCGGCGTAGATGCCGTACGACGGGGAGAGCGTCGCGGCCAGCGCCGCCCGCATCATCCAGGCCTCCGGCCCGCCGCGCTGCATGAACGGCGTGAGGATGTCGTGAGTGGTCGGCCAGAAATTCGGGCGCATGTACGCGGCGGCCGGGCCGGCCAGCTCGGTGCAGTACTCCTCGAGCTCGGGCTTGGTGTGCCGCCAGGCGTAGTACGTGTACGACTGCTGGAAGCCGACCTTCGCGAGGGTGTGCATCATCGGCGGCCGGGTGAACGCCTCGGCCAGCCAGATGACGTCCGGGTCGGTGTCGGCGATCAGCCGCTCCCACAACCACAGCGGCTTGGTGTGCGGGTTGTCGACCCGGAAGATGGTGACGCCGTGGTCGAGCCAGACGCGGACCACCCGCAGGATCTCCGCGTACAGGCCCTCGGGGTCGTTGTCGAAGTTCAGCGGATAGATGTCCTGATATTTCTTCGGCGGATTCTCGGCGTACGCGATGGAGCCGTCGGCCCGGGTGGTGAACCACTCCGGGTGGGCCGCGACCCACGGATGGTCGGGCGCGCAGTTCAGGGCCAGGTCGAGGGCGACCTCCAGGCCCAGCTCGCGGGCTCGGGCCACGAACGCGTCGAAGTCGTCGAAGGTCCCGAGGTCGGGGTGTACGGCGTCGTGCCCACCCTCCTCGGACCCGATGGCATAGGGCGAACCGGGATCCTCGGGCTCGGCGCGCAGCGAGTTGTTGCGCCCCTTGCGGTTGACCCGGCCGATCGGGTGGACCGGCGTCAGGTAGACCACGTCGAAGCCCATGTCGGCCACGGCGTCGAGGCGCCGGGCGGCGGTGGCGAAGGTGCCGCTCACCCAACGGCCCGATTCCTCGTCGAAGTGGGCGCCCTCGGACCGGGGGAACAGCTCGTACCAGGCGCCGTAAAGGGCCCGGTCCCGCTCGACCAGCCAGGGGAGGTCGGCCGACGGGCTGACGAAGTCGCGCAGCGGCCGCGCCCGCAATTCATCGCGTACGGCCTCGGAGACACCCGCGCTCAACCGCCCGGCCGGCGTCCGCGCGGTGTCGCGCAGGGCGGTGACCGCCTCGGTCAGCGGCGTGCACTGCTCCTTGGTCCGCGGCACCTCGGCCACGGCCCGCTCGAGGACCCGCGCGCCCTCCTCGAGCATGAGCTCGACGTCGACCCCCGCCTCGACCTTGATGACGGCGTCGTGGTGCCACGTCCCGTACGGATCGGACCAGCCCTCGACCCGGAACGACCACCGCCCGGCCCGGTCCCCGCTGACGGTGGCCGCCCACGCGTCCAGACCGGCGTTGACCCGCGTCATCGGCACGGCGTGCTCCTGCCCGTGCGGGTCGGTGAGCACCACGGTGGCGTTCACCGCGTCATGCCCCTCGCGGAACACGGTCGCCGTGACCTCGAATTCCTCCCCGGTCACCGATTTCGCCGGCCGAGTGCCGTGCTCGACGACCGGCCCGACCCCGACCACCGGAATGCGCCCGATTGAGCTCGTCATACCGACCGACGCTAACGGACCCGGCGACATCCCGCCGGAGTTCATGTCTGCCCGCGCGGGCATCGGCAACTGACGGCGCCTCCATCACGCTCCAGCCCGTCGCGGCCCCCGCGACGCCCCGGTCCGGCGCCGGCCCGGCCACGTCCGACTTCGACGGTGCCGGCCTCGACGACATCGCCACCACCACCCGCGGCGGCGTGGTGGTCCGCTACTCGTCCGGTGGGCACGTCGATCACCTGGGTACCACCGCCGCCCTGACGAGGGGGGACTTCGACAACGACGGGTACGGCGACCTGGCCGTGGGCCTGCCCGGCGAGCGTCTCCGGCGACGAGGTGGCGCAGCCCGGATTCACCACCAACATTTACGGTTACGTTCTCTGATCCCGTACACCCGGCATCGATAGTCTTCTTTTCATGAGACGACTCGTCGCCGGCTTCGTTGTTCTTGCCGCTCTGCTCGTCGCCCCGGAACCGGCGTTCGCGGCCGACGCCTCGTACCGCACGCTCGGGGCGGCGAGCAACCCCGACTGGATGGCGTCGCTGGCCGACAGCACCAGTCTGGCCGCGCTCTCGTTGCCCGGGACGCACGAGACCATGTCGATCCACGGCGGCGTCCTGACCCAGACCCAGGAGAACTTCGGTGACAGCGGTGGCACGCTGGCCCGGCAGCTCACCGCCGGCATCCGCGTGGCCGACATCCGGGCCCGGGTCAACGGCGGCGACACCTTCACCATCCACCACGGCGCGACTTACCAGAACGCCAACTTCGACGACGTCCTGACGACGCTCGCCGACTTCCTGGCCGCCCATCCGCGCGAGACCGTCGTCCTGCGGCTCAAGCAGGAGTGCACCGGCGAGCTCGGCTCGTGCACCGACGTCTCGGGTCAGCGCGGCTTCGCCGACATCTTCGACGCGTACGTCGCCCGCTACCCGAACCTGTTCTGGGCGCCGTCCGTGAGCCGGTCGGCCGGAGCGGCGACACCGGCCCTCGGCGCGGTCCGCGGCCGCGTCGTCCTGGCCGTGGTGAACGGGCCGCGCGGCGGGCCGGTGGACCGCTATGGGCTGGCCCAGTTCGCCGGCTGGGACGACGGCTCCTCCGCCTACGTGCAGGACGAGTACACCGTGCCCAACGTCGGCGCCATCGCCACCAAATGCGACCAGGTGCGCCGCTTCCTCGACGCCACCCGGGCCGCCGACCCGTCGCTCATGTACGTCAATTTCGCCAGCGGTTCCAGCCTTTTCGCCCAGCCGCAGCAGGTGGCCGGGGGCGCGTTCGGCGTGCAGGGCGTCAACCCGTTCCTGCTCGGCTACCTCAATCAGACCGCACCGGCGCGGACGGGCATGGTGATGCTCGATTTCCCGGGCAGCGGCCTGATCGACAAGATCGTCGCGCTCAATCGCGGGTGAGGTCGTGGGTGAGCTCCTCGGACACCTCCCACACCCGCCGCGCCTCGTCCGCGCTGCGCAACCGCGAGTACAGGGGCTGCTCGGCGGGCGCGCCGGACAGATGCAGGAAGCCGCTGGGCCCGTACATCAAACCGCCCTGGGCCTGGGGTGACGTGGCGGCGTAGAGGGCGGGAAGGGCGGCACTCTCGGGCGTGCCGATCAGGATGCCGCGCCGCCCCAGCGCCCGGACCAGCCGCCCGCCCAGGGTGGGTCGCGGCCGTCCCACCTCGGGCCGGGCCTGGAGCAGGTTGGTGGCGGCGATGCCGGGGTGCGCGAGGTTGCTGGTGATGCCCCAGCCGCCGGCCCGGCTCCGCCGGTCCAGTTCGAGACCCCACAGGCCAAAGGCGATCTTCGATTGACTGTACGCACGCGCGCCGTTGTAGGAGTTCTCCCAGTTCAGGTCGTCCCAGTTGACGGCGTTCGCGTTCGCGGCCAGGCTGAGCTGCGAGGTGACGCGGGCCTGCCCGGCCCGCAGCAGCGGCAGCAGCCGGGTGATCAGGGCGACGTGGCCCAGGTGGTTGGTGCCGAACTGCAGCTCGAACCCGTCGGCCGTGGTCTGCCGCTCGGGCGGGGTCATCACCCCGGCGTTGCCGACGAGAATGTGGATCGGCCGGCCCTCGGCGGTCAGCTCGGCGCTCAGCGCGGCCACCGACTTCAGCGACGACAGGTCGAGGTCCCGCAGCGTGAGTACGGCCCGTGGGTGCTCACGCCGGATCCGCGCGATCGCCGCCTCGCCCTTGCGGGAATTCCGTACCGGCAGAAGCACCTCGGCCCCGGCCGCCGCCAGGCGCGTCGCCAGGCCCAGGCCGACGCCGTCGCTCGCGCCGGTCACCAGGGCCAGCTTTCCGCTCAGATCGGGTACGGCGATGTCGGCTTGCTCGCGTGCCATGTCGTGACTCCCTGTCACTCGACGTCGTGGTGAGACCGAGGTTGCCGGGACGCCGCGCGCTTATCCACGGCCTGACGATCCCAGGCTGAGCGCCGCCGGTGGCGGTAGAACTGAAGGCGTGATCGATCGAGCCGGGCTCGCCGAGTTCCTCCGCCACCGCCGGGAGTCGCTGCAACCGCAGGACGTGGGCCTGCCCCGCGGCCGGCGCCGCCGCACGGCCGGGCTGCGCCGCGAGGAGGTGGCGATCCTGTGCCACATCTCCGCCGACTACTACAGCCGGATCGAGCGCGAGCGCGGCCCCCAGCCGTCCGAGCAGATGATCGCCTCGATCGCCCAGGGACTGCACCTGTCCCTGGACGAGCGCGACCACCTGTTCCGGCTGGCCGGCCACAACCCGCCCACCCGCGGCGGCGGCGAGCACATCAGCCCCGGCGTGCTGCGCATCCTCGACCGGCTCACCGACACCCCGGCCGAGGTGGTCACCGAGCTCGGCCAGACCCTGCGCCAGACCCCGCTCGGCGTGGCCCTGACCGGCGACGCGAGCCGTTACACGGGTCCGGCGCGCAGCATCGGCTACCGCTGGTTCACCGACCCTGAGGTCCGCCGCCTGTATCACCCCGACGACCACCCGTTGCACTCCCGCGTCTTCGCCTCCGGGCTGCGCCGTGTCGTGACCCTGCGCGGCCCCCGCTCGTACGCGGCCCATCTGCAGAATCTGCTGCTCGAGAGCAGTGCGGAGTTCCGCGCCGTCTGGAACGAGCACGAGATCGGTGTCGGCTACAGCCACACGAAGCGTTTCGTCCACCCCGAGGTCGGCGACCTGGAGCTGACCTGCCAGTCCCTGGTGGACCCGGACCAGTCGCACGCCCTTCTGGTCTACACGGCCGTCCCCGGCAGCGAGAGCCACGAGAAACTGCAGCTGCTGTCGGTGATCGGGGCCCAGTCCTTGGGCTAGGGTCGGATTTGTGGCCGCCGGTCGGGTGGAGCGCACAGCGTCGGGCGCCGGCATGATGCGGGCGCTGGAGGCCCACGCCCGCGCGCCGCTGTTCGACGACCCCCTGGCCGGCCCTTTCCTCAGTGGCTGGCCGGCCGTCGTCGCCGGCAACCGCCTTCTGCGCGACGCCTTCCTGCGCCTGCTGGAGCGCTCCGGCCCCGGCTTCTACGGCGCGGTCGTGTGCCGCACCCGCGCCATCGACGACGCCTGCCGGGAGGCGCTGGCGACCGGCATCACCCAGGTGGTGATCCTCGGCGCGGGGATGGACACGCGGCCCTACCGTCTGGCCGAGATGAAGGCGGCGCAGATCTGGGAGCTCGACCTGCCGGCCGTGCAGGAGGCGAAGAAGGCAGCGGTCCGGCGCCGGCTGGGCCGGCTGCCGTCGCATGTACGGTACGTGCCGATCGACCTGGCCGCCCAGCTCCCGGACGGGGTGGCCGAGATCCATCCGCAGCCGGCGCTGCTGCTCTGCGAGGCGGTCACCATGTACCTGCCGCCGGCCGCCGCCGAGGCCGTCTTCGCGTACGCCGGAACCCTGCCCGAGAGCAGCCGTTTCGTGCTCACCTACATGCCGCGGTCGGTCGCCGAGGACCCCCGGCACGCCGCCTGGGCCCGGCGGCTGCGCTGGCGCAGCGCGTACGCCCCGGAGGAGCTGGCCCGCCTCCTGGCCGGCCACGGCCTGCGGGTCGTGGCCGACCTGGGAGCCGAGGACTACCAGGAGCGGTACCTGCGCCCGATCGGGCGGTCCCTGCCGGTCTTCCCCGGCGAGCGGGTCGCGGTCGCCGTCAGATAGGAATCAGGGCCGCTGACCGACCTTGTCGACGACGTGCGGTGGGGTGACCACCGAGGTGGCGGGACTGCCGAGCAGGACGTGCGTCTCCGCGTCGAAGATCCACATCACTTCGGGGGCGGACTGGCCGGGGCTCACCCAGGCCACGCCGGTGCCGGTCCGGCCGGCGGCGTCCTTCACCGAGGGGACCAGGGTGATGCCGTCCACCGTGCCGACCGCCCGGTAGAGGGCGGCCCGCTGAGCCGGCCGCAGCCAGTAGCCGTCGGCGAGCGACCACATGTCCTTGGCGACACCGTTGACGTTCACCCCCTTGTCGTCCGGGCCGGGGTTGCGCTTGTTCAGCCAGGCGATCAGGGCCTTCGGGTCGGTCGGCAGATCCGGCAGGTACGACGGCTGGGCGTCGCACGGCGCCGTGCTGACCTTCCCCGAGCTGTCAGTGCTCTTGCCCATGCCGTCGACGCAGGCCGGCAGCACGACCTTCTGCCCGTCCGAGTACTGCCCGACGGTGTCGTGTTCACCGTCGACGGAGTTCCAGGTCTCGAACCACTTCCCGCCCGGCTCGGCGGTCTTGAGGTAGACGTACTGATCCCCGCGCGGCACGACATCGGTGGTCCGGGCGGCCACGGTGGCCGCCGTGTCCAGGAACTCGGCCACCGGCACCATCGCCACCGGCGGGGCGTCCGGTTCGCGCAGGACGACCGCGCCGACGGCCCCGGCGCCGACCACCGCCGCCGCCACGGCGGCCGCGGCCAGCCGGAACGAACGCCGCGGCCGGACGGAACGCCGCGCCGGCGGCGCCGAGGCGGCCGTGAGCTCGGCCATCAGACGGGCCCGGGCGGGGGCGAGCCGGTCCGGGGAGGGCAGCGCCGTCTCGTCGCCGAGCTGCCTGGTCAGGGTGGTCTCATCCATGGTGGGCCTCCTTGTCGACGAGGTGCAGGGGATTGCTGCCACCCAGCGCGGCCCGCAGTTGGCCACGGGCCCGGTGCAGGCGCGAGCGCACGGTGCCGACCGGGATCTCCAGGGCCGCCGCGACCTGCTCGTACGTCAATTCCTCCTGCACGATCAGCAGGAACACGTCGCGGTCGCCGTCGGCCAGCCCGGCCAGGGCCGCGGTGAGTGTCTCCCGCAGCGCGGCCGCGGTGACGTCGGTGGCGACCTGCTCGGCGTGACAGCCGGCGCTGGTCTCCGGTGTCACCGCCCGATGCAGGCGCAGCTCGCGGACCTCGTCGCGGCGGTGCTGGGCGACCAGGTTGGTGGCGATGCCGTAGAGCCAGGGCCGGGCGTCCCGATGGTCGGGCTTGAACCTGTCCCGGCGCCGGAACGCGGTCAGGAACGTCTCGGCCACCAGGTCGTCGGCGTGCTGGTCGCCGAGGCGGCGGGCCAGGTAGCGATGTATGAACGGGGCGTGCCGGTCGAACAGCACGGCGAACTCTTCCGGCCGTTCTCGTGACCGGAGCAGGACAGTTGCGTCATCCACGACTGTTATCCGTCATCCGAGGCGCGAGAGTTCACGTAGCGGGCGGCGATCGCGGCCGCCCGCTCGTGCCGATCGAGGGACCGCCGCGCCACCCTACTCGGGGTGACCCGCCTGGCCGGGCCCGGTCAGATGGTCGAGGCGCGAACGACCAGGCGGCACGGCTCGCGGACGACCCCACGGGAGGGCCGGCCGTCCAGGGCCGCGAACAGATGCCGTACGGCCGCCTCGCCCAGCTCTCGCAGTCGCGGGTCGACCGTGGTGAGCGGCGGCCGGCAGTCGGCGGCGAACTCGGTCCAGTTGTCGAAGCCGACCAGGGCCACGTCGTCGGGAACGCGGCGGCCGAGCTCGCTCAGGGCCTGGGCGACGCCCGCCGCGATCTGGTCGTTGCCGCAGAACACCGCGTCCGTGTCCGGATGCGAGACCAGCAGGTGGTGGGCCGCGTGCCGGCCCCAGCGCTGGGACCACTCGCCGTAGAGGGGTTCGCCACCGGTCAGGGGGAGGCCGTTCTCGTCGAGGACCTGGCCCAGGCCGGCGGCGCGTTCGCGGGCGGCCCGGTAGCGGCGTGGCCCGGTGATGTGGGCGATCCGGCGACGGCCCAGCCCGATCAGGTGGCCGGCCGCGAGCCGGGCGCCGCCACCGTCGTCGGCGATCACCGAGACGTCGCCGGGATGACCGGATTCCCCGTACGCGTACACGACCGGCACCGGCAGGTCGCGCGGCAGCGACGGCCGTACGTCGTTGTCGTCGCCGACCACTATGAAACCGTCGACCTGGCGGGCGAGCAGCGCCGTCACGTAATGCCGCCGCCGGGCGTCGTCGCCGTGGGTGTCACACAGCAGAACCGACATGCGCTCACCGGCCAGCGCGTTCTCGGCGCCGAGCAGGATCGGGATGGAGAAGCGGCCGCCGAGCTCGTCGGTGAGCAGCCCGATGGCCCGGGAACGGTTCGGCGTGCGGAACGCGAGCTCGGTCGCCGCCTGCAGGACCCGCTGCCGGGTGGCCTCGGCGACCTGGGCCCGGCAATTGAGCGCCTTCGACGCGGTGGCTATCGAACAACCGGCTCGGCGGGCCACGTCGGCCAGGGTCACCGCTTCGGATCTCCGTCGCCCCATGCGCTGCCTTTCGGTCGCCTCCCGCTGTCGTGGCGGCGACGCTACCAGCAGCGTCGCTCCTTTTGGAGTAACACAGTGGACATCTTGCCGAAAACGTTTTCGTAGGGGAGTCTCACTTCATCGTGGGACAGCGGCATAGACATGTCTAAATCTATGGAGGTTCCGTGAGACTCGTCCGAACGCTGATCGCCGCCCTGATGGCGGTCGTCACGCTGCCCGCCGGGGCGGCCCTGGCGGCCCCCGCGACGTGGAGCCCGCCGGCCGCCCTGGTCACCCCGCTCAACCAGGTCTGGCAACACCAGGCGCAGACCTACGACAACCTGTACGGCTTCCGGAACTACGGCTGGGACCAGGTCATGGCCAACCGCGGTTACCTCAACTACTGCGTACGGTGGGACTCCTCCGCCACCGTGACCGCCGCCCAGCGCGACCAGATCCACGCCGCCCTCGCCCGTCAGCACAAGAAGTGGATGGACGAGCTGGCGGGGCACAACGGCTGGCCGTACGCGGAAGTCCCGGTCCGGGTCGTCGGCTGGGCCGTGCGCAACCGCTCGCAGCTGCAGTGGTCCGACTCGTCTGTCGACATCTACGTCAACGACATCCGGGAGAACGCCCCGCAATGTTCGGTACCGTGCGGCCGTTTCTTCAACCAGAGCGGGAACTACCCGAACTGCCCCGGCGGCTACGCCCGCCACTACGACCAGTCGCTGTGGCTGACCGACGGCTTCGGCGGCGGCGCCGGCGGTGACTGGGGTCAGCGCGTCGGCCGCGAGTACTTCATGGGCAACCTGAACACGGCCGACATCCACATCCTGCTGCACGAGATCGGCCACACCTGGGGCCTGGACGACTTCTACGACTGGACCCCGACCGGAGTCGGCGGCTTCCTCATGAAGGCCGGCAGCGCCGCGCAGATCACCGCGTTCGACGCCTGGATGTTCCGCGACTGGTGGCGGCATCTCAAGAGCCGCTACGGCTACTGAACGGAGGCGCACATGTCAGGACGGAGGTGGGCGGCCGCGGCCTACGGGGTCACGATGCGCGAATGGCATGTGCTCACCTCGACCGACGCGCGGAACGTCACCGCCCAGGGCGCCAAGGCGGCCACCGGGACCCGTATCGCCCTGGGAGAATTTGAGCGCCGTCAAGCCGCCTGATCGCGTGCAGCATGGGAATGGTTTTGCTTGCCGGCGATCTGTGCCGCCCGCGCGGGCGGCACAGATCGCCGGTTGTCCCGTCTTCAGTGGCACCGGCTCGATTCCCGCGCCGCCCGTGGGTGATTCGAACGGGGACACCATGCGGGCCATTGACGACGCCGAGGCGTCCGGCACCGATTTCTGGACGGACCGGCTTCTCGCCCGCACCGGCATCGAGCCGGCCGGCACCTGGCTCATGACCCGCGGGCGGGCCGCGTTCATGTACACCCACCATCCGTCGGTCATCGGCTTCGGCGGCAACGCCGCCCATGAGGACAACATCAGCAGCCAGAACGCGTACGCCATCACAGCCTCCCCGGGCACCTTCACCGAACAGCCCGCGCAGCGTCCACACCGGAAGCGGCGCGGTGCGGCTCGACGTCACCGAATTCATCACCGCTGCACCTCCTCCTCGCCCAGCCGACCGGAGGCGCGAAGACCGGACTGACCGAGCTGAAGCTGTACCAGCGAGGCGCGGCCGGGCCGGTGAACGTCGCCGCCTCGGGCCCGGCCAGGTGAACAGTGGGCCGAGCTGACCTGGCCGACCACGCGGACCCTGCGCGCGGCCCAGGTCTACTTCTTCGCCGACGGCCAGGGCATCGACCTGCCCGCGTACTGGCCCGGCACCGCCTACGCCGACGCCCCCTCGGCCACCGGCTGTCCGACCGCCGCCGACCAGTACAACCAGGTCACCTTCGTCGGCCTGCTGGAGGTGAAGGCTTTCGGCGTCTGGTACTCCAGCATGGTCTGAGCTGTTCGGCGAGTTGATGGACACGATCGAGGCACGCTTCGCCCGGCCTGAACCGCGGCGCCGGTCCCGGACTTCGTCGTCGGGCTGCTCGCGCCGCTGCCGGTCAAGAACTGCTGGACGATCGCGGAACACGTCGGTGACCCCAGCCCAGGCGGGATGCCGGATCTCATCGGCCGGGCCGGCTGGAACGACGCACTGGTCCGCGCTGATGTCCGCACCCTCGTGGCGGCACGGCTCGGGCGTCCCGACGGGATTCTGCTGGTCGACGTTGCCCTCTGTCTGCCGAAATCCCGGACCGACGACCCCGAACGACGCGCCGAAGCCGGCGCGCCCGGCACCCTCGGCTTCGCCACCGAACCCCAGCTGGCACGCCGGCTGATCGAGGCCGCGGTGACCGGTGGACTGCCCTGCCGATGGGTCACCGGCGACAAGCCCACGGCGGCGACCCGCACCTGGCCCCGGCGTCACGCTGATGCAGCAAGATGACGACATGGCCGCCGAGGACGCCACTGCAGATCGCATGACCGACGCGGAGATACATCAACTCGCCGCGCTGCTCACACGCTACGCAGCCCAAGAGCTCGACCAGTTCGAACATTGGCGTGTCGAATCGCCGTACGGCCCGGTGTTCATCGACATCAGCCGAAGATGCGCTCCAGGCGCCGAAGACGCCTATCACGTCCTCTGGCCACCACCCGATCCGCACTAGAGGGGCAGGTACAGGAACCGGGGGTAGTAGTCGGGCTCGTTGCCGTTGACGTTGTACGAGACCAGGATCTGGCCGCTCGGGGCGGGCTGTTCGGGATGGGCCGCCACCGCGTACGTGACCGTGCCCGGTGGGCTGGGTGCGTCCCACAGGCCGGTGACCGTCCAGGTGCCGGTGACGCTGCGGGCCGTCAGCCGCTCGATCTGGGTGCCGGCGTACGCGTCGCCGCGCTTGGTGAAGATGGTCCAGCCGGTGGCGGTCCGGCGCAGCGCCAGGGCCACGCCGATGTTCGTGGACGACGGGATGACGTCGTTGTGGACGGTCCACCGGGAGCCGTCGGCCAGGCGGCCGAACGGCACGAACGCCATGTCGCCCACCGAGCGCCCGGCCACCGGGTGGGTGCCGGTGAGCCACCAGCCGGTGGCCGTGCGGGCGACGCCGCCCCACATCGTCGTGCCGGTCGCGCCGGCCGGGACCGGCACGATCCGCTGGAAGGCCAGGGTCGAGGCGTCGAAGACCGCGGCGTACGTGCCGACGACGGTGAACGGGTTCACCCCCTGGATGCGCTCGCCGAGGACGTACAGGGTGCCGTTGTCGACGACCGGCGTGGACATCCAGAAGTAGGTGCCGTCGGACCAGTTGGGCACCTGCTGCCACCCGTACCCGTAAGGACCCGGCACCGCGCTGAAGCTCAGCGTTCCCGCCTTCTGCCGGGCGAACGCGCTGTGCGGGTAGCCGTACGGGCCGACCGTCGACACCCCGTTGACCCGGGTCGTGTCGCCGAAGACCCACAGCACGTCCCCGCCGGGCAGCGTCACCGACTGCGTCACGTCGGCGTGGATGACCTTCTCCACCGCCGCGTTCCAGTCGGCCGGCGGCGCCGGAGCGGCCACCAGCATGGATGTCGCGACCACCGCTCGTACCACAATCTCGGCGATCATCTCAGCCCCCGTTCGTCCCTCTTCGCCCGAGCGTACGACTGATCAGTGGCAATTGATTTGTCAGATCTAGGGCGGTCCCCGGCGCCTTCCCTCGTCCATCAGAAAGTCATAGGCTTCGATCGACGACGGGAGGGGTCATGAGACTTCTGGTCAGGTTCGCGGTGGCACTGCTGGTCGTGGCCGGATTCGCCAGTCCGGCGGCGGCGAGCACCGGCCATACCCGGTTCAGCGCGCTGGTCTTCTCCAAGACCGCCGCGTTCCGGCACGATTCGATTCCGGCCGGGGTGGCCGCGATCAAACAGCTCGGCGCCCGCAACCACTTCCGGGTCGACGCCACCGAGGACGCGGCCGCCTTCACCGACCGGAACCTGGCCCGCTACGACGTCGTGGTGTGGCTGAGCACCACCGGCGACGTGCTCGACGACGCCCAGCAGGCCGCCTTCGAGCGCTACATCCGGCACGGCGGCGGCTACGCGGGCATCCACGCCGCGTCGGACACCGAATACGACTGGGCCTGGTACGGCGGCCTGGTCGGCGCCTATTTCCGCGACCACCCGGGCGGCGTCAACGAGCAGTTCCAGACGGCCACGCTGCACGTGCTCGGCCACGACACGGCGGCCACCAGGCCGCTGCCGCGCAAGTGGGTGCGCGAGGAGGAGTGGTACAACTTCCGGACCAACCCGCGCGACACCGTACGGGTCCTGACCGAGGTCGACGAGCGCACTTACGACCCGCGCGGCTACAGCGAGCCCGAGGGCTCGCCGGGCATGGGCCGCCACCATCCCATTTCGTGGTGCCAGCCGTACGACGGTGGCCGGGCCTTCTATACCGCCATGGGCCACAAGGCCGAGTACTACAACGACCCGCTGCTGCTCGCCCATATTCTCGGCGGCCTGAAGATGGCGGCCGGTGTGGCCCGCTTCAATTGCGGCCACGAGGACTGAGCTGTTCGGTCACCTCTTGCACTTCACCAATCGGTATAGAAGCATGTTTGTGTACTCGTTCACATTCCATTGCCGTGGCGGCGGCTTGCTGGCACACGTTCGGCGCGTACTCCCTGGTATTAATTCGCGCTCGGTGAAATGCCACTCAGCAGACCAGGGACACCTCAGTGTTGAATTCTCCCTACGGGGCGATGGCGTTTCGCCCGGACGCCACTCGTCTCGCCGTCAGCGCGCCCAGTGGCGAGTTGACGCTGTGGAACACCGCCGATCCGGCGCGCCCCCGGGCGGCCGGCCGGCTCCGCCAGGGCCGCGGTATCGTCGCCGCGGCCTGGAATCCGGCCGTCGTCGACATGCTCGCGACGACGTCCTCGGACGGCTCGGGGGCCGTGTGGTGGCTGCGTGACGACCGCCCGCCGGAGCTGTTCGCCAGCTGGGCCGCCCTGCCGGAACGGCCCCGGCACGTGGGCTGGGTGGCCGGCGGCCGCTGGGTCTTCAGCATGACCGCCAACGGCGGCACCTCGGTGTGGGACGTCCGCAGCGGCGCCTGCGTCGGGCGGGTCAACGTCAGCGGCGGCCGGCGGGTCCTGGCCGCCCACTACCGCGGCGACGAGGTCGTCGTCATCACCGACAGCGGTTGGGCCCGGCTCTGGCATCCCCGGCGGCAGCCGGGCGAGTGGATCCGGCTCACGGCCCGGCCGGTCAGCGCCTGCACCTGGTCGACGTCACTGCTGGTGCTGGCCGGCGCCGACGGCCGGCTCGACCGCTTCGACGCCGACTTCCAGCAGGTGGACGCCGTGCCCGGCCCGCGCGAGGAGACGCGCGCGCTGGCCTGCGCGGACGACGGCCGTCTGATCGTCGCGTTCGGCGACGACCGGGCCGTCGCGGTCGCCCACGACGGCTCGGTGCGGTGGAAGATCCCCCTGGACCCGGCCGCCACCCGCTCGGTCCAGATCGCCGGCGACCTGATCGCGGTCAGCGGCCGGCCCCTACGGCCGACCCTGCTGGCCCTGGCCACCGGCGAAGCCCACTAGCTGTGCCGCCGGCGGGCGCGGACGGCCAGGAGCAGACCGGCGACGGCGAGCAGGGCGGCGATGGTCTCGGCCACCGCCGAACCGACCTTGCCCGGCCCATGCCAGGTGTTCTCGTAAAGATTGGGTACGGGCCCGAGCGCACCCACATTGACGTACGTGTAGAGCGTCACCGCGACGGCGGCGCTGCCCGCCACGAGCAGCGAGACGGCACAGGTGAGCACGCCCAGACGCAGGAGCAGGGCGATGGCGGCCAGAACGGCGACGATGGCCTGGACCTCGAAGAGCGTGCCCTCGCTGAGCACCGACGTCCGGAACTGGTCGTACCGCCCGGCGTCGTGCAGGTGCACGAAGGCGTCGACCCCGAGCAGCGCCGCGGTCAGCACGCTGAGCACCCGCTGGGCCACCGGCACATCACGCCACGCCACGCGAGCGTCCGTGGGAAGAACATGCTCGGTCATCGGACCGCTCCCTGTTTCGGAGGACTCTGTCACCTCTCACGGTCGTCCTCGCCGCCCGCCCCGGCATCACCGCCAGCCTGCAAACTCCACTACCCGCCAGCCGGTACCACCCCGCTCACTTCGGATCGGGCGAGGCAAGCGTGAACGGCGTCCGTAAGCCGGCGGTAACCGGCTCGGGTAGGCCGCGCCGAACCTGCCTGATCCGGTCGCGCATCTCCTCGGCCTCGGCCGGACATTACGCCGAGCGGCCGGGCGGCGGCGGGGGAGAGGCCCGGATGCGCGAGCGCTTCCTGACTCCGCGCGACTGGGCGGCCTGAGCCGTCCTCAATCCGCCACGGGGAAGCGCAGCGCGCGGGCGGCGCCGTGCATGTCGTGCGGGAGGTCGGCGTATGCCCACTGGTGGGAGCGGGCATGCAGGCAGGCGGCCTCCACGTCGCCCGACTCCAAAACCTCCAGCAGGGTGGCGTGTTCGTCGGCCACGTGGGTGAGGTCGGGGTTGGCCACGACCAGGGTGATGGCCGTGCGGGCCTCGATCTGCAGGCCCTCCCAGGCCCGCTCGAGCAGGAAGTTGCGGCCGGCCAGCACGACCCGGCGGTGGAAGCGGGCGCTGGCCAGGCCGATGCCGCGAATGTCGGCGGCCCGCGCGCAGCGGTACATCTCGTCGACGTCGGCGCGCATGTCCTGCAGGGGCAGCTTCCCGTTCAGCATGGCCAGGCGGGTCGCCGTCTCCTCCAGGGCCGCGCGGACGACGTACGCCTCCCGGATGGTCTGCTCGACGAAGGGGAGCACATGCCGGCCGCGCCGGGGCCGGCTCTCGACGAGGCCCAGGCCTTCGAGCTCGCGCAGGGCCTCGCGGACGGGGGCCTGGCTGGTGCCGAAGTCGGCGGCGATCCTGGTTTCGATGAGGCGTTCGCCGGACTTGAGCTTGCCCGAGACGATCAGCTCGACCAGGCCGTCCCGGATGCTCTCGCTCAAAGTCGGCCTTGACGCCAACTCGTCCTCCCCAAGGTCGCGCACTCTCTTGACCAGCATAGTCAGTCATCGTTACGTTGGATTATCGATATCGATAAAAGGATCTCGCATGTTGACTGAGGTTCATGTCCCCGAGGACGTGCCCGCGGCTGTGAGTCTGGTCGCGGCGGGCGCGACGATCATCGGCGGCGGCACGAGCTTGATGCCGCGGCTCAACGACTACGCTTCACCACCCACCGAACTGGTGAGCCTGCGCCGGGCGGGCCTGACCGGCGTCCACGTCGGCGGCGACACCGTGACCATCGGCGCCATGACGACCCTGACCCAGATCGAGCACGACCCGCGGCTGGCCTTTCTGAACCCGGTGGTCCGCTCGATCGCCTCGGTGCCGGTGCGGACCCTGGCCACCGTCGGCGGCAACCTGTTCGCCCGGCAGCCGCACGGCGACCTCGCCGTCGCCCTGGTCGCCCTGGGCGCCCGCGCCGTGCTGGCCGGGGAGGGGGCGAGCGAGCTGCCGCTCACCAGGCCGGGCCTCGTCACCGCCATCACCGTGCGCATCCCGGAAGAAGGGACCTTCAAATACCTCAAGGCGGCCCGCCGCCGCTGGAACTCGGCCTCACTGGTCACCGTCGCGGCGACGATCCACGAAGCGAGCGGCGAGGTGACCATCGCGCTCGGCGGCGTCAGCGATCGGGTGGTCCGGGCCCACGCGGCCGAGGCGGTTCTGCGGGGCCGGCCGCTGACCGAGGAGACGGTCGAGGCGGCCGCGCGGGCCGAGCTCGCTCATCTGACGCCGGCCGACGACGCGTACGCCTCGGCCTGGTATCGCAAGCGTGTCTTCCCTGTCCACCTGCGCCGAGCGCTGCTTGGCCGCTGAGGAGAACGAGGCAGCCGGTGAAGATCGTAAATCTCAAGGTCAACGGGATCGGCAAGGCGTTCATGGCCAGACCGGAGACGACCCTTCTGCTGGCGCTGCGCGAGCAACTGGGACTGACCGGCGCCAAGCGGGGCTGCGCCCAGGGCGCCTGCGGCTCGTGCACGGTCCTGCTCGACGGCGAACCGGTGGTGTCCTGCCTGGTGCCCGCCGTGACCGTCGACGGGGCGGACGTCGCCACCGTCGAGGGGCTGGCCGACGGGGCCAAGCTCAGCCACGTGCAGCAGGCGTTCCTCGACGGCTTCGCCACCCAGTGCGGGTTCTGCACGCCCGGCATGATCATGTCGGCCGAGGCGCTGCTCGACCGCAACCCGAACCCGACGCGGGACGAGGTGGCCGAGGCGATCAGCGGGAACGTGTGCCGGTGCACCGGCTACGAGCCGATCATCAGCGCCGTCCTGGACGCGGCCGAGCGGGCGAGGCTCTGATGCCGCGGGTCAACCCGATCGACACCGACTACTTCAAGGACGAGCGCCGGGGCGACTTCACCGTCATCGGCAAGACGGTGCAGCGCTCCGACGCTCTCGGGCACGTCACCGGCCGTACCGAATTCTTCGAGGATCGGACCTTCCCCGACCTCGCCCACGTCAAGATCCATCGCTCGGCCCACCACCACGCCCGGATCGACAGCGTCGACTGTTCCGAGGCGTTGCGGGTTCCGGGGGTGCTGAGGGTCATCACGCACGCCGACGTGCCCTCGAACTGGTACGTCGTGCTGCGGCTGATCGGCATCGAGCCCAACGACGAGCCGGTCCTGGCCGAGGACCGGGTGCTCTACAAGGGCGAGCCGATCGTGGCCGTGGTGGCCGACTCCGAGGCGGCCGCGCTCGAGGGCGCCCGCCGCGTGAAGGTGACCTACACCGAGCTGCCGGCCGTGCTCGACGTCGAGGAAGCCCTCGCCGAGGGCGCGCCGGTCATCAAGCGGGCCGGTACGAACTATTTCGTGTACGAGGGCCACCACGCGCGCCGGCTGCGTTTCGGCGACGTGGAGCAGGGGTTCGCGCAGGCCGACCGCGTATTCGAATGGCGCTACAGCTCGGCCCCGATCGAACACGCGCCGACCGAGACCACCGGCTGCATCGTCGTGCCGCAGAGCAGCGGGCGGCTGCTCATTCACAGCAATACGCAGGCCGCTTTCTTCACGCTCGACAACACGGCGCTGATTCTCGACCGGCCGTTCACCGACCTCCAGGTCAAGGGCGGCACGGTCGGCGGCGGATTCGGCGGCAAGGTCGACGTCATGGTCGAGCCGCTGGCCTGCATCGCGGCCATGCTCACCAACCGGCCGGTCAAATTCGTCTACACCCGCGAGGAGGAGATGCAGGTCTCGTCGCCGCGCGCGGCCGAGCGCATCTACATCAAGGACGGCGTCATGAACGACGGCCGCATCCTCGCCCGCAAGGTGATGCTCTACGTCGACGCCGGCGCCTATTCACGGCATTCGCCGTACGGGACGACGAAAGCGTGCGCCCACCTGCCCGGCCCGTACACGATTCCGAACGTCTACGCCGACTGCCACTGCGTCTACACGAACCGGACGCCGTCGAGCGCCATGCGCGGGTTCGGGGTCACCATCGCCGATTTCGCGCTCGAATCGCAGATGGACCGGCTGGCCCTGGCCCTCGACATCGACCCGCTGCAGTTCCGGCTCATCAACGCCTATCGCGACGGCGACCTGAAGGCCCATCGCAAGGTGGCCGAGGGAACCGCCCTGATCGAGGTCATTCAGCGGGCGGCGGCGCTGGTCGGCCACGAGCTTCCCGACGAGTTCCGGGCACTGTCCTCGTCAACCCCGAGAGAGGCATAGGAAATGACGCTTCGGTACGGGCGGGGATACGCCTCCGTCAATTACCCGACCGGCATGAACCTCGGCGGCGACCCGTCCCAGGCGCTCATCCACGCCACCACCATGGGCGGTTTCGTGGTGAGCCTGTCGTCGGTCGACCTCGGGCAGGGGCTCAAGACCGTGGTGGCCCAGTGCGCGGCCGAGACCCTGGGCATGCCGATGGAGAACATCATCATCGACACCGCCGACACCGACACCGGCCCGCACTGCATGGGTACCTTCGCCAGCCGCGGCACCCACCGCGTCGGCAACGCCGTCATCATGGCCGCTCGCGAAGCCCGCGACGTGATGCTGCGGGTGGCGGCCGACGAGCTCGAGGTCGACGCGGGCGACCTGGAGACCGACGGCACCGGCTTCGTCCGGCTCAAGGGCAGCCCCGGAACCAAGATCCACATCTCGGACGTCGCGCTGGCCGCCCACTTCAAGCAGGGCAGGTCGATCTCGGGGCGGGGGATGTTCCTCAAGGAGCGCAACTATCCGGTGCCCGAGACCGGCGAGATGGACCCGGACTCGTGCCAGGCCCACGCGTGCAGCGTGGCCGAGGTCGAGGTGGACGACGAGACCGGCGTGGTGACGGTGCTGAGCCTGCACAACGCGTACGAGATCGGCCGTGCCCTCAATCCGGCCATGGCCACCCAACAGGTCGAGGGTGGCGCCTGGATGGGTGTTTCGCACGCCATCTTCGAGTCGACCGAGCCGTATTACCCGGCGTCGCGCGACCACGGGCCGATCGATTTCACCGAGTATCTGATGCCCGGGCCGGGCGAGATACCCGTACAGACAAGCGTCATTCTGGAGCGTCCGGCGTCGAACGGGCCGTTCGGCGCGAAGGGCATCGGCGAGATGACGGCCAACGCCCCGATCCCGGCGATCGCGAACGCCATCTTCGACGCCTGCGGGGTACGGCTGACCACGATGCCGTTCACCCCGGAGTCGATCCTGCGCGGGCTCGACGCGCTGCGCGCATGACGCCGGATCGCGACGCTCTCAGCCGGCAGTTGGCGGAGCGGAAGTATTTCGCCGACGAGGGGCTGCTCACCGCCGTACGGCTGGCCATCGCTCTGCAAAAGCCTTTGCTCCTGGAAGGGGAGCCGGGGGTCGGCAAGACGCAGATCTCGCACGTGCTGGCCGGCGCGCTCGGGCGGGAACTGATCCGGTTGCAATGCTACGAGGGCATCGACGTCGCACAGGTGCTCTACGAATGGGACTATCCGAAACAGTTGCTGAGCCTGCGCGCGGCCGAGGTCCGGGGCACGCCGGTGGCCGATCTGTACGCGAGCGAGTTCCTGCTCGAACGCCCCCTTCTGCGCGCGCTGCGCAGCCGTACGGGCGCCGTGCTCCTGATCGACGAAATCGACCGGGCCGACAGCGAATTCGAGGCGTTCCTCCTGGAATTCCTCGACGGCTTCCAGATCACCATCCCGGAGATCGGCACCATCACCGCCGCCGTTCCGCCGCTCGTCGTGCTCACCTCCAACCGGACGCGGGAACTGCACGACGCGCTCAAAAGGCGCTGCCTCTACCACTGGATCCCGTTCCCGGACCCGGACCGCGAACGCACGATCGTCGAGGCCCAGGCGCCCGGGCTCAGCGCGCGGGCGGCGGCCCGGCTGGTCCACTCGGTGAACGTCATCCGGTCGCTGGGCCCGCTGAAGCGGCCCGGCATCGCCGAGTCGATCGCGTGGGCTCAAGGCTCCCTCGCGCTGACCGCCGAGGGCGCGTCACCCGGTGACGCCCTGCGCGCGTCGCTCGGGCTCGTGCTGAAGAACGAGGAGGACGTCGCCCTGATCACCGCGCACGCCGGTGAGGTCTTCCCCGATGACCCCCGTTGACGTCCTGTTCGCCTTCGTCCGCGAGCTGCGGGCGCGCGGGCTCGCCGTGCCGGTCGACAAGCAGCGGGACTTCTTCGCCGCCGTGGAGCTGATGCCGTCTCACTTCTACTGGGCCGGGGCCGCCACCCTGGTGACCTCCGAGGCCGAGTTGCGGATCTACGACGAGGTGTTCGCCTCCTCGGAGCTGATCGTGGCGGCGGCGCCGGACACCGGCGAGGAGTCGACCGGTGTCCCGGGCTCCCGCGAGGCCGGCGACCTCGTCCTCGAGCAGGGCGGCAGCGAAGGACTCGCGGCCGGCCGGATCAGCCCCGAGACGACGGTCCGGTTCCCGGCCACCGAGCCCGGCCCGCTCGACCTGCTGCGGCAGATCCGCGATTCGCTGCCCCGGGCGGTGCCCACCACCAGGTCGCGGCGCGGCCGGCCCGGCGGCCGCCGCCGGCGGGTCGACCTGCGCTCCACCTGTCAGGACTCCCGGCGTACCTACGGCGAGGTCGTCCGGCTGCACTGGCTTTCCCGGCCCCGCCGGCAGCGCCGCGTGCTGGTGCTGGTCGACGTGTCCGGGTCGATGAAGCAGTACAGCGCCGACTACCTCCGGTTCGCGCACGCGGTCGTCGCCACCTGCGCCCGGGCCGAGGTCTTCACCTTCGGCACCCGGCTGACCCGGGTGACCGGGGCGCTGCGGGTCCCGTCGCTCGACGCCGCGCTCGGCGCCCTGGCCGGGGTGGTGCAGGACGCCGAGGGCGGCACCCAGATCGGCGAGAGCCTGCTGACGTTCCTCGGCAACGCGCACTACGTGACCATGGCCCGGGGCGCGCTCGTGCTCGTCCTCTCCGACGGGCTCGAACGCGGCGACTGCGCGGCCATGACCGACGCGGTCGGCCGGCTGTCCCGGCTCGCGCACCGGCTCTGCTGGTGGTCGCCGCTGGCCTGCGACCCCGCGTACCGGCCGCTGACCCGCGCCATGGCGGCGGTGCGGGCCGACCTCGACTCGCTGACCGGGGTCCGGGACCTCGGGACCGCGCTCACCGCCGTACGAGAAGGGTTTGCCTATGTACACGGGTGACATCGTCGACTCGCACCACCACGTGTGGCGACAGGCCGACATGCCATGGCTGTCCGGGCCGATGGTCCCCAGGATCTTCGGCCCGTACGAGCCGATCCGGCGCGACTACCTCATCGAGGAGTACCGCAACGACGCCATCTCGGCCGGCATCAGCTCGTCGGTGTACGTCCAGCCGAACTGGCCGATGGACCGGGTCGTCGACGAGATCCACTGGATCGCCGGGGTGCACGAGCGGTCCGGCTGGCCGATGGCCGTGGTCGGCTGCGCCGACCTGTTCGCCGAGGACGCGGTCGAGGTCATGCGGACGCAGCAGTCGATCAGCCCGCTCGTCGTCGGCACCCGCCTCCAGCTGCACTGGCACGAGCGCCCCGAGTTCCGCTTCGCCGACGCGCCCGACCGGATGAAGGACCCGGTGTTCCGCTCGAACATCGCGGCCCTGAAGGACCTGGGCTGGCTGTTCGAGCTGCAGGTCTTCGCCGGGCAGATGCACGACGCGGCGGCCCTCGTCGCCGACCACCCGGACGTGACGTTCGTGCTGGTCCACGCCGGCATGCTGACCGACCACACGGATCCGGCGGTCCTCGCCGAGTGGCGGGCCGGCCTGCGCGAGCTGGCCGCGCTGCCGAACGTGGTGGTCAAGCTGACCGGGCAGGGCACCTTCGTGCACCGCGTCGACCCGTCGCTGCTGCGGCTGGTGACCGACGAGGTGCTGTCCCTATTCGGGTCGGAGCGGGCGATGTTCGGCACGAACCTGCCCGTCGAAACCCTGTGGACCACCGCCGCCGAGCTGACCGGCGCCTGGAAACAGGCCCTCGCCCACCGCACCGGCACCGAACAGGCGGACGTCTTCTCCCGTACGGCCCGCCGGGTCTACGGCCTCCCCGAAAGGAAAGAGCCATGAGCCACTTCATTCTCACGTACGGATACCACGACACCCCGGAGCGCGCTTCGCGCCGCCCGGAGCACCTGGAACACCTCGCCAAGCTCCAGGCTTCGGGTGCCCTCCTGCTGGCCGGGCCGCTGGCCGACCTCAGCGGCGGCGTCATCGTCCTGTCCGCGCCCGACCTCGAGGCCGCGCAGGCCCTGGTCGAGCAGGACCCGTACACCAGACACGGGGTGACCAAGGACCGCGACCTGAAGGAATGGAAGATCACGGTGGGCCTGACGGATCACACCTGATCCGCAACCGAACCGCTCAGGTACCCGCACCCGCGGCCGATCCGGATGCACATGATCGCTTCGGCCTCCTCCACCGCCCTCGCTGAGCTGCCCGCCGTCGGCACCCCGATGTACCTGGCCCTGGGCGAGGGCGCGAACGTCCGTTCCCGCCTGGTCGCGACCGGCGGCGACACCTTCACCGTCGCCGCCCCGCTCGAGGTCGCCGGCCAGGCGGCGGAGTTCGACGTCTTCTGGGCGTCACCGAGCACCCGCATCGTTCTCCCCAGCCGCCTGGTCGCGGTCGACGGCGAGGCCCCGTACCACTGGGCCCTGGCCCCGGCCGGCCCCGCGCGGCACAGCAACCGCCGGGAGTACGTCCGCGGTGGTGGCGGCGCCGCCGTGCGCCTGACCGGCGACGGCCACGAGATGCAGGCCGCCCTGCTCGACATCAGCGAGGGCGGACTGCGCTGCTGGATCGACGAGCCGGCCCCGCTGACCCCCGGCGACCGGCTGCGGGCCGCCATGAACCTGCCCGGCGACCACCGGCTGGCCCTGGACGGCACGATCCTGACCGTCCGGGAGGCCCCGCACGGCGACCCCGGCCGGCACGTCGTGGTCACCTTCACCACGCCCGAGCAGGCGGCCCGGACGATCCGCTCCTACGTGATGAGCTGGGAGATCAGCGAACGCCGCCGGCACGAACACTCGTGAGGTACGGGTCGTCGGACAGCCACGTGGCCACCACCCGCGTACGCGTCACGTAATGCCCCTTGACCTTGACCCGGTAGGTCCGGACGGTGGTGCCGGGCCGCTGCCAGACGGTGCGCAGGGTCCAGGTACGGCAGTCGGGGTGCCAGGTCCGCCGCCCGGCCACGGTCCGGTTGATCTGGAAGCACAGGGTCCGGGCGGTCGCCGTGTACGGGTTGCGGCCGGCGGGCCAGGCGCCGCCGCCGGAGTAGACCCGGGCCATGGCGCGGTAGAGGTTGTAGGCCATTTTGGCGTAGCCGTCGTCGTTGGGGTGCAGGTTGTCGAACAGCGACAGACCACCGACCGACGACTGGTCGACCAGGTGCACCTTGGCGTCCTTGCCGGCCACGATGCCCGGGATCATCCGGTTGTAGGCGGCGATCCGGCTCTTGACGGGCTCGGCGTGCCCCTGGACGAGCCGCTGCACGAAGATGTCGGCGCCCGGCCGCCCGGCCCGGATCTGATCGATCAGCGCGGACAACCCGGCGGCGGAGACGTCGACCGGCCGGTTCTGAGCGATGTCGTTGGTCCCGATGTGCAGCAGAACGACGTCGGGCCGGTAGGTGTCGAGCCAGCCGTCCACCTCGGCCGCGATCTGGTCGATCCGCCACCCCGGGTGCCCCTCGTTGTCGCGGTCGGTCCCGGACGGCCCGGCCTGCCGCGACCCGACGAAGTCGACGTCCATCCCGGCCGCAGTGAGCCGCTTCCGCAGATCGACCCGGTACCCGCTGGCCGTCGCGGCCCCGGTCCGGTTGCCGACCCGCGAGTCGGCGCTCCCACTACCCCAGGTGATCGAATCCCCGAGCGGCATCACCCGGACGGGCTCCGCCACAAGCCGGTCAGCGGCCGCGGGACCGGAGATCCCCGCGGCCAGAACAGTGGCGGCGAGCACAACGCCGGCGAGGCGGCCGGCAAGACGACTCTTCACGCCGAACGCATCGGCCGGCATAGGCACTCTCCCAAGCATCCCCCGGGTGCAACCCAGGTGCCGACTATGACGCGCTCGACCAGAGCGCGTCCAGGGGGAGCACGAACGTGTCGTCGTCGAATCGGAAGCTCAACGCCCCGGTGTAGAACACCACCGCGGCGGCGAGGCGCCCACCGATGCGGGCGCGCAGCGCTCTGATGCCGGCCAGGTCACCTGACGGAGGATTTCAACGACCGCGAACGTCTCGACCAGATGGCCGTACTCCGTCAACGTCGCCGGGGCGTAGTTCTCGGCGCTGTTCTTCTCCATCCCCACGGCCGAGGCCGTGCCCGCGTTCGAGGTCACGAGCGGGGTACGCCCGGGCCCGGGTTGACGCGGGTGGGGCCGGCGGCGGAGGGGCGGATGTCGAAGTCGAAGATGGCCGTCGGCAGGTAGACCGTGGCGCACGCGTTGGGGATGTCGACGACGCCGGAGAGCCGGCCCTCGATGGGGGCGGCGCCCAGGATCATGTAGGCCTGCTCGGGGGTGTAGCCGAAGGCGGTCAGATAGTCGATCGCGTGCAGGCAGGCCCGCTGGTAGGACAGGTGCGAGTCGAGGTAGCGCTGCTCGCCGTCGTGGTGCGGTCCGCGCGGCCTCGGCCGCCACCCGCGCGTAGTCACTCTGCGGGAGGCTTCCCAGTACGGCGTCGCGCGGCTCCGGCGGCAAGGCCAGCGGCGGCACCCGGTTCGGGTCGGTCGCGATCAGGGCGCCCTCCCGCTGGTTCCATTTCGCCAGCAGGGCGGCCGACGGGGCGGTACCCATCAGGCCCGGATGCACGATGCCGGTGAACGAGACGTGCGGGATGTGCCGCGAGGTCGCCGTCTGGCCGGCGAAGTCCCAGATCACCTTGTACGCGTCGGGGAACTGCTCGGTCAGGAAACCGCCACCGTTCGCGGTGGCGAAGATGCCGGTGTAACCCCAGCCCTGCCCGGCCAGCGGCCCCGAGTCCTCCTGCGGGATCGGCCCCACGTCGAGGATGTCGACCATCGGTCGCCTACCTCCCTGTGACGAGGGTAACCGTCAATGTGTCGTCGCGGGCGCAGAGCAGGTGGCCGGGCGCTCCCCGGCAGTCCGGGGCCGGGGACGAGCCGATGGTGCCGAGCGGGACGGTCCGGCCGGTGGCCAGGTCGACCCGGGTCACCGCCGTGCGGGCAACCGGCGTTCCGGTCGCCCGTAGCAGGAGGATCGAACCGGCCTTGTCGGTCACGGGCTGCCCGTCGAGCGGGCGGCCGACGGCCCGGCCGGTGGCGGTGTCGGCCAGCGCCGTCCGGGCCGGGTCGGCCGCCGAGAGCAGCAGGCGGCCGCCGCCGAGGTCCCAGACGTACGTCATGTCGTCCCGCCGCCAGACCTCGCGGCCGGTGGCCGCGTCGTGGGCGGCCACCCCGCGTACACCGGCCGCGCAGATCAGCACCCCGCAGCCCGTCACCGAACCGATCAGCTCGCCGGTCCGCCACAGCGGCCGCAGGTCGGCCGGGCGGTAGACGGTGGCCACGGTCTGGGCCGAGGCCGTCCGCACCACCACCAGGTAGGGGCCGGCGGGGGTGAGCCCGGCCGAGTACACCCCGTTCCACGGGATCCGGCCGCGGTGCAGCACCTCGCCGTCCGCGTAGCGGTAGACGGTGGCGTCGCCCTGGGCGGAGACCGTGACGATCGTCGAGGGCCGGCCGCCCTCGGTCAGCATGGTCCACTGATCGGCCGGCGAGAGCGGGTGCCGCCACACCTCGCGACCGTCGCGCAACCTCACCAGGCGCAGCCGGCCCGTCCCGGCCAGCAGCACGTCGCCGCTCGCCGCCGACGGCCGGGCGTCGCCGTTCGCCCGCCAGAGTTCGGCGCCGGTCGCCGCGTCGAGCGCGATCGTGCCCGGTCCCGGCGTTTCGGTGGAGACCAGCACGACGTCGCCGGCCGTTCGCACGCCCCGGTCGGCCGGACCGTCGCCGGCCGGGGTGGACCACCGTTGCCGCCCGGTGGCCAGGTCGTAGGCGGTGACGACGGTCGGCCCGGCGTCGCTGTCGCGGTTGAGGTAGACCGTACGGCCGTCGATCGCCATGGTGTCGCTCGGCCGGAACGTCGCCGTCCAGGCGGTCCGCACCGGCGCCGGCGCCGGCGCCGCCGAGGCGCCCACCGCCAGCAGCCCGGCCACGGTGAGCCCGGCCAGCGCCGTCCGGCGCAGCCGTGGCAGGTTCACCGGCGCGGCCGCCGGCGGGGCGGGCGCCGCGGTGTCACCGAGGTCGATCAGAGCCATCGTTCAGGCAATGTAGCTGGTAGCCCTCTCGAACAGCAGGGACACGTCCTCGCCCGGCATCGGCCCGGCGAGGTGAAAGCCCTGGGCCGGCCGGTAGCCGGTGGCACGGACTGCCGGGTCGGGCGCCGATCACCGTACTTGAGTGCTGGTCAGCAGATCTCCGGTGATCGAGGCGATGTCCGGCGTGCCGGCCAGGGCCATGGTCAGGTCGAGCTCGGCGATCACGTTGCGGATGACGTCCTCGACGCCACGGCCGCCGTCGAGGGCCAGCCCGTACATGTAGGGGCGGCCGAGCAGGACGGCGTTCGCCCCCAGGGCGAGCGCGGTGAACACGTCGGCCCCGCCGCGGACGCCGCTGTCGAGCAGCAGCACCGGATCGGGACCGACCGCGTCGCGGATGGTGATCAGCGCGTCGAGGGAGGCCACGGCGTTGTCGACCTGGCGGCCGCCGTGGTTGGAGACGACTATCGCGTCGGCCCCCAGGTCGAGGGCGCGGCGGGCGTCGTCCGGGTGCAGGATGCCCTTGAGCACCACCGGCAGCCGGGTGCGCTCGCGCAGCGTGGCCAGGTGGTCCCAGCTCAGCCCCGGGTTGGAGTAGATGTCGAGGAACGTCTCGACCGACGCCCGCGGCACCGGCGAGCGGAGGTTGGCCAGGAACCGCCCCGGATGGTTGCGCGACATCGCCAGCAGCGTCCGGATCGCGCCCAGGGTCACCTGGGGCCGCGCCGCCGGCCGGCCGAGCCGCTCGGCGACGATCTGCCGGAACCGCGGGTCGGACGTGTACTGCGCGATGCCCTGCCCTCGGCTGAACGGCAGCGACCCGAGATTGAGGTCCTGCGGCCGCCAGCCGAGCACCGTCGTGTCGAGCGTGACGACCAGCGCCCCCGCCCCGGCCGCCTCGGCCCGGCCGATGAGGCTGTCGACCAGGTCCTCGTCCTTGCTCCAGTACAGCTGGAACCAGCGCGAGGCGTCGCCCATCGCCGCCGCGCAGTCCTCCATCGGGTTACAGCCCTGGTTGGAGAGGATGTACGTGGTGCCGGTCGCGGCCGCGGCCCGCGCGATGTGCAGATCGCTGTCCGCGCCCATCAGCGCCCCGGCGCCCACCGGCGCCAGCAGCACCGGCGTGGGGTGCCGCCGCCCGAGCAACTCCACCGACAGGTCGCGGTCGACGGCGCCCGATGCCATCCGCGGCACGATCGCCCAGCCGTCGAACGCCTCCCGGTTGCGGCGCATGGTCCGCCCCGCACCCGCCCCGCCGGCCACATAAGCCCAGGCCACAGCGCTGCTGACGCGCCGGGCCCGGCGCTCGAGCTCGGCGAAGTCGGCCGGTACGCGCGGCCGGCGCCCGAGAACGCCGGCCCGGTAGATCGTGTTCAGCCGGCTCAGCCCGGCGCCCGCGGTGGTGGACATGGCCGCATGCTAGTGGCATGGAGATCGCGATGCTGGAGGCGGAACCCGATGCCGCGACCGCCGAACGGCTGGCCCGGATCGTCAACGACGCGTACGCCGAAGGGGAGAAGGGCCTCTGGCGCGAGGGCATGCGGCGAACGTCGGCGGCGGAGATGGCCGGGCTCGGCGGGAAACTCGCGGTCGCGCGGCGGGGGGATCACATTCTGGGTTCCGTACGGGTTCAGCCGTTCGCGCCCGGGCTCTTCCAGCTGGGCATGCTGGCGGCCGACCCGGCCGAGCGCGGCCGCGGCGTGGGCCGGGAACTGGTGCGGTACGCCGAGGAGCACGCGCGGGCGGCCGGGGCGCCGGCGATGCGGCTGGAACTGCTGGTGCCGCTGGACGGGGAACATCCGGTCAAGGAGTTCCTGCGCGGCTGGTACACCCGGATCGGCTACCGCCAGGTGGGCACGGAATCGCTGGCCGGCGACCATCCGGAGCTGTCACCGTTGCTGGCCGTGCCCTGCCACTTGCTGATCCTCCACAAGCAGCTGTGATGAGTTCCCGCCGCCACGGCCGTCATACCTACGACTGGACACGCTGAGGCGGAAGGATGACGTGATGAGCGCGGAGACGCGGCTGGAGGAGCCGGCCTTCTCGGGGCTGGCCGAACGGCACCGACGGGAACTGCACGTGCACTGCTATCGGATGCTCGGATCGTTCGAGGACGCCGAGGACACCGTGCAGGAGACGTTCCTGCGGGCCTGGCGCCGGCGGGAGACCTTCGAGGGGCGGTCGACCGTACGGGCCTGGCTGTACCGGATCGCCACCAACGCCTGCCTCGACCTGCTGGCCAAGGTCCGCCCGGAACCGGCCGCCGGCGGCGAGGTGCTGTGGTTGCAGCCCTACCCGGACCGGCTGCTCGACGAGCTGCCGGCCGGCGACGCCGACGCGCCCGAGGTGCGAGCCGTGGCGCGGGAGACGGTCGAACTGGCGTACCTGATCGCGGTCCAGCATCTGGCCCCGCGCCCGCGGGCCGTGCTGATCCTGCGGGACGTGCTCGGCTGGCCGGCCAAGGACGTCGCCGACCTTCTGGGCGACTCGGTCAACTCGGTGAACAGCGCACTTCAGCGCGCCCGGGCCGGCATGCGGGAGCATCTGCCGGCCGAACGGCAGGACTGGACCGGCGGCGAGGAGAACCCCGAGACGCTTGATCTCGTACGCCGGTACACCGAGGCCAGCGTGACCGCGAACATCCCGGTCCTCGCGTCGATGGTGCGCGACGACGTCCGCAGCGCCATGCCACCCACCCCGGGCCTGTACGCCGGCCGCGACACGGTGGTGAGGTACTGGAAGGAGAGCGGCTACGAGGGCATGACCGGCCTGCGCGCCGTACCCACCTCGGCCAACCGCCAGCCCGCGATCGCCTACTACCACTGGCGCCCGGCGGAGGGCGCGTACCTGCCCCTGACCATGGACGTCCTGCGCCTCACGGCCGGCGCGATCACCGAGATCTACACGTTCCACGCCGACCGCTTCCCGCGCTTCGGCCTGCCCGCCCACCTGCCCGCCGACGGCACGGAGTGACACCGATGCCCTTCGTCGCCACACTCGCCGCCGTACTGGCCACCACACTCACCGCCGCGCTCGCCCAGGCTCTCGGGGTGGACTTCGAGGTCCCGAACGATGGCGAGACCATCCCGCTGTCCGGGATCGCCGTCGTCACCGGCTTCTTCTCCCTCGTGGGCGTAGCGCTCGCCTACGCCTTCCGCCGCTGGAGCACGCGCCCGGCCGAGCGGTTCGGGTGGACGGCGGGCGCGCTGACCGCGATCTCGCTGATCCCGCCCTTCCTCTCCGGCGCGGACGCGGCCACCGTGGCCACCCTGGTCGCGCTTCATCTCGTCGCGGCCGCGGTGATGATTCCGGCGCTGACGCTCCGGATGCTCAGGAGAGCCCCAGCGCCGTCGTTGTCGGCGGCCCGAGGGTGACCGGGTTGCCGGCGGTGGGAACGAGCCGGCCCCGGTCGACGGTGTAGTAGCCCTGGGTGGTGTTGACCAGGTTCCACGAGGTGGCGTCGCGGGCCTGGAGGAGCAGGACGTACTCGCCGCCTTGGCGGATGCCGTCGGCCTGTTCCGGTCCGGAGGCGGAGAAGACGACCCGGATCGACGAGCCCGGTCGCGGGGTGCCCGTGGCCACCCGGCTCACCGCGAAGGTGGCCACGGTCTCGCCCGCACTGGCGCGGGTCGCGCCGACCGTCCCCCGGACGATGGCCTCGGCACTGCCCTCCAGCTCGCCGGCGGTCGGATAGAACGGCTGGTCCGACGCCGGCGACGAGGGCGGCGCCGCGTCCCGGAGCACCACCGCGCCCACGGTCACCGCCCCGGCCAGCACGACTGCGGCGGCGGCCACCCCGACCAGGATCCGGCGCCGGGGAGCGGCCGTCCGCGCCGGACCACCCAGCAGTTCGGCCAGCCGCGCCTCGGCCCGCGCCTCGGTCCCGGGGCGGTCGCCGGGCACCGGGTTGGCGTCCCGCATCAGTCGCTTAACGCTGGGCATGACGGACCTCCGCTCCGTACGACCTCTTGAAAGCCTGCCGGGCCCGATGGAGCCGCACCCACACCGCCGACGCCGACAGCCCGGTGAGCGCGGCGATCTCGCCGGCGGTCAGATCGTCCCAGTACCGGTGGACCAGGACGTCCCGATGCGCCTCCGGCAGCCGTTCCAGCACCTCGGCGACCAGATCGGCGGTCCGCTCGTCGGCCCGTGGCCCGGTGACGGCCGCCTTGCGGTAGGCCGAGTCGCCCCGCCGTACCGACCGATGGTGATTGCTCAGCACATGCCGGGCCGTCACGAAAAGCCAGGCCGGCGTGAGAACGTCGCCGCCCGTGGTCTTGTCCCACGCGATCCGGAACACCTCAGCGGTCAGATCCTCGGCCTCGGCGTCGTCGTCGACCCGGCGCGCGACGAACCGCAGAACCCGCCCGTGACTGGCCCGGTAGAGCTCGGTGAATCTCTGTTCAGGTGGAGCGTCGCCCATCGGTCCCTCCTCGACCGGTACATGTCGGCCGAAGCCCCGATCCTTACCGCCGCTTTCGCGAACCGCGGAAACGGCCGCCGAGCCCGGCCCACGGGCGGGGGAACGACAGCACCCATCGGTCACACTACGGACATGGACATCCTTCTCGCGGCCGCGTCCGTCGCCGTGATCGTCGTGCTGGTCGCCGCCCTGGTCATCGGCGTACGCCGGGGCTTCGACGACGGCTACCGCCGCGGGATCGGCCCCATCCGCCGCCGCTCCGGCTCCGGAGGTTGGTTCAGCGCTCCACACAGCACAGACGCCACCACCACCACGACCACCGGCGACAGCGGCTTCGGAGACAGCAGCAGCAGCAGCGACTGACCAGCCCGAACCACCGGTGGCAGCAGTCCGAAGCCCCGCGGCAGCAAGGGCACCGGTAAGGCGCGGCAGCGGGTAACGGCCGCAGCTTGCGGCTGGGCGGAGGCGCCGGTTGGCTTGCGGCTGGGCGGAGGGCTTTGGGCGGGCGGCGGGCGGCGGCTTGCGGTTGGGCGGCAGGCTGCGCCTCCCGTGCTGGCCCGCCCGCCCACTCGCGCACGCCCGCTTCCGTTCGCCTGTCGCCCGCGCGGGCCTGAGGGCAGGCCGGCCTGAGGGCAGGCGGGCTGACGGCGAGCGGGGCTGGGTGCGAGTCGGGCTGACGGCAAGCGGGGCTGACGGCAAGCGAGGCTAGGTGCGAGTCGGGCTGACGGCAAGCGGGGCTAGGTGCGAGTCGGGCTGACGGCAAAGTGGACTGGGTGCGAGCGGGGCTAGGGGCAGGCCGGGGCTACGAAGCCGGGATGGGTGCCTCGGGTCCAGCGGCAGCCGAAGGTGGGGGCGGCCACGGCTCGGCGGTTGAGGATGGCGTCGCCTGCGGGGCGGTGGCCGGTATGCAGCCAAGTGGTCAGGTCGTCGAAGCCCTCGGTCAGTTCCGGGGCGGTGAAGTCGCAGTGGCCGACGCCTCGGATCGCTCGGGAGACGAACAGCCGTGACTTGCCGTTGTGGGCGGCTCGGGCGGCGTACACCTGCTCCATTTTGAAAGGCACGAAAAGGTCGCCTATGTCGTGCAGGGAGAGGACCGGCACTCGGGGGTTGCCGTCGACGCGGGGGATGCCGGCCAGGCCGGGGTCGGCGGTCGCGGTGCGGCGGACGCGGAGGACGTCGCGGTTGAGGCGCAGCTCCTCGGTGGTGGGCCACAGGCGGTCGGTGCTGCGGTAGAAGGTGCGGCGGTTGTCGGTGACGTTGCCGGGGGCGATGCCGCCGGTGCCGCCCTGCAAACCCGGATAAAGGCCGAAAAGGAAGGGCAGGTCGTTCAGCGGCGGGAGGGAACGGGCGGAGTTCCAGTACGCGAACGCGCTGTCGAAGCCGGGGCGATCGCCCCCGCTGGAACGTTCCAGGACGGCCGACCAGGTGCGGCCGGCCGGTGTGGAACCGGTGGGCAGGCCCAGCTTCGGCACGATCTGGCCCACCTGCGAGCGCCACACCTGCTGGTAGTCGGCGCCGGGCTGGAGCGGGAACTCGATGTCGGCGCCGGTGAGGGCGGCCGCCGTGACGTTCGCGTCGAGGAAGTAGTCGTACAGGGCGGTGTCGCCGAGCACCCCGCAGTACGGCATGGCGCCGGCGAAAGCCCGCGGGTGCTCCTCGATCGCCACCGCGGTGATGTGGCCGCCCATCGACGCGCCGGACATGATCACCTGCCGGGCGCGGGAGCCGGTGACCTTGTGGAACACGTCGATCAGGGCGACCGAGTCCCGGACACCCTGGCCGACGTCGTAGCCGTTGGTGGCGTAGCTGGAGGCCGCCCACGCGTAGCCGCGGGACACATAGTGGGCGCGCAGGTCGGGACTGTTGACGTAGACCGTGGTGCCGGTGCCCCGATAGCCGTGGGCCCAGACGACGAGCCCGCCGTTCCACTTGCGCGGTACCTCGATCCGATAGGCGGCGCCGCCGATGACGCCGGTGCGCACCTGCGCACCGGGCAGCGCGGCGAACGGCGTCCCGTCGAGCTCGCAGTCGGGGTCGGCCACGAGATATCCGGGCTGCGTCGTGCTCGGCGTGGGCGCGGTGCAAGCGGCGACCGGGGCCGAGGCGAGAGCGGGTGAGGGTGGGCCGGCCAGGGGAATCAGCAGGGCGAGGGCGACGGCGGCGCGAAAACCGAGCATGGCGTGTTACCTCCCGGTAACACTTCACGCCGTACATCGACGGGTGTCAAGGTCGATCGCCCAGGTGATCTTGCTGAGTGGGGAAGGGTAGCCTCGGTGAGGTTACGCAACCGTAGGTAAGGAGGCCGGCATGGCGGACGAGCGGCCCTGGCTGGCGGCCTATCCGGAAGGCGTTCCGGCCGACATCGCCGAGCCCGAGCGGGCGCTGACCGCGAACCTGGACGGCGCGGTCGAGCGCTTCCCGGACCGGATCGCGCTCGACTTCCTCGGTGCCACCACCACGTACGCCCAACTCGGTGACCAGGTCGCCCGGGCCGCGGAGGCGTTGCGCGGCCTCGGCGTGGGGCCGGGGGACCGGGTCGCGCTGATCCTGCCCAACTGCCCGCAGCACGTGGTCGCCTTCTACGCGGTGCTGCGCCTCGGCGCCGTCGTCGTCGAGCACAATCCGCTGTACACCGCCGACGAACTCGCCCACCAGCTGGCCGACCACGGCGCCACGGTCGCCATCTGCTGGGAGAAGGTCGCCGCGACGGTGGCCGCCACCGCCGAACGCACCTCGATCACCACGATCGTCGGCGTCGACCTGACCGCCGCGCTGCCCCTGCTCAAGCGGCTCGCCCTCAAGCTTCCGCTGCCGGCCGCCCGCAGGACGCGCGACGAGATGCGCGGGACGGTGCCCGGCGGCACGCTGCTGTGGGAAGCGCTGGTCGACGCGGCGCCGCCGATCGACGCCTCCGTTCCCGGGCCGGGCGTCGACGACACCGCGCTCCTGCAGTACACGGGCGGCACCAGCGGCACCCCCAAGGGCGCGATCCTCACCCACCGGAACCTGGTGGCCAATGCCGAGCAGAGCCGTGTGTGGGTGCCGGGGCTGCGTGACGGCGGGGAGACGTTCCCCGCGATTCTGCCGCTGTTCCACGCGTACGGCCTGACCCTCTGCCTGACCACCGCCGTGCGGATCGCGGCGACGATCGTCCTGCTGCCCCGCTTCGACCCGGGCATGGTGCTCGACGCGGTGAAGCGGCGCCCGCCGACGTTCTTCCCGGGCGTTCCCCCGATGTACGACCGGCTGGCCGCGGCCGCCCGCGAACGCGGCGCCGACCTGAGCTCGATCAGGTTCTCCTTCAGCGGGGCCATGCCGTTGCCGGCCGAGACCGTACGGACCTGGGAGGCCATGACCGGCGGGCTTCTCATCGAGGGGTACGGGATGACGGAGACCTCACCGATCACGGTCGGCAACCCGATGTCCGAGCGGCGCCGGGCCGGCTCGATCGGCGTGCCGTTTCCCTCGACGTACGTCCGGATCGCCGACCGCGACGACGTCACCCGCGACATGCCGGCCGGGGAGCCGGGCGAGCTGCTGCTGAAGGGCCCGCAGGTCTTCTCCGGATATTGGAACCTGCCCGAGGAGACCGAGGCGGTGCTGCTGCCGGACGGCTGGATCCGCACCGGCGACGTCGCGGTGATGAGCGACGACGGCTACCTGTCGATCGTGGACCGGGTCAAGGAGCTGATCATCACGGGTGGTTTCAACGTCTACCCGTCGGAGGTCGAGGACGTGGTTCGCGACCATCCCGACGTGGCGGAGGTCGCTGTCGTCGGGCTGCCGTCGGAGCGTACGGGGGAAGAGGTCGTCGCCGTTGTCGTCGCCGCCGAAGGCGCGACCGTGGACCCGGCCGCCATGTTGAAGTGGGCGCGCGAGCGGCTGTCCGGATACAAGGCGCCGCGCCGGATCGAAGTGGTGGGCGAGCTCCCGTACAGTCAGATCGGCAAGGTCCTGCGCCGCCGGGTGCGGGACGACCTGCTCGGGGAAGCGAAGTAGCTTCGTGGAGGGCCGGCGCGTCTGGCAGCCGCCGCGGCCGGCCTGGCGAGGGCGGGCCGATCACACGGCGATCGTGGGTTGCAGCCTGTTCGTGGACGGGGTCGAGGTCGAGAGCCCCGGCCCGGCGGCCGACCTCGCGCAGCTCTACGAGCGGGCCCGCGAGCGGGACGGCGCCTTCGTGTGGCTGGGGCTGCACGAGCCGACCGAGGCCGCCCTCACCCACGTGGCCGAGGTGTTCGGGCTCCACCCGCTGGCGGTCGAGGACATCCTGCATCGGGAGCAGAGGGTCAAAATTGAGCGGTACGAGGATGTGCTGTTCCTCGTCGTCCGGGCCGCCCAGTACGTGGAACACGAACGGATCACCGCCACCAGCGAGATCGTCAGCACCGGTTTCGTGCGGCTGTTCGTCGGCCCGCGTTTCGTCATCACCGTGCGGCAGGGCCGGGTCATGGAGCTCAGCTCGCTGCGGGCCGACCTGAGCGCCGACCCGCGGGCGCTGGCCCAGGGCGGCCCGTGGGCGGTCGTGCACGCCGTCCTGGACCGGCTGGTGGACGGCTACGCCGACATCGCGGCCGCCGTGCAGACCGACCTCGACCTGACCGAGGCGGCCGTGTTCGACGCGCGCACCCCGGTCACGATCGAGCAGATCTATCAGCTCAAACGCCAGATGATGAAGTTCAAGTCGGCCGTGCTGCCGTTGCAGCGCCCGCTGGCCGCGCTGGCCGGCAAACAGTTCGCCGACCTGCCCAAGGAGATCCGCCGCTACTTCGGCGACGTGGCCGACCACCACACGGCCGCCGTGGAACAGGTGCTGGCCTTCGACGACGTGCTGAACGCCCTGCTCCAGGCCCGCCTGACCCAGCTGACGGTCGACCAGAACAACGACATGCGCAAAATCGCCTCGTGGGCGGCCATCGCCGCGCTGCCGACCGCCATCGCCGGTGTCTACGGCATGAACTTCACCCACATGCCCGAGCTGGGCTGGCGCTACAGCTACCCCACCTTGATGCTGCTCATGCTGCTGAGCGCGGGCATCCTTTACCGCCTCCTCCGCCGCGCCGGCTGGCTGTGAGCCACGGCGCCGTGCTCGGCGCCGTCTCGCCCTTCTCGACGCGAACCCCTCCGCCGCACCGTGCCTGGCCGCGGCCGGATGCGCACCCGGCCGCCCGGACTTCGCATCGCCGCATCCGGCACGTCTGACGGCCTTCGCCGGAGGGAGATTCGTGGTGGCGGCTGCGCTCCACTTCCGGAACGTGGGCGACACGCCGAGAAAATCTATGATCGGCTGACTAGATTTTCTCGGCGGGACCGGTTAATGTTCCTGGTGTTGAACGAAGAGATCGTGAGAGACGCCGACGAAATGACCGAGCGTCAAGCAGGGCCCGGACCCATGTCGTGGGCTCGCTCGGCATAAGCGGCCGACGCCGCACGAGGAAGAGCTCGTCGCACGTGTCGGGGCCAGGGAATCGCGTAGGGCTCCGGCGCCGGCGGGCAGCACGACAGCACGGCAAGTGAAGGATTCAGAGGAAAGGGAGGGTCGAACACCGTTGGATCGTCCGCCGTCAGGACGCAGTTCGGTTCTGGGCGGTCACCGCAGTTTCCATCGAACGAGAGGTGGTCTCCGGTCACGCATATGCGATCCTCGCACCCCACAGGTGCGGATACGACAAACCGGCGAACCTGCCGGAAATGGTGTTTGAACCCGTAACCCTGGGCCCCGGCGTTCCGCCGGGGCCCTCGTCATGGAGAAGAGGAGTTGCATGGCCCAACCCGACGACATGTTCGGAGACGAGGACTACCCGGCCTACACAATGGGCCGCGCCGCGGAGATCACCGGCGCCTCGCAGGACTTCCTGCGCCGCCTCGGCGAGGCGAAACTGTTCACCCCGTTGCGGTCGGCCGGCGGCCACCGCCGGTACTCCCGCTACCAGTTGCGCCTGGCCGTGCGGGCCCGGGAGATGGTCGAGAGCGGCACCGCCCTGGAGGCCGCCTGCCGCATCATCATCCTCGAGGACCAGCTCGAGGAGGCTCTTCGGCAGAACGACGAGTACCGGCGCCGGCACGAGGCCGGCGCCTGAATCAGCCCAGCTTCTTGAGCTGCGCCTCGACGCGCTCGCGGCGCTGCACCAGAACGTCGATGACCGCCTCGGTCTCGTTGATGCCGGTCAGCTCGGTGGCGATGTCCTCCGGCTCCTGGAACCCCTCGGAGTTGTCGCCGTCCTCGCCCCGCCGCCCCTGCGCGTCCCCGGCGACCCGGCGCAGCTCAGCAAGCTCCGCGTCGATGTCCTGGAGTTCCTGGCGCAGCTGCTCGGGTGTCGCTTGATCAGTCATGCCCGCCATCATACGAACGCCCCCGCCCGAGCCGCCCGGCACCGGATCGCTCCGAGATCATTCGCGCACGGTCGGGAACGGGCTCTTCGGGGAAGACTTGCGCACACAACGCCACCACGGCGTCCGCGTTGTGAAGTTTGAGGTGATCGACCAGGAAGCGAATGTCTTCTGCGTCACGACGCCGCGCAGCCAGCACTTTCATGGCGAGCAGGTGCTCAGGTGAGGCAGCCGACACCCGGAGCCCGGGGTGATCAAGGATACGAGGCGCTTCGGAAGGCGTCCTCGATGGCGTGCCGGTCGAGTAATGGATCGTCGTCGGTGCTCATGCCACCTTCAGCTCTTGAGCGGCGACGAACACTCCCCGGCGCCGGAACGCGGCGGGGGCGTCGACTCTCGCGGAACGGGTGTTGGAGGGGGACCAGAAGCGGCGCAGCGCGCGCGACTCGGACCATGGCGGAGGCGCGTGCCCGTCCTGGGCGGCCAGATGTTCGGTCAGCGCGGCTAGGAACACGTCCCAGTGCTCGTCGCCGGTGTCGGTGGGCTCCTTTTCGAGCAGTGTCTTGCGCCGGTGCGCGGCTCCCACCCGTATTCCTCCAGGAACTCGGCTATCGGCCGCCACCGCGTCGAATCGTCAGTGCCGGCCAGCAGCGTCGCCAAGCGGGGACGCGTTATCCGAAGACCGCGGCGGCCCACTCGGGGTGGTCGATGAAAGGGTTTCGGTTGTGCTGGTACGTGGTGTGGATGATCTGGTTGCGGTGGCGCTCGGTGGCGTCCGGCGGGTCCTGGGTGTTCCACTGGAGCAGGGCTGAGAGCTTGCCCAGGCGCGGGGCGCGGCCGCCGGTGGTGGCGTTGTCGACCTCGAGGTCGGGCCAGGCGTCGTCGCCCTCGTAGCGGACGGCCATGTAGAAGATCATGCGGGCCACGTCGCCCTTGACGGCGTTGCGGGGCTCCCAGGAGTCGGCGTCGGTGTAGTTGCCGGGGGCGCCGGTGGCCGCGCTGCCGCCGGTGTCGAAGTCCTTGTTGTCGCGCAGGGCGTTCACCGTCACGTCCTCGGGGCGCAGGTGGTGCAGGTCGGTGCCGGGGCCAGTGGCGGTGCCGAAGTCGCCGTGGGACTTGGCCCAGACGTGTTCGCGGTTCCAGTTGCCGGCGTGGCCGCCGTTGAGGGTCTTGGCCCGGCTGGCCCCGGAGTACAGCAGGATCACGTTGGCCGGGTTCGCCGGGTCCTGGTCGGTGACCTTGAGGGCGTTCCACACGGCGTCGTACGACAGCCTGGTCGTCCCGCTCGAGACGATCGTGTGCAGCGCGCTCTTCAGAGCTTCGCCGGTTTGGCCCTGGGCGGCCGCGTAATAGGAGTCATCGGAAGTGGCCGCCGACATGGTCGCCGGCGCCCAGAGAAGGGTGATTCCCAGGGCCAGCAAGGCTGTCAGGACACGTGCCGTCCGGCAAGTGAGCACGTCGTCAGCGTAGGGCCAGGTCCGCTTCGCCGTAATCCGGATATGACCGGAATTCGGGGGAAAAGACTGGCCAATCGGCCGTGACCGCGGGCTTCGCTGAGGATCATGCTTCGGCTAAGAGGCAAAGGAGTTCGATCATGTTGCTCCAGGGATCCAAGGCGACCGAACGGCCGCAGCGCACCACCGGCGTCATCGTCACCCCGGTCGAGCCGGCGCACGAACCCGCCGCGCCGCAGCCGGAGCTGCTGGAAAAGGCCCACGTCTACCCGCCGCTGACCTGGCCCAAGCCCACCGTCGGGCAGGTGCTGGCCGAGGGTCTGGGCGGCATGAGCAAGACCGTGCTGATCCTGCTGATCTTCGGGGCCGTTCTCATCGGCACGGCCATGGGCGCCGCCCTGGTGCTGTCCGGCATCATCCACGGCCTGGGCTTCGATCCGGCCGGCGGTTACTAGACACCACCGCCGACAGGGTCCGCATGGCCTCGTACAGCCGGGCCCTGACCTCGGCCTGAGGCAGCCCGAGGGCCTTCGCCGCCTCCTCGGGCGTGCGGCGGCGGAAGTACGTCGCGACGAGGATCTCCCGGTGGGGCTCCGGGAGATCCCGCAACAGCAGCTCCATGGGGGGCCGCCGGGTCGCGTCGGCCTGGGTGGTCGGCATGACCGGTACTTTGGTCAACCGCGGCGGCCAACTCCAGTGCGCAGATGCGGCGTGTTCGCCCCGTCACTCGCAGGTGCGCCGGTATTTCAGCTCCGGCACGAAACGGCCCCACTCGGACGCGTTCAGGCCCCGGCCGGTGATCGCGCACGCGTACTCGGCCGGGTCGGCGCGCAGCCCGTTGAGCTTGGCGTAGCCCCACAGCGTCACGGTCGCCGGCTCGCGGACCGACTGGCTGGTGACCGCCAGCGTGCGGCCGTCACCGCCGAAGGTCACCTCGCGCACCTCGGCGCCCTTGCTGGTGCGGACCGTGGCGAGCCGGATCGGCGCGGCCGGGACGGCGGTGTCCCACAGCGTCGCCGTATATCCCGCGTCGCCGGTGGCCAGGGTGCGCCCGTCGGGGCTGAAGGCCACCGACCGTACCCACCGGCCCTGGCTGGGCAGGCTGGCCAGCCGCTGCGGGCGGGACCGGTCGGCGACGTCCCACAGCAGCGTGGTGCGGTCGAAGCCGCCGCTGGCCAGGGTGCGCCCGTCGGGGCTGAAGGCGATCGACTCGACGACGTCGCTGTGCCCGGTCAGCGTGCCCACCCGGGCCGGCGCCGCGTGGGCGGGCAGGCTCCACAGCGCGATGACCGGGTCCTCGTCGCCCGCGGTGGCCAGCGCGCGCCCGTCGGGGCTGAACGCCACGGCCGTGCCGAAGCTGCCGGTGAGCCGGGCCCGCAGGACCGGGCGGGACCGGTCGGCCACGTCCCACACCATCAGCGTGGTGGAGTCGGCGACCACGGCCAGGGTGCGCCCGTCCGGGCTGAACGCCATCGCGTTCGTTCCCCGCACCTCGCCGGGCAGGGTGGTGAGCGTGGTGGCGCCCACCCGCAGGGTGCCGCTCTTCGCGGTGACCGTCGCGGCCGTACGGCGGTCGGGGCCGAACGCCACCGACCGGACGGCCTCGCCGTGCAGGGTCCGGTCGGCGCCGCGCACGGGCCGGCCCGGGTTGGCCGTGTTCCACGTGCTCGCCGTGCCGTTGGAGCCGGCCGCGACGAGCGACCGCCCGTCCGGGCCGAAGACCGTGCCCTCGGCGCTGCCGCCCGGGACGGCCAGGGTGGCCAGCCGGTTCGGCGCGCCGGACGCGCTCACCCGCCACAGGGTCGCCGTGGCGGTGCCGTCGGCGGTGACGAGGGTGCCGGAGTTCGGGGCGATCGACAGCGTCGTGATCGGGCCGTGCGCCTTCACCGTGGCCATGATGCCGGGGCTGCCCGTGGGGGACTGGTCCCACAGGGCCGCCGTGCCGGTCTCGTCGCCGGCGGCCAGCAGGCTGCCGTCGGCGCTGAAGGCGAGCGAGGTGACCTGTCCACTCAGGCCGGTCCGGGAGTCGAACGGGTCGTCGTCCTCGTCCGGCATGTCGGGGAAGCCCGGCGGCGGGCCGCCGTCGGCGGGATCGTCCGGTGTGACCGCCGCCCGGGCGGCCACCCGAGGGGTCCGGTTCTTCATGTTCCACAGGGCCACCGCGCCCTCGCCGCCGACGGCCAGGGTGGCGCCGTCCGGGCTGAACGCCATCGGTGACGCGCCGAAGCTGAGGAAGCCGGGGAGCGACGCCGGGTCGACCGGCTCGCTCAGGTCGAACACGGGGACGAACCGCGCCTTGTCGACGATCAGGAGGCGCCCGTCGGGGCTGAGGGCGAGGTGCAGCACCGGGTAGGTGTCGCGGCTGGTGGGCTCCGACAGCAGCGTGGGCTTGGCCCGGTCGGTGGTGTCCCAGACCGCCGTGCCGCCGCCGTCGTCCCCGGTGACCAGCCGGTTCCCGTCGCCGCTGAACGCGAACGCGGTGGTCGTGCGGCTGGTGGGCAGCGCGGTCAGCCGTACCGGTGCGGACCGTTTGGTGACGTCCCACAGGACCGCCTGGCCGCCCGGGCTCACCACGGCCAGGGTGCGCCCGTCCGGGCTGAGCGCCAGGACGCGGCCGGCCGCGGTCTCCGGCAGCTTGGCGATCTTGACCGGCCGGCGCGGATCGGTCACCTTCCACAGCGCGACCCGGCCGTCGGCGTCGAGAGAGGCCAGGACCCCGTCCGGTCCGTACGCCGAGGCCACCGCCCCGCCGAGCCCGCCCGCCCAGCTGGTGGCCGTGACCACGCCGGTGAGCTGCCGGCGGGTCGCCGTGTCCGGGTTGAGCTTCTGCGCCGCCGCGCCCAGCATCAGAGCCGTCCGCGGGTCGTCGGTGATCATTGTGGTGGCCTGGTTCATCAGCCGCCGGCTGACCGCGATGCGCTGCTGCTGCTCGGCCTTGACCTGCTGCGCCTTGGCCTCGCCGGCCGCCTGCCGGGCCAGCCGCTGCTGCTCGGCCGCGATCGCGGCCTGCCGCCGCGCCTCCTGTTTGAGTCCCAGCGCCTCCTGCTGGAGCTGCTGGGCCAGCTCGGACGCCTGCGCCGCCAGCCGCTGCTGCTGCTCGGTCCGTACGGCCGCGCGGTCGGCCAGTTGCCGCTGGCGCTTGGCCAGGGCGGCCGCCTCGTCGGCCAGCTCCTGCTGCTCCCGGGCCATCCGCTCGGACGCCTCGGCCGCGGCGCCGGCCCGGGCCGCCCGGCTCTGCTGCTCCTGGGCCAGGCCCTGCTGGCGCCGGGCCTCGGCCGCCGACCGCTCGGCCAGGGTGCGCTGGTCGCCGGCGAGCTGCTGCTGGCGCAGCGACTCGGCCGCCGCCGCCCGCGCCCGCTCGCCGTTGCGGACCGCCGACAGCCCGGTGACCGAGGCCAGCACGGCCAGCACGACCAGGGTCACCGCGGCCCCGGAGAGCAGCCGCCGGGCCCGGCGGTGCTGCCGCACGTCCTCGCCCTCGAGCTCGTCCTTGCTGATCCCGTGCATCGGGGCGGCGAGCTGGGCGATCGCGTCCCGGAAACGGGAGTGCCGCAGGCTCAGGTGCTCGGTGCCGCGCGCCCAGCGCAGGTCGAGGAAGAACGGCTCCTCGGTGAACACCTTCCGCAGCGCCGGCGGCACGGCCGTCGACTCCTCGGTGAAGTCACCGCGCTGTTCGTCCCACGCCCACTCGCCGTCGGTGACCACGGGCAGGATCCGGTCGGCCGACTTGGTGGCGATCCAGTGCTCGATCTCCTTGTTCACCCAGGGCGACCGGGCCGCCTCGGGCGAGGCCATAAGCACGAAGTGCTCGGAGCCGTCGAGGGCGGTCTGGATGGAGGACCACAGGCCCGGCGTCACCGCCAGGCCGGTCTGGTCGCGGAAGATCCACAGTGCGCGCCGCCGATGCCACGGCTTGGCCAGGCGGTGCAGGCCACGTTGGACAGCCGGAGCCAGCCGTCCGTCACCGGAGTGGCTGTACGAGATAAACCCATCGAAGGTCATGGGGGGTCCTCCGGTGATCGGCACGTGCTGCGGCGACAGATTCTGCCTGGCACCGGACCCCTGAGCAAAGGCGGGAGGCCGTATCGTTCTCCTGCGTTCATCGGTGGGGCGAGACGGAGGCCCATGTGCGGTTCGGTGTGACAGGCCATCGGCACCTCCCTCCGGCCATCGCCGAGCGCGCGCTGCGGCATTGGCGCCGGGTGCTTCCCACAGGCTCTTTCCCGTACGGGGTGTCGAGCCTGGCCGACGGGGCCGACCAGCTGTTCGCGGCCCACGTCCTGGCGGCCGGCGGCACCCTGGAGGCGGTGCTGCCGTGCGAGGGCTACGCGACCTCCCTGATCACCGACGACAGCCGGGCCCGCCTGCGGGAGCTGTGCCGCGCGGCGGCGAAGGTGACCACGTTGCCCTACCCGGAGCCCAGCGACCAGGCGTACCTCGCCGCCGGGCAGGCCCTGGTCGACCGCTGCGACCACCTGTTCGCCGTGTGGGACGGTGAACCGGCCCGCGGGCTGGGCGGCACCGCCGACATCGTCACCTACGCGCGGGCCCGGGGCCGCCCGGTCACCGTGCTGTGGGTCGAGGGCGTGGTCCGGGTCTGATCAGGGCCCGTCGGGCAGGCCCGCGCCGGCCCGCTCCTGCTCGTACCGGTCGCCGATCTCCCGGGCCAGGATCAGCGCCTGCTCGTGGTGGGCGCGCGCCTCGGCCATGTCGCCGGTGGCCCGCAGCGCCTGGCCGAGGTCGTTGAGCGCCTCGGCCTCGCTGGCCCGGTCGCCGATCCGCCGGTGCAGCACCAGGGCCCGGCGCAGGTGGGCCGCGGCCTCGGCGTGCCGGTCGCCGCGGGCGTACACCGCGGCCAGGTCGGTCAGCACGTACGCCTCGGCCGTCCGGTCCTCGTTCTGCCGGGCCACGGCCAGGCTCTGCTCGAGCTGGGCGGCGGCCCGGTCCAGCTCGGCCGGGTCGCCGGAGAGCCGGGCCAGCAGCGACAGGACGTACGCCTCGCTGAACCGGTCGCCGGTGCGGGCGGCCAGCTCGAGGGCCGACTGGAACCGCTTGGTGGCCTGGGCGTCGTCGCCGAGCCGGGCGTCGACCAGGCCGAGCCGGACCGACGCGTCGGCCTGCCCGGCGTCGTCGCCGAGCCGCTGGTAGAGCGTCCAGGCCCGCTCGTAGTGGTCGGCCGCCCGCTGGTAGTCGCCCCGTCGCCAGTGCACGCTGCCCAGGTTGCGCAGCACCACGGCCTCGGCTGCGGGATCGTCCAACTCGGCGTAGAGGGCCAGGGCCCGCTGGTACGTGCCGGCCGACTCGGTCAGGCGGCCCTGCCGCCGGTGCAGCCGGCCCAGATCGGACAGCGCCCGGGCCTGCGCGGCGTGGTCGCCGAGGGCCAGGGCGGCCGACACGGCGCACGAGGTGACGGCGACCGCCTCGGCGACCGGCCCGCCCGCGTCGAGGTAGCGGAACAGCGTGCCCGCGAGGTCGACGGCGAGCCGATGGCGGCCGTGGGCGGCCGCGTACGCGCAGACGGCGGCCAGGTTGGGCCGCTCGGCCTCGATCCAGCCCCGGGCCGCCTCGGAGTCACCGGCGGCGCCGGGAACGGCCGGGTACAGCGTGGCCATCGCCGCCACGGAACCGGCCAGGTAGTGGTCGAACAGCCGGGTCAGCGCGGCCTCGCGCTCGGGCGCCGGGTCGTGCTCGGCGGCGAGCTCGGCCGCGTACGCCCGCAGCAGGTCGTGCATGCCGTACCGCCCGCCCCGGGCGGCCTGCACCAGGCTGGCCCGGACGAGCACGCCGAGCAGCCGCCGGGCCTCGCCCACCGCGGCGCCGGTCAGCGCGGCCACCGCCTCGACCTGCGCGGTCTCGCCCGGATGCAGGCCGAGCAGCCGGAACACCCGGGCCGCGTCGGCCGGCAGGTTCTGGTACGACCAGGAGAACACGGCCCGGACCTCGGCCCGGGGATCGCCCGCGTCGAGCAGGTCGAGCCGCATCCGGTGGTCGCTGAGCTCGCCGACCAGCTCCTCCAGCGAGACGTCGGCCCGGGCGGCGGCCAGCTCGGCCGCGATCCGCAGGGCCAGCGGCAGCCGGGCGCAGGCCGCGGCCAGGCGCTCGGCGACCGGCGCCTCGCGGTCGACCCGGTCGCCGATCAGGCGGCGCAGCAACCCGACCGCGTCGGCGAGCGGCAGCAGGTCCAGGTTGATCCGCTCGGCGCCGTGGATCGCCACCATCCCCGGCAGCGCGTCCCGGCTGGTGACCAGCACCAGGCACGACCCGCTGCCGGGCAGCAGCGGCCGTACCTGCTCGACCGAGGAGGCGTTGTCGAGCAGCACGAGCATCCGGCGGCCGGTCAGCTCCGAGCGGTACCGGCCGGCCCGCTCGTCGACGCCCGGCGGGATCTCGGAACCCCGTACCCCCAAAGCCGTGAGAAAGCCGGCCAGCGCGTCGCCGACGGCGACCGGCTGCTCGCAGTCGTAGCCGCGCAGGTTCACGTAGAGCTGCCCGTCTCCGAACGCCTCCCGGACCCGGTGGGCCCAGCGGACGGCCAGGGCGGACTTGCCCACCCCGGCCGTGCCGGACAGCAGCACCACGGTCAGCGGCGGCTCGTCACCCTGGGCCAGCGTGCGGTCCAGGGCGGCGAGCTCGCTGTCCCGGCCGGTGAAGGCGCGCACGTCGGCCGGCAGCTGAGCGGGCACCGACCGGGGCGCGGAGACCTGGACCGGGGAGACGGCGACGCCGAGGGTGGGATCGGCGGCGAGGATGCGCTCGTGGAGCCGGCGCAGCCCCGGACCGGGGTCGCTGCCCAGTTCCTCGGCCAGGCTGTGGCGGATCCGGCGGTACTGCTCGTCGGCGTCGGCCTGCCGCCCGCACCGGTAGAGGGTCAGCATGAACTGCTCGGCCAGGCGCTCGTCGAGCGGATGCTCGGCCACGGCCGCGGTCAGCGACGGCAGCAGCTCGCCGTGCCGCCCGAGCCGCAGCAGGACGTCGTGGTGGTCGAGCTCGGCCGCGAACCGCTCGCCGAGCAGCAGCTCCCGCGTCGCCGACAGCCAGGGCGTGTCGAGGCCGGCGAACGGCTCGCCCCGCCACAGCTCGAGCGCCTTCGTGATCTGCTCGGCGGCCGACCGGTCGGACTCGGCGCCGCGGGCCAGCGCGACAAGCCGGCGGAACCGGTGCAGATCGACCGCTTCCGGGTCGGCCGTCAGGGCGTACCCACCCGGCCGTCTCTCGATCCCGACGCCGGCGTCGGCGAGGGCCGTCCGCAGCCGCGACAGATAGCTGTAGAGCGCGCCGGCGGCCCGCTGCGGCGCCTCGGCACCCCAGACCCGGTCGATCAGCTGGTCCACCGTGACCGGGCGGCCCACCTCGACCAGCAGCGCGGCCAGCACGCTGCGCTGCCGGGCGTGCCCCAGCCCGACCGGCTGCCCGGTGATCCGGGCCTCCACCACGCCGAGCACGCCGAACTCCGCCGTCAACTGCCCTCCGCTGGGGATTCAAGACATTCACAAGGTGAGCGACAAGTCTCGCACGCTTCGTACAAGGTCCAGCCACGACCATAGATCCAGTACGGGGGAAGCAGGTCGCCCGCCCTGACCCGACGGCGCGCAAGCGCACGGGGGAATCGGGACGGGACGGGCGACCTGCCTCGCGTGCTTCAAAGGCCCAGGCCAGGGTACGTACGGGCGGTGTCCTTCGACTCGGTCGACCTGACCCGGACCCTGGCCCCGGAAACGCCGGCGGCGCCGCACAGCGCCAGCGGCGAGGCGGTCGCCACCCATGACCTCGGTGACGTCGCGCCGCCCGCGCGACCATCGAGGCGGTGGACGCCGAAGCGAGTGGTGGCCACGCCCGCCGCGTACGACCATCCGCACGGCCGGCGGATCATGGAGCTGGTCGAGGCGCACGGTCTCGAGGTCGAACGGCTGAACGGCAACCGGCTGACCGGGCTGCGCGGGGACAGCGACCGCGAGACGTACGCCCGGGCCAAAGCCACCATGGCGATCGTGGTGAGCCCGCCGTCGCGCCGCAAACTCCAGCCGATCGCACCCAGCGCGGACTGGCGGTTCGACCTGGCCGAGGGCTGCCCCGCACACTGCCAGTACTGCTATCTGGCCGGCTCGCTCTCCGGCCCGCCGGTCACCCGGGTCTACGCCGACCTCGACGACATCCTGGCCGGCCTCGGCGACTACGTGGGCCGGGGCACGATCACCAGCCGCCGCGAGGCCCGGCGCGACGAGGGAACCACGTTCGAGGCGTCCTGCTACACCGACCCGCTGGCCCTGGAACACCTGACCGGCAGCTGGCGCCGCGCCGTCGAGCATTTCGGGGCCTGGGACGCGCCGGTCCAGCTGCGCTGGACCACCAAGTTCGACGACGTCGGCGGCTTCGTGGGCCTGGCCCACCGCGGCCGTACGAGGGTGCGGCTGAGCGTCAACTGCCGCCCGGTCACCACCCGCGTCGAGGGCGGGACGAGCCGCCTGGAGGACCGGCTGGCCGCCCTGCGCCGGCTCGCCCTGGACGGCTATCCGGTGGGAGTCACCATCGCCCCGATCATCGCCGTCCCCGACTGGCGCGCGCACTACGGCGACCTGCTCGACGGGATCGCCGCCGCCGTCGGCGACGTGCCCGGCCTGGATCTGACAGCGGAGCTCATCACCCACAGGTTCACCCCTGGCAGCAAAGAGGTGCTGCTGAGCTGGTACCCACGAACGAAGCTGGAGATGGACGAGGAGTCCCGCAGCCGCAAGCACGGCAAGTTCGGCGCGCTGAAATACGTCTACCCACCCGAGACGATGGCCGAGCTCCGCTCGTGGTTCCACGCGGAAATCGCCGCCCGCCTGACCGCCGCCCGCATCCTCTACTGGACGTGACGGCAACCCACCGCTTCCTACAGCGCGCGGTGGGGTCAGGCGAGGTCGGCGCACAGTCTGAGTGCGGCCTCGTCGCGGACGATCACCTGCCGGTAGCCGGTGTCGACGATGCCGACTGTGCGCAGCTCACGTAGCGCCTTCTGCAGGGTGATCTCGGCCGCCCCGCACATCGTCGCCAGCTCGGACTGGGTGAGGTGCACGTCCACGACGATGCCGTCGCGGCTACGGTAGCCGTAGGCCGTCGCGATCTCCCACAAAACCCGGGACAGGCGGACCTTCACCGGGTAGGACGCGAAGTCCACTCGGCGCCGGTTCGCCACCCGCAACCGATTGGCCACTATGCCCGCGATCTCCATGGCCGCTTCCGGGTAAGCGCGAAGGAACGCGCGAAAGTCGTTCCGGCGGATGATCCGAATGGTGGACACGCGGCAGGTGGTCACGGTCGCCGATCGGGGTGTTCCGTTCAAGGCTGACATCTCACCCACGATGTCGCCTGACACCCGTACATCCAGCAGGGCGTGGCGGCCGTCAGTCATGGCGGCGGTGACCTTCGTCAGGCCGTCGTCGAGCAGGATGACGTGCGACTCCTGTGCTCCCTCGTGCAGGATCACCTGCGAGGCGGCCGCGGTTCGCGGCACTCCGAGCTCGAGGAACCGCTGACGTGCGGACTCGTCCAGACGGCTGAGCAGAGTGCCCGGTAACCAGGGTGACTGGGGCAAGCGCGCCTCCACTGCATGACACAGAGTGTTGCTCTGACTACAACACTCGCATCCGGGTTCTCGCTATGCCAAAGGGGTGAGCCGGCGATCGACATTCCGACAGTCCATAGATGTACGTAATCGTCTCGCCGATCCGCCGGTAGGGAAGAAGGGCACATCCGCCGACCACGGAAAGGTCATCACAGGTGCCCGATATGCAGGATCCCCACCGGCGAGTCCTCGTCGCCGCGGACATGGAGAGCTACAGCAAGCGGAACAACGTGCTCCAGCATCGCGCCCAGGTGGCCTTCCGCCGGATCATGGACGACGCCACCACCGAGGTGGGCCTGGATCGCGTCGATTGGCTGATCCAGCAGGGCGGCGACGGCGAGTTGGCCGTCCTGCCCGCGGGAACCAGCGAGCGCACCGTCGCGGCGAAGCTGGCTCCGGTGGCCGACCGACTGCTGCGAGAGCACAACCAGGGTTTGGAGCCGGAAGCGCGGGTTCGGCTACGACTTGCCGTACATCAGGGCCTCGTCCATCTGGACGGAGCCAACGGATTCCCGAGCGACGCCGTCGTCCATGTCTGCCGACTGGTGGATTCGCCGCAGCTCAAGCGGGCGCTGCGGGACTTCCCCGGCGCCAACGTGGCGCTCGTCGTGTCGGATTCGCTCTATCGCGAGGTCATCGAGCACTACCGTGATCTGCGACCGGAGCACTTCGTTCACACTCGTGCCGAGATCGCGGACAAGGGGTTCAGCGCCGCCGCGTGGATCTATGTACCCGGTGAGAACGCCGCCTCGGCGTCACCGCCACCGCCGAAACAGCAAGGGCCGACGGAATCCGCTGCGCAGATCTTCACGGGAATCACCGCCAACGGCCCGGCTCAGTTCGGCAATCACAACACGATGCGGAACACTCATGGATGACGGCGAACTGAAGGAGATCGAAGCACGGGACGACCCCGCGAGCGGGCGGGAGCCGGAAGGCCCGGCGGCCGATCAATCGTCGGCCCCGGAGGCGACCGGGGACGAGGACGTACCCAGCGAGCCCGTCGATCCGCGAGCCGCCCGGGAGATGTACGGAGACGACTTCGACGACACCACCACGTACGGGCCTGCCCAATTCGGACGTGCGAATACGCAGCACAACTATTTCGGGGAGCGGTCCCTCGACCCGATCATCGGCCTGCTTCCCGGTATCGAGGACCTGCTGGAAATCTACGTGGCGGCCGGCTCGGACGGCGACCTCGACGAACGTATCGCCAGCCGATCCACGGTCTGCCTCGTGGGCCCGCGGAAATCCGGCCGGTTCAGCGCCGCCAGAGCCGCGCTGGCACGTCGGTACAAGCCGGACGACATCTATGAGATAGCGCTGCCGGCGAATGTACGGCCCGAGGCACTCAACCGAAAACCGGAGTGCCTGGCGGAGGAGAGCGGTTTCGTTCTGCGGCTGACGGGTGACGGGCACGCCGATGCCATACGTACCCTGGCGAACCTCTTCCGCAGTCGGCGCTCCACCTTGGTGCTGATCAAAGACGGTCATCTGGGTCGATGGGACCGGACCGACGCGGAGGTGCCGCACCGGATGCCGGATCCGATCGAGGTCTTCCGCCGTCATCTGGCGGCGGCATTGAGGACGTCCTGCGCCGACGAGGTGGAAAGGTTCCTCACCAGCCGGGTAAGACGTGAGCTCACCTCGGTCTACGGCCCGAGGGAGAGTGTCGCCATCGCGCGGGCGATCGCCCAGGAGAGGCCCGCCGACGACGAGAAGATGGAAGAACTCCTCGAACGCTCCCAGCCGGGGAGGCGAACCCGTGCCACCGAGATCCTGTTGTCCGCCGGTGAGGACTCGACGGTGCGGAGCCGCCGAGCCAGGCAACACGAACGCGCTTTCAGGCTGGCGTACGCGGTGTTCTATCGAAAGTCTCTGCACTACGTCTTCGAAGGGGCCGAAAGGCTTCTGCGCGAGATAGACAGCGCTGCGCTTCGCCCGGAATGGGGGAGTATGGCTCTGCAGGACTCGGTGGGAACGCTGCTCGGCGACACCCTGGGTGAGGACTGGAGGGCCGGGCGTCACGCCGATGCCGCCGCCCGAAACGGATCTCGAGTGGCCTGGATCCGTGATCGCGGTCTACCGAAGGCGATTCTCGACGTCGCCTGGCACGAGTTCGACGGCACCAGGAGACCGCTTTTGAAATGGCTGGATCACCTGGTGGCGGATGGGGACGACGTCATGCGGCAAGCAGCTGCCGAAGCAGCCGGGATGTTACTGAATCATGATTTCGCCCGCGTGCATCTGGATCTGACAGGCAAATGGGCGGCCTCGCCCAAACCGGCTGTCCGGCAGGCCGCCGCGCTGACCATGACGCTTGTGGATATGGCGGGCGACGTGGGCCACCAAGTTCGGCGCAAACTCAGCGAGTGGTGCAACGGCAATAACAACTATCGGCGCGACACCGCCGCGCGGTTGTATGCCAGTGGACTGGAGCAAGACCTCCTTGAATGGAGCATGTTCGACCTGGCCCGTATTGCCGAGGACGCGATACAGAAGCGGTTCCACACGGTCGCCAGGGCCGTCAATCAGCTCTATCGACCTGACCGCGCTAAATGGATCGTCGACGAACTCGCTCTATGGGCCGGAGTCAAGCCGCTGAGGCTCCACGCCGCTCGCGCTCTGCTCGCCCTGACCCGCAGAGTCGAGGCGACAGCGTCGGACGGGCGCCCCGAACTTCTGCAACGTCTTGGCGAAAAGAACGTGGACGTTAATCAACTCGGTCATCTTTGGCTCGTCGCCTTCGTCGAGCCCGAAACCGCCGCACCGGCCGCGGAGAGGCTCGCATCGTGGATCGGCCATGCGGACTCTCATCCTGATCTGCGGCGAGCAATGGCCGGGCTGCTCGAGTCGATCGCCCCGGAGTGGCGGCGTGTCGACTTCTACCTGAAGAGGACATCCGCGTTCGGAGACGGGCTGCCGGAGTGGGCATCGGAAAGGAAACGAGTGTCGTGAGAACAGATATCGGACCGTTGACTCCATCGGTTGGCCGGTGGCTGCGTTTCACCGCGTGGCTCGGCCGGGTCTGGCGAAGATTCATCGCGTTCCTCAGTCCGCCCCGGCCCGAGCCGATGATGGTCGCGGCAGTCTCTCCGGCGCCGCCACCGCCACCACCGCCACCGCCGGCGGGCGAGGTGCGCGGGCGGCGAGGTCTCCCGAAACCCCTGGTGGTCCCGGCCAGCGGCTACATCTTCACCTTCGAGGTGCACGCCACCTTCGTCTGGACGGCCGAAGGGGTCTATCAGGATGAACTGTCCAGCGCCATGGACAGCCTCATGCCGTACGCCATTCGGCGTCTCAAGGCGATGGCCGCCCAGCACGCGCGCCACCATGCGCCACACCGCGCGCGGGAGTTGGAGGTCGAGCTCCAGAAGGTGCTCGACGAGAACAAGGCTTGGCGGTTCAGCTGGCGCGAGGTGTCGTTGACTTGCCGCCCACACGTCTGGGTCGAGTTGGAGGAACGGGTCAAGCAAACTGTTCAGCCCTACTGGGAACAGCTCATCAAGCTCGATTGCGAGCACGACGTCCAGACACGCCGGGCCGAATACGCCGAAAGACTCAGCAGGCAATGGGCCGCCATACTGACCGATCTGATGGGCAGCCCGGTCGCGGACGGGGCCGCCGAGATGACCGAGAAAGATCTCGCCGAGGTGGTCCGCAAGATCGTTGCGGAGCGAAAGGCGGCGGCCGACAAGCTCGAAGACCTGATGACCAAGAAGGTTGACGGCGTCGACCCCTTCGACCGGTCGGAGTACTCGAAGGCGCTCTGGGAGCGGCTCGAGCGTCGCGCCGACCATCTGTTCGCGCCCACCGGTGCCGCTACCGGGAACGGTCACGGCCCGAAGGCTTGAGGTGGCTGGGCGCGGTGAAGGTGCCCAGAGCGTGCACAGGGACCCCTCACGGGACGCTGATGGTGGCGACCAGGCGGGCGATGTGCGCGGCCCGCTGGTCGCGGGTGTCGGGGCGGCCGGGTACGCCGGGGCGGCGCTGCCAGGGGAGTGGTCCGTCGGCCCGGCGGTATTCGACGCCGAGGGCGTCCAAGCGGAGCAGGTGGTGCCGCAGGCGGCGTTCGAAGTCGTCGAAGTCCCGGCCGGGTGGGCCCCACAGCGCCTCCGCTATCGCGCACAGGCGGGGGAAGACCAGGTAGTCGACCGTGCGGGGGGAGTCCGCGTGCTCCGTCCAGATGTTGGCCTGGCCGCCGAGAACATGCCTCGCCTCGTCCTCGGTCAGGCCCGGGGGCACCGGTTCGAGGGCGTACACGTCGCGCAGGGTCAGCGGGATCGACACCGGGATGGGCTCGTCGGGCGACTCCGACTGGCGGTAGTCCAGGTAGGCCATGTCGTCGGGGCAGGCGACCACGTCGTACCCGCGCCGGGCCGCCGCCAGTGCCCCGGTCAGGCCCCGCCAGGAGGCGATGGCCGCGCCCGGCGCCAGGTCGCCCTCCAGAATCTCGTCCCAGCCGAACAGGCGGCGGCCGGCCGCGTTCAGGTGTTCGCCGAGGCGGCCGATGAACCAGGCCTGCAAGCCCTCCTCGGTGGTCACACCCAGCTCGGCCATGCGCTGCTGGGTGCGCGGGTCGGCCCGCCACTGGTCCTTCGGGCATTCGTCGCCGCCCACGCCGATGTACCGTGACGGAAACAGCTCGAGCACCTCGTCGAGCACGCCCCGGAAGAAGTCCACGGTGGACTCCGAGGCGTTGAGGATGTTGTCGCTGATGCCCCAGCGCGTCCAGACCTCCAGCGGCTCGCCGTCGACCCCCAAGTGGGGGTACGCGGCCAGGGCGGCCTGCACGTGCCCGGGAGACTCCACCTCGGGGACGACGGTGATGAACCGTTCCGCGGCGTAGGCGACGATCTCGCGTACGTCCTCCTGCGTGTAGAACCCGCCGTGCGGACGGCCGTCGCCGGGGGCGTCCTTGCCCGCGCCGACCTGGCTTTCCCGCCGCCACGCGCCGACCTCGGTGAGCCGGGGATAGCGTTTGATCTCCAGGCGCCAGCCCTGGTCGTCGGTGAGGTGCCAGTGCAGGGTGTTGAGCCGGTGCATCGCCATCAGGTCGATGAAGCGCATGACGTCGTGCTTGGGCATGAAATGGCGTACGACATCAAGCATCGCCCCTCGCCAGGCGAAACGGGGCTTGTCGTGCACCCGGCATGCCGGAATTATCCATATCTGACCCTGCGGAGATCGCCGGTAGACCGAAGGCGGCAGCAACTGGAGGAGAGTCTGGCCGCCGTAGAACACCCCCGCCGCGCCGCCACCGGTGATCGTGACGCCGGACGAGGTGACGTCCAACCGGAACTCCTCCGCGGCGAGATCATCATCGAGGTCAAGCGCGATGGTGCCGGTCGCCGTTTCCCGCAGGGGGAGCCGCAGCGCCTGCCGCAACCAGGTGAGAACTTCGGGCAATTCGGCGGAAGCGGAGATGGTGGAGCTGTGGTCGAGGGTGAGCGAACCCTGACCGGGGACGAACGAGAGCGGAGCCGGGATCAGCAAGGTCTAGCCCTTCACGGCGCCGGCCGACATGCCGGCCACCAGATTGCGCTGGATGATCAGGAAGAACACGACGACGGGCACGGAGAACAGCACGGAGGCCGCCATCTGGCCGCCGAAGTCGGTGCCGGTGTGCGGGTTGGTGAACGAGGCCAGCCAGACCGGCAGGGTGTAGCGGCTCTGGTCCTGCATGAACGTGTACGCGAACAGGTAGTCGTTCCAGGCCGCGATGAACGCGAAGATGCCGGTCGAGATGACGCCCGGCGCCACCAGCGGGAACAGGACGCTGGTGAGGACACGCCAGGTGCTCGCGCCGTCCATCCGGGCCGCCTCCTCGATCTCGGCCGGGATGGTGACGAAGAAGCCGCGCATCACCCAGATCGAGAACGGCAGGACGGTCGCCACGTAGGCGAGCACCAGGGCCACGTACGTGCCCAGAAGGTCCAATTGGTTGAACATGACCAACATCGGGATGAGCAGGGCCGTCCCGGGCAGCATCTGCACGGCGAGGATCACCACCATGAGCAGCCGCCGCCCCCGGAACCGGAACCGGGACAGCGCCGCCGCCGCGAAGATGCCCAGCACGATGGAGACCAGCACCGTCGCCACCACCACGATGACGCTGTTGCGCAGGTTGGTCAGGAAGTGCTCCTGGGTGACCGCGTTGACGAAGTTGTCGAGGGTCGGGTGCTCCGGCACGAAGTGCGGCGTCGGCGTCATCACCTCCGGGCGCGGCTTGAAGGCGGTGTTGACCATCCAGTAGACCGGGAACGCCCAGACCAGGCAGAAGACGATCGCGATCGTGTTGGCGGCGCGTTTCACAGGTCCTCCCCGGATCGGAGCAGCCGGCGGATGTAGAGGGCGGTCAGGCCGAGCAGCAGCAGCGTGGTGACGACCGAGATGGCCGCGCCCTGTCCGATGTGGAAGCCGACGAACGCCGTCTTGTACGTGTAGACGCCGAGCGTCGACGTGGCGTCGCCCGGCCCGCCGCGGGAGATCAGCCAGATCTGGTTGAACACGTTGTAGTCCCAGATCACCGACAGGATGGTGACCAGCAGCAGCGTCGGCCGTAGATGGGTGAGGGTGATCAGGCGGTAGACGGTGAGCTCGGTGGCGCCGTCCATCCGGGCCGCCTCCAGATATTCGCGCGGGACCTGCGTCTCGGCCGCGTTCAGGGTCAGCGCGATGAACGGCACGGCCTGCCAGACGATCAGAAGCCAGATGACGGCGTACGCCCGTGCGGGGTCCTGCGTCCAGTCGGCGCTCGTGGTGTCGCCGAAGACCCGCAGCTGGTCGAGACCCCAGTTGACGACGCCGTAGCCGGGCTGGAAGAGCCAGTTCCACACCAGCGACGACGCCACGTTCGGCATGGCCCAGGCGACGATGAGCACCACCGTGACGGTGTAGCGCATCCGGCGCCCCAGGCGGGTCAGCAGGTGGGAGACGCCCATGCCGATCAGCACGCTGCCGGCCACCATGGCCGCCGTGAACAGCACCGTGCGGACCAGCGCGGCCCAGAAGGCGCCGCTGCTGAGCAGATCCGTGTACTGGTCGAGGCCGACCGAACGGTAGGCGCCGGTGAACAGGCTCCGCTGGTTGTAGTCGGTGAACGAGGTGAAGACCAGGAACCCGATCGGGGCCAGCGTCACGACGGCCAGCACCAGCCCGGCCGGGCTCAGCAGGAACAGTGGGGCGAGGTCGCGCCGTTTGCGGCCGTTCGCCGGCGAGGGAGGGGCCGGCGCGACCGGCGGGGCGCCGGCCGCGTCGGTGATCACGGTGGTCACTTACCGCCGGCGAGAGTCTCGCCGAGGTGGGCGTCGAATTCCTTACCGGCCACCGCCGGCGTCTTGGCGCCGGAGGCGACCGCCGAGAAGACCTGGTTGACGCTCTTGTCGCCCTCTAGGGTGGGCCACTGTGCGGCGGCCGGGGTCGCCTTGGACACCAGGGCCGCGGTGAAGAAGGCCTTCTGCTGCTCCTTCAGAGCCGGCTCGGCCGCCTTGATCGCCTCGGTGCTGTTCGGGATCCAGCCGTCCTTGCCGAAGACCCACTTGTCCTGCGCCTCCGGGCTGCCGGCGATCTTCGCCCACTGCAGTGCCAGGTCCTGGTCGTCGCTCTTGGTGGCGATGCCCCAGACCGATCCGCCCAGCATCACCGGCTGGTTCTTGCCCGAGACGCCGGGCAGCGGGAAGGTGCCGAGGTCGTCGGCCTTGATGGCCGGGTTGGCCTTCTGGATCAGGCCGACCGCGCCGCCGGAGGCCAGGATGGCCGAGGTCTTGCCGTCGGCGAACAGCTGGACCTGGTCGGGCTTGTCGGTGTCGAGAGTGCGGGAGGCTTCGGTGGAGTAAGCGTTCTGGAAGGTCTTGAACTCGGTCAGGCCCTTCTGGCCGGCCGGCGTGGAGAAGCCGCCCTTCCAGTCGCCGCCCTCGTCGGTCGCGATGTCGCCGCCGGCGTCCCACAGGAACTGCAGGCCCGCGTACCAGTACTGGCCGGGCAGGTAGAAGGGGGAGAAGTCGGCGGCCGGGTTCTTGGCCTTCACCTTGTCGAGGGCGGCGGTGAGTTCGGTGTACGAGGTGGGCGCGGCCGTGACGCCGGCGGCGGCCCACGTCTTCTTGTTGTAGATGACCGCGCGGGCGCCGGCGAAGCCGGGCACGGCGTACAGCGCGCCGTCGACCGTCGCGGGCTCCTCCAGACCGGCCAGCCAGGTGCGGCCCTGCTTCAGGTCGTCCTTGTACTTCGTCAGGTCGAGCAGGCCACCGTTGGCGGCGAAGCCGGGCACCTGGGTGTTGCCGAGGTCGAGCACATCCGGCGTGCCCGACGTGGACAGAGCCGTACTGATCTTGGTGGTGATGCCCTCCCACTGCTGCACCTGGAGATCGACCTTGGCCCCGGTGGCCTCGGTGAACTTCGCGTTGATGGCGTTCAGGGTCTCGTCGGTGTAGTCGTCGACCATGACCCAGACCGTGAGGGTCTTGCCCTCGCCGCGGGCCGTGGGCACGGCCCCCGGCGTACCACCGCCGCTGTCACCGCCGTTCCCGTCGCTGCTGCAGGCGCTCACTGTCAGAAGGGCGGCGGCGCTCAGGGCGACGGCCGCGATATAGCGGTGGGACCGCATGGTGACTCCTCAGGGGTCAGGGCTTGCTTCTCCCGCGATTGCGGGTGGGGTTCTTCTCCGGGAGCCGATGGGCGTCGACCGCGCGAACGGTCAATTCCAGGGCCTCGGCCGTACGCTCGTACGTGCGCTGGGCGACGGCGACGTAGATCATGTCGAGCACGAGCAGCTGCGAGTGCAGAGCCGCGAGCGCCGCCAGCCGGAACGTGGTCTCCTGCACCGCCGTGGTGAAGACGACGTCGGCCACCTCGGCCAGCGGGGACCGGCTGTAACTGGTGACCGCGACCGTGAGCGCGCCGTGGTCGGCGGCCTCGGCCAGGGTCTCGATGACCTCCCGGGTGCGGCCCGAGTGGGACAGGCCGATCGCCACGTCACCCGGGAGCAGCAGGGCGGCGTTGGTGAGCGCGGTGTGGCTGTCGAGCCGGTGCCACACCGGCACTCGGATGCGCTCGAGGCGGAACGCCATCTCCCGCGCCGAGGTGCCGCTGCTGCCCAGGCCGAACAGCTCGACCCGTTTCGCGCCGGCGATCGCGGCTGCGACCCGGTCGATGGCGGCCATGTCGAGCGCGGCGGCGGTGTCGTGGATGGCCCGGGTGTCGGCGGCGGTGACGACACCCAGCACGTCGGTCAGCGGATCGCTGGGCGCGATGTCGCCGCTGATGTCGGTCTCCCACCGGGCCTGCTCGGCCCGGCCGGTCTCGGTCGCGACGGCCACGCGCAGGTTGGCGTAGCCCTTGAAGCCCAGCGTGCGGCTGAACCGGGTGACCGTCGCGGTCGACGTGCCGGACCGCTCGGCCAGGTCGACGATGCTCGCGTTGGCGGCCGCCTCCGGGTCGGCCAGAATCGCCTCGGCGATCCGGGCCAGAGCCTCCGGCATGCCGGGCCCCTCGATCCGCAGGCGGCCGAGCAGGCCTCCGCTCTCACCGGTCACGTCGGTCATCCTTTTCATCGTTTGCTGTTGCCGATGAAAATTACGACCGAAGAGTGAACTAGTCAACAACTTTTGTCTGTGCTTCTATCAGGCTCATGAATTTGGTGGTCGGAGTCGACGCGGGCGGCACGTCGTCGCGCGCGGTGGTCGCCACCACCACCGGCTCCGTCGTCGGCCGCGGCCTGGCCGGCCCCGGCAACCCGCTGACGGCCGGCCCCGCCCACGCCGCCGCGGCCGTGGCCGCCGCGGTGCTCGCGGCCTTGGGCGACCACCCGCCGGAGTCGGTGGTCGCGGCCACGTTGGGCATCGCCGGCCCGGCCACGGCCACCCAGTTCGCGCCGTCGCTGGCCGCGTTGGGCGTGCGGGCCCCGGTCACGCTCGTCGGCGACGTGGTGACGGCGTTCGCCTCGGGCACCCCCGCCCCGGCCGGCGCGGTCCTGATAGCGGGCACCGGAGCGATCGCGGCCTCGGTGCGAGCCGACGCGGTGGAACGAACATCGGACGGCCTGGGCTGGCTGCTGGGCGACGAGGGCTCAGGCCGCTGGCTCGGCCTGCAAGCGATCCGCACGGCCGTACGCACGTGGTCGGCCCCGTTCGCCTCCCGGATCGCCACCCAAGCCGGCGTGGCCACCGCCGACGAGATGGTCTACTGGGCCCAGTCCCTGCCCTGGAACGAGATCGGCGACCTGGCCCCCTTGGTCTGCGCCGCGGCCCGCACAGGCGACCCCCACGCGAAGGCCATAGTGGACGACGCCGTGACCCACTTGGTGGCCACCCTCGACAACCTGGCCGCGGACGGGCCGGTAGTCCTGGGCGGCGGCCTCCTGACCGGCGACACCCCCGTCCGCGACGGCGTCCTCAAGGTCCTGCAGTCCCGGGGCCTGACCCCCCGAACCGCCCACGACCCCGCCACCGGCGCCGCCTGGCTGGCCGCCCGCCCACTGAGCCCTCTGACCCCAGCCGCATTGCACAAGGCACTGCTCGGATCGGCCTAGTCATTCGCGCCCTCAGGGGTTCTCGCGGATCCGTTCGATGAGCGCGGGCATCGAGCTGGACGGGTTCGTTCCCTTTTGGCCGGGCGGAACTGCGCGGCCTTTCTGTTTCGCTCTTCCGCACGCTTGCTCATGGGCGTCGAACGGAAAACTCGTCTTCAGCGTCTTGCCGTCCTGACCATGGTTCCGGAGTCGCCGGCGTAGCCAGTCCCGCGACTGCTGGGCGTTCATGTCCTCGAAATGCCAGAGGAGCCAGATCTCAAAAACAGGGATGGGAGACGACCGCGTTGAACGACTTGTCGGTTGCCGCTCGAAGGCACTCCGCCAGATGCGCGTGATCATCCACATCGATCAGGAGCCAGACCGTGTCGAAACCGTCGGGATCCTGGCGGGCGATGCGCTCCGCTTCGCGCAGGACCGTCATCGGGTCGCGTCCTACCCCGTGTGTGGTCGCCGGTCGCACGGCTACGCCTGACGCGCGAAGGTGCTGGACCAGGCCCTGTACTACTGAACCTCGGTGGCCACTCCCTCCGTCACGACCAGCACGCGTTGGCGCTCACGCCGCTGGCGGCGTGAGCGGACGATGTTTCCCGACGGTCTCACTGATCCGCCGTCCCGGCGGCGACGAGCTGCTGGAGAAACGCCGGAGCGAGGTGCGGAGTCGCGCCGTAGCGGCCGTGCAGGTATCGCCGGGCCAGATTCTGGTCGCGGCGTGGGCTGAAGTCACTGAGCGAGAAGAGTTCGCTGACGCCGACCCGGCTCTTCTCCACCAGCCAGACTTCCTCCGGGGTCAGCGTGGCTTCCGCGACCGGCGATATGAAGTAGGTGTCGTGAGTGGTGAAAATGAGCTGAGCCGCCCGAGGATTCAAGCCGTCGTCTTTGAACATCTGAATCAAAACCTGAGCGAGCTGCGGGTGCAGGCTGGCGTCGATCTCGTCGATCAGAAGCACCGTGCCCTTTCTCAACGCCTCCACAGCCGGTACGGCCAAGGAAAGCCAGGAAAGAGTTCCCGTGCTCTGATCCGCCGGCGCGAGCCGGTAATACTTCCCCTCCGCGCCCAGATGCTGGAACTCGAGTCGCTTGGTGACCTCATCGATGGCGAACTTGATGGGGACCTGCTGGTCGTCCTCGCCGTCGCTCTCCATGGGTTCGGCGGCGGCCTTTTCCATTGCCTGGAACATGCGCAGCAACTCGGGTGGTGTCTTGGTTTCCGCGACGCCTACCTGAGCGTTTCCCACGTCGGCGACCCGGACGAGGACGACGATGTCCTCCATGCTGATCGCCTCCGTGGCGATCCCCTCGGCGATGTCGCGGAGACGTTGCTGCCGACTTCCCTCGCTGAACTTGGCGAACTCGAACCCCGAGGTCAGGGCATTGAAGACCGGCGTCAGGACAGGGTGCTCGTCGATCGCGGCGCGAGACAGGAGGAGTTCTCGGGGGCCGGTCAGCCGCTCGAGTGCCGCTGTATCTCCCTTGAGTGCCCGTCCGAACCTGTATTTCGTGTCAAGCCCTCGCTCGAAGAGGAGCCGTTGCCGGCCCACCGGATAGTCGTACAACCACTCGGTACGGATCTCCTCTTGGGTGAGGCTGAACCCGTACTCGAATCGCGTGTCGTCGAGGGTGAAGTCGATGGAGTACGAGGACGGCTGGACACGTGACGCCTCGTCGAGCAGAAACGGCTGGTGAGGCAGGCTGTTCCGCTCCCGCCAGACGGTGGACGAGTTCCGGACGACGCCGAGCATGAACTCGACGGCGTCCAGCAGGGACGACTTGCCGGACGCGTTCGGACCGTAGACGGCGGCGATCCGCAGCGCGTAGTCGCTCCAGGTCCCGTCAGTCGGGCGGGCTGACTTCATCTCCGGACGCACGAGGGACAACTCAGTCAGGTCCTTGAAGCTCTTGTGGTTCTCCGTGCGGAACCGAAGCAGTGTCATACATAAAGGATGCACCTTCGGCCGTTCTTCGGTCGCCTTCCGACCTGAGCCGGGCGCAAGGTGCACCCGACTGTGCTCAACCGGCGAGGGACTTCAGTTCGGCGATCAGGCGGAGGTGGCTGTCGATGCCGTCCGGGGCCAGGTTGTAGAACAGGACGTGGTCGACGCCGGTGCCCTCGAGGCGTTTGAGGTCTTCGGCGATCTCGGTGGGGGAGCCGCCGAGGAACGGGCGGGCGTCGCCCAAGGGGTCGGCGGTGATCGGGACGTTGGCTCGGGCGGTGACGGTCAGGGTGGCCGGGTCGCGGCCGTTCTCGCGGGCGGTGTCGCGGAACGTGCGGGCGGCCTCGGTGAGTTGTTCGTACGAGAACGCGTTGGGGTTGACGCCGTCGGCGATCCGTGCCGCCCGGGCCTGGCCGGCGGGGGTGGCGGCGCCGATGATGATGGGCAGGTGGGGCTGGACCGGTTTGGGGTTCACCTCGGACGCCTCGATCTCGTAGAAGCGTCCCGCGTATTCGACCGGGTCGGGTCCCCAGCACGCGCGCATGGCCTCGACGACCTCGTCCAGGCCGGCGCCGCGCCGTTTGAGGGGCACGTTGGCGGTGGCGAACTCCTGCGGCATCCAGCCCTGGCCGAGACCGGCGATGACCCGGCCCTCACTGAACTGGTCGAGGGTGGCGAACCGCCGGGCCAGCACCACGGGCGGATGGAACAGGGCGTCGACGATACTGGTGCCCAGCTTGATCCGCTCGGTCACCGCGGCCACGAACGACAGCGTCTCGATCGGGTCGTACGTGAGCCGGTAGTCCTCGGGGATGCGTTGCAGTTTCCCGTCCGCGCCGGGCATGAGGGGCGCCAGCGGCCGCAGCAGACGTTCGTACGTCCACAGTGCCGCGTACCCGAGCTGTTCCGCCTCCCGCGCCACCCGGAGGATGTTGGTCTTGGAGGCCAGCGAACCTGATGTCGGCAGTGCCATTCCCAGTTCCATCCCCGTCACTTTACGTGTGGGACCTCTCCTCGTTAAGCGGCAATCCGACTGCTTACGGCTTGAGGAAACCCTTCCAGGCGATGAGCACGTACATGACGTTCGAGAACACAAAGATCAACAGCAGGAGCCAGGCCACCGCACGCCGGCCCTTTCGTGAGAAGAACGCGGCCAGCCCGGCGAACCGGCCGCCGACGTGAACCGTCGGCGGCGTGACCGAGCCGCTTTCCGGCTTCGGCGGGTCCGGCGTCGTGGCTGTCCTCACCTGCCGCTTGGAGTCGAGGATCTCCGCGCGGAGTTGCTTGACGAGAGCCTCGGTACGAGCTTCGCCGGCTCGGGCGCGGTCGAGTTCGCCGGTCACCTGCAGTAGGGCGGATCGGGCCGCCGTACGGTCGGCCTCCGCCGTCCGCTGCTCCCGTTCCGCAACGGCCCGGGCGTCCTGCGCGGCGCGTACGTCACGGGCCATGGCCGCGATGCGCAGGTCTGCTTGTCTGCCGAGGTCGCGGGCGTCTGATCGGGCGGACTCGAGGCTCTCTCGTAAAGTGGCGGCCTCGGAGCGCAGCCGATCCACGTGGTCCTCAAGCTGGTCCGCGAAGCCTTGCTTTGCGGCCAGCTCCTTGCGAAGCTCACTCAGATCTGTCTGGTTTGCGGTGATTTCCGTACGTAAATTCTTGACCAGCTCGCTCTGATCATCGTCCAGATTGGCTTTGAGGCGGGCGCTGCGGGCGAGCGCCGCATCGCGTTCGGATGTCAGGCGCGCGACCTCGTGGACCAGGAAGGCGCGGTGAGCCGGATTGCGGCTCAGGGCGATGCGGCCACCCAGCCCTGTTTCCGCCTTCTGCGGACGCGGGCGTTCCTTGGCCAGCAGGCGCTGCCAGGCGTACCGGTAAAGGGTCTCGACGTCGAGCAGTTCCGGACCATCCGGGATGCCGGTGGTCAGAGCCTCGACCAGCACGCCGGTGAAGGCGGTGAGATCTTCGTCGGGTGGGGCGAGGGCCGTCCGGGTGCGCGCCGAGGCGGTCAACACGCAGGTGCCGTCGATGTCGAGGAGGCGCCGGATGGCGTCGTCGCCGGTTTGCGAGCCCATCCGGGCCAGGGCGCGCCCGCTGTAGCAGCAGTCGAGGATGACGACTTTGCGGCGGGCCTTCCGCGCCTTGAGAATCTCGCGGCGGATCCAGCTGTACGGCATGCCCGTCCGGTAGGCGGAGTCGGGCCGGGAGTCGGGCAGCGCGAGATAGAGCTCGTCGTCCGTCGCGTCGGCGTCGATCAGCCCGTGACCGGCGTAGTAGAAGACCAGGGTGTCCGTCACCTCGGCCGCCGCTTCCTCCAGCGCGTCGTACACCGCCGCGCTCGCGGCTGGATTGCGGATCTCGACGCAGTTCGACGCGGGCAGTCCCCATCGGCTCGGATCTTGGAACAGCGACGCCAGCCGGGTCAAATTTTCCCTGACCGAGGGCAGTGCTTCGAGTTTCTGGTACGCGTCGACGCCGACCAGGATGGCCCGCGAGCCGCCGAGGTCGGGCAGGACACTGTCATCACTCATGGGCCTCCCCGGTTCCGGCGGCGCCCGGCGGTTTCTCGAGCCGGGCCGCCAGCTCGGCCACCTGTTCGGGCGAGCCACCCTCGATGACCACCACGGTGCCTTCGTGCTCGATGTGCACCGATGTCGGCGTCTGGCGGGTGTTGCGCCAAGCCGCGACGGCGACCAGCAGATTGACCAGAGCGATCCCGTTGCTGACCAAGGCCGTGATCAATTCGAATGAGCCGGCCGACATCTCGTGCGCGGCGTCGCCCCGGACGATGCCGATCTTGCTTTCTCGGGAGACTTCGTCGTCCTGGAGCCAGGTGAACAACGCCGCCGCGGATCCGTTTTCATCGCTATTGATCCACATTCTTACGTCCAAGGAAGCCGCTCCCATCCAGCGTCGCTCTGAACGAGGGAATTATGCCACCGGCAGCCCACCCGCCCGTTTCAGCGGATATTTACCCGCAATTCGCGGCCGGCGCAATCGTGCATTCGCCGCGATGGAAAGGCTGATGGTCCGGTGGCGTGCCGCCGGAACGCCGGGCCGATTGCCGCATACGGCATGTGGTGCTTTGCGGCTTTTGGTAGGCATGGGGGATGATCCGGCCACGCCGTCTTGCTGCCCTGACCATGCTTGTCGCCGTGGCGCTGGCGCTGCTTCCCGGGCCGGCCGGGGCGGCCCCGGCCGATGTCGAGGGTGAGGTTCAGCTTCGGAACCTCACGCTGGCGGCCGGCGGGGGCACCGTCGAGGAGGGGCTGCCCGTGCTCCTGTTCGCCGACGAGGCGGGCTGGGCCGACAGCGTCACCCTGACCTTCGACACGTCCCAGGTGAATGTGGCCGAGGTCGAGGTCGGGCCGGATTGCGACACCGGGGCTGTCCTGCGGTGCGTGGTGCCCGGTCCGCACCGGGTCTACGAGCGTCCCGGCGTGGATGGCGTCTACGGCTACTCGACACTTTCCCCGCTGTGGCTCAGCCTCACTCCCAAGGCGGGCGCGGCGGCCGGCGACAGCGGCACCCTGTCCGTCGCGACGTCCGTCGACGGTGGGGCCGCGACCACCGAGACCGCCACGATCCGCATCGGTGAGGGTGTCGATCTGACGGCCGTCGACGACGAGCCCATGACCGTCGCGCCCGGCAGGTCCGTGACGCTGCGGCCCCGGGTGCGCAACAGCGGCCCCACGCCGGTCGACGGGCTGACCGCCCTTTTCCACGGTGACGACGAGGCTCTGGCCGGCACCAACTTCGGCAACTGCGTTTACGGGTACGCCATGGTCTGCAGCTTCGACACCCGGCTGACCGCGGCTACCACGTACCGAATCTCCGAGCCTTTCACGCTCAGCGTGCCCAAGGACGCCGTGGCGGGCAGCCAGACGTCGCTCGGGGTGCAGTGGCTGACCGCCGCCGAATGGGAGGACTGGCAGGGCGGCGAGGGCGAGCGGCCGGGCACCGGGCCCGACCTCGAGCTCGAGGAGGTCTCCGTGTCCGCCGCCGGGGTGCCCCAGGCCGACACCGACAAGGACGACAACGGCTCGTCCACCACAGTGACCGTCACCGGCGGCCGGCGCACCGACGTGGTGGCGCTCGGCGCGACCGTTCCGGGCACGGCCGGGAACCACACCATCGCGGTCGGGTTCGTCAATCAGGGCCCCGGTACGTTGCGCTACCCGCCCTTCCTGAACAACGCGGCCTTCGTACGGGTGAGCCTGCCCGCACCGATGTCCGTCGTCACCGCCGACGAGCGCTGCACCTCGCTGGCCGGCGAGTACGCGGCGCCGCCGTCGGCCGCCGCCCTTCCGGACGAGTACTCGTGCAACCTGCGCTCGCTGACGCTGCGGCCCGGGCAACAGGTCAAATTCGCTTTCACCGTACGGATGGCGGAGGCCGTCCACGACGACAAGGGGCTCGTCCAGGTCGACCTGTTCACCGACGGCGAGAGCGTCGACCGCGACCTGCGCAACAACCTCGCCGAGATCAGGGTGACGGAAATCCCCGGCGGCGGTGGCGGCGGTGGACTACCGATCACCGGCGCCGCCGCGGCCACGATCGCCGGCTGGGGGATCGTCCTCGTGCTGGCCGGGGCGGCCGCCATCGCGGCGCTGCGCCGCCGTGCAGCTCACCGATGAGTTCGGGCGGCCCGTCAGGTCTGACAGGTACCGAGAACTCTTCGAAGGGAACCTGACCATGACGAAGCCTCCTGTCGTCGAGCACGCGGCCTGGCGTGCGGAACTGGACGCACTGCGCGCCCGCGAGAAGGCGGCCACCCGCGAACTCGACGCGATCGCCGCGCAGAGGCGGCGGTTGCCGATGGTGCGGATGCCCGAGTACACCCTGGCCGGGGCGGACGGTCCGGTCCGGCTGGCCGACGTCTTCGACGGAAAGTCGCAGCTGATCGTCTACAACCACATGTGGCATCCGGGCGCCGGGTGGCAGTGCGGTGGCTGCACGAGTTTCACCTCGGTCTTCACCCGGCTGGGCTTCCTCGACAACTACGACGCGCGATTCGTGATCGTCACTCAGGGCCCGATCGAGGAGGCGCTTGCGTACGCCGACCGCGTCGGCAACAAGATGACCTGGTACTCCACCGCGGACAGCCCCTTCGGCGCCGACGTCGACGCCCCGGCCGGCGGCGGCTTCGCGGTGAACGTCTTCCTGCGCGACGGGGACGCCGTCTACCGCACCTGGCACACGTCGGGCCGCGGCGTCGAGCAGCTCACCCACACGTTCGCCCTGGTCGACGTGCTGCCGTACGGCCGCCGGGAGGGCTGGCAGGACTCGCCGGAGGGATGGCCGCAGGCCCCGGCGTACAGCGGCTGGCTCGACTCGCCCGACATCGCCCGCCTGTACGGCCCCGCGTCCTGACGACGGCCTTGCCCAAATCATCTTAGTCACTAAGATAACCGGATGGGCATATCGACCGACTTCACCGTGGCGATCTCCGGTGCCGGGCTCTCCGGCCTCTGTCTCGCCCAATACCTGACGCGCGCGGGCATCGACGTGCACGTCTACGAGCGCGACCCGGGGCCTTTCGTCCGGCAGCAGGGCTACCGGATCATTCTTGACCGGTACGGGCTGGAGGCGCTGCGGGAGAGTCTGCCGCGCCCGCTGTACCGCCTGGCCCTGGCCACCGGCGACGAGCCCGGAGGGCACCTGCGCTTCACCGACAGCGGGCTGCGCGACGCCTTCGTCATCACCTTCAAGCAGGAGGCGCACGCGACCCGCCAGGTCGACCGGCTGACCCTGCGCTCGATCCTGATGTCCGGGCTGGAGGGGCGGATCCACTACGGCAAGGCCGCCGTCGCGGTGGACGACGGCGGCCCGGCCGGGTTGCGGCTGCGCTTCGCCGACGGCGGGGCCGTCGCGGCGTCGGTCGTCGTCGGCGCGGACGGCGTCGGCTCGGCCCTGCGGGAGCAGCTCATGCCGGACGCGGGCCCGGCGAACACCCCGATGGCCGGCGTCTACGGCCGGTCGCCCCTGCGGTTCGACGGCCGCGACGTCATTCCGGGCGCGCTACGGACCAGCGGGGTGCTGGCCATCGCCGACCAGCCCGGCCGCGCCTTCTTCTTCACCTCCATGCGGTTCGGCGAGGACCCCCGGGAGGCGTTCGCGCGGATGGCCCCCGGCAGCTATGCGCCGATCGGCGACGACTACGTCATGTGGGGTCTGCTGCTCGGCCAGGACGAGGTCCCCCTCGGCCTCCGCGGCAACCTGCTCGCGCTGCGGGACCTGGCCGCGCACAAGAGCGCCGATTTCCACCCGCTCATCCGGCGGCTGGTCGACACGGCCGAGCTCGACGCCACGGTGCTCAACCCGTTCGCCACCGGCCGCCGCCCGACCCGATGGGCGGTGCCGCGGGCCACGATGATGGGCGACGCCGTCCACGTCATGCCGCCCTTCGGCGCGCACGGCGGCAACACCGCTCTGCGCGACGCCGCCCTGCTCGGCCAGAAACTCGTCGAGGCCCGCGCGAACGGCACGCCGGTGGAGGACGCGATCACCGCGTATCAGGACGAGATGGTGCCGTACGCCTTCCGCGCCGTCGACACCGCGGCCAAGCTGATGCGCCGGCTGACCGGGGGCGCGGCCGCGCCGCACTGGGTGCTGACCCGCGTGCTACCGCGGCTGCACCGGGTGACCGTACCGGAGGCATGATTGCGGGCATGTCCCACGAGCCGGCCCGTGCGTCCGCGATCGCCGACCTCATGCGCGCCGGACGGGAGACCTCACGGCTGTCGATGGTGTTCCGGTACGCCATCGCCGACCGGCTCGGCCTGACCGTGAGCGACCTGGAGTGCCTGGATTTCCTGGCCGACGCCGGTTCCGCCACCGCCGGGCAGGTCGCCGAGCGCACCAACCTCACCACCGGCGCCGTCACCAGCATGCTCCGCCGGCTCCAGCAGGCCGGCTACGTCACGGCCGAACGCGACCCGGCCGACCGGCGACGGGTTATCGTCACCCTGCGGCCCGAGCGGGCGGCCGAGTTGGAGCGGCCGTACGAGCGGTTCGCCGGCCGGGCCGAACGGCTCATCGAGGGCTACAGCGTCGACGAGCTCCTGCTCCTGGTCCGCCATTTCGGCCGCATGCAGGCGATGTACCTCGACGAACTGGACCGGCTCCGCAGCGGCGACGAGTGACCCATCTCGCAATACTTGCCTCTGACGTCAGCGTGAGGTTTTACCGTGAAGGCATGCAGATCAACGGAGCCAAAGTCCTCGTCACCGGCGCCAACCGCGGTCTCGGCAAGGCCTTCGCCGAGGCGCTCGTAGCCCGCGGCGCCGCCACCGTCTACGCCGCCGCCCGCCGCCCCGACAGCATCGAGATCCCCGGCGCCATCCCGCTGCGCCTGGACATCACCGACCAGGCCTCGATCGACGCCGCGGCGGCCGAGGTGGGCGACCTCGACATCCTGATCAACAACGCCGGCATCTCCACCGACGCCCCACTGCTCGCCCCGTCGACCGACAACATCCGCCGCGAGTTCGACACCAACTTCTGGGGCACCCTCAACGTCACCCGCGCCTTCGCCCCCCGCCTCGCCGGCGGCGCCATCCTCAACGTCATCTCGGCCCTGAGCTGGTACGCGTTCGCCCCGTCGAGCAACGGCTACGCCGCCTCGAAGGCCGCCGAGTGGTCCCTCACCAACGGCATCCGCCTCGAGCTGGCCGACCAGAAGACCCAGGTCACCGCCCTCGCCCTGGCCATCGCCGACACCGACATGATGGCCGGCTACGACATCCCCAAGCTCCCGCCCCACGAGGTCATCGCTCAGGCCCTGGACGGCTTGGAGGCCGGCAAGCTCGAGGTGATCGCCGACAAGCCCACCGCCAACGTCAAGGCCTCCCTCTCCGCCGACCCCGCCCTCTTCTACGCCGACATCCCCGGCGCCCTTTTCGGCTGAACACCGCCGAGTCTCCAACGCGCCAACCCGGCGGCCCGGGCACCCCGGCGGAGTCGATCTCCCCTTCCGGCCCGGGCCACCACATCCACCCTTCGGCGCCGAACCCGAAGCGGCGCCCGTCGCCGCCGACCGGCGCGAAGAGCGTGAGAAGCGGCGGCACCAGATCTTCACCGCCTGGTGGCAGCGCCGCGGCCCGGAAGTGAACGGGTAACCAGGAAGTCTCCGGTGAACGCTGTAAAGAACGCGAGCCGGGGCGGTTCCGGTCAGTTCTGTCGGCGGATAGCGGGGTTCGTCGCTATGTTCGGCTGGGCGGAAAACGGTGGGGGCGCTGATTTCCGACTGCTGTGGGAGCGGATCCGTGTGCGACGTTGGCTTTCATGCGTGGTCGGTCGTGGACGGTTGCCGCGGTTCTTGTGATGGCCGGGATTGTGGTTCCGGGGGCGCCCGCCGTTGCGGCTACGGTGGGGCGGGTCAACTTTCAGCCGGCCGGGTCCGCGGCGCCGGCGGGGTACGTCGCGGACACCGGGGCCGGGTTCGACGCCGGGCGTGGCTACGGCTGGGTGCGGCGGGGGACCGCCGAAGCCCTCGACCTCGCGCGTAACACGCGGGACCGGGGGCGGGCCGGCGTCGATTCTCGGCTCGACACGATCGTGCACATGCAGTACGGGGATGTGGGCGGCGCCAACGGGGTTCTGACCGAGGGCGCCTGGGAGTACGCCGTGGCCGACGGCACCTATCAGGTCACCGTTTCGGTGGGCGACCAGGCGCCGTACGACAGCCGGCACACCGTCCGCGTCGAGGGGGTTCCGGCCGTCGACGGTTTCGTGTCCACCGCCGGGGCCGAGTTCCGGGCGGCGACCGTGGCCGTGGCGGTCACCGATGGGCGGCTCACCGTCGACGCCGTCGGTGGCGTCAACACGAAGCTGAACTATGTGGACATCGCCCGGGACTTCTCCCTGAAGGTGGACTTCTCCGACGCCGCCACCGCCCCCGCGGCCGGCTATGTGCGCGACTCGGGCGGTGCCTTCACCACCGCCCGCGGCTACGGCTGGGTGCGGATCGGGACGCGTACGCCGGTCGACCTCACCGGCAACGGCCGTAACCGGAACCCGGCCGCCGGGCAGGCCGATCCGCGGCTCGCCACCTTCATGCACGCGCAGCTCTCCGGCGGGACCGGCTCGTGGGAGGCCGCCGTCCCGGCCGGGCTCTACGCCGTCACCGTGGCCGTCGGGGACGCGGGCACCGCCGTCGACAGCACGCATTGGGTGTCCATCGAGGACCAGAACGCGATCGCCGCCTTCGTGCCCACCGCCACCACCAAGTTCGCGACCGTCACCCGGACCGTTCGGGTGACCGACGGTGCCCTGACGATCAGCCCGGCCGGCGGGGTCAACACCAAGTTCGCGTACGCGGACATCGCCGCCGTCGCCGCGGCCGAGACCATCCCGGCCGTTCGGGCCGGCACTCCGGCCAACGGCACCACGAACGTTCCCGTGACCGCCAGCGTCGTCGAGGATCTGGTGCTGCCCAACGGCGGTGTCAGAGCCGCCTCCCTGACCGCCTCGACCGTCACGCTGACCCGGCTCACCGACGGCGCCGCCGTCGCGGCCACGGTCATCACCAGCGGCGGCGGGGACGTCATCAACCTTTCGCCGACGGCCCCGCTCGCGCCTTCGACCGCCTACCGGTTCACCGTCACCAGCGGCGTCACCGACGTCACCGGAAAGCCGTTCGCCCCGTATTCCATCGTCTTCACCACCGGCACCGGCGGCCCGACCGGCGGCCCGGCCGCCTTCGACAAAACCGTCGGCGTGGCCACCGGCGCGCCTTTCACCACGGTGGTCAAGGGCCCCGACGGCCGCCTTTACGCCGGTACGCTCGACGGCCGCGTCTTCCGTTTCCCCATCACCACCGGCGGCACCCTCGGAAGCCCGACAGTCATCAACACGGTGCGGGACAACGCCGGTACGACCCGGACCGTCATCGGCATGGCCTTCGACCCCGCGTCCACAGCGGCCGCGCCGATCCTCTGGGTCACCGACAATGACGAGTACGTGGGGCCGCTCAACGTTCCCGACTGGTCCGGGCGGATAGGACGGCTCAGCGGGGCCGACCTGACCACGTACACACCGATGGTCGTCAATCTCCCGAGGTCGGTGAAAGACCACGAGACCAATTCGCTGGCGTTCGGCCCGGACGGCGCCCTTTACGTGAGCCAGGGCGCCAACAACGCCATGGGCGCCGCCGATTCGACCTGGGGCAACCGTCCCGAGCGCCTTCTCAGCGCGGCCGTCCTGCGCCTGGATCCGGCCAAACTCACCGGGACGCTGAACGTCAAGACCGAGGAGGGCGGCACGTACGATCCGTACGCCGCGAACGCTCCTCTGACCATCTACGCCACGGGTGTCAGGAATGCGTACGACCTGGTCTGGCACCGCAACGGGCATCTGTACGCGCCGACGAACGGCTCGGCGGCCGGCGGGAACACCCCGGCGACCCCGGCCACCCTGCCCGCCTCGTGCGCGCGGCGCGGCTACACGGGACCGGCCGTTCCCGCGCTGTCGAATGTGCCGACGGCCGAGACCGACTACGTCTTCGACGTTCTCCCGGGACGCTATTACGGCCACCCCAATCCGGTCCGGTGCGAATGGGTGCTGGCCGGCGGCAATCCCACCTCCGGCACCGATCCGTTCCAGGTCGGCGCCTATCCGGTGGGCACGCGGCCCGACCCGAATCTGCATCTGGCCGGGATCACCGACGCCGGTCTGCACGCCTCGGCCAACGGCGCCATCGAATACCGCGGCGGCGTTCTCGACGGCAAATTGCTGGTCGTGCGCTACTCCTCCGGTCAGGACATCGAGACCTTCGACGTCAGCCCGGCGGGCGCCCTGTCGAATCGGACCACCGGGATCACCGGTTTCACCGGATTCAGCCAGCCCCTCGACCTGACTCAGGATCCGACGACCGGTTTCCTGTACGTCACCGAGCTCGGCGCCTCCCGCATCACCCTGCTGAAAGCGCGGTCGTGACGCCCCTCACTGCGTTGACAAGATCCCGCGACGACTATCAGAACAGCCGTTCCCACGGGGGAGAACAACGGCTGTCTGGAGGGCGACGTGCAAACCCGCCTGCGCTTGCTGGGCTGGATGGCCCGTCGATTCGGCGGCAGCAAGCCCCGCGCCATGAATCTCGAGGGAACGCTGGCGATGCTGCCGGACAGCTCGCTGTTCCCGCTCTATCGGGACGGGCTCGACCCCGTACCTCAATTGACAGAAAAGCCTCCCGTGAGCCGGCTTCCTTTGCCGCTGGGCATCCGGGCCTGGCTGGTGACCGGCCATGAGCAGGTGCGGGCGGTGCTCGGTGACGCCGGCGCCTTCAGCAACGACTTCGGCAAGTTCGCGGCCAAGGTCGGGCTGACCGCGGGGGAGCAGCCGGGCGGGCTCGGCATGACCGACCCGCCGATGCACACCAGGCTGCGGCGGATGGTCATGCCGGAGTTCACCATGCACCGGCTGGCCCGGCTGCGGCCGCGCATCGAGGCGATCGTCGACGACCGGCTCGACGCCATGGCGGCCACCGGCGGACCGGTCGACCTGTGGCAGGAGTTCGCCCTGCCGGTGCCGGCGCTGACCATCTGTGAGCTGCTCGGCGTCCCGTACGAGGACCGGGACCTGGTCCAGAAGTTCAGCGCGGCCCGCTTCGACCTGGGCGACGGGGCGTACGCGCCGCTCGACGCGATAAACGAGTCCCGCGCCTACCTGCGCGACCTGGTCGCCGACCAGCGCCGCCGCCCGGGCGACGGCCTGATCGGATCGCTCATCGCGGCCCACGGCGACGAGCTCAGCGACCAGGAACTGGCCGGCCTGGCCGACGGCGTGCTCACCGGCGGCCTCGAGACCAGCGCCAGCATGCTCGCGCTGGGCGCCCTGGTCCTGATGACGCAGCCCGGGCTGGCCGCGCCGTTACGCGCCGGCGAGCCGGCCGACGCGCTGGTCGAGGAACTGCTGCGCTACCTGACCGTGGTGCAGGTCGGCTTCCCGCGTTTCGCCGTGCGCGACCTCGAACTGGACGGCGCCTCGATCAAGGAGGGCGACATCGTCATGTGCTCGCTCATCGGCGCCGACCGCGACGGCGTACTCGGACCCGGAATGGACCTGATCGACGCCGGCCGGGCCACCAGCCGCTCCCACCTGGCGTTCGGCCATGGCCTGCACCGCTGCGTCGGCGCCGAACTGGCCCGGATGGAGCTGCGCATCGCCTACCCGGCGCTGGTCCGGCGTTTCCCCGAGATGCGCCCAGCCCTCGACCCGGCGAGCCTGCCGATGCGCCGCGCGTCCATTGTGTTCGGTCTTGAGGCGCTGCCGGTCGCCCTGGTCGGGCCGGCCACGCACTGACACGGAAGCGTCCAGCCGACATACTGGCCGGTGTGCACTGCGTGTTCTGTGATCTCGTGGAGGGGCGCGCCCCCGCCAGATGGGTGGCCCGCGAGGACGGAGCTGCCGCCTTCCTGACGCTCCCGGAGGGGGCGCTGGCTCCGGGACACACATTGGTCATCCCTACCGAGCACGCCGTGGGCCTTCATGACGTGAGCCCTCGAGCGCTGGTGCGCGTGACGGCTCTCGTCCAGAAGGTCGCTCGTGCCATGGCCGTGGGCTTGGGCGCAACCGGGGTCAACGTGCTGAACGCCAGCGGCCCGGGCTCCGAGCAGTCGGTGCCGCACCTCCATTTCCACGTGGTCCCCAGGTGGCCCGACGACGGCTTCACCACCTGGCCGAAACAACGTTCTCGTCGAGGCATCACCGGTGATCCAGGCCCCGCCCTGGCAACTGCCGTAGCTCTGTGATCATGAGGCGATGGAACTCATCTCGCTGACCGGCCCGGACAGCCATCGCCTCGAGCGGAAGCTCGGCGTCGGAAGCTGCTCGATCGGCCCACGGGTGCCCGGCGACGCGCGGCCGGACCTGACGGTTGCCCCGGACGATCGGCTGAACTGGGCCGTCTTCGATGACTTCCACACTCCTGCCGGTTCACCGTGGCCGCGCTGGATCGCCTATGAGGGCGACGACACCGGCTGGGTGGGCTGGGCGGCCCGCCGGCCGATCGAGGGCTTCTCCTGGACCCCCCACACCGCGCACGACCTGGACGCGAGCCGGGCCGACATCGGTGGGCTGGGCGTCACCGTGCGCCGGGCGCCCCTGCGCCTGGTCCTACCGGCCACCGGACGGTTCTCCGCCGCCGGCGACCTCAGCCTGCTGACGCCCCGACTCGCCGCCGGCGCGACGTGCCCGCCGCTGGGCTTCCAGCCGGACGTCGCGGCCGCGCCGGCGACACCGTACCGGTTGCCGGACATGCCGGCGCTGGCCGGCGCGACCTCGCTCGCGGTGTCCGTGCCGCCGCTGCGGCAGCCGTTCGACTGCTCCAGCCTGCGGCAGTTCGCCGGCCTGCGCAGCCTGGAGCTCGCCGGCAGCCTCACCGGCCTGGACGCGCTGGCCGCCCTGCCCGGCCTGACCGCGCTGCAACTGCGCTTCGTGCCCGATCTCGCGGGCCTGCCGCCGTTGGAGACCTGGCCCGGCTTGGAGCATCTGATCGCCTGGAACGTCGACGAGAACGTCGGGAGACAACTGCGGTCCCGGCTGCGCCGCCCCGACCGCCAGTGGCGCGACTCCAACGTCTCGCGGCTGCGTAAGCCGGAATGGTTCGCCACCGAGTACGGGCTGCCGTTCGCCGCGTGGCCGGCCCGGTCCGCGCGGGCCGCGGTCAAGGCGTTCCGTGCGGCCGAGGCGACGATCGCGGTGGCGGGCACGGCGGCCGCGGTCGAGGAGGCGGTGCGCGCCTTCGTCGGGGCGCTCAACCGGCTGCCCCGGATGGAGACGACCGAACGGGAGGACGCGCAGGTGGCCGTCCAGCTGCTGACCACGGCCACCCCGGCCGGTGACCTCAGCGCGGACGCCGCCGCGTGGTTCGACGCGGCCCGCGACTTCTGACCGCCGCCCCTCCGAGTGCTGCGGGTGGGCCGCCGGCGGCGCTGAGGTGATGGCGGAGACGGCGGGGCACTGCCGGGTGAACGGCGATCTCAGGACTGATGCATGACCTCGTCCATGCCGCCGGAGGTGCGCCAGGCGCGCAGGAGGTCGTGGAAGACGACCGGGCCGGGGCCGAACGAGTTGTTCACCGGGCGCGGCTTGCCCTCGCCGTTGTAGTAGCCGGGGGTGCACTCGGACTGGAAGTCGAAGTTGTTCGGGGCCGTTTCGCGGATGGTGGCCACCCACGCCTGTTCCGCCTCGGCGGTGGGCTCGATGCGGTGGGCTCCCCGGCGGGACGCCTCGGCCACCATTTCGCCGATGTGGGTGGCCTGTTCCTGCAGGACGTGGGTGAAGTTCACGGCGGCCGCGTTCTGCAGGGAGCCCATGTGGAACAGGTTGGGGAAGCCGTGGCTGGCGAAGCCGTGCAGGGTGCGGGGGCCGTTGCGCCAGTGGCCGAGCAGGGGCAGGCCGCCCCGGCCGTACACGGGAAGGGTCCCCGAAAGCACGCCCGAGATGCCCGTCTCGAAGCCGGTGGCGAAGATGACGCAGTCCACCTCGTACGACTGCTCGCCGACCACTACCGCCGATGGGGTCATCGCCGTGATGCCGCCGGAGTCGGCCGTGTCGATCAGGGTGACGTTCGGGCGGTTGAAGGTGGGCAGGTAGTTGTCGCTGAACGTGGGGCGCTTGCACATGTAGCGGTACCAGGGCTTCAGCTTCTCCGCGGTGTCGGCGTCCTCGACCACCTCGGACACCCGGGCCCGGATCTCGTCCATCTTGCGGAAGTCGGCCCGCTCGTCGAGGAACGCGCGGTCCTCGGCCGAGATGGTCGGGTCGACCGTGCCGGTGAGCATCTGGCGTTGCAGGGCGGCGGTGGCCGTCCAGCCGTCGTTGATCAGGTCTTCGGCGACGTGGCCGCCGGTGACCAGGGTCAGGAAGTTCTCCATCCGTTCCCGCTGCCAGCCGGGCTTCAGCGTTTCCGCCCAGGCCGGGTCGATCGGGCGGTTGTCACGGACGTCCACCGACGACGGGGTGCGCTGGAAGACGTACAACCGGGACGCTTTTTCGGCGATCTGGGGTATCACCTGGATGCCACTGGCGCCCGTGCCGACCACTGCCACCCGCTTGCCGGTCAGGTCGTACGAGGCGTCCCAGCGGCTGGTGTGCATGACGTGGCCGGCGAACTCGTCGACGCCGGGGATGCCGGGCAGTTTCGGCTGGGTGAGGGTGCCGGAGGAGATCACCACGTAACGAGTGCGGAACTCGTCGCCGCGGTCGGTGGTCACCGTCCACTCGGCGGCCTCGTCGTCCCAGCGCAGCTCGGTGACCCTGGTGTGGAACAGCGCGTCGGCGTACAACTCGAACTGCTTGGCGATGGCGACGGCGTGGCCGCGGATCTCGTCGCCGGGGGCGTAGCGCCACTTGGGGACGTAGCCGACCTCCTCCAGCAGCGGCAGGTAGACGGTGGACTCGATGTCGCACTGGACGCCGGGGTAGCGGTTCCAGTACCAGGTGCCGCCGAAGTCGCCGCCCTCGTCGATCATCCGCAGGTCGCGGACTCCGGCCTGGCGCAGCCGGGCGCCGGCCAGCAGGCCGCCGAAGCCGCCGCCGATGACCAGCGCCTCGACTCGGTCCCGCAGGGGCGCCCGCTCGGTCCGCTCGGTGTACGGGTCGGTGGCGATCTCGCCGGCCGCCCGCCGGTACTGGGCGTTGCCCTCGTCGCGGATGCGGCGATCCCGCTCCTGCCGGTAGCGGGAGCGCAGCCACTCCAGCTCCTCGGGGGAGTAGCGGTGGGGGGAGGAGGGGAACATGCGGGGCCCTTTCGCGGAGACCGTCCGGTGTGGAGACCAGCCGGGGCCCAAGATTAAACCAACTGATTGACTTCTTGGGAGGTGTACGGGGCCTGATAGAGCCCTTCGACCGCATCGATCAGACCGCTCGCGGCCGCCGGCCACTCCGGGGTCATGGAACGTTCACGCTGCGCACAGAAATGGACGATCAGGGTGTGCGCCATGTCGTCGCGTTCGCGGCGGACCCGGTCGGGCAGCCCGGGTAGGCAGGCGTGCACCGCGTCGGTGGCGGCGCGCAGGGCCGGGGCCTCGCCGACCTCGGCCGCCGCCAGCTCCCGCAGCTTCGGCTCGGTCATCAGCTGGGCGGCGAAACGGCCGTACCAGCTGGGGGTCCCGAGAGAGGCGAGATGCCGGGTGTACGGCAGGACCAGGCACGCGACCCGCTCGCGCAGGACGGTGCTCCCGGCGAAGCGGGCCAGCAGGGCGGCGCGGATCTGTTCGGTCGGCGTCGAATGGTGGCGCACTATCGCCCGTACCAAATCGGCTTTCGACCCGAAATGGTAGCCGACGGCGGCCGTGTTGCCCTGGCCCGCGGCCTCGCTGATCTGCCGGTTGGAGATCGAGAAGACGCCGTGCTCGGCGAAGAGCCGCTCGGCCACGGCGAGAAGGTGCGCTCTGGTCCCGCTCACCCTTGGGGAGCCTACCGACGGGGCGCCGCCGAGGCATCGTGCTCGTACAGCCAGTCCAGGGCGTTGAACGACCACGACCGGGAGCCGGCCGCCATCTGGCTGTCCCGCTTGCGCTGAGCCGGCCCGTCCGGCAGGTGGAACCGGGTCTTGTTGCCGGCCGACATCTCCTGCAGGCGCGACGTCCGGGGCAGGCGGATTCGCTCGTACGCCGTGAGAGCCCCGGCCACGTCCGGCGTCTCCCGCAGCAAGGCGGCCAGGGCGGCGCCGTCCTCGACGGCCTGCGCCGCGCCCTGCGCCATGAACGGCAGCATCGCGTGGGCGGCGTCGCCGAGCAGGGTGACCCGCCCGCGCGACCAGGCCGGCCGGGGCGGCCGGTCGAACAGCGCCCACACGTACATCGCGCCGGCCGCCCCGATGATCTGGAGGACCTGCGGATGCCACCCGGCGAAGGCCTCGCACGCGTCGGCCACGCCGGCCCGGTCGGTCCACGACTCGCGCGTCCAGCGGTCCTGCTCGACCACCGCCACGAAGTTGACCGACCGCCGGCCGCTGATGAAGTAGTGCACGAAATGCCGGCCCGGGCCCATCCAGATCTGCGCGGTCACCTCCAGGCCGAGGTGGCGCAGGCGCTCGGCCGGAACGACCGCCCGGTACGCGACGCAGCCGGTGAACCGGGCCTCGCCTGGCCCGAACAGCAGCCGGGCCACCGTCGAGTGGATGCCGTCCGCCCCCACCAGCACATCGAACCGGGTCCGCTCGCCGTCGCCGAAGGTCGCGTCCACCCCGTCGTCGTCCTGAACGATGCCGCTGAGACGCCGCCCGAGGTGGATCCGCTCGGCCGGCAGGGCGGCGGCCAGCGCGGCGAGCAGGTCGGCCCGGTGCATCTGATAGTGCGGGAAGGACGCCTCGGCCAGCGGGGCCCGCAGCAGCGTCCGCCCGTCGTCCCACCGCCGCTGATGCCAGGCCAGCGGCCGTACGCCCGTGGCGGCCAGCGCATCGGCCAGCCCCAGCCCGTGCAGCACCCGGGACGCGTTCGGGCTGACCTGAACCCCCGCCCCCACTTCGGACAGCCGGCCGGCCTGCTCGTAGACGTGCACGTCCAGCCCCGCCCGGAGCAGGCTCAGCGCGGCCGACAACCCGCCGACGCCCCCACCGACGACACCCACCGACAACGAACCGGCCATGCCCCCGATCGTTCACCGCCGCCGGCGGCGTCACTGCCGGGTAGCGGACAATCCGGCACCCCTGATCAGGTCCCGGTACACGGTGAAGGCGCGGCTCCGGCGAGCGGCTGCCGGCGTCGCGGGGACTGAACAAGTCGTACAGCGCGATGCTCGCCGAGGTCTCGAGCTCCAGAATCGTGCCGACCATGTCGGACAGCGACTGCGACTGGCTGTCTTCCGTGCGGGGTGGCCCGCTGGGCGATCCGTTCCCGACGATGTGGATCGGGGTGTTCGCCGAGACGTGGGCGAGCGGAAGACAACGGTCACGGCCACCGAGAACCCGATCCGGACGTCATCGCGGTCGCGGCTGTCCAGAACGGCCCGGGCGTGGGGGATACCCCGCGTCAGCGCGTCGAGCACTCCCGGCGAGCTGCCGTCGATCAGCGGGACCGGGAAATTGGGTTCGAGCGTCACCTGCAGGTTGGTCGGCCGGATGGGAACACGTGGTTCCCGCCCGTCCGCCGGGGTAGATGCCGAACTTCACGAGGCGTTCCCTTCGCTCGGTCAGAGGATGTCGTGCGAACGGATCCGCGCGGTCAGCCGTCTGATCCACTCCATCTCGGCGGTGAGGACGGCCCGCCAGTAATCCGTCTCCAGCATGTACACCTCGGGAATCCCGTCCGCCCCCTCGTAACGCACGGCCTCCCCGGCCAGGCGGTCCAGCCGGGTCTGGAGGATCGCGGCCACCTGGCCGGCCGCCAGGAGGCCGGCGTAGGAGACGGCCAGGACGAAGTCGATGGAGGCGGGCCGCGCGTCACGCAGGCCCGCTTCGACTCGGCGGCTGAGGTCGGCGACGCCCGCGCCGGTCAGCTCGTACGCCGTGCGCGGTGGGCGGCCCTCCACCTGGGCCGGCGCGCGGGGAGTGACCGTGCCCGCCCGTTCCATGCTTTTCAACAGCGTGGTGACGGTGCTGTGGGTGACGCGCAGGTGCGTATACCGCGATTGCAGGCGGGCGGTGAGGTCGTAGGCGTGCGCCGGTTGTTCGACCAGGAGGCCGAGCAACGGCATGACCAGGCTGTTGCGGGAAGCGTCCAACGGCGTTTATCAAGCAAGAGGTGAGAGCGATCACGCCGGGGGACCGCGCCGAACGGCTGTTGTTGAGATAACGTCGTCAGGTTGTCCACCGGGTGGTAGGGAGCGGATCGTGAGTCAGAACGCGCTGGCGTCGTCGGCAGTCGCCGTGGAGGCGGGCCGGAGGCGTACGTTCGCCGTGATCTCACACCCGGACGCCGGCAAGTCGACCATGACCGAGGCCCTGGCCCTGCACGCGCGGGTGATCGGGTCGGCCGGCGCGGTGCACGGCAAGGGCGACCGTAAGGGCGTCGTCTCCGACTGGATGGAGATGGAGCAGCAGCGCGGCATCTCGGTCACCTCGGCCGCCCTCCAGTTCTCGTACCGCGACGTCGTGATCAACCTGCTCGACACGCCCGGGCACGCCGACTTCTCCGAGGACACGTACCGCGTACTGACCGCCGTCGACAGCGCGGTCATGCTGCTCGACGCGGCCAAGGGCCTGGAGCCGCAGACGCTGAAGCTGTTCGAGGTGTGCCGCCAGCGCGGCATCCCGGTGATGACCTTCATCAACAAGTGGGACCGGCCCGGCAACGACGCCCTCGCCCTGATGGACGAGATCGAGCAGCGGATCGGGCTCAAGCCGACCCCGCTGACCTGGCCGGTCGGCATCGCCGGGCACTTCCAGGGCGTGATCGACCGCCGGACCGGCGTCTTCATCCGGATGCAGCGATCACCGGGCGGCGCCGAGCTGGCCATCGAGGAGGAGATGAGCGCCGAGGAGGCGGCCGAGCGGTTCGGCGCCGACTGGGCCACCGCCGCCGAGGAGCTCGAACTGCTGGCGATGACCGAGGCCGACCACGACCAGAAGACGTTCCTGGCCGCGACCTCGACGCCGGTGCTGTTCGGGGCGGCGGTGGCCAACCTGGGCGTACGGCAGCTGCTGGACATCCTGGTCGAGCTGGCCCCGCCGCCGTCGGCCCGCCCCACCGCGGACGGCGGCGAGCAGCCGGTCGACGGCACGTTCTCCGGCTTCGTGTTCAAGATGCAGGCCAACATGAACCGCGCCCACCGCGACCAGGTGGCCTTCATGCGGGTCTGCTCGGGCAAGTTCGAACGCGGCATGGTGGTCACGCACGCCGACACCGGTAAGCCGTTCGCCACCAAGTACGCCCAGCAGATCTTCGGCCGGGGCCGGGAGACCATCGACGAGGCCTTCCCGGGCGACGTGGTCGGCCTGGTGAACGCGACAGCGCTCGGCATCGGCGACACCCTCTACACGGGCGGCGCGGTGCGCTACCCGCAGCTGCCGTCGTTCCCCCCGGAGCATTTCGCGGTCGTACGGACGAACGACACCACCGCCTTCAAGCGCTTCCGCCGGGGCATCGAGCAACTGGACGGCGAGGGCGTCGTGCAGGTGCTGCGCTCGGAGCAGCGAGGCGACCAGGCCCCGGTGCTGGCCGCGGTCGGCCCGATGCAGTTCGAGGTGGCCACCCACCGCCTGGAGGCCGAATTCGGGGTCAAGGTCCAACTGGACCATTTGCCGTACGAGGTAGCCGCCCGCACCGACGCGGCCGGCCGCGAAATCCTCCGCTCCGAGTCGAACGTCGAGGTCATGACCCGGGTACGCGACGGCGCCCTGCTGGCCGTCTTCCCCCACCGCTGGCGTATGCGCACCGTCGCCGGCCGCCACCCGGACCTCAAGCTCGATTAGCCGAACCATCCCGCGGTGTCGAAGCGGATGGGAGCCGCGCTCACCAGTGCCGCCAGCTGCCCCTCGAACTGCGCGAACTCGGCGGTGCCCAGCTGTCGTTCCCACCGGAGACGCAGCTCGTCGAAGATTGCTTCTCCTTCGCGCATGACGTCGAATCCGAGCGGAGTGACCTGGAGGCGTTTGCGGCGGGCGTCGCCGGGATCGGGTTCGCGACTGACGTACCCGCGTTCCAGGAGAACGGCGACGGTCTTGGCCGCCGATTGTTTGGCGACCGAGAGGCTTCGGGCCAGGTCGGAGGTGCTGTCGGCGCCGGCCGCGATGGCCCGCATGGCGAAGTCGTGGACGGGCCGCACGTCCTCGTAACCCCGGCGGGCCAGTTCTTCGGTGGCCGCGTCGACGAGGCCCCGGAAGCCTCCCAGCAGCAACAACGCAAGATCAGCGCCAGAACGGGACATGCGGGAAGGCTACGGCACCACCCCTGGACAAGGACAGCCAGGGTGTCTATCGTCGAGATGGACACCCTGGCTGTCCTTTTGAGGAGACGCATGACTTCCGCCCGTTCGCCCCAAGACATCACGCATCACCGAGCCGACGTCAACGGCACCAGCCTCCACTACGTCAGTGCCGGCGCCGGCGGCTCACCGATCCTGCTGGTCCACGGCTTCCCGGAAAGCTGGTGGGCCTTCCACAAGCTGATCCCCCGGCTGGCCGCCACCCACCGCGTCTTCGCAGTCGACCTGCGCGGCTTCGGCGACTCCGGCACCGGGCCGGGCGCCTACGACAGCGCGACCTCAGCCGCCGACCTGCACCACCTGATCGCTCACCTCGACGTCGGACCGGTCCACCTCACCGGGCAGGACATCAGCGGAGCGACCGTCTTCCGCCTGGCCACCACGCACCCCGAGCAGGTGCGAAGCCTCACCGCGATCGAGATGGGCCTACCCGGATTCGGCTTGGAAGCGCTGGCCGACGTAACCCACGGAGGCGCCTGGCACATCGGCGTCCTCGCCGCCCCGGACGCCCCCGAGCTACTGCTCACGGGACGAGAGAAAGAGTTCCTCGGCCGGTACGCATTCCCGTCGATGACCGCCGTACCCCAGGCGATCACCGACACCGACATCGAGGAGTTCGCTCGCGGCTACGCCCGATCCGACGGCTGGCGCGGCGCCGCCGGCCTCTACCGGTCGATGCTGCGGGAAGGCCCCGAGATCAGAGGCCTCGCCGAGTCGCCCGGCCTCCACCAGCCCGTACTCGCCGTGGGCGCCGGAGGCGGCCCGTTCACCCGCGACACCATGTCTCAGGCGGCATCCACGGAGATCAGCGACGTCCAACTGGCGGGTGTCGGCCATTACGTAGCCCTCGAAGCCCCCGAGAAGCTGGCGGCCGCGATACTGAGCTTCGTCGACGGCGTCGACAAAGAGAGCTCGGTTACTTTGGCTGAATGACCTGGACGAACCGGATGGCTGAGCGCTACCGGGACCTCATGCGGCAACGCGCGGCTCACGCCTTCTACGGCGTGTGTGCCGAGTGCGGTCACGACTGGCGGGAGCACCATCCCGACCGGGGCTGCGGCGAGTGCGGATACGAGATCGAGCACGGCGAGCCCGGCGCGCCGAGCATGGTGTGCGCCGCTCGGGCACCCGGCCACACCTTCGCCTGACGAGCCAGCGAAGAGCGGCGTGGGCGGCACGGCCGCACGGCCGGATCGCGGCAAACCGGAGGGCCAGAGAGCTGGTGCCGCGCTGTATGCCTGCCGTAGTGCGAGCAGGTGCCTACATTTCTTGCATGACCATCAGGTGGCAGGAACCGGTGGCAGCGGGATCCGGCCTTCTCGTGGTGGCGAGCGGGTGGCTGCCGTGGTGGCTGGTCCGCGTTCGGGTGAGCGACGACAGCGGTACGCGGGTGGCGACGTTCGCCGGAACGGCATGGCAGATGTCGTCCCGGTGGAGCGCGGCCATCGTGATCGCCGTGGCGGCGGTCGCCGTTTGGCTGGTCTGGCGGTTCGTTCGGGGACGGGTCCCGTTGCCGGTATGGCTGGCCGTCCTGGCGGCGGTGACGGTGTCGGTGTTCCTGACCCTTGTTCAACGCAGCGACATCGAACCGATGAACGACCCCGAGACAGAGACCACTATGACAATCGAGCTGGACGTGGACGGGAAGCCCGAGTCCGAACCGGGCGCCGATATCGCGGCGGACTGGATGAAGCGTGATCACCTGGTGCCGTATCGAAGTGATGGTCTCGACGTCGGTCTGGGATGGGGCTTGTGGGTGGGGCTCGCCGGCATGGTCGTGGCCGGGTTGGCGGTGGCCGCGGGCCGACCCCGAGGCGCCGACCCTACGTGACGCCACCGGGCAAGCCGGGGTGCGAATTTGCGGCGGTGAGAGCGCACGCCCAGAAAGCTCGCGTGCATCGGCGATGGCCGGCCGCTAACCTGGTGCGGCGCGCCGGGCAAAGGCGGGTGGGAAATTCCGTGCCAGCACTTCCGTGCTGCCGACCGCGAGGTATGAGCCGGTTCGAGTCCGGTAGCCGGGCGCGCGCCTCATACGCAGCAGTCAGCGGGGGAGAGGCAGTTCGGGCCCGCGGCCGGGCTCGCGGCGAGGCGAGACCTTCCGGTGTCGGATGCGCCATCCGTGAGGGGTCCGCACCAGCTCATCCGCATAGACGAAGCTGGCAACCGAGCCCTCCACGTCGACGGTCAAACCCTTCGACCACGCTCGGGCTCCGTCGCCGTCCTCCCGCACCACGACGTTGGTGACATGCATGCCCAGGATGTTTCCAGGCCCCCGGCGGTGCGCGACCGCGATGTACATGGCGAGCCGAGACTCGTGCTCATCACTCGGGTGCACCGGCGCGAGGCCGAGATCGCTCGTATCGACCACCAGATCCGGGGTGAACACCAGGTCGAAGCGGTCGTAGGCGCCGGCGTCGCACAGGTGACCGTGCAGTGCGATCACCTCCTGGATCTGCAATCGATCTTCGGCGGTCACGTGCACCAGGAACTCCTCGTACGTCGGAGGCATGCGGCGGCCGACGCTAGCACTTGCCGGCAACCGTGGCCGTCCCGAACTTCGTTGCGCCGATCTTGTAGATGCGCACCGGCCATAAACGGCGTGTGGTCAACGTGGTGCTGGCGACGATCGCGCTCAGGTGATTCTTTCCAGTGCGTAGCGTGCCGCTTCGGCGACGAGATCGTTGTCGGGCACGGCGTTGCGGTCGGCGCGGCTCGACATGATGGAGACGAGGACGGGATCGGCGGACGGCGCGGGCCACACGAGGCCGATGTCGTTCGCGATGCCGTAGAAGCTGCCGGTGCCGGTCTTGTCGGCCACGGTCCAGCCGCGCGGCACGGCCGCCCGGATCCGTTTCTTGCTGTTGAGGTTCCGGTCGGCGCGTTCCATCAGGTCACGAAGGTAGGCGCGGGCCTCGCCGGGGAGGGCGCCGCCCACGATGATCTTCTGGTAGTCCGTGCCGATGGCCCGGGCGGAGGTGGTGTCGCGCTGGTCGCCGGGTTTCCAGTCGCGGTGGAGGCCCGGTTCGGTCCGCACGGATCGTGTCACCGTGTCGCCCAGCGTCCGCAGGTAGGCCGTCAGCTGGGCCGGGCCGCCGATCTGGCGCAGCAGGAGGTTTCCCGCCGTGCCGTCGCTGAAGCGGATCGCCGCGTCGCACAGCTCGCCGAGCGTCATCCCGGTGGCCACCCGGTCCCGGGTCTTGACCGCGTTTTTCCGGTTCGGATCCACATCGGCCTGGGTGAACCGGACGCGCTTGCCCAGCCCGGCCAGTGGTGTGGCGTGCAGGACGGCGGCGGCGGCCAGGCCTTTGAACGCCGAGCAGAACGGGAACCTGTCGTCCGCCCGGTGCTCGACTGTGACACCGCTGCCGGCCGACACCGCGAATACCCCGAGCCGTGCGCCGTACGCTCGCTCCAGCTCGAGGAGCCGCGCGTGACGTTCCGCCGGGCGGGACGCGGCGACCGAGGGCGACGCGGGGGCCGAGGGCGACGCGGGGGCCGAACTCGGCTGCTGCTGTGGCCGGGTCGTCTTCTCGTCATGCCTGACGCATCCGGCCATCAGGAGCGCCGCGACACCGATCGCGGCTCTTCGGGTGATCACCGGCCGTGGCTTTTCGCGGTCTCGGCCACCGGCCGGAACAGCGCGTCGAGAGTCATGCCGGGGAATGTACCGAACCACTTAGAACAACCGACCCCGATTCCTGTGAAGAACTCATGAGGTTCGATCACAAAATCGATTTACCGGGTCCGGGCTGGTGTGGGAAGGTCCGATGCCGTTCGTGCCCACCGGCCGGGCGGCGGAACCGTACCCCCCTCACGACAGGGCATGACACCGCAGATGAGTAGTTCCACTTTCGCCGCCGAGGATGCCGACCGCTGCCGCCGCGCGCTCGCCGACGAGCAGGCCGCCAGCCTCGCCGCGACCACCGGCTGGGCCCATGTCGACAAGGAACAGGTCCACCGCGACTGGCACGACCTGTACGGCGAGATCGCCGCCGCCATCACCGCGGGCGCCCAGCCCGGCGACGAGGCGGTCCAAGAGCTGATCGACCGGCACCACGCCGTCGTCAGCCGGTTCTACCACCCGAGCCCGGACGCCTACCTCGGGATGGCCCTGCTCTACGCCGAGGACGAGAGCATGCGCACCTGGCACACCTCCTACCACCCGCGGATGGTCGAATTCCTCGGCACGGCGATGCGGTACTACACCGACGCCCGCCGCTGACCCGCCGGGCGCACCGGCCGCCGTCGGAAGGACACTCGGGCGGCGGCCGGTGGTGGGGTCAGCCGTTGGCGGAGGTGATCAGCTCGTAGTCGATGTCGCCGCCGCCGTTGAGCCAGTTCTGCAGCCAGGCGTCGTCGAGGGCGACCGAGAGCGCGGTGAAGTCGCTCCACTCCTCGTTGGTGCCGTTCGCGCCGTAGCACGGGCCCTTCACGTCGGTGCCGTCGTGCAGGATGCCGTACGCGCTGTTGTCGAACTGGCTGAAGAGCGGGCCGCCACTGTCGCCCTTGCGGCCGCAGTGGTTCGTCACGATGCCGCCGTTGAAGTCGGTCACCTCTCCGCAGTAGGTGCCGGTGAGCCACCCGCCGCCGCCGCTCGCGGTGTCGGCCGAACCGGTGCGGCACGCGATGAAGCCGAGCAGGATGTCCTCGTAGTTCCACTGGTCCCAGACCGGCCAGTCCTTGCTGACGCAGGACACGTGGGACGAGGCGCACTGGTGCCGGACCAGGTTGCGCGGCGTGCCGCCCCAGTAGTCGACCTGGTCAGGTTTGGTCTGGTAGGGCGAGATCGCGTAGTCCTTGGGATAGCTGGAGTTGGTGAGCACGGTGTCCTCGTAGCCGACGGCGATGCCGTTGTGCGAGGTCTTGTCGATGTGCGTGTGGTTGCTTCCGCGGAAGCAGTGCCCGGCCGTGATGATGTACTGCCAGCCGTTGCTGCCCCGGATGTTGAAACCGGCGGTGCACGGACCGGTGGTGCCGTCGTCGCGGGGCACGTCGAGCCGGTATCCGCCGCGCATCGGGGCCGGGCCGCAGATCAGCACGTGGCAGGGCGGCCCCGCCTTGGCCGTCGGGGCCGTGGTCGCCTCCGCCTTGTCCTCGGTCGCGAGCCGGCCCTGCTGCCGGCGGGCGACCACGACGCCGGGTTCGGCCGCCGTCAGCCGGGTCAGCGAACTCATCCGTGTCACGGTCGCGGTCCCCGGCGTCCAGACGGCCAGCCGGTTGCGGTGCACGTCGATCACGGCGGCCTCGCCGTCACCGAGGGAGGGCTCGATCCGCGCCTTCATCGCCTCCAACTGGGCCATCGAGTACGTGGCCGGTTGTGTGCGGAGCCGGACGAAGCTCGGCAGCTTCGCGGCCACGTCGGACTTGTCCCCGGCGGTCAGGCCGACGACGAGTTCACCGCCGTTCTTCTGGTCCAGCCACATACCGGCGTACCGGTCCGGGAGATCTTGGCGCAGCTGCCGGCCGAGGTCCCGGGATGCGGCCTGCACCTTCAACCGGCGTACGGCCTCGGCCTGCGTGACACCGTAGGTGTCGACGAGGTACGCCACCGAGTCGGGCGCCTTGGCCACCTCGGACGGCGCCGCGACGGCCTGGGCGGGCACCCCGGCCACCCCGGTGACCAGCAGGGACGCGATGGCGGCGAGGGTCAGGGTTCTTCGCATGAGCACTCCTGGGGGTAGACGCTGCCGCCGAGCGTGCAACACATCGCAGTCTGTCGATACAGATAGCTGTCCCTCGCCGGCCTCGGAAGACGGATGGCCGGCGTGGGGGACAGTTCAGCGGAGCCAAGCCAGGGTCCCGGTGCGTGACAAGGCTAGGTGTTTCGGCGAGCTAGCCAGCCTCCTATGAGTGCTCCAGCAACCAATCCGCCGGCGAGTAAGACAGACGCCGGGCGGGAGGATCCCTTCTTGGCTTCAACGGCTGTGGCGGTCGGCGCTCCGGCGATGACCGGAGGTCCTGCCAGAACGGCTTGGCCATAGCTCGCGTCCAGCATGGCGACAAACTTCCGCGACCTTTTGGTTATATAACGGGCAACCCAGACAGGCCGCATCGCCTCCCAATACTCGCGGCCCGTGTCAAACTTGAAGAATCGAGGGAAAACGTCGGCGGCCAGGTATTTATCTTCGAAGAACCCTACTGAGTAGCCGGCATGCACATAGTTCAAGAAGTAGGTGCCAAAGATCTGCCGCCGTACGTCCTCGGCCGTACCGAAGACTTCATGCCCCATGAGCGGGTGGGTCTGCTGCACCGGCAGGTGACAGATCAAGTCACGCGGCCTGACTGGCCGGTGGGGTCATGATGGTCTCGTAGTCGATAGGGGTCAACCGGG
>NZ_JBEZGO010000008.1:217784-413632 GCF_040650035.1 Actinoplanes sp. NPDC048796 | reverse complement strand
TCCTAGACAGCTCCACTCCACAACCGGAGGCCTTCACCCGTCCAGAGTCAGATCAACTCGTCACACCACCTCGACCAACCTCCCTGGACAGCACACCTAGCTCGGGCCCCACGGCGCCGAATGACGAGAAGCCGGAGCTCCCCCACCTCAGCGGCCAACTCCGCCGCTACCGGTGTGCCATGTCCGTTCACGGCTTGGCATCCGCGGGGACGAGGTCAGAAGCGGCCGCCTCCGCCTCGGCGGCCGCCTCCGGTGGAGTGGCCGCCTCCGCCGCCGCGGCGGCTGCTGCCTCCGAAGCCACCCGGTGAGCGGCCGCCGCCGGCCAGGATGCCGCCCAGGACGGCGCCGGCGAAAGCGCCGGCGTCGAAGCCGCCCGGGCGGCCGTAGGGGCCGGCGCCGCCCCAGCTCTGGACGTCGACGCGGGCGGACTGGCCGGCTTGGGAGGCCAGCTGGTGCGCCTGCTGGGCCTCGGACAGGGCGGTCACCGGGTCGGAAGCGGCCAGGCTCTCGGCCCGGGACAGGTGGCGCTGGGCCTCGGAGAGGGCGGCGCGGGCGCTGTAGTCGACGGCGCCGCGGCGGGTGGTGATGAAGTCGTTGGCCGCGAAGACCTCGGCCCGGGCCACCGGCAGGGCCTGGGCCAGCATACTGCGGGCGTGGGCGCTCCGCTCGGCGGCGTCGCGGGCGGCGGCCAGCGCGGCGTCCAGGGCGGCGTCGGCGCTCTGCAGGCGGGCCACGGCCGCGACCGGGTCGGGGCGGTCGGCGGCCAGGGCGGCGCGCACCTCGGCCAGCACCTGCTCGCCGCCGGTGACCGCGGCGGCCAGGCCCGGGGGCACCTCTCCCCCGCCGGTCAGCGCGGCGCGGCCGGCGGCGGTCTCGGCGGTCACCTCGGCCAGCAGGCCGTCGGCGGCGGACCGGGCCGCGGGCAGCTCGGTGGCGGCCCGCTCGATCGCCCGCACCAGGTGGTCCGCCTGATCGACGGCCTGCTCCCCGCCCCGTACAGCAAGCGCCGCCTCGGGGTTTCTGCCCTGGGTGAGAGCCTCGCGGGCCTGGCGCGCGGAGTCGGCGGCGAAGGCCAGGCGCTCGCGGATCTGGTCGGCGTTGCCGGTGATCGCGGTGACGGCGCCGCCGGAGAACCGGGCCTGCAGGTCGCGCACGGTCGCCTCGGCGCCGGGCACGGCCGCCTCGATCCGGGCGCGGCGGCGGTCGACCTCGTCGGCGACCTCGGCCGCGCGGGACTCCAGGTCGCGCAGGCGATCGAAGGCGTCCGACTCGTCGTCGAGGCGCTTGTCGGCGGCCTCGCACAGCTCGATGATGCGGGTCAGCTTGGAGCGGTCGCCGGGGGTGGGCTTCTCGTCGAGCGTCATCCGCAGCTGGAAGGCCTCGCCCACGTTGCGGCGGGCCTCGTCGAGGGCGGACCGGAACTGTGCGGTGGCCGGCTCGCCGTACTGAGCGGTGGCCAGTTCCAGTTCCCGCTCGCTGGCCCGCAGGTCGTCGTCGAGCTCGACCAGCAGCGCGTTGGCCCGGCTCGACAGCTCGGCCTCGGTCGGACCGGCCGGTGCCGGCGCGGGCGCGGCGGCACGGCGGCGGCGCCGCAGGAAAACCCAGGCCAGGCCGGCCACCACGACGAGCAGCACGATGAGGACGGCCCAGATCAGGCCGCTGCCGCCGGAGGCGGCGTCCTGGTAGCCCTCGGCGGCGGCCACGACGGCGCCGGACCAGTCACCCTTCCTGAGCGCGGGCTCGATGTCCTTCTCGGCGACCTCGGCCAGCTCTTTGTCGGAGATGCGCGCGTCGTCGGGGAACGAGTAGGCGTACGACCGGTCCTCGACCGCGATCGCGAGAAGCGCGTCCCGGTCGCCGAGGTCGCTGAGCCGCGCCGTCTCGTCGGTCCAGCTCTGGGCCGGGGTGCCGTCGAACGAGTCGACGAGCACCACCCAGAGCTGGATGCCGGTCTTGTCCTGCAGGTCCTGGACCGCGTTCTCGGCCGGCGCCCGGTTGTCGATCCAGCCGGAGGCATCGGTGAACTGGTTGTCGAGCCGCTGCGGCGCCTCGGCACGGGCCGGTGACGCCGCCAGCAGGACGGCCAACAGGGCGATCAGGAACGAGACGGCACGGCGCGGCATGCCTCCAACTTAGGCGAACGCCCGGTCGTACAGGCCCTGGAGGCCTTCGGCGTCCGCCTCGCCGCTGTAGCCGCAGATCAGCATGCTGGTCTCGGCCGACGCGACCAGGTACTTCTTGCCGTTCTCGAACTTGCCGCTGCCCATCATCTGCTCGGAGGAGTCGCCGGCCTGCGCGATCCGCACCTGGTCGGCGGCGGAGCCCCGGTAGACGCGGGTGACGTCGAGCGTGACGGTGGTGCCCTCGACGGCGGTGACGGTGCCGGCGAAGGCGAAGTCGGCCTCCTCGGCGAGGACTTCGGCGGTGGGTTCGACACACTTGGCCTGTACGCCCGTGGCGGTCAACTGGACGGTTCGCAGTTCCTGGGTGGTCACGGTCGGTGTCTCCTCGGGTCGAAGCGTCAGCCAGCCGATGCCGGCGGCCACCAGCACGAGGGCCGCCGCGGCCAGCGCGATGAGCGGGCGTTTGCGGGGCGGCGCGGGCGTGGCGGTGGTCATGATTTCCTCCAGCGGGAAGCGGTGCGGGGAGGCCGGCGCGATGTCCCGGGCCGGATCGGCGCGGCGCAGTCGCGCCCGCAGCTCGTCGTCGGTCATGGCCGGCTCCCCTCTGTCTCCCCCTCATGTCCGGCCGCCGCCGCGGCCTTTCGCAATTCCTCGCGCAGTTTCTCCTTGGCCCGGTGCAGCCGGATGGAGGCCGCGTTGGCCGAGACGCCGAGCACGACGCCGATCTGCGGGGGCGTGAGGTCTTCCCAGGCCCAGAGCCGCAGAAGCTCGGCGTCGGCGTCCCGCAGCCGCGCCATGGCGGTGGCGAGCTCGTCGTCCTCGGGCTCGGGCCCGTCGGTCACCGGCCGGGGCGGATCGATCGTCGCGATGCGCGCGAACAGCCGGGCCTGCCGCCGGCGGCTCCGCTCAGCGTTGGCCAGGCAGTTACGGGCGACCCCGTACGCCCACGGCAGGTGCTCCTCGGGCATCTCGTCCAGCCGCCGCCAGCACACGAGCAGCGTCTCGGACAGCACGTCGTCCGCGGTGGCCGCGTCGGTGCGCCGCACCAGATAGCGCCGCACCGCCTCGATCACCGCGGGGGCCAGGGCCTCGAACCGCCGCCGGCGCCCCTCCACGTTCACAGGGTCCACCCTCACACATGTCCGGGAGCCCCCGGCCCCTTTCACGATCGCCGAACGCGACGGTAGACCATCGGCCACGAGACACAGCGGAACCCTCGGATGAGCCTCCGAGGGTTCCCGCGTTATGTCTTCTCACCCCCGTTCCGGCCGGGGCCTCGTCCGCGCCTGCGCGCGGCCTTCGGGGGTGGTAACTCTTCCTGCGTGGAGACCGTCGACGCCGCACCGCTGGCGTCGACAACTAACGGTTGGTCGTCATCCCTCTGGGCGGAAACCTGACCAAGGTTCCCTGGCTCTATGTGGAATTCGCCTTGTTTGGTGACCCTGACATACGTCTTTACGCCTTTCCATGCCGCGAAGACCATCGCAACGACGCAGAGCAGGAAAAGCGCGAGCAATGCCAGGAGGGATGAGGCCGCCACTGCGATTATGGTCCACAGGGTGATCTCTCCCATTCCCGCTTAGAGCTAGATGGCGATGTTCGCCACGCCGCATCCTTTCTTTGGCAGTCGAACCTGACACGAAGTCGCGTGACCCTCTCGCGTATGGGATCGCCAAGTACGAGCGAGCAGCAATCCTGCCGGCGGATCGATGACGCCGCGATGAAGACGCCTGACTCGACCGGTCAGCAGGGCACGGCAGTCAACGAAGACGATCGCGTCGCCTTCGAACACTCCTGCCGATCATCTCGCCGAGCCAGTTGGTGGCGGATGACGTCGAAAGTCTAGGTGATGATCACCGCGGCCGGCTCGATCGTCACCCGTTCGTTGGCACGTATCCGTGATTCGCCGGGGGCGGTGAGCCGGAATGCTGACTCGGGCAAGAGGAACCCACGGGGAAGGACATTCCGATGCGTCGTCTCGTTCAGATCTTTGGTGCTACCAGCCTGGTCGTCCTGGCTGCCGCCTGCAGCGACACCACAACGCCGAGCGGGCAGGCCGCTCCCACGACTCCTGCCTCGGCTCCTACTTCGGCGCCGGCCACGACTCCGGCCACCGAAGCTCCGGCGGCCACGCCGACTGGCCGGCCGACGGAGACCGGCCAGCCGACGGAGGCGGGGCACACCGATCCGGCCAAGTTCACGATTCGGCCGGATCGGATCGGGCCGTTGAAGGTGGGGATGAGTTTGAAGGCGGCCAAGGCGACCGGTCTCATCGTCGTCAACGCCGAGCAGCACGGTTCCGGGCCCGACGCCTGCGTCTCCGCGCACTGGAAGGGGCAGTCGGACGAGGACTGGATGATCTTCAACGGCAAGTACGGGCTGCGGGCGATCGACTCGTTCGGCGGCCAGAAGACGGCGGAGGGGATCAAGCCGGGCAGTACGCTGGCCGCGGTGCGCCAGGCGTACCCGCAGCTCACCTGGCGCGGCGACGGGGACGAGACGCCCCCGGCCAAGCGCACCGCCGGTGACGCACTGGTCGACGTCGTGAAGGGCGACGGCGCCCACTACCGGATCAACATCGAGAAGAGCAAGGTCGTCTACGTGCAGGTGGAGAGCGACCGGCGCGGCTGCTACGAGTGACCGCCGGCGGCGTAGGCGTCGAGGCCGATCTGGACGACGCGCGTCAGGCCCGCGCGGTCGGTGGCGCGCAGCGTGCCCGGCGGCGGGCCGGACGCGAGGCCGAGGGCGACGATGCGCCGCGCGGCCCGCGTGTCGCGGCCGTCCAACGACGACCAGTCCAGTGACTCGTGGGACAGCAGCGCGTAGGCCACCCGGCGCCCGGCCGAGCGCAGCGCCTCCGGCACGAAGCCGTGGGCGGTCAGGTGCCAGGCCAGGCCGCCGGGGCAGCGGTAGACGGTGACGGTCTCGCCGTACGCCCGGGTGTCCTCGGCCGCGGCGGCGAGCGCCGCTTCCTCGTCGCGGTAGCGCTTCTTGCCGCAGGAGCAGTTGTAGCGCCGGCCCGCCATGGTCAGCGGCGAACCAGGGTGACCAGGAACTGGCCGGCGCCCGGGTCGACGGTGGCCGACACCGGCCGGGTGGGCAGCAGGCGGGAGAAGCGGTCCACCAGCCAGTCGGCGGTGGCCTGGGCGTCCTTCCTGGTCGGGCACCGGGCCACCAGTTCGCGGCCGCCCTTGCGTTCCAGCCGGTCGGCCACGGCGATCAGCGGAGCCGGTTCGGTGACGTGCAGGTGGCCGGGCCAGGCGATGGTCACCTTCACCGCGCCCTTGCGGGTGTTGCAGGCCCGGTGGGCCAGGCGCTCGGGAATCTTCGCCTTGCGGTCGGCGGTACGGGCGTCGACGCTGGGCCCCCGGGGGTCGTTCACCGGCATGTCGGGGTCCACCGGCTCGTCGCACACCCAGCAGCGCCAGCCATCACGGGCGGCCACGTCCTCAAGCTGACTCATCGCACCAAAATACCGTCGTTCGAGTCCGCTTCCCGTCGGGGCGGTTCCGGCCGCGCCACCTTCGGCGTATCAAGGGCGGAGCGGCGGCGGTGACCGATGTGTGCCGTCACTCCGGTGCCCGGTCGGCCGTTGGGCGGCTGGTGGTCGAGGTCGGTGATGACGGGCGGAGGCGGACCCATTGCGTACGGCCGGGGGTTGGGCTGACATCCATGCGGGACGGAGCCGAGAGGCCCTGGCCCGCGCGGGAGGGACTGCGGTGACGGAGCCGATCCGGGCGCTGATCGTGGACGGCCACGCGGCCTTCCGACAGGGGCTGCGGGCGCTGCTGGAGACGTCCGAGGACATCGAGGTGGCCGACGACGCGGCCAGCGGCGAGCAGGCCCTCGTCATGACGCCCCGGCTGCGGCCGGACGTCGTGCTGATCGACCTGGCCATGCCGGGGACGGGCGGTGTCGCCGCCACCGAGCGGCTGGTGCGGGCCGTGCCGAACGTGCGGGTGCTGGTGCTGAGCACGGCCGATGACGACGACTCGGTGTTCGCGGCGATGCGGGCGGGCGCCCGCGGCCACGTACCCAAGGGAGCCCGCAAGGCGGAGCTGCTGCGGGCCGTACGGGCGGTGGCCGCCGGGGAGGCGATCTTCGGTGCGGCTCTGGCCGTACGGCTGATGGGGTACTTCCCGGGACCCGATCGGCGCCAGGAGGGGGCGTTGCCGGAGCTCAGCGACCCGGAGCGGCAGATCTTGAGCCTGGTCGCGCGGCATCTGACCAACCAGCAGATAGCCGAGCGGCTGGGGCTCAGCCCGAGGACCGTACGCCATCACGTCTCCAGCGTCGTCGCCAAGCTCCAGGTCGCCGACCGGGCTCGGTGAGACCACCCGAACGGTGTCCCGGGGCGCGTGGGTCACGGACCGGGTGGAATGCCCCGGCACTGTAGAGTGGCCATGTCGTCACTCTCGGTGAATCTTGGGGATGGGATGCGTCGCTGGCACCTCGCCGTACTCGCCCTGCTCGGTGTGTTCGCGCTGGCCTGCGAGGAGGGCACGGGCGCGGCCGATCCGAAGCCGACCGGCTCCTCGAAGTCCTACCCGTCGTCGATGGCCGCCCTCGGTGACTCGATCACCGTCGGGTTCGCGAGCTGTTTCGCGCTGGTCGCCTGCGAGCGCCGGTCCTGGGCGACCGGCAGCGACTCGGCGGTGGACAGTCACTACCGGCGCATCCGGGACAAGAGCGCGGCCATCAAGGGCAAGGCCTACAACTTCGCCCAGTCCGGCGCCGACTCGGCCGACCTCGCGGCCCAGGCCCGCAAGGCGGTGAACGTCAAGGCCCAGTACGTGACGATCCTGATCGGCTCGAACGACGCCTGCGCCGCCAGCGTGCCGGGCATGACCCCGGTCGCCACGTTCCGGCAGCGGGTCGGTGCCGGGCTCGACCGGCTCAAGAAGGGCCTGCCCAAGGCGCGCGTGCTGATGGTGAGCATCCCCGACCTCTACCGGCTGTGGGACGTCGGGCACGGCAACGAGAAGGCCGTACGGGCGTGGAACGCCGGCATCTGCCCGTCCCTGCTGGCCCGTCCCACCTCCACGGCGGAGGCCGACGAGAGCCGTCGCCGCCAGGTCGCCCGGCGCATCGACGGGTACAACGACGCGCTGGCGGACGCCTGCCGGGCGTACGGGAAGAAATGCCGTTGGGACTCGGGAGAGGTGCACAACGTGCGCTTCGACCTCGAGCTGGTCAACCGGATCGACTACTTCCATCCGAGCACCGAGGGTCAGGCGCGGCTGGCCGAGGTGAGCTATCCGGGACGTTTCACCTGGTGAAGGCGGCCATGTCCATGAGGTGGCCGAGCACGTCCTCGCCCGAGGTGCGCAGGCCGTCGTGCTCGTGCTCGTTGGTGATCCAGGTGCGGACGTTGCCGACCGCGGCCGCCGTCTCGAGCGACAGGCCCAGGTCGACGTACATGTCGTCGGCGTAGACGGCCGCGTAGACCGGCACCTCGTTGGCGGCCAGCATCGTGGGGTCGTAGAGCAGCGGCCAGTCGTCGACGGCGGCCAGCTGTTCGGCGACGGCGGCGTAGGGGCGCAGCGCCCGGATCTGCTCGAACATCCAGGGGTACATCATCTCGCCGGTGAACAGCAGCGGGTCGGCGCCGGCGGCGAATTCCGGCCTCGTCGCGAGAGCGCGGGCGGCCGCCCAGTTCGTGGCGCCGGAGCCCTGACCGTAGATGTACTCCTGCAGCGCGTACAGCGGCTGGCCGACGAAGCCGGTGAGCTGCATGACCTCGTACCGGAAAGAGTCGGTGAAGGCCTCGTCGAGCAGCCAGTGCACCTGGGCGTAGCCGTAGCTCATGCCGAACGCGCTGCCCAGCGTCCGGAAGCGCTCGACGGTGAGCCGGTCGCCGTCGGGCAGCCGGACGTCCTCGGCGGCGAGCCGGTCGGCGATCGCCCGGACCTTGGCCCGGTCCTCCGGGAACGCCCGGTAGTACTCGGCGTTCTTGGCGGCCACCCGCGGATACGTGCGGGCGTAGACCTCGTCGGCGGTGGCGGTCAGGCCGGGCAGGCCGCCGGTCACGTAGGCCGTGCGGATGCCGTGCGGCGCGTGCGACAGGTAGGTCATGGTGACGAAGCCGCCGTAGCTCTGGCCGAGCGTGTCCCAGCGCTGCCCGCCGGCCAGCCGGGCCCGCAGGATCTCGCAGTCGGCCACGATGCTGTCGGCCCGGAAGTGCTTCACCGAGTGCGTGCCGAGCGGCGTGCTGCGGCCCGTTCCGCGCTGGTCGAGCAGCAGCACCCGGTGGGTCTTGACCGCGCGGGCGATCCAGCTGCCGGAGCGCGGCGGCCGCGGTGACTTGCCGCCCGGACCGCCCTGCAGGTAGAGCAGCCAGGGCAGGTCGTCGGCGGCCTTGTCGGAGGCGACGACCTCGCGGGCGAAGACCTCGATCGTGCCCCGGCCGGCGTCGCTGTGGTCGAGCGGCACGGTCACGGTGTGGTCGGTGAAGCGGAGCCCGGGGTGCGCGATCATGACCTCACCCTAAACACATACATGATCTTGATTCGTTATGACCCGTGATTCGAGCCGCGCTCGGATTTAGGTTAGCCTCACCTTCATGACCAGGGATGCGGCGCTCACCGGAGCCGATCTGACGCTCGCCTACGACGGCCGGACCGTCGTGCACGGCGCGGGCATCGAGTTGCACGCCGGCACCGTCGTGGCCCTCGTGGGGCCCAACGGTTCCGGCAAGTCCACCCTTCTGCGCTCGCTCGCGCGGCTGCACACCCCGCAGTCGGGCACCGTCGCGCTGGACGGCGCCGACGCCGCCGCCCTCAAGCCGAAGGACTTCGCGCGGCAGGTCACCCTTCTGACGCAGTCCAGGCCGACACCCGGAGGCGTTTCCGTACGCGACGTGGTCGCCTACGGACGGCACCCCTACCGGGGACGCTTCGGCTCGGGTGACCCCGACGGCCCGGCCCATGTGGACAAGGCGATGGCCATGACCGGCGTGCACGCCATGGCCGACCGCGCCGTGGACGAGCTGTCCGGCGGCGAGCTGCAGCGCGTCTGGCTCGCCACCTGCCTGGCCCAGGACACCGGCGTGGTCCTGCTCGACGAGCCCACCACCTTCCTCGACCTGCGCTACCAGGTGGAGATCCTCGACATCGTCCGTGAACTCGCCGACGAGCACGGCGTGGCGGTCGGCGTGGTGCTGCACGACCTCGACCAGGCGGCCGCGGTCGCCGACCGGATCGTGCTGATGTGCCAGGGCGTCGTGCGCGCCGACGGGCGGCCGGCCGAGGTGCTCACCACCGACCTGCTCAGTGACATCTACGGCCTGCGCATCGAGGTGTCCGTCGGCGACGACGGCCACGTCCGCACACGCCCCATCGGCCGGCACACCAGCCGGTCGCTCGCCTCCTGATTATTGAAAGGGACATTTTTCTCATGGCTCTCACCCGCCGAGCTTTCGCGGCCGGCGTCGCGTTCAGCGCCCTGCTGATCACGGCCGCCTGCGGCACCACCGAGGACCCGGCCGACGAGGCCGCCGCGGCCCCGGCCGTCTCGAGCGGACCGGTCGACCTGACCGACGAGCGCGGCGCCGTCCACCTCGACGCGCCCGCCAAGAACGTCGTCTCACTGGAGTGGGGGCTCACCGAGAACCTGGTCGCGCTCGGCGTGAAGCCGGTCGGCCAGGCCGACGTCAAGGGCTACAACAACTGGGACAAGAGCGCCCCGATCGACGCCTCCACCCCGGACGTCGGCCAGCGCGGTGAGCCCAGCCTCGACTCCATCGTGGCCCTCAAGCCCGACCTGGTCGTCACCACCAAGGACCTGCCCGAGAACGTGATCGCCTCGATCGCCAAGCAGGCGCCCGTCCTCACCCTGCGCGGCTCGGACGGCGCCGACCCGATCGGCTACATGCGCAAGACGGTGAACACCCTCGCGCAGGCCACCGGCACCCAGGCCAAGGCCACCGAGCTGCTGGCCGGTTTCGACGCCAAGGTCGCGGCCGGCAAGGACGCGCTGGCCAAGGCCAACAAGTCCGGCGCCGCGTTCGCCATGGCCGACGGCTGGGTCGACGCCGGCACCGTCTCGCTGCGCTTCTACACGCCGACCTCGTTCTTCGGCGCCATCGCCAACGAGCTGGGCCTGAAGAACCAGTGGACCACCGGCGGCGACAAGGACTACGGCCTGGCCCAGACCGACGTCGAGGGCCTGACCAAGCTCAAGGACCCGTCGACCGCCTTCCTGTACGTGGCCAACGACGCGGACGGCGGCGACTTCACCGACTCGCTGAAGACCAACGCGGTGTGGAAGCAGCTCCCGTTCGTCACCGCCAACCAGGTCAAGCGCGTCCCGGACGGCATCTGGATGTTCGGCGGCCCCGCCTCGGCGAACGCTTACATCGACGCCCTCACCAGCGCCCTGACCGCCTGAGTCGATGACCAGCACGATTTCGCCGGTGACGGCGGCGCCGCTGAAAAGGGTGTACGGCGTGGTGGCGGTCTTCGCCGTGGCGGTCGTGCTGCTCGCCGTCCTGGCCGCGGTGCACCTCACGCAGGGCACCGCGGCCATGGGCGTGGGCGAACTGCTCAAGGCGATCAACCCGTGGGCCGGCGAGAACGACGAGGCGGTGGCGGTCCTCGTGGCCAGCCGCCTCCCCCGGCTCGCGGCGGCCCTGCTCGTCGGCATCGCGGTCGGCGTCGCCGGCGCGGTCCTGCAGTCGGTGGCCCGCAACCCGCTGGCCTCCCCCGACACCCTCGCCGTGAACGCCGGCGCCTACGTGGCCGTGGTGGCCGTGGCCGCCTTCGGGGTCGCGGTACCGTTCGTGGTGGGCGGGCTCGTCGCCTTCGTGGGCGGCCTGCTCGCGGCCGGTGTCGTCCTGCTCGTCTCGCGGGGCGGCGCCGCCGGGCCGACTCGGCTGGTGCTGGCCGGCTCGGCCGTCGCGCTCGCGCTGAACGCGCTCACCTCCGTACTCCTGCTGCTGTTCCAGCAGAACACCGTCGGCCTGTTCGCCTGGGGCAGCGGCACGACCGTCCAGTCCGGCAGCGAGAACGTCAAGCTGACGGCGCCGGTGGTCGCGATCGGCGTGCTGGCCGCACTGCTGCTGGCGCACCGGCTCGACGTGCTCGGCCTCGGCGACGACTCGGCCCGGGTGCTCGGCGTCGACGTCCGCCGCACCCGGGTCCTGTCGGTCGTCACGGCGGTGCTGCTGGCCGCGATCTCGGTGACCGTGGCCGGCCCGATCGGATTCGTCGGCCTGTCCGCCCCGGTGATCGCCCGGCTGGTGGCCCGGCGCGTGCCCGGGCTCGGCCGGCACCTGCTGCTGCTGCCGTTCACCGGGCTCTGCGGCGCCCTGATCGTGGTCGGGGCCGACGTGCTGCTGCGGCTCGCCCTGCCGGCCGACGTGGCCATCTCGGTGCCCACCGGCATCGTCACCACCCTGGCCGGCGCCGTCGTGCTGGTCTGGCTGGCCCGCAAGCTGCGCGACGGCGGCCCGGCCGCGGCGCCGGCCCGCGGCGCCCACGGCACCGTCCACTCCCGCCCGTGGGTCGTCACCGTCTCCGTACTGATCGCGGTGCTCCTGGTCGCCGCGCTGATCGCCGGCCTGCTGCTCGGCGACCGGATCGTCCTGCTCGGCGACGTCCTGAACTGGATCAGCGGCAACGCCGGCCGGCAGGTCGGCTTCGTGCTCGACCAGCGCTGGCCGCGTGTGCTGGCGGCCCTGCTCGGCGGGGCGGCGCTGGCCCTGGCCGGCGCCATCGTGCAGGCGGTCTGCCGCAACCCGCTGGCCGAGCCCAGCCTGCTCGGCGTGACACCGGGCGCCAGCGTCGGCGCGGTCGCGGTGGTCCTGCTCTTCCCCGGCATCGGCGCCTGGCCGGTGATGGGCGTGGCCACGCTCTTCGCGCTGGGCACGTTCGCCCTGGTCTACTGGCTGGCGGCCGGGCGCGGGCTCGCCTCCGACCGGATCGTGCTGGTCGGTGTCGGGGTCAGCGCGGCCGCCACGGCGATCACGACCCTGGTCGTGGTGGTGATCTCCCCGTGGAACGTGAGCACGGCGCTGACCTGGCTCGCCGGGTCGACGTACGGCCGCGGCATCGGGCAGGTCGTACCGGTCGCGCTGGTGCTGCTGGTCGCGCTTCCCCTCACGATGGTCTCCAGCCGTACGCTCGACCTGGTCTCCCTCGACGAGGACGTGCCGAGGCTGCTCGGGGTGCCGCTCAACCGGGCCCGGCTCGGCCTGCTGACGGTGGCGGCGGTGCTGACCGCGGCCGCGGCGACGGCGGTGGGTGCGCTCGCCTTCGTCGGCCTGGTCGCCCCGCACGCGGCCCGCGCCCTGGTCGGCTCCCGCAGCGCCCGGGCGGTCCCGGTCGCGGTGGGCCTGGGTGCCGTGCTGGTGAGCGTGGCCGACACCCTCGGGCGTACGGTCATCGCGCCCTCGCAATTGGCGGCGGGACTGGTGACGGCGCTGATCGGCGCCCCCTACTTCGTCTGGCTGCTCTGGCGGAGCCGTCCCACCAGCTGATCGGGGCAGCGCCGGCCGTCGATGGCCGGTACGGTGGCGCCGGTGGATCTTCAAAGCCCTCCGGCGCCGCCGCGCACCAACGGTTTCTCCATCGCGGCGCTGGTCCTGTCGCTGTTCGGCTGCGTCGGCCTGATCAGCATCATCCTGGCTATCGTGGGCCTGCGGCAGAGCCGGCGCAACGGCGACAGGCGCGGCCGGGTCATCGCCATCGTCGCCCTGTGCGTCTGCGGCCTGTGGCTCTCGGCCATCGCGGTGTTCGCGGGCATCGCCATCGCCCGGGACGCCGCCGACGGCCCCGACCGTGACGCCACCGGCGTCCTGCGCGGCGAACGCAGCATCAGCACCCGCGACCTGCGCCCCGGCGACTGCCTGAAAGACCTCGACCAGTCGTCGGACGACTACGTCACCGCGGTGCCCTGCTCGGCCTCGCACGACAGCGAGGTGTTCGCCACCTTCGGCCGGTCCACGGCCACCGCGGAGCAGGACGACCTGACCTGCCGGGACAAATTCACCGCGTACGCCGGCCACCCGCGCCCGGCCGACGCGGACTACCTGCTGTTCACCGCCCGCCTGGAGTCCCGCGTCCTCTGCCTGGCCGTCACGACCGAACCCGGCACGGGATCGCTCAAGGGCTGACCGGTAGCCTGCCCGGTGGCACGAACTCGGAGCGAGGGGCCCCGCCGTCCATGAACCTGTACGACGTCATCCACACCCGCCGCGACGTACGCGGCCAGTTCACCGGCGCCCCCATCGCCCCGGAGACCCTGGACCGCGTGCTGGCGGCCGCCCACGCCGCCCCCAGCGTCGGCCTGTCCCAGCCGTGGGACTTCATCATCGTCCGCGACCCTCTTGTCCGCCAGGCGTTCCATGCCCACGTCCAGAGTGAGCGCGACGTCTTCGCGGCCACCCTGGCCGACGACCCGGAGGCGGCGGCCCGCTTCGCCCGCATCAAAATCGACGGCATCCTGGAGTCCACACTGTCGATCGCGGTCACGTACGACCCGTCCCGGGGCGGCCCGGCCGTCCTGGGCCGCCACGCGATCGCCGACGCCGGCCTGTACTCGGTCTGCCTGGCCATCCAGAACCTGTGGCTGGCCGCCACCGCCGAGAAGCTGGGCGTCGGGTGGGTGTCCTTCTACCGCGAGGACTTCCTGAGCGACCTGCTCGGCATCCCGGCCGGCGTACGCCCGGTCGCCTGGCTCTGCTTGGGCCCGGTCACCCACCTGGAACAGACCCCGGATCTGGAACGCCACGGCTGGCGCACCCGCCGCCCCCTGCACCTGGCCCGCCACGAGAACCGCTGGACCCCGGCCTCCTCCACGGACTGATCACCACGGTTCGACAGCATCGGCCGGCCGAACACCAAGACGAAGCGAGCTCGGAAAGGCCGCGGTGCCACGACCGCCCAGCCCGGCGCCGCCGCTCGACCTCGACTGCCGGCCCTCGTGCCACTGCCGATGTTCGACTCCGAGCCGGAGTAAGCGCGGCGGCGTCTCCCGAAGCGACGCGGGGCCGCCCAATTGGGCGACCGTGGACGGCAACGCGCCGCACGGAGGAGGTCGCCGGTTTGACGACCCCGTACGGGATCGGTCGGGTTGGTGGTTTTGTCGGGCATTTACGGTGATGGTGCGAGAAGGGCGATGATTCCTACGGTGAGGCGGTCGTAACCCCTTGTCGGAGGAGCACGCATGCTCAGGAAAATCGGTGTGGCCGTGGTGGCCGCCGTCGTGATGGTGCTGGCTGTCGCGGTGCCGGCCCAGGCCAGTACGGCCCGCTACTACAGCGGGAGTGATGTCGATCAGATCGTGGAGAACTTCGCCGAGGCGTCGGCGGCGGCGAAGATGCACTGCTTCGTGTCGGATGCCGTCAAGAAGGTGAAGAAGGCCAAGAAGGCGGGCGGGCTGGCCGGAGTGGCCGCGCTGTCGGCGGAGATCAGTGCCAAGGTCGCTGACACGAAGGGCGCCTGCAAGGGGGTCTGGCAGTTCCTCGGGGCGGCCGTCTACACCGCCTATCTCGGGCAGGGCGGACGGCCGGTGTGGATCGAGGACGCCTCGTACGCCGACGATTGCGGCATCATCAGCAAGAAGCTCAACTTCATCTACCGGATCGGGCCGTCGCCGGAGCAGACGACCGAGTTCACCGGTGGGGTCAAGGTGATGTGCACGTTCTCCTTCTAGACTTGTCGGGTGGGTGACGGCGGCCCGCGCCGCGAGCCCCCAGACTGGCGGGATGCCGAAGCTCGGCGATGTCGTCGAGGACGTGCGGTGGCGGAGCTTCGCCGGGCGGGACACCGAGGTGGCCTGTTTCGACGAGGCGCTCGCCGGCCGCACGTCGCGGCGCGTGCTGTTCGTGTACGGGCCCGGCGGGATCGGCAAGACCACCCTGCTGTTGCATCTGCGGGAGCGCGGGCGGCGGGCCGGGCGCCGGGTGGTCTACGTCGACGGGCAGGATCTGCGGCCCACCGCGGAGGACTTCGTGGGTGCCGTCGGCGGAGCCGAGCCGCAGGTCCTGCTCGTCGACGGGTACGAGCATCTGGCCGCGCTCGACGGCTGGCTGCGCCGCGACCTCGTGCCGGCGCTGCCCGACGACGGGATCGTCGTGCTGGCCGGTCGCGACCCGCCCGTCCAGGCGTGGCGGTGTGATCCGGGCTGGCGCGGCGTCGTCGCCGTACATCAATTGTCGGCTCTTGATCCGAACGCCAGCGCCGACCTGCTCGAGCGGGCCGGCGTCGCGGCCGGGAACCGCGAGGCGATCATGCGGCTGGGCCGCGGGCATCCGCTGGCCCTGGCGCTGCTGGCCGATGTGGTGTCGGCCGGCGGTGACGTGCCCGGCAGCCTGGCCGAGGCGCCCGATCTCATCTCGGCCCTGACCGCGTCGGTCATGCGTGACGCCCCGTCCGAGGCGCACCTGCTCGGGCTCGCCACCTGCGCCAAGGCTCAGGTCACGACCGAGGATCTGTTGCGCCGTACGGTCGGTGACGCCGACGCTCCCCGCGTGTGGCAGTGGCTGCGGGACCGCCCGTTCGTCACGGCCCGCCCGCAGGGGCTGTTCCCGCACGACCTGACCCGCGAGGTGCTCGACGCCGAGTTCGAGCGCCGCTCGCCCGACCGCTACCGCGAACTGCACCGGATCATCCACGACTATGTGGTCACCGGCCTGCGGTCGGCGACCGGCATGCACCGGCAGCTTCTGGCCCAGCAGCTGGCCTATCTGCATCGGCGCGGGCCCTTCAGTGCCGAGTTCCGGGCCGTACGGGCACACGGATCGATCGCCGTGGTGCCGGCCCATCCGGGCGAACTGGCGGCGGTTGCCGTCCACATCGGGCATCAGCTCGGACCGCGTTCCGAGGCGCTGGCCCGGGAATGGTTCGCCGCCCGCCCGGAGGGCGCGAGCGTCATCGCCGGCGGGTCCGGCTTCGCGTACCACGCGCTCGTGCCGGCCGGTCTCGCTCTGGAACGGGAGGACCCGGTCGTCCGGGCGATCCTCGAGTACGTCGGCCGCACCGCGCCGCTGCGGCCGGGCGAGCAGGTCGACATCGCGCGGTTCCTGCTCGGCGAGGACGGATCGCAGAGCGACCGGAACGCGGTCTTCGCCGGCTCGGTGTCGTCGATCGTCGAATGGTGCGGGCGGCCGCTCGCCTGGGCGTTCGTGGCCACAGTGGACGACCGGTTCTGGGGCCCGTTCTTCGATTATCTCGGCTTCCGCGAGCTGCTGTCGGTCGACTGCGACGGGCGGCGGCATGTGGTCTACGGCAACGATTGGCGGCGTTTCCCGGTCGGCGCCTGGCTCGAGATGATGAACGAGCGCGAGCAGACCGGTGGCAGCGGGCCGCCGCCGGCCGAGCTGACCCGGCCGGCGCCGATGGGCAGGGACCAATTCGCTTCGGCCGTACGGGCGGCGCTGCACCGGGCCGACGCCGGTTCCCTGGCCGGCACGGCGCTCGGCGGCGACCCGGCGACGGTCCGGGCGGCCCTGGCCAAGGCGGTGGACGCCCTGGGCGAGGAACCGAGGGGCGAACGTCTGCGGGCGGTGCTTCACCGTACGTACCTCAAACCGGCGGCCTCGCAGGAAGCCGCGGCCGAGGCGCTGGGGTTGCCGTTCAGTACCTACCGCCGGCACCTGGCCAAGGCGGTCGAAATGCTGACCGACCGGCTGTGGGAGGCCGAGACCGGGCATCGATTGGGCAGCGAACGACCTGGCGAGTGAGCAGTCCCCGGGCGCAGTCTGCGGGCATGGCGAACATGACGATCCTGGGTGCCGGCCTGGCCGGCCTGAGCACCGCGATGATGCTGCGCGGCGACGGCCACGACGTGACCGTCCTGGAACGCGACCCGGCCCCGCCCGGCTCACGGCTGTGGGAGACATGGCAGCGGCCGGGCGTGAACCAGTTCCGTCTGCCCCACTTCATGCTCCCCCGGTGGTGGCAGACACTCTCGGCCGACCTGCCGGCGGCGGCGGCCGAGGTGCTGGCGGCCGGTGGAAGCCGGTTCAGCCTGGTGCCGCCGCCCCAGCGGGAGGGCGACGCCCGATTCGAGACGGTCACCGCCCGGCGGCCCGTCCTGGAGGCCGCGATGGCCCGGGCCGCGGAGAGATGCGGGGTCGTTCTGCGTCGAGGGGTGCGGGTTTCCGGCGTACGGCTGGAAAGCGAGACCCGGGTGACCGGCGTGACCACCGACGGCGACCCGGTGAGCAGCGACCTGGTGATCGACTGCTCCGGGCGCCGGTCGGCGATGCCGGCCTGGCTCGCGGCGGCCGGAGTCACGCCGCCGGCCGAGGAGAGGGACGACGCCGGTTTCGTGTACTACTCCCGGCACTTCCGGGGCGACCGGCCCGGCCTGCGGGTGATGGTGCAGCAGCAGTACGCGTCGGTGACAGTGCTGACCCTGCCGGCCGACGACGGCACGTGGAGCGTCGTGCTGATCGGCAGCACCCGCGACCACGCGCTGCGCGTCCTGCGTGACCCGGCGACGTGGACATCGGTGGTGCGGCGCTATCCGCTGGCGGCCCCGTGGATCGACGCCGAGCCGATCACCGGCGTCGACGTGATGGCCGGCATCGAGGACCGCCTCCGGCACTACGCCCCCGGCGGCGCCCCACTGGTCACCGGCATGGTCCCGCTCGGCGACGCGTGGGCCTGCACCAACCCGTCGCTGGGCCGCGGCGCCGCCTTCACCCTGATACACGCCCGCGTACTGCGCGACACGCTGCGCGACACCGACCCGGCCGACCACGACAAGGTGACCCGCCGCTTCCACGAGGCCACGGCCCGCACGGTGCTGCCCTTGTACCGCGCGACGAACGGCTTCGACAAACACCGCCTGGCCGAAATGGACGGCGACGTGACAGGCGCCCCGTACCAGACTGACGACCTGCGCTGGATAGGGGCGAAGGCTTTGTACGCGGCCGCCCTGCGCGACCCGGACATGCTGCGCGCCTACCTGACGGTGGCGGGCTTCCTGGAGGCCCCGGACGAGGTCTTCGCCAAACCCGGCGTCCGCGACCGCGTCCTGGCCCTTGGGGTGTCGGCCCCGCAGTACCCACTGCCGGGTCCGGACCGCGCCGAACTCCTCCGCCTCTGCACAGCCTGACCGCGGACGCCGGCCTCCCCTCAACGCGACGGCGGCTCGACGCGCTTGCCGGAGCCGCCGTTAGCGTTGACATGAGCCTCGATCATCGCCGAGGTCTCCCCCGGCTGCGACGTTGCTGCCCGTCTCGTAGCTGAGCGGCGACTCGTGCTCCCACAGCAGGCCGGTGGCCCGCTCGTAGGCCTGCCTGCACACGGTCAGCAGCACCTCAGCCTCCCCGTCCACGAACCCGCTCAACGCCGACGGTGTGCGGGCCACCCGCTCGTACGCCTTTCGCCCGGCGGCCACCACGGCGCAGCGCACGTGGAGGAACCCGTCCCCACCGATCGGCCGCGCGGCCGCGAAATGCGCCGGCGTGTCGAGCGCCCACAGCAGCGCCGCCAACCGGTCCTCGAAGCCGGTGATGTCGACCTCCGGCCGCTCGGCCAGCCGAGCCGCAGCGACCCGCACACGCCCCTGGCAGCACGCGACCATGCGGCTCCGCGGACGTCACGCTCCTGCCGGCAGTACAACCACCACTGCCGTTTCGTCGCCGGGCCATTCCAGGCGCACTGGATAGGTCTTGCCCATCCGGGACGACTCGGTCAAGGCATGACGGCGCCGTGGATCATCGATGGTTCGAGCTTGCGCAGCGTCAGGTCCGGTCAGCGATAGACGGTGGATTTCCTTGCCGCTCGCGGCGTCAAGGGCAAGGAGCTCCTGTGTGTCGGCCAGCCTGACCCCGAGGACGCCTTCGGCGTCGAGGTGGACGTCGAGGTCATCTTTGAGGCATCGCCGGTGAAGCGATACCAGGCGCTTCGCCAGCCGAGTTTCCCGGTGACAACCCAACCCAGCCCGAGCATGAACGATACGGCAGACCGCCGAGCGAAGGCCTCCACCCGGCATCGGCCCTCAGCCACGACTGCGAGGGCGCGCCTTGAATCGCCCCGGCCGCGCTCGTGACCGGAATCCGGATGGCCGGAAACAGGGCAGCGGCCGGGACGCGTCGTTGATAAGTTCCCGTGCTGCAAAGATCATCGATTTACGGGGAGCAGTGTGACCATCTTTCTTCGGCGCGCTTTGACGGCCGCCGCCTGTCTCGTGCCCAGCCTTGTGGTGATACCTCTGTCTTCGGCTCCGGCCCAGGCTGCCTGCGGCGTGCCCACGACCATCCCGGCCGCGGCCGGTGCGCCGTGGCCCGCCGGGCCGGTGCTGGCCGCCAACGGGATCTACACCTTCCACTCCGGGGGCGCCGGCAATGCCCCCGACGCCTCCGAGGTCATCGCGGCGCAGCCGCGCGGATTCGGGGTCGACGTCGTCAAGCGTGACCCCAGCACCGGTGCGGATGTCCAGAACAAGCAGATCACCGTCACGTATTCGACGCACCGCGATGTGACGAACGTGAAACAGACCTACAAGGCCTTCGTCTCGGGCGATTCAGGTGCCACCTTCGCTCCGGACGACAACATCGGCCAAGACGACTTCCTCGAGGTCGGACAGCTTCTCGACGGTCGGCTCCTCGGTGTGCGGTTCGAAGCGAACACGGACTTTATTTTCAACAGCGCCAAGACCGCCATCACCTTCGATCTCATCCTCAGGACCTCGGCCGACAAGGGCAAGACCTGGGTCAGGCAGAGCGCCGTCACGACCATCACCGACAACGACCTGCCGGCGAACCTTCCGACGCGCAAGGTCGAGTCGATCTTTGGTGTGAACGCGATCGGCCGGCCCATTCAGATGACCAACGGGGCCGTGGTGCTGCCGATCTCCTTCAACATGGGTGCCGTCTCGTTCCAGTCGGTCATGGTGGCCACACCGCCCGCCGGATCCGGTTCGTCGGGCACATCGGCGCCGTGGGTCTTCACCATGCGGCCCGTGACTTCCCACGGGACCTACTCGTTCGGCGAGTCCGCGGTCGTCGAGCGCCAGGACGGCGCGCTGCTCGCGGTCACGCGCGGCGACTACGGCAGCATGACCAGCAAGCTGTCCTATAAGGTCTCGACCGACCTCGGCCAGACGTGGTCGCCGTTCGCCGACGTCACCTTCGACGACCAGCCCGGCTGCGCGGTCTATGGTGTGTCGCCGCGTCTCGCCTTGATGCCCAACGGCCTGCTGGTGCTCAGCAGCGGCCGGCCGGACAACTGGATGGCCATCTCGACCGACCCGTCCGGTACCAAGTGGACTCAGGAGCAGACGACCTACCGCAACCGCAACAACGCCACAGCTTCAACGAACTGGTGGTGGGGCTCGTCCGGTTACACCTCGCTGGTGACGACCGGAGCCAACAAGCTGGTGCAGTTCACCGACAACTGCGCCGCGCCCAACGCCAAGACCGGCGGCAGCAACGGCTGCAAGTCCAACACCAGCGCCGATTACGACCGCACCAACGTGTACCGCCTCGTCAACCGGCAGATCTCCACCCTCACCCCCGATCTCGGCAAGATCGATCTGGTGACGAAGCTCCGCCGCGGTACCGTGAAGCTGACCACCGACATGACCGGTGCGCCGCCGGCGACCGCGGTCACCCCGCCCACCCCGTACGGCCAGGCGCCGTCGGCGGACGACGCGACCCGCACCAACTACTGGTCCAAAGCCGAAGGCGCCACCGACGGCAGCAGCGCCTTCTGGTCGGGCGCGCTTTCCGGCGCCGGCGACGGCACCGGCACCTACCAGCTCGAACTGGACCGGACGTACACCTTGACCAAATTGGGCCTGGCCCTGCTGCCCGGCGCCCGTACCGGAGCGCGGGTGGAGACGTCGGCCGACGGCGCCACCTGGACCCCGGCCACCTTGGACTACCCCACCGGGGTCCCCGCCTCGAGCACTCCGGGCCGGATCGACACCCCCGGTGACCGGGCCCTGCGCTACTACGGCCTGAACGCCACGGCCCGCTTCGTGCGGATCACGACCGACGCCACGACGTGCGCCGTGGCCGGCGGACCAGACAAGTGCAGCATGATCAATGAGCTCGAGCTGTACTCGACCGTCAACTCGTTCGAGAACGACGCGGCTACCCCGCACGGCATGTCCGACGTGACCTGTGCGCGCTTGACCCAGCCGGCCGGCACCGGCGACCCCTCGCACGACAGTCAGTACGCGATCCGGATCAAGGACCAGATCGATCCCGGCAACTGCGACGGCGCGAACAAGAAGGCCGGCTTCACCTATCCGGGTCCCGGCGTGAACCTGCCCGCAGAGACCACCCGCACCCTGCAGGCTGGCATCTACCCTGTCAGCAACGTCAACGGCCTGCTCGTCGACATCTTCGGTAAGCGTGCCGACGGTGGCACCGGCACCGTCTACCACCTCGGCATCAACAACGCTGGTCGCTGGATTGTCCACTCCGGGGGCGTCTGGACCGGTCTTGGCGGCGCCGTCGTCGGGCTCAAGACGTGGACGACCTTGAAGGTGGTCGCCACGACCACCGGGGCGACGCTCTACACCGTCGGCGCCGACGGCCAGTCGACCCGGATCGGCACACTGCCGCAGGAAGACGCCACCACGTCCTTCAGCGCCATCACCGGATACGCCTTCACCAGCGGATCCAGCCCGCGTACGGGCGACGAGGCGGTCATCGACGACATCAGCTTCGACCGACCTGACGCCTGAGCCCTGACGGCCCACCGGACCGCTTGGGTGCCGTGAGCCGTCGCAACACCCCAGTTGAGGGGAGGCGATGGACTTCGAGATCCCGGACCGGTCGGTTATCCCGGGCCGTCGACGTCTGACCCGCGAGCGCGAGGCATATCTTGCGCTCGTGGGTCAAGGCGTTGGAACAGTAGAAGCGTGCCGGATCGTCGGGATCAACGTCCGGACCGCCCGACGGTGGCGTAACGGTCGTACCCGACCGGCCGCGAGACAGCGGAAGCGCCGATGACGACCGGGGCGTCACCGGCGGCGCCAGGCCGGTAGGCCGAGCCGTTGTCCGACAGCACCCGATCGACGGTGACACCGCGCCCGTCGACGTGCAGCGGAGCCGGTCCATGCGGCGGCGGGTAATACGGCGTGCATGGTCGAGGTGACCAAGTCGAATTGATCGACGATCGGAGCCGGGCCGAAGCGGCGTTTGCGGCATACGTGCACCATCTTGCGCACCCTCGGCGCCTCGGTGCGGTTCGGCTGCCGATGCGGTTGTGACGAACGGTGCCCGCTTCGGGCCACGCTCGCCACCTTCGTCGCAACCCAAATGGTCCGAACGGTGGCTGTCCGCCGCACGATGCAGGATGTGAACTCCCACCTCGGCCCCATGGTCTTCGCAAGCACCGTGCTCCAACGCGCGCCCCGGAGGCGATGCGCAGGACGGATACACCGTCGATGCTGCGGACCAGGGTCCGGGAAGCGGACAGAATCAAACTTCTCCTACTCGACATGCACTGGTTGCTGACCTCCTCATCGAATCCCGCTCTGATAACGAGTGTCGCTCCCGTGGTCACGGTTAGCGCGACCGGCGAACTCGACTTTTCTGGCCCGGTACTTCTCCCGGAGCTGCACGAGGTACACATGCCGGTCACCCCCTCACGGTTGCTCACCATCACACCCATCCAGCCCTTGGGCGCCTCACCGGCCGTCCTAACCACCGAGCAGACCACGCTCGTGAACCACGCGATCGTGCGCAATTGCTGGGACATGCTGCCGCGTCCGCCTGCGATGCCGTTTCCAGCCGACTTGCTTCTTCCACGTCAACGGGCCAGCGTCAGGCAGCCGAGAATTACGGTCCGAGCAAACGAAGGTCAGCCTGCTGCGTCCCTGACTTTCCCGCCGATTGTTGATGCGGCCTTGGCGGACGCCCTGAATATTTTGGGCGGAGATCCCGCAACGCCCGTATGAAATGGACTGCAAAAGTCATGCAGGAAGGCACGTTCGTGCACTCACATCGGCAGAAGAGTGCGCTTGATCTTGGGGTTATGCATCCCCCATGACCGAAAGTGGCCAGCCATACCCTGGGACGGCGGCGTGGTGGGGCAACGCCTACGTTACGGCGAACGTGGAACTTGAACGGGCGGTCCAGACGGCAGCCGACGTGACGGGCCACGCCGGCCGGCCGTTGGCGTGCTGCCGAGGTGTTCGACGAGCTACGCACGGCCGCCCGGCGTTCGTGACGGGTTGTGTCCGAGGCCGTAGGCTGCGTGGATCTCCAGAGCGGTCACTCCGAGGGCGTCGAGACCCCGGTTGACGGCACGGCCGGCGCTGAACTCGGCCGTCACGTACTGCTCGCCTTCGACCGCGGTCACCGGAGCCCAGCCACTGCGGCCCAACGCGGTCATCGCCGTCTGCACCGCCACCCACGGCCGCTGTTCGGTGACTCCGACCAGCGCGTACACCCGGGTGAAGGACACCGGACGGCTCACCTCGACCGGGCCGGGGGTGTCGCAGGTTCGCCGGCCGACCCGTTCGGCCAGCTTGGTGGCCACCTCGACGGCGCGCCTGGCGTCGCTGTCCGGCATGTCGACGACGAGAGCGACGCGTACGGTCTCCTGTTCCCCGATGGCAACCAGCAGCCCCTCGGGAAGCTCCTCCAGCTCGTCGTCAGCGTCGGCACCGCTCCCCGCGCTGAGTTGAGGGCCGGTCGCCGCGCCGGAACTGGGGCTGGTCTCCGCGTCGGGTTCGGTCGCCGGCTCGGCGTTGGTCGCCGCGTCGGAGTCGCGCCACAGTCCGGTTTCGCGGAAACGGCTGGCGGCGTTGCTCCAGGATAGGTAGGCCGGATCGGTGGAGGCGGCGGACTTCGGCGGGGGCGGCTCGCTGCCGGACAGGAAACCGCGGACGAAATAGCGGGTCTGCTCGGAGCAGTCCCGGATCTCCGCTTTGGATACGCGGGTTCGGATGCCCTGTTCGGGGCAGTAGGCGTCCATGCGCCCGGGGAAAGTGTGCGGGTTACCGTCGAGCAGGTAGTGCCGTCCGCATCGCTCGGTGTCGAACCACAGGTCGGGGTCGACGTCGGGCGGCAACGGCGGATGCTCGGGGAAAGTCACCGGACGACGGTAACGGGATCCCGGTCATCTCAGGGCGATGAGCCCGGCCCGGGTCGGGCGGAACCCGCAGCGGTCGAGGTAGAAGTGCGCCAGGTGGGGCTCGAAGTCGACGTGGAGCCATTCGCAGCCGGCCGCCCGTGCTTCCGCGGTGGCCGCCTCGACCAGCGCGACCCCGATCCCCCGATGCTGGTGGGCCGGGTCGACGGCAGTGTCGAGGAGGAAAGCGTGGCTGCCGCCGTCCCAGCAGACCTGGACGAAGCCGATGAGCGCGCCGCTGTCGAAGGCGCCGATCCAGGTCAGGGCGTGACGTTCGAGCCGCCGCGCCCATGGTGCCTCGGAACCAGTGCCGAACGCGCGGGCGTGCAAGGCGTTGAGGGCGCCGTCCTCAACCGGGAATCGGGGTATCAGCTCGATCGTCACCTTGTGACATTAGGGGCCGCGGCCGGCGCTCGGGGGGCAAGGCGCCGGCCGCGGGGCTTTCAGGAGTTGTACGCCGTGGCCGTGACCTTCAGGCCGTGCGGGCGGCCGAGCCGGGACGGCCAGGTGACGGCCACCTCGCGGGATTCGCCGGGGAGCAGCCAGAAGTAGTTGTCGCTGTACTCGGCCGGCAGGACCCGCTCCCCCGCGCCGTCGCGCAGGGCGACCCGGACCAGCGCCGCCACCACCCCACCGCGATTGGCGATCGTCGCCGTGAGGCCGGAGCCGGACGGGCTCGTGCGTACGTCGAGTGTCGTACTCGCCATTGTCGACAGGGCCCGCATGTCGGAGGGTTTCGTGTACCGCCAATAGGTGTTCTCCGACAGGAGTTCGCCCTTGGCGGTGCGCATTTCCAGCCGTACCACATGAAGCGGTTGACCCTGCGGCGCGGCAACCGTGAACGCCGGAGTTGTCGCGGAAGCCGCCACGGACAGTGTCTGCTTTTGCTCCCGGCCGAGCGTCTTTCCCGCCAGGTCGTACGCACGCGCCGTCACCGTCACGTTCGTCAACGCCGACGGAGTGTGGTTCACCGCCCGCACCCGCCACGTGCCCGGATCCGCCTGCACGTGACGCGGCGCGCAACTCTTCCGAGCGCCGTAGTACGCGCCATTGACATCCAAGTCATAGTCATACGTCTGCCACACCGTGCTGTACCAAGCCGGATGCGACATCCACAGCAACAACCCGGACGCGTTGTCGAACAACGACGAGTTCCACGCCTCGAACATCGCCCGATGGCTCTCGTAGTTCACGAACTGAGCGCGGGCGCTGAACTCCTCCAGCGACGACGCCACCCCCAGCCGCTCCTCGATCGCCTGCTGGTAGCCGCCGACGTGCTGGTTTCCGCTGGTCGCCCAGTCGTGGTAGCCCCAGACCTCGCCGATCGGCCAGGCCGGTTCGGCGCCGGCCAGGTTGCGCATCGTCTCGGCGTGCGGGACGACCGGCATGCCGATCTCGGTGTGGAAGCCGAGGGTGCCGGCCTCGTAGATGTCCGGGTCGGCGTACGTGGCGGGATCGATCCAGTGCCACGGGCCGTTCCCGCTGACGATGCCGGCGTTCGACGACGGCACATAGACGATCTCCGGGTCGAGCTCGGCCACCGCCCTACGCAGGCCGGCGTCGATCGCCGGCGGCGGGAACTGCTCGTTCGCCCCACACCACACCGCGATGCTCGGATGATGCCGATACCGGCGAATCGTGTCGGCGACGATCGCGTCGTACGTGGCCGACTCCTCGATGAACGGCCCGGCCTCCCAGAAATCGTTCCAGACCAGAATCCCGTACTCGTCACAAGCCGCGAAGAACTCCTCACGGGTACTGCTGCCGATCCAGTTACGAATCATCGTGAAGTTCATGTCCCGATGCATCGCCACCGCCTCCCGCAGCAAATGCGGCTGAGTACGGCGCAACAACTCGTCCCAGCCCCAGTTACCACCACGGCAGAACACCGGCACACCGTTCACGCTGATCTTCAGCTCCGTCGCACGGTTGTCGACCGCCTTGACGTCCTTCCACGCCGAGCCGTCCGGCGACGCTCGGATCACAAAGTCTTTGGCGTACGCGGTCTCCCACACCACCTTCACCCGGTCGAACGTCGCGGCCGCGCCGAGGTCGACCTGGATCCACTGGCCGTCGGCGTGCTCCGCGGAGGCCCACCGGGTACGCGGGTTGCCGTCGGTGACGTTGCCGGGCGGGTTCGACGACTCGCTCGAGGAGGCCGTCGCCGGTTTGCCGAGGGCGAGGTCGGTGTCGCCGTTCAGGACCGAAAGCGTCCACAGCGACACGCCCCCGCCGGTGGCCCCGCGGCCGGCCTGGAGGCGGACGTAGCGCGCGGTGGCCGGCGGGACGTCGACGGTCTGCGGGCCGTACCCGCCCAGCGGCGGCTCGGCCGGCGGGCTGATCACCACCGGCTGGAACGTGTCGTACGAGAACTCGCGCACGCCGTAGCGGACCTGGCGGGAGTCACTGACCGTACGGTCGATGGTCGCCGTGACGGTGAGATCGTGCAGATGCGGTTCGCCGTACCCGTTGGGCCACCACAACTGAGGGTCACGCAGGTGGACGGTGGCGAAGACGACGTCGGTGGTCGCGCCCGCGGCCACGGTGACCGTTTCGGATCCGCCGAGCGAAGTCGTGAGGGTCACGGTGGTCGCGGTGGCGGCGGCGTTGCGGACCGGGACGGTCACGGTCACCTCGGCCGTACGCAAGTCGGGCACCTTGGTCGCGATGTGCGGGTCGCCGATGACGATGTCGCCCGTGCTGCGCAGGCGGACGTGGTTCCAGATGCCCGAGGCGCGGTCGCGCACGGCCGGCATCCAGTCCCAGCCGGACACCGCGAGGTAGGTCGGCGAATCCTTGTACATCGAGCCGCCGTGCAGGAACGTCCAGCTCGCCAGCGACTTGTCGCCGGGCGTGCCCGGGTGCGGCATCGGCGTGATCTTCACCCGGACGGTGTGCTCGGTACGGCCGTTCAGCGCCTCGGTGATGTCGTAGGCGGCCCGCGCGAACGGGTGGGTCAGCGTGCCCACCTCGACCCCGTTGACCCAGGTGGTGGCGGCGTGGTTGACGCCGTCGAACTCCAGCCAGACGTGCCGCGAGGCGTCGAACCCCCGCGGCAGCTTGAACTCGCGGCGGTACCACCACGCGTGCCGGGACAGCGCCTCGGGAATGCGCAGGTTCTCGAAGCCGGCGACCGGATCGGGCAGGTGGCCCTGCTCGACGAGACTGGCCAGAACCGTACCGGGCACAGTGGCGGGCACCCAGTCGCGCAAATCCGAGTCGGCGAAGTCGTCCATCGTCAGCGCCCAGCCGGATTCCAGCGGGACGGTGCCGTCCGCGGCGACGCTGAGCGCGGGCGCGGGCTCGGTGTTGCCGCCGGCCCAGTCGGTCCAGCCGGTTGTCGCGGGCCGGGGGCCGAGCTCCCGCCCGTACACCTGAAAGCCGTTGAGACCGGCCGGATTGGTGTTGTGCTGCTTCAGCACGCTCAGCCGCACATGCCGCGCCCGCACCGGCTGCGCGAGAGTGATCTGCTGGACGCCGCCGGCGCCCTCGACCGTCTCGTAGGCCCCTGCCCAGCTTTCGCCGTCAGAGCTGACTTCGATGGTGTACGCCGTGGCGGCACTCGACTGGATCTCGTCCCCGTCGGTCGCGTTGTACTTGCCGTCGAACGGCTCGTCGGCCGGCGTCGCCTCGAAGGTCAGGGTGATCCGCTCGATCTCGCAGGGCCCCTGCAGATCCACGGTGATCCACTGCGCACCGTCGTCACCGGCTCGCCAGCCCGACCCTTGAACACCGGTCCGCGCCAGCCGGTCGACGGCGAACGAGGGCTGGGCCGGCCCGTACGCGGTGGACGACGCGGTGACCGGCCGGTGCAGGGCGAGCTCGCCCTGATTCTCCGGAACCTTCTCGCTGGAAACGTTCCTTGAATCGGCCATGATGACTCCAGAGACGATGACAACGTTGTCATCCAACGGTTCGCCTCCCCTCCCGTCAAGACCACGTTTCGGGACCTTTACAAGCCGCGTACGGGGACTCCCGGCCGGTAGCCGCGCCGGAGGGGTGGGTCAGCGCTGGTCGCGGACGGCGACCCTCGACCGCTCGCCTGCGTGATCGGCCGGGAATCCAGCGCCGTAGATTGACGCCGTGGCTCTGACCAACGTGGTGCTCGCCTCCGGCCGCGACATCGACCTGTCCGACATCCATCTGAGTTCGACCTACGGCGGCCTCATCGAGGGCTACCCCAACGCGCGGATCAACGACTACATCGTCGAAGGGCTTGCCCGCCGGGCCGGGCAGCTGTTCCCGCTCGGGCCCGTGCACGTCGTCACGCCGGCTCGCACGGAGTCCGAGGTCGATCCGGGCGAGCGGTGGCCTTTCGGGCCGCCGCAGCGGCTGCAGCCGGTCACCTGCGTCGGGCTTTTCTCGTCGCATCCGGTCGATCCGGAACTCGACCCGGTGCTGCACTTCTCGCGGCTCGTCGTGGCCTGGTTCCAGGACGACGTGTCGCTTCCGGCCGGTGATCTGGCGCCGGCCGGCCTGCGGCAGCTGCGCTGGGACGACCTGGCCACGGATGGTGAGGTGTAGGCATGGGGCTTCTACTGATCGCCGTCGTGGACATGGCCGACGGGCACGCGGCGGCCGGGCGGGCGTACGAGGACGCGGTTCTGGCACTGCTCGGGCGGCACGACGGCCGGGTCGAGCGGCGTTTCCGGCAGGAGGACGGCGCGGCCGAGGTTCATGTGATCCGGTTCGCGGAGCGGGCCGGGTACGACGGTTTCATGGTCGACCCCGAGCGGCTGGCCCTGCGGGAGCGGCTGGGTGCGGCCGCTCCGGCGACCCGGGTGCTGGAGGTCTACGAGGTCTGAGCCTCGCGGGCGACCCGGGCCGCGATGCGGGCGACCTCCTCGACCGTGATCGCGATGATCGGCTCGTCGGGGCCGCCGGCGGCGAGGCCGCGCTCGACGTGCGGAGCGTGGATCTCGGCGGCGACCCGCTGGTCGAGGGTCTCGTGCAGGCGGTCGGCGATGAGCTTGGCCAGGTCGTTCGTCACGGACGCCAACCTAGCCGATCAGGCGGCGACCGCCTCCCTCGCCGCCGGTGAGGTCGCCGCCGGTGAGGTCGCCGCCGGTGAGGTCGCCGCCGGTGAGGTCGCCGCCGGTGAGGGTTCGTAGACGGTGACGACGACCCCGCGGGCCCAGCGCATGCGCGTGGCCGCGTTCTCCGGGTAGTCGCCGTACGCGGCGGCGAGGTCGGCCACGCAACCCCGGGTGCCCCGCGTGCGGACGGCCCGGGCGATGGCGGCGTCGACCGCGCCCGGCGTGGGGCGGGTGCCGGACGGCAGGTCGCTGCTGAACAGCGCGGCGGCCCGGGCGGCGAGCAGCTGACTTCGCATATCGATCATCCCTCACGGTGCGGTATCGACTCAGGTACTCAGAGTGAACCCTCGATGCCACTTCCCGCCTCAGGAGATCTACCTAGGGCGAGTCCGAAAACCGACGGAAGGCGTTGAGGACCATTTCCGCGTACCGCTGCCCCTCGCCCTCCAGCGCGGCCCGGGTCCGCTCCGCCAGCTGCCGGAACTGTTCCCGCGCGACCGCCACGACCACGTCCTGCTTGGCCGGGTAGCTGCGGTACACGGTCGCCTTGCCGACTCCGGCCCGCTCGGCCACCTGCGGAACTGTCACCCCGAGGCCCTGCTCACTGAAGAGCTCCCGGGCCGCGGCGATGACCCGCTCGTGGTTGCGAACGGCGTCCCGCCGGCGGCCCTCATGCACGCTCTCGGTCTGACTCACGCCGATTTCCGGGTACGCGGGCGGCCAGGAACCCGGTGGTGGCGCGCTTGCTGAACCCCATCTGCTCGTACAGCCGAAGCGCCCCGGCGTTGCCCTGGTTGACGTGCAGGAACGCCTCCTCGCCGCGGGCGCGGATCAGCCCGATCAGCGCCCTGACCAACCCCGAGGCCAGCCCTTGACGGCGGTACGAGTCGTCGGTGCACACCGTGCCGATCTCGGTCCAGCCCGGCACCCGGATCCGCTCCCCGGCCATCGCCACGAGCTTGCCCTCGCGCCGGACGCCGAGGAACGTGCCGAGCTCGACCGCGCGCGGCGCGAGCGGCCCCGGCTTGGTGCGCTCGACCAGGTCCAGCATGTCCGGCACGTCCGCGGGCGCGAGGCGCTCCATCCCGTCGAGGCCGGCGGCCGCGACGCCCGAGGCGGTCATCTGATAGCCGTCGCCGCCACCGAGCGACGTCCAGGTCGAGGGCACACGGGCGCCGACCCCGGCCAGGGTCACCACCGCGCCCGGCCCGGCCAGCGAGGCCAGGTCGTCCCAGGCCTGCTCGTCGCCGAAGTCCCGCACCGCCACCAGCGGCGAGTATCCGGGCCGGTAGCGCCCGGCCCCGCCGCGGATCTCGGCGAAGTCGTGCTGCGGGCCGGTGAGGGCGGCCCAGACCAGGTTGTCCGGTACGGAGTTCATGCCGTGGTCCTTTCCGAGTCGACGGTGTCACCCGCTGCGACGCCGGCGGCGAGGGCGGAGTTCACCCGTGGGATGCGGGTCGCAACGATCGCCGCCAGCAGCGTCGCCACGGCACCGAAGACGAAGGCCGGTGAGACGGCTCCGATCCCGGCCATCACCTGCGTGCCGACCGAGGAGCCGACCGAGCGGATCAGCGAGCTCACCCCGGCCATCTCCGCCGCGCGCGCGGCCGGGACGGCCTCGACCACGATGACCGGGATGACCGCGAGCGCCAGGCCGACCCCGAACAGGGCCAGCAACGACCAGGACCGCCGGCCGCACCAGCAGACCCAGATCGACCAGCGGACGCGCGGTGCGCCGCTGGGCGAGGCCGAACACGGCGAGCACGACCAGGCCGGCCGCGATCAGCCCCAGGGTCAGCGGGGAGGTCCAGCCCCAGACCGACCCGCGTCCCACCGCCGGCAGCGGCAGCGTCACCCCGGCGCCGAGCAGCAGCCCGAGGCCGCTGCCGACGCCGAACACGGTCGAGATCAGGCCGGCACCGATCGCGCTGAGCACGGATCCCGCCGCGAACAGGGCGAGGACCACGACGAGCAGCCGGCGCCGCCCGTAGAGGTCGCCGAGCCGGCTCAGCACCGGGGTGAGGACGGCCGAGGCGATCAGATAGGCGGTCAGCGTGCGGGTGACGGTCGGCCGGTCGGTTGTCGCGGCGCGCACACGTGGCCGAGACCACGCACAGATTCGCCACTAGATGTCCACTGGCGATTTCTAACTTCGGCTCGAACGAAGGAGAAGGCAATGAACAAAAAGGTCCTCAGCCTCGTCGGTGCCGGTGCGGTCTTCGCCGCCGGTCTCACCGGCACCGCCGCCTACGCGGGCGGCAACGACCACGCCGCCAAGAAGCCGACCGTCGTGCTCGTGCACGGCGCGTTCGCCGACTCGAGCGGCTGGAACGGGGTCGTGCAACGGCTCCAGAAGGACGGCTACCCGGTCGTCGCGGCGGCCAACCCGCTGCGCGGCGTCGCCTCCGACGCCACCGCCGTGCGCGCCCTGCTCGACAGCATCGACGGGCCGATCGTGCTGGTCGGTCACTCGTACGGCGGCAGCGTCATCTCCAAGGCGGCAGCCGGCGACAAGGACGTCAAGGCACTGGTCTACGTCGCGGCCTTCCTGCCCCAGGCCGGCGAGAGCGCGGCCGACCTGTCCGGCAAGTTCCCGGGCAGCACGCTCGGTGACACGCTCAAGCAGGTGCCGCTGCCCGGCGGCCACGTCGACCTGTACATCGACCAGGACAAGTACCCGCGGCAGTTCGCGGCCGACGTCCCGCTCAAGGACGCCAAGCTGTCCGCCGTCTCGCAGCGCCCGATCGACCAGGCGGCGCTGGCCGAGGACGCGGCCGGCGCCCAGGCCTGGCAGACCATTGCGAGCTACGACCTGATCAGCGGGGCCGACAAGAACATCCCGCCGGCCGCCCAGCAGTGGATGGCCGAGCGGGCCCACGCCAAGGTGCGGACGGTCAAGGGCGCCTCGCACTCGGTCTTCGTCTCGCACCCCGGCACCACGGCCTCGTTCATCGAGAAGGCCGCGCGCGAGACCGTACGGTAAACAAGGAGAAAGACCACCTGCACCGGGTCGACGGCGCGGCGCCGGGGTTCAATGGCGAACGTGGCTGCGACGACGTTACGGTTCAGCGTTCTGGGCCCGGTGCGGGTCCGCAACGGCACGGTGGACCTCGAGCTCGGCGGGCGCCAGCAGCGGTTGCTGCTGGCGCTCCTGCTGGCCCGGGCGGGCACGGTGGTCGGCCTGGCTGAGCTGGTCGACGCCATCTGGGGCGACGACCCGCCGGCGAGCGCGGTGAACAGCATCCACCGCGCGGTCGGCACGCTGCGCCGGCTGATCGAGCCCACCCTGCCGGTACGGGCGGTCGGTGAGCACCTGGTGCGGCACTCGGCCGGTTACCGGCTCGAGGTCGACGAGGACGCACTCGATCTGCTGCGCTTCCGGGCCCTCGTGCGGCGGGCGCGGCAGGCGGCGGGCGAGGCCGAGGCGGTGCACCACTACGCCGAGGCGCTGGCGCTGTGGCAGGGTCCGCCGGCGGCCGGGCTCGAGCCGGTGTCCCGTACTCACCCGGCCTTCATCGCTCTCGAGGCCGAGCTGGCGCAGACCGTCCGTGAGGCGGGCGACGTGGCCCTGCGAGCCGGTCACGCCCGGCTGATCCTGCCCACGCTGCGGCGGATCGGCGGATGGCGGCCGTTCGACGAGGCACTGCAGACCCGCGTCATGCTGGCCCTGGCCGCCGAGGGCCGCCAGGCCGAAGCCCTGGAGGCCTTCCAGGAGATTCAGCGCCGCCTCTCCGAGGAGCTGGGTCTCGATCCCGGCCCCGAGCTCCGCGCCGCCCGCGACCGCGTGCTGCGCCAGCAGCCGGCCGCGGCGCCCGCGCCCGACGATCGGGCCGCGCCGCCGCGGGCGTTCGTTCCGGCTCAGCTGCCGGGCGACCATCCCTACTACACCGGCCGGGCCGACGTGCTCGCCCGGGCCGAGGCGATTCTGGCCGACGACCGCCGGCAGGGCCGCCCGACCGTGGCGCTCGCGTTCGACGGCATGCCCGGCGTCGGGAAGACCACCTTCGCCATCCACCTGGCCCATCGGCTCGCACCGTCCTATCCGGACGGGCAGCTCTACGCCGATCTCCGCGGCTTCGCCCCGGAGGGACCGATGACTCCGATCGAGGCCGTGCGGGGGCTGCTGAGTTCCCTGGGGGTACGCGGTGACGACCAGCCCGCCGAACTCCAGGCCGCGGCCGGGCTCTTCCGGAGCCTGCTGGCCGGCCGGCGGATGCTGCTCGTGCTCGACAACGTCCGCGACTTCGAGCAGATCCGCCACCTGCTGCCGGGCACGCCGGGCAGCCTCGTGCTGGTGACCAGCCGGGCCCGGATCACCGACCTGATCACGGCCGGGGCCCACCCGCTGCCGATCGAACTGCCCTCCACCGCCGAGGCCCGGGAGAACCTGGTCAGCCGCCTCGGCCGGGCCCGGGTCGGCGCCGAGCCGACCGCCGTGCAGGCCCTGATCGAGCGCTGTGGCCGGCACCCGCTGGCCCTGGCCATGGTGGCGGCGCGGGCGATGGCCCGGCCGGACACCCCGCTCACCGAGATCGCGGCCGACCTGGGCGTGAGCCCGGACCACCTGGACGGCTTCGACGACACCCTGACCGCCGTCTTCTCGTGGTCGTACCGGGCCCTCTCCCCCGCCGCGGCGGCCCTGTTCCGCCTGCTGCCGCTCTATCCGGGCCCGGAGATCACCGTGGACGTGGCGGCCGCCCTGGCCGGCACCGGCGAGCGGACCGCCCGGTCGCTGCTGGGCGAGCTGGCGCAGCAGATGCTGACCCAGGTCCGCGGTGGCCGCCACCAGGTGCACGACCTGCTGCGCGCGTACGCGGCCGATCTGAGCGCGGCCGAGGACACGCCGCGGAGCCGGGACGCGGCCGCGTCCCGGCTCTACGAACACCTGGGCTGGATCGATCAGCCGCGTCGCGTGCCCGCTCGGCGAGAAGCCGCCCGGCCGCCCGGATGATGCGCCCCCGCGTGTTCCCTGCCACGGTCCGCACCTAAACGACCCCCTTTCCTGAACCCGGGCGGGACAACCACCGTCGTATGGGTGACTGTGCAAAAAGAAAGGACCGGGACAATGGCCGATAATTGGCTTCCGCAACGCCAGGGACCGCGGGTCGCCGAGCAGGCTCTGTCGGCCGAGGAGATCGCGTTCCTCGACGCGTTCCTCAGCGCCGCGGTCACCGTGCAGCGCAACCTCGACTCCGACCTGAAATGTGAGCAGAACCGCACCCTCAGCGAATACATCACGCTGCGCCGCCTCGGTGACGCGCCGGATCGCCGGATGCGGATCAACGAGCTCGCCGCCACCGCCTTCCTGTCGCTGAGCCGGATGAGCCGCATCGTGGAGAAGCTCGAGCAGCAGGGCCTGGTCACCCGGGAGCAGGTGCCGGACGACCGGCGCGGCTGGAACGCGGTGCTCACCGAGGCCGGCCTCGAGTGGCTGCGGCGCGGCGACCGGGCGTACGCGGCCAGCGTGCACCGCCACGTCCTGGACCAGCTCGACCAGCGGGACCTGCCGGCGCTGACCAGCGTCGCCCGCGTGCTGGCCAACCTCCCCGACCGCAAGCCGGCCTTCATGCGCGCCGCCTGAGCGTTCCCCCGCGAGAAAGGGCCGGCGCAGCGCCGGCCCTTTCTCGTGAAGCGGGCTACTACTCCCGGTGGGCGGCGATGAACTGCAGCACGCTGTCCTGGAAGCGCTCGGGCTCCTCGACATTGCCGAGGTGACCGCTGTGCTCGAGGATGACCAGCCGCGAGCCCGGGATCAGGTCGTGCATCTCGCGGGCCCAGCGCTCGCCGCAGATGATGTCGTAGCGCCCGGCGATGACCAGGGCGGGCACCGCGATTCCGGCCAGCAACTCCCGGTCGTCGATCGGTTCCGCGTGCCCCTCGGCGTCACGGCCCGAGATGTAGTTGACCCGGATGTGCTCGCGGAACGGCTCGAACTCGGCCTCCCGGCCCCAATAGTCGGCCAGGTACGAGGGCAGCAGCCCGCGCAGCGCGAGGGTCAGCTGCGCGTCGTCGGTGATCGAGCCGACCGCCTGCAGCGACTGGAGCACCGCCGGCAGCTCGGGGTTGCCCTCGTTGCGCTTGACGAACAGCTCGACCTGGCGCCCCACCTCGGCGCCCTGTTCGGCCCCGGTGACCGGGGCGCTGTCGTACAGGATCACGCCGGCCAGGCGCCGCGGGCGGGTGGACGCGTAGTACTGGGCGACGAAACCGCCGTACGAGTGCCCGAGCAGGAAGACCTTGTCGGCGCCGAGGTCGTCGACGATCCGGTCGATCGCCGCCGAATAGAGCTCGCGGGTGTAGCCGTCCGGGTGGGTCGGCAGCCGGCCCGACTCGCCGGTGCCCAGCGCCTCGACGTACGCGACCCGGGCGTGCTCCTCGACGGCCGGGATCCGCAGGTAGTCCCAGAAGACGCCGGGGCCGCCGGGCATCGCCACGACGACCGCCGGCCCCTGCCCGTACACGTGATATCGCTGCTCGACGCCGTTGACGTCGACGGTGTGAATGGCCATGTCCGGTACAACGCGGCGGCCCCGGACCAGCTCACCGGTGTGACCGGCGGCATCACGCCAGCGCCTCGCGCAGCGACCGCAGGGCGTAGTGCGCGCGCGACTTCACCGTCCCGGCCGGCACGCCCAGGCCGCGGGCGATGTCGGCCACCGAGCGGCCCTTGACGTACAACTCGTCGAGGATGATGCGATGGGCCTCGCTGAGCGCGCGCAGCCCGTACCGCAACTGCTGAATCGCCACCGCCGTCTCCGCGGTGTCCTCGGCGTCCGGCATGGCGGCCAGGTCGAGGTTCTCCACCTCGGCCGGGCGGGCTTTGCGCATCCGCAGGGCGTCGATCGCGGCATTGCGCGCGACCGTGTAGAGCCACCGCCGCGCCGACTCGCCGTCCGCCGGCATGGCGTCCATCCGGCGCCAGGTGCGCAGCATCGTCTCCTGGAGCAGATCCTCGGCGAACGACCGGTCGCCCCTGGTGAATCCGCGCAGATAGCTCAGCAGGGCGTCACCGTGTTCCGCGTGCAGCGCTGTGAGCCGGGAACTGTTCTCGTTGGCCACGAGACGAAAGCTAGGTCGTGGCGATGGAGAAACAGTGGGGTTCGAATGGGCCGGCCGCGGCGGCGGAGGTTCAGTCGCCGCGACGGTAGAGGTAGACGGTGGGCCGCTCCGGCGCGGGCTTGCTGTCCGGGCCGGGCGCGGTGACGGCGGCCGCGTCGGCCGCGGTCCGCTCCTCGCCGCAGGCCGACGCGAAGGCGAGGCCGAAGCTCGCGACGATCGCTAGGGGTGCTATCCGGGCGAGACGCATGGTGGAACTCCTTCGATAGGTGCCGTAACTCCTCCACAACGGCTCGGGAACGCCCGGGTTCACCGGGGGCGACTATCTCTCAGAAGAGTTCGGTACGCCCGTACGGGCCGCTATCTTTGGCGCCGTTGTGAGCCAGAACCCGATCCGATTCACCGTGCTCGGGCCGGTACGGGCGTTCAGCGGTGACCGCCGCTACTCCGTCTTCCTCTCCATCGACGCCGAGTACGCGACGGTGGCCCGGGACGCGGCCCGCGCCGCCGTCGCCTTCGACCGCGTCGGCCAGATCCTGCCCGCCGTGCGCCGGGCGGCCGAGAGGAACCCGCTGGACGAGTCGCTTCAGGCCCGGCTGATGCTCATGCTGGCCGCCGACGGCCGGCAGGCCGACGCGTTCGCGCTGTTCCAGTGGGTCCGCGACACGCTCGCCCGGGAGCTGGGCGTGGACCCGGGAGCGGAACTGCGGGCCGCGTACGACGAGGTGCTGCAACCCCGGCCGCGGGCGGCCGAGCGGGCGGCGCTGGACGCGATCGTCGAGGCGTGCGGGCGGTGGCCGGCCGCCCTGACGGCGGTCGCCACCGAGACCTGTGGGCGCCTGGACGGACTGGCCGCGCGCCTGCGCCGGGACAGCCTGGACGCCCTCGGTGGGCTGCGGACGGCCTTCGCCGGGTCGTACGAGGCGTTGCCCGAACCCGCGGCCCGGCTGTTCCGCCTCCTGTCGCTGCACCCGGGGCCCGACCTGACCCCGGCCGCCGCGGCGAGTCTCGCCGGGCGGCCGGAACGGGAAACCGTACCCGTGCTGGCCCGTCTCACCGGCGAGAACCTGCTCCTGACCACACCGTCGCAACGACTCGCCTCGCATGCGCTGCTGACGGCGTACGCGAAAGAACTCTCGCCCAAGCGGGACCAGCCCGCCGAGCTCGACGCGGCGGAAACGCGCCTGTGCGCCCATTACCGCCACACGGCGTACGAGGCGAACCGGCTCCTCTGCCCTTTGCTCGAACCCCCGGATCCGGGTGTACGGCCGGAGGACGTGACCGTCGAGGAGTTCGGCGACCACCGCGGGGCGTTCCGGTGGTTCCGCGCCGGGCATCGCGTGCTGCGGGCGCTGATCGAACGCCGGGACGGGCCGGGCGTGTGGCAGCTCGCCACCACGATGGTGCCGTTCTATCAGGGCAGCGGGCTGCGGCACGAATGGCTCGCGACGGCACGGGCGGCACTGGTCTCGGCCGAGCGGACCGGCGACCGGCTCGGCGAGGCCCACATGCAGCGCTGCCTGGCCGGCTCTCTGCGCCTCGGCGACCGGCGCGGAGTGGCCGGCTGCCTGCTCGGCCTGGGCCGGCTGCGGCAGCGGGCCGGTCAGCCCGAGATCGCGGCCGGCCTGCTGCGCCGCTCGGTCGAGCTGCACCGCGAAGCCGGCCACCGGGCCGGGGAGGCCGAAGCCCTGATCGCGCTCGGCGACGCGCTCACCGGCGGCGACGCCCACCCGGCGTGGCGCGCGGCCCTCGACATCCCGGCCGAACTGCGGCTCCCGGCGATCCGGGACGTGCAGCGCCGATTGCACAGTGGAAGGGGAAAGACATAGAAACCGTCGCCGTGGTCGCGGCCGACCCGATCGTCCGGGCCGGCCTGACCCGCATCCTGACGTCGTCGCCCGGCCTCACCGTGCGCCACGAACTGGCCGACCTCACCGCCCTGCGCGCCGTGCCGCCGCCGACGCTGGTCGTCGTCGACCTGGACGAGCGGGTTCCGCCCGCATCCTGGCAGCGGCCGCGCGTCGTCGCGCTGGTGCGCCCGCCGAGCCCACCGGACCTGCTGGCCGCGCTGCGCGGCGGCGCCATCGGCCTGATCACCCGGCGCAGCGCGGCCACCGACCTGGGCCTGGCCGTGGAGGCGGTGCGCCGCGGCGGCGCCTACGTGGCGGCCGAACTGCTCACGGCACTGCCCACGCCCAGCCACGAACCGCGGCTGACCGACCGTGAGGTGGAAACCCTGCGCTGGGTGGCGCAAGGCCTGACCCACAGCCAGATCGGCCGCCGCATGGGCCTGACCGAGTCGACGGTCAGCACCTACGTGAAGCGGATCCGGACCAAACTCCAGGCCGGGAACAAGGCGGAGCTCACCCGGCGCGCCATCGAACTCGGCTTCCTCACGCGGTTTCCCCAGGGTCCCGGGTCACACATCTGAACACGCACGGAGGGGACGCGTTCAAGCGGTGAGGAGACACGTTCGTAAGGAGACCGACATGAGCCGCTGGACGCTCTACCTGTGGCAGGCGCTGGCCGCGCTGGGCGAGGCCGACTACCCGATGGACCGGGTCACCGCCGAGTACGAGAGGGAACGCCACCGCCGCTTCGAGGTCGACCTCGACGACGACCGGTCGGTACGGGCGGCGTTCCGCTCCATCATGGAATGGGAGTACGGGCCGAGCGCCTTCAAGTGACGGCTACATCCGTCCCGGCAGCGTGGCCAGCGCCGCCGACCGTTGCCGCACCAGATCGTCGTACGTGCCGTCGCGCTCGGCCCACCGGTGTGTGAGCACGCCCTTCACCAGGACCTCGTGCGGGGTCGGGCTCTGGCCGAGCTGCTCCAGGACCTCGTCGAGGAACGGCTCCAGATCGAGCGCGTGCGGGTTCAGCCGCTTCGCCTCGGGCACAGTGGCGACCGCCGGCGGAACGAGCTCGGCCACCTCGACGCCGGTGCCGTCGAGCTGCGCCCGAAGCGCCTCGGAGTAGGCGTGCACACCGGCCTTGGACGCGGCATAGGTGGGCATGAGCGGAAACGGCAGAAAACCGATCCCCGACGTCACGGTGACGAAGGCCCCGGCTCCGCGCCCGATCAGATGCGGGGTGAAGGCGTCGACGACCCGGATCGTGCCGAGCAGGTTCGTCTCGACGATGGCACGGGCGGTATCAAAGTGCGCGGGGTCCCGCAGATCCTCGGTCGCCATGAGCCCGGCCGAGACGACGACCAGGTCAAGCCCGGGGTGGCTGGCCAGCACAGCATCGCGGGCCCGCAGAACCGACTCGGCGTCGGTGATGTCGATCGTCACATCCGCGTCCTTACGGGCGGCGGTGACAACGGTGCTGCCGGCGGCGGCGAGGCGCCGCGCCAGCCCGGCCCCGATGCCCGTACTGCCACCAACGATGAGAGCGGTCCGATTCATGATGTCCATGGAGCCAATCTCCGTCCGGACGGCCACCCCAGTAAGGGCCCCACCGATCCTGGGACCGGCAGGACCACTTTTACGCGGCATCACCGACGTACGGCGCAAGGCCCGACGCGTGGCTCAGAATCGCGCTGGTCCTCGATACGCGACTTCGCCCGCCTCGGTAGCGGATCACCTTATAGGTGTCCGCGAAGGAGCGGGCATCACCTCAACGACGAGGAGGCACCCCGTGTACTCACGCGAATGCTTCTGCCTCCGCGACGCTGATGCTGCTTCCACAGCCGCCTATTTCGCCGGTCAGGAATAGCCTCTGATTGGCATGATCCTTCCTTTGATTTCGATCTTCGGGGTGCGAGATAATGCTTTATGGCACAGCTGGAGTTTTTCTCGAGGTCACTAGTTTCTACTATGCGGGATCGGACTAGGGCGCGGAATTACTCGCCGTCCCAAGCTGGTTTTCGGCGGGATCAAGCGGAGCGTCGGCGGTGGGGCCTCAAACGGCGCCATGCGTTGAAGTTGTGTCAGTTACATGGTTGTTCGCGGGCGTGCGGGGAGGTGGGCCTGCATGATCCGGTCGAGCGCATACCTCCGCTGATCTGGGACGACGAGGCCCCTGGCCCGCCGGCGCCGACCGGCGAGGCACCCTACGACCACGCCCAGTGGCCAGGTCCATGCGGCCCGGCTGACCGAGTGACGCCTGCTCGCCAGCTCGAAGGCCCAGCGCAAGCCGCGCCCGCGCGATCCACGAGGAAGACGTCCCACGCCAACCCGACGCCCCAGGCCGAACCGGTGACCAGGCCCGAGCCTATTGCCGAGCCCAAGCCTGATCCGGCAACCGAGGCGGAACCCGTAGCCGAGGCCGAACTGATGCCCAGGTCCGATCCGGTGACCGAGCCTGGACGCAAGCCCGAGCTGGCAGCCGAGCCCAAGCCCCAACCTGGACCCGAGCCGACAGCCGAGCCGACAGCCGAGGCCGAGCCGACAGCCGAGGCCGAGCCGACAGCCGAGGCCGAGCCGACAGCCGAGGCCGAGCCGACAGCCGAGGCCGAGCCGACAGCCGAGCCGACAGCTGGGGCCGAGCCGGTAGCCGAGGCATTGACCCAGACCGAGCCAGTGGCCAGCGAAAGCTCGACGATCGACGCCCAACCAACGGCCCAGACCGAGCCGGTGGTCGGAGCCGAGGCGCTGGCGGAGATCGAGGCGTTGGTCGAGACGGCCGCCAGCGCCAAGGCGGGGGTCAAGACAGAGGCGACAGCCGATGCCAAGGCGGAGGTCGAGGCCGAGACGGCCGCCAGCGCCGAAGTGAAGGCCGAGGCCGAGACGGCCGCCAGCGTCCAAGAGAAGGCCGTGACGGAGGCGACGGCCAGCACCCAGGAGAAGGCCGTGACGGAGGCGACGGCCAGCGCCCAGGCGGAGGTCGAGGTCGTAACGCGGGCTGAGGCGGCGGCGGTTCGGGGCGAAGCCGAGACTGTCTTGCCAGGCTTCTCAGCGGCCGGTGATGACGATCGAGCGCTGGCTATGACAGTGCCGTTCGCCGCTTACTTGTTCTCGCCGTGGCGGTGGCTTGTGGGAATGTCGCGCAACAATGGTATTACGGATCGATCGTCGGCTGCGGCGCGAATATGGCGATATCCGTGCCGCGCGTTATGCAGGTTGCGCCATACGAAGACATTCTCGAGTAACGAGCCAAGGGAGCCGCGCCCGAATACACAATAGCTAATCCGGTTGGCGCTGGGCAATGGCGGCGCTTGGTGGCATCGGGTAGGGCGATAGGAAGTCGCGCGGAGGCATGGATTGGCCACTGTCTCGAAGCAAGGCGCGCGTAGAGGGACTCACCGTCGGGATGGCCGGGCGGCGCGCGTGCTGCAAGGTGGCTCCGGTTGGGAAGCGAGGGCGTAGACGCCGACCGGGTGAGGGGCCCAGGCCCAGCTCAGCGGGTAGTTCGGTTGGGCGCGCTCCCACGTTTCCGGTGTACGCTCCGGCACGGACTAGGGGGAAGACGTGCCGGGTGAAGTGATGTTGCGTGGGCGCCGGCGCGAGCAGGAGACGCTCGACCGGCTGGTGCGTGACGTCCGTGCGGGGCAGAGCCGGGTGCTGGTTCTTCGGGGTGAGGCCGGGGCCGGCAAGACCGCGCTGCTGGATCACCTGGCTGAGCACGCTGATGGCTGCCGGGTGGTGCGGGCGGCGGGGGTCGAGCTGGAAAGTGAGATCGCCTACGCCTCGCTTCAGCAGCTCTGCGCGCCGCTGCTCGGGTACCTCGACGCCGTGCCGGAGCCGCAGCGGGATGCTTTGTCTGTCGCGTTCGGGCTCCGCGGCGGCAACCCGCCTGAGGCGCTGGTGCTTGGGCTGGCCGTTCTGCATCTGCTCGCTGAGGCGGCGGCCGAGCGGGCGCTGGTCTGTGTGGTCGACGACGCGCAGTGGGTCGACCGGATGTCGGCGACCATTCTCGCCTTCGCGGCTCGGCGGCTTGAGGCCGAGTCGGTGGCGCTGGTCTTCGCCGTACGGACCCCCGCCGATGACCAGACGCTGCGCGGGCTGCCCGAGCTGAGGGTCGACGGGCTGGCCGACGCCGACGCCCGGGCGCTGCTCGACTCGGTGCTTCCCGGTCCCGTCGACGACCGGGTGCGCGACCGGATCGTCGCCGAGACCCGCGGCAATCCCCTCGCCCTGCTCGAACTGCCTCGGGGGCTCACCCCGGCCGAGCTGGCGTTCGGCTTCGGCGGGCGGGGCAGTGCCCCGCTGGCCGGGCGGGTCGAGGAGGGCTTCCAGCGGCGTATCGCGGCCCTGCCCGCCGACAGCCGCCGGCTGCTGCTCACCGCCGCCGTCGAGCCGGTCGGGAACGTACCGCTGCTCTGGCAGGCCCTGGAACGTCTCGGCATCGGGCCCGAGGCCGCGGCCGCCGCCGAGTCGGCCGACCTGATCGAGGTGGGCGCGCGCCTGCGGTTCCGGCATCCGCTGGTCCGCTCGGCCGCCTGGCGGTCCGGGCACGCGGCCGAACTGCGCGAGGTGCACCGGGTGCTGGCCGAGGTCACCGACCCCGAGCAGGACCCGGACCGGCGGGCCTGGCATCGCGCGCACGCCACCCTCGGCTTCGACGACGAGGTGGCGGCCGAGCTGGAACGTTCGGCCGAACGGGCGCTGGCCCGGGGCGGCCGGTCGGCCGGCGCCGCCTTCCTGGAACGCGCGGCCGAGCTCACCCCCGACCCCGGCCGCCGGGCCGACCTGCTGCTGCGGGCCGCCCGGTCCCGGGCCGACGCCGGCTCCCCCGAGCTCGTGCCGGCGCTGCTGGCCACCGCCGAGCTGGCCCCGCTGACCCCGTTGCAGCAGGCCCGTGTCGAGCGGCTGCGGGCCCGCGTCTCCTTCCTCACCAATCCGGGCGTGTCCAGCGTGCATCCGCTGCTGGCGGCCGCCCGCAAGCTGGAGAAACTGGACGCGGACGGGGCCCGCGAGACCTACCTGATGGCGATCGGCGCGGCCATGTACTCGGGACGTCTCGGCGGGGCCGGCGACCTGCGCCTGGCGGCCGAGTCGGCACGCGGCCTGCCGCCCAGCCACAGCTTCGCGGGCCGGTTCCTGGCCGCGCTCACCACCTGGGCGGTGTCCGGGCACGCGGCGGCCGCGCCGGAACTCGTACAGGCGCTGGAATCGATGAACGACCGTGAGGACCTCGGATTGTTGTGGCTGGCCGCGCCGGCCGCGCACGAGGTGTTCCGGATCGACCTCGCGCGGCGGCGGGCCGAGCAGGCCATCACCTTCGCCCGGCGGATCGGCGCCCTGTCGATGCTGCCGACGGCGCTGAGTTTCCGGGCCGGCAACCTGATCATGCTGGGGCGGTTCTCGGACGCCTCGGGCCTGCTCGACGAGTGCGCGGCCGCCGCGGCGGCGACCACCATCCCGACGATCCCGTCGGCCGCGCTCACGCTGGCCGCCTACCGGGGCCGCGAGCGGGAGGCGGCCGAACTGTTCGAGCGGACCCGGGCCGACGCGCGGGCGCGGGGTCAGGGCCGGCTGATCGGCCTGACCGCGTACGCCGAAGCCGTCCTGCGCAATGGTCTCGGCCAGTACGCGGCGGCGCTGGCGGCGGCCCGTGAGGGCGTGTCCTATCCGGACCCGGCCGTCTACCAGTGGACGCTGGGCGAGCTGGTCGAGGCGGCGGTCCGGGCCGGTCAGCCCGCCGTCGCCGCCGAGGCCCGCGAGCGGCTGGCCGTGCGGACCGCGGCCGTCGGCAACGACTGGGCGCTGGGGGTTCAGGCGCTGGCCGACGCGCTTCTGGAGCCCTCCGACGAGCTTTTCCGCGAGGCCGTCGCGCGTCACGGCGCAGCCGCGATGCCGGTGCCGCAGATGAGGGCCCGATTGCTGTACGGCGAGTGGCTGCGCCGCGACAACCGGCGCGCCGAAGCGCGGGTCGAGCTGCGGGCCGCCCACGAGGCGTTCACCACCATGGGCGCCGAGGCCTTCGCCGAGCGGGCCGGCCGCGAGCTGACGGCGACCGGTGAGACCGTGCGCGCCCGCACCCCCGGCGCGCCGGCCGACCTGACCGCCCAGGAGGGCCAGATCGCCCGTCTGGCGGTGGCCGGCCGGACCAACGCCGAGATCGCCGCCGCGTTGTTCCTGAGCCCGCGCACCGTCGAATGGCACCTGCGCAAGGTTTTCACCAAGCTCGGCATCGGCTCACGCCGCGAGCTGGCCGGGGCCTTGGGCGATCACTGACCCGGGATCAGCGCGGCGATCGCCGCGGGGTCGGCCAGGTGCGGGAAGTGGCTGCCCGGCATCACGGTCACCGCGACCGACGGCAGGGCGGCGGTGAGCCAGCCCAGGTAGGGCAGGGGCGGCTCGCCGGCGGTCACCCAGCGGTAGCCGACCTCCCGTTCGCGCAGGGCGGCCAGGTCGGTCTGGCGCTCGGCCCGGATCGCCTCGTCGGTGTGGTGCAGGAGCTCGTCCCAGTAGCCGAGCAGCAGGTCGGGCCGCGGATCGGTGTCGTTCTCGACGATTTTCCGGGCCTCCGGCGGCAGGGTGCCGATCGCCATGCCGGCCAGCATCCGGTCCCAGAACTGGCGCCAGTCGGGACCGCGCAACAGCGGCTCGGCCTGGCGGACGGTGGCCCCGAACGGGCCGGGCAGCAGCGGCTGGTCGAGGTTGATGACGGCCCGGGCCGGGTAGAGCGCCGCGTACTTGGTGGCGATGATCCCGCCGATGGAGTGTCCGATGAGGACCGGTTCGGTCAGGCCGGCCGCGGTGACCTGGTCGTGGATGATCCCGGCGACCTCGGCCATCCGGTACGTGTCGCGGCGCGGGGCGTCGCCGTGGCCGGGCAGATCCGGGGCGAGCACCGGCCGGCCGGCCGGGAGCACCCGGCGCAGCGGGTCCCAGTGCCGCTTGTCGAAGGTCAGGCCGTGCAACAGAACGAGCGACATGGAGTCGTCCTCTCAGGGTGTGGTGAGCAGTTCGCGGATGAGGCTCTCGGTCTCGTCGTAGCCGCCCTCGCCGACCGCGATGTGCCGGACCTGGCCCATGGCGTCGACCAGGAAGAGCGAGGGCCAGGCCTGGACCCCGTACGCCTGCCAGGTCTGGTAGTCGTTGTCGACGGCGACCGGGTACTCGATGCCGTACCTGCCGACGGCCTTCCGAATTCCGGAGTATTCGTGCTCGAAGCTGTACTCGGGGGTGTGCACGCCGATCACCTCGAGGCCCTGGGCGTGGTATTTGGCGTACCAGTCCTCGATATGCGGGATGACGTGCCGGCAGTTGACGCAGTCGAAGGTCCAGAAGTCGACCAGCGCGACCTTGCCGCGCAGCTGGGCCAGCGTGACCGGGTCGCCGACCCAGTTCGTGATGCCGGTCAGGGCGGGCGCGGGCCCGCAGTCCTGGGCCCGGTCCGAGGGCGCGGTGGAGAGCGCCTGGCTGACGCACGCGGCCAGCACCGGCGGGGCGTCCGAGCCGGTCGGCACGTTCGCCGGGAGCAGACGCTGGATCTCGTGGTTGACGGCGGTCCCGTAGTCGGGCAGGTTCACGTTGAAGGTCAGCCCCAGGGCGAGCAGCACCACGGCTACGCCCGAGGCGACCCGGATGGCCCGCTGGCGGCGGCGGAACGCGGCCACCCGGACGGTGACGGCCCGCCCGGCCAACGCGAAGATCATCAGCGTGACGCCGGTGCCGACGCCGAAGCCCACGGCCAGCGCCACCGTCCCGGCCCCGACCCGGCCGGTGGCGCCGGCGACCGTGATGGCGGCCAGGACCGGGCCGGCGCAGGGGACGTAGACGGTGCCCAGCACCAGCCCGAGCACGAAGCCGCCGCGGTCGCGGCCCACCCGGCCCCGCGGCAGCCGGGCGAACGGCGCCTCCAGGATCGCCGCGAACCGCGGCACGATCAGCCCGGCGCCGAGCAGCAGGAGGGCCGCCAGCCCGGCCCAGCGGATCGCCCCGGGCGGAATGGGCAGGGCGGCCAGCAGCACCGCTCCCAGCAGCGTGAGCAGGCTGAAGCTCGTCACCAGCCCGGCCACCACCGGGTAGGGCCGGCGGTTCTGATCCGCGCCGGACAGGAAGATCACCGGGAGTACCGGCAGAATGCACGGCGACAGGGCGGTGATCACCCCGCCGACCAGGCCGATCAGTACGAGAGCGACATCCACACCCACCTACGACGCGCTTCGGCCGTCCGATCTCACGGCTGTGACCCGCGTTATAGGCGCCCCGATTCCTCAGCCGCCTCACAGCGCACCCGGACAACGCTCGGGCCGTGTCAATCGGGGAACTTGTCGTCGTGCTGGGCTCGGTCGCTCTCGTGGTGAGCCGCTGGCTGCCGTCCGCCGCCCGCCGTCCCACCGCCGTCGCGGCGGTCGTCGTGGTACTGGCCGGCGTCGCGGTCGGCCTGCCGGAAATACGCTGGCCGGTGATGTTGGTGCTGGCCGCCGACCTCCTGGCCGCGGCGGTGTGGCTGCTCCGCCGGCGCCGGTGGCCGGCCGTGTCCGCGTCCGTGGCGTGTCTCGCCCTCATCGCCGCGGGTGGTGGCGCGGCCTGGGCGCTGCCCGTGCCGGAGTTCCCGGAGCCGTCCGGGCCGGCCGCGGTCGGCACCTCGGTCATGCAGTGGGCCGACCCGGCCCGCGACCAGCGCCCCGTGGTCGTCCAGCTCTGGTACCCGGCGCAGGCGGTCAGCCCCGGCGCGCCGCGCGCGCAGTACCTCGGCCGCACCCGGCGGGAGGCGAAGACCGTGGCCGCCGCCGAGGCCGCCTACCTCGGAGCGCCCGCCTTCGTGCTGGACGGGCCGACCCGGGCCCACAGCCACGCGGTGGTCGACGCGACCCCGGCCGCCGGCCGCTTTCCGGTCGTGCTGTTCTCTCCCGGCCTCGGCGGCGTCCGCACCCAGAACACCGCCTGGGCCGAGGATCTGGCCAGCCGCGGCTACCTGGTGGCGGGGGTCGACCACCCGTACGACTCGGCCGCCGTCATCCTGGCCGACGGCCGCACCCTGCGCACCCGGGTCACCGCCGACGGCGACCGCGCCGCCTGGGTCGCGGCGCGGGCCGCCGACCTCCGCTTCGTCCTCACCCGGCTCGGTGGTGTCGGCCCGGCCGACACCACCCGGGCCGCCGCGACCGGGCACTCCATCGGCGGGGCGGCCGCCATGCGCGCCGCCGAGCAGGACCCCCGGTTCACCGCCGTCGTCAACCTCGACGGCGGTCCCGACCCGGACCAGGGCCCGCTGCGCCAGCCGGTGCTCGCCCTCACCCACGAGCTCAAGGACCGGGCCGACACCGACTACGTCGCACTCCTGTCGAAGATCCTCGGAGGCGGCTCCGCGACCAGCTACCGGCTCACCGTGCCCGGCAGCGCCCACCTCACCTTCACCGACGCCCCGCTTTTCCTGCCGCCCGTCCCGTCCCTGGCCGGCTCCCTCGGCCGTACCGCAAGCGTGCGAATGACCGTCGAGACCACCGCCGCGTTCCTCGACACCACGCTGCGCGGCAGCACGGCCGACCTGCCGGCCGCCCTGTCCCGCCACGGTGAGCTCCACACGATGCCGGCGGGTTAGGGCATGGGGGTCATGTGCTCGACGTCGAGGCGCAGGTCGATCAGGAGCGGGCCGCGGCGGTCGGCGATCACCTTGGCCACGTGGTCGAGGTCGTCGCCGTCGTGGACCGTGAAGCCCTCGCCGCCCGCGGCCGTGGCGACCGCGGCCAGGTCGGGCCAGGCGAACAGCGACAGCGACGGGTCCAGGCCGCGGCGGGTGAACTGGATGTGTTCGGCGCCGTAGCCGCCGTCGTCGCAGACCACCACGATCAGGTCCTGCCCCTCGCGGACGGCGGTGGCGAACTCGGCCACGCCGCCGTGCATGAAGCCGCCGTCGCCGGTGACCATCACCACCGTACGGGTGGGCTCGGCCGCTGCGGCGCCGATGGCCGTGCCCATGCCGAGCCCGATCGAGCCGAAGTTCGCCGGGAGCACGAAGTGGCCGGGGTCGGTGTGCAGGTAGCGCAGCGACTCCATCATGAAACGGCCGCCGTCGCTGACCACCAGGCGCCGGGCCGGCAGCACCTCGTCGAGGCGGCGCAGCGCGGTCGGCGCGTCGACGGTGCCGGGCGCGGTCCGCGGGCTCTCCCCCGGCTCGTCCTGGGCCGCGAGGGCGGCCGCCATCTCGGGCGTCCGGAACGCCCGCGCCGGCGTACCGCGCAAGTCCACAGCGTCGACCAGGGCGTTCGCCACCGCGCCGGCGTCTCCGACGAGGATCGACCCGGCCTCGGCCGGTACCGCCTCGGGCCGGGTGTCCACCGCGATCACCTTGCCGCCGGCCAGCAGGGAGCCACGGCGGGTGGTGTACGAGTTGAGCCCCGCGCCCAGGCTGACGACCAGGTCGGCCGAGTCGATGATGTCCCGGGTGGCCGGGCCGCCGAGGCTGCCCGCGATGCCCAGCGCGAACGGCTCGCCCCGGAACAGGTCACGCGCCTTGAGCGTGGTCGCCACCGGCGCTCCGATCCGCTCGGCCAGCCGCAGCACGGCGTCGCGGGCGTTCATCGCACCCCGCCCGGCCAGCACCACCGGGCGTTTCGCGGCCGCGATCCGGGCGGCCGCCCCGGCCACCGCGACCGGGTCGGGGAACGCCCGCTGCTCCTGGGGCAGGCGCAGCGGCACGTCGCGGTACTCGACGTCGGCCAGCATGAAGTCCGACGGCACGTTGAGCACCACCGGGCGGCGTTCCAGGATCGCCCGGCGCAACGCGACGGCCAGGTCGTCCAGGGTGCTCTCCGGCGTGCGGGCCTGCTCGAACCCGGCGCCGGTGGGCAGGACCACGTCGCGCTGGGCGATGTCCTGGATGTTGCCGCGGCTTCCGGTGGCCGTGTCGCCGGCGATCAGCAGCATCGGGGCCCGGCCCCGGACGCCCTCGACCAGCCCGGTCAGGGTGTTCGTCAGCGCCGGTCCGTGGGTGACGGTGACGACGCCGGGCCGGCCGGTCAGGTCGGCGTATCCGAAGCCCATGACAGTGGCGCCCGCTTCGTGGGCGGCGCCGATGTACTTCCCGTCGTACTCGTGCACGAAGCTGTGCACGAGGAACAGGTTCGCGTCGCCGATCAGGCCGAACATGGTGTCGACCTGGTGGGCGGCGAGGGCGCGTGCGAGCGCGGCGTGCAACTTCATCTCGAAACTTCCCTTCTCACCGTCCTTCCCGACGGATAAGCACCTTTCGTGTTCAAGATCCGTCCTGTGTCGAGTCTCATGCAATGCAACCTCGGCCACACACCCCAGCCGTCACATGAGGCAGGCTCGTACGGCGGAAAGGGGACGAACATGTACCGATGGGTGATCGCGGGGTTGCTGTGCGCCTCCGTGGCGGCGTGCGGAACCTCGAACCCTCCCGTCGAGGCGACCGTGCACACCCCACAGGCCCCGGCCCCGGCCCCGGCCACCGCGGCGCCGCCGTCGCGGCAGAAACTCGTCACCTACCCGGCCCACGGGGCCGCGAAGTGGTTCGTGGCGGCCGGGCAGGAGACGCCGGCCGCGGGCACGGGCGGGCGGCTGCTGCGCTATCGGGTCGCGGTCGAGACCGACATCCACAACCTGTCCACGCCGGCCTTCGCCGAGGCGGTCACCGCCATCCTGTCCGACAGGCGCAGCTGGGTGGGCGGCGGCACGCTACGGCTGCGACGGGTCGGTCCCGGCCAGCCGTACGACTTCACGATCTTCCTGGCCACGCCGGACACCCGTGACCGGCTGTGCGGCGACATCGCCGACGGCTACACGTCGTGCCGCAACGACGACGCCGTGGTGCTCAACGTCGCCCGCTGGGTCAAGGGCGTGCCCGGCTACGCGGCCGGCCTGGGCGTCTACCGGCAGTACATGGTGAACCACGAGGTCGGCCACCGCCTCGGGCACGGCCACGAGCTCTGCCCGGGGCCCGGCAAGCCGGCGCCGGTGATGCAGCAGCAGACCCTGGGCATGCACGGCTGCCGGCCCAACGCGTGGCCCTACCCGTCGGGGAGCAAGCTCTACCACGGGCCGTCCGGGCAGTACGACGACCAGCCGCCCCACCGCGACGAGGGCCGGCTGTCCTAGCCGGATTCAGCGGCCCGGGTAGCGTTCGGTGACCTCCTGCAGGAGGAAGCCGTTGCCGTCCGGGTCGCTGAACGAGGCGAACGAGCCGTACGACGCCCGGCCCGGGTAGAGCCCCGGCACCCGCTTGTCGGTGCCGGCGTGGTGGAACACGCCGTCCTCGTCGTGGAAGATCTCACTGACCTCGACGCCCCGGCCGAGCAGCTCGGCCCGGGCCTCTTCGATGTCCCGCACGGTCAGGTGGATGTTCTCCACAGTGCCCGGTGCGGCCGTGCCGATGCCGATGCCGACCGCTATCGAGCAGGGTGAGCCGGGCGGCGTGAAGTGCACGACCCGGAAGTCCTCCCCGTCGATGTAGTCGAGGTCCTCGCGGAATCCGATGCGCTTGAAGAACGCCTTGGACCGGTCGACGTCGGTCACCGGCAGAACGATCAGCTCGAGCTGGTAGTCCACCATCGTGCACTCCCCTTGGTGTGGAATCGGATCCCACGATCCCGCGCCGGGCGCTCCGATCGCCCCAGGGTGACACCCTGGGTGTCCCCCGTAAGTCACCGGTCACCGAGCGCCCGGGCGAGCTCCCGTCGCGAGGTGATGCCGAGCTTGGTGAAGATCTTCCGCAGGTGCCATTCGACGGTGCGCGGGCTCAGGAACAGCACGGCGCCGATCTCCGGGTTGGTCCGCCCGGCCACGGCCAGCCGCGCGATCTGCGACTCCTGGCCGGTCAGCGAGTCCGGGGCGGCGCCCGCGGTACGGGAGCGGACCGTCTCGCCGGTCGCGGTCAGCTCGCGGCCGGCGCGTTCGGCGAGGGCGACCGCGCCCATGGTGGTGAAGGCCTCGTGGGCGGCCCGCAGCTGGACGCGGGCGTCGGTGCGGCGGTTCTCGCGGCGCAGCCACTCGCCGTACAGCAACCGCACCCGGGCCACCGCGAGGCCGAGCCGCGACGCCGGCAGAAGCCGCAGCGCCTCGCGGAACTGTTCCTCGTCCTGATCGGCCAGCGCGCCGGCCAGGGCCAGCTCGCCGCGGGCCCACGCCGTCGGATTAGCCTCGGTCAGCTCGGCGATGCGATCGCGGGTCGCGGCGGCCGTCGCCGCGTCACCGGAGCGGGCGGCCGCCTCGACGAGCTCGTTGAGCACCCAGCGGTGAATGCCGAAGTCGGGATGCTCCAGCGAGGCCTGGGCGGCCGCCACCGCGGCCTGGTAGCGGCCGTGCTGATTGTGCAGCAGCGCCCGGTGGTACAGGACGTGGCCGACGACGCGGCCCTCACCCCGCTCGGCGGCGGCCTCGGCGGTCGCGTCGAGCAGGGCAAGCGCCTCGTCCTCGGTCTCGCGGTAGACCACCAGCGACAGTTCGGCGCCCGGCGGCGCGTACATCCCGGTCGCCTGATGGAACGCCCGGGCCTCGTCGACCAGCACCGACGCGTCGGCGAAGCGCCCGGCCTGCAGCAGCGCCCCGGCCCGGAAGGTCAGCGCCGCGGGCCGGCCGGAGAGGGCGGCGACGCCGTCGCGGACGAGCTTGACGGCGCGTTCGGTGAGCCGGTGGAAGGCCTCGTCGTCGCGGGCCTCGTGCAGCGCCGGCACGGCCATCCAGAGCGAGGCCAGGTCCTCGTCGTGGACGAACGCGGCGACCGCGCGGGCGATCAGCGGGATGGCCGGGACCGGGCCGTCGAGGGCCCAGCTGGTCATGCCGGTCAGCAGCAGCCCGGCGGCGCTGTCGTCGGCCGGCACCGTGCGGGCCTCGGCCGCGACCCGGCGCAGGTCGTCACCGCCGAGCCGGCCGGCGTGCACGGCCGCGCCCGACGCGGCGAAGTAGGTGCGGCTCGCGGCCGCCGGGTCGAGGTCGACGAGCCGGCGGGCCGCGCCCAGCAGCGGCTCGACGGCCGCGCGGCCCGGGTTGAGCGCGAACGCCAGCTGCGAGCGCAGGACCTCCACGTCGGCCCGCTGAAGCGGGTCGAGCGGGCCCAGCTCGGCCGCGGCCAGCAATTCCGGGACTTCGGCGGGGGCGCCGGCCGCGAACTGGGCCCAGGCCGCGGCCAGGGCCCGGCCGGCGCGCGGTTTCGGGTCGGGGGTCAGCTGGGCCGCCCGCTCCAGGAAGGCCGCGGCCGCCGACCGGCCGCCCCGGGCGAGGGCCCGGCCGGCCGACTCCTCCAGCTCGGCCGCGACCTGTTCGTCGGGGCCGACCGCGGCGTGCGCGCGGTGCCAGGCCCGCCGGTCGGGCTCCTGGGCCGGGTCGGTCACCTCGGCCAGCGCGGCGTGCACCCGCCGCAGGCCGGCCAGCGGCGCCGACCGCCAGGCGGCCGAGCGGACCAGGGGATGCCGGAAGCGCACCCGGGTGCCGATCTCGACCAGGCCGGCGGTCTCGGCCGGGCCGGCCGCGTCCACGCCGACGCCGAGCCGGTCGAGGGCCCGCCACAGCAGCGGCACGTCGCCGATCGGCTCGACCGCGGCCGCCAGCAGAACCGTGCGGGTGTCCTCCGGCAGCGCCGCGATGCGCCGTTCGAAACCGGCCTGGACGCGATTGGCCAGCGGCGCCGTGCCGGGGGCCCCGAAGCCGAAGGCCAGCTCGGCCGCGCTCATCCCGCGGGGCAGCTCCAGCAGGGCCAGCGGGTTGCCGCGGGTCTCGGCCACGATCCGGTCGCGGACCCGGGCGTCGACCCGGCTCGGCAGGACCGAGTCGAGCAGGGCCCGCGCGTCCGCGTCGGGCAGACCCTCCACGCGCATCTCCGGCAGCCCGCCGAGGAGCCGTTCGTCGCCGGGGCTGCGGGCGCCGAAGACCAGCGCCACCGACTCGGCGTCGAGCCGGCGGGCCACGAAGGTCAGGATCACCTCGGACATCCGGTCGAGCCACTGCACGTCGTCGACCACGCACAGCAGCGGCTGATCGGCGCCGGCCTCGGCGAACAGCCCGAGCACGGCCAGCCCGACGATCAGCGCGTCCGGCGGGTCGCCGGCGGCCAGCCCGAAGCCGGTCTCCAAGGCCTGGCGTTGCGGTTCGGGCAACCGGTCCAGGTAGGTCAGCAGCGGCGCGCAGAGCTGCTGGAGCCCCGAGTAGGCGATCTCGGTCTCCGGCTCGACCCCGGCCGTGCGGGCGACCCGCTCACCCGTCGCCGTCTCGGCCAGGTAGTCGAGCAGGGCCGTCTTTCCGGTGCCGGCCTCGCCCCGCAACACCAGCACGCGGCTGCGCTCGGACCGGACGTCGCGCAGCAGCCGGTCGAGTTCCTCCTGTTCGTGGCGCCGCCCGCGCAGAAGCGTCTCCATCTCAGATACCCAGGGCGTTGAACAGGTTGAGCCAGATCTCGCTGCGGGTCGGGAAGGCGGGGATCGCGTGCCGCAGCCGCCGGACCGGCACCTCGCCGACGATCGCGATGGTGGCCGCCTGGAGGAAGTCGGCCACCGCGGCGCCGGTGATGGTCACACCGACCAGCACGTCGCGGCCGGTGTCGATGACGAACCGGCTGGTGCCGCCCGCGCCGCCGGAGAACCGGCCGCCCGCGTTGCCGTCGGTCTCCACGTCGACCACTCGGACTGTGAGGCCGGCCTGTTCCGCCGCCCTCGCCGTATAGCCGACCGCGGCCACCTGGGGCTCGGTGAAGATGACCCGGGGCGAGTTCGGGCCGTCGGCCAGGTGCTCGGTGACGATGCTCCGGCCCAGGATCTCGCCGGCGGCGATGCCGGCCTGGTCCTTGGCCATGTGCGTGAACAGGGCCTTGCCGTTCAGGTCGCCGATCGCATACAGCCAGTCGTGCCCGGGCACCCGCATGCGCTCGTCGACCTCGATGTAGCCGTCCGTCTCCAGGCCCAGGTCGCGCGTCTGCGGCGTCCGCCCGGTCGCCACCAGAACCTCGTCGGCCCGCACCGAGCCGCCGTCGCTGAGGCCGACAGTCACGCCGCCGTCGTCACGGCGTACGGAAATCGCCATGGCTTTCTCATGGATCTCCACACCCTGTTTCCGCAGGTACGCCGCGACCTGCTCCCCCGCGAAGGGCTCCTCCCGGGGCAGCAGGCCGTGGTCGCCGACGATCACCGTGACCCGCGAGCCCAGCGAGGAGTACGCCTGGCTCAGCTCGGCCCCGACCACACCGCCCCCGATGACGATCAGCGAGGCGGGAACCGTCCCCGCCGTCGTCGCCTCCCGGTTGGTCCACGGCCGCGCCTGCGCCAGGCCCTCGATGTCCGGCAGCGCCGCGCGCGTGCCACCGGCCAGGATGACGGCCCGCCGGGCCTCGATGATCTCGTCGCCGACCGCGACCCGCTTCTGCCCCGCGAGCCTCCCCCAGCCCCGGATGAGCGTGATGCCACGCTCGGTGAGCCAGGGCACCTGGTAGCCGTCGTCGAGGTGGCCGATGAGCTCGTCCCGGTTGGCCAGCACGGCCGGCACGTCGAGCGGACCGGCGACCACACCAGCCGTCGTCCGTGCCTCGGCCAGCAGCTCCCCCGGCCGCAGCAGCGCCTTCGACGGGATGCAGGCGTAGAACGAGCACTCCCCGCCGACCTTGTCGCCCTCCACGATCGCCACACTCAGACCGGCCTCGGCCAGCTTCCCGGCGGCCACCTCGCCGCCGGGACCCGCACCGACCACCACCACGTCGAAACTTCGCATACCCCGATCTTCGTACACCGGGGCACCCGGCAGGCCCCCGTGGCCAACCCTGGTACTCCGGGACCAGGGTTCGCCTACTCGTCCCAGGTGCGGCCGGGATGCCGGGTGGTGACCTCCTGCACGAAGAAGAGGTTCCCGTCGGGGTCGGCGAAGGAGAACCAGGAGCTGTACGACTTGCGCTCCGGATGCGCCCCCGGAAGGCGGTCGCCGGTGCCCGCGTGGTGGAAGACACCACCCTTGTCGTGGAACACGTCGCTCACCTCGACCCCCTTGCCGGCCAGCTCGTCGCGGGCCTCGTAGATGTCGGACGTGACCAGCGTGATGCTCTGCGCGGTGCCCGGCTTCTCCTGGGTGACGGCGTTGCCCAGCATGATCGACGCCGCCGACCGGGGCGGGGTGAAGGCGACCAGCCGCAGGCCGTCGGCCCCGGTGTAGTCGGTGTCCTGACGCCAGCCCAGGCCGGCGAAGAACTCCTTGGACACCTCGACGTCGGCGACGGGCAGGACCACGACCTCGATCTTGAAATCAGCCATGACCCCAGCGTCGCCGCCGTCCTACTGGTCCCGCCCCGGTCGCGGTCCCTGGCTCGGCCACTGGCCCTCTTCTCCCCCGCGTGGTCGGCGAGCGGACGGAGCGAGAGAATGGCGGCGACAGGTGACGCCGGGCCGGACGTCGTGTTCGACGGTGTCGACGCCGAGAGCGGAAATCGGTTGACCGGGGTCGCATGCTGGCGGCATGGACGACAGACGAGAGCGGGCCCGGGCCTACCGCCGTCATCACGGCGGCGCCGTCGACGGCCTGTTGATGCTGGCCGTGGCGGCGCACCCGCCGGCCCGGTGGCCGGCCGGGGTCGAGGTCGACGTGGTGGACCACGCCTCGCCGCCGGCCCTCATCCGGGAGAACCTCGACGTCAACGAGCAGGGGTTCGATCCGATGGCGGCGCCGGTCGGCGACGAGCAGGCCGAGGCGTTCCGGTACGAGCTGGAAGGCGCCCGCGCGGTGACCGTGCGGGCCGGCGGGCGGCCGGTCGCGGCCGGGATGGTGCTGCCCGTCTGTGCCGGGGTCACCGAGGTCGCCGGTGTGGCCACCCTGGAGCCGTACCGCCGGCGTGGCTACGGGCGGATCGCCACCGAGGCCCTGCTCGCGGCCGCCGCCGGGCTCGGCGCCGACCTGGTGGTGCTCAGCACCGGCGAGCCGGTCGCGCGGCGGCTCTACGAACGGCTCGGATTCACCGCCGTCGAGTGACCCTCGTTCACCACGTACGCGCCCGTGGCCGGCTCGCCGGCGGCCGGGCTCAGGGTCATCGCGACGACGCCGCCGGGCAGCGCACGCGCGGTGGTGGCGAACGTCGAGGGTGCCGACCCGGCCGGGACCAGTAGCCACCGAGCAGGCCGTAGCTCGTACGGCCGAAAAGAAAGGCCCCGGCCTCGCGGAACCACCCCTCGACGACCTCGCTGGTGTGCGCCGAGGCGAACGGGACGACCCACCCGCCGCGGTCGAAGCCGTCCGAACGGTCCTCGTCCGGGTTTCCCGGTCCTTGCATGACGCCGTCGAGGCTGACGAAGACGTTGACGCTGAGCAGCACGAGATCCTCCGGATGGCTGACGTGGCGATCGGAGGCTAGTGAAGGGGTGAGCCTGGTGGAAGTGTACGAAGCGGTGAGCAGCCGCCGGACGGTGCGGGCGTTCAGCGATCGGCCGGTGCCCCGCGAGGTGCTCGAACGGGTGCTGGCCGCGGCGGCGCGGGCGCCGTCGAGCGGAAACCTTCAACCCTGGCACCTGTACGTGGTGACCGGCGCTCCCCTGGCCGAGCTGAAGCGGCGGGCGACGGCGCGGGCACTGGCGCGGGATCCGGGTGACGAGCGGGAGTACCCGATGTACCCGGCGGAGCTGGTGCCGCCGTACCTGGATCGTTTCTCCGCCGCCGCCACGCAGCGCTACGCCGCACTCGGCATCGACCGCGACGACCCGGACCGGCCCATGCGGATCGCCGCCCTGAACACGGGCGCGTTCGGTGCCCCGGCCGTCCTGTTCTGTTACCTCGACCGGAGCATGGGGCCCGGCCAGTGGGCCGACGCGGGGATGTACCTGCAGACGGTCATGCTGCTGCTCCGGGCGGAAGGCTTGCACAGCTGCCCTCAGGTGATGTGGACCATGTACCGCCGGACCGTCAGCGAGGCGGTCGGGGCCGGCGACGACCGGGTGCTGCTCTGCGGCGTCTCGGTGGGTTACGAGCGGGCGGGCGCGCCGGCGGTGCGCACCGGCCGGGCGGACCTGGCCGAGACGGTCACCTTCATCGAGGCGTGACGCGGGTGTCGACCGGGGTGCCGAGCTCGACCGTACGCGAGACGGTGCAGAGCCGGTCGTGCGACATCTTCGCGGCGCGGGGCAGGGCTTCGCGCGCCGCGTCGCCGGCGGCACCCTCGGGGAACGCCACGTCCAGCTCGATGGCCAGGTCGACCAGGCGGTTGGCGCCCCGCTCGTCGCGGAACTTCTCGCCGCTCACCTCGACGGTGAAGCTGTCCGGCTCGGCCCGCTTGCTGGTGATGTAGTCGACGTCGGCGCCCGTGCAGCCGCCGAGCGCGGCGAGCAGCAACTCCACCGGAGTGAAGTCGGCGCCGTCCCCGGTGCCGATGGTGATCGTGCCTCCGCGCGCGTTGCGCACCTCGTACCGGCCCAGGCTCGTGCGCCGCAGGGTCACCGAACGCAGGTTCTCATCCGCCATGCCGGCAAACCTATCCCAGGCTGATCACATGCCACGCGGGTGCCGTGTTCTAGCCTTTCGCTCGATGACTGACATGCATACCGACAAGGCCTGGGCCAGATTGGCACCGGCCGACGGCCTCGACCGGCGACTGGCCCTCGCCTGGCTTTTCGGGCTCGGATTCAACCGCTCGGCGCCCGAAGACGTGCTTCTCGGCCTGTTGGACGCCGGCGAGACCAGCCTTCTTCACCGGCAGGACGTTCCGGCCGGGGTCCTGGACGCCGCGATCGTCCACGACGCGGCGCAGGTGCGGGCCGCCGCCGCGGAGTCCGCCCATCTTTCGGCTGAGCAGTGGGACAGACTCGTCGCCGGCACGCCGGATCCGCGCCAGCGAGACATGTTCGCGGAGCTGGCGGCCGAACAACTGGCCGCTCGGCGGCGCTCCCGCGGTGGCCGGGGCGTCGGCCTCGCCCCGCACCCTGACGCCGCACCACCCGCGACGCCGCGGGAGATCGAGGCGATGGCGGCCGAGGTCCCCGACATCGACCCCGCTGACGTCACGACCGCGCTCTGGTGGATCGGCGCCCTCCACGGGAACGCGGAGGCCATGCGCCAGCTCGCCGCCTCGCCGAAACTGCTGGTCCGGCGCAGCGTCGCCCGGGCGCCCCGGCTGCCCGCCGATGTGGTGGCGGCGCTCTCCCGCGACGAGGACCGCATCGTGCGGCTCTTCCTCGCCGAGTCGTGCGACGACGCTCCGCCGGACATGCTCCTGGAGGTGGCCGCGTGGTGGGAGGGAAGCCTGTCTTTTCCCGGCCGGCCGCACACCCATCCCCGCTTCCCGCGGGACGGGCTGCTGCGCTACGCGGACGATCCGAACCCCCGGATGCGGATCCTCGCCCTCGCCGACCCGGCCTCCACCAGCGCGGTCGTGGAGGAGTTCAGCCACGACCCCGACCCGATCGTGCGCCGGGCCGCGGCCGCTGACCACCGTCTCTCGCCGGGGTCACTGCGCAGGCTCGCCGCCGACACCGATCAGCGGGTCCGCCTGCGCGCCTGGCTCAACCCGTCGCTGTCGGCCGGCACCCTGGTGACGCTGCTGCTCAACGCGGGCAGCGCCAAACACGCCGCCCGCAATCCCGGCATCCCGGTCCCCGTCCTGCGCCAGATGGTCACCACCGCGAGGCTGTCACGGCAATAGCAGCGACCCACGCTGCTGGACGGCGCGGGCGCCCACCTCGACGGCGGCGGTGACCGCGTCCGGGAGGGGGCGGTTGCGGGTCAGGGCGAGGGTGAGGGCGGCCAGGAAGGCGTCGCCCGCGCCGCTCGTGTCGACGGCCCGGACGTGGGGTGCGCTCACCGTGCCGGTTCCGGTGCTTCGGCCGTACGCGGCGCCGCGCGGGCCGGCGGTGACGACGACGGCCGGGATGCCCAGGTCGAGCAGGCCGTCCACGGCCTCGGCGGCGTCCACGCGGGTCGTGTCCAGGACGGCCGCCGCCTCGTGCTCGTTGACCACGTACAGGTCCAGGGTCGCCAGGAAGGCGCGGTCGAGGCCGGGGCCGGGGACGAGGTTGCCGATCAGCAGCGGCGGCCGGGGCAGCGCCCGTACCGCCGCGGCGGGGATGTCGAGCTGGGTGACCACGGTCTCGGCGCGGATCCCGGCCGCGTCCGCCGCGGTCGGGTCGGTCTCCGGTGAACGGGCGAACGTCACGTACGACTCGCCGTCCGGGGTCACCTCGATGATGGCGGCGCCGGTCGGCGTGGCGGGCAGCAGGCGGAAACCCGTACCGTCCACCCCGAACCCGGCCAGGGTGCGGGCCAGCATGCGGCCCCAGTCGTCGTCGCCGGCGTTCGCCACCAGGGCCGCCCGGCCGCCCAGCCGGGCCACCGCGCAGGCCTGGTTGAACGCCTTGCCGCCGGGGGTCACGGCCAGCGGCGAGCCGAACGCGGTGCGGCCCACCGACGCCCGGTGCGGGACCCGGACGGTCAGGTCGGCGTTGGCGCGGCCGAGGACCGCTATCTGTTCCGTCATGGCCTTCCCTCGGAGAGCTCGATGTAGCGCTTGCGCAACCCGGCGGCCTCCGGGCCGGTCAGCGCCAGGGTGTCATGGCCGACGCCGAGCGACGCCGGCAGGATCCAGGTGAGCAACCGCTGACCGCAGGCCTCAGCGATGCGCCGGGGCACGGTGACGGCGGCCACCGGGTCGACCACGCCGTCGGTCTCGCTGATCGCGACCGCGATCGAGCGCAGGCGGGTGCGCCGCGGCGGATCGGGCAGGCGGTGCACGATCGTCAGGTAGCGCGTGACCGCGGCCAGCGAATAGCCGCGCGACGTGATGCGGTCGGGCAGCAGTCCACGCCCGTACAGGAAAGTGAGAGGCCGGACCGCCCAGGCCGGCACGGACGAGGGGCCGAAGAACGGCGAGAGCAGCAGCAGACGGCGGACGGTGTCGCCGCGGTTCTGAGCCAGCCAGGCGGCCAGGACCGCGCCGCCGGAGATGCCGGCCACTGTCACCTCCTCACCCAGGCCGGCCACGACGTCAAGGGCTTGCGAGGCGTACGCCACGAGGGAAGCGGCTGTGACGCGATGATGCGCCAGCGGGTCGGTCGTGCCGTGGAACGGCGCGCGCGGCACCCAGACGTTGTAGCCGCGCTCGAAGTAGTCGCGGGCGAGGTCGTCGTACTGGCCGGGGCCGAGGGTGTAGCCGTGCAGCAGCAGGACGGCGCGGGGGGTGCGGCGGCCGTGGCTCAGCAGGCGGCTACGCGCCCCGGGCCGCACGGTCGCGTCGAGAAGCTCCATATCTCCCTACGAACGGACCCGGCGGCGCGGTGTTCATGTCGGTTGCCTCACACGGGCCCGCGCCGCCCACCGGCCGTCCTCGTGGGCCACGCTGATCGGGTGGCCGAAGGCGGCCGAGACGTGCTCGGTCGTGATGGTGGCCGCGGCCGAGCCGGCGGCGACCACGCTGCCGCCGCGCAGCAGCAGGGCGTGGCTGGTCGCGGTCGGCAGTTCCTCGAGGTGGTGGGTGACCACGACCGAGGCGAGCTCGGGCCGCACCGCGAAGAGCACGTCCAGGGTCTCGAGAAGTTGCTCGCGGGCGGCCACGTCGAGGCCGGTCGACGGCTCGTCGAGCAGCAGCAGGCGCGGCTGGGCGACCAGCGCCCGGGCGATCAGGGCCCGGCCGCGCTCGCCCTGCGACAGGGTCGGCCAGCGTTCCCCGGCGACCCCGGCCAGGCCCAGGTCGGCGATCAGCCCGTCGGCCCGGGCCTGTTCGGAGGGGCTGGGGCGCCACCGGTTGGGCGATTCGACCGAGCCGGTGAGGCCGGTCAGCACGACCTCGCGCGCGGTCAGCGGGGAGCGCAGCGGGTGGCGCGGGTCGACGTGCCCGATGCCGCGGCGCAGGGTCTGCAGGTCCACGCGGCCGAGCCGGTGGCCGAGGATCTCCACCGTGCCCGAGGTCGGGTGGGTCTGCGCGCCGCAGAAGCCGAGGATCGTGCTCTTGCCGGCGCCGTTCGGGCCGAGAAGCGCCCAGTGCTCGCCGGCGCGGACCGTCAGGTCGATCCCGTGCAGGATCTCCTTGCCCTGCCGGCGGAACCGCACCTCCCGCAACTTCACGATGTCGATCACGCCTGAACGCTACTCACCGGCGTGGGCGGCCGGCCGGGCGGCCGCCGCGCGGGCGCTCGTTGTCCGGGCCGGCCATCGAGCGGCGCAGCGACTGCAGGGCGTAGAAGGCGCGCGACTTGACCGTGCCGACCGGCACGCCCAGGCGCTGGGCGGTCTCCCGGGTGGAGCGGCCCTCGAAGTAGAGCTCGGTGAGGATGCGCTGGTGCATCAGGCTCAGCGAGCCGAGCGCCGAGCGCAGCGACTCCATCGCCACCACCATCTCGGTGATGTCGTCCATGCCGGCTGACGGGAACGCGTCGACCAGTTCGACGCCGACCGGGCGGACCCGGGTGCGGCGGATGGCGTCGATGCCGACGTTGCGGGCCACGATGAACAGCCAGCGCCGGGCGTGCTCGGGTTCGGCCGGCAGGTCGTCCAGGTGCCGCCAGACCCGGATCATCGTCTCCTGCAGGAGGTCCTCCGCGCTCTGCCGGCTCGCGGCGGTGAATCCGTTCAGATAGCCGAGCAGGACCTGACCGTACTCGCGGTGAATGTCACCGAGCCGCTGCGCCGGTGTTGCCGCTTCCATGATCGTCGATGCCACGTCAAGCCCCCAATGCGATTGATTGCCTCGGTATCCACCGTCGCTGTCCAGGGGGCCCGGGCGAACCCGTGCGGCACCCTGGTCGGCGTACTGGTGGCCCCGGGGTGTGCCCCGGTGCCCCGGGCCACAGGGAGTGGGCTTGCGGGTCCATTTTCGCGGCGTCACGGTTGCGCCATGAATCACCACTACCTGCTCGGCCGCTCCGGACTCCGCGTCAGCCGCCTGGCCCGCTGTCGACGCGGACCGCGCGGCCGCCGGCCTGATCGCCGGCGTCCAGGGCGGCGTCCTGCTGCTGAGCAACACCGGCCGTACGGACTATCTCGGATCCGCCCTCGACCTCGGGGTCGACGCCCTCAGGCGGGCCGCCTGAACGTCCCGTACCACTGAAGCCGGGCCAGCTCCCGCGCGACAGCGCCGTCCTCCTCGGGCGCGCCGGCGGCGACCTGGTGGGCGATGGCCTGCATCCCGCCGTAGATCATGAGCCGGCTCGCCGCGGCCGGCTCGAGGCCGGCCGTCGTGCGCCCGGCCGCCTGCTCGGCCGCGAGAAGCCGGGCGGCCAGCCCGGCGAACTGGTCGAGCTGACCGGCCCACGCGTCACGCACGGCCTCGTCGTACGCCGTCACCTCGAGCACGGCGGCCAGGGCGGCCGGCCGCTCGCGATAGAACCTGATCACCTCGGCCATCGTGCGCTCGAACGCCGCCAGCGCGTCCGGCGCAGCCGGATCCCACTTCTCCATGATCGCGAAAGCCGCGCCCGCGAGGCCACCGGCCAGACTCAGGGCGAGCTCGCTCTTGTCGCGGAAGTGCAGGTAGAACGTCGAGCGCGCCACCCCGGCCTCGGCCGCGATGCGCTGCACCCCGAGCTCGGTGAAGGTCGCTCCGCCGGCCAGCAGCCGCTCGGTGGCGGCCACGATCCGCGCCTGCACGGCGGCGCGCCGGCCGGGCCCGCCCGAGGGGCGGCGTGTGGTGGACGGCATAACCCGATCCTAGATCGCCGGATGTACGGTTCTCCGCGTCGGACACCGTGTCCGACACAGTGTCTCCGAAAGAGGACCCCATGACGACGGTGATGCTCGTCCACGGCGCCTGGCACCAGCCCAGCACCTGGCGCGAACTCGAGGAAGAGCTGCGCGGGCGGGGGTACGAGACGGTGACGCCGGCCCTGCCCAGCGCCGGCGCCGACCCCACCGGCGACGCGCACGACGACGCGGCCGTCATCCGCGCGGCGCTCGACGCGATCGACGGCGAGGTCGTCGTCGTGGCGCACTCCTACGGGGGCATCCCGGTCACCGAGGCCGCGGCCGGCGTCGAGCGTGTCATCTACCTGGCGGCCTTCGTGCCCGACGTGGGCGAGTCGATGTACACGATGCTCGGCATGCCCCAGCCGGCCGACAGCTCGGGGCTCTTCCCGCTGCCCGAGGACCCCCGGAACGCCCTCTACGCCGACGTCGCGGACGCGGACGCGGCCGTGGCGGATCTCGTCGGCCAGACCCACGCGTCGTTCGCCACCCAGGTCACCCGGGCGGTCTGGCACGACGTCCCGTCCACCTACGTCGTCACGGACCTCGACCGCTCACTCTCGGTCGAGGTGCAGAAAGAGCTCGCCAAGCGGGCACAGGACGTACGCCACCTGGCGAGCTCACACTCGCCGCACCTGTCGATGCCCGCCGAGCTGGCGAAGCTCATCGACGAGATCGTCAGTGCGGACTGACCTTGAGCTGGGTGTCGTCGAACCACGCGGCCTCGCGGAGGGTGGCCAGCAACCGCTCGCGCCCGGCCGCGTCCTGACGATCGATGAACAGGATGCCGTCGAGGTGGTCGGTCTCGTGCTGGACGCAGCGCGCCAGCAGACCCGTCCCCACGATCTGCACCGGGTCACCGTGCTCGGTGAAGCCCTTGGCCGCCACGTTCATGCGGCGCTTGGTGTCGAGGTAGACGCCGGGGATCGACAGGCAGCCCTCGGGGCCGTCCTGTTCCTCCTCGTCGGGAAACTCGAGCACCGGGTTGATCAGGTGGTCGAGTCCGGCGTCGTTGCCCGGCAGGTCGGGGTTGATGGCGAAGACGCGCAGTCCCACCCCGATCTGCGGTGCGGCCAGGCCGGCGCCGCGCGAGCCGGCCAGGGTCTCGTTGAGGTCGCGGACGAGCTTGCGCAGCTCGGCGTCGAAACTGGTGACGGGGTCGGCGACCCGGCGCAGCACCGGATCGCCGACCTTCCGAATGGACACAACGGTCATGGAAGAAACGTACCTCTGTCCTGCAGAGGTCATTCGGGAAAGTACTTGCCAAGCAGGAAAGTACTGGCCGATACTTCAAGCCATGGATCCCATCGACGCCGAACTCGCCTTGGCCGAGGTCCGCATCCGCCGCGACCAGGTCGTCACCTCCACCCTGGTCCCCACCTGGTTCTGGCCCACCGTCGGCGCCCTCATGCTGCTGTTCGTGGCCGCCGTCGAGAGCGGGGTCCCATGGCTGATCGCCACCGGTTCGGCCCTCTACGGCGCCGGCCTGTCCGCCGTCATCGGCGTGGTCGCCTTCCGCTCCCGCGTCCAGGTCCGCAACGCCCTCCTGGGCCCACGCGGCGCTCTCGCCATCGCCGGGTTCGCCCTCACCCTGGTCGCCCTCGGCCTCGGCCTGGCCTTCACCCTCCAGGCTCTGGGCCTCCCCCACCCGGCCACGATCGCCGCGGTTCCGGTAGCCCTGGGCATGACCTTCGGCGGCCCGCGCCTGATGGCGTACCTGCGCCGCCTCATGCTCTCCCGCCCACTGGCCGGCGCCCGGTGACCGGCGTCGAGCCGCGCTTCGACGACCTCATCCACGCGCCCACCCGTCTGGCCCTGGTGAGCCTGCTGACCGCCGCCGAGTGGGCCGACTTCAAGTTCCTCCGCGAGCAGACCGGCCTCTCCGACTCGGCCTTGTCGAAGCAACTGACCACATTGGAGGACGCGGGCTACATCGACATCCGCAAGTCCTTCGTCGGCAAACGCCCGCGCACCTCAGCCCGCCTGACCCCGACCGGCCGCGAGGCGTTCGCCGCCCATGTCGCGGCTCTGCAGGAGATCGTCTCGCGGGCGGGACTCGAGATAACCCCTTAGCGGGTGTTTTCGAGGGGTGCAGCTCGGGCTTGTCGCATGGTGCGGCGTTGCTGTCGCGCGACGGCCGCCCGGCGGCCATCCCGCAGCGCGGAAGATCACCGTGGACACACCCAACAAAAACAGTCACCTGGAGGTACGCCTTCTCGGCCCCCCAACCGCACTGTGGCCAACCCGGGGGCGCGGCGCGACCTCACCGCCGGTTGAGGCCGTGGGGCGTCTTTCGCGTGTATCGGTGGTTTGGGAAGACCGGTCGTCACGCCGTGATCGGCAGCGTGGCGGCGATCGGCCATGCCACCAGCAGCGAGCCGGCCAGCGCGATCGCCCAGCTGGGGGCGACCAGGCGGTTGAGCAGGGCGCTCCAGCCCGCCTGCAGTACCAGCAGCACGGCCAGCAGGGGGACGACCAGCAGAAGGAACCCGTTGGTCAGGCCCAGGACCGCCGCCGCGGTGAGGGCGGCGACCGTGGCCGCCGCGACCGCGAGGACGCCGAGCGTACTGCCCCGGGTGAGGCGCTCGGCGGCGTAGGACAGCAGAGCGAAACCCGCCCACACCACCGGCAGCAGCCACCACCGGGCGCCGGCCGGCCAGACGTTCGTGAAGCCCAGCTGCAGCGGGATGACGATCGTCGCCGCCGCGTAGAGCACGAGCGCCACCGCCGCGAGCACGCTTCCCCGTGGCGTCGCCGGGCCTCGGCGCGCCACGATGAGCAGGAGCGCGCCGAGCAGGAACGTGAAGGCGACCGCGTAGTCGCCCGAGTCGAGCGGGAACCACGACGTCGGCAGCACGGCCGCCACCAGGGCCGCCACGACCGCGCCGCCCGCGATGGGCAGCAGCAGGATCGGCCGGAAGCGAGCCCGCGGGGTTGAGCCGCGGAAGAGCAGGCGCGCCAGCGGATACAGGCCTACCAGGAACCCGGCGAACAGCAGGCCGGCGCCCGCCATCCGGTGCAGCGGCGACGGGATCGCCGCCCGTGTGATCGGACCGCCGAAGTGCTGGTCCAGCCAGTCGATGGTCTCCCGGTGCGTCCGGGGCGCGTACAGGATGGAGATGTGTTCCACGCCGGGGATCGTCACGGCCCGGCTGTCCGCGATCCGCGCGGCCGCCTCGGTGGCTGTCGTGCGGAAGCCCGGAAACTCGTTCCCGCCGACCAGCAACAGCAGATTCTTTGGTTGCCCGTCGGGTACCGCGGGCAGCGAGATGGCCGTGGTGGTCACGATTTCCGGATGTGCGGCCGCGTATTCGGTGACCGCCGACGCGCCCATCGAGTGACCCACCAACGCGATCCGCGCGCCGTCCACGTCGGGCAGCCCGCGCAGGTGGGTCACCGCCACCTCGAGTTCCCGCTGCAGGGCCGCGTTACCGGTCCGCGCCGCCGAGTTGGCTCCGTGGCCGGCGAAGTCGAGCAGGACCACCACGTATCCGCGGGCGGCCAGCGTGTCCGCGAACGGCATCATCAGCTTCGCCGACCCCGCGTACCCGTGGGCGACGACCACGCCGGGCCGCCGCTCCCCCGGTTTCAGGCCGGCCGGATGCGTCTCGTACAGCGGCACCCCCTCGACCACCTCCCGTCCCGGCGTCGCCGCACCACCGGCCGACGCCACCAGTCCCAGCCCGGTGGCGCCCAGGACCGCCGCGATCAACGCCACCATCAACATCCGCCTGCCTGAAAGCACAAGCGACGGTATCGATCCTCGCCCCTCGCGCACACTCCCGGAAACGTGCCGTCGGATTTTTTCATCAATGAGTCCAACTATTGCGGTCCTATGAAGTCGCACGTCATGATGACCGTCGATCCGGTTCCCCATCCCCGTCCCCGGATCGCCGGGAGTCCCCATGCCGCTCACTCGTCGTGCCCTCTTGTCGGCGGCCGCCGCCGGCTCCGCCGCCACGCTGCTCACCGACCTCAGCCCCGCGCTCGCCGCCTCCCCCGCCGGCGACGTCGTCGGGAAGATCAGCGTCGGCTATCAGGGCTGGTTCTCCTGTCCGGGCGACGGCGCGCCGATCGGCGGCTGGTGGCACTGGAGCCGCGACCGTTTCCAGCCGCCGTCACCCAGCAACACCACGATCGTGTCCTGGCCCGACCTCCGGGACTTCACCCAGACGTACCCGACGGCCTATCCCCCTCTGGGGAACGGCAGCCCGGCGGCGCTGTTCTCCTCGTACGACCAGCAGACCGTCGACACCCACTTCGCGTGGATGCGCACCTACGGCATCGACACCGCGGCCCTGCAACGGTTCAACCCGGTCGGCGACGAGGGCCCCACCCGCGACGCCATGGCCCGCAAGGTGCGCGCGGCGGCCGAGGCGACCGGCCGCAAGTTCTACATCATGTACGACGTCACCGGCTGGACGAACATGCAGTCCGAGCTCAAGACGGACTGGACCACCAAGATGTCCGCGCACACCGCCTCCCCGGCCTACGCGCGGCAGAACGGCAAGCCGGTCGTCTGCGTCTGGGGTTTTGGCTTCGACGACGACGGCCGCCCGTTCACCCCGGCCGCCTGCCTCGACGTGGTCAACTGGCTCAAGGCCCAGGGCCTGTACGTGATCGGCGGCGTGCCCACCTACTGGCGTGAGGGCAAGAACGACAGCCGCACCGGCTTCCTCGACGTCTACCACGCGTTCCACATGCTGTCGCCGTGGATGGTCGGCCGCACCGGCACCCTCGACGGCCTCGACTGGTTCCTGGCCAACGTGAACACCGGCGACCAGGCCGACTGCAACGCCCACGGCATCGACTACCAGCCGTGCGTGCTGCCCGGCGACCTCTCCTCGGGCCACCGCCGGCACGGCGACTTCTACTGGCGCAGCATCTACAACATGGTGCGCCTGGGCGCCCAGGGCCTGTACGTGTCGATGTTCGACGAGTTCAACGAAGGCAACCAGATCGCCAAGACCGCCGAGACGGCCGCCTCCGTGCCGGCCGGTTCGGGGATCCGCGCGCTGGACGAGGACGGCACCTTCTGCTCGTCCGACTACTACCTGCGCATCACCACCGACGGCGGCCGCATGCTCAAGGGCCAGCTCGCCCTCACCGCCGTACGGCCGACCACGCCGACGCTGACCACCCCACCGCAACCCACCGGCGACCTCGCCGCCGGCAAGGCGGTGAACGCCAGCAGCACCAACGGTTCCTTCGCGGCCGCCAACGCCGTCGACGGCAGCGCCGCCACCTATTGGGAGAGCGGCGGCGCGTTCCCGCAATGGTTCGAAGTGGACCTGGGCGCCGCCTACGCCGTCACCCGCGTGGTGCTGCGCCTGCCGGCCGGCTGGGAACGCCGCACCCAGACCATCGCCGTCCCGGGCGGCGCGGCCACCACGTACACCTTCGATCCGGCGTCCGGAAACGCCGTCACCATCACGCTGTCCGGCGCCGCGGTCCGCAACCTCCGGCTCACCTTCAGCGGCAACTCCGGCTGGCCGGCGGCGCAGATCTCCCAATTGCAGGTGTACGCCGACAGCACGCCCCCGCCCGCGACCGACGTCGCCCGCGGGCGCGCGACCACGGCAAGCGCCTCCGTGCAGAACTACGCCTCCGGCCACGCGGTCGACGGCGACGCCGGCACGTACTGGGAGAGCGCCAACAACGCTTTCCCGCAATGGATCCAGGTCGACCTGGGCGCCGCGACGACAGTTTCCCGCGTCGTCCTCAAGCTGCCGCCGTCCTGGGGCGCCCGCACCCAGACCGTGGCCCTCTCGGACGGCTCGACGACCCTGTCCGCCGCCGCCCCGCGCGTCTTCGATCCCGCCTCGGGCAACACGGTGTCCATCACGTGCCCGCCCACTCAGGCCCGCTCGGTCCGCGCGACTTTCACCGGCAACACCGGGTGGCCCGCCGGCCAGCTGTCGGCCTTGGAGGTCTATTCCTCCTGAGCCGCGTTCTTGAGACGGTCCAGGGCACCCGTCCAGTACGCCTCGTACCGCGCCACCCACGGCGCCATGGCCCGCGACATCGCCTCGCCGTCGATGGCATAGAACTGATGGCGTCCCTGCCGGGTGGCGGTCACCAGACCCGCCGCCCGCAGGGCCATCAGATGCTTGGAGATGCCGGAGGTGACCAGCCCCGGGAAGTGGGCCGCGAGCTCGCTGACGCTCAACGTCCCGTGCTCGGCGAGCAGATCGAGGATGCGGCGCCGGGTCGGGTCGGCCATCGCCCGGAACAGTTCCTCCTCAGACACCGCCGCCCACCGCCGCCGACAGGCGCCGCAACACCTGATGCTTGTCGGCGCCACGCTCGTACGCCTCAAGCGTCCCCTGCCAGTCGGCCTTGCCGATCCCCGCGAACCCGTCGTGCACCAGATCGACCCGCGTCCCGTTCGGCACCGCCTCCAGCGCGACGACGAGCCGGCCCGGATGCGCCCAGCCCGCCCCTTCCTCGAGCCAGGACAGGACCAGCCGCCCCTCGGGGACCAGCTCGAGCACCACTCCGCTGATCCAGGTCTCCCCGTCCCCGCCCGGCATCCGGTAGGCCCCGCCGACCCGCAGGTCGATCTGCACCTCGGGCGAGAGCCACTCGCGCAGGCCGTCCGCTGTGGACAGCAGTCGCCACACCGCGCTCGGCGGACGCGAGATCTCGATGGAACGCACGACTTCCGGCATGTCAGCTCCTTCGTCTTACCGTCTGGTAATGCATTACCGTACGGTAAGACATCCACCGCATGCAACGCCTTCGCGCTCACCGCCCTCGAAGCGTCCTCAGGACTGGGGTGCGCGGCCGGGAGGCTGAAGCACGCAGAACTCGTTGCCGTCCGGATCGGCGAGCACGTGCCAGGTCCAGCCGTCCTCCCGAACCGGGTCGTCCGTGACGCGGCGGGCGCCGAGCGCCACCACTCTGGCCGTTTCCGCGGCGAAGTCGGGTACGCGCAGGTCCAGATGCACTCGGTTCTTGGCGACCTTGGACTCGGCCACCCGCTGGAGCAGCACCTCGGGGCCGGGGCCGTCCAGGGGCGTCAGCGACCGGTACCGGCCGGACGAGTTGGGCTCGGCCCGGTACCCGAGAACGCCGCACCAGAACGTGGCCGACCGATCGAGGTCGGAACAGTCGACAACCACCACCAGCTCCATCTCCAGCAGGCTAGTCCTGGAAGGCGACCAGATGCCGTTCGCGGGCTCGGGTCAGATGCCGGCGCATCGCCTCCTCGGCGGCGTCGGGGTCGGCGCTGTCGATGGCCGCGGCGATCCGCTGATGCTCGTCGTTGGTGACGGCCGTCTGGGCGTACGGGAAATAACGCCTGTGCAAATGCAGGTGGGCGTGCAGCCTGGTGATGCTCTCGCGCAGCAGAGGGCTGCCCGAGGCCTCCGCCACGAGGTCGTGCAGGCGGGCGTCGAGGGCCGTGAACGCCGCGTGCCACTTGCGGTCGTCGCCCGGCTCGATGGTTCTCGCCGCCTCGGCGACCAGCGCGGAGCGCTGCTCCGGCGTCGCCCGGGAGGCGGCCCAGCGGGCGGCCGCGCACTCCAGCAGCAGCCGCAGGTCGAACATGTCGGTGAACTCGGCGCGGGTCAGCAGCGGGCTCACCGTGTAGCCGGCCAGGGGGCGCTTGCGGACCAGGCCCTCGGACTCCAGGCGGGCCAGCGCCTCTCGCACGGGCGTGGGTGAGACCTCGAGGTCGCGGGCCAGCGCGTCGATGTTGACCCGGTCGCCGGGCTTCATGACGTGCTCGAGGACGGCCGAGCGGAGCGAGTCGTAGACATCGTCGCCGAGAGTCGAGCGCTTGAGCCTTGGCAGCGTCACGGGAATATCCTATAGGATCTACGAAACCGCGTGCGAGCCGGTCGCGAGCGATTAGGGAGCCCCCGTGCCCGTCATCACCCACGCCGAGGCGTACCTCATCGACATCCCGGTCGAGACGTTACGTACCGACGCCCTTCAGACGTTCCTGGCGCAGGAGACCGTGTTCGTCGAGATCCGCACCGACGACGGCGGCGAGGGCACCGGCTACACGTACACGATCGGCACCGGCGGCACCGCCGTGCTCGCGCTGCTGCGCGACTATCTGCTGCCCCGGCTGCCCGGGCAGGACCCGCGGCGCGTGGAGGCGGTGTGGCGCGACCTGTTCCTGCACACGAAGGCGACCACCGTCGGCGCCATCACGTCCCTGGCGCTGGCCGCTGTCGACACCGCGCTGTGGGACCTGCGGTGCCGGGAGGCCGGGCAGCCGCTGTGGGTGCTGGCCGGCGGGGCCAAGGACCGCATTCCGCTGTACGACACCGAGGGCGGCTGGCTCCAGCTCACCACCGAGGAGCTGGTATCCGGCGCGCTCACCAGTAAGAAGGCGGGGTGGCCGGGCATCAAGATGAAGGTGGGCCGGTCACCCCGCGAGGACGCCGAGCGGGTCGGGGCCGTGCGGGCCGCGGTCGGCGACGACTTCGATGTCATGCTCGATGCCAACCAGGCGCTGACCGCGAGCGACGCCATCCGCCGGGCCAAGCTGCTGGAGCCGTACGACCCGTACTGGTTCGAGGAGCCACTGCCGGCCGAGGACGTCGCCGGGCACGAGGCCCTGTCCGGCAACACGACGATCCCGGTCGCGGTCGGTGAGTCCCTGTACGCGCCCGGCCAGTTCGCCGAGTACGTGCGCCGCGGCGCGGCCGGCGTCATCCAGGTCGACGTGGCCCGGATCGGCGGCATCACGCCGTGGCTGAAGGTGGCGCACCTGGCCGAGGCGGCGAACATCGTGGTCTGCCCGCACTTCCTGATGGAGTTGCACATCAGCCTGTGCTGCGCGGTGCCGAACAGCCGCTACCTCGAGCACATCCCACAGTTGCGGGCCATCACCCGCGACGAGATCGCCGTCGAGGACGGTAACGCCCTGGCCCCGTCGGCGCCCGGGCTCGGCATCGCCTGGGACCGCGACGCGATCGACGACCGGAGGAAGCGATGAACCCGATCGAACGGATCCCCATCGGCAGCACCGGGGTCGAGGTGACCCGGCTGGGACTCGGGCTGGCGCCGATCGGCGGTCTCTACTCGCCGGTGAGCGCGGAGCAGGCGTACGCGACCGTCGAACGCGGCTGGGATCTGGGGATCCGCTACTTCGACGTGGCGCCGCTCTACGGCAACGGGCTGACCGAGTCGCGAGCCGGTCACGTGCTCTCCCGCAAGAAGCGGTCCGACTTCGCGCTGTCCACGAAGGTCGGCCGGCTGCTGCGACCGGGCGGCGGAGAGGATCAGGGCATCTGGGCCGAGGCGGCCGACGTCTCCCCGGTGTTCGACTTCAGCGCCTCGGGAGTTGTGACGTCGTACGAGGAAAGCCTGGCCCGTCTCGGCCTGGACAGCGCCGACATCGTGCATCTGCACGACCCGGACGACCACTGGGCGGCGGCGTCGGCGGAAGCCCTGCCACAGCTGGTGAAGATGCGGGCGGAGGGCCGGATCGGCGCCGTGTCGGCCGGCATGAACCAGGCCGCGATGCTGGCCGGCTTCGTCCGCACCGGGCAGCTCGACAGCGTGCTGCTGGCCGGCCGGTACACGCTGCTGGACCGCTCCGGCGCCGATGAGCTGCTGCCGCTCTGCCTCTCCCGTGGCGTGTCGGTCATCGCGGCCGGCGTCTTCAACTCGGGACTGCTGGCCGACCCTTCCCCGGACGCCACGTTCGACTACGCGCCGGTGGATCGGGAGACCCTGGACCGGGCCCTCGCGATGCAGCGGATCTGCGCCGGGTACCGGGTTCCGCTGCGCGCGGCCGCTCTGCAGTTCCCGTTCCGTCATCCGGCCATCACCTGCGTGCTCGTGGGCGTCCGTTCGCCGGACGAGGTCGAGGACGCGGTGAAGATGGCGACCCTGCCCATCCCGGAGGCGCTGTGGAAGGACCTCGACGCGTGATCATCGACGCCCACCACCACCTCTGGACCGCCGACTACGCCTGGCTCCAGGACCCGTCGCTGGCCCGGATCCGCCGCGACTACACGGTGGACGATCTGCGGGCGGCGCTCGCGACCGCCGGCGTCGACCGGACCGTGCTGGTCGAGGCCGGCCGGGGCGACGACGCCGAGACCACGGCGTTCCTGGCGATCGCCGACGCGACGCCGGAGATCGCGGGCGTCGTCGGCTGGGCCTCGCTCGCCTCGCCGCGGCTGGCCGCGACCATCGAAAGCCACCGGGCCGGCACCGGCGGGCACCTCCTGGCCGGCATCCGCGACCAGGTGCAGGGCCACGGACCGGAACACCTCGACGGGCTGCACGCCGGGCTGGCCGCGGTCGCCGCCGCCGGCCTGGTGAACGAACTGGTCGTCACCGCCGACCAGCTGCCGTCGGTGGCCCGGGCCGCGGCCGCCTTCCCGGACTCGGTGTTCGTCCTCGACCACCTGGGCAAGCCCGCCATCGCGACCGGCGGGCTCGCCGCCTGGCGCGACCTCATCGCGCCCGTGGCCGCGTGCCCGAACGTCGTGGCCAAGCTCTCCGGCCTGGTCACCGAGGCGGACCACCGGAACTGGACGGCCGGCGACCTCGGACCGTACGTGGAGACCGCCGTCGCCCTGTTCGGCACGGACCGGCTGATGTTCGGCTCGGACTGGCCGGTCTGCGAGCTGGCCGCCACCTACGCCGAGGTGAGGGCCGCCCTGGTGGAAATCCTCGGCGGGACGCCCGAGGACGTCTTCGGCGGCACCGCCGTCCGCACCTACCGCTTGGAGCACCAGCTGTGAAGATCGCCGCAATCGAGACGTACGACGTACGATTCCCCACCTCGCGCGAGTTGGACGGCTCCGACGCGATGAACCCCGACCCCGACTACTCGGCCGCCTACGTGGTGCTGCGCACCGAATCGGGCGCCGAAGGCTACGGGTTCACCTTCACCATCGGCCGCGGCAACGAGGTGGTCCGGGCCGCGATCGACGCCCTGGCCCCGTTCGTGGTCGGGCAGGACGCGAGCGACCTCGGTGAGTTCTCCCGCCGGCTGACCCACGACTCGCAGATCCGCTGGCTCGGCCCGGAGAAGGGCGTCACCAGCCTGGCCACGGCCGCCCTCGTCAACGCGGCCTGGGACCTGGCCGCGCGGGCCGCCGGCCTTCCGCTGTGGCGTTACCTGGCCTCGCTGGAACCGGCGCGGATCGTCGACATGGTCGACTGGCGCTACCTCAGCGACGCCCTCACCCCCGCCGAAGCGCTGTCCATTCTCCAGAACGCCCGCGAGGGCCGGGACGACCGCATCGCCTACCTGCAGCGACACGGCTACCCCGCCTACACGACCTCCCCCGGCTGGCTCGGCTACGACGACGCCAAACTCGAACGCCTGGCCCGGGAGGCCGTAGCGGACGGCTACCAGCAGATCAAACTGAAGGTGGGCGCCGACCTCGCCGACGACGTACGGCGGATGCGGCTGGCCCGCTCGGTCGTGGGCGACGGCATCCGCATCGCGGTCGACGCCAACCAGCGCTGGGACGTGGCCGAGGCGATCGACTGGATGGCCGCGCTGGCCCCGTACGACCCGTGGTGGATCGAGGAGCCGACCAGCCCCGACGACATCCTCGGGCACGCGGCGATCCGGCGCGGCGCCGGCGTGCCGGTGGCCACCGGCGAACACGTGCAGAACCGCATCGTCTTCAAACAGCTGCTGCAGGCCGAGGCGGTCGACTTCGTGCAGATCGACGCCTGCCGGGTGGCCGGCGTCAACGAGAACCTGGCCATCCTGTTGCTGGCGGCCAAGTTCGGCAAGCCGGTCTGCCCGCACGCCGGCGGCGTCGGCCTCTGCGAGGTCGTCCAGCACCTGTCGATGTTCGACTTCGTGGCCGTCTCGGGCCGCCTCGACAACCGGGTCATCGAGTACGTCGACCACCTCCACGAGCACTTCACCGACCCGGTGGTCATCCGCGACGGCGCCTACCAGGCCCCGTCCGCGCCGGGCTTCTCCGCGCGGATGCTCCCGTCGTCGATCGCCCGGTACTCGTTCCCCGACGGGCCCGAGTGGGCCTGAGCCATGACGCCCTTCGCCCTGCTGTTCGTGTCGTTCCTGGTGACGTTCGTGGCGACGCGCGCCATCACCCGGATGATCCGGGCCGGGGTGGGGCCGTTCCGCAACAACGTCTCGGGCGGCGTCCACATCCATCACGCGGTGCCCGGCATCGTCCTGACGCTGGCCAGCGCCTACCTGTCGGTGGCGGTGGGCGGGCGCCGGCCGTGGGCTGACGTGGCGGCCGTGCTCATCGGGTCCGGGTCGTCGCTGATCCTCGACGAGTTCGCGCTGATCCTGCACCTGCAGGACGTGTACTGGTCGCCGGAGGGGCAACTGTCCGTGCGGATCGTGGCGCTGACGCTGAGCGTGCTCGGCCTGGTGCTGCTCGGCTTGAACCCGCTCGCCGGCGGCACCGGCCACCTGGCGGTGGTGCCGGCGGCGCTCGTGCACGTCGGGGCGCTGCTCATCTGCGTACGCAAGGGAAAGTATTCGACAGCGGTCCTGGGCGCCTTCCTGCCCCCGGTGGCCTGGATCGGCGCCGTCCGCCTGGCCCGCCCCACCTCGGCCTGGTCCCGCAAACGCTACGACGCGGCCCGCCGCGCCCGCGCCCAGGCCCGCGCCGACGGCCTGGACGCCCGCTTCGGCCACTGGGGCCTCGGCCTCGCCGACCTGGTCGCCGGCCGCCCCTCGGCCCCTAACCCACCAGCAACGCCGTCAGCGGCCCCCGAACATCGGCCGGGTGAAGGTTGAGCGACGCAGGGCCGCTTCGGCGCGCTCTCACCCGCCTCGACGTGGCCACCGGGCAGCACCGCGTAGTGGTGCCCGGGACAGTTCGGCCCTTGCCACCCGGCGTCCGCACACATGGGACAGTCGTCGTCGAGCCGCAGAAACCTTTTGATGACCAGCACCCGGCGCCCGTCGAGAACCACCGCGACCGCCCGGGGAACCCGCTCGCTCTTGTCCCGCACGCGGCCGACCTTACCGTCGCGTCCGATCCCCGCCAGACCCCACCGCACGCGTCGGCCAGGCTGGGGTCATGGACGAAAAAGTGGCACTCGTGACGGGCGGCGGCCGCGGGATCGGCGCCGCCGTGGCACTGCGGCTGGCCGAGGACGGTGCCGACATCGCGTTGACATACCACCATGATCAGGACAGTGCCGAAGCCGTGGCCGACCGTATCAAGGCCGTGGGACGGCGGGCCCTCGCCCTGCGAGCGGACAGCGCCGATCCCACAGCGGTGATCGGCGCCGTCGATCGGGCAGCCGGCGAGCTGGGGCGGCTCGACATCCTCGTCAACAACGCGGGCGCCTTCCGGCTGGGCCCGCTCGAAGAGCTGACCCCGGACGACCTCGAACAGACCATCGCGGTCAACATCCGGGCCCCGTTCCTGGCCTGCCAGGCGGCGGCCCGCCACCTGCCGCCCGGCGGCCGCGTCATCAACATCGGCAGCAACATGGCCGAACGCGCCGTCTTCCCCGGCTTCTCCCTCTACGCCATGAGCAAGACGGCCCTGACCGGCCTCACCAAGTCCCTCGGCCGCGAACTCGGCGGCCGCGCCATCACCGTCAACCTGGTCAACCCCGGCCCCACCGACACCGACCTCAACCCGGCCGGCGGCCCGAACGCCGCCGCCGTCACCGCTCTGACCGCCGTCGGCCACTACGCCACCCCACCCGACGTGGCCGCCGCAGTGGCCTTCCTGGCCAGCCCCGAGGCTCGTTACATCACCGGCGCCACCCTCAACGTCGACGGCGGCTTCACCGCCTGACCAGCCCGTCCCATGTCCGTGCGGCTGCGGAGGGAACGCCATCGCCGGAGGGGTCGCGGTGAGCTCGGCCGAGGTCGCCGCGGTCAGCGAACGCCTCGGCGACCACACCGAGCGGCCGGGCAGGCGCTCCTGGCCACTCGGGCGGGAAAGGCCGACGCCCAAGCAGGCATGCTCGGTCTCCCCCGCATCGGCGCGTTCGGTGGCGGGAACGGCACCACATCAGAGGCGGCGGTCAGGGCAGCAGCGGCGGGCCGACGATCTGGACGCCGTGGGTGGCGGCCAGGCGGGTCAGTTCGGCCGGGGTCGGGGGTGGGGTGATGGCGCCGACCTCGGCCACGAAGCGGTCGAAGCCGGCCGGTGTGTGCAGGGTCAGGAAGCGGGCCTGCGGGGACGTCACCACGAAGCCGTGGGCGAGGCCGCGAGGGAGCAGGGCCAGGCCGCCCGCCCCGACGTGGTGAACGTCGGGGCCGACCTCGACGCGGAGCGTGCCCTCCAGGACCAGGAAGGTCTCCTCGTCGGCCTCGTGCAGGTGCAGCGGGGACATGTAGCCGCGCTCGCCGTTGTGTTCGAGGACGGCGAAGCCGCCGTCGGTGTCGGCCCAGGTCGCCCGCATGCTGATCAGGCCGCCGAGGAAGTTCACGGCCTCGCGGGTCTGCGGGTCGGTCACGACGGGCTTGGCGAAAGAGCCGGTTACGTAGGTCATGTCACCAGCGAACCTGTCCGGAGGGGCAGACGTCCAAGTCCGATTCGCGATCGGGCCATGCCGCGCCGGCATCGGCGCGGGTAGCTTCGGCGGGGTGACCTCAGACCTCGAACCCCGGCTGCTGCGGTCCTTCCTCGCGGTGGCCGCGGAGGGGCATTTCGGGCGCGCTTCGCAGCGGCTGCGCCTTGCTCAACCCGCCCTCAGCCGCCAGATCCAGCAATTGGAACGCCAGTTGGGGGTCCTTCTCTTCGACCGTACGCCGGCCGGCGCCACCCTGACCGCGGCCGGGCGGGCCGTGGTGCCGGAGGCCGAGCGGGCCCTCGCCCAGAACGAGCGGGTGGTGCGGACGGCGCGGGCGGCCGCCGTCGCCGGGAGCCGGAGCATCACGGTCGCCGCTCCCCTGCCGAGCCCGCCGGGCGGCCTGCTCGCCGAGGCGATCCGGCGGTTGAAGACGGCCCGGCCCGAGGTACGGGTCGTGGTGGTGGACGTGGACGACGACAAGCAGAGCGCCGCGCTGGCCGCCGGCACGATCGACGCGGCGCTCAGCTGGGGGCCGCCGGATTCGGCTGAGGTACGGGGTGAGGTTCTCGCCGACGAGCCGTCGGTGGCCGCGGTCGCGGCCGGGCACCCGTACGCGGAACGCGATCTGATCCCGCTCGGCGCGCTCGCCGGTGATCCGCTGTTGTTCCCGGTGCGGGAGCGGGCGCACTGCTGGGCCAAGCTCGACGCCGCCGCCCGGGCCGCCCTGGTCGAGCTGAGCCCGGTGCCGACCGCGCCGGCCGCCGTGCCCGATCTGGTCGCCGACGGCCTCGGCGTCTCGGTGGTGCCCGCCTCGTTCCGGCTGGGCCGCTACCCGGATCTGCGGTTCGTGCCGGTGCCGGGCGTGAGCGGGCGGATGAGCGTGCTGTGGCGCCGTGACGAGAGCGACCCGGCGGTCCTCGACTTCGTCGACGGCTGCCGGGCCGCGGCCCGTGTCCTGACCGGCCGGCACCCGGAGGTGTGGCGGGCTCAGATGTCGATGAGCACCCGCCCGGCGGCCTGACCGGCGGCCGTCTCGACGGCGGCCGCGGCCTCGGCCAGCGGGAACCGCGTGACCGGCAGCCCGGCCCCGGCGCCGGCCCGCAGCCGGTGCGCGGCCACGGCCGCGCTCACCGACGCCACCGCCTCGTCCCGCTGCTCCTCCGTCATGGACCCGGCCGCGGCCACGTCCACGACGATGTCCGGCGGCTCGGAAAGCCCGCCGCCGCCATCCGGTTCCGGAAGACGGACGTGGTCGGCGCCGGCGGCCCGCGCCAGCTCCGCCTCGGCCGGGGAGGCGACGGTGACCACGACGTGCGCCCCCGCCCACGAGGCGAGCTGGATGGCGGCGTTCTCCACCGCCCCGGCCGCCCCCGGCACCAGGACCACCCGGCCGGTGAGCGCTCCCGGCACCAGCCGCCGCGGCTCGTCGCCGGCCATGGTGAGCGCCCGGTGGGCGGTCAGCGCCGGAACACCGAGCGAGGCGCCCACGTCGAACGAGACGCCCGGGGGCAGCGGCACGACGTGGCGGCGTGGCAGGACCACGTACTCCTGTGCTGTCCCCTGCGCGCCCCAGACCCAGACGAGGTCACCCACCGCCGGCCCGGGCACGTCCGGGCCGACCGCGTCGACCACGCCCGCGCCGTCCTGCCCGGGCACGCCGGTGGTCCGCCCCGAGCCGGCGTCCGCCGGGATCACACCCACGACGTGCATCCGGACCCGGATCTCCCCGGCCCCTGGCATGGGAACGTCCCGTTCCACTACTGATCGCATGCTGAGATGCTTCCCCGCCCGGCGGCCGTTCGACCGGTGGGCGAGACGGAGGTCACGAGGGCCAGGCGGAGTTCTCGATCACGTCCACGAAGTCGATGTGCCGGTAGCCGGGGACGCGGTGTTCGAGGACGTCGCCGTTCACCGTGCCGAACGTGGTGTCCGGCCGGTGGCGGAAGCCCTCGGCGAAGGCGTCGACGATGGCCTTCTTGAAGCCCGGTCGCGGATGGGCCTCGACCACCGCCCGTACGGCCGCCGGGTCGAGCTCGCCCAGCCCGAGGCCCAGCACGTCGGTCTCCACGCCCGCGGTGACCAGGGCGACCTCCGGCTCCAGCCGGTACGGGATCTCGGGCGTGGTGTGCAGCGCCACCGCTTCCCAGACGACGCGGGCCTCGTCCGGCCCGATGCCGTGGGCGAGCAGGAACCGGCGGGCCTCGTCGGCGCCGTCCATCTCGAAACGCTGGTCGTCGCGCCGGTAGCGCGGGGTCAGGCCGAGGTCGTGGAACAGCGCGCCCACGTACAGCAACTCGGGTCGGGCCTGAAGCCCGAGCCGGATCCCCCGCAGCGACCCGAACAGGAAGACCCGGTGGGAGTGGTGGAAGAGCAGGTCGTCGGCGGCCTCGCGGACCAGCGCGGTGGCCTCGCGGGCGAGCGGGGAGTCGGGAATGGCGATTCCGGCGATGTTCATGTGCCCACTCTCACGCGGGGCACGGCCGCGCCGCCGTGTCCTTCCTGCCATGCTTGCCTCGGATCGGGACATGGGAGGCCGCATCGTGCACAGGGTCGTCGCGCTCGTCTTCGACGGCATGAAGATGCTCGACCTGGCCGGGCCGCTGGAGGTGTTCGCCGAGGCCGGCGGCTATGAGCTCGAGGTGCGCTCGCCCGACGGGCGTGACGTGGTGAGCTCGACGGGCGTGCGCGTGCCGGTCGACGGTCCCGCCCACGAGGCGAGGGACGTCGGCACCGCGCTCATCGTCGGCGGCGACGCCCTGCCCGTGACGCCGATCCCGCAACCGCTGATCGATGCCGCCCGGCTGCTCTCGGAAAGGGCGGGAAGAACGGCTTCCGTGTGTACGGGGGCCTTCCTGCTCGCGGCGGCGGGTCTGCTCGACGGCCGCCGCGCGACCACGCACTGGCGTCACGCGCGGCTGCTCGGCGCCGCCTATCCGGGCATCGCCGTCGAGCCGGACGCCCTGTTCGTCGCCGACGGCGCCGTCTACACCTCGGCCGGGGTCTCGGCCGGCATCGACCTGGCCCTCGCCCTGGTCGAGCGGGACAACGGCGAGCAGACCGCCCGTACGGTCGCGCGGGAACTGGTCGTCTTCCTCCAGCGCCCCGGCGGCCAGTCCCAGTTCTCGCCCTCGCTGGCGCTGCCCCGCCCGACCACCCCGAAACTGCGGGAGCTGACCGACGCCGTCGCCGCCGACCCGGCCGGCGACCACGCAATCCCCGTCCTGGCCGCGAGAATCAGTGTCAGCCGGCGTCACCTGTCCCGGCTGTTCCGCGGCGAGCTCGGCACCAGCCCGGCCCGGTACGTCGAGTCGGTCCGGGTCGACGCCGCCCTGCGCCTGCTCACCGAGGGCCATTCCGTGACGGCCACCGCCCGGCGCACCGGCATCGGCAGCCCGGAGACGTTGCGGCGGGCCGTCATCGGCCGGATCGGCGTCTCGCCGCGCGCCTATCAACAGCGGTTCCGGTACGGTCGGCGCATGCCGGCGGAACTGCGGCCAGCCCGCGACGAGGACGTTCCCACGATCGCCCGGATCTGGGAATCGGGGTGGCGCGACGGGCACCGGGGTCACGTGCCCGAGGAGCTGATTCCGGTACGTACCGGCGAGTCCTTCCGCACCCGCGCCGCCGCGATGGTCTCCCGGACGACGGTGGCGGTGGCCGACGGCGCCACAGTGGGCTTCGTGACCGTGGACGGCGACGAGGTCGAGCAGGTCTACGTGGCCGCGGCCAGTCGCGGCAGCGGCGTGGCGGCCGACCTCCTCGACGAGGCGGAGCGGCAGGTCGCCGCGGGCGGCCACGCGACGGCCTGGCTCGCCGTGGTGGCCGGCAACGCGCGGGCCCGGCGCTTCTACGAGCGGCGCGGCTGGGCCGACGACGGCCCCTTCACCTACCAGGCCAGGTACCCGGGCGGCACGATCGGCGTGCCCTGCCACCGCTACGTCAAGCCGACTCCGTCCTCGGCCGGGCCCACGTCGTAGGGTCGGTTCATGCTCGAGCTGCCCGGTCCCGTCGTCGTCGCGCCGATGGCGGGCGGGCCCACCACGGCGGACCTGGTCGTCGCGGCCGGGAAGGCCGGCGCACTCGGCTTCCTGGCCGCCGGATACAAGACGCCGGAGGCGGTCGAGGCGGAGTTGCGGGCCGTACGCCGCGCCGAAGTCCCGTACGGCCTCAATATCTTCGTTCCGACGCCGTCACCCGCGGACGCGGAACCGATCCGGCGCTACCGGGAGACGCTGGCGGCCGAGGCGGCCCGCTACGGGGTGGAGCTGCCGCCGCCGCGCCTCGCCGATGACGACCATTTCGGCGCCAAGCTGGCCCTCGCCGAGCGGTACGCGGTGCCGTTCGTCAGCTTCACGTTCGGGGTTCCGCCAACCGGGGCGATCGCCGCGCTACGGGACGCCGGGTCCCGGGTGCTGATCACGGTGACCGATCGCGACGAGGCCGCCCGCGCGCTGGCCGGCGAACCGGACGCGCTGATCGCCCAGGCCGGGACGGCCGGCGGGCACGCCTCCACCACCGATCCGGCCGCTTATCTCGGGCACACCACGGCGCCCGAGGTGCTGGCCGACGTGCTCGGGGTGAGCTCGCTGCCGGTCGTCGCGGCCGGTGGCACCGGCTCGGCGGCCGACGTGGCGGCCCTGCTCTCGGCCGGGGCGGCCGCGGTTCAGGCCGGCACCTTCTTCCTGCTGGCCGACGAGGCCGGCACCCGCCCGGCCCAGCGGGCGGCCATGCTCTCCGGCGACTACCGGGAGACGGCCGTGACCAGGGCGTTCACCGGCCACCCGGCCCGGGGGCTGCGTAATCGGTTCATCGACACCTACTCCGAGGTGGCGCCGATCGGCTATCCGGCCGTCCATCACCTCACCGCCCCGATCCGCGCCGCCGCCGCGGCGGCCGGTGACGCGGCGGCCTTGAACCTGTGGGCGGGCACCGGATTCGCGGCCGCCCACCCGGGCCCGGTCGCGGAGCTGATCAGAGCGCTCACGCCGTAGCCGGGTCGCCCGGAAGGATTCGGCCGAACGGACCGAATGCCGGTTGTGGACCTTGCCGGGGGCGGGGACGGCCCGTACGGTCGCTGGTCATGGAAATGAGGCAGCGGGTGACCACGGCGGCCTGGCTGGCCCTGGCCCAGTGGTCCCAGCGGCTCGGCGCCGACGGCATGGAGGCCATGCGGTCACGGCCCGGCCTGGCCGCGGCCGTCGATCAGCACATCGCGCAGATCCGCGACACCATCGGGCACCCACGGCCGGAGGCGCTCGCCGCCTACGCCGACGGGGTCGCCGACACGGTCATGGCCAAGGGCTGGTCGGCCGACGAGACCGCGAACGGGTGGGAGGGCGCCTCCTGGCCCTCGCTGCACCTGCTCGCGGTCTGCGTCCTGGCCGCCCGTCTCAGCTGAACCGGCGGTTGTCGCCCTCGCCCGGCAGGTCGGCCTCGATGCGCTCCTTGCGCACCTCGCCGCTGACGGTCTCCTCGTCGGTCACGGTCTCCTTGTTCAGGCGGACCCGCTCGACCGGCACGGTCTCGGTCTCCACGACCGGGCGCTCGGCGTGCAGGGTGACCTCGTGCTCCGACTCGGTGAGGTCGGGGCCGGCGAACGCGGCGTCCCGGTTGGCGTCGGTGATCGGCTCGCGCTCGAGGCGGACCTCCTCGCGCTCGACCGGGATGGTGGCCTGCTGCTGCTCGGTCACCACGTACTTGCGCAGGCGGGCCCGGCCGGCCTCCTCGCGCCGCGTCCCGGCCTCGAGGCGCTCCTCGGAGCGGGTCATCGCCCCGTCGTCGTCGTGCCGGGCCGTGTAGTTGTCGTAGTTGTCGTCCTCACGCACCGTCGCGCCGGTGTAGTTGGCGTTTCCGGCGGCCGCGCCGGCCTCGTACGCCCGGTTGCTGTCCTGCCAGCTGAGCCCGTAGTACTCGTACAGCCGCTCGACGTCGTCGTTGGTCAGCGGCTCGTCGTGCGAGGCGTCCACGTTGGGGGCGTCCTTCACCTTGGCCTTGTCGAACGGCAGCACCAGCCGGTCACCCTGAAGGTCGGCCTGGCTCAGCGGCACGAACGACTCCTTGAGGCCGAACAGCCCGGTCTTGACGCTCGCCCACGTGGGCTGCCCGGAGCCGTCCTCCCACACCTGCCCGACACTACCGATCTTGTCGCCGTCGGGGCCGTACACGTCGTGTCCGCTCAGGGCGCGAACCTGGTCCAGAGCAATCATCAGGGGGTCCTCCTTGGAGCTGGGTATGCCCCAATCCGTACCCGCCGCCTTTGCCGCCATGCATGCGATTTCTAAAGTGTTTTACGCGGCCTCGTGGGTATCACCCGATAATGGCGATCTCACGGGAAGATCTTGACAACCTGAGCGGCGCCGAGGTCTACGACAATGCGGACCGGCGCCTCGGCCCGGTCGGCCAGATCTACCTCGACCCGCACGGCGGCGAGCCACTGTGGGTGACGGTCCGGACCGGAGCGCTGACGTTCCAGGAGTCCTTCGTGCCCCTGCGCGGCGCCCGCCTCGACGCCGGGCGGCTGCGGGTGGCGGTCGGCGAAGCCCTGGTCCGGGCCGCGCCCATGGTGGACACCGACGGGCCTTTGGAGTACGCCGACGCGGACCGCCTCCAGGCGCACTACGGCTCCCCGACCAGCGACGACGCCATGACCCGCTCGGAGGAACGGCTGGTCACCGGCGTACGGGAAGAGCCCGTGACCAAGGTCCGTCTCCGCAAGTACGTGGTCACCGAGGAACGTCAGGTGACCGTCCCGGTGACACGCGAGGAGGTCCGGCTGGAGCGCGTGCCGGTCGACGCCCCCGACGCTCCGGCCACCGACACGACCCTCTACGCCGAACGCCCCGTGGTCACCACCGAGAAGGTGCCGGTCGAGCGGGTCCGCCTGCGCAAAGAGACCGTGACCGACGAGGAGACCATTTCCGCTCCGGTCCACAAAGAACAGATCGAATACGAGCCGCCGGCCTGAAAAATGATTATCGCAGTTTATTGAGCGCGTCCCCGTAAAGGCGCGCGGGCACGGCTTCCGGATCGATCAGATGTTGCAGCGCCACCCCGATATCGAGCGCCAGCATCAATGCCGCCAACCGCTCGGCCGGCAGCGCCGAATCGCCATCGAGCGCCGTCACCTGAGCCGCGTGGCTCTCCCGGATGGTCCGCAGCCAGCGCGCGACGACGGCTCGGCTCGCCTCGTCGCGCATGCCGTGCAGCCAGAACTCGGCGAACGCCTGAATGAAGCGGCGGTTCTCCGGCTCGTCGATGGTCGCCTCGTACCGCGCCCCCAGAGCCTCGAGCCAGGACGTCAGCGGCCCGGCCGCCGGCTCCGGGTCGCCGTCACCGGCCAGCTTGCGCTCGAGGATGGCCGCGACCAGGTCGTTCTTGCCGGCGAAGTTGGCGTAGATGGCGCCCTTGGTCAGCCCCGCGTGCCGGGCCACCTCGTCCAGCGACGTGCGATGAATGCCGCGTTCGCCGAAGAGCGTCCTGCTTTCGTACGAGCTGAGCCGTTCCTGCGGGCGACGACCGTCCTCGGCGGCATGGCCAACACCATCGGCGCCGACGGACCCGTACCTGCTGGGCGCTCTCGGGGCTGTGCTGACCCTGCCGTTCCCGGCCTGGAACGCCGCCGTCCTGGCCAGGACCGTCGCCATCACCCCCGAGCACCTGTTCGGCCGCGTGCAGAGCGTGCGCCAGCTGGTCTCCCGGCTCGCCACCCCGTGCGGCCCGCTGCTCGCCGGCCTCGCCTACGAGTCGTTCGGCGGGCACGCGACCGTCCTCATCCTGCTCGCCGCCGCCCTGCTGATGGCCGTCACCGGCAGCACCCTGCGCGAGCCTCGTCACCGGATCCGCCAGTCAATCGACTGATCCACCCCGATGGTCCTCCGGCGAGCCTGGAGGTGGCAGAAACCATCGATGGAAGGACCACGATGCCGCTCAACCTCTTCGGTATCGCCTTCGGGCTCGCCGGGCTGGCCGGCACCTGGACGGCCTCGGCCGCCGCCGGTCTCGTTCCCGCGGTCGTGGGCGACGTGCTCTGGTGGGCGGTGCTGGTCGTCTGGCTGGCCCTGCTGGCCCGCTACTTCACCAAGGCCTCGCCGGCCGACCTGCGCCATCCCATTCTGGGACCGTTCGCCGCGCTGGTGCCCACCACCGGCCTGCTGATGGGCGGCCGCCTGACCGGCGCCTGGCTCACCGGCGGGCGGGTCGTCATCGCCGTGATGCTGGTACTGGCCACGGTCTTCGCCGGCTGGTTCGTGGCCCACCTGCTCAGCGGCGGCCTCGACATCGACACCCTGCACGCCGGCTACCTGCTGCCGACGGTGGCCGCCTCGCTGGTCGGCGCCCAGTCGGCCGCGCTGGCCGGCTGGCACGCCGTCGCGGTCGGCGCGTTCGGCGTCGGCATCCTGTTCTGGTTCCTGATCGGCGCCCTGCTGCTGGGCCGGCTCGCCCTGCGGCCCGCCCTGCCCGGACCGCTGCTGCCCACGATGGCCATCTTCTCGGCCCCGCCGGCCGTCGCCGGCAACGCCTGGTACGCCATCAACGGCGGCACCCTGGACACCATCGACCTGCTGCTGCTCGGCACGATGGTGCCGCTGCTGCTGGTGCAGCTGTTCCTGACCCCGAACTACCTGCGCCAGCCGTTCGCCCACGGCTTCTGGGCCCTGACCTTCACCATCGCCGCCAGCGGCACCTACACCATCCACTGGCTGTCCGGCGAGCACGCGGCGGCCTGGCGCCCCCTGTCCTGGCTGGTCCTGGCCGTCGTCACGGTCCTGATCGGCCTGATCGCCCTCAAGTCGGCCACCCTGGCCCTGCGCAAGCAGTCCCGCCGCCACGCCGCGACGCCGGTCACGGTCGGCTAAAGACCGGGCGCGAGCAGCACGCAGAACTCGTTGCCGCCCGGGTCGGCCAGGGTCCACCACGGCTCGTCCGCGCTGGGCTCGGCCCGGGCGACGGCGCCCGCGGCGAGCAGGGCGGTCAGGTCGCGGTCGCGGGCTTCCAGGTGCCATCGGGTACGGCTGCGGTAGCGCTCGATTCCCGGAACCGGGTCGAAAACCATGTAGTCCCACGGGAACTCGGGGGCGCCGAGCACCGCCGCCGACTCGCCCTCCTCGACCACGCGGCCGCCGAGCACGCCGGCCCACCAGCGGGCCAAGCCGTGCGCGTCGGAGCATTTGACGACGAGCTCGAACATTCCGGCCGGCCGGTCGTCGACCGCCGGGAACGCGCAGAACTCGGTGCCCTCGGGGTCGGCCAGCACGAACCAGGGGTCGTCGCCGGGCGGCCGGACCCCGCCCGGGGTCGGCGGTGTCGAGGACCAGACCGTCGAACTGGGCGATGGGATGCGTCACCTGGCGCAGAGTGTCGGGCAGCATGCCGCCGATTACCGCGCCTCGCCGCCGTTCAAACTCTAACGATCATCCTCGATGGAGTGAACCGTCAGCCGCGACCGTTCGCCGCCGAAGTCCCGCGCGAACGGGCCCGCGTTCCGCTCGTCGGCGAACCACCCGGCCCGGTCGACGTGGACGACCACCCGGTCGTGGCCGTCGACGACCTCGGAGATGCCGCCGCTTTCGACGGTGTCCTGCCAGGCGTCGAGGTTGCGCCCGGCCCAGTCGGGCAGCCCGGCCGGCCCGGCCAGCGCCGCCCAGAAGTCACGCGCCGTCGCGAACACGCGGCCACGCAGGTCGATGACGAGCTCGTTCATTCGTACGCCACGATGTTCACGGCGGCCAGGGCCGCCCCGATCAGCACCGGCCACAACACGACCCCGGTGAACGCCCCGACCGCGTTGTCGGCCCGGGCCCGCCGCTTGTGCCAGACGCCGAGCACCACACACCCGAGAAGCCCGGCGGTCATCGCGGTCAGGGCCACAGCGCTATTGCGTACGGACAAAGCGACGACCACAACCGCAACCCAGATCGCCGCCGTCTGCCCGAGCCCCACGCCCACCGTCCGCACGCACCCAGCCTAGGACCCGGTCTCCACATCACATCTCCAGGTGGGGTCCGTGGCGATGGCGATGACCTCGTCGAGGCGTACCCGGGCCTCGGTCATCGCGGTGATCTCCGCCTCCAGCCGCTTCCGCTCGGCGTCCAGCAGGGCCCGCGAACGCGGCACGCACGCGGCCTCGAGCAGCGGCAGCAGCTCGGCGATCACCCGGCTGGACAGGCTCGCCGCGAACCCGCGCCGGATCAGCGCCACCCGGGCAACGGCCGCCTCGGCGTAGCGGCGGCGGCCCGCCGAGTCCCGCTCGGCCGTCAGCAGGCCCTGCTCCTCGTAGTAGCGCAGCGACCGCACGCTCGCACCGGTGCGGGCGGCCAGCTCCCCGATGCGCACCTATGACCACCACCACAACGCCGGGACCTCACATCAATGTCAGCTCCTAGCGTAGCCACCGCACCCGTTTCCCTCGCTCAGGAGCAGTCACATGACCGGAACGCTCGGCATCATCGGCAGCGGCACCATCGGCTCCGCCCTCGCCCGCAGCGCGGTCGGCGCCGGCCGGCACGTGGTGATCAGCAATTCGCGCGGGCCGGCGAGCCTCGGCGACCTGATCACCGAGCTCGGCCCGCTGGCCCGGGCCGCCACCCCGGCCGAGGCGGCGCGGGCGGGCGACCTCGTCGTCGCGACCATCCCGCTGGCCAACTACGAGCAACTGCCCCAGGAGGCGCTGGCCGGCAAGACGGTGATCGACATTATGAACTACGCACCGGCCGTGACCGGCTGGGCGCGCCCGGAGCTCGACGCCGACGAGCTGACCTCCAGTGAACTCGTGCAGCGGTTCCTGTCGCGCTCCTCGGTGGTCAAGGCGTTTCACGACGTGAACGGCAGACTGCTGCGCGAACTGGCCCGCCCGGCCGGCGCCCCGGACCGCACCGCCCTGCCCATCACGGGCGACGACGCCGCCGCCAAGGCGAGGGTCGCCGAACTGATCGACGACTTCGGTTTCGACACGGTCGACGTGGGCGGCCTCGCCGAAAGCTGGCGCATCGGGCCCAACACCCCGCTGTACTACGAGGTCTTCACCGGAACGGTTCCGCCCGGCCTGAGCCTGCCGGAGATCTACGCCTGGCTGGCCACCACGCCGCTGATCCCCATCTCGGCCGCCACGGTCGCCGAACTGGCCGCCACCACCGAACGCCAACCGGCCGGCTTCCGGATCACCCCCTCGGCCTGACGGATAGGGTCTGGCAGTGATCGACGAACGGGAATCCCGGGGACCGCTGCTGACCGCTGTCGTGATCGGACTCGGCGGGCTCCTGCTGGCGGCGGCCGCCCTGACGGTGGCCAGTCCGGCCATCACGGTCGGGCTGCTCCCGGACTGGCTCGCCGACCACGACGCCGCCCAGCTGACCATGCGCATCGCCGGCTGGGTGGTGATCGTGGTGGTCGTGCTGTGTCTCGTCGTGGCCGCCCGCTGGACCGCCTCCCACATCGCCGGCCGGATGCCCGCCCGCTCAACGGTGGTCAAGGGGCTCGCCGGCTCCGCCGTCGTGGCGTTCTGGCTGCTCTGCGTGGCGCTTCCCATGATCGCCGACAGGGATCCGGGGCTGCTGCGGGACGCCGCCCCGCAGACCTTCGGCGACTACTCGTCGATCGACCGGACCATGCTCCTCAGCGGCCTGCTGGCCCTGGGCCTGCCGCTGCTGGCCGCCCTGGTGGCCGGGGTTCGTTACCGGGCGCGCGGAACAGCCGGCGTACTCGTCGTCCTGGTCCTGGTGATCTTCTTCCCGGTCGTCACCTCGGTCCGGAACGGTGTCAACCACCTGCAGGACGAGCGCCGCCACCACCGAACCGAATGCGTCTACTTCGTCGGCGGTTACGACTGCCCGGGCGATTAGGGTACGCGGGCCACGAAACCGTTGCAGGCCACATCCTCCGCCGCCGGGCGGGGCTGCGGCTCGTCCGAGGCGTGCCAGTGGGCGACCGACGCCACGCCCGGGTCGACCAGTTCGAGGCCCTCGAACAGGCGCGCGAAATCCGCGCCGTCGCGGGCCTGGAAACGGCCGTCCGGGTTGGCCGCGGTCAGCTTGGCGATCGCCTCGGCCGGCAGGTATTCCCAGGTGGCGTGGGTCGCCGCGACGTAGCTGCCGGGGGGCAGGGCGTCGAGCAGCGTACGGATGACGCCGGTGACGTCCTCGTCGTCGCGGATGAAATGCAGCACCGCGATCAGCAGCAGCCCGACCGGCTCGCTCAGGTCGAGGGTGGCCTTGAGGTCGGCGTGGTCCAGGATGGACCGGGGATCGCGCAGGTCGGCGTCGAGGTACGCCACGGTGCCGGCCGGCGCGCTCGTCAGCAGCGCCCGGGCGTGGCTGAGCACGATCGGATCATTGTCGACGTACACGATCCGGCTGGCCGGGTCGACGGCCTGGACCACCTCGTGGGTGTTGCCGGGCGCCGGGATGCCGGTGCCGATGTCGAGGAACTGCCGCACCCCGCGGTCCGCGATGAGCCTGGCCGCACGGCCCAGGAAACGGCGATTTTCCAAGGCCATCGTACGGATCGACGGCATGGCCGCCTCGATCGCGTCACCGGAGGCCCGGTCGGCCGCGAAGTGGTCCTTGCCGCCCAGCCAATAGTTGTAGCGCCGCGCCGGATGAGCGACCGTGGTGTCCACCCTGTCCAAAGCCGACCCCCGCGTTTAATACATCGACAGTGCACACATCCTAGAGCGATCACAGCCCGGCCTGGTAGGCCAGGACCCCCCGGTTGACCAACTTGATCGCTTCGCGGGCCGTGTCGCGCACGTCGGCCGAGGCCGCCGACGCCTCCCGGATCTGGCCGAGCAGGTCGAGCACCTGACGGGCCCACCGCACGAAGTCGCCGGCCGGCATGTCGGCGTCGAAGTTGTGCCCGCTGGCCAGTACCCGGGCCAGCGGCTCACCCCGGGCCCACCGGTACATCGGCCAGACGAAACCGGGGTCGGGCTCGCGGGTCAGGCTGAGCCCGTGGCCGGACTCGTCGGCCGCGATCTCGCCCCACAACTTCGTGCACGCGTCGACCGCCGAGGTGACCGGCCCCTTCGGCACCGACGCCCGGTCGTCGCCCTCGCGGCGCGACTCGTAGAGCACCATGGACACCGCGGCCGCCAGCTCGTCGGGGGCCAGCCCGTCCCAGACGCCCTGCCGCAGGCACTCGGCGACCAGCAGGTCGGCCTCGGACCAGATACGGCCCAGCATCCGCCCGGCCTGGGTCACCTCGCCGTCCCCGCTCAGGTAGCCGCGCTCGGCCAGCACCGCGCAGACCTGGTCGAACGTGCGGGCGAGCGACCCCGTACGCCCGGCGACCTTGTCCCGCAGCGCCTCGGTGTCACGCTCGAGCCGGTGCCGCCGCTCGGCCCAGCGGGCGTGTTCCTCGCGATCGGGGCAGGCGTGACACGGATGCTGCCGCAGCCGCACCTTGAGCAGGGCGATCTCGGCGTCCTCACCCGGCTGGGCGCCCTTGTTGCGCCGGCGGCCGCTGCCGTGCCGGTCGAGGCCGGTGGCGGCGATCTGGGCGGCCAGGTCACGCCGGGCGCCCGGCGAGCGGTGGTTGAAGTGTTTCGGCACGCGCAGCCGCTCCAGCACCTCGGCCGGCCCGCCGAAGTCGGCCGGGCTGACCCGCCCGGCCCAGCGGTCCTGGGTGAGCACGAGCGGGCGCGGCTCGCCGAAGCCACCGGTCGGCGCCTCGAGCACGACGGCCAGCCCCGCCCGGCGGCCCTGCGGCACCCGGATCACGTCGCCCACCCGCAGTTTCTCCAGCGAGGAGGTCGCGGCCGCGCGGCGCTGCGAGGCGCCCTCGCGGGCCATGGCCCGCTCCCGGTCGGCGATGGCGACGCGAATGGCGAAGTACTCGTCGAAGTCACCGTGGTGGCAGGCGGCGTCATTGCCGTACGTCTGCATGGTGTCGACGTTGCGCTGCACCTGCCGCGCCAGCCCGACCACCGACCGGTCGGCCTGGAACTGCGCGAACGACGACTCGAGCAGCTCCCGCGATTTCTCGGCCCCGACGGTGCCGACGAGATTGACGGCCATGTTGTACGACGGACGGAACGACGACCGCAGCGGGTAGGTCCGCGTGGACGCGAGCCCGGCCACGTGCCGCGGGTCGACCTCGGGGCTCCACAGCACGACCGCGTGACCCTCGACGTCGATGCCCCGCCGGCCGGCCCGGCCGGTGAGCTGCGTGTACTCCCCCGGGGTCAGGTCGACGTGGGCCTCGCCGTTGAACTTGACCAGCCGCTCCAGCACGACACAGCGGGCCGGCATGTTGATGCCCAGCGCCAGCGTCTCGGTGGCGAACACGGCCTTGACCAGGCCCTGCACGAAGCACTCCTCGACCGCCTCCTTGAAGGCGGGCAGCATGCCGGCGTGGTGGGCGGCCAGGCCCCGCTCGAGACCGTCGAGCCACTCCCAGTAGCCCAGCACCGACAGGTCCTCGCGCGGGATGCTGGCCACCTTCGCCTCGGCGATGCGCCGGATCTCGGCCCGCTCCTCGGCGTCGGTGAGCCGCAGCCCCGCGCTCAGGCACTGCTGCACGGCGGCGTCACAGCCGGCCCGGCTGAAGATGAACAGGATCGCCGGAAGCAGGCCGGCCCGCTCCAGGCGGTCGACGACCTCGGCCCGCGGCGGCGGCTGCCACCGCTTCGAGCGTCCACCGCGAGGACCGTACGACCGATCGGTCAATTCGAGGCGGCGTTGCATCTCACGGGTGTAACGCAACAGCTCAGGGTGCACGTCGTGCTTCTTGGCGGCGTCGGCGTCGTGGAACAGGTCGAACATCCGGCGGCCGACCAGCATGTGCTGCCAGAGCGGCACGGGCCGGTGCTCACTGACCACGACCTCGGTCTGCCCGCGCACGGTGACCAGCCAGTCGGCGAACTCCTCGTAGTTGCTGACCGTCGCCGACAGGGAAACAAGGGTGACGGACGCCGGAAGGTGGATGATCACCTCTTCCCAGACGGCGCCCCGGAACCGGTCGGCCAGGTAGTGGACCTCGTCCATCACCACGTACGCCAGGTTCTTGAGCGCCGAGGAGCCCGAGTAGAGCATGTTGCGCAGCACCTCGGTGGTCATGACGACCACCGGCGCGTCCCCGTTGATGGCGTTGTCGCCGGTCAGCAGGCCCACCTTGTCCGGGCCGTACCGCTCGACGAGATCGTGGTACTTCTGGTTGGACAGCGCCTTGATCGGCGTGGTGTAGAAGCACTTGCGCTCGCCGGCCCGCAGAGCGAGGTGCACGGCGAACTCGCCCACCACGGTCTTGCCGGCACCGGTGGGCGCGCAGACCAGCACGCCACTGCCACGCTCGAGCGACTCACAAGCGGCACGCTGGAAGTCGTCGAGGTCGAAACCGACGTCGAGCATGAAATCGTCCAGCGCCGGAAACTCGGCCACCCGGGCCGCCCGCCGCTTCGATTCCGCATACCGTTCGGCGGGACTCGTCATGACCACAAGGCTAGTTCGTGGGTGTGACAACTTGCAGCACGGGCACGATAGGTATGGTGCTCCCGTGCCGGATGTTGAATCGACCGATCACCCTCCCCATCGGCCGCACCGTCAGGTCGACGCCGTGCTGTTCGACTTCCACGGCACGTTGGCGCAGGTAGAGGACCCGGTAACCTGGGTTCTGGCCGCGGCCGCGGCATGCGGTCACAGCCTCGACCGAGGCAAGGCCACCGTCCTGGCCGACCGCCTGGTCATGGCCGGCCGCGCCGGCGGCCCGCTTCCCACCCGCGTACCCCCACACCTGGCCGAACACTGGTCCGACCGCGACCTGTACGCCCACAGCCACCGAGCCGCCTACACCGGCCTGGCCGCCACGGTGGCCACGGACGTGGAGGGTCTGGCCGACGCCCTGTACGACCGTCTGCTGGGCCCCGACGGCTGGCTCCCCTACGCGGACACGGCGTCCACACTGCGCACCCTGCACGAGGCGGGCATCAAGGTGGCGGTGGTGAGCAACATAGGTTTCGACATCCGCCCCCACTTCGACGCGTGGGGCATGTCGCCCTTGGTGGACGCGTTCGCCCTGAGCTACGAGCTGGGCCGCACAAAGCCCGACCCGGCCATCTTCCTGCGCGCGTGCGGCATGGTCGGCGCCGACCCGGAACGCACCCTGATGGTCGGCGACACACCGGCCGACGCGGGCGCGGTCAAGGCGGGCTGCGCGGCCCTGGTCCTCCCCGCAGCCGAACCGGGCCGCCCCAACGGCTTGGCCGCCACGCTGGCACTGGCAGGGTGCGCGGCTTAGCGGTCTGGTCGCTTTGGGGCAGTTCGCCGCTTTCGGCGGTACGGAGGTGTGGGGTCGCGCTTCAAAGCCCGCCTCACCTCTCCACCTACCCGCTACCGCGGCTCTCTCGCCTCTCGAGTTACCGGCTTCCACGCCCGGCCTCGCGCCTCCGCTCACCCGCTTCCACGCCGGCTCGTCGTCCGCTTCCACGCCCGCCTCACCGCCTCGCCCCTCCCCTTCCACGCCCACCTCGCCCCTGCGCCCCTCCCCTTCCACGCCCACCTCGCCCCTGCGCCCCTCCCCCCATGCCCGCCTCGCCGCTCGGCTCGCCCACTTCCAGGCCCGCCTCGCCCTGCGCCCTCCCCTTCGACGGCTGCCTCGCCGCTCCGCTCGCCCGCCTACCCCTCACTCACCTGCTTCCACGCCCGCCTCGCCGCTCCGCCCAGCCGATTCGACCTCGCCGGCGGCGCCCCGCCGGCCACAGCGCGAGGCGCCGAGCCGCTCCGATACCCGCCTCACCCGGCGGCCGGTCGCGCTCCACTTCCACGGAACGGGCGTGCCTGGGCCCACTGCAACACCGACCTCACCCGCAGCGACCGATTGCGCCCACTTCCCATGGCGCCGGCTTCGCCTTTGGAGGGGCGGTTTGTTCGGCTCTCCACGGCACTGGGTGCCGAGTCGCGCATGGTGGCCCGACTTGCGCTTCGTGCGCTCCGGGCCTCGCGCACCTCGGCCCGCCTTTTTCCATGATTTGATTCATGTAATACCAGGCGCAGAGTGCTGGCACAAGTTGGCATGATCGAGAACCGATTCCGGATGGCCCGCCCTCGCCGATCGCGAGATAATTGGTCATGCATTACCAGCAGATCGGCCTATTCTCTCGCAAGCAGATGTCCGCGATGAGCGATCGAACACTGTCCCGCAAATGGTCACCCGGAAACGACGCCGAGCGACGCAAACTGGATCGCCGCCGAAAATGGGGCCTAGCTCAGCGTCACGGAATCAAGCTTTTCCGTTTACGAATGGAGGAAAGCCACCACCAGGCCGAGCAAGAAGCCAAGGCGCAACCACAAGCGGCAGCACCGCCCTCACCCCCGCAGCCGCCGGCACCCACGTCGGTTCCACCATCGCCGACATCCGTTCCACAGCCGTCAGCAACAGCCCCAGTTCCAGAGCCATCAACAGCCAGGCCCAGCCCTCAGCCGCAGGCGATCCCACCAACCCGCACGCCCAGCCCTCAGCCGCAAGCGATCCCACCCACACCCACGCCGAACCCTCAGCCGCAGGCGATCCCACCCACTCCGACACTTGCCCCTCCACCGCCGATGGCCCTTGCGACGCGACCGACTCCCACGCCGAGCCCACGCCCGCCAGCGATCACTGCGCCGACGCCACCGATGACGAATTCTGCCGCAGCCTCAATGTCAGCGAGTTCCGTCCCCCATTCGCGTGCCACGATTGCGGTAACGCGGTCGCGACCGACCATGACCAGTCGGAGCTCGCCGAATCAGGCCAGGACAAAAGCTCACGGACACTTCACCGCGCCTGCGTTCGAACGGGAGATCCGGTCGCCGCTTGCCGCACTCATCGGCGCAAGCCAACGAAAGCGTGCACTCTGTCGCACTCGCGCAAATATAGTCGATATCCGCAACTCAACGCCGAGAGAACGTCCGCCAAAGACTATACCGCCGAAGTGCACCACGCATACCGGCGGAATGCAGGAACTCGGCCATTCTCGCGAGGCGTGCGGCCGCAATAGTTCGGCATTAACGAGAGGCCGTCGGACCGTCACGCGGCCGCCTTGGTCGACGTCGGACGGAGGGAAGGTCAAACACGCCAGCCGCAAGCGACCGTCATCGGGCCGTCGTGCCGCACGCCCAAAACGTGGGCCGCCGTCGAGCCGATTCTGACCATCAGCGCACGTCTGCGACGGCCCATGCAGTCGACCGCGGCAAGACCGCGATCAAGGAAGGGGCCGTAGCCACCTGCGATCAGGGAAGGGGGCGTAGCCACCCAGGTGGTCTTGAGGGAGGGTCACGAGAAGGCACCCAAGGCGAGAACCTCAGCGAACCCCGAACGGCTCGGGCTCGCTGCCGCAACCTCGCGGGTGGGTCACGCGTAAGCGTCCAACGCGTGCCGTGGCGAACCTTGGCCAGTTCTAGCCTGGTACTCACAGCCTCGCGAGAAGGTCATGAGTAGGCGGCACGACCCCCCTGGCCGGACCTTGAACGGCTCGGGTTCGCTGCCGCGACCTCGCGGATGGGTCAGGCGTAGGCGTCGAGGGCGAGGCCCTGGCGGACCTTGAGTGGCTTGGGGTCGGTGGCGGCGGCCTGGCGGTCGGCCACGGCCTGCTCGATTGCGCCTAGGGTCGGCTTCTCGGCCGCGGCGGTGGGCTTCGTGGCGTCGGTGGGAGTGGCGCCGCCGGGCTTCGTGGAGCTGGAAGACTTCGCGGTGTCGGAGGACTGCGCGGTGTCGGAGGACTGCGCGGTGTCGGAGGACTTAGCGCGGGCGGCGTTGGCCTTCTCGGACTGGGCGGCAGCGGCCTCGGCCATGTCCTTCAGGGTGCTGCGGGCGCTGTTGAAGGCGGCGGACGCAAGCGAACTGAGCGAGGTCATCTGCATGCCTTCACGTTCGGCCGTGGGCCGCGATTCTGACCGTGTGGCTAGCGGAGCAACCGGACTGCACCCGGCACACACGTAATGTCGAGCTCCAAAGGGCCGACCCGCTCGCCGTCGGCGTAGCCGATGATGCCGGGCGAGCGGAGGCGCACCTGTTTTGCGCGGAATGTCTGGACACGCCGGTCATGGATGTGTGTGCCGCGATTGAGGCGTGGTTTGAGGCGGGCCAGGGCCAGACGGCCGAAGGGTACGGCGACAACAACATCGAGCAGGCCGTCGTACGGGTCGGCGCCCGGCAAGATGCGCATGCCGCCGCCGTAGCTGGCACAGTTGCCTACCGCCACCAGCATGCCGGTGAAGCCGTGGTCGGCGCCGTCGGTCTCCAGCTCGTAGACGCGCGGGCGCAGGCGGGCCAGCTCGAGCAGGATGGCCAGGTCGTAGCGGCGAGGCCCGCGCGGCCAGCGCATCCGGTTGGCCCGCTCGTTCACCAAGGCGTCGAAACCCCCGGCAAGCACCGCCCCGAACCAGCGGACCTGCCCCTCGGCCGCGACATCCCGATCCGCAGCCGGACCGACACCCCCGCCGGCGGCTGCGCCAAGGTCAGCGACCCCACCGCCAGCGGCCGACCCGAGGTCGACGACGGCACCGCGGTCGGCGCCCGGAGAGGCCAAGCCGAGGTCAACGACATCACCGCGGTCGGCGCCCGGAGAGGCCAAGCCGAGGTCAACGACATCACCGTGGTCGGCGCCCGGAGAGGCCAAGCCGAGGTCAACGACATCACCGCGGTCGACGGCCGGGGAGGCCGAGCCGAGGCCGTCGGTGGCCGGGCCAAGGTTGAAGACGGCACCGCGATCGGTGGCCGAGCCGGAATCGGCGGTGGGAGCGCGATCGGCGGCTCGAGAGAGGTCGATGCCAGAACTGCGATCAGCAGCGGCGGCGAGGGCGGTCGGAGCAAGGCGAGTCATGCGGGCCAGGTCGATGCCGACCGTCCGGTTTGCGGCGATGGCGCGGGTGATGACCGTGGCGGCTTCGGAGGGGTCGGTGGGGAGGCCTACGCCGGCTGCGAAGTCGTTGCCTGTGCCGGCGGGGATCACGCCGAACGGGATCTGGGTGCCCGCCACCGCCTGCAGAGCGCGATGCACGGTTCCGTCGCCGCCCACGGCGACCAAGGCCAGCGGGCCCGACGAGACGGCCTCGCGGCATGCTCGTTCGGCGTCGGGGCCGCTGTGGGCTTCCAGGACGCGTACGGCACCCGCCTGGGACAGGGTCTTCAGAGCCGCCGACAGCAGATCGCGGTGCCGGCCTCGCCCCGCGGAGGGGTTGGCCAGCACCGCGATCTCATTGCTCGTCACAGCCGAGGAGCGTAGACCCTACGAGATGTCGTCGAATCGTCCGTCCAGCGGGCGTGGCTTGGACACCGGGCTCGGGGCCTCGATCGGTGTCGGCGCCTCGATCGGGTCGGACGCGCCGACCGGCACCCGGTCGTCGGCCAGCGGTGAGATCTCGTCGTCGCTCAGGTCGGCGTAGAGCTCCTTGCCGCGGCCCTTGCGCTTGTCGTTCAGGAAGGCGACGCCGACCGCGATCCAGTACAGCAGGATCATGCAGGCGGCCAGCAGCGTCATGCCGAACGGGCCCGGGTCGGGGGTGGCGATCGCCGCGAAGGCGAACGACAGGAAGACCACGATCCGCCACCAGCCCGCCAGCCGGCGGGCCGAGACCACGCCGGTGAAGTTGAGCATGAGCAGGATCAACGGGAACTCGAAGGCCGCTCCGAAGATCAACAACATGTTGGTCACGAAGCCGACGTACGACGACACTTCTAGTTTGGTGCTCTCCCCCAGGACACCGGCCTCCATGATGAAGGCGAGGCTGTGGCCGACCACCAGGTAGGCCAGCACGGCGCCGGCCACGAACAGCGGCACGGAGATCGCGACGAAGACGTACGCCCACTTGCGCTCGTGGCGGTGCAGGCCGGGCGCGATGAACGCCCACAGCTGGTAGAGCCAGACCGGCGCGCCGACGATCAGGCCGACCCACAGGGCGATCTTGAGGCGGAGCAGGAGCTGGTCGCCGACGCCGAGCACGATCCAGTCGCAGTACTGAGTGCCGTCGGCGCGGCGCGCTTGCGAGCTCGGCAGCCGGCAGTACGGCTCCTCGAGCAGGTGGAACACCCACTTCGAGAGGATGAAGCCGACGATCAGGCCCACCACCAGGCCGAGCGAGGCGATGAACAGCCGGTTGCGCAACTCCCTGATGTGGTCGATCAGGGTCATCGAGCCGTCGGCCGCCTGCTCGAACTTGCTAGGCCCTCTGTTGCGGCGAAGGGTCAGCTGCATGGCCGAGGGTCAGCGGTCGTTGGTGCGCTGCACCGGGTCGACGTACGGCTGCGCCGGCGGCTGCTGCGGCTGCTGGTACGCCGACGCCGGCGGTGGCGGAGCCTGCTGGTACGCCGCGGAGGGCGGCGGCGGAGCCTGCTGGTAACCGCCGGGCTGCTGCACCTCGCCCTGCAGGGGCTGCCGGCCGTACTGCGGCTCGGCCTTCTCGGCGACGTCGTTGTTGTCGTCGACCAGGCCCTTGGTCTCGGCCTTGATGATCCGCAGCGACCGGCCCAGGGAACGAGCCGCGTCGGGAAGACGCTTCGCGCCGAAGAGCAGCACGAGGACCACCACGAAAACGATGATGTGCCATGGCTTGAGGGCGCCCATGGGTTTACTCCAGTCGGTCGGATCAGTTGTGCGGGGTCCATCGTACGTGTCAATTCTGGGGAGTTGACCCCGTGGACCCACTGGTTTTGGCACTATCTCCCGAAGTCTTGGACAACGGGGAAGGAACGCGGACGCTACCGTCGCGTCAAAGATCTGTAAAGACTATTGCCGGAGCTGCGGAAGCGATTCGGCCTTGCGCTGCAGCGCTTCGACCTCTTTCTGCAGCTCGAGCACCTCGGCCTGGCGGCGCTGCAGCTTCACGACGGCACGGCGAAGCCCGCCCAGCGGGCCGAGGAGCCGTCCGCCGGCGAAGCCGAGAATGACCAGCGCGACCACCACGACGGCGATCCAGATCCACATCAGCACCGGGCCACCCTACCGGCCGGGCGTGCTGTACTGATCCAGCGCGGCCGTGGCCTGGTCGTGAATCCGGGTCAGCAGCTCGGGCGGGCCGAGCACGGTGACGTCCGGCCCGAGGCCGAGCAGCAGCCGCTGGGCCCAGCCCAGGTCGGTGACCCGCATGGTCACGACCCATTCGTCGCCGCTGCGCGTCACCTCCTCCACCGGGTAGTACTCGGTGATCCACCGGCTGCCCCGGCCCACCCGCAGCGTCACCAGCTGCAGTTCCGGGCCCGGCCGGAAGACGCCCTCGCTCACGTCGTGCGGCACGGCCTCCTCCGGAGGCAGGGACGGTTCTTCGAGTTCCTCGTACGCGTCGACGCGGTCCACACGGAACAGCCGGGTCCCTTCGGCCCGGCGGCACCAAGCCTCCAGATAGGCCCGTCCGTCGACCATGACCATCCGCATCGGGTCGACGACCCGCTCGGTGGTCTCGTCGCGGGCCGCCGTGTAGTACGTCATCCGCAGCGCGTGCCCGCGCTCGACCACGGCCCGGAACTCGTCGAGCCGCTTCTCGTTGCCCGGCAGCCGCACCTCCACCGGCGCGTCGGCCTGGTCGCCGGCCGCCGTCTCGATCTTGGCGAGGGCGCGCTCGATGACGTCGCGGTTGCCCGTGCCGGGCGTCTCGGCCAGCATCCGCAGCGCCACCACCAGGGCCAGGGCCTCGTCCTGGGTCAGGCGCAGCGGCCGGTCGATGCCGGCGTCGTGGCTGATCGTCACCGTCGAGTCGTCCAGCGCCATGTCGATCAGGTCGCCGGGGCCGTAGCCGGGCAGCCCGCACACCCAGAGCAGTTCGAGGTCCTCGCGCAGCGTCTTCTCGCTGACCCCGAAGTCGGCCGCGGCCTCCGAGACGAGGATCCCGGGCCGGGCCAGCAGGTACGGGACGAGGTTGAGCAGCCGGCCGAGGCGATCACCGGTGGGACGGGGTCCGGTCATGAGCGGGCCACCACTTCCTTGAGACGCTGGATCACGGCGTCGCGCACCTCCGGCGGTCCCTCGACCCGGACGTCCGGCCCGTAGCCCACGATCTTCGACGCCAGGTAGTCGGCGTCGCCGTACGACAGGGTCAGCCGGTCGCCGTCCGGCCCGGGCACCGTGTCGGTGGCCCAGCGGCGCAGCATGGCGCCGCGCCCCGGCTTGACGATGACGGTGGCCCGGCCGTTGTGGGCCACCGGTCCCGACCACTTGGCGACGTGGCTGATCAGGTCGGGGTTCTCGGGCGGGGTGAACGCGTCGGGGCGGCCCACCGGCTTGACCGCGCCGACGATGCGCGAGAGCCGGAAGCAGCGGGTGGCGTCGCGGTCGCGGTCGTGCCCGACCACGTACCACCGGCCCCGCCAGCACACCACGCCCCACGGCTCCAGCCGGCGGGTGGCCGGGTCGTCGACCTCGGGCACCCGGTACGAGAACGTCACCGCCCGGCGGTCGCGCGCCGCCGCCGCCAGCGGACCGAACGCCGGGTCGACCGTGACGACCGGCTCGACGCCGAGGGTGGCCTGCGGGTCGACCTCGACGCCGGCCGCGCGCAGCTTGGCCAGCCCGGAGGACGCGGCGGCGGCCAGGCCCGCGTGCTGCCAGAGCCGGGCGGCGATGCCGACCGCGGCCGCCTCGTCGGGCTCCAGCAGAATGTCCGGCAGCGCGTACTCGCGGTGCGCGATGCGGTAGCCCGGCTCCTGGTCGAAGACGCTGGCCGTGCCGGTCTCCAGCGGCACGCCGAGCTCGCGCAGCTCGGCCTTGTCGCGCTCGAACTTGCGCTGGAAGGCCTCGTGGTCGCGCGGGTCCTCGGGGTCGTGCTCGTAACCGGGCACGGTCAGGGCGATCTGCGCGGCGGTGAGGAACCGTCGCGTGGACAGAAGGCAGATCACCAGGTTCACCAGGCGCTCGGTGCGGGTGCGCGACACGATTGGCAACGCTAGCAGCAAGGACGCCGGGGTGACGTACGCGCTACTCCCCGGCGGTTTCCGGTGGCCTCCGCCAGGAAAGGATGCCCGGGTGAGTCCCGCACAGACCCCAGACGAGCAGTTCCCGGTCGGCCTGGCCGCCGCCGAACCACTCAATCCGTTCGATTCGCCCCAACAGTCCGAAGAACCGGAGAATGAGAGCGTCGGCACCGTCGTGGTCGCCGGCGCCGCCAACCTGGGCATCGCCGCCGCCAAGCTGGTCGCTGGCCTGATCTCCGGGTCGGCCGCCATGATCTCCGAGGCCGCCCACTCGCTGGCCGACACGATCACCGAGGTGTTCCTCTTCGTCGCGCTGCGCCGCGGCGCCCAGCCGGCCGACGAGGAACACCCGTTCGGGTACGGCAAGGAGGGCTACGTCTGGGCCTTCATCGCCGCGATCTTCACCTTCGTGGGCGGCGCCGGCTTCTCGATCTACCACGGCGTCATGACGATCATCGACGGCGAGCACAGCGGCAACTACCTGTGGTCGTACATCGTCCTGGTCGTCTCCTTCGTCGCCGAGGGCATCTCGTTCCTGCGCGCGCGCCGGCAGGTGGCCGGCGAGTCGATGCGCTGGGGCATCAGCCCGTGGCGGTTCCTGCGGCTCACCCCCGACACCACGGTCAAGGCCGTCTACTTCGAGGACTCGGCCGCCCTGATCGGCCTGATCCTGGCCGGCGCCGGCCTCGGCCTGTCCCAGCTGACCGGCGACGAACGGTGGGACGGCGCGGCCTCGGTGGCCATCGGCGTGCTGCTGTTCCTGGTCGCGATGATCCTGGCCAAGAGCAACGCGTCGCTGCTGGTCGGCCGGGCGGTGCCGCGCCAGGTGCACAACCTGATCGCCCAGGACCTCAACTCGATTCCGATCGTGGTGGCCGTGCCGACCCTGCTGACCATGCAGCTCGGCCCGGGCGACATCCTGGTCGCGGCCAAGGTCGACTTCGTCGACGAGTGCACGGGCGCCGACATCGAGGCCGCCTCCGACGAGGCCGAACGCCGGCTGCGGGCCCGTTTCCCCGGCATCCGGTACGTCTTCCTCGACCCGACCCGGGGCATGGCCGGACGCAACCACATCGACGGCGGCATCGACGGATAGGGTCTGACGCCATGGTGCGGTGGCGGTCGGGGACGGTTCAGGCGGTACGGCGTCGGTGGCGAGGCGCCGTCGAACTGGACGTCGTCACTTCCGACGGCCCCCTCCGGGCGCTCGCCTACCCGGCGCTGGTCGGCTCGCCGGCCGAGGGCGACCGCGTGCTGCTCAACGTGGGCGCCCTGGTGATGGGCCTCGGCACCGGCGGCTACGCCCTGGTGGTGGCCCTGCCCGACCGGCTGCCGGCCGATCCCGTGGACGACGGCACCACCCGCGACGCCGGGCATCTGGTCAAGGCGCGCTACACGCCGTCGCAGGTCATCGGGCTCGGCGTCGACGAGGAGGCCTCACCGCACCGCGCGGTCATGGAGGCGGCGACGTCGCTGGACGGCATGCCGGTGGTCACGGCCGATCTCCACTCGGCCCTGCCGGCCATCCTGGCCGGGGTTCTGGCCACGGAGCCGGGCGCCCGGGTCGCCTATGTGATGACCGACGGCGGGGCATTACCGGCGTGGTTCTCCCGTACGCTCGACGGGCTCGCCGGCCACTTGGCCGGCACCGTCACCACGGGTCAGGCCTTCGGCGGCGACCTCGAGGCCAGCACCGTGCACACGGGTCTGCTGGCCGCCCGCCACGTCCTCGGCGCCGACGTCGCGATCGTCGCCCAGGGCCCCGGCAACCTGGGCACCGGCACCCCGTGGGGCTTCTCCGGGGTGGCCCTGGGCGAGGCCGTCAACGCGATCGGCACCCTCGGCGGCCGCCCGGTCGGCTCCCTGCGCCTGTCCACCGGCGACGCCCGGGCCCGGCACCAGGGCCTCTCCCATCACAGCCTGACCGCGTACGGGAAAGTGGCCCTGCTCCCGGCCGACCTGCCGGTCCCCGCCGGCCTCGAGGCGTCCCTGCGGGCCGAGATCGAGCCGCTCGCGGCGAGGCACCGCATCGTCACCGTCCCGGTCGACGGCCTGGACGAGGCGCTGCGGGCCTCCCCGGTCACCCTGTCGACGATGGGCCGCAAACTCGACGAGGACCACACGTACTTTATGGCCGCCGCGGCCGCCGGACGGCACGCGGCGAGCCTGCTCAGCTGAGCTTGCGGACCAGCGTCACGCCGTCGCGAACGGGCAGCAGGACCGACTCGACCCGGTCGTCGGTGACGATGCGGTCGTTGAGGGTGCTCACCACGACGTCGGACTCGTTGCCGGGGTTCAGGACCCGGCCGTCGCGCAGGGTGTTGTCCAGCACGAGCAAGCCACCGGGGCGCAGGCGCGGGATCAGCTCGTCGTAGTACTCCGGGTAGCCGGTCTTGTCGGCGTCGACGAACGCGAAGTCGACCTCCGGCGCCGAGGGCAGCGTCCGCAGCGTGTCGCCGGCCGGGCCCAGGCGCAGCTCGATCCGGTCGTCGACGCCGGCGCGCTGCCAGAAGCGGCGGGCCACCGCCGTGTACTCCTGCGAGACGTCGCAGCACAGCAGCCGGCCGTCCTTCGGAAGTCCCCGCGCGATGCACAGACCCGAATAGCCGGTGAAGACGCCGACCTCGACGGCATTGCGGGCGCCGGTCAACCGGACGAGCATGGTGAGCAGCTCGCCCTCGTCGTGCGAGATCTGCATGCCGGCCGCGTCCGGGAACAGGCGCCGGGTCTCGGCGGCCAGGTCCCGCAGGACGTCGTCCTGGGGCGTGCAGTGGGCCAGGAGGTAGTCGCTGATCGTGTCGCTGAGGATTTCCGCCATGCCCTCCACCGTTGACCCTTCGCGTCCCGCCCGCAAGACCGGGAGCCGACGGCACCCCCGGCGCATCGCGCTTGTCGCCGTGCTCGCGCTGGCCGCGTGCTCGGACACGGCGGCCGAACCGCCCGAGGTGCTGAGGCTGGCGTCACCGGGGACGGTCGTCGACTGTGGAACGTTCCGCCTGGAGGACCGGCAACTGCCCCAGGAGGCGGGGCTGTGCCTGCTCGGGGCGGCGCGGCAGGGGCAGATCGCCCGCCTCGAGGTGACCGCGCCGACGACCGAGGGCGACCCCATCACCACCGTGTACGCGACGAGGCCGGACGGCGGCGTCGAGGTGGTCGAGGACAACCGGCGGGATTCGCGGGGCTCGCGGGAGGTCACGCGCGAGGTCTGCACGGGTCCGGCCATCGGGGAGTACGGGCTGCAGTTCAGCCAGTGCGGTAAGCCCCCGGAGTAGTGCCCAGGACGGCCCGGAACGCCCGCCGCAGCTGAGTCTCCCCGCCGAAGCCGCAGGCGGTCGCGAGGCCGGCCACCGCCCGGTGCGGGTGCAGCCGCAGCAGCCGCGCCGCCTCGGCCACCCGCAGCCGGCGCAGTTCCCCGGCCCACGACAGCGGCTCCCCCGCGAAGCTCCGGAACAACGCCCGCCGCGACAGGTGGCAGGCCCGCGCCACGGCATCGGCGTCGAGGCCCGGATCCCGGTAGGCCTTACCCAGATACTCCAGCACCCGCTCGCGGGCGCTCGCCGCCGGCGATCCGGCAGCGCCCGCGAGCGCCAGCGCCTCTCCCAGCAGTCCGATGCCATAAGGGGCGAAACGGGCGGAGACATGTGGCGTCAGCGAGCGGAAGAACGCCACCACCGGGTCGGCCCCCTCGACCGGGACGGCGGTCGCGCGGGGCGACGGCCAGGACGGCAGCAGGTGGGCGGGGACCTGGACGACGATCTGCTCGAACGGGGCCGGGAAGGTGAACGCGAACGGCCGGGTGCTGTCGCAGAAGACCAGGTCACCCGGTTTCAGCCGGGACGTGCGGCCGTCCTGCGACACCTCGCTGTGGCCGCTCACCTGGATGGTGGCCAGCGCGTACGCCTCGGCCCGGTCGTCGGTGCGCCGCACCCGGTGCGGGGACGCGGCCACGGTGGTGATCCGCAGGTCGCCGTCGCCCGCGGGCCGCAGCCGGGCCTCGAACGGGGCCGGGCCGAGCGGCTGGGCGGTCAGCGGGACGAACGTCCGGCTGATCGCCGCCCGGTAGTCGCTGAACTCCATGCCCCGATCATGGATCAGCCGAGCGCCTCCTTGGTTGCGGCCACAACTTCCGCCGGCGACGGCAGCGACGGCCCCCGCGCCGTCCGCACCGGATCGACGACCCGGTATCCGTCCTGGCGGAGCCGCTCGATGGTGCGCCCGACGGCGGCCTTGGCCAGCATCGGCGGGCTCATCATCGGAAAGAACACGACGGGCACGGCCGCGGCCAGGATCACACCGCCGAGCAGGTTCGGCGCCGCCCCCGACGCCGCCACCGACAGCATGTTGGCGGTGGCCGGCAGAATCAGAACCGCGTCATGCGACCCCGCCAGCGCCGCCTGGTTGTCACTCGGCCACCGGCGGGGATCCTCCCCGGTCACCACCCGGTCGGCGTGCAGCGCCACAGTCTGCTCAGGCAGAAACAGCCGAGCCGACCGCGTCATCACCACAGTGACGGTCGCGCCGAGATCAATTCGCAGAGCATCGAGGTACGCGGGCAGCCCCGCCACAGAAGCAGAGCCCGAGGCCCCCACAAGCAGTTTGGTCATGCCGCCAACGGTGGTCCCGGCCGAGCCCACCCCCGCACACCATGAGTGCCAGCCAACGGTCAAGAAGTGACAAGAGCGCGACCACTCACGCACGTCGCCGTGGCGGGCCGAGCGTCCTGGGCGCGCCAGCGCCCAGCTCGGCTCGTCGCGGCCCTCGGCGGGAGCGACGGTCCGAATCCCCCACCCCGCTACGACATCAAGCCTTTGATCTTAAGAAGTTAAGATCAAATACGCCCAGCCCAGCAGGATCACGCCGAGGACGGCCGCCAATACCCAGGTGGGGAGGCGATGGCCGCCGGCGCGGTTGCGCTGGATCTCGGCGCGGATGCGTTCGCGCTTGCGGTCGACGCGGGAGGACGGCTGGTCGGGCTCGTTCATGGCCCGACCAGCCTAACGACAGTTCGTCACATGCTGGCGATCAGCCGCTCCACGCGTTCGTCGTAGGCCCGGAACGGGTCCTTGCAGAGCACGGTGCGCTGGGCCTGGTCGTTGAGCTTGAGGTGGACCCAGTCGACGGTGAAGTCGCGGCGTTTCTCCTGGGCGTGGCGGATGAACTCGCCGCGCAGGCGGGCCCGCGTGGTCTGCGGCGGGGTCTCCTTGGCCTCGAAGATCTCCAGGTCGTTGGAGATGCGGTCGACCTGCTTGCGCTTCTCCATCAGCGCGTAAAGGCCGCGGCCCCGGCGCACGTCGTGGTAGGCCAGGTCGAGCTGGGCGATGCGCGGGTGCGACATCGGGATCTCGTGTTTGGCCTGGTAGCGCTCGATCAGCTTGTACTTCGAGACCCAGTCGATCTCGCGCGAGACCGGGTCGAGGTCGCCCGACTCGATCGCGTTGAGGACCCGGCCCCACAGTTCGACGACGCGCTTGGCGGTCTGGTCGCCGCCGCGGCGCTCGACGAACTCGGTCGCCTTGGCCAGGTATTCCTGCTGGATCTCGAGGGCGCTGACCTCCTTGTTGTTGGCCAGGCGGATCTTGCGGCGGCCGGTGACGTCGTGGCTGACCTCGCGGATGGCCCGGATCGGGTTCTCCAGCGACAGGTCGCGCATCACCACGCCGGCCTCGATCATCCGCAGCACGATGTCGGCGCTGCCCACCTTGAGCAGGGTGGTGACCTCGTTCATGTTCGAGTCGCCGACGATCACGTGCAGGCGGCGGTAGCGCTCCGCGTCCGCGTGCGGCTCGTCGCGGGTGTTGATGATCGGCCGGGACCGGGTGGTGGCGCTGGAGACGCCCTCCCAGATGTGCTCGGCGCGCTGCGACAGGCAGAACACGGCCCCGCGCGGCGTCTGGAGCACCTTGCCGGCGCCGCAGATCAGCTGGCGGGTGACGAGGAACGGGATCAGGACGTCGGCGAGCCGGCCGAACTCGCCGTGCCGCGACACGAGGTAGTTCTCGTGGCAGCCGTACGAGTTGCCGGCGGAGTCGGTGTTGTTCTTGAACAGGTAGATCTCGCCCGCGATGCCCTCGTCGTGCAGCCGTTTCTCGGCGTCGACGAGCAGGCCTTCCAGGATCCGCTCGCCGGCCCGGTCGTGGGCGACCAGGTCGGTGACGGAGTCACACTCGGGCGTCGCGTACTCGGGGTGGGATCCGACATCCAGGTAGAGGCGGGCGCCGTTACGGAGAAAGACGTTGCTGCTGCGTCCCCAGGACACCACTCGGCGGAACAGGTAGCGAGCCACTTCGTCCGGAGACAGCCGCCGCTGCCCCCGGTAGGTGCACGTGACTCCGTACTCGGTCTCGAGGCCGAAAATTCGCCGTTCCATGACGAAACATTAGCCTCATCGGCCACCCGATGGCAGCCACTAAACTGCTGGCAGGATGAACGTTCTGGTCACCGGTGGCGCGGGCTTCGTCGGGTCGCACTTCGTGCGGGCCGTCCTCGGCGACCGGCTGCCGGGCCTGCGAGGCGCGTCGGTCACGGTTCTGGACAAGCTTGTGTACGCCGGCGCGGCGTTCGCCAACCTCAACGAGGTCACCCACGCCAAGCGGCTCGACTTCCACCCGGGCGACGCGGCCGACGCGGCGCTCGTGAGCCTGGCCCTGCGGGGCTGCGACACGGTCGTGAACTGCGCGTACTCCCCCGGCCCGGAGCACGTGCTGGCGACTTCGACACTCCTGGAAGCGGCCCAATATCACGGGATCGCCCGATTTGTACACATGTCGTGCGATTCGGTGTACGGTTCTGTCGCCGAGGACGCGCTCACCGAGGCCACACCGTTGTCCCCCACCAGCCCGGCCGCCGCCTGCGTCGCCGGCGCCGACCTGCTCGCGACGGCCTTCCATCGCACGCACGGCCTGCCCGTCGTGATCGTCCGTGCCGCCACGACGTACGGAAGCCGTCAGCCACCCACCGCCGTGCTGCCCCGGGCCGTGACGGCGCTGCTGGACGGCCGCACGGCACCCATGTGCCCCGGCCGGGTGCGGGACTGGCTGCACGTCGACGACCTCTGCCGGGCGATGGCCCTGGCGGCCACCGCGGGCGAGCCCGGCGCCACCTACCACGTGGGCGGATCGGTGGAGCTCAGCGAACGCGCACTCCTGGAACTGGTGCTGGCCGAGTTCGGCGCCGGCTGGGACCGGGTGACGACCGAGCCACCGTCAGGCGATCTCCGGTACGCCCTGAACGACGACAAGATCCGCGAGCACCTGGACTGGCACCCCCGGGTGGAGTTCACCTCGGGCCTGGCCCACACGATCCGCTGGTACCGCGACAACCCCGGCTGGTGGCGCCCGCAGCTCTACTAGTTCGACTTCAACCCGTTCAGCAAGGCCTGTTTCCGCGCCGGCGCCTGGTTTGCTCGTGGTGACGAGGTGGACGCGTCGTGGCGGGTGCCGGATGCCGGTTGCGGCGTCCCGGTGGCCGGCCGAGAGGTTGTGGCGCGGCGGCGGGGTTGCCGGCTTCGCGGTGCGGGAACCGAAACCCTCGCCGGACACGAACGGGAGTGAGCCGGTCGCTGGGGGCGGGCGTTCTCGGGGCCGGCGTAGATCCGCGACGGCGCTCCGGGCGAGGCGTAGTGCGGTGTAGGCGGCCAGAACCAGCGCAGGACAGTCTCCAGACCGTGGGGCGCGGCGTTCCCGCCGCGCCCCGCGTTGTCAGGAACCGTCGCCGTTGACGCCGTCGGCCGGCTCGGCCGGGTCCTTCGGCTCGGACGGCTGGGGGGCGGCGGCCTTCTCGGCCGCCTTGTCCTCGGTGTCCTCGGAAGCGGCCGACACGGTCGGCTTGTCGGTGGCCGGGCTCGGCGGCGCCGCGTCGACGTCGCCCAGCTCCTTCTCCGGCACGTCCTGGCCGCCCTCGAGCAGCGTGGACAGGGCGGCCCCGGCGATCCGGCGGAACGCGCGGCCCTTGCGGCGCCGGTCGAGGACCGCCACCTCGAGCTGCTTGGTGGTCAGCTGGCGGGTGGCGCCGTTCTCGCCGCCCACGCTGCCCAGCGCCTCGGCCGCCAGGGCCAGCGCCGACGGCAGGTCGGCCGCGGTGTCGTGCCGCTCGCGCAGCACGTTCGAGATCGCCTCGGCCTGCCCGCCCATCGCCATGAAGCCCGGCTCGTCCATCACCGAACCGTCGTAGGTGATCCGGTACAGCTCGTCGGTCTCGGGCGAGGAGCCGACCTGCGCGACGCAGATCTCCACCTCGTACGGCTTCTGGGTCTCGGTGAAGATCGCACCCAGGGTCTGCGTGTACGCGTTGGCGAGGCCGCGCCCGGTCACGTCGCGCCGGTCGTAGCTGTAGCCGTTGAGGTCGGCCATCCGCACGCCGGCCCGGCGCAGGTTCTCGAACTCGTTGTACCGGCCGACCGCCGCGAAACCGATCTTGTCGTAGATCTCGCTGATCTTGCGAAGGGTGGTGATGTTCTCGGCGACCAGCAGGATGCCGCCCTCGTACGTCAGCACCACGGCGGAACGGCCGCGGGCGATGCCCTTGCGGGCGTACTCCGAGCGGTCACGCTGGACCTGCTCGGGTGATGCGTAGAACTGCATGGCCACGGGTGGCTACTCCCTCATGAAGTCGACTGCGGGCTCTGGTCGGCGGGCGTCTAGCCGCCCGGGTTCTCCATGCGGCCGGAGACCACCTGCTCGGCCACCGCGGTGATCTCCTGCTCGGACAGACGGTGCGTGCCGTTCGCCGTCGCGCTCATCACCACCGGGAAGATCTTGCGGGTCAGGTCGGGCCCACCCGTCGCCGTGTCGTCGTCGGCCGCGTCGTACAGCGCCTCGACGGCCAGCCGGACCGCCTCGTCGGTGCTGATGCCGGGCCGGTACTTCTTCTTCAGCGCCGACTTGGCGAACAGCGAGCCGGAGCCGATCGAGTCGTAGCCGGTCTCCTCGTACAGACCGCCGGCCACGTCGAAGCTGAAGATGCGCCCCACCCGGGCCGGGTCGGCCGGGGTCAGGTCGAAGCCCGCGAACAGCGGCACGACCGCGAGGCCCTGCATGGCCGCGCCCAGGTTGCCCCGGACCATGCCGGCCAGCCGGTTCGCCTTGCCGTCGAGCGAGAGCATCGTGCCCTCGATCTTCTCGTAGTGCTCCAGCTCGACCTGGAACAGCCGCATCAGCTCGATGCCGATGCCGGCGGTGCCGGCGATGCCGATCAGCGAGTACGAGTCGGCGGGGTGCACCTTCTCGATGTCGCGGCTGGCGATGAGGTTGCCCATGGTCGCCCGGCGGTCGCCGCCCATGACCACGCCCTCGGCGGTGGCGATGGCGACGATCGTCGTACCGTGCGGCGCGATGTCAGCGGCCATCCCCGGCGGCAGCGGCCGGCGCCCCGGCAACATCTCGGGCGCCGCCTGGGTCAGGAACTGCGTGAAGGACGACGTCCCCGAGTTTTGGAAGAATGCTGGTAGACGCCCGGATGGATCAAAGTCCATTGCCACGTGGTTCCTTTCAGATACGTGATCGCCTCGGCGAGGAACACAGGATTGTCCCGGAACTGCCCGAGCCCGCCGTTGCAGTTGAAGCACAATATCCCGCGCACCCATCCAGTGCGATGATCGTGATCGACGTGTTGAGGGTCAGGAGCGCCACAGATCGCACCCCACCCTGCTCCGCCAGAAGCTCTTCAACGTCAGCTTCGGTGATGCCGTAGCGCCGCCGAAGGTGATACTCGCGAGAGCCACCCCAGAGCCGTTCCCTCGACTCCCGGCCGCGCGCGTTGGGACAGGGCTTGCAGTACCGGCCGTGGCCACCACTGTCGTTTCGGCTGCGGGGAAACTCCGCCAACGGCTTCGTCTCCCCGCAATCAGGGCAATAGCAGAGATCGGGCGGCTTCCACTCGCCGCAATCGCGACAGCGACGCCGCCCGTTCTCATCATCGCCCGGGAGAGGCATGTCCGATTTGTTCGGCTATGCCCTATTCTCCGCCCTTTTGCACGTATCCGCGCACAAATTCTTCGGCGTTCTCTTCGAGGACCGAGTCGATTTCGTCCAGGAGGTCGTCGACGTCCTCGGTGATTTCGGCGTGCCGCTCGGCTACCTCCGGGTTGGCCTCAGTGGTGACGTCCTCAACCTCTGAGTCCTGCCGGCCCTTGCCGGACTGCGACTGACCGCCGGTGTCTCGAGTTGCCATGGGGTACCACCTTTCTAGCCACCCGAAGCCCGCGACATCGGGTGGCTAAAACCTACCTCGCCGTTACGACAAAAAACCGCCCGTGGCCGCTCGTGTTTCTCAGCGGCTCGTGATGACTTCGAGGAGGTCCTTCGCGCTCTCGCACTTGTCGAACAGCGCGCCCACGTGCTTCTTGGTGCCGCGCTCGGGCTCCATCATCGGCACCCGCACCAGCGACTCGCGCCCGACGTCGAAGATGACCGAGTCCCAGCTCGCCGCGACCACTTCGGACGCGTACTGGGCCAGGCAGCGCCCGCGGAAGTACGCACGCGTGTCCTCCGGCGGCTCGGACATGGCCAGCTGCACGTCGGCCGGGTCGAGCAGCGTCTTCATCGAGCCGCGGGCCACCAGCCGGTGGTAGAGGCCCTTCTCCGGGCGCACGTCGGAGTACTGCAGGTCGACGAGCTGGAGTTTCGGCGACGACCAGGTGAGGTTCTCCCGCTCGCGGTAGCCCTCGAGCAGCCGCAGCTTGGCCACCCAGTCGAGGGTGTCGGCGCACTCGAACGGGTCGCGGCCGAGCTTGTCCAGGACGTCTTCCCAGCGGTCGAGCACGTCGAGGGTCTGCTCGTCGGCGTCGTCGCCCTCGCGCTCCTCGACGAACGCGCGGGCCCGCTCGTAGTACGCCCACTGCAGGTCGAGCGCCGTGAGGCGGCGGCCGTCGCGCAGGCGGATCAGGTGTTTGAGCGAGGGGTCGTGGCTGACCGATTTCAGCTCGCTGACCGGGTCGGCGATGCCGAGGTCGCCGCTGAAGACCTTCTCCTCGATCATGTTGAGGACCAGCGACGTGGTGCCGACCTTGAGGTAGGTGGCGATCTCGGAGAGGTTGGCGTCGCCGATGATGACGTGCAGGCGCCGGTACTTGTCGGCGTCGGCGTGCGGCTCGTCGCGGGTGTTGATGATCGGCCGCTTCAGGGTGGTCTCGAGTCCGACCTCGACCTCGAAGAAGTCGGCCCGCGAGGAGATCTGGAAGCCGGAGCCGGAGCCGTCCTGCCCGAGGCCGACGCGGCCGACACCGGTGAAGATCTGCCGGGTGACGAAGAACGGCGTCAGGTGGGCGACGATGTCGGCGAACGGCGTCTGCCGGCGCATCAGGTAGTTCTCGTGCGACCCGTACGAGGCGCCCTTGTTGTCGGTGTTGTTCTTGTAGAGCTGGATGCGGTGGGTGCCGGGGATCGTGGCGGCCCGCCGCGACGCCTCGGCCATGACCCGCTCGCCGGCCTTGTCCCACTTGACGATGTCGAGCGGGTTGGTGCACTCGGGCGTGCTGTACTCGGGGTGCGCGTGGTCGACGTAGAGCCGGGCGCCGTTGGTCAGTATCACGTTGGCCAGGCCGAGGTCTTCGTCGGCGAGGGCGTCGGCCGGGTCGTAGGCGGCCCCGGAGTAGGTGAATCCGCGTGCGTCGCGCAGCGGCGACTCTTCCTCGTAGTCCCACCGGGCGCGGCCGCCGCGGTTCAACTCGGGTCGTGCGCCGTAGGCATTGACCACCTGCGATGAGGTGACCATCGGGTTGGCGCCGGGCTGCCCCGGGACGGAGATGCCGTACTCGACCTCGGTGCCCATAATCCGTCGAACGCTCATGCGACCACCCCGCCCGCCGTACTGCCCCTGCTGCTCATGTACCGAGCCTAGACGCTCTGGCGCTCGTTCTCGCCCCGGGCCGTGCCCGGCAGCGCACGCTCGGTGGCCGTTATCGGCCTCGCCGGGCCGGGTCCAGCGATCTTGCGAACCAGTCGCTGGGCGGGAAGTTCCACCATTCGGTACGAGAGCCACGCCAGTCCTATCGCTCCAATGAGGTACGTAACCCCAGCGAGCAGGCGTACGAGGACGGGCTGCGTCCCGAGTTCCGGGACGATGCGGAGGGTCAGGAAGAGCAGAACGACGTGCAGCAGATACAGCGAGTAGCTGATCCGTCCGAGCCATGGCAAAACGAGGGGCATGGCCCGGTTTCGCATGGCGTATGCGAAAAGGAACGTGACGGCGAGCGCGGCCGTCGTCGCGTACGTCCTTTGCGAACCGAGAAGCCCGAGAGTGACCATCGTCAGGGCCGTGAGGCCGGCGAAGCGGCCGATCTGGCCGTGCTGCCAGCGGTAGACGACGGTGCCCGCGAACATCACGGCCAGGAACGTCAGGGCTTGCCGGGAGGAGGTGACGGTGCTGTCGGCGGTCGGATGCCCGTTGAGCGCCGGCACAAACACCACGGCCAGGCCGAGAACCCCGGCCAGCTTCACGAAGCGCCGCTTCAGACAGGCCAGGACCACCAGAGCCACGACAATGAGGAGTACGCCGGCGAGCACGCGACGCCGCGCGAAAGTGTCTCCGAACAGATCGTCGGGCAGGTACGGCCCGGCCAGCAGCGAGACGATCGCGAGCCCGGCCGCCCACCAGGCGCTGAGCCGGTGCAGGCGCCAGGCGTAGAGCCCGGTGACGATCAGGTAGAACACCATCTCGTACGACAAGGTCCAGAAGACCCGGACCACGCCGCGCAGCCCGGCCAGATCGGGGGTCATGCTCGCGTGGGCGAGGACGCCGGTCACGGTCTCGGCCCGCAGGGAACCTTGCCAGCGCATGAGCCCGGCCGTGACCAGCAGCGTGACCAGGGCGATCGTGACCAGGTAGGCCGGGTAGATCCGCAGCAGACGGCCGATCCAGAACCGGCGCAGCGAGCCGTGCCGCTCCAGCGACATCGGGATGACGTAGCCACTGACCAGGAAGAACAGGAGTACGCCGTACTTGCCGACGTCGATCTGGCGGTAGATCGCCAGGTGGCGGTCGACGCCGATCATCTGCGGGCTGAGATGGAACAGGACGACGGTGAGCGCCGCGTAGCCGCGCAGCGCGTCGAGCCACGCCATACGTCTCATGCCGTGGAGAACGACGACGCGGGCCGGGGGAAACCCCCGGCCCGCGTCTTACCGCTGTCGTTACAGGTACTGACCGGTGTTGCTGGCCGTCTCGATGGAACGGCCGGCCTCGGCGCCCTTGCCGCCGGAGACGAGCGTACGGATGTAGACGATCCGCTCGCCCTTCTTGCCGGAGATGCGGGCCCAGTCGTCCGGGTTGGTCGTGTTGGGCAGGTCCTCGTTCTCGCGGAACTCGTCGACGCAGGAGTCGAGCAGGTGCTGCAGGCGCAGCCCCTTCTTGCCGGAGGTGAGGAATTCCTTGATGGCCATCTTCTTGCCGCGGTCCACGATGTTCTGGATCATCGCGCCGGAGTTGAAGTCCTTGAAGTACAGGACCTCCTTGTCACCGTTGGCGTAGGTGACCTCCAGGAAGCGGTTCTCCTCGGACTCCGTGTACATCCGCATGACCACGGCGTCGATCATCGCGGCGACCGTGACGTCGGCGTCGTTGCCGTGCTCGGCCAGGTCTTCCGAGCTCAGCGGCAGGCCCGGCAGGATGTACTTGCCGAAGATGTCCTTGGCCGCCTCGGCGTCCGGGCGCTCGATCTTGATCTTCACGTCGAGCCGGCCCGGCCGCAGGATGGCCGGGTCGATCATGTCCTCGCGGTTGGAGGCGCCGATCACGATCACGTTCTCCAGGCCCTCGACGCCGTCGATCTCGCTGAGGAGCTGGGGAACGATCGTGTTCTCCACGTCGCTGGAGACACCGGAGCCACGGGTCCGGAAGATCGAGTCCATCTCGTCGAAGAACACGATCACCGGGGTGCCCTCGCCGGCCTTCTCACGGGCCCGCTGGAAGACCAGGCGGATGTGCCGCTCGGTCTCACCCACGTACTTGTTCAGCAGCTCCGGGCCCTTGATGTTGAGGAAGTAGCTGGTGTGCTTCTCCTCGCCCCGGCGCTCGGCGATCTTCTTGGCCAGCGAGTTGGCCACCGCCTTGGCGATCAGGGTCTTGCCACAGCCGGGCGGGCCGTAGAGCAGGATGCCCTTCGGCGGGCGCAGCTGGTGCTCCCGGAACAGGTCGGCGTGCAGGAACGGCAGCTCCACCGCGTCGCGGATCTGCTCGATCTGCGAGTGCAGGCCACCGATGTCGGTGTAGTCGACGTCGGGGACCTCCTCGAGGACGAGCTCCTCGACCTCGCTCTTGGGGATCCGCTCGTAGGCGTACGCCGACCGCGGCTCGATCATGAGCGAGTCGCCCGCGCGGAGCTTCTCGATCTCGAGCGAGTCGGCCAGGGAGACGATGCGCTCCTCGTCGGCGTGCGACACCACGAGCGCCCGGTCGCCGCGCTGCCCGTCGGGGCCCGCGAGGACCTCCTTGAGCGTGACGACCTCACCGGTGCGCTCGAAGCCGAACGCGTCGACCACGTTGAGCGCGTCGTTGAGCAGTACTTCCTGGCCACGCTGGAGGTCCTCGACCGTCAGCGACGGCGAGACCGCCACGCGAAGCTTGCGGCCGCCGGTGAAGACATCGACGGTGCCGTCCTCGTGTGCCGTCAGGAATACGCCGTAGCCGCTGGGCGGCTGGGCGAGCCGGTCAATCTCTTCCTTGAGAGTGACGATCTGGGCCCGGGCTTCCTTCATGGTCGCCACGAGCCGGTCGTTGTTCTCGGTCACTCGGGCCAGCTGCGCCTGCGTCGCCGCAAGCCGTTCCTCGAGCTGCCGGACGTGTCGTGGGCTTTCGGTCAACTTCCGCCTGACAAGGGCGAGTTCCTCCTGCAGGAACGCGACCTGGCTGGAGAGATCGTTGGCCTCTTTTTCCCAACGTGCGGCGCGGTTGTCCGCCTCGTCGCTGCGTGCCACGTCCCACCTCCCCGGGGGCTCGAACGTCTTGGGTTAACACTAGCCGCTGCGGGCCGGATTTCGACCCATGCAACACCCTCGTCACCGAGTCTTGATCCATTCGGCCGGTCCTCGCAAGTGTCTTGTCGGACCGTTCCGGTACGGTCGGCGGGGGCTACTTGCGGGAGGTACGGGGTGACGGCGCGGACCGGGAACGAGGAGTTGCAGGTCTGGGTCGATCAGGACCTGTGCACCGGTGACGGGCTCTGTGTGCAGTACGCGCCGGAGGTTTTCGAGCTCGACATCGACGGACTCGCGTACGTCAAGGACACCGCCGGTGAGCTGCTGCAATCTCCCGGTGAGCGCACGCCGGTGCCGCGTCGCCTGCTGCTCGAGGTGATCGACTCGGCCAAGGAGTGCCCGGGCGACTGCATCCACGTCGTGCGGCGCGCCGACGACGTCGAGATCGCCGGCCCCGACGCCGCCTGAGGTCTTTGCCACACAACAGCTTTCGCCGCATCCGCGGTCGGCTGAACCGGCCGTAAATTCGCGGAAAAAGTCACACGGACGTAACCGAGGTTTAGAGTGTCGGCCGTCCCACCAACGACGCAACGACGCGCGAAAACTCCTCAAGACGGGCGATTTGTCCGGGTCCGCCGTCGTCGAGGGTCTTGCCGAAGCGCAGCGCGTCGTGCCGGATCGTCTGCCGCGACTCGCCCTCGTCCATGCCGGGCGGCGGCACCGCGTCGTCGACCGAGCTCAGCAGCAGGTAGACGTCGATGCTGTCGACCCGGGCCTGCCCGTTCGAGGTGCGGGTGAGCCGGCGGCGGCAGCCCACCTCGGTGACCGTCGACAGCGGCACCACCCGCAGCGACGAGGTCATCGAGCCGACCGGGCCGTCGCCGGGCGCCACGTCCTCACCGTGCCACAACACCAGCCGGCTGCCGTCGCAGATGACGACCTCCTGCCAGACGCCGTTCACCTCGTTGACGAAACGCTCGAGGGTGAAGCAGAGCACCGAGGCCCCGCGCAGGACCCCGAAGAGCGCGTCCAGCGCCACTTCGGGGTCACGCAGATAGGCCCGGGCCGCCGAGTCGAGATCCTGGTACGGCGACCAGTCGGGGAAGACCGCCGGCATCTCGTTGCTGCCGCCGAATGGCGGAGAGCTCATCGCGCCCACCGGTCCCTCCCCCGTCGACCACCCCGCCCGCCACACTTGAACGGACTGAGGCAGTTCTCCTGTCGCCGCTTGGAAGCTACCCGACCCAGCCCGGTGGCGTCACATCTCCGGGGCAGTCTCGGGGCCCTCTTCGTCCGAGCGAGTGTCATCGATCTCGGCCACGGCCGCGGCGGCCAGGGCGGCCTGGGCGGCGCGGCGCAGCGCGTACGCCTCGGCGCCCTTGCTCGGCTTGCGCCGGCGCGGCGGTGCGGTCACACCGGGCGCTAGCTTGCGCGCCGAGACCAGGAAGGCGGTGTGCGCGATCATGCGGTGGTCGGGGCGTACGGCCAGGCCCTCGGCGTGCCAGTCGCGCACCAGCGACTCCCAGGCCCGCGGCTCGGTCCAGCCGCCACGCTCACGCAGCGCCTCCACCAATTCGGACATCTGCGGCGTGGTTGCCACGTACCCGATGAAAACACCGCCCGGGATGAGCGAACGCTCGACCATGTCGAGCGCCTCCCACGGGGTCAGCATGTCGAGGATGATCCGGTCGAAACCGGTCTCGGTGTTCGTCGCCACGTCGCCGTGGTGCACGTGCCAGGCCGGGTGCGGGCCGCCCAGGAAGGCCTCGACGTTCTTGCGGGCGATCGCGGCGAAATCCTCGCGCAACTCGTACGAGTGAAGCTCACCCGACGTGCCGATGGCCCGCAGCAGCGACATCGACAGGGCGCCGGAGCCGACGCCGGCCTCGAGCACCTTGGCGCCCGGGAAGATGTCGCCCATGGCGACGATCTGCGCGGCGTCCTTCGGGTAGATGACCTGCGCGCCGCGCGGCATCGACAAGACGTAGTCGCTGAGCAGTGGGCGGAGCGCGAGATAGGCCGTACCACCGGAAGAAGTCACCACGCTGCCGTCGGGCAGGCCGATCAGCGCGTCGTGGGCCAGCGCGCCCCGGTGGGTGTGGAACTCCTTGCCCGGCTGCAGCACGATCGTGTGCATCCGGTTCTTCGGGTCCGTGAGCTGGACGCGATCGCCCTCCCGGAACGGCCCGCGGTGCGCGGGCAGCGATTCGGTGTCGACAGCTTCAGGCGTAAGGGTCACAGCGTCTTTCACTTCCGTTGCTTAATGGGACGGCGGGGCTCCAGCACCTGGGCGACGTCGCCGACGCGGAGCACCCCGACGACGTCCTCGCCGGAGATGACCACGTACTGCGCGGCGGGATGCGCCTGGAGCGCGCGCACCACCTGCTCGCCGCTGAGGTCCAGCGGCAGCGCGGGCACCGCGTCACGCGAACGCGACACGCTGTCCACCGCCACCCAGGGGCGGCGATCCACGGGAACCCGCTCGGCGGCGACCGGGTCGACCAGTGCGGTGAGATTACCGGCCGAGTCCGAGACGGCCAGCACCACGTTCGGCCGGGGGTCCTCCGAGCGGCGCCGCTGCGCCTCACCCAGCGGCGTGCCGGCCGGCACGGTGAGCAGCGGGCGGGCCAGCTCACGCAGCTTGACGAGCGGGAAACGCCGGGTCATCCGGGCCAGCCGGATCGACTGGCCGGCGCCCTGCCAGAGCGTGAAGACGACCAGCAGGACGAAGAGCATGCCGAACAGGGTGAGCGTGCCCAGCTGGAAGAACCAGAGGGCGACCATGCCGGTGGCGAAGGCGAGCACCCGCCCGGCCCAGCCGGCGGCCTCGGTGGCCCGGTTCCGGTCCTTGATCAGGGCCCACAGTCCCGCCCGCAGCGCCCGCCCGCCGTCCAGCGGCAGCCCCGGCAGCACGTTGAAGAGCGCGACCAGGATGTTGCTGGCGGCGAGCTGGAAAGCGATCTGCCCGGCGGTCGTCCGGTCCGGGAGCGCGAACGTGGCCGCGGTGGCCACCCCGCCCAGCACCAGGGACACGGCCGGCCCGGCCAGGCTGACCAGGGCGTCGACCCGTGGGGTGGGCGCGTCGCGGTCCATCTCGGTCCAGCCGCCCAGCAGCTCCAGGGTGATCCCGCGCACCCCGATGCCGAAGCGGCGCGCGGTCAGCGCGTGACCCAGCTCGTGCAGCAGCACGGAGCCGAGCAGGCAGATCACGAAGCCGAACCCGACCAGGTACGCGACCGGACCCGGCAGGTCGAGCCCGTCGCGGACATAGTTGCCGTACACATAGGTGACCAGCACGGCGAGCAGGATCATCGACCCGTTCACGAAGACCGGGATGCCGAGGACGTGACCCACCGGCCGGGCGCCGCGGCGGTTCCTGGGTGTCGTCCTGCTCTCGTCCACGCCGTCGATGCTACGGAGTCGGTGTCACGGGACGGTCAGCGCGTTTTCGTCGTACCCCTGCCCTAGCCTCTTGGACATGACAGCACCCACGGTCTCCCCACCCCCGCCCGGCTCCTCCCGCCGGGACTCCACCGACCGGCCGGCCGGGCCCTCGCTGTCGCCGTCGCGGGCGGCCGACTTCAAGACGTGCCCGCTGCTGTTCCGCTTCCGCACCATCGACAAGCTCCCCGAGCAGCCTTCGGCCGATCAGGTACGCGGCACGCTCGTCCACGCCGTACTGGAAAGCCTCTTCGACCTGCCCGCCGCCGAGCGCACCCCCGAGGCCGCGGCGGCCCTGGTCGAGCCCGCCTGGCAGCGCATTCTGACCGAGGAGCCCCGCGCCGCCGAGATCCTGACCGAGTCGCCCCGCCGCGGCGTGACCGACCCGGCCGCCGTCGCCGCCGAGGCCGACGCCACCGGCTCGGCCATCCCTGGCCAGACGGCCCTGGTCGACGTGCCCGAGGACGCCCGGCTGGCCCGCTTCCTCGACAGTGCCCGCGACCTGCTGCCCGGCTACTTCGCGGTCGAAGACCCCAGACGCCTCGAGCCGGCCCAGCGCGAGAGCCTGGTCTCCACCCTGATCGACGACGAGTTGCTGATCCGCGGCTACATCGACCGCCTCGACGTCTCCCCCGCCGGCGACCTGCGCGTGGTCGACTACAAGACCGGCGGCGCCCCTCGCGAGGCCTTCGAGGGCCGCGCGCTGTTCCAGCTGAAGTTCTACGCCCTGGTCCTGTGGCGCACCCGGGGCGTGGTCCCCCGCGTCCTGCGCCTGCTCTACCTCAAGGACGCCGAGGCCCTCGACTACAGCCCCGAGGCCGAGGAACTGGAACGCTTCGAGCGCACGCTGGTGGCCCTGTCCGCCGCCATCGAGCGCGCCAAGAAGGACCAGGACTTCCGCCCCAAACCCAGCCGCCTCTGCGGGTGGTGCAACCACCAGGCCCTGTGCCCCGAGTTCGGCGGCACCCCGCCCCCGTTCCCGGCCACCCCCGACGTCCTCCAGATCGACACCACTCCCACCGACGACGACCGCCTGGCATGACCGGCAGTCCCCGGCTGATCCACTCGACCCCGTCCTTATGTGCCGTCCCCCACCGTGACGTCCGCCTGGCACATCCCGACCCTGTTCCTGGACGGTTTGTCGGCAATGGACGGTGTGTCCCGCCGGACCCGGCAATACTCCGCAACATCGTGCCCGAGCCGGACGAGAGCTACCGGCTGCCCGCGCCCCTCGCCCACGTGCCCGTCTCACGCCCCGCGACCCCACCCGAGGGCACGGGTGCCGGGATCGGCGGTACGGAGGCCCACGCGCTACTGGCCGAACGGCGCTGGCGGCCCATCGCCGGGGAAGCTCTGGCCCGCCCTTGGACTCCGGCGTCGCCAAGAAGCCGATCCTCGCCGCCTCACCAAACCCACCAACTGCCTGAGCCTCGCGTCCGGACAGGGCACCAGGTGTGGCGTCGCGGCCGGGTGCCGGGGTTAGTGCTGCACTGGGGTATCGGGGTCAGCGCTTCACTGGGCGCGGGGATCAGCGCTTCACTGGGCGCCAGGGTCAGCGCTGCGGCCCGTGCCGGGCCGGCGGTAGGGCGGGCTCCGGGCATGTCGCCGGTTCCGAGCGCTGGGCCGGGCGCGGGATCGGCACTGGGCTGGGCGTCGGTGCGCCGGGCGTCAGACTGAGCACGAGTTCGGCGGCGAACGGGCGCTGGCCGGATGCTGCGTCGGGGTCGCGTGCGGCGCGGAGCCCTGTCGTCGGGCAGGGCCTCGGGGCCGGCGGTGGTGATCAAGGGCTCCGGTGGCGGTGGGACGTCGTTCGGGGTGTCGGGATCGCTTAGGGTGGCCGCCATGTGCGTCGCTGTTGGCCGGGAGTGCCGGTGACCGTTCTGCGACCGCTGCGGGTCTTGGTGGCTGATGCGGCTCCTATGCAGCGGTCGGGGCTTCGGATGGTTCTCAGCGGAGCCTCAGCCGATGGGGGCGCGGCCGAGATCGTGGTGGCGGGCGAGACGGGGGACGGCGGCGAAGCTGTCGACCTCGCTCGGCGGCTTCTGCCCGACGTGCTGATCACCGATCTGGCGCTGCCGCGCGTCGACGGGCTCGGGGTCGCAAGGGCGGTCACCGAGGCCGGGCTTCCGGTGCGAGTGCTCGTCATGGGGGCCGGCGACACCGACGACGACGTGCTCGCCGCCATCGCGGCGGGGGCGGCCGGGTTTCTGAGCAAGGACGTGCCTGGTGCCGAGCTGATCGCGGCCGTACGGGCGGTCGCGGCCGGCGGGGCGGTCATCACGCCGGCGGTGCTGGCGCGGATCCTGGCCCGGGTCGCCGACGCGCTGCCGGCGCCCGAGACCACGACGGCCAGCAAACTCGACGCGCTCACCGAACGGGAACGGGAAGTCCTCGTGCACGTGGCCCGCGGGCACTCCAACGCCGAGATCGCCGCCGCGCTACGGGTCAGCGAAACCACCATCAAGACCCACGTCGGTCACGTGCTGACCAAGCTGCGCCTACGCGACCGCACCCAGGCCGTAGTCCTCGCCTACGAGACGGGCCTGGTCAAGCCGGGCGCCTGACCCGCTGCCGCTACTGGGGGTGCCGCTGCCGGGTATCCGTGCGCCGTGTGGCTGCCGAGTACCGGTGCCGCGTGCGGCGTGTCGCTGCCCGGTGCCGCGTACCCCTGCCGGGTGCCGTGTGCCCCGCCGCGTGCCGCCGTCCGGTGCCGCGTGCCCCTGCCAGGTACGGCTTGCCGCTGCCGGGGTGCGGCTTGCCGGTGCCGGGGTGCGGCTTGCCGGTGCCGGGGGCAGCTTGCCAGTGCCGGAGGCAGCTTGCCAGTGCCGGAGGGCGGCTTGCCAGTGCCGGGGCGGCTTGCCAGTGCCGGGGCGGCTTGCCGGTGCCGCGGGGCTGCCGAAAGTGCCGCGAGGCGCTGGCGGATGCGGTTCGGGTGCGGGACGCCGCTGGTGCTGCCGGTGCCGCTGTCCGCAGCCGAGTGCAGGTGCCGGTAGCGGGTGTGGGCGACGGTGGCGGGCGTGGGTGGCGGTGAAGGTGGCGAGCGTGGGTGGCGGGTGAGGGATGGCGGTGGCGGGTGTGGGCGACGGTGGCGGGCGTGGGTGGCGGTGAAGGTGGCGGGCGTGGGTGGCGGGTGAGGGATGGCGGTGGCGGGTGTGGGTGGCGGTGGCGGGTGTCACGGAACTCGGGGCTGCGGTGTCTTCGTGGGAAACGAGGAGGCACATCATGGCCGCGCCGGTGATTGTGGGAATTGACGGGTCCGAGCAAGCTCTGTCCGCTGTCAGGGCCGCGGCCGTTCAAGCGTGGCAGCGGAAGCTTCCACTTCGGATCGTGCACGCCTTCGTCTGGCCCTCGCTTCACGTGGGTGTCGGGCCCGTTGCCGATGACATGCCGGGCACTGGGCTTCGGCACCACGCCGAGGATCTGCTGGTGGAGGCGGCTGGGGTGGCGGCCGAGGCCGCGCCCGGGGTGCCGGTCGGCACGGCGCTGATCGACGGGGCGGCCACCCCTGTGCTGCTTGGCGAATCCCGCCAGGCTTCTCTGCTCGTGCTCGGCGACCGGGGGCTGGGTGGCGTCAGCGGGCTGATCATCGGCTCGGTGGCCGTGCATGCGAGCGCCCACGCACACTGTCCCGTCCTGGTGGTGCGGGGAGCCGGCCATCCCGGCGGACCGGTCGTGGTGGGCGTGGACGGGTCCGAGAGTTCACGGCTTGCCGTCGCGGCGGCGTTCGAGCAGAGCGCCGCCGCCGGTGCCGAGCTGGTCGCCGTCCTCGCCGGTGACGACGGTCTGGCGGGGCGGCTGCTGCTCGGTGAGGTGCTGGCCGGCTGGGGCGAGCGCTATCCGCAAGTGCGGGTGCGGGCGGAGGCCGTACGGGAAAGCGCCCGGAAGGTCTTGACCGAACGCTCGAGGACGGCGCGGCTGATCGTGGTCGGGGCACGGGGACGCGGCGCCTTCGAAGGGCTCGTGCTCGGTTCGGTCAGTCAGGCGCTGCTGCATCACGCGGGCTGCCCGGTCGAGGTGGTGCGGGCGCCGAAGGTCGAGCCGTCCGGCAACGTTGACATGTTTCCCGCGAAAGCGTCCTGAGCGGCGGTCCACGGCACGGCGAAACGCCCCGAGCGGGGCTCGGGGCGTTTCGGGCGGCGGGTCAGCCGCGGCGCGGGTTCGGGGTGGGGCCGCGGCTCACGGGCCACTCCGGCGGGGCGAAGCGGTCGGCGCGGCCTCGGCGGCCGGTCAGGAGGCGGCGGCGTACGCCGGTGGCGGAGTTCTCGACGCCGAAACGGTTGTCCGGGAACATCAGGCTGCCCTTCTCTCGGTGGCGCGGAAGATGTGGATGTCGCCGCTGGCCGTGCGGACCCGCAGCTCGACCGTGCCGGCGCCGTCGGCCGAGGGCGGGAGCACATCGTCGGGCACAGCCTCGGGCGCGGGGCCGAACCCGCGCACGGAGCCAGGTTCAAACCCGGGACCGGGCTCGAATCCAGGGCCAGGCTCGAATCCAGGGCCAGGCTCGAATCCAGGGCCAGGCTCGAATCCAGGGCCAGGCTCGGAACCAGGACCGGGCTCGAACCGTGAGCGAGGCACAGGCGGGAGGCCGGGCGGGGGCGGGGCACCGGGACCCGGCGGCGCGGGCGGCGCGCCGGGAGTCGGCGGAGCGGGCGGCGCGCCGGGAGTCGGCGGAGCGGGCGGCGCGCCGGGAGTCGGCGGAGCGGGCGGCCCGGAAGAAGGCGGCGGGCCGGGAACGCCGCCGGGACCCGGCCGGAACCCAGGACCGGGGCCGGGGCGGAAGGCCGGGCCAGGACCGGGACGGAAGTCGGGGCCGGGGCCGGGGTGGTGGCCGGGAGTCGCGCGGAAGCCGGTGCCGGGCTCGTAGCCGAAGGTCGGTACGTGGACGGACTGGAGCATGGCCTTCAGGCCCGGCACCGCCGACAGGCCCGGCAGGGAGTCCAGGTCGACGAAGGCGCCCAGGCCCACGCCCGGCGCCGGCGGTGGTGCTGCCGTGCCGGCCGCTTCCGGGGTCAGGTCGCTGGTGGTGCGGCCGGAGGCGCTGCTCAGGTCGAGCCAGACGCGCGTACCCGGGGTGATGCCGACGCTGACGTCACCCGAGGCCGTGCGGATGTCGCCGGTGCCGTTCGCCAGGCGGCCGATTTCGATGTCGCCGCTGGCGACCGTGGAGCGGACCGAGCCGCCGATGCTGTCGATGCGGATGTCGCCGCTGGCCGTCTTGGCGCTGACGTCACCGGTGACGTCACCGATGCGCAGGTCGCCCGAGGAGCTTTCCGCCTTCAGGGAGCCGCCGACCCGGCGTACCCGCAGATCGCCGCTGGCCGCCTGGAGCCGGGCGTCGCCGGTGACGTCGGCCAGGTCCACGTCGGCCGAGGCCAGGTCGAGTTCGACGGCCGACCAGACGCCGTCGGCCCGGACGTCGGCCGCCGTGCTGCGGCCGGTCAGCGCGCTGCCCAGTGGCACCCGGGCGGTGACGCGCAGTTTCGGTGAGCGGCGCAGCCGCCAGCCGGAGTCGGCGCCGGGTGGCTCGATGAGCAGCCGGTCGCCCTCGAGGACGACCCGGGTGCGGTCGGCGTCGTCGCGGCCCTTGTCGTCGAACGGCTCGATGTCGACCAGCACCGAGTCGCGGGACTCGGCGACCAGGTCGACCGTGCCGTTGAGGGCCCGCAGCGCGATGACGACCGGCGCCGGGTGCTCGAACTCGTACATGGGAGTCTCCTGATAGAGGGGGTCAGGCCTGGAAGTAGCCGGTGATGCGCTTCGAGCTGCGCGTTTGAGGAACCGCCGGGCCGTTGACGGCCGCGGTGACCGCGCGCACGAGCCACGCGTTGACCGAGGTGCCCTCGGCCGCGGCCGTCTGCTCGACGTGGGTCTTGAGGGCTTCCGGCATGCGCAGCGTGAGCCGGGTGAGGTCGCCGCCGTCGACCGGCGGCGGCGGGGGCGCGGCCGGCGGCGTGAAGTCGGCGTGCTGGGTGACGACCAGGTCGGCCTCGCGGCCGCGTAACCGCACCTCGACGGTCGCGTCCCGCAGCCGGGTGGTGATCTCGGCGGCGGCGTCGGCCAGCGCCTCGAGCAGGGCCAGCCGGGCCGACGGTTCGAGCGAGTGGCCGAGCAGTTCGGCCGCGCGGGTGGTCTCGGGTCCGCCCGGGGCGGCGGCCGCGGCCAGGTCCGCCCGGAGGGTCTCGAGATACGGCGTCAGGTCCATGTCGCCACTATGACGTCATGAGTGACGTCAGTCAAGCGTCATCAGTGACATCTCAGGGACCACCCTGATGTCACCTACGGAATTCCCGTACCGAAATCTCCGCGTCCCGATACGACCCTGGGCTGACGTTTCCGCCCCGGTGCGCCGAAACACTGAGTCGGCCGGCCGGGGACTCGCCCCGGCCGGACCAAAGGGGGCACGGCAATGGACACATCGGTGGCGGCGCGCGCCGAGGAAGTGTGGAAGGTCTACGGCACCGAGGAGGCGCGCGTGGTCGCCCTGCGCGGCGTCAGCGCGAGCTTCGCCCGGGGCCGGTTCACGGCCATCATGGGCCCGTCCGGCAGCGGCAAGTCGACGCTGATGCACTGCCTGGCCGGCCTGGACACGGTCACCCGGGGCACGGTGCGCATCGGCGACACGGAGGTGACCGGGCTCGGCGACAAGGCGCTGACCCGGCTGCGCCGTGACCGGGTCGGCTTCATCTTCCAGCAGTTCAACCTGTTGCCGACGCTGACCGCGGCCGAGAACATCCGGCTGCCCATGGACATCGCGGGCCGCAAGCCCGACCCGCGGTGGTGGGACACCGTGATCGAGACGGTCGGCCTCAAGGACCGTCTGGGCCACCGGCCGAGCCAGCTTTCCGGCGGTCAGCAGCAGCGCGTCGCGTGCGCGCGGGCGCTGGTCAGCCGCCCCGACGTGATCTTCGCGGACGAGCCGACCGGCAACCTCGACTCGAAGTCGGGCGCCGAGATCCTGTCGTTCCTGCGGGACAGCGTGCGCGAGCACGGGCAGACCATCGTCATGGTCACCCACGACCCGGTCGCCGCCAGCTACACCGACCGGGTGGTCTTCCTGGCCGACGGCGAGATCGTGGCCGAGCTCGACGACCCGACCCCGGAGACGGTGCTCGAGGCGATGAAGTCCGGGGAGGTGCTGGTCTGATGCTGCGCGCGACGCTGAAAAGCTTGCTGGCGCGCAAGCTGCGGCTGGTGCTCTCCGGCCTGGCCGTGGTGCTCGGCGTCATGTTCGTCTCCGGCGCCTTCGTCACCACTGACACGCTTGGGCGTACGTTCGACAACCTGTTCACCGAGGGCTACGCGACCACCGACGTGGCCGTGACCGCGAAGCCGAAGGTCGCCGTGGCCGAGATGGACGGCGAAGAGGTGCCCACGCCGCTCAAGGCCTCGGTCGTCGACCAGGTGGCCAAGGTCGAGGGCGTCAAGGAGGCGATCGGCATGGTGGGCGCCGACGGCGCCCGGGTGATCGGCTCGGACGGCAAGGTGGTGACCAGCTTCGGCCCGCCGCGGATCGGCGCCAACTGGACCGGCCTCGACGCGATCATGGAGATGCGCGAGGGCCGCGGCCCGACGGCCGACACCGAGATCGCGGTCAACGCCGAGGTCGCCAAGGCCGCCAACATCAAGGTCGGCGACCGGGTGGCGGTGCTGACCCAGCTGCCGAAGCAGACGTTCACACTGGTCGGCGTCTGGGGCTACACCGACGACCGCGACTCGATCGGCGGCGTGCAGGAGGTCGCCTTCACCACCCCGGTCGCGCAACGCTCCATGCTGGGCCAGACGGGCGTTTTCACCCAGGTCACCGTACGGGTCGACGGCGGCCGGACGCCGGCGGCGGTGCGTGACCGGATCGCCGGGCAACTCGGCGACGCGTACGAAGTCAAGACCGGCAAGCAATTGGCGGAGGAAAGCTCGGCCGGGTTCAAGGACGCGCTCAGCTTCTTCAACAACATCCTGCTCGGCTTCGCCGGGGTGGCGCTGTTCGTCGGCATCTTCCTGATCCTCAACACGTTCTCGATCATCGTGGCCCAGCGGACCAAGGAGCTGGCCCTGATGCGGGCGCTCGGCGCCAGCCGCCGCCAGGTGATCAACTCGGTGCTGACCGAGGCTGTGGCGATCGGCCTGATCGCCGCGGTGCTCGGCCTCGGCGCCGGTATCGGGGTGGGCGCGCTGCTGGTCTGGCTGTTCGGCCGGATGAGCGGCGGCATGGACCCGGCCACGGTCGGCGTGCCCCTGGCCGCGGTGCTCAGCGCGCTGATCGTCGGTGTGGTCGTGACCGTGGTGGCGGCGGTGCTGCCGGCGCTGCGGGCGTCGCGGATCGCCCCGGTCGCGGCGATGCAGGACGTGGCCACGCCCGACCGGCCGCTGACCAAGGTCACGGTGGCCGGCGCGATCGTCGGGGCGGCCGGGGCGGCACTGCTCGGCGTGGGCCTGTACGGGGCGAGCTCGCTGCTGCTGATCCTGGCCGGCGTGCTGGTCACGTTCATCGGGATCGCGCTGCTCACCCCGCTCATCTCGAAGCCGGTGGTGGCCCTGCTGGGCCGGCTGTTCTCGTGGTCGGTGCCGGGCCGGCTGGGCCGGCTCAACTCGGGGCGCAACCCCCGCCGTACGGCCATCACCGCGGCCGCTCTCATGGTCGGCATCGCCCTGGTCACCGGTGTCACCGTGATCATGGACTCGGCCAAGCAGAGCCTGGCCGCGCAGGCCGAGGACACCATCAAGGCGCAGATCGTCGTCTCGGGCGAGCAGAACGGCCCCCGGCCGCCGACGTTCGACGAGACCGTGCTGACCAAGGCGCAGCAGATATCGGGGGTGCGCTCGGTCGCGGGGGTCTGGAGCGACCAGGCTGTCATCGACGGCGAACGGACGTACGTCAATGCCACGGATGATCTGGCCAAGCTGGCCGACACCTTCGGGACGCCGGGGCTGACCACGCTGCGCGGCAACCAGATGGCCGTCAGCGTCGAGGAGGCCAAGGACCACGGCTGGACGGTGGGCAGCGTCCACGAGGTGCAGCTGCCCCGCGGCGAACTGCACAAATACACGATTGCGGCGACATACGACGAGGACCGGATGCCCGGCAGCTACCTGCTCCCGGCCGCCGCGACCAAGGAGTTCGGGCTCGTCCAGCCGGAGATCGGATTCGTCCGGCTCGACGACGGCGTCGCCGTCGAGCAGGTGCTGCCGCAGGTCAAGCAGCTGGTGGCGGACAGTCCGGAGGTCAACGCGACCGACCGCAGCGCCTTCATCGCGCAGCAGAGCGGCGACTTCGACACGGTCATCACGATGGTGCAGGTGCTGCTGGGCCTGGCGATCCTCATCGCCGTGCTCGGGGTGGTGAACACTCTGGCGCTGAGCGTGCTCGAGCGTACCCGGGAACTCGGTCTTCTCCGGGCCGTCGGCCTGGGAAGGGCGCAGACCATGCGCATGGTCACCGTCGAGTCGGTGGTGATCTCGGTGTTCGGCGCCCTGCTCGGCGTGGTGGTCGGCGCCGGGCTGGGCACCGCGGTGGTCCGCGCCCTCGACGGCGAGGGCATCACGGACCTGGTCCTGCCGTGGGACCGGATGGGCCTGTACCTGGGCCTGGCCGCCCTGGTCGGCGTGCTGGCGGCGGTGCTGCCGTCGATCCGCGCGGCCCGGCTCAACGTTCTCGCGGCGATAGCCCACGATTGACGAGCAGGCTCGCCAGGTAGTCGGGGTCCACACCCACCAGGGAGGTGCGCAGGTGGACCCCGTCGGTGGGTGGCAGCTCCAGTTCCGCCGGCACGGCCAGCACGGCCGCCCCCGAGGCGAGCGCGCTGGCCACGCCGGCCGGCGAGTCCTCGATGGCGACGCAGTCCTCGATCGGCACGCCGAGCAGGGTGGCGGCGGTCCGGTACGGCTCGGGGTCGGGCTTGGGCATGCTGACCTCGTCGCCGACCACCACGACGTCGAAGTTCTCGGCGCCGAGGGTCTTGAGGGCGACCTCGACCAGGCGGCGGCCGGTCGAGGTGACCAGCGCCGTGGGCAGCCCGGCCAGGCGTACGGCCTGAAGCAGCTCCATCGCGCCCGGGCGCCACACCAGGCCCTCGCCGAACAGCTCGAAGACGCGGTCGGTCAGCCACTCGACGTCGGGCGCCTCGGGCCGGTCGGGCTGGCCCAGATCCGCACGCAGGATCCGCATGCTGTTGGCCATGCTGCTGCCGATCATCGCGTGCCGCGCCTCGGGGGACAGCGTCCCGCCGGCGTGCGCGGCCAGCTCGTGCAGCGCGATCTCCCACACCTTCTCGCTGTCCACCAGCGTGCCGTCCATGTCGAAGAGCACCGCTGCGGGTCGTCGCGCGTTCAGGATGAGCCCCTATCCGTGTGTGCCGTCACTGCCGGCCCATTGTCCCTTCACCTGCGGCGTAGCGTCTGGCTCATGAGAGACGTCTCACTGGAGCCGGTCACCGCGACCACGCCCCGGCCGGTGCGGCCGGCCCTGCTCGGCCAGCGCTGGGCCTCGGTGGCGTTCCTGCATTGGCCGCTGGACCCGGCGCTGGCCGCGCCCCTGCTCCCGGCGGGCACGATGCCCGACACCTTCGACGGGGTCACCTACGTCGGGCTGATCGGCTTCCGGATGGAGGACGTTCTGCACGCCCCCTACTTCGGTAGGTTCCCGGAGACGAACGTCCGTCTCTACTCTGTGGATTCGCAGGGCCGACGGGGTGTCGTCTTCCTCTCCATGGAGGCGTCGCGCCTCGTTCCGGTCCTCATCGCGCGGGCCACGCTCGGTCTGCCGTACCGGTGGGCCCGCATGCGGCTGACCAGAGAGGGGGACCATGTCACGTATTCGACGCGGCGCCGCTGGGGTGCCCGCGCGGGCAGCGACATGACGATCCGGGTCGGTTCACCGGTGACCGATCCGACACCGCTGGAGCTGTTCCTGACCGCGCGCTGGGGGCTGCACACGCGCGCCCGCTATCTGTCGAACGAGCATCCCCCTTGGCCGCTGCATCGGGCCTCGGTGGTCTCGCTGGCGGACGGGCTCGTGGCGGCCGCCGGCCTGCCGGCGCCGGCAGGCCCGCCCGTCAGTGTGCTCTACTCCCCCGGGGTCCCGGCCGTCTTCGGCCCTACCGCTTCCGGACGAGCGCGACGTCGGTGACGACCAGGAACGTGATGTGGCCGCCGTGCTGCTCGATGGCGGACGCGGTGTCGGCCAGGGCGGCCTCGGCCGCGGCCGGTTCGAGGATCCGGTACATCGAGACGGTGCTCAGGTAGTCGCGGTAGGCCCGCGCGTCGTAGCTCAGCGTCCGCTCGTAGCGGCGGATCTCGGGGGCGGTGAAGCGCTCGTCGGTGAGACCGGCCGCTGGCAGCTCCTGCTCGAACTCGGCGCGCATGGCGTTCTCCGTGCCCGCGTTCTCCGTGCCCGCGTTTCCGGTGGCCGGGAACCGGTGGCTGGTGTCCTCGACGAGGCCGTGCCGGGCGTCGACCTCGGCCAGCGCCGCGTGCAGGGCCGGGTCGGCGACCAGGAAGAGGTTCCAGAACGGCGCGAAGAGGCCGCCGGTCGCCAGCGCGCCCAGGGCCAGATCGGCGCGCCGGGCCGGGTCGACCCAGTGCCAGGCCTGGGCGCTGAAGACCAGTCCGTACGGCCGGTCGGGCTGCCACTCCTCCAGCGACGACTCGACCACTGTCACGCCGGGCACGTTGCGCCGCAGCACCCGTGCCATTCGGGCGTCCGGCTCGACGCAGGTCAGGTCGACGCCGGGCCGGGCGAACAGCGCGGTCGCCTTGCCGGTGCCCGCGCCGACCTCCAGCACCGGGCCGGGAGCCGCCTCGGCCAGCAGATCGTCGGCCAGCTGCCGGGGATAACCGGGCCGTACCCGGTCGTACTCGTCGGCCGCCTCGCCGAAGACCGTTCGCCGTTCACGCACGCTCATGGGGCCCCAACCTAACCGCTCAGAGGGCGCACAGCGATCCCACAGTTTTCCGACGCACAGTAGGTGCACCAACCCATCCGGTTACTGGAGGTTCCTCGTGGGTGCTGTCCTCGCCATCGTGAGCCTGGTGCTCCTGCTGGTGCAGCTGCTGCTTGTGGCCCGGGCGGTGCTCGACTGGAGTGTCGTCCTGGCCGGCCCGTCCGCGCCCGGCGGTCTGCGCTCGCGCCTGACCAGCGGCGTGTTCAACCTGACCGAGCCGATCCTGGCGCCCGTCCGGCGGGTCGTTCCGCCGATCCGCGCCGGTGGCATGTCCATCGACCTGGCCTTCATCATCGTGTTCTTCGCCATCGTGCTGATCCGGTCGTTCATCTGACCTCGAGCGGGCCCATGTGCTGGACCCACAGGTTCTCCTCGACATAGACGCCGCGGTCCTGCCCGACGTCGACGCGCACCAGGTTGAGGGCGTCGGGCACCACGTAGTCGTACGTGACGGGAAAGACCATGCCGGTCCAGCTCTCCCACTCCGCCACGGTGCCCGCGATCACCATCGACTCGGTCGCGGGTCCCAGGATCCGGGCGCCCATCCGCTGGTGCGTCCGGATCCACGGGTCGATCGACAGGCCGTCGGCCCGCGTCCACGACGCGTACTCGGACATCGGCACCGTCGGATAGCGGTGTTTCCAGGTCGGCCGCAAAGGCGCGATCACATGCACCAGACCTTTGCTGTACGCCCGTCGGGTGAGCTCCCGGAGCACGACGGCCGCCAGGCCGCGCTTGTCGTGCGCCGACCCGACCGCCGCCGCCATGAAACTCAGCGTCGTCGCCTCCCGGCCGCCCTCGTGCCCCTCGACCGCGCGCACCAGCGCGCCGTCGTAGCCGGACGGCAGGTCGGCCACGGTGCCGTCCCAGGCCAGCGGGACACCCCAGCCGCCGGCCACCACCGCGCCGTCGTCGTCGAGCGCCATCACGTCGAAGAAGCTGAAGTGCTCCTCGACGCGGGCCAGATACTTCTTGGGTACGTCGTCGTGGAAGATGAACTCCGGCCAGCGCTCACGGAAGACCGTCGCGGCCTCCTCCTGCAGCTCCGGGTGATCGACGCGCGTCACGATCTTCACCCCCGCGAGGGTAGACGCTCCGCTCACAGGAAGAGACCCCCTGTAGCGCGGATGTTCTGCCCGGTGACCCAGCCCCCGTCCGCCGACGCCAGGAAGGCCACCACGGCGGCCACGTCGTCCGGCCGCCCGAGACGCCGCAGCGAGGTCAGCTCGGCCGTCCGCGCCAGCACCTCGGCCGAGTTCGCGCCGCGTAGCAGGTCGGTGTCGGTGGCACCCGGCGACACCGTGTTGACGGTGATACCGCGGGGCCCGAGCTCCTTGGCCGCGACCACGGTGATCTGCTCGAGCGCGCCCTTGGTGGCGCAGTAGAGCGCCAGTCCCGGCGCCGCGACCAGGGTGTTGAGGGTGGAGATGGTGATGATCCGGCCACCGTCGCGCAGCAGCGGAATCGCCTCGCGGATGGCCAGCAGCGGAAACTTCACGTTCACCAGGAACGCCCGGTCGATGTCGTCCCCGCCCAGCTCCCCGATCGGCGCCGCCGCCACGATCGCCGCGTTGGCGACGAGAATGTCCAGCCCGTCGCGCACCGGCTCGAACATCGCCGCCAGGTTGCCGAGGTCCTCCTGATCGGCCCGTACGGCCACGGCACCGGCCACCTCCTCGGCCGCGGCTCGATTCTCCTTGTACGTGAACACCACGCGGGCCCCCGCCGCGGCGAGCCGCTTCACGATCGCCCGCCCGATCCCCCGCGACCCACCGGTCACCAGCGCCGTCTTTCCCCTCAGAGTCATGCCCGCACGCTAGGGACCCGGCCGCCCACCGGTCTTGAACAATCGCGCACCGGCCTCCTCGAACAGCACCCGCAGCTCCCCCGGCGTGACCCCGGCCAGCACCCGCATCTCCCGCGTGAGATGCGACTGGTCGGCATACCCGTTGCCGGCCGCCACCGCGGCCGGCGCCGCCCCACCGCCGAGCTGCGCGGCCGCCCGCTGAAACCGCGCGATCCGCGCCACCTGCCCCGGCGACAGCCCGACGTCCCGCCGGAACTCGCGCTCCAGCCGCCGCCGGCCCCGTCCCACTTCCCCGGCGACAGCCTCGACCCGCGGCGCCCCGGCCTCCTGCAACCGCCGCCAGGCCCACACCACCGCCGGATCCGGCCCCGCAGCCCTCGGCGCGGGAACAGCGGACGAGCCCTGCGCGGGTGCTTCGAGGCCGAGCGCGCCACCCAGGATCAGGTCGAGCAGTTCCCACCGGGCCGCCCAGTCCGGTGCGGCGGCCAGCCGCGACGGTAGCCGCGTGGCGTTCGGGCCCATCAGCTCCGACAGGGCCACCGTTTCACCGGCCAGCTCACCCATCGGCACGCCGAGGAGGGCGGCCACCCCGGCCGGGGTGAGCCCGACCGACACGCCGTGGCCCCACGTGGTGTCGCCGTCGGTCGTATGCTCCGACCGCGGGCCCGTGACCAGCCCGGACGCCGACCCGAAGTCGATGATCAGCGTTGCCGAGGACACCGCCAGCAGCCGGTGCGCGATCGGCGCGCGGGCGCCGGACCGAAACCCGGAGTACCCGATCACATGCCCACGCAGCCGGCAGTCCGGCCGTCCCACGGCAACTTCGCAGGCCGCGACCGGCACCCCCACCGGCACCGAATGCACCTGCTCCCGCATCCACCCAGCTTCCCCGCCCCACCGCCCCCACACCAGCGCCGCGGACCACGCCTCGCCGCCCGAGTTCCCCGCGCCCCCTTGCCGCCCTACGCGCCGCCCGCCACGCCTCGCCGCCCTGCTCCCCACGCCCCCTCCCCGCCACACGCGCCGCCCGCCACGCCTCGCCGCCCCGCTCCCCGCACCCCCTCGCCGCCACACGCGCCGCCCGCCACGCCTCTCCCACTCCCTCCCCGCCACACACGCCGCTCAGCCCCCCGCACTTCCTCGCCTCCACACGCGCCGCCCGCCACTCGGCTCCCCGCGCCCCTCGCCGCCACACCAGCGCAGGCCACGCTTCCCCGCCCGAAGCGCGCCCTCGACCGCCACGGCGACGCTGGGCCGCCCGCTCGCTTCGTCGCGCGGAGCGCCGCCTGCCAGCTATCGCCTTCGCCGACGCGCGAGACGGCGAGGTACAGACCCGGGAGTGGACTCGGGCCAGCCATGCAAAGGTGGCGTCAGGCTGCCAGAGGCAAAAGCGGCGTTAGGCAGGCCGAAGGCAGAAACAGCGTCAAGCGGGCTAAAGGGCGTCAAGCGGGCCAAAGGCAGAAACGGCGTTAGGCAGGCCGGAGGCAGAAGGGATGTCCGGATGGGCTGATGAAGACGCGGCCGCCCTGGTGCGTGGCGAGGTCGGCGTCGTCCAAGGGGCGCACTCGGCGGGCGCCGGACTGGCGGGCCGCGCTGTCCGCCGCTCGACCACGCCGCCGTCGGCACGGGCATGGCCGAAGCGCTCGAGAGCATCATGACCACCGACTCGCCGGTCTTCGAGGACGCCCGCACGCGGATGGCCGGGTCTCTCGATCAGCTGCTCGCCGCCGGGACGGCCGTGGGCACCGTTCGCGGCGACGTCACCGGGCGCACCCTCCTGCGCGCCTTGGGCGGCGTCTGCGAGATGCGCGCCGTCGACGGCTGGCGGCGGGAAGCCCGACTGATCACCACTATCCTCTTCGACGGCCTGCGGCATGGCGCGCCTGCGGGGCAAGAATCGCGGCGCAGCGCAGGTTCCGGTAGCGGCCCTCGTGGTCCAGGCCGTAACCCACGATGAGGCCGGGGCCCACGTCGAAGCCCACATAGGTCGGGGTGTCGGCGAAGCGGGCCGTTTCCGGTTTGCGGAGCAGAGCGCAGACCGAGAGCGACCGCGGGGCGCGCTGGGCCAGGTTGGCGATCAGCCAGGTCATGGTGAGGCCGGTGTCGATGACGCCGTCGAGGATGACCACGTCGCGGTCGCGGATGTCGACGTCGAGGTCCTTGAGGAGGCGGACGGAGCCGGAGGCACGATTGCGGGTGCTGTACGACTTGACGGCCATCCAGCCGATCTCGGCCTGGGCCGGGTAGGCGCGGGCCAGGTCGACGGTGAAGGTGGCGGCGCCGCCCAGCACACCGACCAGGACGGGGACGCTGTCGGCGTAGCGGGCGTGCAGGTCGGTGGCGAGCGCGGCGACCCGGGCGAGGATCTGCTCCTCGGTCAGGATCACCGCTTCGAGATCGCCGGCGACGTGGATGGCCTCCACCGTTAGTACTCCCGGGTGCTTGAGGATCTTTGTCTGTCCAGGACGATTCAGGTTCTAGTAAGGTCCGCGAGGTCCGAAATTCACTTTCTGGGGCGGCAGCATGGGGCGGCACTACACCCTCGACGAGATCCGGTCGCGCACCTACAAGGAGAAGGACGCGTGGTGGACCGTGCTGCTGGTCGACCCGCTCGCGGCGCGGCTCGTCAAGCTGGTGGCCCCTTTCCGCTCGGTCACGCCGAACCGGCTGACCGTCCTGGCCTTCGTGGTCGGGCTCGGCGCGGCGTTGTGCTTCTGGCGTGCAAGCTACCCGTGGCTGCTCGCCGGCGCGCTGCTGTTCCACCTCAGCTTCGTCCTGGACTGCATGGACGGCAAGATCGCGCGGCTGCGCGACGAGTCGTCGCCGTTCGGCTCGTGGCTCGACTACGTGTTCGACCGGCTGCGGGTGCTGGCGTGCGCGGTCGGCCTGTTCGGCGGGCAGTACGAGGCGACGCGCGACTTCACGTACATCTGGCTGGCCGGCCTGGTGATCTTCCTGGACATGTTCCGGTACCTGAACGCCCTGCAGATGGGGAAGGTGCGGGCCGAGGTCGGCGCCCCGGACCCGGTCGTGGTGGTGGACGCGCCGGTCGGCGCCACGGTGGCGCCCCGCTGGTGGAGGTACCGCAACATGCTCGTCGGCCGCCGCATCCGGCCGCACCTGTTCAGCGGCATCGAGTTCATGATGTTCGTCTTCATCGTCGGGCCGGTTCTGCACCAGGTCGTCGCGCTGACCGTGGTGTCGGCGCTGCTGATGCTCGCGTTCGAGCTGCTGCTGATCTACCGGCTGTACAACTTCACCCGAGCACATCGTCCATCACTGTCACCTCTGTGACCGCCGCGAAGCCGCTGGCCGCGTAAAGGTCGATCGCCCGGCTGTTGGCGGTCTCGGTCTGCAGCGACAGCCGGTGCGCGCCGCCGGCCCGGGCCTCCTGTTCGACGGCGGCCAGCAACGCCCGGGCCAGCCCTTGCCGGCGGGCCGCCGGGCGGACATAAAGATCTCGGATCAGCCAGACCGTACGCAGGGTCAGGGCCGCCGGCACCACCGCCACCGTGCAGATCGCGTCGCCGGCCACCCAGACCTTCATCCGCCCCGAGTCGACCTGTTCCCCCAGCCAGGCCTCCACCGCCTCCGGCGCCGGGTTGGCCCCGTAGTGCTGCCGGTACTCGTCGAGCACCCTCGCCGCCTCGCCGTACGGCGGCCCGGTCAGTCGCATCACGCCCACCCACCCATAATCGCCCGCTATGTCCCGAAAGATCGGTCATAATTCGAGCGTGGCGCACATCGACGAAGTGCTCGGACCGGACGACGACACGCTGACGTTCTTCCAGCCCCGGGCCCACGTCTTCGTCACCATGCTCTGGGTCGTGGCCGCGGTCTGGGCCACCACGCTCGGCCTGTTCACCGTGCTGCGGCTCGCCCTGGGCGCCACCCTCACGGCCGGCGACCTGGTCGTGACCGTGGAGCTGGCGCTGATCGTCCCGGTGGTCACCTCGGCCCTGATCATGCTGCTGGTGTGGCACCGCCTCGGCTGGCTGCACACCTCGATGCGGGGCCTCGACTTCGCGGCCACCGGACGCCGCCCCGTCCACCTGCCCTGGGCCGGCGTCGACACGGTCGCCCTGCGCTACCGGGGCCCGTTCGCCGAGCTGATCGTCACCCCGCGCGACGGCGAGTTCGCCCAGGAACTCGACGGCCCCGGCCGCGCGCCCCGCACCCGCCGCCGCGACGGCCGCGTGGCGTATCTGGTCGACGTCGGCCTCATGTCGCCGGGCCCGGACGTGCTGATCACCGAACTGCACCGCCGCATCCCCGCCAAGGTTTGACCGAGCCAGGCCGTACGAAATAAGCGTGTTTTGGCGTTTTAGAGGGGGAATGTTCGGGCGCTGAGCGTGACACTGCGGCGGCGCGGCCGACGGGTGGTGTGGTGCGGGCGCAAGTAGGCTTTGGCTATGACTGAGTTCGACGGCCTTCCGCTGCTCCGCTCCCCCGTGGCTATCGCCGCCTTCGAGGGCTGGAACGATGCTGCGGACGCATCGACCGCGGCCGTGGAACACCTCGAGCAGGTGTGGCAGGCCCGCGAGATCTCCACCATCGACCCGGAGGACTTCTACGACTTCCAGGTCAGCCGGCCCACCGTCACGATGTCCGACGGCGAGACCCGCAAGATCGAGTGGCCGACGACGCGGTTCACCGTGGCCAGCCCGCCCGGCAGCGACCGCGACGTGGTGCTGATCCGCGGCATCGAGCCGAGCATGCGCTGGCGCACCTTCTGCGAGCAGATCCTCGAGGTCTGCCACAGCCTCGAGGTCACCCGGATCGTGCTGCTGGGCGCGCTGCTCGCCGACGTGCCCTACACCAGGCCCCTGCCGATCAGCGGCTCCGCCACCGACAAGGGCGCGGCCGAGAAGTACAAGGTGGCCCCCACCCGCTACGACGGGCCCACCGGCATCGTCGGCGTCCTGCAGGAAGCGGCCGGCCGCGCCGAGCTCGACGCGCTGAGCTTCTGGGTGCACGTGCCGCACTACGCCAACAACCCGCCCTGCCCCAAGGCGACGCTGGCCCTGCTGAGCCGCCTCGAGGACGTGCTCGACCTGCCGGTGCCCATGACCGACCTGGCCGAGGAGGCCGACGAGTGGGAGAAGCGCGTCCGCGCCGCCGCCGAGCAGGACGCCGAGCTGGGTGAGTATGTCCGCGAGCTCGAGGAACGCGTCGGCGACGAGGGCATCCAGCCCCTGACCGGCGACGAGATCGCCAGCGAGTTCGAGAAGTACCTGCGCCGCCGCGGCGGCTCGGCCGGCCCCACCGCCGGTTCCTGGTAACGGTTTTCCGAGCGCCACCACTCACGCACGTCGCCGTGGTGGGCCGAGCGTCCTGGGCGCGCCAGCGCCCAGCTCGGCCCGCCGCGGCCCTCGACGGGAGTTACGGTCCGTACGCCCCACCCCGCTACGACATTCTTATGCTTCCCGGCGTGTCGCTCCGGGCATGTCGCACCCTCTTGTGCATCCTAGGAACCTAGGGTTAGGAGGTCGGCATGACGATCAATCCCGGCGCCGCGGAGTTCCCTCACCGGCAGATCGCCGCCCAGCTGCGGGAACGCATTCGGCGCGGCGACTGGCAACCCGGCGAGCGGCTGCCCTCCATCCCGGCCATGGCGGAGATGTTCGGCGTGGCCAAGCAGACCGTGCAGCGGACCGTCGACCAGCTGCGGGTCGAAGGCATTCTGATCACAAAACCGGGTTCCGGTACGTACGTGCGCGGCACCCGCCGCCGCCTCAACCGCCTGTCCCGCGGCCGCTACGGCGCCCACCGCGGCTACCACGCCGACCTGGCCGCCCGGTACCGCCAGCAGCTCGTCAGCGTCGGCCGCGAACCGGCCCCGCCCGAGGTGGCCGACGCGTTCGGGGTCCGGGACGGGACGGAGATGCTGGTCCGCCGCCACATCGTCAAGACGGACGACGCCACAGTGGAGCTGGGCGCCTCGTGGTTCCGCGTGACCGACGCGAGCGGCACGTCGCTGGAGCGCGCGGAGGCGTTCGGCCGGCCCCTCTACCAGGAGGCCGAGGACGTTCTGAGCAAGCGGTACGCCTCGGCGACCGACACGATCAGCGCCCGCCAGCCGAGCCGCGACGAGGCCGAGATCCTGCAGATCCGCCCCGACACGCCAGTGCTGCACCTGCTGCATGTCGCCTTCGACGAATCGCGCAAGCCGATCGAGGTGGCGCAGGCGACATGGCCGGGCCCGATGACCACGCTCACCGAGGAGTACAAGATTCCCGCCCCGATGCCGGAGCCGGAGCCCGGGCCGGGCCTGGCCCTGACTTAGGCGTCGCCGCCACCGTGGCCGGGGGTCAGGACTTCGGACGGCGCCGGGGTGAAGATGTCCTCGATGCGGCAGCCGAAGACCTGGGCCAGTCCGAAGGCGACGGACAGGCTCGGATCGTACTTGCCGGTCTCGATCGAGTTGACAGTTTGGCGGGACACGCCAAGCTTCTCGGCCAGGGCTTCCTGCGTCCACCGCCGCTCGGCCCGCAGCACCCGAAGGCGGTTGCGCATCAGCGGTACCGCTCCTGGCGGGTAGCCTGCGCCACGGTCCAGGCGAGCAGCCCGAAGAGCAGCACCCAGGGACCTTTGAGCGCGGGCACGTCGGCGAACGAGTCCACAATGCTGTAGGTCAGAGCCGCGCCCACGGTAGCCCAGAAGGCCAGAGCGGACGATTCAACAGCGACGGTACGCTCGACGCCCTCCCGCCGCAGAGCCGCCCGCCCCACGACAAGCGCAACCACCAAAAGCCCAACGGCCGCCACCCCGGCGACAGCCGCCGCAACCCAGCCCTCGGCTTCCTCGGCGATCAGCGTGCGCGCTACAGCGCCGGCGATGCCGGCCACCCAGGTGGCGCTGCCCGCCCAGACGGCGACGGCTTCTGTCCGCGTCAGTTCCGACCTTCGATCAGCCATGCCTCCGACTGTCGCGCTTCCTTGTCATGATGTCGAGCGTCCTTGTCTTTTCGTCGGGCGTTCTTGACATCGCCACAGGCGCGGTCGATGTGGAGGCGAGCGTCCCGGTCCGCGCCGGTGCAGGGGCTGGCCGGGATCAGGTCGAGGCCTATGTAGCGGCATACTTCGACCCCTTCGTCGGCCTGTTCGGCGAGCACGGCGCCGACGATGCGGATGATCGCGGTCCGGTTCGGGAAGATGCCGATGACGTCGGCGCGGGCGGCGGAACTCTGTGTGCAGGCGTTCCTGTCGGTCGTTCGACCAGATTCGGACGGCAGAGTTCACGCGGGAAGGCGGTAAAGGCGAGCGGGCCGGCGCGGGCGTCGTCGAGGGGTTCGACGGCGTCGCTGAACACCTCGCCGATCATCTCGGGGACCCGGGCGTATCGGGCTTCGACCGCTTCGGTGCCGGGTTGGTCGAAGACCGTGCGGACCGGGTTGGACCCATGGCTGCGCGGACGTGGGAACTTGACCCCGACCGCGACCAGGCCAGGAATGTTGGTTCGCAGACGAACACATAGGGCCCGGTGTCGAGGGACCGGTTGCGGAACGCTTCGGCCTGGGCGTCCAAACGCGGGGCCGGCGCGCGCCCTGAAAGCGGAGGGCGGCTGGGGCCGAAAGCTGGAGCACCACGCGGCAACGCGGGAGGCGGCGGAGTCCACATAGTTCGGCAGCTGGGCGACGCCGCCGGAAGAGGCGGGTGGGAAACGAGAAACCCGAGGTGTCCGGTGTGGACACCTCGGGTTCTAGTCAGCGGCGGCTGGCGCCGGTGAGGTTGTGGCTGGTCAGCCGAAGATGCCGCCGTTGCCGAGGACGCCGAGGCCCAGGCCCTGGTTCTTCTCGCCGTTCGGGCTGAGCAGGTTCACGAGGCTGACCTGGGTGTACTCGTCGTTGTCCTCGTTGTTCAGGCGGTAGTCGAGGTCGTAGTTCAGCGAACGGTAGTCGTAGTCGAAGTCGACGTCGTTGTCGTCGCCGTACGGGTTGTGGGCGACAACGGCAGCGTGGCTGTCGTGGGAGGCAGCGGCGGAGGCGGGACCCGCGAAGGCGAGGCTCGCACCGGCGGCCAGCAGAAGACCACCAACGTACATGACCGGACGACGCATGGTATTTCCTTTCGGACGATTGTTTGACCACCGAAATTCTGGCCCTTTTGTGACCAAAATGTGGCTGATTTCGGATAGGTCCGACCGACCGCGTACAAAATCGCTGAACCGCCCAGTAACCCAAGATCACGGTCTAAGGTCCTCGCGGGGGCGCTCCACATTCGAGCGCGGGCGAACGGTGTGCTGAGCGCTCCCCGTGGTACGGGCCGGGCCGGAGACCGCGACACGCCGAGAAAAATCTCAGAGCCGCTTGGTCAGGTTGAGCATGTTGCCGTCGGGGTCGAGGACGTGGGCCACCCGCTGACCCCACGGCATGTCGTTGGCATCGGACGGAGCGGAGCCGCCGGCCAGCTCGACCGCCGGGAGCAGCGCGTCGACGTCGGCCACCTCGGCGCTCAGGATGATCCGCACCGGCGCCCCGGTTTCGGTGCTGTCGCGTTGGGCGAGGCCGAGTGTGGTCTCGCCGATCCGCAACTCGACGTAGAACTCGGGGCCCTCGTCGGGGAAGCGAAGGGTCTCCGTCGCGCCGAGCACCTTCTCGTAGAAGGCGCGCAGCCGGGGCAGATCGGGCGTGCTGGCGATGGGCTGGATCGAGGTCATGCCCGGTAGACCGCCCGGCCCGCCGAAACTCATCGGAGGGCCGGGGCCGGGAACCGCCTCAGAGTTTGACGCCGAGCAGAGCGTCGACGGTGCGGGACATCAGGGCGGGCGCCTGCTCGTCGTCACCGGCCGAGGACAGGGCGGCCTCGGCCCACGCGTCGACCAGCGCCAGCGCGGCCGGGGCGTCCAAGTCGTTGGACAGGCTCTCGCGGACGGCCGCCAGCAGGCCCTCCCCCGACGGGCCGGACGGCGCGGCCGCCGCCGCGCGCCAGCGGGCCAGGCGTTCCTCGGCGGTCTTCAGCACCTCGTCGGTCCACTCGCGGTCGGTGCGGTAATGACCCGAGAGCAGGCCCAGGCGTACGGCCATCGGGTCGACGCCGTCGCCGCGCAGGCGGGAGACGAAGACCAGGTTGCCCTTGGACTTCGACATCTTCTCGCCCGCGAGGCCGATCATGCCGGCGTGCACGTAGTGGGCGGCGAACGGCTCGGCGCCGGTCAGGGTCTCGGCGTGGGCGGCCGAGCACTCGTGGTGGGGGTAGATCAGGTCGTTGCCGCCGCCCTGCACGTCGATGGTGTCGCCGAGCAGGTTGAGGGCGATGGTGGCGCACTCGATGTGCCAGCCGGGGCGGCCGGGGCCGAGGTCGCCGCCGTCCCAGGCGGGCTCGCCGTCGCGGGCGCCGCGCCACAGCAGCGGGTCGAGCGGGTCGCGCTTGCCGGCCCGGTCGGGGTCGCCGCCGCGCTCGGCCGACAGCACGGTCATCTCGTCGCGGCTCAGCGACGACTCGTAGCCGAAACGCGGGGCCGCGGCCACCGAGAAGTAGACGTCGCCGGTGCCGTCGTCGAGCGTGTAGGCCGCGCCCGCGGTGATCAGCGAGTTGACGTGCTCGACGATCGACGGGATGGACTCGACGGCGCCCACGTAGTGCGCCGGCGGGATGATCCGCAGCGCCTCCATGTCCTCGCGGAACAGGGCCGTCTCGCGCATGCCGAGGACGACCCAGTCCTCGCCGTCACGCGCGGCCCGCTCGAGCAGCGGGTCGTCGATGTCAGTCACGTTCTGCACGTACGTCACGTCGTGGCCGTTGTCGCGCCACAGGCGGTTGACCAGGTCGAACGTGATCATCGTGGCGGCGTGGCCCAGGTGGGTGGCGTCGTACGGGGTGATGCCGCAGACGTACATCGTCGCCGCGTCGCCGGTGGGCAGCGACGGCTCCACCGAGCGGCGGGCCGAGTCGTACAGGCGAGGCGGCTGCCCCGATCCGGGCAGGGTCGGCACATCGTGCCCGGTCCAAGCGTCCATGGTTCTGAAGCCTATCCAGCTGGTAGGAACAAAGGCGGCGACCGTGACTTACTACACGGGCGGCCAGGGGATCGCCGGCCAGTCCTGCGGCGGCTGCGGGAACCGGCCGGCGCGCAGCAGGCGCTTGGCGCGCAGGCGTACGTGCTGCACCTCGGAGATCGTGAGGTGTTCCTCCAGGCTCGCGCCCAGTTCGCCGTCGAGCTTGGCGATCAGCTCGGGCAACACCGTGGCGGCCTCGTCGATCAGCGGCTTGCCGGTCCAGCCCCACAGGACCGTCCGCAGCTTGTTCTCCACGTGGAACGAGACGCCGTGGTCGACGCCGTGCACCGAGCCGGTGGCCGGGTAGAGCACGTGGCCGCCCTTGCGGTCGGCGTTGTTGATCACCGCGTCGAACACGGCCAGCCGGGCCAGCCGCGGGTCGTCGGCGTGGGCCAGCGCGTACGCGTCGCCGTCCTCGTCGCGGGCGTTGGCCACCGCCAGCCAGCCCTCGGGAACGTCGTACGCCGGCACGAAGCCGATCAGCGATTCCGCCGTCTCGGGCTCGTCGATCCACAGCTGGAGGGCGCCCGGCCCGAGCGGGCCGTCACGCAGGATCGTCGGCGGCACCACGTCCCAGCCGGTGGCCTGGGACACCAGGTACGCCGACACCTCGCGCCCGGCCAGCGTGCCGTCCGGGAAGTCCCACAGCGGTTTCTCGCCGCGCACCGGCTTGTACACACAGCGGCGGGTCAGCCCGGACAGCGTGATCTCGGCCCGCAGCGTCGTGTTCGACGCGTCGACGAGCCGTCCCTCGATCTCCATCTCGCCGCGGGCGAGCAGTTCGAGGGCGTCACTCTCGGCAAGCGCCGCCGCGGGCTCAGCCGTCACCGGTGGTAGCCGTTGTGCCGGGGGCAGAGGTGGCCGGCCGGGTCGAGCGGCTGGCCGCAGAGCGGGCACGGCGGGCGGCCGGCGTTCACCACGCGGCGGGCCCGGTCGATGAACGCGCGGGTCGCCTCGGGGGTCAGCCGGACCCGGAGCCGGTCGAGGTCGTCGTCGGGCTCGTCGTCCTCGTCGTCCTCGACATCGGCGTCGTCCTCGTCGGGGTCGTCGTCGTCGGGGTCGCCGCCGAGCTCGATCTCGACCTCGGACTCACCCGCCTCGATGGCCTCGATCACCACAGTGCTCGTGTCGACGTCGAAGGCGAGCCCGAGCGTGCCGACGCGGAACTCCTCGTCGACCGGGGTGTCGAGGGGTTCGTTGTCGTGCCCGGCCAGCATGGCCGTCTCGGGCAGCGAGACACCGAAGCGTTTGTTCGCCTCGACGAGCAGTTCCTCGAGCTTCTCGGCGAGCAACGACACCTGGACCTTCTCCAGCGCAACGCTGATCACCCGGCCGCCACCGCGGGCCTGGAGGAAGAACGTCCGGTCACCCGGCTCGCCCACCGTCCCGGCCACGAACCGCTCCGGCGGCTCGAAGGAGTGCACCTGGTGGGTCATGACGACAACCCTATCCACCGTCGGCGGCCCTCGCGCATCCCCACGGGGCCGGGTTCGCCCACGGCGCAACGCACACCAGCCAGCGGTAACCCGCCGGTCACACTGTGCTCTCCTAGACCCCTGCTCCGGCCCCGCCGCCGACGGCGGCGTCCGAGGCGACAGCCGCTTGCGGCACGAGCGACGACAGATCCGACGTGTCGTTGACGCGCACGACGAAGGGCCGTGTCGGGGTGTACCTGATCACGCTCACCGAGGCCGGGTCGGCCACGATGCGCTGGAACTGGTCGAGGTGCAGGCCGAGCGCGTCCGCCACGATGGCCTTGATCACATCACCGTGACTGCACACCACCCACAGCGCCTCGGGCCCGTGCTCGGCCGTCACCCGGGCGTCCCACTTGCGGACGCCCGCGACCGCGCGCGCCGACATGGCGGCCATCGCCTCCCCGTTCGGGAAGACCGCGGCGCTGGGATGCTGCTGCACCACCGGCCACAGCTCCTGTTTGGCCAGCTCCTTCAGCGGCCGCCCCTCCCAGTCGCCGTAGCCGCACTCGGTGAAGGCCTCGTCCACCACCGGCGTGGCCCCGGGCAGGGCCAGCTCGACGGTGGTCCGGCAGCGGATGAGCGGGCTGGTGACCACCGCCGCGAGCGGCAGCGCCCGCAGCCGCTCACCGGCCCGCTCGGCCTGGCGGCGGCCGGTGTCGTCGAGCTCCACCGGCAGCCGCCCGGCCAGTTCACCGGTGGCGTTGGCGGTCGTACGCCCGTGCCGGAGCAGCAGAACGGTGGCCACTACTCGGCCACGCCGGACTCTTCGTACGCCTCGGCGACGATCCGGAGGGTGTCGATGCCGCTCTTGAGGTCGCCCACGTACGGGCTGATCGAGAGCGTGCCCACGCCGGCCGCGGCGTACTGCCGGATCCGCTCCTTGACCTGGATCTTGTTGCCCAGGATCGAGGTGCGCTCGATGAACTCCTGCGGGACGGCCTCGGCCGCCTCGGCCTTCTTGCCGCTGAGGTACAGATCTTGCACCTTGGCCGCCTCGTCGGCGTACCCCATGCGTACGGCAAGCTGGTTGTAGAAGTTCTGCTCCCGGCTGCCCATGCCGCCCACGTAGAGCGAGGCGTAGGGCCGCACGACGTCGGCACACCAGGCCACGTTGTCGCCGAGCACCACCGGCACCGTCGGCGCCACGTCGAAACCGGTCAGGCCCAGGCCCTTCTTGGCCCGGCCCCGCTCGATGTGCTGCAGGTACTCCCCCGCCGCGTCCGGCGCGAAGAAGATGGCCAGCCAGCCGTCGGCGATCTCGCCGGCCAGCTCCAGGTTCTTCGGCCCGACGGCGGCCAGGTAGATCGGGATCGCCTCGCGCGGCGGGTGGAAGCCCAGCCGCAGCGCCTTGCCCGGCCCGTCCGGCAACGGCAGCGTGTAGTGCTCGCCCTGATACGACACCGGCTGCCGGGCGATCGCCATTTTCACGATCTCGACATATTCCCGGGTACGGGCGAGGGGCTTGCCGAAACGCACGCCGTGCCACCCCTCGGACACCTGCGGGCCCGAGACGCCCAGGCCGAGCCGGAACCGGCCGCCGGAGAGCGTGTCGATGGTCGCGGCCGTCATCGCGGTCATGGCCGGGGTGCGGGCCGGGATCTGCATGACGGCCGCGCCGAGGTCGATCTGCTGGGTCTGCCCGGCGATCCAGGAGAGCATGCTGACCGTGTCCGAGCCGTACGCCTCGGCCGACCAGGCGACGGCGTAGCCCAGCCGGTCCGCCTCCTGCGCCATCGCCAGATGGTCCTGCGGTGTGCTCCACGCCGATTGATAGCCGAGGCTCAGTCCCAGACGCACGTGCGCTCCCCTTCGTTTCAGCTGATCGCAGCCTAATGGCCCACCCTGAGTGATCTCGGTCAGGTAACCGACCGGTTCTAGCAGGGCGTCAGCATTTCCCTAAGGAGACTGTCTGAATAAGGTTCACTCATGCAACAGCGACCGCTCGGCCGAAGCGGGCTGGCGGTCTCGCGGCTCGCTCTCGGCACCATGACCTGGGGCCGGGACACCGACCCGGACGACGCGGCCGCGCAACTGAAACTCTTCCTCGAGGCCGGCGGCACCCTGCTCGACACGGCCGACGTCTACGGCGACGGCGACGCCGAGGCCGTGATCGGCTCCCTGCTCGACCACCTGGTCCCCCGCGACGAGGTGGTCATCGCCACCAAGGCCGGCCTCACCCCGCACGGCTTCCGCACCCGCGACGGCTCCCGCGGCAACCTGCTGCGCTCGCTCGACGCCTCGCTGCGCCGGCTCGGCACCGACTACGTCGACCTCTGGCAGGTGCACGGGTACGACCCGATGACGCCCCTGGAGGAGACGCTGGGCGCCCTGGACCACGCGGTCAACAGCGGCCGCGTCCGCTACGTGGGCGTCTCCAACTTCGCGGCCTGGCAGACCACCCGGGCGGCGACGTGGCAGGCGGCCTACCCGGGCCGGGCGCCGATCGTGGCCTCCCAGATGGAGTACTCGCTGCTGGAACGCGGCATCGAACGCGAACTCCTGCCGGCGGCGGCCGCGCTCGGTTTCGGCGTGCTGGCCTGGTCGCCGCTGGGCCGGGGCGTGCTCACCGGCAAATACCGCAACGGCCGCCCGCTCGACTCCCGGGCCGCCACCGAACACCTGGCCGCGTTCGTGCAGACGTACCTGGAACCCCGCAGTTCGAGCATCGTCCAGGCGGTCGTCACGGCGGCCGCCGGCCTGGGCGTCTCCCCCGTCGAGGTCGCCCTCGCCTGGCTGCGCGACCGCCCCGGCGTGGCCGCCCCGATCCTGGGCGCCCGCACGGCCGCCCAGCTCCAGGGCGCCCTGCTCAGCGAGGACCTGACCCTGCCGGCCGAGATCGCCAACGCCCTCGACGACGTCTCCGCCATCGACGTCGGCTACCCCGAACGCGACGGCGAGCCCTGACCCCTCACGGACGGCGAAGATCGCCGATTGTGACCACCGCCGCAGCGTCCGGGCGGGCACCGGCGTTGACCAGCGTAGATCTGACGCCGGGGTGGATAACCGCTGGTCAGTGCTTGTCGGAGCCCCGTGAGCGGGTGCACTCTAGGTGCCATGGACTACGAATACGCGCCGCTGAGGTTGCCCTCGAATGTCGATCGGTTGACCGCGGCGGCGCAGCTCGCCATTCAGGCGGAGTTCTCGGGATGGGAGCTGGCCCGGGTGCAGCTCTACCGGGACGGCACCCGCAAGGTGATGCTCCGCCGTCGTGTGCAGCCCACCCCGCAACCGGGGTTGAGCTACTGAGAAAGGCCCGTCCGAACGCGGACGGGCCTTTCTCGTCGACAACCGAAGAGCCTCAGTGGTGGTGACCGGCGTGGTCCTCTTCCTCGTCGGGCAGGTACGGGTGCTCGTCGAGGCGCCCGACCAGCAGGTCGCCCTGCTTCGGGGCGAACGGGCCGTCGCCGTCGGAGTCCTCGAAGGCCTCCAGGTCGAGCGGCTCGGAGATCTCGCTGACCGTGAGCAACCCGTCGAGCGGCTCCAGCTCGGGCACGTCCAGGGAGCTCAGCGAGCCGTCGCCGGCCTGCAGCAGCTCGAGCACGGCCTCGCCGACCGTCTCGACCGGACCCGGGTCCTCGTCCTCGGGGACGGCGCCGCGCCGGGCCGTCTCGGCCCGCCGCAGCAGCGCCGAGATGCTGGGCACGCGGTAGTCGCGGCGCTGGCGCACCGAGAGCACCTGCGGGTACGGGTCCGTCGACTCGGCCGGGTCGAAGCCGTCGACGCCGAGGCCGAAGCGCTGGTCGGCCTCGTCGGGGTCGATCGACTCGACGTCCCAGGGCGTCACCTCGCCGTACGCGTCGAGCATCTTCTCGTCGTACGCGAAAGAGGCGTTGTTGAGGTTGACGTACGCCTGCCAGACATCGTCGTCATCCATGCGGCCCTCGGCGGCCTTGACGGCGGTCAGATGCGCCCGGGCGGCCTCAACGACCCGCTCGAGGGCGGCGTCGAGCTCCGCGTTCTGGTCGGTCATCGAAGTGGGTCCTTCCACACAAAATCAGCTGTTTCGGAGCAGACGGTCGAGCACACGCACGCCGAACTCTAGTCCCTCGACCGGAACGCGCTCGTCAATGCCGTGGAACAACGAGGAGAACGCCAGGTCGGCCGGGAGTTTCAGCGGGGCGAACCCGAAGCACCGGATGCCGAGGGTGGCGAAGGCCTTGGCGTCGGTGCCGCCGGACATCATGTACGGGATGGTGCGCGCGGCCGGGTCCTCGGCCCGCAGGGCGTCGGCCATGGCCTCGACCAGCGCGCCGTCGAAGCCGGTCTCGACGGCGGTCTGCTGGGAGACGTGCTCGATGTCGATGCCGGGGCCGATCAGCTCGCGCAGTTCGGCCAGGAAGGTGTCGGCGTGCCCGGGCAGGGTGCGGCAGTCGATGGTGGCGCTGGCCCGGCCGGGGATCACGTTGTCCTTGTATCCGGCCTCGAGCCGGGTCGGGTTGGCCGTGTTGCGGACGGTGGCGCCGATCAGGTTGGCGATCGGGCCGAGCCTGGCGATGACCTCTTCCGGCTTCTCCGGGTCGAGCTCGACCTGCAGCGCCTCGCTGATCTGCTCGAGGAACGTGCGCACGGTCGGGGTGAGCACGGTCGGGAAGCGGTGCCGGCCGACCCGGGACACCGCCTCGGCCAGGGTGGTGATCGCGTTGTCGTCGTGCACGAACGAGCCGTGCCCGGGGCGGCCGGTGGCGTGCAGGCGCAGCCAGTCGAGGCCCTTCTCGGCGGTCTGCACCAGGTAGAGGCGCAGGTCGTCGTTGACGGTGAAGGAGTAGCCGCCGACCTCGCCGATCGCCTCGGTGACGCCGTCGAACGCGTCGCGGTGGTTGCGCACGAGCCACTGCGAGCCGTACTCCATGCCGGCTTCCTCGTCGGCCGTGTAGGCCAGCACGATGTCGCGGGGCGGCACGTAGCCGGTGCGCTTCCACTCGCGGACCACCGCGAGGATCATCGCGTCGAAGTCCTTCATGTCGATGGCGCCGCGGCCCCAGAGGTAGCCGTCCTTCTCCTCGCCGGAGAACGGGTCGACCGACCACTCGCTGGCGTCGGCCGGGACCACGTCGAGGTGCCCGTGCAGGAGCAGGGCGCCACGGCTGCGGTCGGCGCCGGGAATGCGCGCGAGCAGGTTGGCCCTCGTCGGCGCCGACTCGTGGATCTCGGACTCGATGCCCACCTCGCCGAGCTTCTCGGCGACGTACTCGGCGGCGACGCGCTCGCCGACCGTGGTGCGCGGGTCGCCGGTGTTCGTGGTGTCGATGCGCAGCAGGTCGCGGCAGAGGCCGGTGACCTCCTCGACGGCGGTGGTCTTCATCGCCTATTCCTACCAGCAGATGATTACGGGCCTTCAGTCAGATCAAGGGCGGCGGTGGGGTGGTTGGACTGGGAGGTTTGTGGCGGCCACCACTGCGGGAAACGTGACGGCCGTGACTTCGCTGAATCTTCCCCCGCTTCCGCCGCTGGGTGGCGAGACCACCGGGCGCAATGTCGTCGACGTCATCACCCAGCAACACCGCGACCTGCTCAAGCTGTGCGACCGCATGCTCGCCGACCCGGACGACAAGCGGGTCACCGACGTCGTGATCGCCACGCTGTCGCGGCATCTGAGCTGCGAGGAGCAGTATCTCTACCCGGCGATCCGCAAGGCCGTGCCCGGTGGCGAGGAGCTGACCGACCGGGAACTGGCCGAGGACCAGGCGCTGCTGGTCACCCTGCAACGGCTGCAACGGGACCCCGCGGCCCGGGACGACGTGGCCGCGGCCGTGCGCCGGCACGTCGACGCGGACGCCGAGGAGCTTCTGCCGGTTCTCGTGCAGATGGTGCCGATCGAGGATCTGATCCGGGTCGGTAACCGGTTCGAGACGGCCGAGGAGGCGGCGCCGACCCGTCCGCACCCGGCGACGCCGTCGGTTCCCCCGTGGAACAAGGTCGTCGATCCGGCCGTGGCCGTGGTGGACAAATTGCGCGATGCCGTCACCCGTCGTACGACGTACGCCAAGGATTTGTAGGGAAAACACCGGATTCGTTAACCCATTTGTCACAAGTGGGGGATGTTTCGAAGGCGCGTAGGGCTAGCCATCTATGTATATGTGGTCCTAACGTCACGCTATGAACCTGGAGCTGCGGCACCTCAAGGTGGTCTGCGCCATCGCGGAGACCGGCAGTGTCACCAAGGCGGCATCGCAGCTGGGGCTCGCACAGCCGGCGCTGACCGCGCAGCTGCAGCGCATCGAGCGCACCCTCGGCGGCCCGTTGTTCGAGCGGGACCGCCGGGGCGCGCGGCCGACCGCGCTCGGCGAGCTCGTCCTGGCCCGGGCCCGGGTGCTCCTGCCGGCCATGAAGGGCCTGCAGGACGAGGCGGCCCGGCTGGCCGGCGCGACCGGCGAGGGCCGGATGAGCCGCTATCGGTTCGGGGCGATCGGCGGTCCCATCCTCGGCGGCATGGTCCACCGGCTGTCCATGGCCGAGCCGGAGGCCCAGATCACCACGTACGCCTCGTACTACGTCGACGAGCTGGCCAACATGGTGATCGCCGGCAAGCTCGACTACTGCCAGGTCGGTGTCTGCGGCGACGCGATCCCGTCGGCCGACTACGGCCTGGTGTGGCAGACGGTCGCGGTGGACGCGGTGTGCGTGCTGATGCCCGAGGACCACCCGAACGCCAAGGGCACCGACGTCGACCTGGCCGAGCTGGCCAACGAGCAGTGGGTGGCCGGCACCGGCGACGGCTGCTTCGGCGACTGCTTCGCGGCGGCCTGCGCGCGGGCCGGCTTCACCCCGCGGCGGGTGCTCGAGAGCGACATCCGCGGCTGCGTCGACATGGTCGAGGCCGGGTCGGCGCTGGGGTTGTGCCAGCCCACGTTCCGGGCTCCGGCCGGTCTGGCCCACCGCCCGCTGCGCGGGGCGCCCCTGCGCTGGCGGTACGTGATCGGGTGGCATCCCGACTCGCCGGCCGCGCTCAGCGCGCACAAGCTGATCGAGATGGCCCAGGACGCGTACGTCGAAGTGGCCGCGCGCAATCCCGCGTACCTCGATTGGCGCGTCGACTATCCCCACCTGGGCGTCTACGACGGCCTGATACACAGCGGAAGGGGCCCGGCGTAAGCCGAGCCCCTTCGTCGCTAACTGGTACCTCAGGAGGCGTCGAAGGTCAGCTTGCCGTCGGCCGCGCCGACCTTTACCTTCTGCCCCTGCGCCAGGTCGGCGCCGAGCAGCATCTTCGACAGCCGGTTGTCCAGCTCCCGCTGGATGACCCGGCGCAGCGGGCGGGCGCCGAACTCGGGCTGGAAGCCCTTCTCGGCCAGCCAGTCGATCGCCTCGGTGGTGATCTCCAGGGTGATGTCCTGCGCGTGCAGGCGCCGCCGCGTCTCGTCGAGCATGAGCTCGGTGATCTGCCGGACCTGCTCCTGCTCGAGCTGCCGGAAGACGATGATCTCGTCGATCCGGTTGATGAACTCGGGCCGCAGCTGCTCCTTGAGGCGGCGGTCGAGCCGGTCGCGCAGCTCCTCCTCGGCCGCGCCGTCGGCGCCCGTGCCGAAGCCGACGCTGCGCCGGGTGCCGCTGATGATGTCCGAGCCGAGGTTGCTCGTCATGATCAGCACGGTGTTCTTGAAGCTCACCGTGCGGCCCTGGCTGTCGGTCAGCCGGCCGTCGTCGAGCACCTGGAGCAGGATGTTGAAGACGTCCGGGTGGGCCTTCTCGATCTCGTCCAGCAGCACGACGCTGTACGGGCGGCGGCGCACCGCCTCGGTCAGCTGGCCGGCCTCGTCGTAGCCGACGTAGCCGGGAGGGGCACCGACCAGACGCGACACGGTGTGCCGCTCCTGGAACTCGCTCATGTCGAGCCGGATCATCCGGTCCGAGTCGCCGAACAGCGCCTCGGCCAGCGAACGGGCCAGCTCGGTCTTGCCGACACCGGTCGGCCCGAGGAACAGGAAGCTGCCCACCGGCCGGTCCGGGTCGCCGAGCCCCGCCCGCGAGCGGCGGACCGCCTCCGCGACCGCCTCGACCGCGTTGTCCTGTCCGACGACCCGCTCGTGCAGGTAGCCCTCGAGGCGCAGCAGGCGCTCCTTCTCCTCCTCGGTGAGCTGGGCGACCGGGATGCCGGTGGCCCGCGACACGACGTCGGCGATGTCGGCGTCGGTCACCTGGGGCACGCCGTCGGCGGAGACGCCGGCCGACGCGATCTGCTCCTTCAGGGAGTTGATCTCGTCGCGGAGGGCCACCGCCTTCTCGTAGTTCTCGGCCGCCACGGCCTGGTCACGGTCGCGGGAGAGCTGCTCGAGGCGGCGCTCCTTCTCCCGGACGTCGGCGTCGGGGGTCTTGACCCTCAGCCGCACCCGGGCGCCGGCCTGGTCGATCAGGTCGATCGCCTTGTCCGGCAGGAACCGGTCGGTGATGTAGCGGTCGGACAGCTCCGCCGCGGCCTGCAGGGCCTCGTCGGTGATCCGCACCTGGTGGTGCGCTTCGTAGTTGTCGCGCAGGCCGCGCAGGATCGCGACGGTGTCCTCGACGCTGGGCTCGCCGACCAGCACGGGCTGGAAGCGACGGGCCAGGGCCGCGTCCTTCTCGATGTGCTTGCGGTACTCGTCGAGCGTGGTCGCGCCGACGACGCGCAGCTTGCCGCGGGCCAGGGCCGGCTTGAGCATGTTGGAGGCGTCCATGCCGCCGCCCTCGCCGCCGCCACCGGCGCCGACCAGCGTGTGGATCTCGTCCAGGAAGACGATCATGCTGTCGCCCGAGTCCTGGATCTCGTCGATGACCTTGCGCAGGCGCTCCTCGAAGTCGCCGCGGTAGCGGGTGCCCGCGACCAGGCCGGCCAGGTCGAGCTGGATGACCCGCTTGTTCTCCAGGGTCAGCGGCACGTCGCCGTCCACGATGCGCTGGGCCAGGCCCTCCACGATCGCGGTCTTGCCGACGCCGGCCTCACCGATGAGGACGGGGTTGTTCTTGGTACGCCGGGACAGGATCTCCACGGCCTGCTCGATCTCGCCGGCGCGCCCGATGACCGGGTCGATCTCGCCGCGGCGGGCGAGCTCGGTCAGGTCGACGCCGAACTGCTCGAGGGTGGGGGTGTTGGCGTTGCCGCCGCCACCGCCGCGCTGCGCCGCGGCGCGCGGGGCGCCCGGCTGCGGCTCGGCGGACTGCTGGAGCGCCTGCGGGTCGAGCTTGCCGCCCAGCAGCCGGCCGGCCGCCGAGTCGGGGTTGAGGCCCAGGGCCATCAGGATGTGCTCGGGACCGACGTAGGACGCGCCGACCGCGCGCGAGATCTGGAGGCTGTCGAGCAGCGCCCGCTTCGCGGCGGGGGTGAGCTGGACCTGCGTGGGCAGTTCCTCGCTGACGCCCGCCGGGCGGCCGAGAGCGGACAGCAGCTGCTCGGGGTCGGCCCCGGCGCGGCGCACGGTCTGCTTCATCGGCTCGAGCTGCAGGGTCGCCCAGAGCAGGTGGTCGGTGTCCAGGTCGGCGATGGTGCGGTCGGGGTCGGCCAGCTCGGCTGCCCGGCGCGCCGCCGCGGAAAGAACCTCACGGGCGTCGCCGCTCATGTACTTGGTGATGTCGATGCGCTGCGAACGGCGCGGGTCCGCCGCGCCGAAGAAGCGCGCGAAGAAGTCGTCCCACTGGCCGGGCCCACCCGGTCCGATCGGTCCGATGCTCATACGTCTTCTCTCTTCTCCGTAGCCGTTGTGCCGGGGGCCTTTACCCACCTTGCACGACCCCTATCAGCGCCGCGCGGGATCGATTGATTCCCCATCCGCCACAAAAGTTGACTCAGGTACGCTCAACTTCATGACCGTACCTCTCGTGATCGTCGACGGGGCGAACGTCGTCGGTTCTGTACCTGATGGGTGGTGGCGTGACCGGGCCGCCGCGGCCCTGCGGCTGCGCGACGCATTGACTCCGATCATGGAAACCGGCCTGCCCGATCTGGCCGGCCCGGTCGAGGTCGCGCTGGTCGTGGAGGGTAAGGCCGGCCAGACACCGCAAGCCGAGGGCGGCGTCCGCGTGGAACGCGCCGACGGCTCGGGCGATGACAAGATCGTCGACGTGGTACGGGCGGAGGCGCCGGCCAGACGCGTCGTGGTTGTGACAGCAGATCGCGGATTGCGCGATCGCGTGACACAACTGGGCGCCGAGGTGAGGGGGCCGTCGAGCGTACCGAGGCGCTGAATTGTGACCACTCTCCCACAGCCCGTAACCCCGGTCACTCGCCAGCGCCGCCGGTGAATGATTTGCCCCGTTCTGTTCGGCCCGGCCCGGCAGCCCTACCTCGGTGACGGCCCGGACGAGTTGCCGACCGCGATCCTGGACCAGGCCGCCGCCCACCTGGCCCCGCACGGCTCGCTCGTGCTGTTCAGCGGCGCTGGCGTGGTCGGCGGCCGTGACGAGTTCCAGCAGGCCGCGGCCGATCGCACTGGTCATGCTCGTCGCCACGCGGGGACCGAGACAGGCCGGGAGCCGGCAGGAATGGGCGGGACGATCGTGGGCATGCGGCACGCCATGACGATCACCGCCATGACCGCCGCGCCGACCGACGCGATCGACGCTGCCCTGATCGACCTGGGCCGGGCTCTGCGTGAGACCGGTTACGAGTTCACGACCGTCACACCGGCCACGCACGAGAGGGTCAACCGGCGGCCGCAGAACCAGCGGGCGTGCGGCCCGCGGGACGTGTTCGGGTGGAGCCGGCCGTTCGGGCCGGGCGTGCTCCCCGAGCGCATCGTCGAGCTGATGGACGCGGCCGGGGTGCTACGGCGCGACGGCGACGAGTGGCGCAGCACGGTGCGGTTCTCCTCGTACGACGGAGAGCTCTTCGTCCATTCGGCCTTTCCGACCGACGCCGAGGACTCGGTCTTCTTCGGGCCGGACACCTACCGGATGGCCGACGCCGTGGCCGCGCACGTCGAGAGCCGCGCGCACCCGATCCGGCGGGCGGTCGACATCGGCTGCGGCACCGGGGCCGGCGCGATCACGGTGGCCAAGCGGGCGCCGGAGGCCGGTGTTCTCGCGGTCGACATCAACCCGGCGGCGCTGCGGCTGGCCCGCATCAACGCGGAGCTGGCCGGCACGCCCGGTGTACTGCCGTGCCGCAGCGACCTGCTCGACGACGTGGACGGGGAGTTCGACCTGATCTTCTCCAACCCGCCCTTCATGATCGACCCGGCCGGCCGGGCGTACCGGCACGGCGGGGCGCACGGGCACGAGCTGTCCATGGCGATCATCGACGCGGCCGCGGAGCGCCTGGCCCCGGACGGCTGTCTGGTCCTGTTCGCCGGGACCGGGATCGTCGGCGGGACCGATCCGTTCCGCCAGGCCGCGGCCGAGCGGCTGGCGGGCACCGGCCTGCGGTGGGACTACCGGGAGTGGGACCCGGACGTGTACGACGAGGAGCTCGACGGGCCGGCCTACGCCCACGCCGAGCGGATCGCCCTCGTGCTGCTGACCGCGACCCGATGAACGGACCGACGATCGGGGTCGAGGAGGAGTACCTGCTGCTCGACCCGCGCACCGGCGAGAACGTGCCGGTCGCGCCGGCGGTGGCCGGGAAGTTGCCGGAGCCGCTGCGGGAACAGAGCCGGCGCGAGTTCCGGCACAGCATGATCGAGATGGTGACGCCGGTCTGCTCGAGCCTCGACGAGGTGGCGGACAGCCTCCGCACCATGCGGCAGGCCGCCGGGGAGGCCGCCGCGGCCGCCGGGGCGAACCTGGTCGCGCTCGGCGCCACGCCGGTCGGCGAGCCCGATCTGACGGTCACCGACGATCCCCGGTACCGGGCCATCGCCGGGCACTACGGGCCGATCGTGGGCGACCCGGCGGTCTGCGGGTGTCACGTGCACGTCGGCGTGCCCGACGTGGAGACGGCCGTCCAGGTCGGCAACCATCTACGGCCGTGGCTGCCGGTCCTGCAGGCGATGTTCGTGAACTCGCCGTTCGCCGCGGGCGCGGACACCGGGCACGCGAGCTGGCGGGCCATGCAGCTCGACCGGTGGCCGAGCCTGGGGCCGACGCCGTACTTCGAATCGCCCGCCGATCTGAAGCGCATGGTCCGGTTGCTGGTCGGCGCCGGCGTGATGATGGACGAGAGCCTGCTGCTGTGGCACGCCCGGCCGTCGGCGCGCTATCCGACCGTCGAGGTGCGCGTCGCCGACGTGTGCCCGTCGGTGGCGGACGGGGTGCTGCTCACGGCCCTGGTCCGGGCGCTGGTCGGGACGGCCCTGGACGACATCGCGGCCGGCCGGCGGGCCCTGCCCGTCCCCGACTGGGTGCTGAAGGCGGCGCACTGGAACGCGGCGCACAGCGGGCTGGGCGGCACGCTGCTGGATCCGTCGCGGGAGAGCACCCGGCCGGCGTGGGAGCTGGTCGACGAGCTCGTCGAGACGGTGACGCCGGCCCTGGACCGGCACGGCGACCTCGGCACGGCGTACGAGCTGTTGGCGCCGCTGCGTACCGTGGGCACCGGCACGGACCGGCTGCGCCGCGAGCACGAGCGCACCGGCGACCTGCCGCGGACCCTGGCCGACGCGGCGCGCCGCACGCGGGCCGGGTGAAAGATCACCCCGCGGGTTCAATCCTGTTCACTCAAGAGCGACTGCCGCCGTACGCCAAATCGCCCGAAGTGGACTGTCCGGCCGCGTACCGGAAGAGTCTTTTCGCAGGTCGTGCCACACGTCGACTGGGGGCGTGGCAAAAGGGGCGTGCGGGGATACCCGGACAGGAAGGGGGCAGTACGCTTGCGACAGTAGTCCGGTTTCCGCACAGCAGGAGGCTGCACGGGTGGCCAGTGTCGCCGAGGTCAAAGCGGCCGTCGATGCCGCACTTCAGCAAGTGACCGAAGGGCAGGCGGCGATACAGGCGGCCCGGGAGAAGATCGGCGAGGCCCAGCAGAGCCTGGCCGCCGCGCTCGACGGCAGCGGCAACGACGCGGTCGGCGCGGCCCACGCGTCTCTGTCGCAGGCCGACCAGTCGCTCGAGGAGTGCCTGGGCGCCACGCTGCTCGCGGTGGAGCAGGCGCAGACCTACACGGCGATGCTCTGACGCGATGTCGCTGATCCAGGAACTCGGCGCCCGGCTCCGCGCGACCTCGGACGAGCTGCCCACGGGGCAGGTGACCGTGGCGATGGAGAAACTGCGCAGCGCCACCGAGATCCTCATGTGGGTGCGGGAGCAGTCGGTCGACCCGATCGGCGTGCCGCAGCTGTCGAACGCCACCGAGGCGGCCGAGCGGGCCGCCGCCGCGCTGCGCCTCGCCCAGGACGCCATCGCGCAGTACCTCGCCTCGGTGGGTCTCAGCGGCGACGCGAGCGCGCCGCCCGACCGGGACTGGAAGGCCGGCCTCGAACAGCGCGACGAGAGCGCCCCACCGCCCGCGGCCCCCGACCAGGCGGAGCAGTTGGGGCCGTGGTGGCAGGAGCGGGTCACCCAGTTGACCGGCGAGCCGGCTCCCGCGTCGTCTGACAAGTCCGACAAGCCGGACACGGCCGAGCTTCTTCGGCGGGTGGCCAGCGGCGTACGGGCCGGGGACCGCGCCCGGCTCGGGCGCGAGCTGCACGGAGTGAACGCCTCGACCGGGCTCGCGCTGTCCGCCGTCACGCCGCCCGTGCTGCACCGCCTCGCCGGCGACCTGCTCGGCCACGAACCCCGCCCCGAGGACGTGCCGCGGCTGCGCTCGGCCGCCGAGGGCCGCGTCAAATCGCTGCTGCCGGGCACCTCACCGGCCGTGCTCGAGACCCTCATCGCGCGCATCTGCCGGGTACCGGCCGAGGGCGGCCGGCGGCCACCCGGCCACCCGGCCGACAACGCGGTGACCGCCAGCGTGCTGACCGGCGTCCTGCTGGCCCGGCTGGGCCGGGACGCGGGAACGCTCGACCCGTCGGCGCCGGACCCGCTGCGCCGCCCCGCCGAATCCTCCGACTCCTCCGGGAGCCCCACCCGACATGGCTGAGTCGACCGCACAGCAGGTGATGGAGATCCGGGCCGGGCTGTCGCACGCGCTCGGCGCGGCCGCGATCGCCCTCGACCGGGCCCGGGGCGCGCACGCCGCCGCCGTCGAGCGCCGCCGCAAGATCGAGTCGGCGGCCGAGGCGCGCCTGCGCAAGATCGGGGACGCGCGCGACGCCCGGATGGCCGAGATCGACGACCAGCACCGGGCCGACCTCGCGGCGTACGCCGAGGCGGCCGCGGCCGCCGCCGACCGGGCCGCGCCCGGCGCCGCGGGCGACCCGTGGGACGACTGGCAGGCGACCCCGCTCGACCGGGCCGCCGAGCTGCGGGTGGGCCGCCTGCTGCTGCCGCATCCGGAGAAGGTGCCGGCGCTGGTGCCGCTGCTCGACCGCGGTCACGTGGTGGTCCGCGGCGACCGCACCCTCGGCGACGAGGTGGTGGCCGGCCTGCTGCTGCGGGCGCTCGGCACCGCGGCGCCCGGCCAGGTCAAGCTCATCGGCTACGACCCGGAACACCTGGGCGGCGGCCTGGCCCGGTTCGCGCCGCTCGCCCCGGCCGGCGTGCTCACCTTCGTCGGGCCCGGCGGCCTGCCGGCGCTGCTCGACGACCTGACCGCCCACGTCCGCCGGATCAACGAGACCGTGCTGGCCGGCGAATACACGTCGCTGCGCGAACTCAACGCGGCCACCCACCGGCGGCCGGAGCCGTGGCGGGTCGCCGTGCTGCTCGGCGCGGGCGAACTGAGCCGGGCCGAACAGGCGCAGTTGCAGCGGCTGCTGCGCACCGGCGCCGCCTGCGGCGTCCACCTGGTCATTCAGGGCCTGCCGGTGCCGGCCGGCGACGGGATCGAGTTCATCACCGCCGCGAGCGACGATCACGCGCGGATCAGCGGTGCGGGTGCTCTTCCCGTACGGCTGGACGGTGGTCCCCCGCAAGCGGTCGTGGCCGCGACCTGTCGCCGGATCGCCGAGGCCGTCGAGGCCGGGCCGGCCCCCGTGGCGCTGGACAGCCTGCTACCGCGGGAGGAATGGAACCAGAGCGCGGCGACCGGGCTGAGCGCGCCTCTGGGCGACAGCCCGCAGGGTGTGCCGGTGCAGGTGACGCTGGCCGACTACCCGCCGCACGCGCTGATCGCGGGCCCGTCGGGCACCGGCAAGACCAACCTGATCTACGCCTGGATGGGCGCCCTGGCCGCCCGCTACTCCCCCGCCGAGCTCGCCTTCTACCTGCTCGACTTCAAGGAGGGCGTGTCGTTCGCCCGGTTCGCGCCCGGCCGGCGCGACCCGAGCTGGCTGCCGCACGTCCGGCTGGTCGGCGTCAACGTCAACACCGACCGCGAGTTCGGGCTCGCCCTGCTGCGTTTCCTCGGCGAGGAGCTGCGGCGCCGGGCCGACGCGGCCAAACGGTACGAGGTGACCAACCTGGCCGAACTGCGCACCGAGGACCCCGAGGGCAGCTGGCCGCGCATCGTGGCCGTGGTCGACGAGTTCCAGGTGCTGCTCTCCGGGCGCGACGCGGTCGCCGCCGAAGCGGTCGACCTGCTGGAGGACCTGGCCCGGCGCGGGCGCTCCCAGGGCATCCACCTGATCCTGGCCTCGCAGGACGTCAGCGGCATCGAGGCGCTGTGGGGACGGCCGGCCCTGGTCGCCCAGTTCTCGCTGCGCATCGCGCTGCCCCGGGCCCGGCGGATCCTGGCCGAGACGAACACGGCGGCCGAGTCCCTGCCGCGCTACCACGCGGTGGTGAACGCCGACTCGGGCGCGACCGAGGCCAACAAGGTCGTCCGGGTGCCGGCGGCCGGCGACCGTGAACGCTGGAACGCGCTGCAACACCGGCTGTGGCGCCGGCGCCCGCCCGAGCTGGGCCCGCCCCGGCTCTTCGACGGCGACGTGGTGCCACGGCTCGCCGACAGCCCCGACTTCCGCCGGCTCACCCCGGCCGAGTCGGTGGCGGCGCCCATGGTGCTCCTCGGCGAGACCATCGACGTGGCCGCCCGCTCGGCCCGCACCGTGCTGCGCCGCGCCCCCGGCCGCAACCTGGCCGTGCTGGGCACCCGCATGGACGAGGCGTGCGCGGTCCTGGCCACGGCCGGCATGTCGCTGGCGGCCCAGTTCCCGCCCGACGGCGCCCGATTCTCGATCCTCTGCCTCGACCCGGACGCGCGGGCGGCCGCGGCGGCCCTCTGCAACGACCTGCCCGACTGCGGCTGGTACGAGGCCGACAACGCCGACTGGCTGCTGGAGGACGCGGCGAGCGAGGCGTCGGCGTCGTGGCCGGCCGACCGGCCGCACTTCCTGGTCATCTACGCGGCCGACGCGCTGCCGGGCGGCAAGGAGGCGGCCGAGCAGCTGCGCACGATCCTGCGCCAGGGTCCGGAACGCCGCCTGCACGTGCTCGGCTGGTGGCGGGGGGCGGCCCTGCTGCGCGACGCGCTGGGCGGGCAGGCGTCACGCACCGACCCGATCGGCGCGTGGGTGGCCCTGGACGTGCACGGCAGCGAACTCGCCCCGTTCTACCCCGGGGCGGGCGCGCCGGCCTGGTACCCGCGCCCGTGGCGGGCCCTGCACTTCGACCGCTCGGTGCACCGTGGCGCCGAGGTGATCATCCCCTATGGAGCCGGCTCATGACCCAGGGCGGCGGCCTGCAGCCGGCCGACTTCGCGACAGCCGACTACCGCAGCGTCCTGCGCCGGCTGACCACCCTCGACGACGAGGCGGCGACCATGCGCGCCGAGGCGGCCCACTGGCACGACGAACGGGTGGCCGCGGCCGAGGAGGCGATCCACGCGGCCGACGAGGCGGTGCTCGCGGCGTCGCAGGAGGTGGCCCGGGCCCAGCGAGCCCTCGAGGAGGCGGACGCCCGGGCGGCGGGCCTGTGGTCGGAGTACGTCCACAAGGTGGGCCCGGTGGCCGAACGCTACGGCCGCACGGTCCCGACGGCGGCGATCCCGCGCCAGCGCTCCGACCGCGACGCGGACGACTACTTCGACGAGGTGGCCACGAAGGTCAAGTACACGGCCCCGGCCCGCCCGATCACCGGGGGCGTGAAGCTGCTGTTCGGCGTCTTCGGCTTCCTGGGCGGCGTCGTCGGCGTGATCCTGCACCAGGCGCTGCGCGAGAACGGCGGCTCGGCCACCGGCACGTGGAAGGACGCCCTCCCGGTGGTGGCCCTCCTGGTCCTGCTGGCCTGCCCGGTGCTCGCGGTGGTCGCCGCCAAGCGCGTGGCCGACCGCCGAGGCGTAGGCCTCGACACTTCCACGGTCGTCACAGTCCTGATCACCGGCCTGGTGACCGCCGGCATCCTCCTGACCGCCGTCCGAGCGGCCGCGACCTAACCGCTGAACCGCCGCAGCCCCACAAAACCGGCAAGATCTTCGGCGATCCAGCACCGTCAGGCGGCCTTCGACCTGCGCTTCAAGAAGTCCTCGATCTTGGCAGAGCGCACGAAGCCCTCGGGTGGCGCGCCTCCTGGCTCTTGCTCCACGCCTATGTCAGCGGGCCAAGTGGAGGTGCAGGACGGTGCCGCCGCCGGGGGCCTCGTCGATGGTCATGTGGCCGCCGTGGCGTTCGACGATGCGGCGGCAGGTGGACAGGCCTATGCCGTGTCCCTGGCGGGAGGTGGGGTCCACCTGGGCGAACATGTCGAAGACGCGGGCGCGCTGGTCGGATGGGATGCCCTGGCCGTTGTCGGTCACCGTGATGTCCCAGCCGGACGAGGAGGGCGTGCCGGCCACCGACACCCGTGGGGAACGGTCGGGGTGGCGGTACTTGATGGCGTTGTCGATCAGGTTCTGCAGGAGCTGGCGGAGCAGTGTCGGGTCGCCGGTGACCGTGGGCAGCGGGTCCTGGGCGGTCACCGTGGCGCCGCTGGTCTCGATCAGGGTGCGCAGGTCGGTCGTCACGTGGGTCAGCACGTCCGTCAGGTCGACCGGCTCGGCCGTGCTCGGGGCGTGGCCCGCCCGGGCGTACGAAAGCAAGGCCTGAACCAGCTGTTGCATGCGGTCCGTCGCGGCGACCGCGCCGGACATCCACTTCCGCGCCCGGTCGTCCATCACATCGCCGTACGTCTCGAACAGCATCTCCAGGTAGCCCCGGGCGCCGGCCAGGGGACGCACGAGGTCGTGGCTGACCGCGGCCGCGAAACCCTCCAGCTCGTCGTTCGAACGCCGCAGCTCGATGACCAGGTCCTCGATCTGGCGCAGGTTCGCGCGTTCGCGGGTGACGTCGGTCAGGGCGACGACCGCGCCGATCCGCTCGCCGCTGTCGGCGATCATGCTGCGGGCGCTGGCCGTCAACGTCAGGAGAGCATTATCGGCCGTACGCAGGACGAGCTCCTCGTCGTCGACCCTGACATCCTCGCGCAGGGCTCGGAACAGGGGCGCGTTCTCCTGGGGCAACTCGGTCACGCCGTCCGGTTCGAGCAGGTTGATGCGGCCGGCGATCTCGGTCAGGTCGCCGGCGCCGCTCAGGGCGCCACCCCACCGCCGTACGGCCCGGTTGAGAATCGTCAGTTGCCCCTGTTCGTCGGCGGCGGCGATGCCGATGTCCACGGTGTCGACCAGGGTCTCGACGAATTTGCGGCTCCGTTCGGCGTTCACCGCCATCTCCGCCGCGAGACGGCCCTGCCGACGGCGTTCGAAGAGCCCGACCAGCACACCGGCCAGGTCGGTGAGCCGTTCGATCTGACCGGGCGTGAGGTGTCTGACCACGTCGTCGAAGACGCAGAGCGTGCCCAGGGGGTAGCCGCTCGGGGCGATCAGCGGGGCCGAGGCGTAGAAGCGGACGTTCGCCATCCGGCCGTCGACCCACGGGTTGCCGGCGTACAGCGGGTGCTCGCGGGCGTCCGGAACGTACACGAACCGGCCCGTGCGCAGCTGAATGTCGCACATCGAGTCGGAGCGCGCCGAGTCGCCGCCCTCGAAGCCGACGGTGGTGAGCTGACACTGCCGGTTCTCGTCGATCAGGTTGAGAGTCGCGGTCGGCACCTCGGCCACCATCGCGGCGACCCGGACGACGGCTGACAGCTCGTCGTCGGCCGGCGCGTCGAGCAGGCGGTACTCGTGCAGCGCCGCCAGCCGGCGCCGCTCCCTCTCCGATCCGAGGTCGGACATCATCTTCTCCGATCGGCATCCGAGCCGGTTCGCTTAGCAACTCTTGAGAGCGAACAGCACAGCCGGGCAGGATACGGACATGCCGGCACTGGAAGCTGCGACGTACGTTCTGGGCACCGCCATCGCCAAGACCGCGTGCGGGCTCTGGGCCGGCGAGAACAAACTGGTCAACGAGATCGGCAACAGCGCCGTGGACCGGGTCGCGGCCGTCCTGACCGGCGGACGGCAGCAGCGGCAGTTCGCCCGGCTCTGGGAGGAGGCGGCCGAGGCGGTCTCCGATCGCCTGGAAACCTGGATCACGACCGAGTTCCGGGCCGTCGAGCCGCACGAACGGGAGGCCGCGGTCCTGGCCGTTCAGGCGACGTTCGAGCAGGCGGCGCTGACGGAGGCAGACCTGTTCAAGAGCGACCTCGACGCCGGATACCTCGGCCGGTACCTGCGGTCACAGTCGCCCCTGGAGAGGGCCGGGCTCTCCGAGGACGGAACCCGGTTGTACGACCTGCTGCTGCGCGAGTCGGCCGCGTACACCATCGAAATAGCCCGGACCCTGCCGACGGCCAGCGTGAACGCGCTCACCGAGCTCCTGGCCCGCAACCGCCAGATCATCACCGACCTGGAGACGGTGCTCGACCGCCTGCCCCGCCTGCGGATCGGCGCCGACTTCGAACGCGACTACCGTCAGCTGGTCGCCAACCTGCTGGACCGGATCGAGCTGTTCGGCGCCACGGTCTCCGATTCGAGCCGGGCCTACCCGCTGTCGGTGGCCTACCTGAGCTTGCGCGCGAGCCAGGCCACCGGAAGCGACCGCCTGGCGAGCGTGGAGGAGCTGGTCGGCGCCAACGACCGCATCTTCATCAGGGGCCAGGCCGGCCTGGGAAAGACGACGCTGCTGCAGTGGATCGCCGTCAACAGCGCCCGCCGTACCTTCCCGGACCACCTGAACAGCTGGAACACGACAATCCCGTTCTTCGTCCCGCTGCGGCGCTTCGCGACCACCGAGCTTCCCGCACCCGGCGACTTCGTCAACGAGGTGGGCCGCCACATCGCCGACGAGATGCCGCCCGGCTGGGTCCAGGAGCAGTTGCGCTCGGGCCGCGGCGTCGTCCTGGTGGACGGCATCGACGAGCTGCCGGACGACCGCCGGCCCCAGGCACGCCGGTGGATCTCGGAACTGATCGCCGCCTTCCCGCGGGCGAGATACGTGGTCACTTCCCGGCCCGGAGCGGTGCCCGCGGAATGGCTCGGCGGCGACGATTTCCGGGTCGTCGAGTTGGCGCCCATGGACCGCCAGTCCGTCACTGTGTTCGTGGAGCGGTGGCACATGGCGATGCTCGAACAAGCCCGCACGCACGGGCAGCGGGAATCGATCGCCGACTACCAGCGGCGGCTTCTCCAAGCGATCGACCGCAACCGGCATCTGCGGCAGATCGTCGCCTACCCGCTGTTGTGCGCGTTGACGTGCGCGCTGCACAAGGACCGCCACGGCCAGCTGCCGAGCAGCCGGATGGAACTGTACGAGGTGGCCCTGCACATGCTCCTCGAACGCCGCGACGAGGAGCGGGAGATCAAGGCGGTGAACACCCTCGGCCGTACGCAGAAGATGCTGCTCCTTCAAGATCTCGCCTACTGGCTGATGCGCAACGGACAGTCGGACGCGGCCAAGGCGGAGGCGCTGGAGCGGATAGCGGTCAAGCTCGGACGCATGCCGCGGGTAGCTCTCGACGAGAACGAGACCTACCGGGTCCTGTTGGAGAGAAGCGGCCTGATCCGCGAGCCGACCCATGACCGGATGGACTTCATTCACCGGACTTTCCAGGAATACCTCGCTGCCAAGGAGGCCGTGGAGGAGGGCGACCTGGGACTGCTTGTCCTGCACGCCGATCAAGATCAGTGGCACGAGACGATCGTCATGGCCGCTGGGCACACCAAGGCGCGGGGCAGCAGAACCCTTATCGAAGGCCTGCTCGGTAAAGCTGCCGAGTCGGCCGACACCAACAGCCGCACCATCATGCGACTTCTTGCCCTCGCCTGCCTGGAGACGTCAGCCGAGTGCCCCGAACCCACGCAAGCGGCGGTTCTGGAGCTGACCAGAAAACTTCTGCCGCCCGAGAACTCGGTCTACGCCGACATGCTGGCCCGGGCCGGCTCGTTGTCGCTCGATCTACTGATGAATTCCAGCCCGCAGACCGAGGAGGAAATATCGCTGACGATCCGGGCCATCGGCAAGATCGGTGACCCGGCGGCTATCGGATTCCTGGCGCAGTACTCGGGAAGCACATCGCAGCTGGTGCGCAATGCCCTCGTCGAGGCGTGGGTGTTCTTCGAACCGGAGGTTTACGCGATTCGGGTGCTCGGCGACGTCTCGTTCGGCACATCGGAAAAGGTGAACATCACGGATCAAAAATTGCTGCAATTCCTGCCTTTGGTCAAGAATGCCCGCTCGATCAGAGTGCATGAAACAACCGACTCGCAACCTGTCGATCTTTCCTTCGCGCGCCGGAATCCGGAAATCAGAGAGATTCAGGTTGAGTCCTGCTATGACCTCTCACCCCTGACGAACAGCAATCTTCACGCGCTGTCGATATGGCATCAAGGCGACCTCGAACTGGACCTTCAGCCGCTGGCGACGGTATCGAACCTCACCTCCCTGCTGCTGGAGGGCAACAACCTGCGGAACATAGAGGCACTCCGGGGACTTCACCATCTTCATTTCATCGGCGGCTCGGCGGCACTGCTCGCCAAGGCCGCGCAGATGCCATCTCTGCGCACGATAACCCGGATCATGGTCTCGAAAATCACCCACCGAGACTCCATCAAGTTCCTCGAAGAATGGTCGGATTCGGCTATCAGCGTCATGCTCAGTGGCGAGTGCCCGACCGACCTCACGCCACTGACCGCATTGACGCGCCTTTCCAAATTCATTCTTCATAGCCGAACCATGGTCGACCCCACCCCGATCGGCCGGCTCAACGCACTCAACGAATTCCAAATAATGGGCGATCCGCAGACCATCAACGCGGTACTTCCGCATGTGGTGGGCCATGAGTTCCTTAACACGATTCGTATTTTGTCGTATGATGAGGGCACTATTGATATGTCCCTTCTGGCCGGGACGAAGGCATCGACGATCACGCTGAATCTCGGCGGCCGGATCGATCTCGAGGGCGCCGACAAGGTTCCCGGGTTGTTGGTCGTAGGCGGTCGCCGCCAGCCATGAAGTCATCCGAAGGCTTTGGAGAGAGTGATGACGGCTGGGCCGACGACGACGATGAAGATGGCGGGGAACATGCAGAACATGACGGGGAACAGGAGCTTCACCGGGACCTTCTGGGCCATCTCCTCGGCGCGCTGGCGGCGGCGCATGCGCTGATCCGCCGCGTGTTCGCGGAGGATGCCGGCTACCGAGATGCCTAGTTCGCCGGCCTGGATCAAGGCGGTCATCAAGCGCTTGAGGTCTCGGACCGTGGTTCGGGAGGCCAGGGAGCGCAAGGCCTCCGTTCTCGCGACGCCCAGGCGCATCTCCTGCAGGACGCGGTTCAGCTCGTCGGACATCGGGCCCTTCGTCGCGCCGGCCACCTGGTCCATCGCCGAGTCCAGGCCCAGGCCGGCCTCGACGCCGATGACCATCGCGTCCATCACGTCCGGCAGGGAGTAGAGGATCTTCTCCTGGCGTTTGACGCCGGCGTTGTAGACCAGCAGTTGCGGCATCAGGAAACCCGCTACCAGGCCGGCCGGGATGCCGAGCAGCACCGCGTCGGTGTCCTTGGTCCAGCCGTACGCGAAGAAGGCGCCCACACCCGCGCCGACCACCGCGCCGAACGGGCGGGCCCGCATCACCCTCGCCAAGGGCCAGGCCGGCGGGTTTCCCGCGTAGTCGAGCAGGCGGCTCAGCCGGTCGCGGCCGGCGGCCGGGGTGAGTAGTTCCGCCACCCGGTCCAGGCCCGCGATGACCAGGGAACGCAGGCGCCGCTGGACGGCGCTGCCGGTGTCCCGGCGCATCTCCGGGCCGGTGCCGAAGGCCGCCAGCGCCCGAAGGATCCGTTCGAAGCGGGGTGGCGGCAGCAGGACCGCCACCGCGGCCAGCACGAACGCGAGCACGACGCCCGCCACAGCCGCGCCCAGCACGATGTTGGCCACGGCTTACGCCTTCACCTGGACCACGATGCGCAGCCAGATCGCGCCGATCGTCAGCGCGACCACGCCGACGGCCAGCATCGCCCAGCCGAGCGGCTCGGTGAACAGGGGCTCCAGGTAGGCCGGGTTGGTCAGGTAGAGGATCAGGCCGGTGGCGATCGGCATGGCCGTCAGCACGTAGGCCGACATGCGGCCCTCGCCGGACAGGGCCCGTACGTGCCGGCGCAGGTAGGAACGTTCGCGCATGGTGTCGGCGGTGGTCTGCATGACGTCGACCAGGCTGCCGCCGACCTCCCGTTGCAGGCGCAACGCCATGACCAGCCACAGCATCTCGTCGCTGCGGGTGCGTTCGCCGATGCGTTCCAGGGCGTCCTCGAAGCTGCCGCTGATCCGGGTCTCGGACAGGGCGCGGCGCAACTCGGCCGCCACCGGGCCCTCGTCGTCGCGGACCGCCGCCTCGACCGACTGATGCATGGTGAAACCCGAGCGCAGCGAGCTGATCATCAGTTGCAGGGCGCCGGGCAGTTCGTCGGCGAACGCCTGCTCGCGGCGCCGGATCCTCGTGCGGAGCAGCATGTTCGTGCCGAAGAATCCGATCAGCAGGCCGAGCGGCAGGGCCGCGGAGAAGGGCAGGATCAGCTTCAGCAGTACGACGGTGGCCAGGCAGGCGTACAGGCGGACGGCCAGCCATTCGGTGGGGCGCGTCGTCGCGCCGAGCCGGTCGAGCAGGGGGGCGCTGCGTTCGGCCAGGTCGCTGAGCAGTTCGGACCGGTCCACCTTCCGGCCGGAGGCGTGCACCAACCGCCGCCACCACACCTCTTTCTCCACCTCGCGCCGCACGGTGAAGTGCTGCAGGGAGGCGAGGCGGCGCTGGATGGGGGTCCGGCCGAAGGTCGCGGCCAGCACGGCGTACGCCAGCAGGAAGGTGGCCGCCGAGGCGGCGCCCACCGCGATGACGAAGGCCGGGATCACCGCGGGCGGCCCGAGAACATGGCCGGGGGCAGCGTCACCCCGTACCGGGAGATCACCTCGGCGAACTGAGGGCGGATGCCGGTCGAGCGGAGCCCGCCGGCGGCGCCCGGTGTGTCGGCGCCGGCCGTGGGGTCGTACAGGAAGAGGTCCTGAAGGGTGATGACCTCGGACTCCATGCCGACCACCTCGGTGATGTGGCTGATCTTGCGGGTGCCGTCCTTGAAGCGGCCGACCTGCAGGATCAGGTCGACGGCGGAGACGATCTGGTCGCGGATGGCCCGGCTGGGCAGGTCGAGGCCGGCCATCAGCACCATCGTCTCGAGCCGGGACAGGGCGTCGCGCGGGGTGTTGGCGTGCAGCGTGGTCAGGGAGCCGTCGTGGCCGGTGTTCATCGCCTGGAGCATGTCGAGGGCGGCGGCGTCGCGGACCTCGCCGACGACGATCCGGTCGGGGCGCATCCGCAGCGCGTTGCGGACCAGGTCGCGGGTGGTGACCACGCCCCGGCCCTCGGAATTGGGCGGGCGGGTCTCGAGGCGTACCACGTGTTCCTGGTCGAGCTGCAGCTCGGCGGCGTCCTCGATGGTCACCACCCGCTCGTCGGCCGGGATGAACCCGGACAGGATGTTGAGGATGGTCGTCTTGCCGGAGCCGGTGCCGCCGCTGACCAGGATGTTGCGGCGGCCGCGGACGCAGACGTCGAGGAATTCGGCGGCGGGCCGGGTCAGGGTGCCGTACGACAGCAGGTCGCCCACGGTCAGCGGAACCGCCGAGAACTTCCGGATGGTCAGCGAGGAGCCGTCGATGGCGATCGGCGGGACGATCGCGTTGACCCGGCTGCCGTCGGGCAGGCGGGCGTCGACCATGGGGCTCGCCTCGTCGACCCGGCGGCCGACCCGCGAGCAGATCCGGTCGATGACGCGGCGCAGGTGGGCCTCGTCGTCGAACTCGGCGCCGACCCGTTCGATGCGGCCGAAACGCTCCACGTAGACCGACTGGGGGCCGTTCACCATCACCTCGGTGATCGACTGGTCGCGCAGCAACGACTCGATCGGCCCGTGACCCAGCACCTCGTCGACGACCTCGTTGACGATCCGCGCCCGGTCGGCACCGGACAGCGGGGTCTCCTCGCGGGCCAGCAGGTCGTTGAGCGCCTCGCGGACCCGGCCGTCAAGCTCCTCGGTACTGTCGCCCCGGCCGGCCGCGTACAGCGACGGGCCCAGCTCGTCGGCGAGTTTGCGCTGGATGCGCTGCCGTACTTCGTACACCTGGTCGTTGACCGGGCGGCCCGGGCGGTGCCGTTCCTCGGCGGCCGGGGTGGGTGACTTGTCGGCCGGCGTGTTGCCGCCGATGCGGGACGACAGGCTCATGCCCGGCCCCGGCGGGACAGGAACCGGCGGCGGCGCACGGGGGCGGCCTCGACCCCGGCGCAACGGTCGGCCAGGGAGCGGATCGCGCGGCTCACCGGATGCATCGGGTCGGTCTGGCACAGCGGCTCGCCCGCGTTCACCGAGACGGTCACGTCACGGCTCGACGGCACCTGCACGGTGAACGGCATGCCGACCGCCAGCTCGACCTCGGCCGGGCTCAGGCCGACCTGGGTGTTGGCCCGGTTGAAGACCAGAAGCCGCTTGTCCTGGGCGTAGTCCAGCAGATCGAACATCTCGACGGTGAGCCGTACCGATTTCAGGGTGGGCAGGTCGGGCGTCACGATCGGCACGTACCAGTCGGTCATGTCGAGCGCGGCCAGCACCTGGTCGGTGACCACGGCCGGGGTGTCGACCACGATGAAGTCGTAGACGGGCCGGGCCGCGTCCAGCATCTCGACGACGAACTCGCGGCTCACCTTCTCCCCCTCGGCCGGGCTGGGCGGGGCGAGCAGGGTGTCCAGGCCGGGCCGGTACGGTGTGACGATCGAGCGCAGGCCCGGCTCGTCGAGCCGGCCCGCCATGGTCACCCCGCCGGCTATGTTCCGCTCCGGCGACAGCTTCAGCATGATGGCGATGTCGCCGAACTGCAGGTCGAGGTCGATCAGCAGGACCCGGCGGCCGCCGCCGGCCAGGGCCACGGCCAGGTTGGTGGCCAGCATGCTGCGCCCATTTCCGCCCTTGCCGGAGAAGAGCGTGACGACCCGGGCGTACGGGGCCACGTCGGCCGACGTGCGCAGCGTGGTGCTCAGCGCCTTCGACAGGTCGATCGACCGGATCGTGGCGTCGCGCAGTCCCTGCTCGTCGTCCTCGGCCACGATCTCGCGCACGCCGGACTGGAGGCACCGCAGCACCACGCCCGGCTCCACCACCTTGCGGATCAGCACGACGCCGATGAGCGGGCGCTGGAGCCGCTGGTAGGCGGCGACCATCAGCGACTCCTCGAGCTCGACGGTGGCGCCCAGGATGATCAGGATGGTCTCGGGGTAGCGCCGCAGGTGCGCCTCGAGCTCGTCCATGCCGTCGAGCATGGTGCAGCCGACCTCGCGGAAGGCCGGTCCGATCTGCGAGCGCCGCGCGTCGTCGGGTTCGACGTAGACGTAGAGGCTCACGGGAACAACCCGGAGATGTCGACGCCGGGGCCGGGCACGGCGGTCGCCTCCGGTCCCAGCATGGCCAGGTAGAGCAGGCCGGTACGGGCGGCGTGCACCAGCCGCTGGGCGTCCGGCGAGTCGACGGCCAGCGTGACCACGTACCGCACGTAGCTGGACGGGGTGGTACCGGAGGTGGTCGCCGAGGCGGAGGGCGACGGCGTCGGCTTGGGGGTGACGTCGGGGGCCTGGGCCTCACCGATCGAGATGACCACGGCCCGCGGCAGCAGCAGCCGGGTGGTCTGCTCCTCGGCGTTCTGGGCGGTGGCCGGGAAGGTGCCGTAGACGGCGACCCGGTCCCCCGCGACCAGGTTGCCGGCGACCTGGGTGGGCACGCTGAGCTGAACGGTGACCGCGAGCATGCCCGTGGGCACCGCGAAGCCCCGGCTGGGCGCGGAGGCGGAGGGGCCGGCCGCCTGGAAGAGCGGGCGCATCAGCAGCTGCATGCGTTCGGCGGTGGCCGACAGGGTCAGCCGGTCGAGGTCGCTGGTCCAGCTGGTCAGGGTCCCCTCGGGCACGGTCCGCGCGGGCATCAGGACCCGCTCGGCCAGGCCCTTGGCGCGGATGTCGGCTCCCCTGGTCCCGGCCGGGATGCGCTGCTTGGCCACCAGCACCCACACCCCCTTCACGCCGTTGAGCGCCCGGCGGTCGGCGGAGTGGGCGTAGGCCAGGACCGCCACCCCACTGATACCGGCCAGCAGCAGCGCCGCGAGCAGGATCAGGACACGCCGTCGCATGTCCTAACGATCTCAGGTAAAGGTCAGCCCGTACGGCCAATCACCTGGACTCCATAGTCCGGTGAGGTGCCGAAGCTGGTCGGAATGCTCTGCGTGATCACTGACTTGGTGAAGTAGCCGTAGATGCACAGCGAGGTGCCGCAGATCAGCGACTCCAGCGAGTTCAGTCCGGTGTCGACGAGCGACGACAGGGTGCCGGCCAGGCCGCCGATCAGGCCCTTGAACCCGGTGATCACGAACGGCGCGAAGCCGACGATGTGGAAGGCGGCCGGCAGCAGGTTGAGGGCGCCGATCATCCGGTCGAAGATCGGCACGAGGACGGCCTGGCCGCTCTGCACGAGAGTCTTCATCGTGGTGGTGCACTTGGTCGCGCCGGCCAGGTCGAGCAGCCCGGTGTACATCCACAGGTCGGTCGCCGCGCTGGGGGCGATGGTGGTGCGGCAGTTCGCGTCGGCCGACGGCGTCAGCCAGGCGTAGCCGCTCGGGTTGCCGGCCAGCGTGTCGGCCAGGGTGTTCTTGCAGACCGACAGGATGCCGTTGTTGATCGGGACCGCGTTGTTGCGCGGCGCCTCCAGGCCCAGCAGCGGGAACAGCCCGGTCCCGCCGAGCAGCGGGTCGAGGACCGGCAGCTGGAAGAACTTCGCGCCGTTCTGGGTGATCCGTTCCCAGTCGCATTTGGAGATGGTCAGCGCCAGCACGTTCGCCGAGGCGGGCACGCCCCAGGCCACCCGGGCGCAGGCGCCCACCTTCTTACCGGTGTAGGAGCCGCCCACCAGCGTCTGCGCGAGCCGGGGCGGCACCAGCGTGGAGCTGTTCGGGTTGCGGGTCGAGGTTCGCACCTCCACCTGGTGGTGGACCCCCGTCGTGACCGGCTGCGGGCGGCAGGTCGTGGTGGTGTTCCAGGTGGCCGGGCAGTTGGTGTTGTCGAGGCAGATCTGCGCGTCCGCGTACCCGTCCTTGGCGTTCTTGACGGCGTACGCCCCGGCGTTGACGGTCTGCGCCGTGACCGTGCAGTCGTCCTTCTTCAGCACGCAGGCCTGCGCGACCTTCCACGAGGCGGCGTCGGCGCCGCTCTGCAACTGCTCGCGCTCGGCGTAGAGCAGGCCGATGTCGATGACGATCGCGCCCATGCCCAGCAGGATGCCCATGCTGAGGAACAGGGCCACGACGACCGCGATGGCGCCCTGGTCGCCGGGCTCGCCGTCGCGCGAGGCGCGCGGGATGAGCGAGGTCAGCCCATGCACGACATGACCCCGATAGCCTTGATGACCGGGGTGCCCGGGTTCTGGCTCGCGCCGCCGAACATCACCATCAGCTTGAACAGCGGGGTGACCGGGGCGAAGGTCCGCTGCACGGTGACCGACGAGTCGACGGTGCCGGTGCCGCAGACGGCCGGGCCGGTGGGATAGGTCAGCGCGACGCCGGCGCCCACGATGCCCTGCACCTTGGCCTTGACCTCGGTGACCGAGCCGTTGAGCGCCCCCAGCCGGGCGCCCTCGCGAGCGGCCTCGGTGAGCTGGATGTACTGCTGGAGGTAGCGCCCCATGTCGATGATCCCGAACAGGATCAGCAGGAGCAGCGGCAGGACGATCGCGAACTCGATCGCCGCGACACCGCGATCGCCGCGGGCGGGCCCCCGGCCCGGCCCGCGGCGGAAGCTTCCGCGAGCGGTCAGATGGCGTTCATCAGGGTCTTGAACAGCGCGATGATGTCGTCGCGGAGCAGGCCCAGGGTCGCGACGAGACCACCGGCGATCAGGGCGGCCAGGATCGAGTACTCGACGGCGGTCGCGCCCTCCTCCGACTGGTGCGCGGCCCGGACGTACCCGATCAGCATCTTGAAGAATTCCACAGGTTCCCCCCGAGGTCAGCGGCAGCCGGTTCCGGCGGCCAGATGCCATACACATCGGGCGGGCAAAGGTCTGCTTGAGATCGCTCATGGGTGCGGGGCGGTGGCCGTCGGTTGCGGTCCGGATCAGCGTGACGACGGCGTCGAGCCCTGCGCCAGGACCGCGCGCAGCGTGCCGGCCAGCAGGTCCGCCGAGAACGGTTTGGCCAGGAAGGGCGACCCCGCGCGGATCATGCCCTTCTTGACGGCGATGTCCTCCGGGATGCCGGAGATGTAGACGATCTTCATCTCGGGCCGGACGGCCGAGGCGGACCGGGACAGCTCCCCGCCCGAGACGCCCGGCAGGCCCAGGTCGGTCAGCAGCACGTCGATCTTGCCGCTGTGCACGCGGCAGGTCATCATCGCGCTCACCGGGTCCTTGGCGGAGAGCACGTCGAACCCGCGCATCTCGAGCATCTGCACGGTCATCTCACGCAGATCCTCGTCGTCCTCGACCAGCAGGACGACGGGGCCGGCACGTTCCGTACGGTTCCACATCGAGATCCACGCTAGCGAGGACCACCGGGGTCCCGGGCCGGGTTCGGCGAAGAACCCGGCCGTCGATCACTCAGACGTTCGGTACGGCCAGCGCCTCGTTGAGCAGGCGCCGGGCCAGCACGAGCCGATCCGCCTCCTCCTCCAACGGCAGGTCACGTACCCGGACGGGCTCTCCCGCCAGCGCCATGCGCAGCGCCGGCGCGCAGTAGGCGGGGAACCGCATCGTGCGCCCCACCAGCCGCAGCACCACGTGGTCGGCGTCGTCGGCCAGCCGCCACCGCAGGCCCTCGCGGGCGCGGATCTCGTCGTCCGGTCCGAGACCGGCCGCGAAGTCGAGCTGGGCCAGCGGGCTGACCGGCTCGGGGCGGGCCGACGGCCAGTCCCGCGCGCGCAGGCGCTCGGCCACCTCGGCCGGCTCGACGGTGCTCAGCCAGTCACGCAGGGCCTCGACCGTCTCGGTGAGCTCGGGCTCGATCGCCTCGGGATCGGAGACGTCCAGGCCGTACGGCAGGGTGGCTCGCAGGCGGGCGTCGTCCAGGGCGAGACCGAGCAGTTCCTCGACCATGGCGTAGCGGGTCATCGCCCGGACGCCGATGGTCAGGTGCAGCGAGCGGGCCCCCTGCGCCTCGGCCGAGTGCAGCCAGCCGCGGGGCAGGTAGAGCGCGTCGCCCGGCTCGAGCAGGATGTCGAAGGCGGGCTCGCCCTCGGCGGTGGCGCCGACCTCGTCGGCCCGGCCGCCCCAGGCCTGCTTCTCCAGCGGGTCGGCCAGCACCGGCTCGTGCAGCCGCCAGCGCTTGGTGCCGTCGACCTGCAGGACGAACACGTCGTGGGTGTCGTAGTGGGTGCTGAAGCCCTGGCTCTGCGGCGGGGTCAGGTAGGCGTTGACCTGCAGTGGGCGCCGCAGTTCGGCGCCGAGCCGGCGGCTGTACTCGATCAGCGGCGGCCAGAGCCGGTGCAGGCCCTGCAGGACCAGGGTGGCGCCCTCGGCGTACAACCGCATGACCTGGTCGTCGATGACCTGGTCACCGATCTCGGCTCCGGCGCCGCCCCCGCCGGTGAACCGGCCGGCCGGCAGCACGGTGCCGCGCTGGGCGACCCGCAGGAAGGGGGTCCGCAGCCCGCGGCGCGAGAGCAGCTCGTCGACCGCGGCCGGGGAGAGCAGGTCGGCGAAGCCGTCCGGGCCGGCCAGTTCGGCGGCCCGGGAGAGCAGTGGGGCGCGGCCCCAGTAGGCGGCGGCGAACTTGCCCGGTTCCACCGCCACGGCGCGGGAGAGCGCCGGGCTTTCGCCCGGCGCGTCGATCGTCATCCCGTGGTGCCCGATCAGGCGGCGGAGCCGTCGGCGCCACCGTCGTGGCCGTCCGGGTTGGCGCCGCCGTCGGCCGGGCCCTCGGCCGAGCCGTCCGCGCCGCCGTCGTGGCCGCCCGGGTTGGCGCCGCCGTCCGCGGGGCCCTCGGCCGAGCCGTCCGCGCCGCCGTCGTGGCCGCCCGGGTTGGCGCCGCCGTCGGCCGGGCCCTCGCCGGCGTTCGAGCCCGTGGTGGTGGTGATGTCGTCGTCGCTGAGAGACATGAGAGCTCCTTGGTGGTCCGTGGTGCGTGGGACCCCGCCATACCCCGTGATCATCCCGTCTAACCCGGCTGAGATCGGGGTATCGCAGGTCACGTGATGCACATCGGGACGTCGGGGTGGCAGTACAAGGACTGGCGGGGCGGTCTCTACCCCACTGGGCTGCCGCAGCGGCTCTGGCTGGAGCACTACGCGGCCCGGTTCCAGACCGTGGAAGTCAACAACGCCTTCTACCGCCTGCCCGAGCGGGAGACCTTCGAGCAGTGGCGGACGCGGACACCTGACGACTTCTGTGTCGCGGTGAAGATGAGCCGCTATCTCACCCACATCAAGCGGCTCAAGGAGCCGGCCGAGCCCGTTGCCCGCTTTTTGTCCAGGGCGGAAGGGCTGGGCGGCAAACTCGGGCCGGTGCTGATCCAGCTGCCGCCGACCCTCAAGGCGGACTTGCCGTCTTTGGACGCGACGTTGCGGCTGTTCCCGGATGATGTCCGAGTTGTCGTCGAGCCTCGGCACGACACCTGGTTCACGCCAGATCTGTGTGGTCTGTTGCGGCAAAGGCGGGCCGCGCTGTGCTGGGCCGATCGGGGCAGCCGGCCCATCACTCCCCTGTGGATCACCACCGACTTCGTGTACCTGCGGCTGCACGAGGGGCGGGCCAAGCCGTGGCCCCGATACGGCAAGGGAGCCCTGCGGGCGTGGGTGGAGCGGCTCACGGACGTACCGGAAAGCTATGTCTTCTTCAACAACGATCCCGGCGGAGCGGCGGTGATCGACGCCGCCGCGCTGGCCGCCGAGGCCGGCCGGCGTGGCCTTCACCGCACCCGCACCCCCGAGATCAAGCCCCGCCCGTAGGCTTGTCGAGGTGCGCAATCTCGAGCTGAACGGCCACGTCCCCGACCTCGGCGAGATCCATCGACTGGCCACCGTCAACTACGGCCACTTCACGTCGATGCAGGTCCGGTCGCTCGGGGTGAAGGGCCTGGCGCTGCACATGGCCCGTCTGGCCGACGGCAGCGAGGAGTTCTTCGGCTGGAAGATGGGCGTCGAGGACGAGGCCCGCGTGATCGCGCTCATCCGGCACGCCCTCGGCGATCAGCGCGACGCCTCGGTCCGGGTCTCCTTCATCCCCGGCCCCGAGGCGGACAGCCCGCCCGACGTCGTGGTGGCGGTCGGCGATCCACGGTCGTCGGATCCGGTCAAACCGTTGCGGGTACGCACCGACAGCCACCGCCGCGACTGGCCCGAGCAGAAGCACTCGGCCACCATGGGCCTGTTCGTCGCGCGCCGGCAGGCGGTCCAGGACGGATACGACGACGCCCTGTTCGTCGGCGACACCGGCCTGGTCAGCGAGGGCACGACCTGGAACGTCGCCTTCCACGACGGCCGGGAGGTGATCTGGCCGCAGGCGCCGATGCTGCGCGGCACGACCATGGTCCTGCTGCAGATCGCGATGACCATGAACGGCGTCCCGTGGTCGCTGCGCCCGGTCCCCCAGGCCGACCTGCCCGGCTTCACCGGCGCCGTCGCCGTCAACGCGACCTGCCCGGCCCAGCCGATCGCCTGGATCGACAACCAGGCCTACCCGGCCGGCGACCACCTCACGACGCTGCTGACCGACACCTGGAAGTCGGTCCCGTACGACGAGCTCTAGGGCACGAAGCCGGTCTTGTCGGCCTCGGTGATCTCGCGCAGCACGCGGGCCGGCACGCCGACCGCGATCACGCCGGCCGGTACCGAGTGGGTGACCACGCTGCCCGAGCCCACGATGGCGTCGTCGCCGATGGTCACGCCCTGGTTGATGGTGACGCCACCGCCGACCCAGACCCGGTTCCCGATGGTGACCGGTTTGGCGTAGCAGCCGCCGGCCACCCGCTCCCCCGCGTCGATGGCGTGGTTGGAGGTGTAGATGCCGACCCGCGGGCCGAAGAGCACGTGATCGCCGATGGTGATGCCGCCACCGTCGAGCATCACGCAGTCGAAGTTGGCGTAGAAGTGGTCGCCGACGCTGATGTTGAACCCGAACTCGCACCGGAACGCCGGCTCGAAGTGAGCGTCGCGCCCCACCTTCGCCAGCAGCCGCCGCAGGATCGCCTCACGCTCCTGCTGCGGCCGCCCGAAGCTCGCGTTGTACTCGTCGGTCAGCAGCACGGTCCGCTGCCGAGCCTCGACGAGCTCCACGGTCAGGTCGTTGTACATCAGCCCGGAGAGCATCCGCTCCCGCTGCGCCTCAAGCGTCACCGAGTAGTTCTATCAAAGTCGTCGCGTTGCGCTGCGCGTAGTCCGAGTAGCAGTTGTTCATGAAGACCTGGGTCCGGTCGGCGTCGGCGGCCAGTTCCCGGAGGCGGGGCGCCCAGGACTCGAGTTCCTTCTCCGAGTAGTTGTAGCCGAACTTCTCGTGGATGTCTTTGCTGGTCCACTTGTCGCTGTGGCCGTGGAAGCGGACCACCGCCAGGTCGGCCGTGGCGGCCATGATCGCAGGGATCGAGGACTTGTGGCCCTGTGGCATGTCGACGCCGACGAACGGCAGCTTGTGGGCGCGCAGGAAGTCCAGGGTCTCGTTCTGGTTACCGCCCTCGAACCACGACGCGTTGCGGAACTCGAAGACCGGGCGCAGCGGCTTGCAGCGCGACGCCACCTCGAGCAGGTATTCCTTGTTGGACTTGCGGATACCGAACCACGGCGGGAACTGGAAGAGCACCGCGCCGAGCTTGCCCGCCTCGACCAGCGGGTCCAGAGCCGAGAGGAACCGGGTCCAGATCTCCTCGTACGCCTGCGCGGGAAGGTCACCGGGGTAGACGTTCTTCTTGTCCGTCTCCGGCCGCAGATCCTTGTAGATCGCCGACACTTTCGTCGGGTGGCCGGTCAGCATGCTGAACGCCTTGATGTTGAACGTGAAGCCGTCCGGTGTGCGCTCGGCCCACAGCCGGGTCGTCTGCTCGGCCGGCGGCCCGTAGTAGGTCGAGTCGACCTCGACCACCGCGAACTGCTTCGCGTAGTACGCCAGCCGTTTCTCGGGCGTGTCCGCCGAGGCGGGATACCAGCCCGAGGCGAGCAGTGTCTTGTCCGTCCAGGACGCCGTACCGACCTCGATCGTGCCCATGGGTCTTCAAACTAGTCCGGATGGGCCGGGTCCGCCGCTCGACGAGCGGCGGACCCGGGACGCTGGTGTGCTCAGCCCGCGCGGCGCTCGCGGTTCTGCTTGCAGTGCACGCACGTGGTGGCCGACGGGAAGACCTCGAGCCGCTCCCAGGGGATCGGGTTCGAGCAGCCTTCGCAGTTGCCGTACGTGCCGTCGTCCAGGCGCGCCATGGCGTGCTCGGCCTGGGTCCGCCGGTCCAGAAGGGTCCGCAGCAGGGACGTGGCAGCGTCGCGCTCGGCCGTCTTGGACCCGCTGTCGGCCTGGTCGTCGCCGGCGGCGTCGCCGATCTCGACCAGGCGCAGCTTCTGGTTCTCGGCCACCGCTTCCTCGTACTCGGCGTTGATGTCGTCGAACCGGCCGCGCAGGATGGCCCGGATCTGTTCGATCTCCTCCGGCGTACGCCCCACCTTGGCGGCACCCTTACCCGTGATAACCGCTCCATTGACGAGCATGCGCTCCCCCTGCCCTTCTCTGCCCCTACCGGTGGGTTCCCCCGGGGACGACCCCATCGCACCGTGGTGCCGCCTGATACCCACCGCCGAAGATCCCAAACGGGGCCTCCGCTGAAAAAGTAACCGGAGCATAACTGTCAGTGGTCGGTCGCGCTACAGACTCGCTTCACCAACGTTCTTCGACGAGCGCCGGACGGCGCAGATCGTCCACCCGGACGACGACGTCGGCGAAGGAGGCGGGCGCGACCTCCTCGGCGTACCGGCGGAAGGCCGGCACCGTCCAGCGTTCCGCTTCGGGCGTACGCCGCAGCAACGCACCCTCGGACATCTCCAGGTGCACCGTCACGTCGAAGGCCAGGCCCCCGCCGAGCAGCAACGGGCCGCTGACCAGCACAACCGTGGTGTTCTCGAGCGAGACGTACGGGGACCGGGCCGCCCGGTCGGTCGACGCGTTCCACAGTTTGGTCACCACCCGGCCCGAGCCGCCGGGCCCCGTGGGGTCGAGGACTTCGCGGGCGAGCCCGGCCTCGTCGAACCAGCCGGCGTAGAAAGTGTCCGGATTGTCTCGTCCGAACTCCAGCCGCACCGAGGCCGGCCGGAGGAAGTCCGACGTGTCGATCCTCACCACCGGACGGCCCCGCTCCCGAAGCGGATCCACCAGGGAATCCGCGAGTTTTCCGGGGTCGGCCGCGGCCGGGCCGTCGACCGCAACCCGGAGGTAACTGTCGGGTTCCCGACTCATCAGGAAATCGGCCAATTCATTCACGAGGTTGCCGGTCGAGACGGGTCGCACACGCACGCCGGGAAAGACTACCCGTGGGGCTGGACGATCACCCGCGCGTCGTCGGCGAGCCGGTAGCCCACCCCGTACACCGTGGTGATGACCGGAACCGAACCGCCCAGCTTGAGTCGCAGCCGGCGCACGTGGACGTCGACCGTGCGCTCGCCGGTGTGGTCGTAGCCCCAGACGCCGGACAGCAGCTGGCCGCGGGTGAAGACGCGGCGTGGCCGCTCGGCCAGAAAGAGCAGGAGATCGAACTCGAGCCGGGTCAGCGGAAGCATCTCGCCGTCGAGCATCACCTGACGGCTGCCGGTCAGCAGGCGAATCTCGGGTCCGGCTCCCGCCTGGTCCGCCGCCAGCGGCGTTTCGACCGCGATGGTGCCCTGATTGTCCTGGACCAGCTCGCGCACGGCCTCGATCAATCGGCGGGCCTGCGGGCTGAGCGTGTCGCCGGTGAGCGGGATCGCCAAGGTCAGCGTGAGCGCGGGCGGTCTTTCGATCGCATTGACCGGCATTTCTGTTTCAGCCCCCTGGAAAAGCGAATACGACTGATCACACTCCGTAAACCGCGAACGATATTTCCGGTTTCGCAGGCGCTGGGTCAACCCGGCAACCACAGTGTGGGAAATCCGTTCCAGAACCAGCTTGCCGGACCGGAAATGCATTTTCCGAACGGATTCTGTCGACCTGATTAAGGGTCGCCGAACAGGCGTTTTTGAGACTTCGGCCACAAAAAAGCGCCGGGCTGGTTCGCCCGGCGCTTTCCTGAGGAACGTTGTTCAGTCGCCGCTCGAAATGAGCCGGCGGCCCACCGCCGCGATGAGCCGGTCGAGCTCGGAGCCGAACGGGTTGTCGTGCACCAGATAGGTCCACGTCGCGCTCGGCCGCACGATCTTGGCGCGGTCGGGCTCCCAGCCGTCGCTGAGGTCGGTCTCCTCGAACGTCTCGATGGTGCGCTTCTCGACGTCGAGCAGCAGCGTCTGGAACGCCGGCACGGCGGACCGGTGGAACTCGTCGAGCGGGTCCAGCTTGCCCAGCGCCCGCAGGTGCACACCCTCGCGCACCTCGGACAGGTAGGCCAGGTGGTCGACCCAGAGCCGGTCGAGCTGGAAGAGCGCGATGGCCCGGGCCGCCTCGGAGAGCACGTCCTCGTCGGTCTCCTTGGCCTTCTCGGGCGAGCGCTCGAGCAGCATGATCGCCGCCACCTCGGAGGTGAGCAGCCGCTCGCGGCGCTCGGCCAGGGCCACCCGCTGCTGCTCGATCACCACGCTGTAGCGCCAGGTGTTGCGATGGATCTCGTGGTTGACGCCCTCGGCCACCCGCTGGGCGTGCTCGACCGCGTAGTTGACCTGGTCGTCGTGCACGACGCCGTCCATGTCCATCCGCGGCGAGGCGGGCAGGATGTCGCCCGCGTGCCGGGTGATCAGCTCGTCCTCGAGGCTGACGAAGAAGACCGAGCCACCCGGGTCGCCCTGCCGGCCGGCGCGGCCGCGCAGCTGGTCGTCGACGCGGCGGCTGTCGTGCCGGCCGGCGCCGATCACGTAGAGGCCACCGAGCTCGACCACCCGGTCGCGGTCGGCCTCGTCGCTGCCGCCGAGCCGGATGTCGACACCACGGCCGGCCATCTGGGTCGAGACGGTGACCGCGCCCAGCGCGCCCGCCTCGGCGATGATGGCCGCCTCCTCGGCGTCGTTCTTGGCGTTGAGCACGGTGCTCGGCACGCCGGCCGCGGCCAGCTGCTTGGCCAGCAGCTCGGACGCCTTGACGTCGAGCGTGCCGACCAGCACCGGGCGGCCCTTCTCGTGCGCGATCTTGATTTCCTCGACCAGCGCCTCGTCGCGGGTGTCGTGCGCCGAGTAGATGCGGTCGGGCTCGTCCTCGCGGATGTTCTCGGTGTTCGGCGGGATGACCGCGACCTCGAGTTTGAAGTACTCGCGCAGCTGCTCGCCGACGTGCACGGCGGTCGCGGTCATGCCGCAGACCGTCTTGTAGAGGGCGATGTAGGCCTGCACGGTGATCGTGTCGAGCACCTCGCCCTCGGCGGTCTCGCTCAGGCCCTCCTTGGCCTCGACGGCCGCCTGGAGGCCGTCGGGCCAGCGCCGGCGCTGGGCGACCCGGCCGCGCATCTCGTCGATCAGCTCGACCGAGCCGTTGCGCACGATGTAGTCGACGTCGCGGCGCAGCAGGGTCTCGGCGTGCAGCGCGACGTTCACCGCCGACAGCTGCAGGACCTGGTCGTCGGCGTACAGGTCGATGCCGCCGAGCTTCTCCTCGATCTTCTTGAGGCCGGCCTCGGTGAAGGCCACGCTGCGGCCGTCCTCGGCCACCTCGTAGTCCTTGCCGTTGACCAGGTCACGGACCAGGTCGGCCGCCTCGTGCACCGGGTCGCTCTCGGACGACAGGCTGCCGGCCAGCACCATCGGCACGCGGGCCTCGTCGATCAGGATCGAGTCGGCCTCGTCGACGATCGCGGTGGCCAGCTCGCGCTGCACCCGGTCGGCCACGTCGGTGACCAGCTGGTCGCGCAGGTAGTCGAAGCCGGCCTCGCTGACCGACACGTACGTGACGTCGGCCTGGTACGCCTCGACGCGCTCGTCGTGGGTCGAGGTCTCGGTGACCCAGCCGACGGTCAGGCCGAGCAGCTTGTAGACCGGCGCCATCCACTCCGCGTCGCGGCGGGCCAGATAGTCGTTGACGGTGAGGACGTGCACCGGGCCACGGCCCAGCCGTACGTGACCGAAGGCGGCGATGACGGCGGTCAGCGTCTTGCCCTCACCGGTGGCCATCTCGGCGACCCGGCCGTCGAGCAGCGCCATCGCGCCCAGCAGCTGCACGTCGTACGGCCTCTGCTCGAGAGCACGCCAGGCGGCCTCGCGGCCGACCGAGCAGATCTCGGCGTAGTCGCTCGCCTCGTTGGCGGCGGCGGTCAGCGCCTCGTCGTCCAGCTCGCTGAGGGCCTCCGCGTGAGCTTCGATCGCCGGCAACCTCTTGCGGAGCGGCCCGAGGTCGACCGTGGTGCCCGGACGCTGCAGAAACTTGCGGAAACGGCCCTTCAGCCGCTGAGACACACCCATGGCGCGCAACGGTACTCGATTTACCTGAGCGCTAGGTCACGACACTGCCGCCTTCGCCGACGTTTGCCCCACCCGCCGGCCGGGCACCATCGTCCGACGGACCACAGCCCGAGGGGGAACGCACCTTGCCGAATCAGCTGGTGTGCCGGCCCGAACAGGCGGGCCCGGTCGCCGTGCTGCGGATCAACGGGACGCTCGACCAGCTCACCGGCGACGCCCTGCAGCAGGCGATCCGCCTGCGCCTGGCCACCGGGCCGAGCCGGTTGCTCCTCGACGTGACCGAGATGCGCGTGGGCGATCCGCTCGGGCTGACCGCGCTCAGCGCCGCGGTCTGCGAGACGGCGGAATGGCCGAACGTGCCCATCGTGGTGTGCGGCGCCGACCCCCGTACCCGGCAGACCGTCGTCGAGGCCCCCGACTGCGAGGACCTGGAGTTCGCCGACGACTGCGACGAGGCGATCGCCGAGGGCGCCGCCGAGCCCGAGCCGCCGAGCATCCACGTCCGGCTCCGGCCCGTGCCCGACGCCTGCCGCCAGGTGCGGACCCTGGTCACCCAGGCCTGCGCGAAGTGGCAGCGCGGCGAGCTGGCCGCGGTCGCCGCGCTGATCGCCACCGAGCTGGTGGCCAACGTCGTCCGGCACGCGCACACCACCATGGAGTTCACCGTGACCGCGCTGCGCGACGGGCGGTTGTGCATGAGCGTGCGCGACCACAGCCGCCGCATGCCGAAGCCGGCCGAGGCCGCGGTGACCGACGCCGGCGGGCGCGGGCTGCGCCTGGTCCGAGATCTGACCGAGGCGTGGGGTGTGCTGCCGGTGAACGACGGTAAGGTGGTCTGGACTCAGCTCAACGCCGGATGACTGTGAACCTGCATCGCGATGTGGTCGCCGTGGGCGCCTCCGCCGGAGGCGTGGAAGCTTTGCGCTCTCTGGTCGCCGGTCTTCCCCCGGGTTACCCGGGCGTCCTGCTGATCGTTCTGCACGTCGCGCGATCCGCGCCCAGCGCCCTGCCGGCGATCCTCGACCGCAGCGGCCCGCTGCCGGCCGGCGCCGCGGCCGACGGCGAGGCCCTGCGGCCCGGTCACATCTACGTCGCGTCCAGCGACCATCACCTGCTGCTGCTGGACGGCCGGCTGCGGCTCACCCGTGGCCCGGCCGAGAACGGTCACCGGCCCGCCATCGATCCGCTGTTCCGTTCGGTGGCCCGGGCCGCCGGGCCGCGCGCGGCCGGTGTGGTGCTCTCCGGCTGGCGGGACGACGGCGCCTCCGGGCTGGCGACGATCGCCGCCCAGGGCGGCGCGACGATCGTCCAGGACCCGGAGGACGCCCTCTGCCCCTGGATGCCCCGCGCCGCGTTGACCCGGGTGACTCCCGACCACGTCCTTCCCGCCGCCAAGATGGGGGCGCTGCTTTCCGGGATGGCCGACATGGACCTTCCACAGTCACACCCGCCCAACGACCGCATGCTCGAGTTCGAGGTCGCCATCACCGACCCCAGGAGCACGCTGACCACTGACACGATCGCCGAGCCGGCCGGATACGGATGTCCGTCCTGCGGCGGCAGCCTCTTTCAGGTCGAGTCGGACCCGATGCCCCGCTTCCGCTGCCGGATCGGGCACGCCTGGTCACCGGAGAGCCTGCTCGACGAGCAGGCGCTCGCCCTCGAGAGCGCCCTGTGGATCGCGCTGCGCGCGCTCGAGGAGAAGTCCGCCCTGAGCCGGCGGATGGCCGGCGGCCGGCATTCGGGCACCGGCGTCCGCCTGGAGAGCCTGGCCGACGACGCCGAAGCCGCGGCCGCCACCATCCGTAAGCTGATCGACCGGCTCGGCGAACACCAGGCTCCGGCGTGACATCCGGTAGCGTCTCTGCCGTGCAGCCGGCCGATCCCCACTTCGAGGCGCTTCTGGTCTACCTGAAAGAGTCGCGCGGTTTCGACTTCACCGGGTACAAGAGGTCGAGCCTCATGCGGCGGGTCAACCGCCGGATGAGCCAGGTGAACGTCGGCGACTACCTGGAATACCTCGACTTCCTTCAGGTGCACCCGGAAGAGTTCACCGCGCTCTTCAACACGGTCCTGATCAACGTCACCGCCTTCTTCCGCGACGGCGACGCCTGGGACTTCCTGAGCAAAGAGGTGCTCACCCCGATCATCGAGGCCAAGGCCGACAACGCGCCGATCCGGGTGTGGTGCGCCGGCTGCGCCTCCGGCGAGGAGGCGTACACCCTGGCCATCGTCCTGGCCGAGGTGCTCGGCGTCGACGGGTTCAAGGACCGGGTCAAGATCTACGCCACCGACGTCGACGAGGAGCAGCTCAACGAGGCCCGTCAGGCCACCTACGGCGAACGCCAGATGCAGGGCGTGCCGCCGGAGTTGATCGAACGCTACTTCGAACCGGTGAGCGGTGGCCGCTTCGCGTTCCGCAAGGATCTGCGGCGTTCGGTCATCTTCGGCCGCAACGACCTGGTGCAGGACGCCCCGATCTCCCGGATCGACCTGCTCACCTGCCGTAACACGCTGATGTACTTCAACGCCGAGACCCAGGCCAAGATCCTCGGCCGGTTCCACTTCGCGCTGCGCGACGCCGGCGTGCTCTTCCTCGGCAAGGCCGAGATGCTGCTCAGCCACACCAGCCTCTTCTCGCCGATCGACCTCAAGCGCCGGGTCTTCCGCCGCGTGCCCCGGCTCTACGCGACCCCCGGCGTGGCGTTCTCCGAGCCCGCGCAGGCGAGCGGCCTGCCCGTGACCGGCCTCGACGAGCTGCGCAACGAGGTCTTCGCGGCCAGCCCGCTGGCCCAGCTCTCGCTCACCTCCGACGGCATGATCGCGCTCTCCAACCGTCAACTCGAGACGATCTTCGGGGTCTCCTCCCGCGACATCGGCCGGCCGTTCCGTGACCTCGAGCTCTCCTACCGCCCGGTCGAGCTGCGCCGCTTCATCGAGCAGGCCCAGCTCGAGCGCCGCACGCTGCGCATCCCGGACGTCGAGTTTCAGCGCGGCTCCGAGCAGCTCAACCTCGAGGTCCAGGTCAGCCCGCTGGCCGGCGCCGACGGCAGCCTGCTCGGCGTCAACATCATCTTCCACGACGTCACCGCCTCCCGGCGCCTCAAGGACGAGCTCGAACACGCCAACCAGCAGCTCGAGGCGGCGTACGAGGAGCTTCAGTCGACCAACGAGGAGCTGGAGACCACCAACGAAGAGCTCCAGTCCACGGTCGAGGAGCTGGAGACCACCAACGAAGAGCTCCAGTCCACCAACGAGGAACTGGAGACGATGAACGAGGAGCTGCAGTCCACCAACGACGAGCTGCAGAGCATCAACGACCAGCTGCGGATCAGCAGCACCCAGCTCGACGAGGCCAACGACTTCCTCGAGACGGTGCTGACCAGCATGCAGGCGGGCGTCGCGGTGGTCGACCCCGACCTGCGGATCCGCATGTGGAACAGCCGGGCCGAGGACCTGTGGGGTCTGCGCTCCAGCGAGGTGATCGGCCAGCACTTCCTCAACCTCGACATCGGCCTGCCGATCGACCAGCTCCGCCCGCTGCTGCGCGGTGCTCTCGGCGCCGACGGGGAGAACGCCGAGATGCAGGTCGCCGCGGTCAACCGGAGGGGCAAGGCGATTTCCGTACGGGTGGCCTGCACGCCCCTGCGGCGCCGGGAGGGTGGCGCCCGTCCCGAGGGTGCGATCATTGTCATGGAGACAGCGGCCACCGAGTCTTCATGAACCGTTTGGCCTCCAGCCCCCGGGGTATCCGGCGGTCGGTCGGAGTGGAGGTGGGGACATGGCCATCGAGTACGAGGTCACGGGCACCACGTCCGAGCTGACCGTCCGGTTGAGCGGCGCGCTAGGCCTGACCGACGTGGCGGACGTGCACATTCATCTGCTCAAAGCGCTGGCCGAGCAGCCCGAGGCGGTGCTGGTGGACGTCTCGGCGCTCACCGTCGACCAGCCGCTGGCGCTCGCCGTCTTCACCGCCGCCAGCCGCCAGGCCGCCCGCTGGCCCGGCATCCCGGTGCTGGTCTACGGCGCCCAGCCGCCGGTCCACGCCCTTCTGACCGGTCCCGCCTATCACCGGCTGCCCGTCTTCGCCGGTGTGGAAGCCGCCCGGGCCGCGGTCGGTGCCACGCTCCCGGCGCTCTCCGAGGAGCTGCTGCCGGTGACCGGGGCGCCCCGGCACGCCCGCGACGTCGCCACCGAGGCCTGCCTGCGCTGGGACCTGCCCGGCCTGGTCGCACCGGCCAGCCTGATCGCGAACGAGCTGGTCAGCAACGTGGTCGACCACGCGCACACGATGATGACGCTGCGCGTGTCGCTGCGGCCGCGCTACCTCAACATCGCCGTACGGGACGGTTCGCCGGCCGAACCCCTGCGGCCCGGCCCGGCCGTCGCCGGCCTCAACCGCGGGCGCGGCCTGCTGCTGGTCGACGCGTCGGCCCACGCCTGGGGCTGGATGCCGTCGGCCGACGGCAAGGTGGTCTGGGCCTCCTTGGCCCGCCCCCGCGACTGACCGGCGGGACTGGCCTCAGGTGAGCAGACCGGCCAGGCCGGTCACGGCCAGGATTCCCGAGACGTACGGCTGGGCGGCGCTCAGCCGCAACTCGACCTCGGCCACGGACGCGGCCGACGCGGCGTCCACCAGCACGGCGATGCCGGCCGCGTCGAGCAGCGGCACCCCCGACAGGTCGATCACGACGGGCTCGTCACCGGCCATGCCGATCGCATGCCGCAGACTGAGGCGCAGCCGCTCGGCGGTGTCCCGGTCGACTTCGCCCCGGACCCGGGCCAGCACCACGCCGCCCTCGCGGGTGGTCAGAACCTCCATGGGGCTGCGCTCAGGCCGCGACTCGGCACCCTCCCACCGCGGCGGGACGTCACTCAGCATCGCCTCACGCAGCCAGGTCAGCGCCCGGGTGAGCAGCCGCGACACGTGCATCTGAGAGATGCCCAGCTCGGCCGCGATCTCGGCCTGGGTCCGGTTGCCGTAGAACCGCAGCGCCAGCATCCGCCGCTCCCGCGCGGGCAGCCGCAACAGCAGGTCGGCCACTGTCACCTTGTCGTCGACCAGTTCCAGGTCGCTGTCGACGCCACCGATCAGGTCGCCGAACTCGGCCGCCCCCTCACCACCCATGGGCGCGTTGAGCGACGAGGGCGCGTACCCGGCCGACGACTCCATCGCCTCCAGGACGGCGCCGACCTCGACATGAAGCCGCTCGGCGATCTCGACGGCCGTCGGCGTCCGCGACAGCATGCTGGTCAGCACCATCGTCGCGTGCCCGACCTCGAGACTGAGATCCTGAAGCCGCCGCGGAACGTGCACGCCCCAGGTCTTGTCCCGGAAGTGCCGCTTGATCTCCCCCGAGATGGTGATGACGGCGTACGCGGTGAACGACCCCCGCTCGGGGTCGTACCGGTCGACGGCCTTCACCAGTCCCAGCCGGGCCACCTGCTCGATGTCCTCGAAGGTCTCGCCGCGCCCCCGGTAGCGCCGGGCCATCCGCCCGGCGAAGGGCAGACAGAGCCGGGTGAGCTGCTCGCGCAGCGCGGCCCGCTCACTTTCCGGCGAGTCCTGCGCTCTTTCGGCGTACGCCAGGGCGGCGGCGTCCAGGTCGTCGAGCCCGTCGCCCACCTTGTGCCCCGGTAGGTCCTGCTGTCGAGCCTTCACGTCGCGGCTCTCCCCTCGACGACCGAGCCGCCCGGCCCGGCCACGCCGGGACACGACCCCCCGGCCGCACGTCTGTCGGGCAGCCGAGGTCATCGACCCGACCGCCCTCTCGGCGACGTTACTGCCCGATGTGCCGAGACCACAAACACTTGTAGAAGTGCAATAAATTTTCCCCCGTCAGGCGGACGGCCCGTCCGCCCCGTCAGGCTGCCCATCGTCACCACCGAGCGGCCGGTTGACCTGCCCCATGTTCGGCGCCTCGAGCCGCGGCCGGTTAGGACGCCCCGCACCCCCAGCGGGCACGTGCCCCGCCTCGGGCGCCCGGTTGAGCAGCCCGGATCCTTCGCCCGGCGCCCGGTTCAACTGCCCGGCGTTTTCCGCCCGGTTCAGCTGCCCCGCGTTTTCCGCCCGGTTGAACTGCCCCGCGTTTTCTGCCCGGCCGAACTGCCCCGCGCCCTCGGACGGTGCCGGGTTCGGGCCGGCGGCGCGGATCCCCAGCCCACTGGGCGCGTCATCGATCCCGCCACCGAATCGCACGGCATTCCCCTCGCCGCCCCCGGCGGGGGCGCTCGGCGCCGGACTCCGGCCGGGAAGGCCACTGGGGGCGCTGTCATTCGTACCCGGAAGAACAAACGGCGCGTCCGCCCCACTTCGGCCGGCTCCCGGCCCGGAGGTACCGGCTCGAGGCAACCCGCTGGGCTCCGCCGCCGGCCCGAATCCGCCCGCAGCGGGCTCTGGCGGGCGCCCCGCTCCAAGCAGCCCGGAAGGGGCCGGCGCTCCCCCCGCCTGCCGCCCGGCCGGCTGGCCGGCCACTCCTTGCTGGCTCGCCACTCCTTGCTGGCCCGCCACTCCTTGCTGGCCCGCCACTCCTTGCTGACCCGACACCGGCGGCGCGAACGGCGCGGGAGCACCAGCCATCCCCTGCGGAACCGGCGCGGCAGACGGTTCGGCGGCCTCCGCCGGAGTGCCGAATCGAACTGGCGCCCCCGACAGCCCGGACGGAACATCAGGAGACCCAAATGGTCCCGGAGCCGCGGGAGCCCCCGCGGCGGCCGAAACACTGGGCTGCCCGAACGCAGCCGATGGGTTGAACGTGGCTGGAGCAGCGCTCGCCTCGAACGGGGCCGGGGCGGCCGACGGGCCAGACGCAGCTGCGGCAGCCGAGGGGTCAGACGTGGCCGGCGCCGAGGACAGACCAGACGCAGCCGGAGGTTCGAACGTGGCCGGAGCAATCGGCGGCTCGAACCCGGCCGGGGCGGCCGTCAGGCCTGACGCGGCCGACGGACCGGACGCGGCCGGAGAAGCCGATGGGTTGAAGGCCGCCGGGGCGGCCGGTGGCTCGAAACGCTGGGCGGACACCGGAGGCTCGAACGGCGGCGGGGTCAGCGGCTGCGGCGGGCGGTCCTCGGCGGACGGAGCCGGCTCCGGCATCGGGCGCGCGGGGGGCGACACCGGCTTGCCGACGGCGGCCGGGTAGCCGTTGCGCGCCGACGGCGTGAAGCGCGGGGCATCCAACGGCCGATTCTGGCGCCAGTCCGGCGGCAGCGAAGGAACCGGCATACCGGGCGGCGTCACCGGAGGAGCCGAACCTACCGGCCCGGCCGGCTGCCGAACGTCTCCCTCGACCGGCGGCTCGTTCGGTTCCGTCGCAGCCACCCGCGGCAGTGACGGGGAGGGCTCGCCCGCCGAAAGCGTGGCCTCGGCCGGCCATGGGTGCTCCAAGCGAATGTCGTCCGCCCGGAGATTCGGCGACTCGGCGACGTGATCGTCGGCCGCCGGTGCCGGAGGAGGCGTTTCGAATGAGAGGGCAACCGTCTTCGATGGTCCGCTCACGAAGCCGGAACCAACCGTAGGATCGGAGCCCGCCGGGCTGTCTTCGGGCGCCCCGCGAAGGCCGCCGCCCCGGTCCTCCCCCCATCGCGGAAGCTCGGCGCTCAGCCCAGGCACCACCGGCTCAGCGGCCGCCGGGGCTTCCCGCCCGAAGCCATCGCGAACCCCCAGACCCGATCCAGGGACTTCCCGAGTCATAGGGCTGGACGCGGAGGCATCCCGAGCGCCGAGGCCCAACCCGGAAACCTCCCGAGCGGCCAGTTCCGGCGCTGAAGCATCCCGAACGCTGAGGCCTGACCCGGAAACCTCTCCGGCGGTAAGGCCGGACGCGGAAGCATCCCCGAGGGCGGGGCCGGAAGCGGAGGGCTCCCATGCCGCGGAAGGAGACGCCGGGGATTCCCAAGGCGCGGGCGCGGTGGGCTCCCAAACAGCCGCGCTCGGTGCTGCGGGAGAGGCCAGGCGGTGGGCGCCTTCGTCGGGCCGGGCACGGTGCGGCGCGCCGAAAGCGGGCGGCTCAAGATCAAAGGGAGGCGGCTCAAGATCGAAGCGAGGCGGCTCAAGATCGAAGGACGGCGGCTCAGAATCGAGGGCGGGCGGCTCGGGATGAACCGCGGCCGGACCGTACAGCTGGGTGTCGTAAGTCGGTGGCTTCGGTGGTGCCGGCGCGTAGTCGCCCGGTGAGGCGTGTGTGGCGTAGTAGGGCGGCGAATACCCGAAGTACGCCGAGGATGCCGGCCCGGCCGGCTCCGGAGATCCCCGTCCCTGCCGGGACGCCGACACCAGGCCCGAGGCCTCGGCCAAGCCGGCCGCCTCCAGGACCTCGGCGGCGGCGCGGCCGGCGGCGCACGGCAACGGTTCGCCGCAGGAGGGGCACGCCGTCTCGCCGCGGGCGCCCGCGTGGGCTTCGAGCATTTCCCGGGCGGTGCGCGCGAGGACGCTGTCCGGGTTCACGAACGCCTTCGTCGGTGCCACTGTTTCCCGCCCCCATCGCGCCTCGGCGAACCTGAGAACAGTTCACCGCCGGAGGAGGGCGATTCGCGCGATTTTCCGTAGATCGGGGACGGGCGGGGCGAACGAGCCGAAATTTCCGGGCGATAGCGCAGGTGGGCGCGATGAGAAGCCCTCAAGATCGATGCGGGGCGAACAAATTCACTCACGGTGTGGATCTAGTTGCGCTCCGTACGATGTGAATACTTCTCAGGAGGTGATCCCCCATGGACGACGTCGAGCTGCACCGCGAGCAGATCCTCCGGCACGTCAGCCCCGTCATCACCGGCCGGTTCGCCGGCTTCCAGGCCTCGTACACCCGGCAGGTCAAGATCGGGCAATCCGCCCTGATGGCGATCTTCGTGGCGGCCGGCATCACCCAGATGATCGGCTCGCTCCTGCGGATGCGCGGTCCCCGGCGCAGCTTCAAGGAGCTCAAGAAGGGTCCCGAGTTCCTGGTCACCCCGGTGCGGATCCGCGACGATCTCGGCCAGACCTACGAGGTCGAGATGCACGGGCAACTGCCCCAGTCGGCGCTGCACCGCGGTGATCTCGTGCAGGCCACCACGGCGCCGCAGAAGGACCACACCCTTCCCGTACGCCTGGTGCGGGTCATCAACCTCACGACGATGCAACCCCTGACGCCGCGCATCCCCACCATGTGGTCGCACCTCGGACCGGCGCTGCTCCTTCAGGCGATCCTCGGCGTCGCCGTGGTCGCCGCCCTGCTGGCCCTGGCTCTGGCCTAGAACCGCCTCAGAGCTTGTCGAGCGGGACCGCGTTGGCCATCGCCTGCATGCCGGCGTCGTTCGGGTGCAGGTGGTCGCCGCCGTCGAAGTCGGCGCGGAGCCGGCGCGGCTCGCCCGGATCGCGTACGGCCCGGTCGAAGTCGGCCATCCCGTCGAAGGCGCCGCCACCGCCGGCCCGGATCCAGTCGTTGACCCGCACGCGCACCCGGTCGAGCGCGGGCGACCAGGCTCGCCAGCCGTGGAACGGCGTCAGCGTGCCGACGACGACCCGCAGGCCGTGGGCGCGGGCGCGGGCCGCCAGGTGGGCCAGGCCGGCCCGGATCCGCGCCGGGTCGCCCTGCCGCGGCTGCTGCATGATGTCGTTGATCCCGAACAGGATGATCACCGCGCGGGCGCCGGACTGCTCGAGGACGTCCCCGGCGAACCGGGACTGACCGGAGCGCCCGGCCCTGGAGGCGATTCTGGTGTACGGATGTCCGGCGTCCAGCAGGAGACGATTGCCGCCGATGCCCACGTTGGCCACGCCGTAGTCCGGCTCGGGGCCGGCCGCCAGGCGGGCGGCGAGCAGGTCGGGCCAGCGGTGGTTGCCGCCCCGGACGGTGGCCGAGCCGTCGGTGATCGAGTCGCCGAACGCCACGACCGTGCCGGCCGCACCGGCCACGTCGACCCCGGCGACATAGAACCAGGCCGTGGTCCGCGCGGTGAACGGCTCGCTCGTGGGGTCGGCCGCGACGTCCATCGCGGCCGGGCTGACGAACGACACCTGCCGGCCGTTGACGTGCCAGGTCGACAGCGGGGGCCGGACCGGCGTCCAGACGGTGACCAGCAGGTCGGTGTCGGCCGGAACGTCGAGCGCGACCGGATCGCTGAGAACATCGGCGCCGGCCGGAACCGAGACCCGTTTGATGCCGTTGAACAGGACGTCGCGCAGCGTGCCGGGCGCGGCGCCGCCGTCGCTCGCGTCGACCGAGCCGTCGCGACGGCCGCCCGCGTGCGCCGAGACGGCGACGGTGACGTGCCCGAGGAGGAGGGGGCCGGCACCGAAGCGGTTGGTGAGCCGGACGCGGACCTTCGGGCCGCCCACCGTCGTGTGCACCACGTTGCGGACGGTGTGGCCGGGCGGTCCATTGCGGAATCCGGACGAGGGCGCGGCGGCCCAGGCCGTGGACCACTCCGGACCCGACAGCACGGCCGCCGTGGCCTGAGGCGCGGGCGGGGCCGCGCGCAGCGGTCCGAGGGCCACATAGGTGACGGTGAGAATCGTGGACAGGACGGAGACCGCCACGACGCCGATGAGCAAGCGCCGCATTCTCACGCTGCAACCCTCCCCAGGGTCTCGTCCGGATGAAAACCGGCACAGCCGGGTACCGCTGGTGTGTCGTTCCCCGGCGTCAACCTTCATCACATCGACGAGGATGGAAGGGACACCCTGTGCGATCTCATGCTTTGGTGTCGTCTGGCGCGACACGCTGAGCGTGTGGGACTTTGAAGCTCGTCGGAGAAAGGTGGTGTGCCATGGGCGAGGAAGTCGAGAAGACCAACTTCACCCGTGAGGACCGCGCCAAGTACAGGCACAAGATCCGACGGAGTCTGGACGTGTTCGCGGCGATGCTGCGCGAGTCGCGTTTCGAGTTCGAGCGGCCGCTCACCGGCATGGAGATCGAGCTCAACCTCATCGACGAGCGGGCCGACCCGGCGATGCGCAACTCCGAGGTGCTCGGCGCCATCGCGGATCCGGACTTCCAGACCGAGCTGGGCCAGTTCAACATCGAGATAAACGTCCCGCCGCGGCGGCTGGCCGGCGACGAGAACGTCGATCTCGAGCGCAGCCTGCGGGCCAGTCTGAACAACGCCGAGACCCACGCCCGCAAGGTCGGCGCGCACACCGTGATGATCGGCATCCTGCCGACGTTGCGGCGCGAGCACATGACGCTGGAGGCGCTGTCGGCCAACCCGCGGTACAAGGTGCTCAACGAGCAGATCTTCGCGGCCCGCGGCGAGGACCTCGACATCCGCATCGACGGCGTCGACCGGCTCGCGGTCACCACCGACACCATCGCGCCCGAGTCGGCCTGCACCAGCACCCAGTTCCACCTGCAGGTGAGCCCGGCGCAGTTCGCCGCGTACTGGAACGCGGCCCAGGTCATCGCCGGCGTGCAGGTCGCCCTGGGCGCCAACGCCCCGCTGCTGTTCGGCCGGGAGCTGTGGCGCGAGACGCGCATCCCGCTGTTCGAGCAGGCCACCGACACCCGGTCCGAGGAGATAAGGGCACAGGGGGTACGCCCGCGGGTGTGGTTCGGCGAGCGATGGATCACCAGCGTGTTCGACCTGTTCGAGGAGAACGTGCGCTACTTCCCGGCCCTGCTGCCGATCTGCGACGAGGCCGACCCGTCCGAGATCCTCGAGCGCGGCGAGATCCCCGAGCTGTCCGAGTTGCGGCTGCACAACGGCACCATCTACCGCTGGAACCGGCCCATCTACGCCGTGGTGAAGGGCCGCCCGCATCTGCGGGTGGAGAACCGGGTGCTTCCGGCCGGCCCCACCGTGGTCGACACGATGGCCAACGCGGCCTTCTATTACGGCCTGATCCGCACCCTGGCCGAGGCCGAGCGCCCACTGTGGACGCAGATGAGCTTCAGCGCGGCCGAGGAGAACTTCCACACCTGCGCCCGGCACGGCATCGACGCCAGCGTGTTCTGGCCCGGCCTCGGCTACATCCAGGTCACCGAACTGGTGCTGCGCCGGCTGCTGCCGATGGCCCATCAGGGCCTCGAGAAGTGGGGCGTCTCGGCCAGCGAGCGCGACCGCCTGCTCGGCATCATCGAGCAGCGCTGCCTGACCCACCGAAACGGGGCCGCGTGGCAGGTGCAGACCCTGCACGCGCTGGAGGCCGACGGCAACGACCGCCAGGAGGCGCTGCACGAGATGCTTCGGCGCTACCTTCCGCTGATGCACGAGAACCTCCCCGTCCACGAGTGGCCCTATCCGTCCTGATTCTCAGCGCCAGAAGTCGGATATGTCTCACGTTCGGCCGACAACCTGACATTTGCTGCACCTTTCGTCGCACCGGCCCCCCCGGCCGGTGCGACGCAGCACACCCCCCGGCAAGCAAAGTAGATCAAACCCGGTGAAAGACACCCC
>NZ_JBEZGO010000008.1:0-217774 GCF_040650035.1 Actinoplanes sp. NPDC048796 | reverse complement strand
AGTGTGCGCACAACACATGTCTTTACCCCTCACCATATCTATTATTTCTACACTGCCCAGATCAAACCACATTTTTGCTCCACATGCCCCCCCCCCCCCCCCCCCCCGCCCGCCGCGACGCTGCTCACCCCCGGGCATGCAAAGTCGATCATCCGCGTTGACTCCCACCGCAGGGCCCGTGATTGGCTTCTCAATGAGAAAACTTGCGCGACAAGCAATCTTTGAGGATCCTTGTCGAGGGCAAGCAATGGAACAGGCACGCCAGGAGCCAGCGGTGACACAAGCAGTGGAGCGGTCCGCCGAGACCGCGGCGGAGGACGATCCGCCGGTCGCGCGCAGCCGCTGGGGCCGGCGACTGCGCCTGGCCGGGATCGTCGCGGTGCTGGTCCTGTTCGCCGTCGAGCTGGTGGTGGGCTGGTCGTCGCTGGCCGGCGCGCTGCGGCAGCTGCGGGCGCCCCACGTCGGCTGGCTCGCCCTGGCCACGCTGGCCGAGGTGGCGGCGATGGGCGCCTACGCCCGGATGCAGGGCCGGCTTCTCCGATCGGCCGGCGTACGGGCGTCGCACCTCGACAACGTCAAGCTGACGTACGCGGCCCACTCGCTCAACGAGACGCTGCCCGGCGGCGCCGCCTTCTCGACGCGGCTGAACTATCAGCAGATGCGCCGCTTCGGCGCCAGCCCGGCCATCGCCTCGTGGACCATCGCCCTCAGCGGCATCCTCTCGGCCTGTGCTCTGGCCGCGGTGACCGTCGGCAGCGCCCTCGCGGCCGGCGGCGGCGCCGACTGGTCCCACCTGGCCGCCCTGCTGGTCGCGACGATCCTGCTGATCCTGGGCGCCCGCCGCGTGGCGAAGCACCCCGAGTCGGCCGAGACCCTCATCCGCACGCCGCTGGCCGCCGTCAACCGGCTGCGCCGCCGCCCCGCCACCCACGGCCAGGACGGCATCCGCGACTTCCTGCAGCAGTTGCGGGCCGCCCGCCTGCGCCCCACCCACGGCGCCGCCGCCGCGATCCTGGCCGTGGCCAACTGGTTCCTGGACGCCGTCTGCCTCTGGCTCTGCTTCCGCGCGGTCGGCGAACAACCGGCCGGCCTGACAGCGGTGCTTTTGGCCTTCTGCGCCGCCATGGCCGCCGGCACCATCACCATCGTCCCGGGCGGTCTGGGCATCATCGACAGCGCCCTGATCCTGGGCCTGATGGCGGGCGGGGTCACCACCCCCGCCGCGGTGGCCACCGTCGTGCTGTACCGCATCATCAGCTTCGGCTTCATCATCGGCCTCGGCTGGCTCTCCTGGCTCCACATCCGCCGTACCACCCATCAGGCCCCGCTGCCCCTCACCGCGCCGCCGACCGTCCCGGCTCTCACCGCACCCGCCATCCCCGCCATCCCCGCCTTCGCCCTCGGCGCCGCGACGGAGGCCAGCGCCGTCGCGCTCTTCCCGACCGCGGCCAGCACGGCTCTCGTCCCGAACGCGCGAAGCCCCAGGAAAGCCGAGAACCCGGCCGCCCACCGGCTGCGCGCTTCCGGCCGGCGCCTCGCCCGCTCGCCGAAGACGAACTCCGCCAAAGCCACCACCTCCTTCGCGCCGGAGGGGAACGCCGCCAAAGCCACCGCGTCGCTCCGGCCGGAGCAGAACGCCGCCCGAGCCGACGCTCCCCGTCAGCGCCGGGCCACCGGCGCGGAGGTCGCGGGCGCTCCCTGTCCTTAAGGTTCGCCGAGCACGCGTAGAACGCCGGCGCACAGGGAAATGCAGCGGTCGATGAGTAACGACCGCCAAGCCCCCCTGATCGAGCCGCCCCGGCTGCGCACCGAGGAAGAGCGGCACGCCACCCGGCTCGAGCTGTTCTTCGACCTCGCCTATGTGCTCGTCGTGGCCCAGCTCGCGCATTCGTTCGCCGGCAACCTGAGTGTGGCCGGCGCCGCCACCTTCGCCGGGTTGCTCGTGGTGACCTGGTGGTCCTGGGTGACCACCACGCTCTACGCCAACCGGTTCGACACCAACGACGTCATCTACCGGCTCGCCAAGCTCGCCATGACCGGCGCCGTCGTCGGCATGGCCGCCTCCGCGCAGGGCGCCACCGGCGGCGACGGCGCCCGGTTCGCGGCCTGCTACCTCGCGACCCGGATCATCCTTCTTCTGCTGTACGTACGGGCGTACCGCCACGTGCCCGACGCCCGGCGGACGATCGCCATCTATCTGAGCGCCGCCGGCATCGCCGCCGTCCTGTGGGCGGTGTCCATCCCGGTCGAGGGCACGGCCCGGTACGTCCTGTGGGGCGCCGGCATCCTCGTCGAGGCCGTCGCGCCCCTGATCGCCACCCGGCTCGGCGACGACGTGCCCCTTCATCTCGACCACATGCCGGAGCGTTTCGGCCTCTTCGTGATCCTGGTGCTCGGCGAGTCGATCGCCTCCCTCGCCACCGGCGTGCACGACGCGCACTGGTCCGGCTCGTCGGTGCTGGCCGCCGCCGTCGCCTTCACCGCCGTGGCCGCCCTCTGGTGGGTCTACTTCGACCTCGGCGGCGCCGCCGGCAAGCGGCAGTTGATCGAGGATTCGGACGAGGACGAGGAGAGCGGGGTCGTCGACGCGTACATCTATGGTCATCTGCCGTTGATCGTCGGGCTGGCGATCGCGGCGGTGGGCATCGAGCAGTTCGTGGTGCACCCGGCCGGCGAGCTCGACATGGCCGGCCGGTGGGCGCTGCACGGCGGCGTGGCCCTCTACCTGATCGGCGTCACCGTGGTGATGATGGGAACATCGGGCCGCCTGCGCTCGGCCTGGCCGTGGCCGGCCGCCGTCATCCCGGTGATCGTGGGGCTCGGCTTCCTCGAGTCGCTCCAGCCCGTGCTGGCGGTCGGGGCGGTGACGCTCGTCCTGGTCGCGACCGTTCTCGCCGGCATTTACGAGCAGCGCCGGGGCGCCCTGCGCACGACCGAGACGTAACCGGGAACCGCCGCCGCGCGTTATCAGCGCACACGGGTCTCCCCACAACTCGAGGCGGGCGGATTGCGCGGTTTCGGTTCGTTCATCGCTGTCGTCACACTGTTCGTCGCGGTGCTGGCCCTGGGACGCGACTACTACGAGGTCACGTACGAGGACGGCCGTGGCGTGCACGCCGATTTCGGCAAGCAACCGGACCGGGACGAGCACCGTCAGGTCGAGCCCGATCCGCAGCCGACGCTGGGCGTCGTGAGACATCGGCCCGCGCGGACCGCCGTACCCAGGGAAACCGCAAGCGAACAACCCCAGATCGTCCCGGCGCCGTCGGAGACGACGGCGCAGCCGGCGGAATCGGCGGTGCCGACGCCGACCCCGGAGATCTCGGAGGACACCGGCGGAGAGACGGCCACCCCTGCCCCATAGAGGGGTGGCCGTCCGCCGGAGCTCAGAGCTGGTTCGACGCCTCGGTCAGCACCGAGCGCAGAATCTGCTCGATCTCCTGGAACTGCGCCTCGCCGGCGATCAGCGGCGGGGCGAGCTGGATCACCGGGTCGCCCCGGTCGTCGGCGCGGCAGTACAGGCCCGCGTCGAACAGCGCGTGCGAGAGGAAGCCGCGCAGCAGTCGCTCCGACTCCTGTTCGTTGAAGGTCTCTTTGGTGGCCTTGTCCTTGACCAGCTCGAGGCCGAAGAAGTAGCCGTCGCCGCGGACGTCACCGACGATCGGGAGATCGGTCAGGCGCTCGAGGTACGACCGGAACAGATCACTGTTGCGCCGGACGTGACCGTTGAGGTCCTCCCGCTCCATGATGTCGAGGTTGGCCAGCGCCACCGCCGAGCCGACCGGGTGGCCGCCGTAGGTGATGCCGTGCGCGAACCAGTTGGTGCCCTCGAGGAACGGCTCGGCCAGGCGCTCCGACGCGATCATCGCCCCGAGCGGCACGTACCCGCTGGTCAGCCCCTTGGCGACGGTGATGATGTCGGGCGTGTAGCCGTACTTGTGGCCGCCGAAGTACTCGCCGAGCCGGCCGAAGCCGCAGATCACGTCGTCGGAGACGAGCAGGACGTCGTACCGGTCGCAGATCTCGCGGACCCGCTGGAAGTATCCGGGCGGCGGCGGGAAGCAGCCGCCGGCGTTCTGCACCGGCTCGAGGAAGACCGCGGCGACCGTTTCGGGGCCTTCGAACTCGATCGCCTCGGCGATCCGGTCGGCGGCCCAGACACCGAACTGCTCCGGCGTCATGTTCTCGTCGGGGCGGCGGTAGTAGTTGGTGTTCGGCACGCGCATCGTCGACGGCACGAGCGGCTCGAAGTCCGCCTTGAGGGCCGGGATGCCGGTGATCGACAGGGCGCCCATCGAAGTGCCGTGATAGGCGATCGACCGCGAGATCACCTTGGTCTTGGTGGGCTTGCCGGTCCGCTTGAAGTACGAGCGGGCGAGCTTCCACGCCGACTCGACGGCCTCGGAGCCGCCGGTGGTGAAGAAGACCCGGTCGAGGTCGCCCGGGGTGAGGTCGGCGATGCGGTCGGCCAGCTCGACGGCCTTGGGGTGCGCGTACGACCAGATCGGGAAATAGGCGAGCTCGCCGGCCTGCTTGGCGGCGGCCTCGGCCAGCTCCTGCCGTCCGTGGCCGGTCTGCACGACGAACAGGGCGGACAGTCCGTCTAGGTACTTGCGACCGGTGGAGTCCCAGACGTAGCAGCCGTCGCCGCGCACGATCATCGGGATGTCGGCCTTCTGGTAGCTCGACAGCCGGGTGAAGTGCATCCACAGGTGGTCTTTGGCGTCGCCGGCCAGCTTCTCGTAGTCGGGTGACTGGAGGTCGGTCAAGGGGTGCTCCTTAAAAGCTCTGCTCGAGCAGGGTGAGGCCGCGGTCGAGCTCGTCGTCGGAAATGATCAGGGGCGGCAGAAGCCGGATGACGTTGCCGTACGTGCCGCAGGTGAGCAGCAGAAGCCCGAGCTCGTGGGCCTTGCGCTGCACCGCCGCGGTGGTGACCGGGTCGGGGTTCCCGCTCTCGCCGACCAGCTCGAGCGCGAGCATCGCGCCCCGGCCGCGGATCTCGCCGATCACCGGGTGCTTGGCGGCCAGCGCCTCGAGGCGGGGCCGGGCCACGGCCTCGACGTGCCGGGCGGCGGCGGCCAGGTCGAGCTCCCGCATGGTCTCGATCGAGGCGAGGGCGGCGGCACAGGCGATCGGATTTCCGCCGTACGTGCCGCCGAGGCCCCCGGGGTGCACGGCGTCCATGATCTCGGCCCGGCCGGTGACCGCGGCCAGCGGAAGCCCGCCCGCGATGCCCTTGGCCGTGGTGATCAGATCGGGGACGACGCCCTCGTGCTCGCTGGCGAACCACGAGCCCGTACGGCAGAAACCGGTCTGGATCTCATCGGCGATGAACACGGCGCCGGCCTGCTTGCTCCAGTCGGCCAGCGCCGGCAGAAACCCCTCGGCCGGTACGACGAAGCCGCCCTCACCCTGAATGGGCTCGATCAGCACGGCGGCGACGTTCACCGCGCCCACGGTCTTCTCGATCTGCCCGATGGCGTACGCGGCGGCCTCGGCGCCGTCACGGCCGTCGCGGAACGGATACGACATCTGGACCCGGTAGATCTCACCGGCGAAAGGACCAAACCCTTGCTTGTACGGCATGACCTTCGCCGTGAGGGCCATCGTGAGGTTCGTCCGCCCGTGGTAGGCGTGGTCGAACACGACGACCGCCTGCCGCCCGGTGGCGTGGCGGGCGATCTTCACCGCGTTCTCCACCGCCTCGGCGCCGGAGTTGAACAGCGCCGACCGCTTCTCGAAGTCGCCCGGGGTGAGCGCGGCCAGCTCCTCGCAGACCGCCACGTACTGCTCGTACGGCGCGATCATGAAGCACGTGTGGGTGAAGCGCTCGACCTGGCGCTTGACCGCCTCGACCACCTTGGGCGCGGAGTTGCCCACATTGGTGACGGCGATGCCGGCGGCGAAGTCGATCCACTCGCGGCCCTCGACGTCGGTCAGGGTGCCGCCCGCGGCGGTGTCGACGTACGACGGGATCATGCTGCTGACCCCGCGCGCGACGACCGCGGAACGGCGCCGGTGCAGATCGGCCGAGCTTGGCATGCTTTCAACTCCTTCAGGCTTAGAGCCTGGATCATTTCACTGATTCCGTGGTGAACGGAAGCCCCGACAACTATTTCCGTGTTACATCTCTGGGTACGCTGCGCCGGTGCTCCCCTTCTACGTCGCCGGTCGCCCGGCCACCAGCAATGAAGTCCTGACGGTCCGCAATCCCTTGTCCGGCAGCGTCGTCGGCTCCACCTCCTACGCCTCTGAGTCACAGGTCGAGGAGGCGGTCGCGGCCGCCTCCCGGGTGCCGCTCGATCTGACCGCGGCCGACCGCGCCGCCGCCCTCGACGAGATCAGCCGCCAGCTTTCCGCCCGCGCGGCGGAAATCGCCGCCCTGATCACCGCCGAGAACGGCAAACCGGCCAAGTGGGCCGCGGCCGAGGTGAACCGGGCGGTGTCGACGTTCCGCTGGGCGGCCGAGGAGGCCCGGCGCTTCTCCGGCGACCTGCAGCGCCTGGACACCGATCCGGCCGCGGCCGGGCGGATCGCGCTCGTACGCCGTGTGCCGCGCGGCCCGGTCCTGGGCATCGCGCCGTTCAACTTCCCGCTGAACCTGGTCGCCCACAAGGTCGCCCCCGCGCTGGCGGTCGGCACCCCGATCATCGTGAAGCCGGCCCCCGCCACTCCCCTGACGGCCCTGCTGCTGGGCGAGATCATGGCGGGCCTGGACCTACCGCCGGGCATGTTCTCGGTCCTGCCGGTGCCGAACGACCGCATGCCGTCACTGGTCGCCGACCCGCGCCTGCCGGTGGTGTCCTTCACCGGCAGCGGCCCGGTAGGCGCCCAGATCCGGGCCGCGGTGCCGGCGAAGCACGTCACCTTGGAACTGGGCGGCAACGCGGCGGCCCTGGTGGCGGCCGACTGGGACGATCTGGACCACGCGGCCCAGCGCATCGCGACGTTCGGCAACTACCAGGCCGGCCAGAGCTGCATAGCGGTCCAGCGGGTCTTCGTCCACGCCCGGCACCGGGAGGCGTTCACGGCGAAACTGGTGGCGGCGGTGGAAGCCCTGGACGTGGCGGCCGAGGTAGGCCCGGTGATCGACAACCGGGCAGCGGACCGCATCGAGCAGTGGATCGAGGAAGCGGTCACGAAGGGCGCCCGAATCCTGACCGGCGGCACCCGCGAGGGAACAACAGTCACCCCGACGGTCCTGACCGACGTGCCGGCGGACGCCAAGGTGAACGCCGAGGAGGTCTTCGGCCCGGTCCTGGTGGTAACAGCGGTCGACTCGGACGAGGAGGGCCTGGCGGCCATCAACGCCTCGGCGTACGGCTTGCAGGCCGGCGTCTTCACCCGCCGTCTGGACCTGGCCTTCACCGCCCACCGCCGCCTCCAGGTGGGCGGCGTCATCATCGGCGACGTCCCCAGCTTCCGGGCCGACCAGATGCCCTACGGCGGCGTGAAGGGCAGCGGCTCGGGCCGCGAGGGGGTGGCCAGCGCGATGGAGGACTACACGGAACCGCGAGTCATGGTGCTCACTGGGGTGGATCTCTGACCGCTCCCCATGGCCGGGTGGCTGAACTTCGCCGCCCGGCCCGCTCCGCCGGCCGGTTTAGCCGCGCTTATTTCCGGCTCACGCCGGCTGGTTAGCCGCGCCTATTTCCGGCACACGCCGGCCGGTTTAGCCGCGCACTATTTCCGGCACACGCCGGCCGGTTTAGCCGCGCACTATTTCCGGCACACGCCGGCCGGTTTAGCCGCGCACTATTTCCGGCTCACGCGGCCGGGTGGTTCCACCTCGTCCAGCCCACCATGCGCCGCTTCGCTTCGCCTCGACTCCCAACTCACGGCGGCCGGGTGGTTCCGCTTCGAATGCCACGGCCCACTCGCGCGGCCTTGCGCTTGGTTGCCCGGCTCCCGCTCGGGCATTTCACACCGCCCCCATTGAAACCGTATCGCTCGAAGACCGGCGACAGCAGTCGCTGCGGCATGGGCATCTGAATTTGGCATGATCGACAAATAGTCGCGGATAGATTTACCGCGCCCTCGGCGGGATAATTGGTCATGCGGTACCAGCAGATCGGCTTATTCTCCCGCAAGCAGATGTCCGCCATGACCGACCGCACCCTTTCGCGCAAGTGGTCACCCGAAAAGGATGCGGACCGCCGCGAACTCGACCGCCGGCGCCAGTGGGGCCTGGCACAGCGCCACGGCTTCAAGCTGCTCCGCCTACGCCTCGAGGAGCGCGACCGCTTGGCCCGCGCGGAAGCCGACACCCACCGGCAGCCGCCAGCACCACCCTCGCCCCCGCAGCTCGAAACGCCACCCCCGGCGCTCCAGCCCGACGCCCCACCGTCGGCGCCTAAGCCCAGAGCCCAACCGCCGACGCCTAAGCCCGAAGCACCAGAGTTGGCGCCGCAACCTCGAACGCCACCGCCGGCGCAGTCCCAAGCACACCATCGGCGGCCCGCCCAACCTCAGCTTTCCACCACGCGGCCGCAGCCACGAACAACAGCTCAGATACTTCGACCAACTCCAGCTCAGACACTTCCACCGACTCCACCTGAAACACAGCCACCAACTCCAGCCCAGGCACTTACACCGACTTCAGCCCAGACAGTTCCACCGAATTCAGTCCAGGCACGGCCGCGAGTAGCGATTCAGGCCAAGCCGTACCGCGCAGCGAAGGCAGGACCGCGCCGTGCCATTAAAGTAGAGTCCCACTCCGCGATAGAAACGGAGCCGCGCACGACAGTAAAGAAAGGGCTACGCCCGGGAGCGCAAAGGCCGCCACGACCGCAACGCCCGACAGGGCGACCACCCATCCAGGCTTTTCACAGGTCGACGCATCAAAACCCTGGCGGTGATCCCTGCATTTCTGCCGAGCATACCCGATCTGTTCTTATGTACCGAATCCGAAGGGGAACTCGGGCCGCCCGAAATATGCTCCCATCGCGGCTTCTCAATTGGCGCGGACTCTTAAACCTTCGACGATCAATTGGAGGAGGCGCTCGCGCTCCTCGAGCTCGGGGGCCGCCTCGGAAGTCCAGGCCACGGCGTTGACCAAGGCGAAGAGCTCGCGCGCCGTCAAGTCTGGGCGGATTTTCCCGGACTTCTGAGCGCTGGCCAGCAGTGCTCCCGCGGCGTTGCGCATCGCGTCGCATGAGGAGTGGAGGGGGGAATCCGCGTCGGCCAGGGTGGCCATGATCGAGGCGGGGAGGCCCTGGTAGGCGCCGGCTCCGTAGGCGAACTCGATCAGCCAGGTTTCGAGAGCCTTGCCGGGCTCGTGCTGTTCGGCCAGGGCGGCGGCGCGCAGAGTCAGGTGGTCGAAGCGGCGGCGCATCAGCTGATCGAGCAGCGCGTCGCGGGTGGGGAAATGGCGGTAGAGGGTTCCGAGGCCCACCTCGGCGCGCCGTGCGACGTCGCGCAGCGACGCCTGGGTGCCCTGCTCACGCACCACCACGCGGGCCACGTCGATGATCCGCTCTCGATTGCGCCGCGCGTCCGCCCGAAGCTCCCCCACAACGGGAGCTTAACGGCGACGCCTGCCCGGCTATAGGCGAAAAATCGGAAATGCGAGCGTGAGTACGGCTGGAGGAGGCCACCACACGGGTACACCCACACCGAAGACCCTGCTGGACTGGCCAGCACGCAGCAAGCCCGGCGGCGACAACGAGCAGGGGTTCGGCGACGCGGCCATCCCCGCACGGCAGCAGCGCGCAGCGGGTACGCGCGCGGAGAAACCCGACGGCCGCAGCGCATCGAGGTCCGCGCACGGAGAAAACCCGACGGCCACAGCGCGCAACAAGGTCCGCGCACGGAGAAAACCCGACGGCCACAGCGCGCAACAAGGTCCGCGCGCAAACAGAACCCGACGGCAGCAACGCGCAACGGGGCTCGCGCGGACAGACTTCTACGGCGGCAACGCGCAGCAAAAGAACGGCGCAGGGAGGGCGATGCCGTGAAGGGCGGTTCAGCAAGGCTGTAGCGGAAAGAGCCACGGCGGCGCCAAGGCCAGGCGGGCCAAGCGGAACGCAACGTTGGTAAGGCGGAACGTCGCTCCGGCGGGCCAAGGATGGAGGCCCGCGCAGCTGGCCGGCGCGGCGCCCTCCCAGATCCGGCAGGTAAGGACGGATGCCTCGCAGCTGGCCAGCGCGGCGCCCAGGTCCGGCAGGTAAGGACGGATGCCTCGCAGCTGGCCGGCGCGGCGCCCAGGTCCGGCAGGCCGAAAGGTGCCCAGGACCGGTAGGGGCCAAAAGGCAGCCAGGACCGCGAGGACAGAAAGGCAGCCAGGACCAGGGGCCGAAAGGCAGCAAGGCCAGGCAGCCGAAAGGCAGCCAGGACACCGCGCGGCCGAAACGGTCCGGGGCGGTGATCCGGAAGGGGCGGCGGGGCTGGTCGTGGGCGAGGGCTGGGCCCCCGCCCACGGTGGGTCAGTTCTTGTTGGTGTTTCGGCGGGCTCGGATGTTCGTGACGACCGCGAAGAGGACGCCCACGGCGAAGATCAGGGTGCCCATGACGTTGACCTGGGGTGGGATTCCGACGCGGGTGGCGCCCCAGATGAACAGCGGGAACGTTTGGGTGGTGCCGGCCGTGAAGTTGGTGACGATGAAGTCGTCGATGGACAGGGCGAACGCCAGCAGCACGCCCGAGAAGACGGCGGGGAGGATGATCGGGAAGGTGACCTTCCAGAACGTCACCCAGGGGGTTGCTCCCAGGTCGGCCGCGGCCTCCTCGACCGAGCGGTCCAGGGTCATCACGCGGGCTCGGACCACCGTGGCCACGAACGAGATGGAGAACATCACGTGGGCGATGGTGATGGTGACCGCGCCCAGGCCCACCTGGAGGGAGGCGAACAGGGTCAGCAGGGAGGCGCCCATGATCAGTTCGGGGGACGAGATGGTGGCGAACATGATCAGGTTGAGGGAGCCGGAGCCTCGGAAGCGGTAGCGGCCCAGGGCGTAGCCGATGCCGGTGCCCAGGGCGGCGGCCAGCAGGCTGCTCACGATCGCGATGAGGATCGAGTTGATCAGGGCCTGGGTGAGGTTCGAGAGTTCGAACAGGCGGCCGTACCACTTGAACGTGAAGCCGACCCACTCCTGGTTGTAGCGGCCGGGGGTGTCGTTGAAGCCGAACGCGATCATGACCGCGATGGGGAGCACGAGCCAGGCGATGATCACCCAGACGTACGCGTGCATGAAGCCGGTGCCGGTGATGCGCCGCCGCGGTTTCACGGCGGGCGCGGCCGAAGCGGGCGCCTCGCGGGAAAGGAGCGTTGTCATCGCGCGGCCACCTTCATGACGTCCTCGGTGCCGAGCATCCGGGCGTACAGGAAGACGCCGATCAGCAGCACCGCCATCAGCACGAACGAGAGCGCCGAGGCCGTCGGATAGTCGGAGTTGACCAGGTACTGGGCCTGGATGACCTGGCCGATCATGGTGGTGCCGGCGCTGCCCAGCACGGCCGAGTTGACGTAGTCGGAGCTGGCCGGGACGAATGTCATGAGCACGCCGGCGAAGACGCCGGGCAGGGCCAGTGGGAAGATCACCTTGCGGAACGTGGTGGCCGGGTCGGCGTACAGGTCGCGGGCCGCCTCGACCACGCGCGGGTCGATGCGCTCGAGCGCCACGTAGATCGGCAGCACCATGAACGGCAGGAAGTTGTAGACCAGGCCGCCGATCACCGCGTACGACGTACCCAGGATGTGGAACGAGTCGCCGACCAGGCCCACCGAACGAAGCGGGCTGACCACCGGGCCCTCGTCGGCCAGGATCTGCCCCCACGAGATCGTCCGCAGCACGAACGACACGAAGAACGGCAGGAGCAGCAGGAAGAGGTACGTCGACTTGCGCTTGCCGCCGTGGAAGGCGATCCAGTACGCCACCGGGAAGGCCAGCGCGATCAGGATGATGGTCGCGACGGCGCCGTAGATCAGCGAACGGAAGATCTGCGTCTGGTACGACGTGATCGCGTCCACATAGGTCTGCCAGTGGCCGGTGAAGCGGTAACCGTTCACGATGTCGCCCTCCTGGAGGGAGAGCGACAACATCGTGACCATCGGCACCGCGAAGAAAATCAACAGCCAGATTCCGCCGGGAAGAACCAGCAGATAGGGCGCGAGCTGCCGTTTTACGCGGTTTTTCATGTCATCCCAGCACGATAGGTTCGAAGGTCTTCTGGAACTTCTGCTGCTCGGCGACCGACTCGAACGCCACGTAGTAGTGCAGCTTGGCGTACTCGGCGGCGGTCGGGAACACGAGCTTGCTGTTGGCGACGGCCAGCGCCGCGTCCTTGTCCTCGCCGGTCAGCTTGCCGGCGTCGGCACGCATCTGGGCCTGGGCGCCCGGTACCGGGCACACGTAGTTGATGTAGTTGGCCAGCGACGCCGCGGTCGGAACCTCGTAGAAGTAGTCCATCAGCATGAGGGCGTCGACCGGGTTCTCGGCCGTGACCGGGATGGTCATGTTGTCGGTCCAGATCGTGCCGCCCTCCTCGGGGATCACGAACCGGAAGTCGCTGCCGTCGGAGAGATTCTTCTGGAAGATGTCGCCGGACCAGGCCTGGGTGATCCAGACATCGCCGTTGCCGAGGGCCTCGACGTAGCTCTGGTCGTAGTACTTGCGGACGAGGGGCTTCTGCTCCTTCAGCTTGGCCGCCGCCTTCTGCCAGTCCTCGGCCGTGGACTTGGCCGGGTCGGCCCCGATCGCCAGCAGGCCGAAGTTGCCGAGCTCCTGAATGTCGGAGAACATCCCGATCTTGCCTTTGAAGGCCGGGTCCCACAGGTCGGAGAGCTTGGTGATGTCCCGCTTGGTCTTCGACCGGTCGTAGGCGATGCCGGTCATGCCGGAGGCCCACGGGATGCTGTACTGGTTGCCCGGGTCGAACGCCTCCTTCTTGTACGCCTCGCCGGCGTTCTTGGTGAAGTTCGGCAGCTTCGCCAAGTCGAGGGGGGCCAGGAAGCCCGAGTCGCGGAACTGCGTGAACTGGAAGCTGTTGGTGATGACCATCAGGTCGTAGTCGATGGACTGACCGGCCGAGAGCTGCGGCTGCACCTTGGCGAACCAGGGGCCCATCTCCTGGATGACCTCGTCGTACTTGACCGTGATGCCGGTCTTGGCGGTGAACGCCTTGAGCTCGGGCTGCTTCGGGTCCATGTAGAGCGGCCAGCCCGCGAAGCGGAGCTTGTTGTTCTTGACCTTGCCGTTCCAGAACTGCGCCACGGCGTCGGGGGCGGCGCTCGCCGAGTTCGACGTGCCCTTGCCCTGCACCCCGCAGGCGGCCAGGGCGGCGCCGGAGGCGGCCAGACCGGAGAGCTTCAGCGCGTCACGACGCCCGAGCCGCCGGCTGGTGAGACCGCGGAGCAGGGAGGGGTCGGAAAAGTTCGGCGCGGACATATCAGACTCCGATCATGTATGAATGCTGGGGGGCCCAGGTCAGATAGACGCGGTCGCCGCGATCGGCAAGATCGTCGGCGTTGGAGGCATTTTGATCGAAGACAGTAAAGTCCGCACCGGCCGCTGTGGCTACGGTGTAATTCGTTGAGGTTCCGTGATAAACGACTTCGGTGACTGTGCCGGAGAGCACACTGCCGCCGGTCGCCGTCACCGGCGGGACGCCACGGTGTAGGTCGATCTTCTCGGGCCGGACCGAGACCTCGACCTGGTCCCCCGGGCCCACCTGACCCTCCACCGGCACGACGACCCGGTCCTGAGCCGTGTACGAGAGCAGCCCCAGTCCATTCTCGACACGATCCACGCGGCCGTCGACGATGTTCGAGGTGCCGATGAAGCCGGCCACGAACCGGGTGGCGGGCTTCTCGTAGATCTCCCGCGGCGAGCCCAGCTGCTCGATGACGCCCGCGTGCATGACCGCGATGCGGTCCGACATGGTCAGTGCCTCGCCCTGGTCGTGGGTGACGTAGACGAAGGTGATGCCGACCTCGCGCTGGATGCGCTTGAGCTCGATCTGCATCTGCTGGCGCAGCTTGAGGTCGAGCGCGCCCAGCGGCTCGTCCAGCAGCAGCGCCCGCGGGCGGTTGACCAGGGCCCGGGCCAGCGCCACGCGCTGCTGCTGGCCGCCGGACATCTCCCGCGGCGAGCGCTTCTCCATGCCGGTCAGCGACACGATCTCGAGGATCTCGCCGACCCGGCGCTTGATCTCGTCCTTGCCGGTCTTCTTCCGTTCCAGGCCGAAAGCCACGTTCTGGTACGTGTTCAGGTGCGGGAAGAGCGCGTACGACTGGAACACCATGTTGACGTCGCGCTTGTTGGCCGAGACCCGGGTGACGTCCTTGCCGTCGAGGAACACCGTGCCGGCGGTCGGCTCCTCGAAGCCGGCGATCATGCGCATCGTCGTGGTCTTGCCGCACCCGGACGGGCCCAGCAGCGAGAAGAACTCACCCTGGGCGATCGCCAGGTCGGTCCGCTTGACCGCGGGAACGGTCTCGCCGTGCGACAGATAGTTCTTGAGCACGCCGGCGAACTCGATCGCCGGCGTGCCGGCCGCGGGCGCTGTCGCCCGGGGACGGGCCACGCTGTGCTGGGGGGTGGTCATGGCGTTCCTCTTCGCGGTGGGGTGGCGTTTGGTGCGGTGGAGAAAGTCAGCCCAGATAGCTCATGACGTGCTTGATTCGGGTGTACTCCTCGAACCCGTACATGGATAGGTCCTTGCCGTAGCCCGAGTGCCCGAAGCCGCCGTGCGGCATCTCCGAGACGAAGGGCAGGTGGGTGTTGATCCAGACGGCGCCGAAGTCGAGACGCCGCGAGACGCGCATGGCACGGCCGTGGTTCTGCGTCCAGACGCTGGCGCTCAGGCCGAATCGCACGTCGTTCGCCCAGCGGACGGCGTTGTCCTCGTCGTCGAACTCTTGAACGGTGATGACCGGGCCGAAAACCTCGTCCTGGATCATCTCATCACGCTGCTTCAGTCCAGACACGACAGTCGGCTCGAGGAAGTACCCGCGGTCGCCGACGCGCTTGCCGCCGGCCACGATCGAGGCGTGCTCGGGCGTACGGTCGAGGAAGCCCTGGACCCGGGCCAGCTGGCCGGCGTTGTTGACCGGGCCGAAGAACGCGCCGGGGTCGGACGGGGCGCCGACCTTGGTGTCGCGCGCGGCCTGGGCCAGCGCGGCGGTGAAGTCGCTCGCGATCCGTCCCTGCACCAGCACGCGGGTGGCCGCCGTGCAGTCCTGTCCGGCGTTGAAGTAGCCGGCGCCGGCGATGGCGGCCGCGGTGGCCTCGATGTCGGCGTCGTCGAAGACGATGACCGGGGCCTTGCCGCCCAGCTCGAGGTGGGCCCGCTTGAGGTCGGCCGCGGCCGAGACCGCGACCTCCATGCCGGCCCGGGTCGAGCCGGTGATCGAGACCAGCTGCGGGGTGGGGTGGGCGACCACGGCCCGGCCGGTGTCCCGGTCGCCGCAGACCACGTTGAGCACGCCCGGCGGCAGGAACTCGGCGGCGATCTCGGCCAGCAGCAGGGTGCTGACCGGGGTGGTGTCGGAGGGCTTGAGGACGACCGCGTTGCCGGCCGCGACGGCCGGCGCGAACTTCCACACGGCCATGACCATCGGATAGTTCCACGGGGTGATCTGCGCGCACACGCCGATCGGCTCGCGCCGCACGTACGACGTGTGGTCGCGCAGATACTCCCCCGCGGACTTGCCTTCCAGGTTGCGCGCCGCGCCCGCGAAGAAGCGCAGCTCGTCGACCATCGGGCCGATCTCCTCCTGCCGGGTGGCCTCGACCGGCTTGCCGGTGTTGCGGCACTCGGCGGCGATCAGTTCATCGGCCCGCGCCTCCACGGCGTCGGCGATCTTCAGCAGGGCCCGCTGCCGTTCGGCCGGGGTGGCGTCCCGCCAGATCTCGAATCCCTTGCCGGCGGCGGCCATGGCCGCGTCGACGTCCTGGGCCGAGGAGACCGGCGCGAGCGCGTATGCCTCCCCGGTGCTGGGGTCGATCACCTGGGAGGTGACCCCGTCAACGTTGCCGGTGTGGGTCCCACCGACGAAGTTGCGCAGAACGGGCAGAGCGGCGCTCACTGAATAAGACCTCCGGGAAAGGCGCTGTGACAGCTCCCACACGAATCGACGTGAGGGACCTTGACACATGCGGCGGACTGAAGACAAGGGAATCCGAAGTAATTTCCAAGCCTGAAACGGAAATCGTGGTTCCGCGGCCGATAAAGCTACGTAATCCGGGGTTAGCCTCGGCAATACCTGTCGGCCACCGAGAGCGCCTCGTCGAGGATCGAAAGACCCTCTTCAACCTCCGCCACGCTCACCGTGCACGGCGGCGCGACGTGCACCCGGTTGAAGTGGGTGAACGGCCAGAGACCTCGCTCCTTGCAGGCCGCGGCAAGCTCGTTCATCGGGGCGGCCGCCGCGCCGGTCGCGTTGAACGGCACCAGCGGCTCCCGGGTCTCCCGATCCCGGACGAGCTCGATCGCCCAGAAGACGCCCAGGCCACGGACCTCGCCGATGCTCGGGTGCTTGGCGGCCAGCGCGGCCAGCCCGGGCGCGATCACGTCGTCGCCGATGGCGCGGGCGTGCTCGACGATCCCCTCCTCCTTGAAGATCTCGATCGAGGCGACCGCGGAGGCGCAGGCGAGCGGGTGCCCCGAGTAGGTCAGGCCGCCCGGGAACGGGCGCTCGCGGAACGTCTCGGCGATCTCGTCCGAGATGACCACGCCACCGAGCGGCAGATAGCCCGAGTTGACCCCCTTGGCGAAGGTGATCAGGTCGGGTGTGACGCCCCAGCGGTCGACCGCGAACCACTCGCCGCACCGGCCGAAACCGGCCATCACCTCGTCGGCGATGAAGACGATCCCGAACTCGTCGCAGAGCGCCCGTACGCCGGCCAGGTAGCCGGGCGGCGGCACGAGGATGCCGTTGGTGCCGACCACGGTTTCGACGAGGACGGCGGCGACGGTCGACGCGCCCTCGAAGACGATCGTGTCCCGCAGGTGCGCGAGGGCCCGGGACGTCTCCTCCTCGGGTGTCGAGGAGTAGAAGGGCGAGCGGTACGGGTACGGGCCCCAGAAGTGCACGACGCCGATCGCGGTGGGCTCGTTGGCCCAGCGCCGCGGGTCGCCGGTCGCGGTGATCGCGGTGGAGGTCGAGCCGTGGTAGCTGCGGTACATCGACAGCACCTTGTGCCGGCCGGTGTGGCCGCGGGCCAGGCGCACGGCGTTCTCGTTGGCCTCGGCGCCGCCGTTGGTGAAGAACACCTTGTTGAGCGGGCCGGGGGCGAGCTCGCTGATCAGCCGGGCCGCCTCGCCGCGCTTGTCGTTGGCGAAGGCGGGCTGGATCGTGCAGAGTGTGGCCGCCTGCTCCTGGATCGCCGCCACCAGCCGGGGGTGCTGGTGTCCGATGTTGACATTGACCAGCTGCGACGAGAAGTCCAGATATCTCGTGTTCTCGTAGTCCCAGAAGTAGGAGCCGGAAGCGCCCGCGACAGGCATGGGGTTGATGAGCCCCTGCGCGGACCAGGAGTGGAAGACGTGGGCGCGGTCGTCCGCGCGGACAAGCTCGGCGGTCATCGGTTCGTGGGGAAGCCGAGGTCGATGGAGGACGTTCCCGGGTCGGGCCACCGGGACGTCACCACCTTGGAACGGGTGAAGAAGTGGATGCCGTCCGGCCCGTACATGTGGGTGTCGCCGAAGAGCGACGCCTTCCACCCGCCGAACGAGTAGTAGGCGACCGGCACCGGGATCGGCACGTTGACGCCGACCATGCCCGCGTTCACGTCGAACTGGAACTGCCGGGCCGCGCCGCCGTCCCGCGTGAAGATGGCGGTGCCGTTGCCGTACTCATTATTGTTGATCAATTCAACAGCTTCGGTGTACGTCTTCGCGCGGACCACACAGAGCACCGGCCCGAAGATCTCGTCGGTGTAGACCTCCATGTCCGGCGTGACGTTGTCGAGCAGCGTGACACCGAGGAAGTAGCCGTCGCCCGGCACGTCCGCCTCGCGGCCGTCGGCGATCACCGTCGCGCCCGCCTCGACGCCCCGGGTCACGTAGCCCGCCACCTTGTCCCGGTGCTGGGCGCTGATCAGCGGGCCCATCTGCGACTCGGGGTCGGTACCGGCGCCGATCTTGAGCTTGGGCAGCCGGGCCGCGATCGCGTCGACCAGCGGGTCGGCCGCGTCGCCGACCGCCACCACCACCGAGACGGCCATGCAGCGCTCGCCGGCCGAGCCGTAGGCGGCGTTCACCGCGGCGTCGGCGGCCGCGTCGATCTCGGCATCCGGCAGCACGATCATGTGGTTCTTGGCGCCGCCCAGGGCCTGCACGCGCTTGCCCTGGCTGGTGCCGGTCTCGTAGATGTACTTGGCGATGGGCGTCGAGCCGACGAAGCTCACCGCGGCGATGTCCGGGTGCGTGAGCAGGGCGTTGACCGCCTCCGCGTCACCGTTGACGACGGTGAAGACGCCGTCCGGCAGCCCTGCCTGTTTCCACAGCTTGGCCAGGAACAGCGCGGCCGACGGGTCCTTCTCGCTCGGCTTGAGCACGAAGGCGTTGCCGGCGGCGATGGCCGTGGTGCACATCCACAGCGGCACCATGGCCGGGAAGTTGAACGGGGTGATGCCGGCGACGACACCGAGCGGCTGGCGGATCGAGTAGACGTCGACGCCGGTGGCCGCCTGCTCCGAGAAGGAGCCCTTCATCAGGTGCGGGATGCCGGTGGCGAACTCGGCGTTCTCCAGGCCGCGGGCCACCTCACCGGCGGCGTCGGACAGGACCTTGCCGTGCTCGCTGGTGATGATCGCGGCGAGGTCGCCCGAGTGCGCGGCGAGCAGTTCGCGGAACGTGAACAGGACGGCCGAGCGCTTCGAGAGCGAGGCCGTACGCCAGTCCTTGGCGGCGTCCTTCGCGGCGGCGACGGCCTCGGCGACCTCGGCGGCCGAGGCGAGGTCGACCTCGGCCGTCTGCTCGCCGGTGGCGGGGTTGAAGACCGGGCCGACCCGGCCGGACGTGCCGGCGCGCTCGGCGCCTCCGATCCAGTGCGCGATACGAATCATGAGCGGAGATTACGTAACACCTCTGGACCGAACAATGGCCAAATCGTACTGTCACAAAGTCCATCCAACCGCCCCGCCCACCACCCTTGAACGGACTAGAGCATTGTTCGATGAGGTGAAACATCGCTTGGTCGCTGTCTCCGCGCGAGGGCTGGCCGAGGCGATCGGCCGCGCCGTGGGTGACGGGGCCTTAACTCCAGGAGCCCGGCTTCCCCCGGTACGCAAGGTGGCCGCGGCCCTGCAGATGTCGCCGACCACGGTCAGCGCAGCCTGGCAGCTCCTGCGCCGGTCGGGAACCATCCGGACCGACGGACGTCGCGGCACCATCGTCGCCGAGGATCGGCTCAGTGGACCGGGTCGCTACCGGGCCGCGCTGCGCGGGAGCTCCGGATTTCCGCTGGACCTCTCCACCGGCGTACCCGATCCGTCGCTTCTGCCGGTGTTGCCGCCTTTGGCGGGCCTGTCCCCCGCGCCGACCAGCTATCTCGACGAGCCGGTCCTGCCCGCGCTGGCCGCGCTGTTGCGCGCGAGCTGGCCCTATCCGCCCGAACGGCTGGCCATCTTCGACGGCGCCATGGACGCGATCGACCACATCGCCTCGTCCCTGCTGCGCCTCGGCGACCGCGCCGTCGTCGAGAACCCGTGCTTCCCGCCCCTGCTCGACCTGCTCGACGCCCTCGGGGTGCAGGTCATCGGCGCCGGCACCGACGCCGCCGGCATGCGCCCGGAGGAGCTGGCCGCGGCCCTCGCTCAGCGGCCCGCCGCCGTCTTCCTGCAACCTCGCGCCCACAACCCCACGGGTGCGTCGTGGTCCGGCTCGCGGGCCGCGTCCCTCGCCGCGGTGCTTGCGGAGACCCCCGGGGTGTACGCCGTGGAGGACGACTCCGCCGGAGACGTGTCCTCGGCGGAGCTGTTCTCGCTCGGCTCACACCTGCCCCGGCAGACGGTCCACGTCCGTAGCTTCTCGAAGTCGCACGGCCCCGACCTGCGCCTGGCCGCGGTCGGCGCCCCCGCCGCCGTCCTCGACCCGATCCTGGAACGCCGCCTGCTCGGACAGGGCTGGACGAGCCGCCTGCTGCAGCACCTGCTGCTGACCCTGCTCACCGACCCGGCCTCGATCGCCGCGGTCGCCCAGGCCCGCTCGGAGTACGCGGCCCGGCGCCGCCCGGTCGAGGACCACCTGGGCCTGCCACCGGGCGACGGCCTGAACCTCTGGCTGCCGGTCGCCGACGAACAGGCCGCCCTGATCTCCCTGGCCAGCGCCGGTATCGCCGCGGCGGCCGGCGCCGCCTTCACGGCCGGCCCCGCCACACCCCACCTGCGCGTGACCGTCGGCCTGATCACCGGCGACCACGCCGCGGTCGCGGCCCGCTTGGCCGAGGCCGCCCGCGCCCCGGCCCAGGCCGTCCCGCGTTAGAGGGCGTTCTCCGCGAGTTCCCACAGGCGGTCGGCCGCGGCCGGGTCGAGCGACCACGGGGCCACGCCGCCGCTGGCCTCCGGCCCGCCCGGGACCCGCTCGGCCTCCTGACAGTAGATGAAGTACCGCCCGCTGACCTCCTTCGGCAGCGGGTAGGCGGCCAGCAGGACGTTGGTCGCCGCCGCCTGATCCGGGGTGGAGAAGTAGTCCGGCAGCCGGGGGTTGTCACCGGCCATCCCGAACGCGCGCAACGTGTCCTCGTCGAGGTGGCGTTGCAGGTTCGTGGCCACGTACCCCGGGTCGGCCGTGTTGGCGAGCACCCCGTCGGCCGCCCAGCGCCGGGCGAGCGCCACCGCGAACAGACTCCCGGCCACCTTCGAGTTCCGGTAGGCCTTCCACGGGTCGTACGGCTGCCGCTCGAATTGCGGGTCGTCGAAGTCGAACCCGCCCTTGGCCTGGATGCCCGAGCTCACCACGACGACGCGGGACTCCCCCGCCGCGCGCAGGTTCTCGTGCAGGCCGGTCACCAAGGCGAAGTGCCCGAGGAAGTTGGTGGCGAGCTGCATCTCCCACCCGTTCTTCGCGGTCTCGCGGGTGGGCAGCGCCATCACCCCGCCGCCGGCGACGATCCCGTTCAGCGGTCCGTCCCAGCCGTGGACGAAAGCTCGCACCGAGTCGAGATCGCTCAGGTCGAGCTCCCGCTCACGCCCGGCGGGCCGCCGCGTCGCCACGATGACCTCGGCCCCGGCTCGGGTCAGCGCCTGGGCGGTCGCCATCCCGATGCCGGAGGCCCCACCGGTCACGATGTACCGGCGCCCCGCGAGGTAGACACCCTTCAGCACCTCGTCCGCGGTGGTGCTGCCGTCGAACGGCGTAACAAACGGCTCAGTCATGCCCCCCACTACGCGGGCAATCGCCCGGAATTCACCGCTGTGACCGGCGACGCATCACTCGAACGGGCGTCATGGGACCAGTTGCTTCATCACTACTGGTCGTGTGACTATTTCGACCATGAGCACATGCGACACTTTGCCCATGACCGAGGCCACTTTCGATCACCCTGAGCCCTGGACGGAGGCGGAGTACCTCGCGCTCGGCGAGACATCTAGTCGCATCGAGCTAGTCGACGGGGGGCTCTGGGTGAGCCCGGCCGGGAACATCGCACACCAACGCATATCGGACATCATCGTCCGCCTTTTGCATCCGGCGGCACTGGCCGCGAACTTGAACGTCGTCTCGGCGATCAATGTTCGGCTGGCCACGGGCAGGATTTTGATCCCTGACGTCGTGGTCGGAGCCATAGATCGGCAGGGCATCACCGTGGAGGCGTCGAAGATCGAGATGGTCGTGGAGATCGTTTCGCCTAGCTGCGTCACCGGCGTCGTACTACGACTGCTCCATCGCCGGGGCGGCGAGTACGACGAGACCTCCGTCGCCGAGCACGGCGATACCCTCCGCTCCGAACGGCCGTTCCCCATCGAGGTGGACACGACCGCTCTGCTCGACTTCTGAGCGGCCATGATGCCCCTGACCGAGGCCGAGTACCTGGCCATCTACGAGCCCGCGCGCCGGATCGAGTTGATGGATGGGCGATTGCGGCCCAGCCCGGCGCCGAGCTGGCCCCACCAGGAGATGTCATGGCTTCTCGTGGGAGCGCTGCGGACGGCGGTGGCGGCGGCCGGATTCCGGGTCGCCGCGTCCGTCAACGTACGGCTCGACATCGACCGCATCGTCGTCCCGGACATCGTGGTGACGCGGGATCCGCAGCCGGGGCTGGTCATCGACAGCACCGACGTCGTGCTCATCGCGGAGATCGCGCCCGAGAACGCGCTGACCGACCGTGGGCTGCAGATCCGGTACGCGGCCGCCTACATCCCCTGGTACCTGCTGGTGGAACCGCACCGGCCCACACCCGACGTGATTCGGATCCAGCTGTTCCGGCTCAGTCACGGGCACTACTCGCGGCAGGCCACGGCGATCTCCGGCGACGTGCTGTCGGCGGCGAAACCGTTCGCCATGTCCCTGCGGCCGGAGGACTTCCTGGCCGGCCGGTGAAGCCTCAGCGGCGGGCGGGGCGGAAACTGTCGAAGACCAGTTGGAGGTCGCCGCGGTAGCGCTGCCAGTCGGCGTCCCGGGTCTGCCAGTAGAACCCGTAGGCCTGGGTGGTGGCGGTGATGACGCCGCGGTTGTTGACGTGCTGGCGGACACCCTTGCGGGTGAAGGTGAACTCCCAGTCGGCTGCCTTGCGGAAGTAGTCGACCTCCCTGATGTGGATCTCACGGTAGGAGGGGAAGTCGCCGGCTGAGACCCGGTAGTCGGCCTTGCCCCGCCAGTCGGCCACCGGGTCGGGTTCGGGCTTGCGGGTCTGGTCGATGCCGAGGACGCGGCCGGTGGAGCTGTCCCGGAAGTAGACCATCGTCTTCTCCTGGGAACGGGTCCAGCCCTCGGGCACGTAGACGGCGAAACCGGTCGGGTCCCGGTAATCCCGCCAGCCGTCCGGGAGCGCCGGCAGGCCGGACCCCGATCCGGGCGCGGCGGGCGCGCTGGTGGGCGGCGCGGCGGAGGTACGGGAGACGACCGCGCTCGGCGAGGCCGCGGTAGGCGACGCCGGGGCCGAGGCGGACCCGGTCGGGCCGGCCGACGCGGGGCCGCCCGTCGCGGGAGTGGTGGCGGCGACCGGCGGCGCCTCCGCGGTCGTCCCGTCCCCGGTGGAATCGGCTCCGGCCCGGACGACCATCCAGACGACACCCGCCAGCAGCAGAACAGCGACGGCGGCGGCCAGCCCGATCCGCGTCCGCCGCGACCCACGAGCCGCCCCCGGCCCACGCTCCAATACCTCCGCACCCAGCGGCGAGTCACCCGGCCGCACGTCACCCGGCGGCTCGTCGTCCGGCGGCTCGTCGTCCGGGGCGGGAGACGTGGGGGTGGAGGGTGCGGGCTCAGCGTTCGAAAGACGCTCAGCTGGGGTGGAGGGGGCGGGAAGCGGGAGCTTCGGCGGTGAGGCCGGGGCGTCGCTCTCCGCCGGCGAGCCGGTCGCGGGGATGGTGCCGTCGGGTGAGTCGTCCCTGCGTACAACCGAAGCATGACCGTAGGAACCGGAAGCCGCCGCACGCAGCAGGTGTTCCGCCTCGGTCGCGCCGATTCTCTCCGCCGGATCCTTGCGCAGCAGGCCGGTCAGCAGCGGCTCGAGTGGACCCGCGCGGCGCGGCGGATCGGGCTCGTCGGCGGCGAGCGCGGTCAGGGTGGCGATGGCCGACGTGCGGTGGAACGGCGACTGGCCCTCGACCGCCGCGTAGAGGGTCGCGCCGAGCGACCACAGGTCCGAGGCGAGACCAGCCACGCCCGTCCTGGCCCGTTCGGGTGACATGTACTCGGGCGAGCCGATCAGCACGTCGGACGTGCTCACCGCGGCGTCGCCCTCGATGGTGGCGATGCCGAAATCGGTCAGCAGGACGCGGCCGTCGTCGGCCAGCAGGACGTTCGCCGGCTTGACGTCGCGGTGGGCGACGCCCGCCTTGTGCGCGGCCCGCAGCGCGGACAGCAGTTCCAGGCCGATCCGGGCGACCCGCCGCGGATCCAGCGGGCCCTCGTCGCGCATCGCCTCCTGCAGGGAGCGCGACGGCACGTACTCCATGACGATCCAGGCGTGGCCGTCGACCTCGAGGACGTCGAAGACCTGGACCACGTTCGGGTGTCCCAGCCGGGCCGCGGCCCGCGCCTCGCGCAGCAGCCGGCGATGCTCCGCGTCGCCTTCCTGGAGGAGTTCCTTGATGGCGACGTCGCGCTGGAGGACCTCGTCGCGGGCACGCCAGACACGGCCCATGCCGCCCTGCCCGAGGGACTCGTCCAGCCGGTAGCGACCGGTAATGAGGGGCATGCGGGTCGATATACCCCACTGTGTGCGCGCTCAGACCTGCGCGGATGCTTCCAACGGCTTCGGAATGTGCAATACTTCCGGCACTCGGAGTCGAAAGTTTCGAAGCCGGGTTCGAGCATAAGAGGAGAGACGGATGGCCGTGGGCGGGCGACGGGTGACGATCGCGACCATCGCGGAGGCCGCGGGGGTCTCCGTTCCTACGGTGTCGCGCGTGCTCAACGGGCGCACCGACGTGTCGCCGGAGACGCGCGACCGGATCGAACACCTTCTCCGGGAGCACGACTACCGGCCTCGTAACTCTCGGCAGCCGCTGCGGGCCGGGCTGATCGACCTGGTGTTCCACGATCTGGACAGTCCGTGGGCGGTCGAGCTGATCCGCGGCGTCGAGGAGGTCACGCACGCCGCCGGCGTCGGCACTGTCATCTCGGCCGTGCACCGGCGGACCGCGTCGACCCGGCAGTGGTTGCAGAACCTGCGGTCCCGGCAGTCCGACGGCGTGATCCTGGTGATCTCCGACGGGGCCGGCCCGGTGAGCACGGAGCTGCACCGGCTGAACGTGCCGATGGTCATCATCGATCCGGCCGGCGGCGCGGCCGCCGACGTGCCGACGATCGGCGCCACGAACTGGGCCGGCGGCCGCAGCGCCACCGAGCATCTGATCTCTTTGGGACACAAGCGGATCGGCCTGATCGAGGGTCCGCGCAACCTGCTGTGCAGCCGCGCGCGGATGGACGGCTACCGGGCCGCGCTGGAGTCGGCCGGGCTGCGGGTCGACCGCAAGATCATCGAGCCGGGCGACTTCAACCACGAGTCGGGCTTCGCGGCGGCCGAGCGGCTGCTGAGCAAAGAGGACCGGCCGACCGCGATCTTCGCGTCGAGCGATCAGATGGCGCTGGGCGTCTATGAGGCGGCGCGCCTGCGCGGGCTGCGGGTGCCGGACGATCTGAGCATCGTCGGTTTCGACGACCTGCCGGAGGCGCGCTGGTCGTCGCCGCCGCTGACGACCGTGCGGCAGCCCCTGGCGGACATGGGCGGGCTCGCCGCGCGTACCGTCCTGCGGTTGTCGCGCGGCGAGCCCATCGAGACTCCCCGGGTGGAGCTGGCCACCGAGATGGTGGTCCGGGAGAGTACCGCTCCCCTACTTGCCGAAGCCGGCCGTTAGACCGCTGAGCAGCTGGCGCCGGCCGATCGCGTACAGAATCACGATCGGGACGGTGGTCAGCGTGACCGAGGCGGCGATGGCGGGCACGTTGATGCCGAACTGGCCCTGGAAGTTGGCCAGCGCCAGCGGGATCGCGCGCTGATCGGGGCTCTGGGTGAGCACCAGCGGAAGCAGGAAGCCGTTCCAGATGTTCAGCGCGCTGTAGATCGTCACCGTGACCAGGGCGGGCCGGGTCAGCGGGAGCGCGAGCCGCCACATGGTGCCCCACTCGGAGGCGCCGTCCATCCGCATCGACTCGAAGAGCTCCTTCGGGACGTCCCGGATGAAGTTCGACAGCACGATCACGGACAGCGGGATGGCGAACGCGATCGACGGCAGGATGATCGCGAGCAGGGTGTCGTACAGCTTGAGCCTGATGATGATCAGGTAGACCGGGATGATCACCGCCTGGAGCGGGATGGCCAGACCGGTCAGGAAGACCCAGTTCATCGCCTTGAGCGTGCGGTTGCCGGCGCCCCGCACGATCGCATAGCCGGCCATGAAGCTGACCGCGACGGCCGGGACGACCGCGCCGACCGTGATGACCACGCTGTTGAAGAAGTACCGGACGAAGTCAGCCTCGATGACCGCTTTGTAGTTCTCGAACGTCAGGTCGGTCGGCGGAGCCAGCGGGTTGGTGATGAAGTACGTGTCCTGGGTCTTGAAGCTGGTGATGACGATCCAGTAGATCGGCAGCATCACGACGAAGAGCCAGAGCCAGCTCAGCGAGCCGCCGAACCAGTTGTAGCCGCGGAACCGGCTCTTCCTGGCGCGAGGGCCGGGCGTGCCGGTGACGGTCGTGGCCGGAGTCCGCTCGGTGATGGTCGACAACTCAGACTCCTTCCAGCTGGCTCTCGTCGGCACGGCCGCCGAGTCGCCGGAACAGCAACGACAGGACGAGTCCGACGAAGACCAGGATGACGGCGATGGCGCTGGCCGGGCCCATCAGGTTGGCCTGGAAGCCCGTCTGGTACATCTCCAGCGCGAGGGTCCGGGTCGAGTCGCCGGGGCCGCCGCCGGTGAGCAGGTAGATCAGGTCGAAGAAGAGCAGCGAGCCGACCACCATCAGCGTCGACGAGGTGATGAGCGTGTACTTCAGCTGGGGCAGCGTGATCGAGAAGAACTGCCGCATCCGGCCGGCGCCGTCGATCTGGGACGCCTCGTACATGCTGGTCGGGATCTGCCGTACCGCGCCTTGGTAGATCAGCGTGTGGAACGGGATGAACTGCCACGACACGATGAAGATCAGGGTGGCCACGGCGAGTGTCGAGTTGCCCAGCCAGTCCTGGTTGAGCGCGTCGATGCCGAGGCCGGCGCCGAGACCGAAGTTCGGGTCGAGCAGCGCCTTGAAGGTGATGGCGATGGCGGCCGAGCTCAGCAGCAGCGGGATGAAGAACAGCACCGCGAGCAGCTCGCGATACCGCTTGCTGGTGGCCAGGAACGTGCCGAGCAGAATCGACATCGGAGTCTGCACGAGCCACGACAACGCCATGATCACGAAGGTGACCCAGAGGGCGTGCGGCAGACCCGGGTCCTGGAGCGCGGCCTTCCAGCTGGTCAGGCCGGTGACCTCGATGTCGCCGATGCCGTTCCAGGTGGTGAAGCTCAGGAACAGCACGCCGAACAGCGGGATGATGCCGAAAAGTACGAACCAGACGAACGCCGGCAGTGCCATCCAGGTGACGGAGCCGGAGCCGCTCCGCCCGCCGCTGGAGGAGGAACTGCCTTTCGTCCGTACGACGGGCGGAGCGATGGTGGTCACTTGCCGATGACTCCGTTCATGGCGTCGACCCACTGCTGCGGGGTGACCTGGAGCTGGAACAGCTTCGCGATGTTGTCCAGCAGGGTCTCGGCAGCGGTCGGGCTCAGGGCCTGGTCCCAGGACTGGGCGAAGACCTTCGCACCTCCGGCGATCGCCGACATGTCCTTGAGGAACGCCGCGTCGTCGCCCGTGAACAGGCTGTCGCTGTTCTTCAGAACCGGCACGCCGCCGGACTTGACCCAGCCGGCCTTCTCGTCGTCGTCGACCAGCGTGGTCGAGAAGAACTTCTTGGCGATCTCCTTGGCCTCGGGCGTGGCCTTGGAGGAGATCGAGAGGTACTGACCCGGGTTGCCGACCGTGTTGCTCGGGTCGCCCTTGCCGCCCTCGACCGTCGGGAAGTTCATCCAGCCCAGGCCGCCGTCCTTGACGAAGTTGCCGCCGTCGGCCTTCTGGATGCCGTAGGACCAGGAGCCGTGCAGCATCATCGCGGCCTTGCCGGTGTAGAGCAGGGCCTGGTCGGCGTTCGAGTCGGCCGTGGTCGACGAGAAGCCCTTCTGGAAGCCGTTGGCCTTCACCAGATCCTGGATCTTGGTGAGCATGTCCAGCACGGCCGGGTCGGACCAGGCGCCCTTCTCGCCGGCGAAGACCCGGTCGAAGACCTCGGAGCCGGCCGTACGGTCGAGCAGGAACTCGAGCCACATCATGTTCGTCCAGCGGGACTGGCCGCCGAGCGAGAACGGGGCGATCTTCTTCTCGTTGAACTTCGGGACCAGCGCCATGATCTCGCCCCACGTCTTCGGAGGCTGGACGCCGACGCGCTCGAAGACCTTCTTGTTGTAGAACAGGACGATCGGCTGCACGGTCTCGACCGGCAGCGCGTAGATCTTGCCGTTGACCGTGGCCGCGCCGAACGAGGACGGGAGGATCTTGTCCTTGACGGCGGCGTTCTGGCCGAGCCAGTCGGTCAGGTCCTCGACCTGGTTGGAGGACACGTATTCCTTGAGGCCACCGCCACCCCAGCCCCAGATCATCGTCGGGCCCTGGTTGGCGCCGAGCGCCGTCTTGATCTTCTGCTTGTAGGCGTCGTTCTGGAAGAACGTGGGGGTGATCTTGGTGTCCGGGTTGGCCTTGTTGAACCGCTCGATCGCCGCCGTGCGGATCGGCTCACCGGGCTCGCCGCTCAGCGACCAGTAGGAGGCCGCGCCGCCACCACCGCCGCTGCTCGAACCGCCGCTCTTGTCCTGCGGGCCGTCGCTGCCACAAGCCGCCAGAGCCGCGGCACCAGCTGCACCCGCGGCCAGGCCGAGGAAGTTACGCCTATTGATCACGCTGATCTCCGTATTTGTTTATTGCCGCTCGGATGGGGTGGTCGTGCGCGTCACAGAGACTGCAACTTTCGTACGACGACCGCAAGTTAACGTGAGGTTTCGTTAACGTAGGGTTTCAGGGTGATCATGTCAAGGGTCTTGCCGTGGTCGCGCTCCCACGGCAAAAGTGGACGCCGTCTCACCCTGCCATCAGGGGGCAACCTAAGATCACCCAGCACCGAAAGTTCGCGCTGTAAAAATACTGAAAGTTTCGGAACCTCTGAGGAGTCGCGCCGTGACCGTAGAACATCGATGGCAGGATCCGGCGCTCCCCGTCGCTGACCGTGTCGAGGCCCTGCTGGCCGCCATGACCATCGAAGAGAAGGTCGGCCAGCTGGGCAGCCGCTGGCTCGGCAACGACATGCAGGACGAGCAGGAGACCGACCCGGAGGAGACCCTCAACGTCGCTCCCATGCAGGACGTCTTCGCCGCATCCGGCACCATCTCCCTCGAGGAGGCCAGCCGGCAGGGCCTGGGACATCTCACCCGCGTGTACGGCAGCAAGCCGCTCACGCCGGCCGAGGGCGCCGCCGAGCTGGTCCGTCAACAGCAGATCGTCCTCGCCAACTCCCGCCTCGGCATCCCCGCCCTGGTCCACGAGGAATGCCTGACCGGCTTCACCGCCTTCGGCGCAACGGTCTATCCCGCCGCCATCGCCTGGGGCGCCACCTTCGACCCCTCGCTGGTCGAGCGGATGGCCGCCGCGATCGGCCGCGACATGGCCGCCCTCGGCGTGCACCAGGGCCTGTCCCCGGTGCTCGACGTCGTGCGCGACTACCGCTGGGGCCGGGTCGAGGAGACCATCGGCGAGGACCCGTACCTGGTCGCGCTGCTCGGCGCGGGCTACGTGCGGGGCCTCGAGAGCGCCGGGGTGATCGCCACCCTCAAGCACTTCGCGGGCTACTCGGCCTCGCGCGGCGCCCGCAACCACGGCCCGGTGTCGATGGGCCGGCGCGAGCTGCTCGACGTCATCCTGCCGACCTTCGAGACGGCGATCCGCGAGGGCGGCGCCCGGTCGGTGATGAACAGTTACTCCGACGTCGACGGCGTTCCCGCCGGCGCCGACCCGTGGCTGCTCACCACGGTGCTGCGGGAGAAGTGGGGCTTCACCGGCACGGTGGTCTCGGACTACTGGGCCGTGCCGTTCCTGGCCTCGACCCACCACATCGCGGCCGATGAGGCCGAGGCCGGCGCGCTGGCGCTGACCGCCGGCATCGACGTCGAACTGCCGGACACGCTGGGCTTCTCGGCCGACCTGATCTCCCGGGTGCCCGAGTCGGTGATCGACCAGGCGGCCCGGCGGCTGCTCACCCAGAAGATCGCCCTCGGCCTGCTGGATCCGGACTGGACGCCCGCGTCGTCCGTCGCCACCGCCGGAGATGTCCAGCTTGACTCGTCTTCAAATAGGGCACTCGCGCGGGAGATGGCCGAGAAATCGGTCATCCTGCTCGACCCGGGTACGGCGTTGCCGCTGCCCGCCTCGAGCCGGATCGCCGTGGTCGGGCCGGCGGCGGACGACGCCCGCACGTTCATGGGCTGCTACGCGTTCCCCAACCACGTGCTGCCCCGCTACCCTGGCATCGGGCTCGGCGTCGACGTTCCCACGGCCGTCGAAGCGCTTCGGTCCGAGTTCGCCGAGGTGTCGTACGCCCGGGGCTGCGACGTCAACAGCGAGGACCGCTCCGGCTTCGACGAGGCGGTGGCCGCGGCCGGCTCGGCGGACGTGGTGGTGGCGATGGTCGGTGACCTGGCCGGTCTGTTCGGGCACGGCACCTCGGGCGAGGGCTGCGACGCCGAGGACCTGCGCCTGCCCGGCGTCCAGGGCGACCTGATCGAGGCGCTGCTGGCCACCGGCACGCCGGTGGTGGTCGTGGTGGTCAGCGGGCGGCCGTACGCGCTGGGCGGCATCGCCGGCCGCACGGCCGGCCTGGTGCAGGCGTTCATGCCGGGCGAGGAGGGCGCCTCGGCGGTCGCCGGCGTGCTCTCGGGCCGGGTCCAGCCGGGCGCCAAGCTGCCGGTGCAGATCCCGCGCCACCCGGGCGGGCAGCCCGGCACGTACCTGCAGCCGGCGCTGGGGGCGGAGAACACGGGGGTCAGCAACCTCGACCCGACGCCGCTGTTCCCGTTCGGGCACGGCCGCTCGTACACCACGTTCGAGGTCGACGACCTGCGGATCAGCGCGGAGTCGGTGGCGACCGACGGCGAGTTCACGGTGACGGCCCGGGTACGCAACACCGGCGAACGGGCCGGCGACGAGGTCGTCCAGCTCTACCTGCACGACCCGATCGGGCAGGTCACGCGGCCGGTGAAGCAGCTGACCGGCTTCGCCCGGGTGCCGCTGGAGGCCGGCGAGGCCAAGGACGTCGAGTTCACGGTGCACACCGACCGGACGGCGTACACCAGCCGCGACCTGACGACCATCGTCGAGCCCGGCGACATCGAGGTCATGGTCGGCACGTCGGCGGCGAACCTGCCCTGCCGCGGCAGGGTGACACTGACCGGCCCGGTGCGTGAGGTCGGCCGCGACCGCCGCCTCGTGACGCCGGTCGAGGTCCGCAAGGCCTGACCCTGTTGAGACGACGTCGATCCTCCCGTTCCGAAAATTCGGGCGGGTCGGCGTCGAAAACTATCGTCGCTGTCCCGTTACCTTCCGGCCGATCGGGCCCGCCAGGTCTGCCCTTCGGCCCATTTGCGATCTTCCCGTTTTGACGTCTCGTCATCCGCCCGCTTCAGCCGGCGCACGTTTCGGCCGGCGGCCTTTTCAGCCGGCGGCCAGCAGGCGGGCGAGTTCGGTTCGGGACCGTACGCCGAGGCGGGCGAACACGTTGCGCAGGTGATGGTCGATGGTGCGCGGGCTCAGATGCAGTTGCCGGGCGACCTCACGGTTGGTCGCGCCCTCGGCGACCAGGCCGGCGATCCGCTCCTGCTGGGCCGTCAACGGCGTACGGCCGATGGGGTCGACCTTGGCCCCCGCCGCCCGCAGCTCCCGCATCGCCTGCTCGGACCAGGGCCGCGCGTCCAGCCGGTGGAAGGTGTCGACGGCCCGGCGCAGGTGGTCGCGGGCCTCGGCCGGCCGGCGCCGGCGGCGCAGGTGACGCCCGTACAGCAACTCGGTGTGGGCCCGGGCGAAGCCTGGACTGTCGTCGCGCTCGTGCCACCCGAGCGCCTCCCGGAAGTGGTCCTCGGCGGCGTCGTAGTCGCCGGTGGTCAGCGCCCGGCACCGCGACCGCAGGGCGAGCCAGCCGCTCTGCCGGGTCCGAGCCGCCCACTCGTCGAAGACGGCGGATCCCGTGACCCCCTCGACACCGAGGTACGCCGACGCCTCCAACAGATGCGGCGTGACGGCCACCCGCAGAATCTGGGAGCCACTGGAGAAGATGCCGGCCAGCCTCTCCGCCGCCGACGCCGGCTGCCCCGCGACAAGATCGAGCAGGGCTTCCGCCCAGTCACTCAGACCACGAACCTCCGCGTCCGCGCGCCGGGCGGCCGCCAGGCGTTCGACAGCGGACTCCCGGTCCCCGACAAAGGCGGCCAACAGCCCGAGCAAGGCCAGGTGGGTGTCGGCCAGATCGGGCCGCCCCGCCCCGCGCGCGATCGCCGCCCCGTCCAGCGCCGAGGCGGTCGCCAGGTCGTACCGCCCGGCGGCCAGATCGGCGAAGGCGGCAACCTCCAGCGCCGCCGGCACCAGAGCGTGGGCGCCGGACTCCCGGGCGAGACCGGCGGCCCGCCCGGCGAGCCGCGCCGCACGCTTGTCCTGCCCCAGCAGAAGTCCCGTGTTGGCGGCTCGAATCAACCCGGCCGGATCGGCGGTCCCCTCGGCCAGCCGGAGCACTTCCCGCAGATGCCCGAAGGCGGCGTCCTCCGCACCCGTCATCAGGTCGGCCACCCCCACGACCTGATGCAGCGCCATCGCCTCGTCGGGCGTCATCGCCTGAGGCTCGACCGTTCCCCGGCCCGCCCGGGCGACACCGCCTCCCGATTCGGCCACCGCAGTCCGCCCGTCGCCGAGACACTCGGCGACCTGCCGAACCAATTCCGGATAACGCCCAGGTTCGCCCGTACGGCTGCACGCCTCCCCCGCCAGGAGAAGAGCCTCCAGTGCCCCGCCCGGATCCGGCTTCATCAGCTCATCCGCGACCTCGAGCAGCACCTCCTGAGCGGCGGCCGGCGCCTGACGCAGATTGATTTCGGCGAGTACGCCGCGCGCCCGCGCCCGGACGATCGCACTCCCCCGCAAATTCCCGGCCCGCCGCACGAGAAGACCAGCTTCATGGGTACGCCCAGCGGCCATCAACGACCGCGCGGCGGCGAGCAGAGCCGTAGCCGCCTCACCGGCCGACCCGCTGAGCTCAGCCGCCCGCCGCTGCGCCCCGGCGGCGGCGACGGGCGGCGCTTCCTCCGCCGCCACCATCAGTTCCCGCGCGAGCTCGTCATCGGGCCCGGTGGCCACCGCCGCCAGATGCAGAAGTGCGGAAAGCCGGCGCCCGCCCGCCCCGAGAACCCCGGCCAGAGCCAGATGCGCCGCACGCCGCCGCCCCAGCGGCTCCTCCTCACAGACCACCGACCGCGCAACCCCCGGCGTGAACCTGACCCCGTCCTCCCCGACCACGACGAGCCCGGCCCGCTCGGCGAGATCCAAATCGGACAACAGAGCCTCCACCCCGCCCTGCTGCCCGCCCTGCTGATTGCCACCCCTGCGAGCCGCTCGCGGGCGCTCTCGCGCCGCATCTGTCTGAGCGGCGACTTCCCCGTTCCGCTCGGCTTCCCGGCCCGCCGCACTCCCGCGTGCCGTATCCATTCGGGCCGCTGCGGCCAGTAGGTCGACCGGGCGGGCCTCCGGGTCGGTCGCGGCCAGCAGGAGCAGGATGCGCGTGGGCCGCGGCAAAGCCGACAAGCCGGAGTGGAGGCGCCGGCGAAGCCCGCTGCCCGGAGGAAGCCCGGCGGGCAGGGCGGCATAACCGCGGCGCTGCTCCGGAGTCAGCCCGGCCGCCAGGTCGGTCAACGCCGCCGGGTTAGCACAGGCGAGGTCGAGCAACCCGGCGACCACGTCGTCGGAGATGTCCGGGGCCAGTCGCCGCAGCAGTTCCCGGCACGCGTCCTCGTCGAGCGGCCGCAGCCGCCGCATCGGCAGCCCCGCCGCGGCCGCGTGCCCGGCGGCACTCGCCGTGACCGAGGCGAGCAGCGCCACGGCCGTATCGCCGACGCGCCGCGCGGCCAGCCGGATCACCTGCCAGCTCGGCCGATCCAGCAGGTCGGCGTCGTCGAACAGGCACAGCACGGGCCGCTCCACGGCCGCCCGGCGCAGCAGAGCCACGACCGCCAGGCACAGCGGCAACGGCCCGGCTTCCGGATCACGCCCGCCCGCCACCGACAGCAGCGGCTCCCGCCACTGCGCCGGCAACTCCGGCAAGAACCCGGCGAGCGGCCCCAGCAGCCGTTCGAGCCCGCCGTAGGCGACCTCGGACTCGTCCGCGTGCCCCGGAACCGAAATCACGAGCCACCCCGAAGCCCTGCCAGCGCCGGCCGCACTGCCGGCACCGTCGGCCCAGCCGGCGGCGGCTGCGCTGAGCAGCGCAGTGCGGCCCTCGCCCGGGCCCGCGGCGAGCACCAATGCCGCGCCCCGGCCCTCGGCCGCTCCTTGGAGCAGGCCGCCGATCGCGGCCAGGTCGGCGTCACGGCCGACCAGGGCAACTTCATGCACTACCGGTGCATTAAGCATGCGGCGAGTCTGTCGATCCGGGCGGCGCCGGGGAAGCCCTTTTCGGTTGATGAAATTTCGCGCTCGTTAACGGGCGGTTGCCAACGCCGGTGATTTCGCCGATGCGCGACCGGCCCGGAGCGGCAAAAACTGACCGCCATCAATCTCCTACCCCCGAGGAGCGCGTCCGATGCATCACCTTCGCAAGGTTCTCGCCGCCGCGGCCACCGCCGTGGCACTGTCGGTCACGGTCGGCGTCGCGCCGGCTCAGGCGGCCGACAACCCGTACGAGCGTGGCCCGAACCCGACGCTCGCGGCGCTCGACGCCAGCCGTGGCCCGTACTCGGTCGCCACCGAAAATGTCTCGTCGCTCGTCTCCGGCTTCGGCGGCGGCGTCATCTACTACCCGACCACCACCAGCGAGGGCACCTTCGGCGCCGTCGCGATCTCGCCCGGCTTCACCGCCACCTGGTCCAGCCTGGCGTGGCTCGGCCCGCGCATCGCCTCGCACGGCTTCGTGGTGATCGGCATCGAGACCAACACCCTGCTCGACCAGCCCGCCCAGCGCGGCGACCAACTGCTGGCGGCCCTGGACTACCTCACCCGGTCGAGCTCGGTGCGCAACCGCATCGACTCGTCCCGGCTCGCCGTCGCCGGCCACTCCATGGGCGGCGGCGGAAGCCTCGAGGCCGCCCGTGACCGGCCGTCGTTGCAGGCGGCCGTCCCGCTCGCTCCGTGGAACCTGACGAAGTCGTGGTCGAGCAACCGCGTACCGACCCTGATCGTCGGCGGCGAGTCCGACACGGTCGCCCCGGTCGCCACGCACTCGGAGCTGTTCTACAGCAGCCTCAACTCCGGCTCCGAGAAGGCGTACCTGGAACTCAACAACGCCAGTCACTTCTTCCCGCAGTCGGTGAACACCCCGACCGCCCGGCTCGCGGTGGCCTGGCTGAAGCGCTTCGTCGACAACGACACCCGCTACGACCAGTTCATCTGCCCCGGCCCGACCGGCCTGTCGATCCAGGAATACCGCAGCACCTGCCCGCTCTCCTGATCCCAACTCCCACAACGCGGACGGCCGGCGGCAACCCCGCCGGCCGTCCGTGCCCCTAGGGGGCAAGGCCGGGATGCCACCGATTCCGGCCGGCGCCGGCTGATTCCTACGCTCCGTGCATGAGATTGATGGCGGTCGTCGCTCCCCTGCTGATGCTCTGCTACGGCCTGCTGCGGTGGGTGGACGGTTGGGACGGCGACCGCGGCAACGGCCCGGCGTGGGACATCGGCCACGCCGCCTTCTTCGCCGCCATGGTCCTTTTCGCCATCCTGGCCGTTCAGATGCGTCAGCTCATCGCGGCGCGGAATCCCCGAAGCCGGACCAGTACGGTCGTCGCGTCCGTGGCCGCCGCCGCGGCGGTCTTCGGGGTGGGCTGCTTCCTGTGGGTGATCACCGGCGACTTGTTCGACACCTTCAGCGAGCGGGCCCCACTGCCGGACGCGCTGGAGACGACCGGCCCGGCCCTGTTCGGCCTCGGCGTCGTCGTCCTGATGGCCCAGCTGGCCGCGGCGCGCCGCCTCCCTTGGTGGAGCCCCGCCCTGTTCCTGGCCGGCTTCCTGGCGATCCCCGTCGACCTGGACCTGCTGCCGTTCGCGGCCACGGCGATCCTGATCGCCTTCGTCCCGCTGGCCCGGCCCGCCCCCACATCCGAGCTGCCGGCACAGCCGTCTCGCGCCTCGTCACCGCGCCGCTGATGCGACCGCGGGCGTCGGTCAGGCCGGTTCGGCGACCGTGGGGACGTCAGCCGGCCCGAGGTCGCGCCGGCTGAGGGCGTAGGTCGCCATTCCCTGATACGACTCCGCGAGCCTGAGCACCACCATCGGGCCCTCGGCCAGCGGCGGAACGTCCTCGCCGAGCTCGTACCCGAGCTCGACGACGTCACCACCGGCGCCTGCAGGCTCCTCGGGGTCGTCGTCCGGATCGTCGAGAATCAGGCGACTGCCGACGGGCGCCGAGGGATCCCACGTACCGAAGAAGGTCTCGCGCTCGACGATCTTCACGGTCGAAGGGCCGACGCGGGTCCACCGGAGCACGGTCAGCGCGGCACCACCGGCGTTCTCCCAGACCGACCAGCCCGACCCGTCCGCGTGCAGGGCGATACTGCTGGCCTCCATGGAACCGTACTCATAGGGCGCACTGTCCCAGAGGCCCACCAACTCGTCGCTCACCGTGCCGTCTTCGCGCCCTGAGAGCGTTCACATGGACCGCGAACCGCAGCGGACTCGGCGAAACGCGGTCGATACACGACGGACACGATCCGGTACCGCCCCGAGGGATGTCAAGATCCCAGTTCGGCCTCGTTGCCGCGCACGACCGCCAATGTCACGAACCGGTAACGGCGGTGTAATGGGCCCTTGACAGCGCGTACACCCACCCCGCATGTTTGCGTTCACATTTCCGCTACCCGCCGGTAAAGGACGACCTCATATGAGCCGCCGCCCCGTCATGTCCGACGTGGCCGCCCGGGCGGGCGTGTCCCATCAGACGGTGTCGCGTGTGCTCAACGGACACCCGCACGTCTCACCCACGACCCGCACCCGGGTGCTGGCCGCCATCGCCGAACTCGGCTACCGCCGGAACCTGTCGGCCCGGGTGCTGGCCACCGGCCGGTCCAACGTGGTCGGTGTGGTCGCCCAGAACACGACGCTGTACGGCCCGTCCAGCATGGTGCAGGCGATAGGGGAGGCCGCGCTCGGCGCCGACCTGTCCCTCACCGTGGGCCACGTGGCCGGCTACGACGCCACCGCGGCGTCCCGGCGGATCGTCGAGCGGCTCGTGCAGCAGGGCGCGGCCGGCCTCGTCTTCATCGCTCCGGTCGACGCGGCCGCCGAGGCGATGCGCCTCGTCCCGCCCGGCATCCCCATCGTGACGGTGGACGGCCTGCCCGAGTGGGACGTCGCGAACGTCTCGGTCGACCAGTACGCCGGCGGCCGGCTCGCCACGCAACACCTTCTCAAACACGGCCACCGCACGGTCTGGCACGTCGCCGGCCCGGAGCAATGGCATGGCAGCCGGGCCCGGGAGTCCGGCTGGCGCGCCGCCCTGGCCGAGGCCGGCGCCCAGGCACCGCCGATGTTGCGAGCCGGCTGGTCGGCGGCGTCGGGCTATCAGTGCGGCCGCATGCTGGCCCGCATCCCCGACTGCACTGCCGTCTTCGCGGCGAACGACCACGTGGCCCTCGGCGTGATGCGGGCGCTGGCCGAGCAGGGCCGCCGGGTACCGGAGGACGTGAGCCTGATCGGCTTCGACGACGTGCCCGAGGCCGCGTACTTCCATCCCGCCCTGACCACGATCCGGCAGGAGTTCGCCGACGTGGGTCGCCAGGCCCTCCGGCTGTTGCTCGACCAGCTGGTCACCGGCGCCCGGACGGCGACCTCCACACTCGTCGAGCCCGCGATGGTCGACCGGGACACGGTGGCCGGCCCGCCGGTGCGGGGTGGCTCATGACGGTCGAGCCGCAACCCGCTCGCGAGATCTGGTTTCTCACCGGCAGCCAGGACCGGCACGGCGAGGACACTCTGGCCCGGGTGGCCGCCCAGTCGCAGCAGGTGGTCGCCGAGCTCGACGGCTCCGGCGACGTCCCACTGCCGATCGTCTGGCGCCCGGTGCTCACCGACGCCGCCGCGATCACGGCCACCATGGTCGCCGCGAACACCGACGACCGCTGCGCGGGCGTGATCGCCTGGATCCACGCCTTCTCCCCCGCCAAGATGTGGATCAGCGGCCTGCAGACGCTGCGCAAGCCGCTTCTGCGCCTGCGGGCGCCGGCCGGCCTGCCTCGGCCGTGGACCACCGCGACCTCGCTGCCGGCCCACCGGAAGCGATCGGCCATATCGCCGATTGTCGATGCGACGCGCACGCCGTATCAGCTGCTCGCGGGAGGGCTGTGATGAGGCGATATCCTGCCCCGGGTGAGCGTGAAGCGCGGACGACCGCCGGGCATGATGGACGTGGCCCGGCTGGCGGGGGTCTCCCATCAGACAGTCTCACGGGTGCTGAACGAGCACCCGAACGTGAGCGAGCAGACCCGTCTCAAGGTACAGGCCGCGATCGCCGAGCTCGGCTATCGGCCCGACCGGGCGGCTCGCGCCCTGGTCACCGGCACCTCCAAGGTGATCGGCGTGGTCACCCAGAACACGGCGCTGTACGGGCCGGCCATGATGCTCACCGCGTTCGAGGAGGCCGCCCTGGCGACCGGATTCGCGGTCAACGTGGGTAGCGTCCGCAACCTCGACGAGCGCTCCATCGCCGACGCCGTCGAGCGCCATCTCGACCAGCGGGTCGCCGGGCTCGTGGTGATCGCCCCCGTGGCGAGCGCCGGCCCGGCCCTGGCCCAGCTGCCCGAGCACGTGCCGCTGGTGACCATCGACGGTGACCCGGAGCGCACCAGCACGCTGGTCACGGTCGATCAGGTGGCCGGCGCCCGGGCCGCCACCGAGCACCTGCTCGCGGCCGGCCACGAGACCGTCTGGCACATCTCCGGCCCGTCCGACTGGTTCGACGCGGCCGGCCGCGTACGCGGCTGGGAGTCGGCGCTGCGCGACGCCGGCCGGGAGATCCCACCGCTGCTGACCGGCGACTGGAACGCGGCCTCCGGATACCGCAACGGCCAGCTGCTCGCCCGCCTGCCCGAGGCGACCGCCATCTTCACGGCGAACGACCACATCGCGCTCGGCCTGCTGCGCGCCCTCAACGAGCACGGGCGCCGGGTGCCCGAGGACGTGAGCATCGTCGGCTTCGACGACGTTCCCGAGGCCGAGTACTTCACGCCGCCGCTGACCACCGTCCGGCCCGACTTCGACGCCGCGGCCACGGCCACCCTGGAACTGCTGCTCGCCCAGATCGAGCAGGAAGGCACCGCCGACGCCGCGCGGCGCACCATCGCGCCGTCCCTGGTCGTCCGGAAGAGCGTGGCTCCTCCGCCGGCCTGACGCCCAGTTCCCCCGCCGGGACCATCAGGGGAGTGATGGTTCCGGCGGGCCCGCGTACCCTCTTTGAGGTGCCGCTGCTATTGGTCCTCGACGGGAACAGTCTCCTGCACCGGGCCTACCACGCGGGCGCCGGTGACGGGTGGGTCGACGCGGACGGCCGGCCGATCTGGGCCTTGCGCGGCCTTTTCGGCTATCTCGCCCGGGCCGCCGCACATCTGCGCCCCGACGCCCTCATGGTCGGCTTCGACTGCCCCTCCTCCTCGGCCCGGCGGCTCACCTATCCGGCGTACAAGGCCCATCGCCCCGACAAAGCGCCCGACTTGACGGCCCAGCTGCTGGAAGCGCCGTCCCTGCTGCGCGACGCCGGCGTCTGCACGGTGGTTCACGAGTCCTGGGAGGCCGACGACGTGCTGGCCAGTGCCGCCGCGTCGGCCCGCCGGGACGGGTGGCGATCGGTCCTGATGACCAGCGATCGTGACGCGTTCGCCCTGCTCGACGAGCACACGTCGGTGCTGCGGGTCCGCAACGGCGGCTTCGACGAGGCTGTGCTCGTCGAGGCCGCGGGCCTGCCCGAGCTCTACGGCGTGCACCCCTGGCAGTACCGCGACTTCGCCGCGCTGCGCGGCGACCCGTCCGACAACCTTCATGGTGTACGCCGGTTCGGCGCGGCCACCGCGGCCAAGCTGCTCGCCACGTTCGGCAGCGTCGAGGCCGCGTGGGAGGCCGGCGCCGCCCTTGTCCGCGACGCCGTGGGCGCTCACGCCGCGAAGCATTTCACCGACCCGGCCGCCCGCGAGATCGTCGAGCGCAACCGCGAGCTGATGAGGATGCGTCTCGACCTGCCGATCCCACCGCTGGCCTCGGCCCGACTGCCTCTGAGCATGAGTGTGATGAGAAAGGCATTGCGGACGCGCGGCATCAACCTCGGCCCCTCACTGTGGGCCCTCACCGGCGGCTCGCCCCCGGTCGTGGAGGACGGCGCCGACCCGATTCCCGAGGTCAGGCCCTGGGTCTTCCGCGGTGGCCTGACCGCACGCCGCGATCCCACACCGGGTCAGCTCTCCCTCTTCTAGGGTTTCCGCCGTCTCCGCTTAACTTGATCTTCAGACCGACGTCTAGTTGCCAACTCTTTGCAACAGCATCTCCGCGCCAATATGCTGCGGTCGCTGGGAACATTCTGAGAGGAGGCCTGTCATGGACACGACGGCGATGCACATAGCCAACGGCATCGTGAACGGACCGGTGTCAGCGATCTTCGCCGTCTTCGCGGTCGTGGCTCTGGCCTTCTGCGTCCGCAAGGCCCGCGCTGACCTGGACGACCGGCTGGCGCCGATGGCCGGCCTGGTCGCGGCGTTCATCTTCGCCGTGCAGATGCTGAACTTCCAGGTGCTGCCGGGCGTCTCCGGCCACCTGCTGGGCGGCACCCTCGCGGTGATCCTGGTCGGCCCGTGGGTCGGCGCCCTCTGCGTCTCGACCGTCCTGATCGTGCAGTGTCTGCTGTTCGCCGACGGCGGCCTCACCGCGATCGGCCTCAACATCACCAACATGGCGCTGCTCGGCACCGCCGCCGGCTACCTGCTGGTCGTCGTGCTGCTGCGCTTCCTGCCGAAGAGCCCGGCCGGCCTGGCCGCCACCGCCCTGATCGCCTCGATCATCTCCGTGGTGATCGCCTCACAGGGCTTCGTTCTCGAATACGCGCTCGGCGGCACCACCGAGCTGTCGCTTCCGTGGATCTCCGGCACCATGGCCGGCGTCCACCTCCTGATCGGCATCGGTGAGGGCGTCATCGCCGCCACCACCGTCGCCACCGTGGCCCGTGTCCGACCCGATCTCGTCTACGCCCTGCGGCGCTTCCGCAAGCCGCTCACCGTCGAAGTGGGAGCCCCGGCATGAGCAAGCGACTCGGATGGTTCCTGGCCGGCGGCCTGCTCGTCGCCCTGCTGCTGGCCGGCGTGGCCAGCAACTTCGCCTCCGGCAGCCCCGACGGTCTCGACTACACCGCCCGCGAGGGCTGCACCTTCAACGCCGACGGCGAGATCACCGGCGGCACCTGCATGGCCCAGCAGGAGGGCGACCACCAGCTCTCCGACAGCCCGCTGGCCGACTACGGCATCAAGGGCATCGACAACGAGTTCCTGTCCACCGGCCTCTCGGGCGTCCTCGGCGTCCTGATCACCTTCGGCATCGGCGGCGGCGTCTTCTGGCTGGCCCGCCGCCGCGGCCAGAGCACCGCCGGCACCACCGAACAAGGCCACTGATGGGCGCCGGGCACGCTCACCCTCTCCACCTGCTGCGCGAGAGCCCGGTCCACCGGCTCGCACCCGAGGTCAAGATCGCCGCGGTGCTGCTCTTCACCATCATCGTGGTGATCACCCCGCGGACGGAGTTCTGGGCCTTCGGCGGCTACTTCGTGCTTCTCACGGCGGTGGCGGCGGCGGCGCGCGTGCCCGCGCTGTGGCTGGCCAAGCGGGCCACCATCGAGCTCCCCTTCGTCCTGCTCGCCGTCGCCCTGCCCTTCTTCGGCCAGGGCGAGCGGATCACCTGGCTGGGCATGTCGCTGTCGGTCGACGGACTGCACGGCGCCTGGAACATCTTCGCCAAGGGCACCCTCGGCGTCCTGGCCTCCCTCCTGCTGGCCGCGACCACCACCATGCGCGACCTGATCCTCGGCCTGGACCGCCTGCGCTGCCCCGCGGTCTTCACCCAGATCGCCACCTTCATGCTGCGCTACCTCGACGTTCTCGCCGACGACGCCCGCCGTATGCGCATCGCCCGCCTGGCCCGCGGCTACGACCCGCGCTTCCTCTGGCAGGTCAAGGCCTTCGCCGTCAGCGTCGGCTCACTGTTCCTGCGCGCCTACGAACGTGGCGAACGCGTCTACCTCGCCATGGTCGCCCGCGGCTACCAGGGCCGTCTCCCCCGCCCGGCCGACGACCGTGCCCCCACGGGCCAGTGGCTGGCCGCCGCGGCCCTGCCTGTGGCCACCGCCGGGATCGCCCTGGCCGCGACCCTGGGATGATGTCCGGGATGAGCGAGACAGAAACGGCGCTGCGGGTCGCCGGCGTGCACTTCGCCTACCCGGACGGCCACGTCGCCCTGCGCGGCGTCGACCTCACCATCCCGGCCGGTGAGCGCGTCGCGCTCCTCGGCCCCAACGGGGCCGGCAAGACCACCCTCGTCCTGCACCTCAACGGCATTCTGCACGGCGGCACCGGCACCATCGAGGTCGCCGGCGCCCGTGTCGACCCGGCCGACCGGGCCGGCCTGGCCGAGATCCGCCGCCGCGTCGGCATCGTCTTCCAGGACCCCGACGACCAGCTCTTCATGCCCACGGTCGCCGAGGACGTGGCCTTCGGCCCGCAGAATTTGGGAGTACGCGGTGACGAGCTCACCGCCCGTGTCGACGAGGCCCTCGCCGCCGTCGGCATGTCCGAGCACCGCGACCAGGTCCCCCACCATCTTTCCTTCGGTCAGCGCCGCCGCGTCGCCGTGGCCACGGTGCTGGCCATGCGCCCCGAGATCCTCGTCCTCGACGAGCCCTCCTCGAACCTCGATCCCGCCAGCCGCCGGGAACTGGCCGAGATCCTGGAACCGCTGCCCGTCACGGTCCTGATGGTCACCCACGACCTCCCGTACGCCCTCCAGCTCTGCCCCCGCTCGGTGATCCTCGACGCCGGCCGCATCGTCGCCGACGCGCCCACCCCCGAGCTGCTCGCCGACGAGGACCTTCTGCGCGCCCACCGCCTTGAGCTTCCGTTCGGCTTCGACCCGGTGTCCGCCGCGGCCCGCCTGCGCGCCTGACCTCGCCCGCCTCGCCTGACCTCGCGTGATGGAACCAGGGAAACGCCGCCACATACCCTCCGAGGCCGAGATACTCGACGCCGCCCTGGCCCTGCTCGACGCGGGCGGCCCGGCCGCTGTCACCATCCGCGGCACCGCGGCCGCCATCGGGGTGGCCGCCAACGCGGTCTACACGTACTTCGCTGACAAGGCCGCCCTGCACCATGCCCTGATCGAACGCATGCTGGAGTTGCCCGACAAGATCACCGGCGCTGATGACTGGCGCTCCGAAGTGGAACAGCTCGCTTTGGAGCTGAGGCGCCGGCTGGTGGCTCACCCCGGCGCCGTCCCCCTGCTGCTCGGCGGCCCGATGGAGGGCGCCGGCCCGTGGCGCCTGGGCGAACGCCTGCTCGCCCTGCTCGCCGAGGGCGGCCTCGGCGCGGCGGCGGCCGCGCGTGGCTCGTACGCCGTCATGGTCTTCGTCCTGGGCTCGATCGCCCTCGAGGTGGCCGATGTGCCGGGGGCGGGCGCCCTGCCACCGGAGGCCGAGCGCGTCGACGCGCGCCGGGCCGCTCTCAGCGCCGTGCCGGTCGGCGCCTATCCCCGCACCGCCGCGGTCGCGGGTGTCATAGCCACGTGGGTGGGCACGGAGCAGTTCTGCTGGGGGCTGCGCCGGCTGCTGGACGGTCTGTCGCCCTCGTGACGCTCTCTCTTGTCGAGTCAATCCGGTGGCCGAGCGCTCTGCGAAGCCTCACCCACCGACACGTGCGGTCCCGACCTTAGGCCACCGCCAGCCAAGATCCTCAGTTATCCACAGTGGAAAAGTTATCCACAGGCGGCGCGATTGGCACACCGGGCGATCGCGCCGAGGGCTAACTTCTCGGGCAATCGAGCGAGAGGAGCCGCAGCCATGATCCGAGAGGTCCTAAGCGGAGAGAGCCCCGTCCGAGCCCAGCGCGAGGATGACGAGTTCACCCCGGTGGTCGATCGCGGTGAGCCGCTGGTCGTCGAGGCGCTGGAGCGTGGCGATCCCGCTGCCGAACTCGCCGGCCAGGCGCGGGCCGACCGGCGGGCCGGTCCAGTCGACGGTCCAGGCGAACAGCCGGAAGTCGTACGAGGCGGCGACGACCACGGTGGCCTCGGCCGAGCCGAGCAGAGCGACGGTGCGTACCGGCTCGGGGGCGCGCAGCGTGACGCCGAGCTCGACCTCGTAGGCCCGCGGATCGAGCCGGATCAGGCGGATCGCCTGGTGGGCGGCGGTGACCACGATCCGGTCGGCGAGCGCGTCGACAGCCCGGACCGGCAGCTCGTGCTCGACGATGACCGTGCGGTCGCCGAGCGGGCCGGCGGTGACCGTGCGGTCGTCGGCCACAATCATGCCGTCGCGGAAGGCTACCGACGGGGACGACGGCTCGCCGGCCTCTTGGCGGGAGTAGCCACCCGAGAAGACGTCGAGCAGATAAGGGCGGTCGCCGAACGACGCGACCGCGATCGCCCGGCCGCCGATGGCGAGCGAGCGCGGCCGGATGGCCGCATCGGTGTGCCGCCAGAGCAGCCGGTCGTTGGCGTCGACGGCGAACACGGTCCCGTCGTATCCGCCGGCGATGACGTAGCGGCCGTCGGGCGACCAGGTGACGGCCCGAAGCGGCGCCGCACCCGGTCGAAGCGTGCGGATCGGGTCGAGCTGGCGCGTGCGCAGCTCGATCGCTCCGTCACGGCGGCCAAGAGCCAGCGTCGCCGCGTCGGGCGACCATGCGCAGGCCTCCGCGGCGGGCGCCTGCCGAGCGGCAAGAGGATTGGGGTCGCCGGCGAGGTCCCGGACCGAGACCATGCCACTGCCGCCGACCGAGACGACCAGCCCGCCGGCGCTGACGTCCAGGCTCAGACAGTCGCCGACCTCCCCGAGGTACTTCTCGCCGAAGGCGTGCCAGACGGCGGCCCGGCCGTCGCCGAGCTGGCAGAGCAGGTGCTGTCCGTCGGGCATCCAGTGCACGGCGGTGACGGGCGCCGGGTGACCGCTCAGGACCTTCATGAGGGCCGGCGGCCGGTCGTCGACGACGCGCCAGACGGCGGCGGTGCCGTCGGCCGAGCCGGTGGCGAGCAGGTCGGCGGCGGCCGGGTTGAAGGCAGCCCCGAGGACGGCCGACCGATGGGCTAATTCGGTCAGCCTGGTCGGTCGGGCCGGGTCGCTGGTGTCCTGCACGAGGACCCCGCCACCGTGCGAGCCGCTGGCGAGCCGTCGACCGTCGGCACGGAACGCGACACAGCTGACCGGCGCGGCACCGGCCGCGGCGCTCCCTGATGTCACCCGAACCATGCTGGACACGAACCAGCAACGAGTCAATACGACAATCGGTCAGGAGACGGGTTGAAGCCGCACAAGGTCCACCCTTCGGTACGACTGGCCGGACGCGCCCGGAAGTGCGCCGACGGCCTCCTCGATCGCGGCCCGCAGCCGCGCCTCCTCCCCCGGCCGGTCACGGTGCCACGCGGTTCCCCAGATGCGGTGCAACCGCCAGCCGAGCCCGGCCAGGATCTCCGCGCTGATCCGGTCGCGGTCACGCGCCGCCGCGATCGAGGCGTAGCGCGGCCCGTCACACTGGACGCCGAGCGCGTACACCTCGCCGTCGTGCGCCGGGTGCCGCACCCCCACCTCGACGCGGAAGCCGTCGGTGCCGACCGCCGTCCGCACCCGGTAGCCCCACGACTGCACGAGCGCGGTGATCTCCTCGGCCATCGGGTCGACCGCGGACGGGAACGGCGCCGGCGCCAGGCCGCGCTCCGCGTACTCCAGATAGGCGGCCAGATGCCGTACGCCCGCGTTGGCCGACGCCGGGATGTCCCTCGACCGGATCGACGAGACGATCTCCACACGCCGCCGGGCCCGGGTGATCGCCACGTTCAGCCGGCGAACGCCGTTGCGCTGGTTGAGGGCGCCGAAGTTCGTGCTGATCTTCCCGTCCTCGTCGTGCGCGTACCCGATCGAGAAGATCATGACATCGCGCTCGTCGCCCTGCACCGACTCCAGGCTCTTGACGAACAAGCCGTTGAGCCGGTCGCCGTCGAGAAAGCGCTCCAGGCCGGGATGCTTGGCGACCGCTCGCCCCAGGGCCGCCTCGATCGCCTCGGCCTGCGCGACCGAGAACGTGACCACGCCGAGCGACTCGTCGGGCCGCGTCGTGAGGCTGTGCACGATCCGCTCGGCGACCCGCTCCGCCTCGACCGGGTTGTCCCTGGTCGTGCCCCGGCGGTAGACGCCGCCGGCGAGGATCAGCTCCACACCGGACTCCGGATCGGACGCGTTCGCGCACGGGAAGGTGATCAGCCGGGCCTGGTAGAAGGCGTGGTTGGCGAAGGCGATCAGCGCCTCGTGCCGGCTGCGGTAATGCCAGGCCAGCGCCAGCGTACGGAAAGCGCCGCACGCCTTGGCCAGCTCCAGCACCGACTGGAAGTCGTTGACGTCCGTCGCCGCGTCCTCCGCCGGCTCATCCTCGTCCTGGGGGTCGGCGTCCGCCGAGGGCTCGACGGTGGACGACACCGCGAAGAAAGACGTCGGTGGCAGCTGCTTGTCGTCGCCGGCCACGATCATGGCGGAGGCGCGGTAGACGCAGTTGACCGCGTCGCCGGGCGTGATCTGCGAGGCCTCGTCGAAGATGACCACGTCGAAGGTGAGGTCGGCCGGCAGGAACTGACTGACCGCGAGCGGCGACATGAGGAAGCAGGGCTTCACCGCGAGCACGGTGTCACGCGCCCGCCCGATCAGCTCCCGCACGGCCAGGTGCCGGGTCTCCTTCATACCTTCCCGGCGCAGCAGGGCAAGATCCTCCGGCTTGCGCGCGGCCGCCTTGCGTTCGCTGAGGACCGTCGCGATCGCCGCGGGCGCGCTGCCGGCGAGCGCCGCGTCCATCCGCCGGAACTCCTCGACCAGCCGGTCCCGCTCGGCCGAGCCACCCGGGTGCAGTCGCCGGTCCGAGCGGATCACCGCGTCGGCCCAGGCGGCCAGCAACGCCCGGTCGAGCAACTCCCGAATCCGCTCGGGCGGCACCCGCTGCTCGGCACAAGAGTCGACGGCCGCGTCCAGCCCGTGCGCGGCGAGCGCCCGCCGGGCGGCGAGGTGGCCGAACCACTCCTGCTGACCCGTGCGGTCCTCGATCAGGTCATCGAGGAAGCGGCTGGCGTACGCGTCGAGAGCCGCACCGATCTCCTCGTGCCGGGTGGTCGCGAACGCGGCGACGACACCGTTCCGGGCCTGCTCCCAGGCGCCGGCACGCTCGGCGAGGGCGCCCGCCGCCACGCAACCGTCCAGGGCCGCCGCCTGCTGGTCGGTCAGCGGCCGGTCCGTGCCCGTGGCGAGTCGCCGGGCGGCCGACGCCCAGCCGATCGCCTCGTCCAGGCCCTCGCCCAGGCCGGCCAGGGTCCCGTCCTCGTCTGTCCGCGACGCGAGCTCCTGCTCCGCCTCCACGACGGCCTTGCGCAGCCGGGCCAGGCGCAGCGCCTCGGCCAGGTCGACGTCCCGCTCGCAGGCTCGACTGTAGGCGCGCAGCACCGTCGCCGCGGCCTTCAGCGGCTCCACCCGGGCCCGCAGCCCCGCGATCTCCTCGCGGATCGTCTCGGCTTCCGGCTCGCGGACCCGGCGCGCCTGAGCGGCGATCCGCGCGAGCCCCGGCAGCGGCTTGCCCACCTGTTCGGCGACCTGCTGCACGGCCTCGGGCGGCGAGAGCCGCAGCACCTCACCAGCCACCTGCACCGCCTCGTGGATGGCGTTGAAGTCCGTGGCCTGGCGCCGCCAGTAACGGCCCAGCAGGGGCGCGTACTGCCGCTCGGCCGCGGCCTGCTCGCGCAGTGCCACCTTCCAGGCCACCGCTGTGCCCAGATGCGCGACCGCCTCGGCCGGAGCCATCGCCGGCTGGGCGAAGGCGGCCACCGCTTCCCAGTCCCGGCGGTACGCCCGGAACAGTTTCCGCAGGCCGCGGTGCACGTTGGTGAGCCGGTCGGCGAGCTGCTCCACCGGCTGCTCGACGATCGACTCGTGGAAGTAGCGGCGGGCCTGCGCCTCGGCCGCGGCCACCGCCTCGGCCGAGCGGCGCAGTGCGGTGGCCGCGGCCGACACGGTGGCGAGCACCCCGGCGCCGAACCAGAACGGCTCGGGGCGGTTCGGCCGCGACGCCAGGTCGGCGATCGCGGCCAGCCGGGACAGGTCGGCGAAGGTGACGACGGGCGGCAGGCCGAGCCGCGAAGCGATCGGGCCCAGGTCGTGCAGCGCCTCGTCGAGCACGTCGGCGTCCTCGGCGTGCCGGTGGGCGGCCTCCTCGGCGGCGTCCGCGGTGAGCGTGCGCGGTTCCAGAGCCGGTGGGGCGACGTCGGGCAGCTCGTGCCATTCGACGCCGGCGGCGGAGCGGACCGCTGCCCGTGCCTGCCGGACCGCGGTGAGGTCGCGGCTGCGGCGCTCGGCCGAGCGGCCGACGGGCTCCAGGCTCGTCGCGGTGAGCCATTCGCCGGGCACGCCGTCCGGGCGCCGCGCGGCGTGCGTGACCAGGGCGGCGAGCTTGCCGGCCTGGGAGGGCCGGGTGACGCCGAACGCCTCGGCCGCGGCCTGGTTGCGGCCGGCGACCTCGGCCAGCGAGCGCAGCGCGGCCCGGGCACGGCGGAGGCGGTCGTCGAGCGGTTCCCGCTCGATCACGTCACGCCAGAGGAAGTCCCCGGCGATGGGCCGCCAGCAGCGGGCGAGCTCGTCGGCGGCCTCGCCCAGGCGTTCCAGCGACTCGGGCGTCAGCGAGTTGACCGAGACGTCGGGCAGCGGGACCTCGGCCGGGCCCAGCACGCCCAGCACGTCGTAAAGGCTGCGTCCGAGCGGCTGGCGCACCTCGTTCATCGCGACGGCGTAGTCGCTGAGGCGTTCGCGCCGCTCGCGGAGCTGCTCGCGGTCTACCGGGCGGCCGGCGTCCGGTACCGGTTGGTCGTCGAGCGCCGCGGCGAGCTCGCGGGCCACCTCCTTCCGCGTCGCCTTGTGGCTGTGCAGTTCGAGCAGGTACCCGTCCAGGCCCGCGCCCGCGAGCCGGTTGTGCACGACCTCGAGCGCGGCCGCCTTCTCCGAGACGAAAAGGACACGCTTGCCGGCGTGCAGCAGGCAGCCGATCATGTTGGCGATCGTCTGCGACTTTCCGGTGCCGGGCGGGCCGTCGAGCACGAAGCTGTGGCCCTCGACCGCGGCGGCCACGCAAGCCCGCTGCGAGGCGTCCGCGTCGAGCACGAGCGGCATGTCCTCGGGCGGGGCCAGCCGGTCGATGTCGGCGATCGGGATCGGGTCGAATCCGGCACCCGGTTCGCCGCCGGCCAGCGCGCGGATCAGCGGGTGGGCGGCGATGCGCTCCTCGTTGTCGAGCAGGTCGCGGTACATCGCCTCCTTGTGGAAGGAGAACGTGGAGAGCAGGACCGTCTCGTCGGCGTGCCAGTCGCGGGTGCCGATGGCCTGCCGCACCTGGGCGAGGTAGTCGGGCACGTTCAGTTCGGCCAGGCTTCCGGTGGCGGGCAGGTCGACGCCGAGCCGGCGCAGGCGTACGGCAAGCGCGGGGTTGACCACGGGGTCGTCGCCGGTGGACCGCAGCTTGGGCACATCGCCCGGCCCGAGCGCGGTCAGCTCGACCGGGAGCAGGAGGATCGGGCTGGTGAAGGCGACGTCCTCCTCGTCGCGCCAGCGCAGCATGCCGGCGGCGAGATGCAGCACCGGCACGCCGCGGTCGAGGAAGTCCTGACGCGACTTGCGCAGCAGGCGGCGCAGGTGGCCGCCGAGCGCCGAGGCGGTGAGCTCCGTCTTGAACAGGCCACCGGCCTGAGGCTTGGCGCCGAAGGCGAGGAAGCCGTAGTCACGGCCGTCGCGGATCGCGCGGACGATGTCGTCGGCCGGTGGGCCTTGGACGTCGATGGTGCCGGTCTCCGACCGCTTGAAATTCAGCAGCCGGTTACCGGCGTCAAGATTGACCAGACCGTCACGCCAGGCACTCAGGGCCGCACGCTCCGCAGACAACTCGGACATGCAACACATTTCATCAACTGGCGCTCACGTTCGCTGGAGAATCACCAATCCAGCTCTTCACCAATAGTGGTCCTCGTCCGCCTTGCGGTAGTCGTTGATCTCGTCGAGACGGCCCTCGCCGGCCAGGCGGACCCACGCCGGGTTACCCAGCAGCACCCGGCCGAGGGCGATCAGGTCGTACTCACCTTGACGGCGGCGGTCGAGCAGTTCGGTCATCCGCGACGAGCCGATGAAGTCCCGGGTCAGGCCGACCGAGCCGACGGTGATCGACGGCAGGCCGGTGAGCCGCTTGGCCCAGCCGGCCAGGTTGAGCGGGCTGCCGTCGAAGGCGGGCTCCCAGAAGCGCCGCTGCGAGGCGTGCAGCACGTCGGCACCCGCGGCCGCGAACGAGCCGAGGATCGTTCCGAGCTCGTCCGGGGTGTCGGCGATCCGCGCCGCGTAGTCGCGCTCCTTGAACTGGGAGAACCGGACGATCAGCGGCATCGACGCCGGGATCTCGCGGCGGACGGCGCGGATCACCTCGGCCGGGAAGGCGGCCCGGTCGGCGCCGAAGCGGTCGGACCGGCGGTTGGTGCGGGGCCACAGGAACTCGTCGAGCAGGTAGCCGTGCGCGGCGTGGATCTCGACCGCGTCGAAACCGGCTCGCACCGCGGCCCGGGCCGCCCGGGCGTACGCGTCGAGCAGCACCGGGAAATCTCGGCCCGCCATGGCATGGGTGTCCGGGCGACCGGCCTCGGGCACGGCCGAGGAAGTCCAGGCCTGCACCCCGTCGACGGGCTCCCGCTGGCTGCCGAGATGCCAGAGCTGGGCGGCGATCCGGCCGCCGGCGGCGTGCACCTCGTCGGTGACCAGGCGCCAGCCCGCCTCGCGCATCCGGGGGACGTCCGTCTCATGACCGGCCGACGGGTGGTCGATCAGCACGCCCTCGGTGATGATCAGCCCGACGCCGTTCTCGGCGCGCCGGCGGTAGTAGCCGGCCGTGCGCGAGGTGGGCGTACCTCCCGGCGACTGCGAGCGCGTCATCGGCGCCATCACGAACTGACTGCTCAACGACATTCCGGCCAGCGTGACCGGCTCACTCAGGGCGCTTGTGGTCATCATGGAGTCACGGTAAAACTTGACATCCGTGTAAGGGTCAAGAGGAGTTTCTGTGATGCGTATCGGCGACCTCTCCGCCGCGACCGGCGCCAGCCCTCGTTCCCTGCGGTACTACGAAGATCAGGGCCTGCTGACGAGTTCGCGGAGTTCGGGCGGACAGCGGCACTACGCGGAGGCGGCCGTCGAGCGGGTGCGCCTGATCCAGTCGCTGCTCTCGGCCGGCCTGAACAGCGCCACGATCCAGGACGTCCTGCCCTGCATCAACAACGAGGCCATCCGTACGCCGTGGCTGGCCGCCCGCCTCACCTCCGAGCTCCAACGGGTCGAGTCGCAGATCGAGGACCTGCACCGGACCCGCACCGTCCTGGCCGGGCTGGTGAAGCAGTACCGCGTCGAGTGAAGTTGTCGTACCCCCGTGCCATGCTTCGGGGCGTGGAGGTCGACTTCGAAAGCGAACTGTGGATCTGGGACGCGCGTAAGGGTGAGAGCTGGACCTTTGTGACGCTGCCGGCGGAGGAGTCCGAGGACATCCGTCATCTGACCGAGGGCATACGGCGGGGGTTCGGGTCGCTGCGCGTGCGCGCCTCGGTGGGCAGCAGCACGTGGCAGACCTCGATCTTCCCGGGGAGCCAGAAGGGAGCATTCGTTCTGCCGATCAAGCGCGCCATCCGCGAGGCCCAGCGCCTGGAACCCGGCGACACGGCCGCGGTCACCGTCAAACTGCTCGACGTCTGAGACGGCCGGTCCCGGCGTACCACGCGGGCGCGCCGGGACGGGTGAAGCGGCTCAGAACCAGCGGCGACGGCGGTAGTGGCCGTGGTGCCGGTAATGGCCGTGATGACGGTAGTGGCCGTGGTAGCCGGGGGCCTGACGGTAGTGACCGTGGTGGCCGTAGCCGCCGGGGTAGGCGCCCGGGTGGCCGTAGGCGCCCGGATGCCCGTACGCGCCGGGGTGGCCGTAAGCGCCCGGGTGGCCGTAGGCGCCGGGGTGCTGCCCGTACGCGCCGGGGTGGCCATGGTGGCCCTGGCTGCGGGCGATTCGGTGGTTCACCTCGCGCAGCATGCCGTCGACAACCGCGTTGTGGCCGCCTCCGTGGCTGCGCTTCTGGAGTTTCGACGCGACCATCGAGAGCACGAACCTCTTGAATCCACCGCTCATTGGTGCCAGCCTCCCTGCCTGGGTGACCATCAACGGTACGTGGTCCGGTCGAGTACCAACTGTGACCTGGCTGGCGGTTTCCTGAGATCGGCGCCTACGCCACGCCGGGCCGGGCCGGGCCATCAGGGGGTTCCGCAGGTGCACGGCCTGCTGGCCGAAGGCGCCGTCCGCGTAGAAGCCGTTCTCCGCCACCCAGAACTGGTAGCCGTAGCCGCGCGCCGATCGAACGGGACGACATTCCCTGAGCCGCCGGGTCCGAGCGCGGGAGCACCATCAGACGAAGGTCGTCCAGGCCGGGGCCGTGGGCGTCGCCCGCAGGGGCATGCGCGCCTCGGCCGGGGTGCGGTCGCCCTTGCGCTGGTTGCAGCCGCCGCACGCGGCCACCGTGTTGGTCCAGGTGTTCAGGCCGCCGCGCGAGCGGGGCAGGACGTGGTCGATGGTCGACGCCGCCCGGCCGCAGTAGGCGCAGCGCCGGCCGTCGCGGGTCAGCACCCCGGCGCGGGACCACGACGGGCCGCGGCTGTGGCGCCAGCGGGTCACCACGTACGAGACGAGGCGCACCACCTTCGGCACGGGCCAGACGCCGATCACCGCGTCCGGCTGGGACTCGTGAACCTCGGCCACCCGCCGCACCAGCATGCGGACGGCGTGCCGCAGGCTGACCCGGTGCAGCGGGCCCAGATCCGCATTTATGACAAGTACGTCGCTCACGTTCACAAACTAAGGAGATCAGCGCGCGTTGATCAATCGAATAATCGCCTCACCCCTTGACCGCGCCCGCGGTCATGCCGGCCACGATGCGCTTGTTGAAGAACAGGAACATCAGCAACGGCGGGATCGTGATCAGCAGGATGTCCATGAACAGAAGGTTGTATTGCGTTGAGTACGCCGACGAGAAGTTGTACAAAGTCAACTGCACTGTCGCGTTCTGATCGCCCGGGAGGAAGTACAGCGGATTCGTGAAGTCGTTGAAGATGGTCACCGATTGCACGACCACCACCGTGATGATGACCGAGCGCAACAGCGGCAGAATCACCCGGAAGAACAACCTCAGCGGACCGGCCCCGTCGATGACGGCCGCCTCGTCCAGCTCCCGCGGAATCGTCGAGATGAACGCCCGGAACAGCAGGATGCAGAAGGACAGGCCGAACGCCACCTCGATCAGGATCAGCCCGGGCATCGTCCGGAACAGGCCCAGTTTCTGCAGCACCCAGATCGTCGGCACCACGGCCGGCGGAATGATCAGCCCGGACAGGACCAGGAAGTTGATCAGGCCGCTCCAGCGGGTCCGGCGGCGCTGCAACACGAAGGCCACCATCGCCGCCAGCACCACCAGGATCGACACGCTCGCCACGGTCAGGATCGTGCTGTTGATGAAGGCGATGATCAGCATGTAGTCGCGGGCCTGCACGACGTCGGCGAAGTTCTGCACGAACTGGAACTGTGTGGGCCACGAGAAGTCCAACTGCGACGCCTCCTGCCGTGACTTCACCGCGGTCAGCAGGATGAACGCGAACGGCACCAGGAACACCACGACGGAGAGCAGGATCGCGACGAGGCTGAGAAGAACGCGCGGGCGACGAGAAGAGGCAACAACGGTCACAAGTCCACCTCTTTCTTGTTGAGGTAGCGCGACAGCGGAAACACGATCGCCGTGACCAGCAGGAACAGCACCACGTTGCCCGCGGTCGAGAGCCCGTAGAACCCGGCCTGGTACTGCTTGTAGATCACCGACGCGATCACGTCCGAGGTGAAGCCGGGGCCGCCGCGGGTCATCGCCCAGATCAGGTCGAACGACCTCAGGCCGCCGATCAGCGACAGCAGGATCACCGTGAACGTGGCCGGCCGGGCCAGCGGCAGCACGATCCGGCGGAAGTTCTGCCAGGCCGAGGCGCCGTCGACGCGGGCCGCCTCGAAGTACTCCTGCGGGATCGACACGATGCCGGCGATGTAGATCAGCGTCGCCAGCCCCACACCCTTCCAGACGTCGACCAGGGCCACCGACAGCAGCGCGTACGACGGGTCGGTCAGCCAGCCCGGGCCGTCGATGCCGATCACCGCCAGCGACTGGTTGATCAGGCCCTGCTCCGGGTCCATCAGGATCGTGAAGGTCAGGCCGACCCCGATCGTGCTGACCAGCACCGGGAAGAACACCACCGAGCGCAGGTAGCCGCGCCCGATGATCTGCGAGGTCAGCAGGACCGCCAGCCCCAGGCCGAGCACGACCTTCAGGCCGGACGTCACGACCGCGTAGACGATCGTGTGAGTGAGGCCGGAGACCAGCGCCGGCTCCTTGAAGAACGTCACGTAGTTGTCGAAGCCGATGAACTTCGAGTCGAACAGCGTCCAGCGGGTCATGCTGAAGTAGAACGACGTCACGGTCGGCACGATGAACAGCACGGCGTAGACGAGCGCCGCCGGCAGATAGAACCAGTTCGGGTACGGGCTCTTGGCCCGCTTGCCGCCGGCCGGCCCGGCCGCGCGCGAGCGCGACCGGGCGGACGACTTCTCGACGATGGCAGTCAAGGTGACCTACCAGCCCGACAGACCGAGCTGTTGCGCCTGCTTCTTGACGTCCTCGTCGTAGAGCTTGGCGCCGGCGTCGGCCTTGCGGATGCCGGAGCCGACCTCGACGCAGATCTGCTCGAGGGCCGGGCCCTTGACCGGGGAGAGGAATTCCAGGGCCAGGCTGGACGCGCCCGGCTGGTCGATGTACGCCTGCATGTCCTTGACCGCCTGCGGCACGGTGTCCGGGACCTTGCAGCCCTTGACCGCGAACGGCCCGGTCGGCTGGGACGCCGCCGCCTGCGAGGCGCAGCCGTCGGGGCCGGCGACGAAGTCGAGGAACTTCTTGGCCGCCTCGGCCTTGTCCCCGGTGGTGCTCGACGGGAGGTAGACGGCGGACGGGCTCCACACGGTCAGGCCGTTCTTGGCCGTGTCACTTCCGGGGATCGCGAACAGGCCGATCTTGTTCTCGGTGCCCGGGTTGTCGGCGATGAGCTGGCTGAGCATGGCCGACAGGATCGGGTACTGGGCACCCTGTCCCTTGGCCAGTTTGGTCAGGCCGTCGGTCAGTTTGGCCGAGGCGAAGTCCTTGTTGATGTAGCCGGCGTCGTGGACCTGCTGCAGGTGCTCGAAGCCGGCCCGGGCGGGCGGCGACGTCGCGTACTTGGCCTGGTTCTTGGTGTATTTGTCGGCCCAGCCGGGCTCGGCCGCCTCGACGTTGTGGTAGTCGCCCAGGATGAACAGCTGGGAGGTCCAGGTCTCGCCGTACGTCTGGATGACCGGGTCGACGCCGGAGGCCTTGATCTTGGCGTTGTTGGCCATGAACTCGTCCCAGGTCTTGGGGACCTGGAGGCCGAGCTTCGCGTAGACGTCCTTGTTGTAGAGGATCGCGCCCGCCATGAAGTTACCGAACGGGGCGCCGTACACCTTGTCCTCGAAGGTCACCGTCTTGGCGAAGTTCTCGTCGAGGCGGTCGGTGAAGCCGTCGACAGCGGTCAGGTTCTTCGACGGCGCGAGCGCCTGGAACAGCGAGCCCGAGTTGTACTGGAAGACGTCGGTCATGTCGCCGGTGGAGAGCCGGGTCTTGACGATGTTGTCGCCCTCGGTGCCCTGCGGGCGGGTCTCCACCTTGACCGTGATGTCGGGGTTCTTGGCGGTGAAGTCCTTGGCCAGCCCCTCCGCGATCTTGACCGTCTCCGGCTGGTTGTCGGTCAGGAACGACAGGGTGACCTTGCCGCCGCCGCCCTCGTCGTCACTGCTGCCGAGGCTGCCGGCGCTGCAGGCGCCGAGCGCCAATGTCGCCGACGCGAGAACTGACAGCGCTATTCTGCTGCGTTTCATCGATGCTCCTTAAAGGGAGAGGAGGGTGTGCAGGCGGGCGGCGAGCTCGTTCCCGCCGGGGATGAAGCCGTGTGCGGTGGCGGCGTCGACGAACTCGCTCGCGGGGGCGTCGAGGAACGGCGCCAGCCGGTCGGCCAGGACGGCCTCGTCGTCGGCCACGCCCGCTTCGCGCGCGGCGGCCAAAGCCTTGTCCCAGCTGGGTTCGTGGTCCATCAGCTGCCGGAGTGTCAGGTCGGCGGTGCTTGCGCTTGCTTCTTGCGTGTACGGGTCGTCAGCCGTCCACGAGTGCTTCCCGTGCCCCACTTCGATCGAGTGGCCCGCACCGGGAACGGTCACGACGGCCCGGGCGCCGACCGGGATCACGACGTCGAGGCGGACCGATCCGTCGGCGCGCTCCCAGGAGACCGAGGCTTCCCCGTACGGCGTCAGATGCTTGGCCGAAGCACGCGTGAGGTGCCGGCTCAGCAGCGGGCGCACCTCGACGCGGCGGTAGCCGGGCTGCGCCGGGGCGAGGCCGGCCACCCGGCGGTGCAGCCAGTCGGCGACCGCACCGAGCGCGTAGTGGTTGAACGAGGTCATCTCGCCCGGGTTGATCGAGCCGTCCGGGAGCATGCTGTCCCAGCGCTCCCACACCGTGGTCGCGCCCATGGTCACCGGGTAGAGCCAGGACGGGCATCCGGTCTGCAGGAGCAGGCGGTAGGCGAGATCCGCCTCGCCCGCGTCGGCCAGCGCGTCGGTCATCAACGGCGTGCCGACGAAACCGGTGCTGATCCGGAATCCGGCCGTACGGACGAGATCGGCCAGCCGCTCGGCCGCGTGTTCGCGCTGCTCCGGGGTGGGCAGCAGCGCCCACTGCAGGGCCAGCGCGTACACGGTCGGCGCGTCGCTGAGTACCCGGCCGCCCGCTGTCACGTACTCCCGGGCGAACGCTTCCCGCACCCGCTCCGCGAGTTCGCCGTACTCCCGGGCCACCTCGCCGTCGCCGATCGCGAGCGCCGCCTTGGCCACCAGCGAGGCCGAGTAGGCCAGGTGGGCCGTGGCCACCACGTCGGGGTCGGCCTTGGCCCGGAACGGGTCGGCCGGCGGCGCGGCCGGGTCGAGCCAGTCGCCGAACTGGAAGCCGCCGCTCCACAGCAGGTCGGCCCCGGCGAGACCGGAGATCCGGTCGACCCAGGCCCGCATGCTCGGCAGCTGCCGCTCGAGCAGGCCCACGTCGCCGGTGCGCTGGTAGAGCACCCACGGCACGACTGTCGCGGCGTCGCCCCAGGCCGCCGCGGCCGGTCCGGGCTGGCGGATCACGTCGGGCACCACGTGCGGGACCGAGCCGTCCTTCTGCTGCTCGGCCGCGAGGTCGGCCAGCCAGCTGCCGAGGAAGCCGGCGGTGTCGAACAGGAACGTCGCGGTCGGCGAGAACACCTGGATGTCGCCGGTCCAGCCCAGCCGCTCGTCGCGCTGCGGGCAGTCGGTCGGCACGTCGACGAAGTTGCCGCGCATGCCCCAGACCACGTTCTCGTGGAAGCGGTCGAGCAGTTCGTGCGACGACGAGAACCAGCCCGTGCGCCGCAGGTCGGAGCCGACCACCACGGCTTCGACGTCCTCCGCGCGCAGCCCGTCGACGCCGGTCACCTCGGCGTAGCGGAACCCGTGGAAGGTCAGATTCGGTTCCAGGACGACTTCTTCAGAGCCTTCCCAGATGTACGAGTCGGTGGCGCGGGCCGTGCGCAGCGGGCGCACCCCGAGCTCACCGTCCTGGAGCACCTCGGCGTGCCGGACGACGACCTCCCCGCCGGCCCCGCCGCGCACCTTGAGCCGGACCCAGCCGACCAGGTTCTGCCCGAAGTCGACCAGGGTCCGGCCGGCGGGCGACGTGCTGACGGCGACGGCCGGGACGACCTGGGTGATCCGCACGGGCGGGCCGTCCGGCGCGACCAGCAGGGAGAGGTCGGCCTCGACCACGTCGACCGGGGTCTCGGGGCCGGGCGGCCGGCGCAGGTCGACGCTCTGGCCGTCGTACAGGTCGTCGGCGGTCACCGAGCTTTCCCGGGCGGTCCAGGAGCCGTCGGTGGCGAGCACGTGCACCGCGCCGTCGGTGGTGACGACCTCCAGTTGCGCCAGCAGCGCGAGCCGGTCCCCGTACACACCGTGTTTGCCCTGGAATCCGAGGCGGCCGCGGAACCATCCGTTGCCCAGGAGCACCTCGAGGCGGTTGGTCCCGGTCGTGATCAGGTCGGTGACGTCGTGGGTCTGGTAGCGCAGGCGGTGTTGATAGGCGGTCCAGCCCGGCGCCAGCTGCTCGTCGCCGACCCGGTGGCCGTTGAGGTTCGCGATGTAGAGGCCGTGCGCGGTGACGTAGAGGCGGGCCCGGACCACGCCGTCCGGGATGTCGACGACGCCGGTCAGCAGCGGAGCCGGCGCGCCCCAGGCGCCGATCTCGCGCGGGCTGACGAACCGGGCGGTCCAGTCGCCCGGGCTCAGGAGCCCGGCCTCGACCGTGCTCGGCGCACTCCACTCGCTCCACGAAGCGTCGTCGCCGGCGCGGACCCGTACCTTCGCCCGGTCGCGAGCCGCGAGGGGCGCACCCGGCCAGGGCACCAGGATCTGGTCGCCGGAGACGACCGCGAAGGTCTCGGCCGAGCCGTCGCGCTCGATCTCGATCTCGTAGCGGGTCTGCGCGTAGCCGTCGGGGGCGGCCGGAACCTGCCAGGAGAGGCGCGGGGTGGCCGAGCCGATGCCGGTCACGGGACTCAGATGATGATCGAAGCGGAGGTCGGTGGGTGCGGCGATGTCCGGCATTTCTCTCCAGAACTAGTGCGTGAAACGATTCAAAGGCGGCCGGGACGATCCGGTGATCGATGTTTCGGGCTGATGGCGAAACCGTTTCGCTTGGCACCGATCGTGCGTTGTGGCGCAGGCCACGGCATAGCCCGAGATGAACCGGAGGTAGCACGAAATTCACCTGGGGCCTACGGTGAGGCATGACCGACGAGCCCCCCGTCGAGACCACCGGCACGCTGCTGCACTTCATCGAGGGATCGGCCGTGTGGGCCGGGCACTACCTGCACGAGGACGCCCATCCGGTGCACACGCACAGCTTCGTCGAGATCGCGGTGATGACCGGCGGGCAGGGCACCCACCACAGCCTGGCCGGGCGGCACGAGCTGAGCGTGGGCGACGTGGTGCTGCTGCGGCCGGGCGTGTGGCACGGCTACGAGCAGTGCGTGGGCCTCGACCTGTACAACTGCTGCTTCTCGACCGAGCTGATGCGGCGCGAGCTGGCCTGGACCCGGCAGGACCCGCAACTCGGCCATCTGCTGTGGACCGGCCCGTACTCGGGTCAGCGCCGCGGCATCCTCTACGCCCACCTCGAGCCGGACCAGCTCGCCGGATCCCTCGAACACCTCGACGGCCTGCAGAAACTGCGCTCCCAGCCGCCGGCCCGCTACCGGGGCGACATGGTCGGCCGGCTGGTGCTCTTCCTCAGCACGCTGGCCCGCGTGGTGGCCGAGTCGGACGACCTGGCCGGCGACGCGGCCGGCATCCACCCGGCGGTCCTCGACGCCATGCGGATGATGGAGGCCCGCCCCGAGTACCAGTGGACGCTGACCGAGCTGGCGGCCGAGCTGCACCTCGCACCCGGCTACCTGGTCCGGCTGTTCAAGTCGGCGACCGGCCTGCCGCCGATGGCGTACCTGTCACGTCATCGTGTCGAACTGGCCGCGGCCCGCCTGCTGCACACCGACCAGCCCATCAACAAGATCGGCGAGTCGGTGGGGTGGCCCGACCAGAACTACTTCGCGCGCCGCTTCAAGTCGCACTACGGGCTGAGCGCGTCCACGTACCGGTCGCGCTTCACCCGTACCGTCAAGCGCTGAAAAGCCTTTCCAACTGGGAGTCCAGGGCGGCCAGCGCCTGCTCGGGGGTGTACTGGCCGCCGAGAACGTACAGGCCTAGGCCCTCCATCAGCGCCAGCAGCCCGGCCGCGTCATCGGCCCGCCCGCCGAGAAGGCTCGCGATGAAACCGACCATCTGCTCGGTCTCGGCCCGCAGGGCCGGTTGCGGGTGGACGGCCGTGTAGGCCAGGAAGGCCAGCGCCACCCGCCCGTTCTCCCGGCTCGGCTCGTCGAGCGGCAGCAGCGCGGTCACCAGCGCGCGCAGCAGCTCGCGCGGCGGCGGGTCCTCGCCGAGCCGGGCGACCGCCTTTTCCGCCCGGTCCCGGCTGCGCTCCTGCACCACCGACAGCGCGAAGGTCATCATCTCGTCCTTGGTGCGGAAGTAGTGCTGCACCATGCCCGCGCTCACGTCGGCCGCGGCCGCCACATGCCGCAGGCTGACCGCCTCGAGCCCCTGCTCCGCCGCCACCCGCATCAGGGCGTCGGCGATGAGCCGGCGGCGCTCGGCGTGGTCGACCTTCTTCGGCATGCCAGCGATGCTTTCACGCCGGTTCCGGCTGCCTCGCCCGGGCCGCCGCGACGAACCCGTCCGGGTCGTCCACGTAGATCCGGACGTCCCCGGCGTCCGCCCTTTCGATGTCCACGCTGGTCTGCCCGGCCATGACGATGTGCTTGACCCCGTCGACGACCTGAACGGACTTGTTCGACGGCAGCGAGCGGTACCGCTTGCTGACCGAGACCACGTCCGCCCACGGAATCGTGAAGTCGACGCCGTTGCCCAGCCGCACCCGGATCCCGTCGTCGCCGACCAGATGCGGATGCCGCCGCAGCCCCGCCGCGAAACCGATCATCCAGAGCAGCCCCCACACCCCGAGCGCGAGCACGATCCACCGCGCCGGCCCCCACGGCACCACCTCGCGGACGATCAGATCGAAGATCGGGATCTCGACGGCCGACAGCCCGATGAACACCCCCAGGATCGGTTTGACGACCCCGTGATAGGTGTACGCCATCTCGCCCTCCTTCAGAGGCACGGGCCGGCGCAGCATCCACGCGAACAGGTTGCGCCACATCGCCGCCTCGACGGCCAGAAGCTTCCTCATGCCCTCGTCACCGTTCCCGCTCGCCCGTCCACCGTCACGACCTCACCCGTCCGGATCCGCGTGGTGGCCCCGGGCACGCAGATGACGGCCGGGATCCCGTACTCCCGCGCCACCGTCGGCCCGTGCGCCATGACCGCGCCGGTCTCGGTGACCAGCGCCGCCGCCGTCAGGAACAGCGGCGTCCACCCCGGATCGGTCGTCGCGGTCACCAGAACCTCACCCGGTTCCACGTACGCGCCGGCCGGGTCCAGCACGATCCGCGCCTTCCCGGTCACCCGCCCGGCCGAGGCCGCCACCCCACGCAGATCGGCCCCGTCGTCGCCCGGCAGCGTCGCCTCGACATCGGTGCCGTCGGACAGCAGCGCCACCGGCACGGCCCGGCGCCGCATCTCGCGCCGATACACGGCCTTGCGGGCGTCGATCACGGCCCGCGCCGGCACGGCGTCCAGCTCCTCGACGGTCAGGAACATGACGTCGTCCGGGTCGTCGAACAGCTCGGCCCCGATCAGCAGCAACTGACGGCGTACCTGCTGAAGCCGGTAGAGCCCGGCGAACTTGCCGGCCTCCCGCAGCCCGGCCAGCTCCCGGGCCCGCCCCAGCAGAAACCCGGCGAGGCGGTTCTTGCGGCGCAGGTCGCGCAGCGCCCGCTCGGCCCGGTCCGCGGCCCGCGCAAACCGCCGATCGGGCGCCTGCTCCGGGTCGGTCACGCGCAGGCAGTTCTGCATGGCGGCGAAGACGGGCGCCGGATCCTCACTCCACCGCGGCACCCCGACGTCGACCTCGGCCGCGCCGCGATGCCCGTACGCCCGGAGAAAGGCACCCAGGCCGAACTCCGGCAACGCCCCCGCCAGCCATCGCTCGGAGAGCTCGCCCGGCGGGGTGCCGAGCAGAAGATCGCGGTGCTCCCCCACCTGCTGCGAGAGCCGCCACAGCGCGAGATCCATCTCGATGGTCACGTTGTGCGGCATTCCACCGAGCGCGGTGTGAACGTCGCCGTCGTTCTTCAGCAGATATCCCGGCACCGTCGCGGCGAGCATGCCGGCCGCAATGGGCCAAACCAGATCGTCCGGCGACTCACCTGTGCCCCATTCCCGAACAAAACGCACCCGTTCGGCGTGCGCCTCCTGCCCCCTCGGCTCCTGTCCCCTCGGCTCCCGCCCCCTCGGCTCCCGCCCCCTCGCCTCCTGCCCCCTCGGCTCCCGCTCAGCACTCGTAGCCGCCGTCTCAGGGCTCCGGTGCTGCGGGGCCGGCTCTGCCGCCGGAAGGCCGACAACTGGATCCGTATCGGCGGACACCTGGCGCATCCGCTCGACGGCGGCGGTGAGGCGGATCCGGGCCGCGGCCGGACGGGCCAGCGCGCGGGCGATGCCCGAGGCCGCGCGGAAGGCGGTACGTGGCGACGGGGTGGTGCGGCGCGGGGCGCTGCCTGGAACAGGCGCGAAGCGCGGGTCCGCCAGGACATGCCGGATGGCCGCCTGCGCTCGCGGGCCGAAGTCGACCGCGAGGAGCTTGACGAGCCGCTTGCGGGCCTTCGGGTCGCGTACCAGGTCGGTCATGTCGCCATAGAGGCGGCCGCCGATGTCGGTGATCTCGACGTGCAGGCCGAGCGGCTTGAGCATGGCGGTCACGAGAGCCTTCAAGGTGGACATGCCCATCGGCGTGGCCGGCTGGAGCATCCCCTGCACGTGCCCGAACTCCAGATAGACCCGCAGGTCCCCGGTCGGTGGCGGCAACGGGAAGAGTGTCGTGATCGGCCGCGATTGCAGGAGCCACAGCTCGCCGGCCTTGTCGAAGGCCCACTCGACATCCTGCGGCACCCCGAAGCGCGCCTGAAGCCTCTCGCCGGCGGCCCACAGGGTGGCGAGCGCTTCGCTGGTCAGGCAGCCACCCTCAGCCGGCCCTCCCCCGCGGAGATAGTGGTCGACGGAACCCTCCCCGTCCACGACGGCCGGTCCGGCACCGGCGGCCGCGTCGACCGCCATCTCGGTGCGGCAGCCGGTCACGGGATTGGCCGTGAAGAGCACCCCGGCCACCTCGGCTTCGATCATCCGCTGCACGACAACCGCGACATCACCGGAAGCGCCGCCACCCCGATAGGACGTCACGCGTTCCCCGGCGGCCGACCCGCGGCAGACCTCGATGGCAGCGAGCAAGGGTTCCAGACCCTCGACATCAAGCAGCGTCTCGTATTGACCGGCGAAGCTCGCCTCATCACCGTCCTCACCGGGAGCACTCGACCGCACCGCGACGCGGCCCCCACCAAGGGCGGCGTAGGCCCGCGCTATCTCAGCGCGCGGAAGCCCTCCGGCCCCGACTCGCACCCACTCACCGTCCTCAGCGCGCGCCCGCTCTCCGACCCCGACTCGCGCCCACTCACCGTTCTCAGCGCGCGGCCGCCCACCATCCTCAGCGCGCGGCCGCCCACCGGACTCGACACCCGTCGGGCCGCCGGCCTCAGCGCGCGGCAGGTCGCCCGCGTCGGTGGTGAGGCAGAAGCCGGGTGGGACCGGCTCGCCTTGCTGGATCAGGTCGCCGAGGGTGGCGGCTTTGCCTCCCACCAAGGGGCGCAGGGAGGCCGAACACTTCTCGAGGCCGATGATCTGCACGGGCGCACCTCCACGGTTTGGCAATGCAGTTGCATTGCGTCCACCGTAGCGCGGATGCAATACGACTGCAATGTCAAAGCTTGGCGTCAACACGCGGTTCACCGCGCGGAAACATTGACTCCGTGCAGGATGCATTTGTACGTTGTGTGCCTCGCTGGTTGTGGTCCCGGCCACGCCATCGACGCGCGCTCCGGTGGTGGCGGATTCCTTCGCTTCCGCCACCACCGGTGAAGCCGCCTCCGGTGAAGGCAGCGCCACCCCAAGCAGCGCCACCCCAAGCAGCGCCACCCCAAGCAGCGCCACCCCAAGCAGCGCCACCCCAAGCAGCGCCACCCCAAGCAGCGCCACCCCAAGCAGTGCCACCCCAAGCAGCGCCGCCGAAGGGGCGAACGGTGAGCCGCACCGGTGGAGCGCAATCGGTAGACAGTCATCGGTGGAGCGGCCGACGGTGGAGTCGGCGCGGCAACCCGGTTGGAGCATTTTGCGGGGAAAGCGGAACCTCACCCCCGTCCGGATCGTCTGATCCGGCATGACTCGTCTCCGCAACACCCTCATCGCCGCCGCCGCTCCGCTGGCGCTGCTCTGTGCCTGTGCGCAGCCGGACGGGGCGGGCGCGGCCCCCAGTCAGTCCAGCGAGCAGGCCGGTGCCCCCACGTCCGGGGAGGGGGCGAACTATCTGGTCGCGCGCACCGAGTCGTACGGCGGCTTCGTTCCGCCCGACCGGACCGTCGGGGCGCTTCCGGCCGTCAGCGTCTACGCCGACGGGCGGGTCATCACCGAGGGGCCCGTTCCGATGATCTATCCGGGGCCGGCGCTGCCCAACGTGCAGGTCAGCCAGATCAGCCCGGAGCAGGTTCAGGAGCTCACCCGTCAGGGCGCCGCGGCCGGCGTGCAGGACGGCACCGATTTCGGGCGCCCCAACGTGGCCGACGCGCCGACCACCCGGGTCACCGTGCGCACCGGGCAGGGCACCCAGTCCGTGGCCGTCGAGGCGCTGCGGGAGAGCCAGGCCAACGATCCGATGCTCACCCAGCCGCAGCGGGACGCCCGCAAGAAGCTGTCCGACTTCGTCGGCACGCTGACCGGGCTGGCCGGCGACGCCAAGAGCACCACGTACGAGCCTGAGGAGATGGCGGTGCTGGCCCGGCCGTACACGGAACCGGGTGGCTCCGATCCGAAGAGTCCCGAGGTCGCCTGGCCCGGTCCGGCGCTGCCCGGCCCGTACCTGAACGCCGCCTTCAAGATCGGCTGTGTGACGGTGACCGGCGCCGAGCTCGACAAGGTGCTGACCGCGGCCGGGAAGGCCAACGCCATGACGCCGTGGACGTCGGGCGGTGCCCGGTACCTGATCACCTTCCGTCCGCTGCTGCCCGACGAGTCGGGGTGCTCCACCTTCACCGTCACCAAGGGCCGGCGATGACACCGATCGGTGATCCGGTCGAGCCGGGCCCGGACGACGAGCGGGACGAAAGAGGGCCGGGACAGGCGACGCCCGTCCCGGCCCGGCCGGCATGCCGGCCCGCGCTCACTGAACGCCGAGGAGATCCACGACGAAGATGAGGGTCTCGTTCGGCTTGATCACGCCGCCCGCGCCGCGCGAGCCGTAGCCCAGGTGCGGCGGGATGGTGAGCTTGCGGCGGCCGCCGACCTTCATGCCGGCCACGCCCTGGTCCCAGCCGCCGATGACCTGGCCGCCGCCGAGCGGGAACTCGAACGCCTCACCGCGGTTGTACGACGCGTCGAACTCCCGGCCGGTCGAGTGCGCCACGCCCACGTAGTGGACGCTCACGTACTGGCCGGGCTTGGCCTCGGGGCCGTCACCAACGGTGATGTCCTCGATCACGAGCTCGGCGGGCGGCTCGCCCTCGATCGGGCCGACGTCGGGCTTGTCCATGAGTTCTCCTTCATTGTTTCGTCGAACCCGACCACTCAATCACAGCGCCCCGGACGCACCGACAGTGACGTGCTGAACGACTCACGCCGATTCTCCGTATAGCTCGTGGTGAGGATCTACCGTCTCGCGGCGTGCGCTCTCGCCGCGGCACTCGTCTGGCCGGCCGCGCCGGCCTCCGCGCACGGCTCGCCGACCACGCCGATCAGCCGCACGGCCGCGTGCGCGAGGGGCGGCGAGGACACGGACGGCGCCGCCTGCAAGGCCGCCCGGAAAGCCAACGGCGGCGGTTTCGGCTCGTTCGACAACCTGCGCATCGCGGGCGTGGGCGGGCGGGACCGCGAGGTGGTGCCGGACGGCGAGCTGTGCAGTGGCGGGCTCGACGCCTTCAGGGGCCTCGACCTGCCGCGGGACGACTACCCGTCGACGAAGGTCACCGCCGGCGGTTCGCTGAGCGTCAGGTACCGGGCGACGATCCCCCACGCCGGACAGTTCCGCATTTTTCTGACCAAGTCGGCGTACGACCCGTCGAAGCCCCTGGCCTGGGACGACCTCGGCAGCAAGCCGCTCCTCACGGTCACCGATCCCCCGCTGACCGACGGCGCCTACGCCATGAAACTCAAACTGCCACAAAGGACCGGACGGCACATTTTGTACGTCGTCTGGGAGACCTCGAGCACCCCGGACACCTATTACTCGTGCTCTGACCTGGTGTTCCCGGCGGCGGCCGCCGACACCGTGACTCCTCAGGCACCCGCGACACCCAAGGCGACGAAGGCTCCCACGAAGGCGAAGCCCGCAGCCGCGCCACCCGCCGCCACGAAAGCCCCTGTCGTGACAAATCGGACGACGACGGCGGCAGCGGTAACCGAGGAGGCGACGCCGGAAGCGGCGCGGGCCGTGACGCCGGTGGCGGACACCAGCAAGGTGACGCTGGGTCATCAAATCATCATCGGTGCGCTAGTGCTCGGCTTCGGCGCCGTGGCGTACGCCGTGATCACCGGCGTTGTCCGCAGACGCCGCGAAAACCGTTGAACCCCACCGAGAGCCGCTTCGTACTGATGGTCGTCGACAGCAGGTCCCGCGCCCCCCGGGGACAGACGAAAGGCCGAGCATGAGTCGAGTTGGCTACGGAGAGGCGTCGTTCGGAGCCGCGGATCCGGATGCGGAGTGCTCCGATCTGTACGCCTTCGTCAGCCCGGAGGCCCCGGAGACCGTGACCATCATCGCCAACTACGGGTTCCTCAACCTCGAGTTCGGCGACGACGTCCTCTACGAGATCCACGTCGACTACAACGGTGACGCCCGGCCCGACCTGACGTACCAGTTCCGGTTCCGCACCGAGCTGCGCCACCGCGACACGTTCCTCTACAACACCGGCCCCATCGAGTCCCTGGACAGCGAGAACTGGAACCGGCGCCAGTTCTTCTCGGTGACCAGGGTCGACGCGTACGGCAAGAGCACCGTCCTGGCCACCCACCTGCCGTGCCCGCCGCGCAACCTGGGCCCGGCCGCCACCCCCGGCTACGACGCGCTGGCCGCCGCCGCCATCGCCGACCTGCCTTCCGGCGAGCGCGTCTTCGCCGGTCAGCGGGCCGACGCGTTCTTCGTCGACCCGGCCGCCGTCTTCGAGATCGGCGAGAACACCCGGGCCGTGGCCACCGGACCCGCGACCGTCAACAGCATCGCCGTCCAGCTGCCGCACCCCGGCCGGATGATCGGCGTGTGGACCACCGCCAGCCGCCGCGAACTGCTCACCACCGGCGACGACGTCCTGGTGGGCCCGATGGTCCAGGTCGCGCGGCGGGCCAACCCGCTGTTCGCCGAATTGTTCGTGCCGGCCGCCGACCGGGCCCGCTGGAACGGCATGCCGCCCTCGGACGACAAGCGCTTCGCCGACCTGGTCGAGCACCCCGACCTGGCCGTGCTCCTGCCGGTCGACCACCCCGGTCACTTCCCGCGCCTGGAAGGGCTGACCGCGCGCCGGGCCGACCTGGTGGCGATGCTGCTCACCGGCCTGCCGGACGGCCTGGTCGACGGCCTGCACACCTTCACCGGCGACGTGCAGGCCGACATGCTGCGGCTGGACACGACGGTGCCGCCGTCGGCCGAGGAGAACCCGTTCGGCCTGCTCGGCGGCGACTTCGCCGGCTTCCCGAACGGCCGGCGGATCGGCGACGACGTCACCTCGGTCATGCTGCGGGCCATCGCCGGCGCGACCTTCCCCATGGTCGACGAGACGTACGAGCCCGACGACGCCGCCGCTCAGGCCGGCGCCGAGGCCCACCCCCGTACGCACGACGTGACCTTCCCCTACCTCGCGGCCCCGGAGGTTTTGCCGTGAGGCGCTCCGGGCACGGAGTGGTCGTGCTCAACATCGGTACCGGTATCGGCGCGCTCGTCATCCGAACGCCGCGCTGCATGCATGGTCATGACATCGAGATCAGCCCGGTGGAGGACCCCGCGCTGCGCACCCAGGCCACGGTCCGGGCCCGCTACGGGCGCGGCGGCGTCAACTACACAGTGGTCGTCGACTGTCTGCGCCCCGGCCGCTACACCATCTGGCGCGACCCGGTGACGCCACTGGCGGAGATCGATGTCCGGGGCGACCGGGTCGTCGAGTTCACCTGGCCGGTGACCGCACTCGCGGCGTGACCCACCGTGGCGGCATCCGGTCTAGGGTGGACGCCATGACGCGCGTGGACAAGCCCGTGCACGTCTCCCTGTCGACCACCGACGTGGAGGAGGCGCGGTCGTTCTGCCGCAAGCTGTTCTACGGGCCGTTGCAGGTCCACCCGACCGGTGACGTCTCGCGGTTCGCGTTCAGCGGCGACGTGGTGCTGCTCGGCCCGATCACGCTCGGCGAGATCAGCTACGGCGCCGACATCCACGTGGCCATCTCCGACCTGGAGACGGCCTACCACGTGCTGGCGCCGGTGACCGGCACGCTGCGCTCGCGTCATCGGGGCACGGTGGTGATGGCCGATCCGACGCGGGCCGCGGTCTACCGGCCGGTCGGCGACATCGACCTGGAGTGGCCGGGCAGCTGCCGGCTGCTGAGCGTCAAGGTGGAGCGGGCGGCGCTGGAGCGAGAGCTCGACGCGGCCCTCGACCAGCAGATCGTCTCGCCGCTGCTGCTCGGGGCGAGCTTCGATCTGATCGACGGCCCGGGGCGTACGTGGGCGTCTCTGGTCCGGCTCCTGCTGGCCGAGTTGCGGCACGCGGACGGGCTGGCCGCTCAGCCGCGGATGGCCGCCCGCTGGCGCGACCTGCTGGTCAGCGGCCTGGCCATGACGGTCGAGCATCCGTACGGCGAGGAGCCGGCCGGCATGCAGGGGCCGAACCGGCCGCGCACGGTGAAGCGGGCGCTGGACGCGATGCACGCCGAGCCCTGGCGGCCGTACACGGCGAACGATCTGGCGGCGATCGCCGGGGTCGGGGTCCGGGTGCTCCAGGAGGCGTTCCGGCAGCACGTCGGCATGTCGCCGCTGACGTACCTGCGCCGGCTGCGGCTCGACGGGGTGCACGCCGAGTTGTCCCGGTCCGACCCGTGGCAGGTGAACGTGTCCGAGGTGGCCTACCGCTGGGGTTTCACCCACCTCGGACGGTTCGCCGGCGCCTACAAGGCCCGGTACGGCGTACCACCGTCACAGACCCTGCGGGAACGCCGTTAGAGCTCGACTTTCTGGCCCTTGCCGATGACGACCACGCCGTTGTCGGAGACCGTGTAGAGCTTGCGGTCGCGGTCGAGGTCGACGCCGATCTGGGCGCCCTCGGGGATCACCACGTTCTTGTCGATGATCGCGTTGCGGATGATCGCCCGGCGGCCGACCGACACGCCCTCCATGAGCACCGCGCCCTCGACGTGGGCCCACGAGTTGACCCGCACGTTGGGCGAGATCACCGACCGTTCCACGAGCGAGCCCGACACGACCACCCCGGGCGAGATCATCGACTCGATGGCCCGGCCCTGGCGGTCGTCGTAGCCGTGCACGAACTTCGCGGGCGGCCACGAGCCGTAGTTCGTGAAGATCGGCCACTCGTGGTTGTACAGGTTGAAGATCGGCAGCGTGGCGATCAGGTCCATGTGGGCGTCGTAGAACGAGTCGAGCGTTCCCACGTCGCGCCAGTATCCGCGGTCGCGGTCGGTGCTGCCGGGCACTTCGTTCTCGCGGAAGTCGTAGACGTTGGCCTCGCCGCGCTCGACGAGCATGGGGATGATGTTGCCGCCCATGTCGTGCTTGCTGTCGGGGTCCTTCGCGTCCTTGGTCACCGCCTCGCAGAGCGCCCTGGTGGTGAAGACGTAGTTGCCCATCGACGCGTAGATCTCGTCCGGCGCGTCGGGCAGCCCGTCGACCTCTTTGGGCTTCTCGCGGAAGGCGCGGATGCGCTTGCCGTCCTCGGCCACGTCGATCACACCGAACTGGTCGGACAGCGACTTGGGCTGGCGGATGCCGGCCACCGTGACCGCGGCGCCCGAGGCGATGTGGTCCTGGACCATCTGCTTCGGGTCCATGCGGTAGATGTGGTCGGCGCCGAAGACGATGACGTAGTCGGGCGACTCGTCGTTGATCAGGTTGAGGCTCTGGTAGATGGCGTCGGCCGAGCCGGCGAACCAGCGGGGGCCGAGGCGCTGCTGGGCCGGCACCGGCGTGACGTAGTTGCCGAGCAGCGTCGACATGCGCCACGTCTTGGAGATGTGCCGGTCGAGCGAGTGCGACTTGTACTGGGTCAGCACCACGATTTTGAGGTAGCCGCCGTTGGCGAGGTTCGACAGCACGAAGTCGATCATGCGGTAGATCCCGCCGAACGGGACGCCGGGCTTGGCCCGGTCCGCCGTCAGGGGCATCAGGCGCTTGCCCTCACCACCGGCCAGAACGATTGCAAGGACCTTGACAGCCATGGAAGGACGCTAACTTTCCGCCAGCACAAGCGCCAGCCGAAGAGGGCAACTCGCCGTGATCGTCCCGGCGGACGGCCAGGATACCTGATCTTGAGCGTTCATGGGGAGGGAGTACTAGGCTGCGTGAGTGCTTCGAGTCGACCTGATCACACGCGAATATCCGCCGGAGGTGTACGGCGGCGCCGGCGTACACCTCGAATATCTGACCCGCGATCTGCGGGCCCTGGCCGACGTGCGGGTGCACTGCTTCGGGGCCCCGCGCACCGAGCCCGGCGTCACCGCCTATCCGGAGCCGGCCGAGCTGGCCGGGGCCAACGCGGCGCTGCGGACGATGGGGGTCGACCTCGAGATCGCCGCCGGCACCGAGGGCACCGACATCGTGCACAGCCACACCTGGTACGCGAACTTCGCCGGCCACACCAGCAAGCTGCTGCACGGCGTCCCGCATGTGGTCACCACGCACAGCCTCGAGCCGCTGCGCCCGTGGAAGGCCGAGCAGCTCGGCGGCGGCTACGCGCTGTCGTCGTTCTGCGAGCGGGTCGGCATCGAGAACGCCGACGCGATCATCGCGGTCTCCGGCGGCATGCGGCGCGACGTCCTCACCGCGTACCCGTCGGTCGACCCGGACAAGGTGCGGGTCGTCTACAACGGCATCGACACCGAGATCTACCAGCCCCACCGCGGCACCGACGTGATCGAGCGCCTGGGCATCGACCTGAGCCGGCCCAGCGTGGTCTTCGTCGGCCGCATCACCCGGCAGAAGGGCCTGCCCTATCTGCTGCGGGCCTGCCGGTCCCTGCCCGCCGAGACGCAGATCGTGCTGCTGGCCGGCGCGCCCGACACCAAGGAGATCGCGGCCGAGGTCGAGGGCCTGGCGAGCGAGCTGCGAGCCGCACGGGACGAGAAGGGTGTCATCTGGGTTCAGGAGATGCTGCCCAAGCACGAGGTCGTCCAGGTGCTCACGCACGCCACGGTCTTCGTGTGCCCGTCCATCTACGAGCCGATGGGCATCGTCAACCTCGAGGCCATGGCCTGCGAGACGGCGGTCGTGGCCACGGCCACCGGCGGCATCCCCGAGGTGGTCAGCGACGGCGAGACCGGCATCCTCGTGCCGATCGAGCAGGCCGAGGACGGCACCGGAACGCCGACCGACCCCGAGCAGTTCATCGCCGACCTCGCGACGGCGATGACTCAGCTGATCGAGGACCCGGCCCGGGCCGCGCAGATGGGCCTGGCCGGGCGGTGGCGCGCGATCGAGCATTTCAGCTGGTCGCACATCGCCGAGGAGACTCTCAAGGTCTACCGGTCAGTTCTCTGACGATCTGACGTGCGGCCGCCCGGCCACTGAGCCAGGCGGTCTGCACGCGGGGGCGGCCGAAGGCGTCGCCGCAGAGATAGACGTTCCCCCGGCGGGCGAAGCCCTCACGGCCCGTCCGGGGCTGGGCGAGGGGCCAGCGGAACAGCTCGACCGTGGGCTCGTCCTCGATGCCGAGCAGGTCGCCGGCCGCGCGAGCGAGCGCGGCCTCACCCCCGTACTCGAATTCTTTGAAGTAGCTCGCCGTCGAATGAGCGACGAGCACCGGAGCGCGATCGCCGCGACGGTCGCCGTCGTCGCAGAGCGTGGCCAGCACCGGATGATCGTTCACGAAGGCGCCGGCAAAATCGGGCCAGGTTCTTTCCGGGTACGTCAACACGGCCGTCAACACGGGCGACCAGGACTGTTCCCGGGCCTCGGGCAGGTCGGCCAGCCGCAGCGCCTGCGGCCCCGGCATCGCCAGCACCACGGCGTCGGCCGCCGGCAGCTCGGTCACCTCGGCCCCGAGCGTGACGTCGAGCCCGTCCGCGAGATCCTTGGCCAGGCTGCGCAGACCACCCGGCGCCGACCAGCGCATCGGTCCCGCGCCGTGCTGACCCCGGAACGTGTCGGTCCACGGGTGAGCCAGCCCGGCTACGCGCCACGACTGGAGCCGCCCCTGGAAGGACGGGTCGTCGGCGGTGACGTACGCGGCGCCGACGTCGACCGGCCGACCCGCCCGGGTGACACTCGCCAGGCGGCCCCCGACCACGTTGGCACGTTCGAGCACCCGTGTGGGCACACCCGCTCCGACCAGCTCACGAGCGCACGCCAGCCCCGAAATCCCCGCACCCACCACCACGACAGTCACACCCGGGAACTCTACGTGCGGCACACTGGTCCCCATGCTCCGCGTCCGCCGCCCACCCGTACGACTGACCTTGACCCTCGCCGCGGTCCTGTTCGCGACCGCCGTGCTGGGCCTCGGGCTGCTGCGAGCGGCGACGTACTCCGCGCCCGCCGCCTACTCCGCCCCGGTGCCGCCGGTGGCGTCGGCCCCGTTCACCGCCACCGCCTCCTGTGGCGCCTATCCGACCAAGGCCACCCGCGAGCTGCGCGGCATGTGGCTGACCACGGTCACCAACATCGACTTCCCGAGCAAGCGCGGCCTGTCCCCGGCGCAGGTCAAGGCCGAGTACCAGCGCTGGCTCGACCTGGCCGTGGCCCAGCGGCACAACGCGATCTTCGTGCACGTGCGGCCCTCGGGCGACGCCTTCTGGCCCTCGGCCTACGCGCCGTGGTCGGAGTGGCTCACCGGCAAGCGGGACGGCAAGTCCCCCGGGTGGGACCCGATGGCGTACATGGTCGACGAGGCCCACAAGCGCAACCTCGAGTTCCACGCCTGGTTCAACCCCTACCGCGGCACCCAGCCCGGCCCGGTCGGTCCGGGCGCCGACTTCCGCAAGCTCGCGCCGAACCATCCGCTGATCAAGCACAGCCAGTGGGCGATCGCCTTCCCGAAGGGCGAGACCGCGCGGCTCTACTTCGACCCGGGCATCCCCGAGGCGCGCAAGTTCGTCGAGGACTCGATGCTCGAGGCGGTCCAGAAGTACGACGTGGACGGTGTGCACTTCGACGACTTCTTCTACCCGTACCCGGTCGCCGGTCAGGACTTCCCCGACAACGCCAGCTACGCCCGGTACGGCGCCGGCAAGTCGAAGGCCGACTGGCGGCGCGACAACGTCAACACGCTGGTCCGCGAGATGAACACGCGGATCAAGGAGCTCAAGCCCTGGGTCAAGTTCGGGATCAGCCCGTTCGGCATCTGGCGCAACAAGACCACCGACCCGACGGGATCCGACTCCAAGGGCCTGGAGGCGTACGACGCCATCTACGCCGACACCCGCAAGTGGGTCCAGCAGGGGTGGCTCGACTACATCGTGCCGCAGCTCTACTGGACCATCGGGTTCGACAAGGCGGACTACGCCAAGCTGCTGCCGTGGTGGGCGGCGCTGGTCAAGGACACCAAGGTGCAGCTCTGGATCGGCCAGGCCGACTACCGGGTCGGCGAGGAAGGCGCCTGGAGCGACCCGACCCAGCTCGACCGGCAACTGTCCATGAACGACGAGTACGGCGTACAGGGCCAGGTGCACTTCAGCGCCAAGCAGGTCCAGGGCGACAAGCTGGGCGCGGTGACCCGGTACCGGGACAAACACTACGCGGCGCCCGCCCTCGTACCGGTGATGAAGCAGTTGCCGGCCGCGCCGCCGCCGGCGCCCACGCTGACCGGGGCGGCCCGCGGCGACGACGGAGCCGTGCACTTGCGGGGTACGAGCGCGGGGGCGAGCTGGGCCCTGTACCGGGTGAACGGCAAGACGGCCGACCTGGTGGCCACCGGTCGCGGCGGCACCGAGGTCGTCGACCCGGCGCCGCCCGCCGGACCGGCCACCTACTGCCTGGCCGGGCTGGACAGGTCGGGCAACGAGGGCGGGGTCAGCGCGCCGATCGCCGTCGCCGCGTAGTCCCAGAGCCGGTCGGCGGCCACCGGGTCGACCGACCACTCGGCCACCCCGAACATCGGCTCGGGGCCGCCCGGGACGACCTCGGCGATCTGGTTGTCCTCGTCGAGGTAGGCGCCGGAGACGCCCGCGAGCAGCGGCGACGCGGCGAGCAGCACCTCGCCGGCCGCGCCCTGCTCGGGGGTCTTGAAGCCGTCGGCGTGGATCAGATTGCCGTCGTCGTCCATGGCACCCATGGCCCGCATGGCCGCCGGGTCGATGTGGCGCTGGAGGTTGGTGTGGACGCGGCCGGGGGCCATCGCGTTGGCGGCGAGGCCGCGGCGGCTCAGCGCCACGGCCAACAACACCTCGGCCGCCTTGGACTGGCTGTAGGCCACCCACGGGTCGTAGGGGCGGCGCTCGAAGTGCGGGTCGTCGAAGTCGACGCCGGCCCGCAGTTGGGCGCCGGAGCTGACCAGGACGATCCGGGCGTCGTCGGTGAGGTGCTGCCGCAGGCCGGTGATCAGGGCATAGTGGCCGAGGAAGTTCGTCGCGAGCTGGAGCTCCCAACCGTTCTGCGCGGTTCGGCGCTCAGGCACCGCCATGATTCCAGCGTTGGCTATCACCGCGTCGAGCGGCTTTGTCCACTTCTTCGTGAAATCTCGGGTCTTTTCCAGGTCGCTCAGGTCAAGTTCCCGACGGGTCGGGGTGATGACCTCGGCACCGGCGTCCCGGAGGGCTTTCGCCGCCGCCTGACCGAGCCCCGAGCCGCCGCCGGTGATCAGGAAGCGCTTGCCGGTCAGATCGACACCGGCCAGCACCTCGGCGGCCGTGCTGGTGGCGGTGAAGGGAATGTTGATCGTCGTCATGGTTCGAGTGTGGCGCGCTCAGGCTGGACGGTGAATGGCTCAGGGTCCAGTATTGTTTCGTGAGCGTCCAATCCGATCCTCTGCATGACGTCCTCGCCCTTGTCGGTACGACCAGCCGGCTGTCGGTGGGGTTCGCGGCCGGCGGCGACTGGGCGGTGGCCTTCGAGCCGCCTCCGGCGGTCAAATTCAATGCCGTACGCCGGGGAAGCTGCCTCCTGCAGGTCGACGGCGTCACCTATCCCCTGTCGGCCGGCGACTGCTTCCTGCTGACCCGCCCCCGGGCGTTCACGCTGGCCAGTTCGCTCGACGTGCCCGCGGTCCCGGCCGGCCCGATCTTCGCGGCCGCCACCGGCGGCGTGGCCCACGCCGGCACCGGGTCCGGCGTCTTCATCCTCGGCGGCCGGTTCGGCTTCGGCGAGCGCGCCGAGGAACTTCTGCTCGACGCCCTGCCGGCGGTGATCCACGTGCCCGGGTCCTCGCCCGCCGCCGCGACCGTGCGCTGGGCGCTCGACCAGATCGACGCCGAACTGCGGGACCACCCGCCCGGGGCCGGACTGGTCACCGACCACCTGGCCCAGGTCATGCTCATCCACCTGCTGCGGCTGCACCTGCGGGCCCACCCGCCGGCCGGCTGGCTGTCCGGCCTGTCCGACCCGGTGGTCGCGCCCGCCCTGCGAGCCATGCACGCCCGCCCGGCCCACCCGTGGACGGTCGCCGAACTGGCCGCGGTCGCCGCCGTCTCCCGCTCCACGCTGGCCGCCCGCTTCAAACAGACCGTGGGCCAGGGTCCGCTCGACTACCTCACCCGCTGGCGCATCGAGCTGGCCTCGGCCCGCCTGCGCCGCTCCGACGGCACCATGGCGGCCATCGCCCACCAGGTCGGCTACGCGTCGGAGAGCGCCCTGAGCACGGCGTTCAAACGGGTGACCGGCGTATCCCCCCGCGACTACCGGAGCGCTCATCTCGTAACTGCGGGAAGATGAGCCATGAGCAGCGAGCGCCCGTCCTCCCTCGACGCCCACTTCGACCGCCTCGCACAGATCGCCGACGACATGGCCACGACGGCCGAGGCGAGCGCCCGCCTCCACGAGCAGATGGCCGGCACGCTGCCCTCCGCCGCCGAGCACGCCGCCCGTGACCGCCTTTTCGCCGCCGCGGAACGCCGGGCCGCCGAGGCGTACCGCGCCCACCGTCTGCCGCCCGAGGACGTACGGCAGGCCGTCCGCGCCGCCCGCCCCGGTCCGGAGGAGATGCGGCAGCTCGCCGACCAGCGGATCGTCGGCGGAGAGGAACAGTGGGACAGCCGGGAGAAGAGCCTCCGTGATCGCGAACAGAAGCTGCGCGACCGCGAAAGCTTCCTGGACCGGCGCGAGGCGTTCCGCAGCGACCGCCGAGCCGAGCGCGACCACGCCGCCGAGACCCGCGACCACGCCGCCGAGACCCGCGACCACGCCGCCGAGACCCGCGACCACGCCGCCGACGCCCGCGACACCCGCGCTGACGCCCGCGACCGCGCCGCCGACCAGCGAGAGATCGACTTCGAGACGGAACAGCCCCGCCCGGAGTGACGCGCGGTGTCACCGGCGGGCGATGACGCCGGTCAGGAAGATGTCCACGCCCGCCAGGAACTGCTCACGGTCGTCGTGGTCCGGCAGTTGCGAGGCCGCCTCCCGCACCATCGGGTCCGGGTCGTGGTACGCCCATTGTGCCGCCACGGTCTCCAGGTAGGCCTTGCGGTCCGCGTCGCCGGCCGCTCGCCGGGCCCCCGCGGCGTACTGCGCGGCCGCGCCGAGGACGTAGTTGACCAACGCCGATCCGGCGTCCGCCCGGGCCGGTCCGGGCACGCCGAGGCGCCGCAGGTGCGATCCGAGACTCTTCCAGATCCGGAACACGGCGGGTTGCCATGGTTCGCGGGAGAGTTGGGTCCCGACCCACGGGTGCGCGTCGATCGCGTCGAAGATCCCGAGCGCGAGAGCACGGATGGCCCGCTCGGGGTCCTCGTCGTCGCCGGCTCCGGCCGTCACCCGCCCGACGATCTCGTCCGCGGCCGCGGCCAGCAGCCCTTCCTTGTTGGCGACGTGGTGATAGATCGCACCGCGGCCGGTCGACAGGTGGGCCGTCAGCGCGCGGACCGTCAGACCCGCCTCGCCGTTCGCGTCGAGCACCTCGACGGCCGCCTCGACGATCCGCTCCCGGGAGAGCGCATCGCTGCGCCTGGTGTTTCGCGGCCTGGGGTCGGTCATGTCCATCATCTTGACACAGTTGGACCAGTGGTCCAACCTGACTTGGACCGACGGTCCAAACTTGTCGAGAGGATTCACATGACTACTCCTGTCACCATCGTCGGCGCCGGCCTCGGCGGCCTCACGCTCGCCCGCGTCCTGCACCGGCACGACGTGCCGGTCACCGTCTACGACGCCGAGGACTCGGCCCGGTCCCGTACCCAGGGCGGTCAGCTCGACCTGCACGAACACAACGGCCAGCGCGCCCTCGAGATCGCCGGGCTCACCGCGGAGTTCCGCGCGATCATCCACGCCGGTGGTGGAGCGCAGCGGGTCCTCGATCAGCACGGCACGGTGCTCGCCGAGGTACCCGACGACGGTTCCCTGGCCCGCCCGGAAGCGCAGCGCGGCGACATCCGGCGCATCCTGCTCGAGTCGCTGCCGGCCGGCACCGTGCAGTGGGGCAAGAAGGTCGTGGCAGCCACTCCCCTCGGCCTGGGGCGGCACGAGCTCAGCTTCGCGGACGGCTCGACAGTCACCACCGATATCCTCGTCGGCGCCGAGGGGACCTGGTCGCGGGTGAGAGCACTGCTGTCGGACGAGAAGCCGGCGTACGCGGGTATGAGTTACGTCGATACCTATCTGCACGACGTCGACGACCGCCACCCTGACGCGGCCAAGGCCGTCGGCGACGGCGCCATGTACGCGCTCACCCCCGGCCGGGGGTTCCTCGCCCACCGCGAAGCGAACAACACCATCCACGCGTACGTCGCGCTCGACCGGCCGGTCGAGTGGTTCGACGACATCGACTTCGCCGACGCCGAAGCCACCAAGGCGCGGATCGCGGCCGAGTTCGAAGGGTGGGCGCCCGAACTGACCGCCCTGATCACCGCCGCCGACACGGCGCCGGTCCTGCGCCGCGTCTACCAGCTTCCCGACCGCCACCGATGGGCCCGCACACCGGGCGTGACACTGCTCGGCGACGCCGCACACGTGACCGTCCCCGGCGGCGAAGGCGCGAACATCGCCATGCTCGACGGCGCCGACCTCGGCGAAGCGATCGCCGCGCACCCCGGCGACGTCGAAGCCGCCTTCGCCGCGTACGAGCAAGTAATGTTCGCCCGCGGCGAGGCCGAAGCGGTGGCCGCGCACGAGACTATCGACCTCATCTTCGGCGACAGCGCGCCCCACGGACTCGTCACCCTGCTCAACGGCACCGGCCAGGACGCCAGTTGACCCTCCTCTTCCTCGACGTCGACGGCCCCCTGCTGCCCTTCACCCACCGGTCGACCTCCCCGCCCGATCCCGCGCATCCGCTGCTTCAGCGCCTGAACCCGGCCGACGGCCCCCGCCTGCTCGCCCTGGGCTGTGACCTGATCTGGGCCACCACCTGGATGTCCGACGCCAACGACCTGGTCGCCCCGCGCCTGAGCCTGCCCCCGCTCCCGGTCCTGGATCTGCCGGCCGAGACCACTCCCCCGCCCCTGAACGGCCTGCACTGGAAGACCCCGTACATCACCGCGCAGGCCGATGGGCGGCCGTTCGTGTGGCTCGACGACGAGATCAGCGAGACCGATCGCTGGTGGACCGAGACCGCGTATCCGGGGCCGGCTCTGCTTCACCGCGTCGATCCTCACGTCGGCCTGGCCGAGGGGGACTTCGCTGCTGTCCGCTCATGGGTGGACGGGCATCGCTGACGCGACATTCGTTCAATACGGGGGCTGTCCCGGGGCCGCATCGTCGTCGGTATGACGGGACACGGGTTGCACGTCGTTCAGGACGGGCCGCGGCAAGGGCCGGCGCTGTTGCTCATTCACGGATCGGGGGCGGCGGCGTCGTCGTGGGATCTGATGGTTCCGTGGCTGGCCACGGTGTGTCATGTCATCCGGGTCGATCTGTCGGGCTGCGGGCAGTCGCCGCCGGCGGCGGGGTACGACGTGCCGGGGCAGGCGGCGCTGGTGGCGCGGGTGCTGGACGAACGGGGGCTGCGGGGCGTGGCCGTGGCCGGGCACTCCAGCGGCGGCTACGTCGGCACCGCCCTGGCCGAGAGGCGTCCCGAACTGGTGGGGTCGCTCACGCTGATCGGCACCGGGCCCAGCATGGACGCCCTGCGCCCGCAGCCGCTCGTGCTGCGCCTGCTGCTGGGGCCGCCGTTCGGGGCGCTCATCTGGCGGGTGCGGACGGACGCCTGGATCCGGAAGGGCATCGCCGCCACCGCGGCCCGGCCGGTCGACGTCCCGGACAGCGTGGTCGCCGGCGTTCGGGGGATCACCTATCGGAGCATGCGGAAGGTGTTGCGCGCCAACACCGCGTACCTGGAAGAACGCACCCTGCCCGAACGCCTCGCCGTCCTCGCCGTCCCGGTGCTGGCCATCTGCGGTGACGCCGACCCCAAGTGGGATCCGTCGGCGGCCCGCCGCTATCCCCGGGTCGAGATGATGCCCGGCGTCGGGCACCTCCCGATCCTCGAAGCGCCCGAAGCCACCAGCAAGCTGCTGCTGGACTTCGTGGGCGCCTAGTGTGGACGCATGCCGCGGAACTGGGCGTGGCCGGACGTGGAGGTCGCCGTGCCGCCCCGATCGAGCCTGCCGCCCGGGGTTCGCATGGCCGGGTTCCGTCAGCGTGCCGCCACCCCGTGGGACATCACCATGGTGGCCCATCCGTCAGTCACCCTGCTGATCGACCTGAGCGAGGGCGAGGGAGTCGACTACGACGGCGCCGGGCTGCGCGGCAGCGCCGTCATCGGGCTCCTGCCGGGCCGGCTCCGGGCGACCGGGCGGGCCCGGGTCGAGTGCCTGCAGATCCGGCTCGATCCGGCCGTGGCGGCGGCCGTGCTCGGCGAGTCACCCGAGCTCACCGGCCGGGTCGCGCCGCTGGGGGCGGCGTGGGAGGCGCGACTGCGCGCCGCCGCGTCGTGGGGTGAGCGGTTCGCCGTCGCGGCCGCGCTTCTGGAGCGGCGGGAACGCACCCGCCGGGTCGATCCGGAGGTTGCTCACGTCTGGCGGCGGACGCGGGTGAGCCGGGGCCGGGTACGGGTCGACGAGCTGGCCGCGGAGGTCGGCTGGAGCCGCCAGCGCCTGTGGTCACGGTTCCGTGCCCAGCTCGGCATCACCCCCAAGCGGGCCGCCCAGCTCGTGCGCTTCGACCGGGCCGCGCACCTGCTCGCCGCGGGGCACGCCCCGGCCGGGGTGGCGGGGGCCAGCGGCTACGCCGACCAGTCGCACCTGCACCGCGAGGTGGTCGCGTTCACCGGCTTGACCCCGGCCGCCGTCGCGACGGCGCCGTGGCTGGGCATCGACGACGTCGCCTGGGCGCCTTGACCGGTGGCGGACCATCTAAGGCATGATCACTGATCTCTCCCCCGAGCAGCTGGCGACGTACCGCAGCTCGGTCACCGCGCCGGACGACTTCGACGCCTTCTGGGCCGAAACACTCTCCGCCCAGGGCGACCTCGACGTGCGGACGCGTGAGGTTCCGACGAATCTGCGGACCATCACGACGTACGACCTGACGTTCCGGGGTTTCGGCGGCCAGGAGGTGCACGCCTGGCTGCGTGTGCCGGCCGGGGTCGAGGGGCCGCTGCCGGCCGTCGTGCAATTCGTGGGGTACGGCGGTGGGCGCGGCCACGAGCTGGAAAATCTGCTCTGGGCCTCGGCCGGCTTCGCCCACCTGCAGATGGACACGCGTGGGCAGGGCTCGGGCTGGAGCCTCGGTGTCACGCCCGACGAGGCGCCGTCGCCGCCGCAGGTGCCGGGCGTTCTGACCCGCGGCATCCTCGACCCGGCCGGCTACTACTACCGGCGGCTGTTCACCGACGCGGTCCGGGCCGTCGACGCGGCGCGAAGCCTGGACGTGGTCGACGGCGACCGGGTCCACGTGGTCGGCGGCAGTCAGGGCGGTGGCATGTCCCTCGCGGTGGCCGGCCTGCGCCGGGACCTGGCCGGGGTGGTGGCCTTCGTCCCGTTCCTGTGCGATTTTCCGCGGGCGGTACGGGTCACTGACGCCTTTCCGTACCGGGAAATCATCAATTATCTGGCCGTGCACCGCGGCGAGGAGGAGCAGGTGTTCCGGACGCTCGCCTACTTCGACGGCGTCAACTTCGCGGCCCGGGCGACGGCGCCGGCGCTCTTCTCGGTCGCGCTGCGCGACGCCGTCTGCCCGTCCTCCACCGTCTACGGCGCCTACCACAACTACGCCGGGGCCAAGGAGATGAAGATCTGGGAGTACAACGGTCACGAGGGCGGCGCCATCCTCGACGAGGAGAACGCCCTGCGGTTCCTGACCGGTGGGGCGGTCACTCGGTGAGGGCGAGCCGCACCCGCTCGGCGTACGGGGCCAGCTCGGCGCCGATCCGGGCCGACTCGGCCGCGGTGAGCGTGACCGCGGCCGGCCGCTGAGGCCGCCGCTCAAGCATCTCGGCCCGCAGACCGGCCGGCGGGTGCGAGGCGGACAACGACGCCCCGGCCCAGCGCCGCGCTTCGCGCAGTCCGGGCCCGGCGGGAGAGCAGGCGCAGCGCGGGCAGGCCGGCGGCCTGGTTGGCACGGGCGATCCGGGCCGCCGCCGGCAGGACGGCCGACGCGGCGCGACCCCGTTTACGTGTGTGGGAAAGCACTCTCTGTTCACCCGGAATCTTCCGGGACGGCGCCGGCGGGTCGTAACGTGGCGCGGTGACATCTGTGAAGCAGGAGCGGGTCGACAAGGTCGTCCGACGGGTCAGCGGCGCCGAGCGCACCTTCGCGGCACGGCATCCGGCCTTCACCGCGCCCATCCGGGCCTCGCTGGGCAAGCTGCGGGACGGCCTGGAGCGCGCCCACGACAAGAGCGAGCTGGCCACCGAGCGCGAGTGGTCCACGTACATGGCCTCGCTGGATCAGGGCCTGGCCGAGCTGGACGTCGAGGTGAGCCGGGCCGTCGAGGGCCGCGACAGCCGCAGCGTCGAGGATGTCCTGGCCCACCACACGTCGGCCCTGGAAGAGGCCGGCTGGCGCCTCCAGTTCTCCCTGACCAAGCAGGCCGCCGACTAGTCCTGCTCGCGCAGCAGCGCCCAGACCACCTTGCCCTCGCGGGTGGGCAGGGCGCCCCAGCCCTGCGAGGCTATGCGGACGATGTGCAGACCGCGGCCACCGGCCGGCTCGGGCAGGCGGCGGTCCCGGTCGTAGACGGCCAGGTGCAGGTAGGTGGTGCGCCGCGAGACCGGGCGGCGCAGCTGGCCGCGATGCGAGATGACGACGTCGATGTCGGTACGGGCGTGCCGGACGGCGTTGTTCACCAGTTCGGTGGCGACGAGCCGGGCCCGGGGCAGCAGCAGGGGCATGCCCCACTCCTCGCAGGCGGCGGTGACCAGCTGGCGGGCACTGGCCGACGAGGACGGGCGGGGCTGAAGCTGGAGCCGTACCTGGGAAGTCGTGGTCCGATGACTGGTGATCGCGGTGCGGGCCGATCGGATGGACGCGAAATGCGGCATCCGGGCGAGCTCCGGAGTCAGGTTGGCGGCGGCCATGCAGGTCACCACCGGCACGGGCGGCTCCATCCGCTCGCCCTGGGCGGCCGCGGTCAGCCAGAGCGAGGTGCTGCCGGCCCGCGGATCCTCGAACGCGGACAGGTCGAGTACCAGCCCGGCCGGATGGCCGGCCAGGCACTTGTTCAGCATCCGATACGACTCGAGCCACACCTGCCGGTTCCAGCGCCCGCGCACGCTCAGCTCGATGATGCCGGTGTCGTGGTCCACGACCGCCGTGACGGCCTTGTCGTCCCCTTGTCGACCCACGGACCGGGCATATCACGCCGACGCAACCGGAGCCAATCCCCTCCGCGACCATTCCGTCACCACTCGCGACACTGAGAGTGCAAATTGCAGGTGCGCACTTCGCCGCCGATCGCTATAAATCGACCATGTTCATCGAACTGGTCACCGGCGACATCACCACGTCGGCCACCGACGCGATAGTCAACGCGGCCAACTCCTCCCTGCTCGGCGGGGGCGGTGTCGACGGCGCCATCCACCGCAAGGGCGGCCCGGCCATCCTCGAGGAGTGCCGGGCCCTGCGGGCTTCCCACTACGGCCGGGGCCTCGCGACCGGCCAGGCCGTGGCCACCACCGCCGGCCGCCTGCCGGCGCGCTGGGTCATCCACACCGTGGGACCGGTCCACAGCACGGACGAGGACCGCTCGCCGCTGTTGCGCGCCTGCTACACCAACTCGCTCGACGTCGCGGCCGGGCTGGGCGCGCGTACGGTGGCTTTCCCGCTGATCTCGTCGGGCGTGTACCGCTGGCCCCGACCGGACGCGATCGCCCAGGCCCTGACCGCCATCGAATCGTCGACCGCCGACGTCGACTCGGTCCGCCTCGTCCTGTTCGACGACGAGACCCGGCGCCTCGCGGAGAAGGTCCATGGACTTCGCTGAGGCCTACGACGAGCTGAACGCGGACGACCACGACTACCGGAGACCGTCGAGGTGGCGTTGCCTCTGGTCACCTACGACACGTTCACCCACGACCGGCGAACCGGCGAACGCGAGGTGACCCGCGACGTGCTCGCCTTCCGCGCCCAGACTGCGCTGGAGACCTCCCTCGACGCGGCCGGGTTCACCGTCACCCACCGCTTCGGCGGCTGGCAGAAAGAGCCGGTGACCCGGGAGGCCCGCGAACTCGTCATGGTCGGGAAGACCTAGTCCAGGAGGCGGCGGGCGCCGGACAGTACGGGCTCTGGAGTAGGGCTTCGGTAGACGGCCTCCATGACCGCTTCGCAGGCGTCGCCCAGGGTGTTCAGGCCGACGGATGCGTTGAGCAGGACGTCGGCCGCCAGGTTCTGGGCGGCGGCCAGGTCGTGTTCCTCCATCGGCATGGGTGGCAACGTCCCGCGGATCTTCCCGGTGTCGAGTGGCGCGCCCTCGCGCAGCGCGGCGAGCGACGGGCCGGCCCACGGCTGCGTCATCAGCTGCGCGTCGTCGAGGACGCGTTCGACCGCCCACGCGGTGACGGCACGCCTCTGCCGGTCGCCGGCCTCGGCCAGCGCCTCGACGAGGGCGGGGTCGAGCCGCCACAGCGACGCCGCGTACCAGCCGGCCTCGCGCAGGCGCGGATCGTCGGGAACGTCGCCTTCCCAGGTCTCGGCGAGTTCCTCCTCGGTCTCCTCGGCCTGCCGCTCGGCCCGGCACCGGCGCAGGTCCGCGACCCGGCCGGCCAGCTCGTCGCGGGTCAGGGCGGGCTCGGGTCCTTCGCGGTGCCAGTACGCGGCGTACTCACTACTCTGCCGCACGATCCGGTCGACGCCGGTCGCCGGCCAGAACTGGAGCAGGTAGCGCCCGCCGGACTCCTCCACGTCCCGGTCGCGCCGCATGTCGGCGGCGCAGTAGCGCGCCCGGTAGACCCCGGGCGGCAGATCGATCGTCCCCGCGGACGAGTCAAGACCGCCGAGGGCCGTCGTCGTGTACAGGACCTCCACGACGTCGCGCCACTCGTCGCCGAGCGGCGCTCGGCCGCGTACAGCTCGATCCGCACCTGCACCTCGCCCGTTTGCAGCCCGGTGTGCATGAGCAGCACGCCGGGCACCGCGGCCCCGCACAGCCCGTTGACCTGGCCGCGGGCGGCGCCCTCCGGAACGAATTCGCTCTCCCCCAGGGTCAGGAACCCGTGGTGAACATGAACAGGCGCGTCCAGCAGCACCTCGACCAGCATCCGTTCCCCCGTTGTCGCGACGCCCTCAGATCATGCCAACTGCCGCGCCACAACGACGGTCTTTCGGAAGACAAAGGCCACTCGGCCTGCAGCGCCGACACTTCGTCGTGGAAGTGGTGTCGGCTTACTCGAACTCCGCCGCCACCTTCCTGCCGAAACCAGGAAACCTCATGCAAATCATTTACCGCCTGCATCACGAGTACGAAGCCCAGGCCCCGCTAAGGGTTGCCACGCGGCACAATGGCCTTCCATGCCAGTTCATGCCGCCGCACCCGATCAGAGCAAGTCTTAGCGCGCGAGAAGTCAGCTAGCCGCTTCTCCACCAATGGCATCGCTGGAGTCGGAGGAAGTCGCCGGCTTCGGTTCACCGGATGAAACTCTTGCGTTGGCCGCGCGGCGAAGGCGCAGGAAGGATCGCATCGAGGATGCCTGCCAGACCGATTGATCGATGATCAAAGAAATGAGCGGAATGAGAATCAAGAGCGCGAACGAGAGGCCCATCGAGGTGACTACGAACTTCAGTCCGACAATCGTGTCATCCCGTTTTGTCAAGACGTCGATACAGGCCAGCTCCGAAAGGATGGACGTGACCATTATTATCACATAAAGCAGCGTCAGAATTTGCGACGCGAGAAGCTTCCCAGCTATTGATCGCAACCTTTTTTCATCTAGGTCAGGGGCGCTTACCTGATCCAGGAAGGACTTCATTACCCGACGATGCGATCCGAGTTCCAAGGAGGCGGCGAACGCCAAGACGGGGATAGTCTGGGCAGCCGTTCCGGCAAACTGTTCAGTGAATTGCATCGCTGCATTCTGCCGCAAAATGGTTGGTCGATCCAGGTCGGCGAAGACATGAAAGCCGCATCGGCGGCAGGTTGCGGCTCGGGGCGCGGTCGCACGGCCGGGGTTCCGGTGCCGGGCGGTGGCTACCCGTATGCCGTCCCCGGAAGCGTCGAGCAGCGTCACGATCCGGCCCGGGTGGCCGGTCCGCTTTCGCGGGCCGGCCACCTTTATTTCGGGGGCGGAGAGAAGGCTTTACTTCACCGAGCCGAGGGAGAGGCCCTGGACCAGCTTGTCCTGGGCGGCGAAACCGGCGATCAGGACTGGCAGGGAGACCACGAAGGCGGCGGCGCACAGCTGGGCCAGGAACAGCCCCTGACTGGTGACGAACGAGGTGAGGAAGACGGGGGCGGTCTCCGCGACCGTGGCCGTCAGGACTCGGGCGAACAGGAGCTCGTTCCAGCTGAAGATGAAGCAGATCAGCGCGGTGGCGGCGATGCCGGGGGTGACCACGGGGGCGATGACCGAGCGCAAAGTCTTTGTCAGGCCGGCGCCGTCCATCGAGGCCGCCTCGAGCATTTCCACCGGAACCTCGGAAAGGAACGAGCGCATCATCCAGACGGCGATCGGCAGGTTCATCGACGTGTAGAAGAGGATCAGCAGCCAGATGTTGTCCAGCAGGCCGCTGTACTGGGCGAACAAGTACAGCGGGAGCAGGCCGGCGACTACCGGGAGCATCTTGGTGGAGAGGAAGAAGAACAGGACGTCGGTCCACTTCTTCACCGGCTTGATGCTCAGCGCGTACGCGGCCGGCAGGGACAGCAGCAGCACCAGGGCCGTGGAGATGATGCTGGCGGTCATCGAGTTCAGCAGCGGCGGCCACGGGCTGGCGCCGCCGGAGAAGAACTCGCGGTAGCCCTCCCAGGTGAGCGGCGCGAAGACCGCGGGCGGGTTCTGGGCGGCGTTGGCCTCGGAGTGGAACGAGGTCAGGACCATCCAGACGACCGGCAGTACGAACAGGATGCCGACCACCCAGGCCAGCAGGGAGAGCCAGATGTTGGCGCCCTCCTTGCGCTTCTTGACCGGGCGGCCCCGTTCGTCGCGGGTGGCGGGAACAGGTGCGGTGTCCGTGATGCTCATCGGCCTGCCTCCTGCTTGAAGAGCGACGAGACCGTACGCAGGGCGAACGTCGCGATGATGATGGTGCCGATCACGACGATGACCGCGGCCGCCGAGGCGCGGCCGTAGTCGTGGGCCTGGTAGAAGATCTGATAGATCGTGTACGGCAGGTTGGCCGTGCCGAGGCCGCCGGACGTGATGGTGAAGACGGCGTCGAAGTTCTGGACGATGTAGATCGAGCCCAGCAGCGCGCCCAGCTCCAGGTACTGCCGCAGGTGGGGCAGGGTCATGCTGCGGAAGATCTGCCAGTTGTTGGCGCCGTCGATGCGGGCCGCCTCGATCACGTCGAGCGGGCGGCCCTGCAGGCCGGCCAGCAGGATCAGCATCATGAACGGGGTCCACTGCCAGACCAGGGAGAAGATGACCGCCCACAGTGGCATGTTGCTGATCCAGTCCGGCTGGGGCGGGTTGTCCGAGCCGAACAGGCCCCAGATCCAGGTCAGCGCGCCGTTGAACAGGCCGTACTCGGGGTTGTAGAGGGCGTGCTTCCAGATCAGCGCCGCCGCCACCGGCACCACCAGGAACGGGGCGATCATCATCGTGCGGACCGCGCCCCGGCCCCGGAACTTGCGATCCAGCAGGATAGCGATGCCGAGACCCAGGACCAGGCTGATGAGTACGACTCCGGCCGTCAGCAGAATCGTCGTCCAGACCGCGTCGCGCATGTTGACGTCGGTGAAGACGCGCACGAAGTTGTCGAAGCCGGCGAAGCCCACCTCGTCGGGGTAGTAGGCGTTCCAGTTCATGAACGAGATGACCAGGGTGGCCACGAACGGCAACTGGGTCACCACGATCATGAAGATCAGGGCGGGCATCAGCGGGGCGCGGCGGGCCCAGGCCGAGCTGCGGCGGGCGACGCCGGACGGGGGTGGGCCCTCGGTGCCGACGCGGGACTTCTCGGCGACGGAAGTCATGGCTTTCCCTCCCGTGACTGGTAGCGCTCGGAGACGTCCTCGGCCAGGCGCTGGCCGCGTTTCAGCGCGTCCTCGACGCTCATCTGGCCGGCGATGGCCGAGCTCACGTACTGCGACACCTGGGTGCCCAGGTCGGTGAACTCGGGGATGTCGATGAACTGGATGCCGATCGCCGGGCGCGGCTGCACACCGGGGTTGCGGGGGTCGGCGCTCTCGATGGCCGACTTCGTCGGCTCGGCGAAGGCCGAGGCCACCTTCAGATAATCCTGGTTCTCGTACGTCGAGGCGCGCTTGCCGGCGGGGACACTGGACCATCCGACCTGCTGGCCGACCAGTTCCTCGTACTGCTTGCTGGAGGCCCAGGAGATGAACTTCCAGGCGTTGTCCTTCTTCTCGCTGGCCTGCTGGATGCTCCACGACCAGGCGTACAGCCAGCCGGACGACTTGGTCTTCTCGACCGGGGCCGCCACATAGCCGATCTTGCCTTTGACCGGGGAGTCGTCGGCTTCGAGGGAGCCGGCGGCGCTCGTGGCGTCGTACCACATGGCGACGTTGCCCTGGATCAGGTTGTTGAGGCACTCGGTGAAGCCGGCCTGCGGGGCGCCGTTCTCGCCGTGCGCCCGGACGAGGTCGACGTAGAACTTGGTGGCCTCGGTGAACTCGGGCGCGTCGACCTTGGCCGTCCAGTCCTGCTCGAACCACGTGCCGCCGAACGTGTTGACCACCGTGGTGAGCGGGGCGAAGATCTGGCCCCAGCCGGGCTGGCCGCGCAGGCAGATGCCGCGCATGCCGGGCTGTTCGCCGTCGACCTGGGCGGCGATGTCGGCCACCTGCCGCCAGGTCGGGTTGGACGGCATCTGGACGCCGGCCGACTCGAGCACGTCCTTGCGGAACATCAGGAACGACGACTCGCCGTAGAAGGGCTCGCCGTACAGTTTGCCGTCGTCGGCGGTCAGCGAGGTCGTCATCGGCTTGAGGATGTCGGCCTGGTTGAAGGCGGTGTCGGCGGCCACGTAGTCGTCGAGCGGGGCGATCCACTTCGACTTGGCGTAGATCGGGATCTCGAAGTTGCTGAGCGAGGCCACGTCGTACTGACCGGCCTGACTGGAGAACTCCTGGCTGATCTTGTCGCGGACGTCGTTCTCCGGAAGCACCGTGAAGTTGACGTTGATGCCGGTCTGCCTGGTGAAGTTGTCGGCGGTGAGCCGCTGCAGATCGATCATCTGCGGGTTGTTCACCATCAGGACGTTGATGCTGTTGGGGCCTTCGCCGCCCGGCCCGCCGCCCCAGCCCGCGCACCCGGTCAGGGCGAGCAGAAAGGCGGCGGACGCGGCGATCAGAGCGCGCGGATGCCTGCGGGACATGGGGCCTCCTCAGCGAGGCCCGGCGCCCTGTGACGCCGGTTACACCGGCCCTCAGTAGATGCCTGAGATCGACACCATGTCAACCTTTCGTCACGTTGCGTTGGATAAACGGGCATCAACGCCTGACCGGTAGTCCTATGTCGACGCCACGCGCGCCTCGGCCCCCCGAACGGAGACGACGTCGCCCGGATGCAGCTGGCGGCCCCGGCGGGTGTCCACCTCGCCGTTGACCGACACGTCGCCCGACGCGATGAGGACCTTGCCCTCTCCCCCGGTGTCGATGAGGTCCGCGAGCTTGAGGAATTGTCCGAGTCTGATCATGTCGCCGTCGATGGGTACGTCACGCATGCGTTCATGATGGTCCACGCGGAACCGAAAACTTTGCCGGACTCGTTGAACCTTTCCGGCTTGTGATCCGAACTACCCCTCGTGAGGCCCTTTCTCCTGACACACCGCCACCTGGCCCGCCGCGCGGGCATCCCCACCGCCGCCGCGCTGTTCGGCGTACTCATCGCGGCACCCGCCCTGGCCGACGTGACGGTCTCCCCGAGCACCGCGCCGCAGGGCGAGGGCGAGAACCTGACCTTCCACGTCACCAACACCGGCGACCAGCCGATCCACACGATCAAGCTGCAACTGCCGGACGACACCCCGGTGGCGGAGGTCTACCCGCTCTCGGTCGACAACTGGGGCCCGAAGATCGAGATGCGGGACCTCTCGACGCCGTTGCCGACCATCCACGGCGACACCAAGGCCACCGAGACCGCCGCCTCGATCACCTGGATCGCGATGCCCGGCAAGGACCTCGCCCCCGGCCAGGGCACCGATGTCCGCGTGGCCATCGGGCCGCTGCCCACCCTGTCGTCGATGCGGTTCACGGTCGTGACCACGTACGGCAATGGGAAGCCCGGGCCCTCGATGCCGCCGGCCGACCTGACGCTGACGCCGGGCACCGGAGGTGCACCGGCCGGGCACAACGCGCACGGCGGGGGTACGGCGGCGACCGGCACCACCGGCGACGCCGAGGCTCAGCTCTTCGCGCAGACCGTGGCCGACGCCGAGCGCGGCCCGTCGATCTGGTCGATCGGCGGCTGGGTCGTGGCCGGCCTCGTGCTGCTCGGCGGGGCGGTCGTGATGTTCCGCGGCCGGCACCGGGCCGAGCAGGACGACGACGAGTCCGACGAGCCGGAGCGGGAAGAGGCGAAAGAGGAAGAGAAGGAGCCGGTCACGGCCGGCACCAGCAAGTGGGCCTTCAAAGGCTGAGAAGAGACTCCCGCGATGGTGGACGCGGGAAACCGTCGTGATGACGCGCGTGGGGCGCGGCGCACGACCGGCGAGTGGGACCGTTGGGCACGGTTCGCGACTCGCGGACGAGGGGTGGGGTCTGCGACCCCACCCCTCGAGTCACACTGAAACGGTTCGAGGGCTCCGCAAGGCGTCGATGATCTCGCGCTGGACCCGGTCGGAGTCCTCGTGCGGCACCTGGCAGGTGCCGGCGGCCACGTGCCCGCCGCCGCCGTAGCGCAGCATGACCTCGCCCACGTCGACCGGCGAGGTGCGGTCCAGGATCGACTTGCCGCAGGCGAAGACGGTGTTGAGCTTCTGCCGGCCCCAGATGATGTGCATCGAGACCCGCGACTCCGGGAACAGCGCGTACACCATAAACCGGTTCCCGGCGTGGATCACCTCCTCCTCGCGCAGGTCGACCACGACCACGTCGCCCTCGAGGTGACTGACCCGCTTCAGCTGCTCGACGAACAGGTCGTACTGGGCCTGGAACAGCTCGGCCCGCTCGGCCACGTCGGGCAGGGACAGGATCTCGTTGACGTCCTGGTGCTCGATGCAGGCGTCGATCAGCTGCATCATCAGCTGGTAGTTGGAGATCCGGAACTCGCGGAAGCGCCCCAGCCCGGTCCGGCTGTCCATCAGGAAGTTCAGCAGGGTCCAGCCCTCGGGGTGCAGGATGTCGTCGAGCTCGTAGTGGGCGGAGTCGGCCTGGTCGACGGCGCGCATGAGGTCGTCGGAGACCTTGGGGAAGCGCTGGGCGCCCCCGAAGTGCTCGTAGATGACCCGGGCGGCCGACGGCGCGTCGGCGTCGATCACGTGATTCGCGAGGTTGCCCTCGTTGCGCAGGGTCTCGGAGTGGTGGTGGTCGAAGACCATGTGCGCGCCCGGCGCGTACGGCAGATTGGTCAGGATGTCGGTGGCGGTGACCTCGACCTCGCCGTCCTGGACGTCTTTCGGATGTACGAACTTGATCTCGTCGATCATGTCGAGGTGGCGCAGCAGGACCGCGCAGACCAAGCCGTCGAAATCGCTTCGGGTCACGAGCCGGTACTTCACGGGATCCCCCTCGGTGGATGCTTCACCCCATTTTGCCACCTTTGTCGCTGTATCCCGCGTCGCATCGAGGGATGGATCTGAACCGCGAGCGGTCAACTCTGCGTAGGGTTCTCCCGGAAGGTCCCGACGGTCGAAGGACACGCAGAATCATGGACAACGTCCCTCAGCTCATCCAGGAGCGCAGCGCTCCGCCCGCCACGCTGGTGATCTTCGGTGCGTCGGGCGACCTGACCCGGCGCAAGCTGCTCCCGGCCGTGGAGAGCCTCGCGCGCCACAACCGCCTTCCCGGCGAGTTCGCCCTGGTCGGCGTGGCCCGCACGCCGATGGAGGACGAGCAGTTCGCCGCCAGCGCCCTCGACGGCCGCACGCTCAGCGACAAGGCCCAGCTCGCCGGCGGCATCCGGTACGTGTCGGGTGGTTACGACGACCCCGAGACGTACAAGCGCCTGGCCGAGACCCTCGACGAGCTCGACGCCACCCGCGGCACCGCCGGTAACCGCCTGTTCTACCTGTCGACGCCGGCCGAGGCGTTCAAGCCGGTGATCAACGGGCTGGCCGGGGCGGGGCTCAACCACGCGCCCGAAGGCTCCTTCTCCCGGCTGGTCATCGAGAAGCCGTACGGCCGCGACCTGCCCACCGCCCGTGAGCTCGACGGCGTGGTGCACAGCGCGTTCGACGAGCACCAGGTCTTCCGCATCGACCACTACCTGGGCAAGGACACCGTCCAGAACGTGCTGGCCCTGCGCTTCGCCAACTCCATCTTCCAGCCGATCTGGGACCGCTCCTGGGTCGACCACGTGCAGATCACGGTGGCCGAGACGCTCGGCGTGGGCACCCGCGGCGGCTTCTACGAGCACGCCGGCGCCATGCGCGACATCGTGCAGAACCACGTGCTCCAGGTGCTCGCCCTGGCCCTGATGGAGCCGCCCGCGTCGTTCGAGGCCGAGGGCCTGCGCAACGAGAAGGCGAAACTGCTCCAGGCGATCCGGCTCCCCACCAACCGCGACATCGCCGACCTGGCCGTCCGCGGCCAGTACACCCGCGGCGGCACCCGCGAGGAACTGATGGCCGGTTACCGCGAGGAGACCGGCGTCGACCCGCTGTCGCGCACCGAGACGTACGCGGCGATGCGGCTCAACGTCGACAACTGGCGCTGGGCCGGCGTGCCGTTCTACGTCCGCACCGGCAAGCGGCTCCCGGCCCGCGTGACCGAGGTGGCCCTGCAGTTCCAGCGGCCCCCGCACCTGCCGATCCCGGCCAACCAGCTCACCGACCTCGAGGCCGACGCGCTCATCCTGCGCATCCAGCCCAACGAGGGCATCTCGCTGCGCTTCGGGGCCAAGGTGCCGGGCCACTCGTTCCGGGTCCGCACGGCGAGCATGGACTTCTCGTACGAGCAGACCTTCGCCGAGGAGTCCCCCGAGGCGTACGAGCGCCTGCTGCTCGACGCCCTGGTCGGCGACTCCACGCTGTTCATCCGCGCCGACGAGGTCGAGCAGTCGTGGCGGGTCGTCGACCCGATCATCGAGCACTGGGCCAACGACCACTCGCCGATCCCCACCTACGAGGCCGCCTCGTGGGGCCCGGCTGACGCCGACCGCCTGATCGGCCGGTCGGGCCGGGCCTGGAAGAACAGCATCTGACCGGCAACATCAAGCACAAATAGAACTTTTGACGCTGCGTACCACGCACCGAGCTTCGCCCGTCGATGTCGAGGGCGCCGAAAATGGCTAGGCGGAGCCGAGGCTGTTTTCGGTGTCCTCGGCATCGGCCTTTCGGGGCGAAGTTCCCGCCGTGCGAAGCGCGGCCAAAGCGAGCACAGCGTGGTCGTTCATGTTGGTCTCGGAGTGGATGACCTCGATGATGGTGCGATCCGTGTCGATCACGAAGGTCATCCGCTTCGTGCTGAGCGGGCCTAGTGGGAGTTTGCGCTTGACGCCCAGAGCCGCGGCCACGGTGTTGTCCGGGTCGCTCAGCAACGGGTAGTCGAAGTCGTACTTGTCCGAAAATTCCTTTTGTTTCGCCACTTTGTCGCGGCTGATTCCCACGCGCTGCGCGTTTATCGAACGGAACTCGGCCGCGAGGTCGCGGAAGTTGCAGGCCTCGGCGGTGCAGCCGGTGCTGAGAGCGGCGGGATAGAAGAAGAGGACCACCGGGCCGTCGGCGAGCAGAGCGCTCAGCCGGCGTGGCACGCCGTCCTGGTCGGGGAGCTCGAAGTCGTCGACGACATCACCCTTGTTTGCCATGGCAACAAGCTACTGCCCGGTAGTCGATTCGGCCATTGCGGCCCGCCTCCCCTAGGCTGAGACTTCCATCGAAGCCCCACCGAAAGCGACACCCCCCATGCAGGTCTCGGTCGCGCACCACCCCCCGAACACGGCCGTTGTCGTCCTGCGCGGTTCCCTCGACATCGACACCGCGCCCGCTCTCAAGGCGAACCTCAACCGGCTCGTCGAACGGCCCTCGCCCCGGGTCGTGGTCGACGTGGCCGGGCTCGACTTCTGTGACTCCATGGGGGTCGGCGTGCTGGTCAACGCGCACGCCCGCGCCTCCGAGCGGGACGGCTGGGTGCGCCTGGCCGCGCCGTCCGGATTCCTGAGGCGCCTGTTCGACACCCTGGGCCTGACGGATTACCTCGCGTTGTACCCGGACGTGGAGGCCGCCCTCAAGGAGTAGCGGCTCTGCTGCTGCGCTCGATCGCGCGTGCGCCGCTTCAGGCGGTCGAGTTCGGTCGACGAACGACGGCGGCTTCGCCGACGCCGCCCGCCGGCCGAACTCAACCGCGCGGCAACGCGCTCCTCACTGAGGAAGGGTGTTAACTCGTCACGCCGAAGACGATCCGGCCCAGGGTGTCCTCGGTGCCGGTGAAGCCCTCGGCCGGCAGGAAGGCGTCCTCGCCGAAGTCGACGTCGATGTCGTCGGCGGTGCCGCCGACGCCGTCCGGGCCCACGCCGAACAGGGTGGCGAAGCCGGTGCCGCCCGCGTCCTGCAGGTTCGCGACGGCGTCCTGGTTGTCGGTGTGGAAGTCGCCGAAGAAGTGGCCGGCCTCGTGCGAGATCACGTTGCTCAGCGCCTGGGCGACGAAGCGGATCCGGTCGCTCTGCGGCGTGAGGTAGGTGTTCAGCGAGGCCGGCGAGTCGCCGGCGGGCGCGCTGAGCACGTCCAGCAGCACGAGCGCCGTTTCCTCGGTCTCGAAGTTGCCGGGGTCGATGCTCTGCGCGATGCCGATCGTTTCGACGCCGGACTCCTCGATGGTGCCGCCGACCACGACCCGGCTCACGTTCGCCTTGCCCCAGACGTCGGCGTTGTCCTTGCTGTTGGCGATCTTGATCTTGAAGCGGCTGTTGAGGCCGCTCTGCTCGAGGTCGGTCTTGATGTTCTCGGTGACCCCGGCGACCACGGCGTCGATCACCGCGTCCTCGTCGGCGCGGGTCAGGCCCCAGCTGGTCAGGAAGGCCGAGAACGCGGTCAGGTCACGGTTGCCGGGACCGCCGAAGACGCCGGTGTTGACCCGGGCGCCGTCGAAGTCCAGGTAGAGCGTCTGCACCGGCTTGGCGCCCTGCAGCACCGGCCGGTACGCCTCGACCGTGATGTCGTACGCGCCGGAGCCGTTGGCCACGCCGATGTAGTGCCAGCCGGCCTTGGTCGCCACGTAGTCGGTGACCGCGTTGCCGCCGGCCGGCAGCGGCGAGTCGACCGGGTAGATGTACGACGCGTCCTGATCGGAGCCGTGCACCTCGCGCGGCACGGTGTCGTACACGGTCAGATAGGTGGCCGAGCCCTTCACCGAGCTGCCGATGACGTCGCCGGCCCGCAGCTTGACCGCGAAGAAGTCCTGGTCGACGCCACCCGAGGCCAGGGTCAGCGTGTACGGGCCCTCGGTCGGTGGCGTGGGATCGCCGATCCCGCCGCCGCTGCCCGAGTCGAACGGGTCGGCCGGCAGCCCGCCGTACGCGGAGACGGCCAGGTAGAAGTCGCCGCCGGTGGTGACCCGGTAGCTGATCCGGCTGTCGATCCCGGAGAAGTCGTCGTTGACGGCGAGCACCTTGCCGTCCGGGGCGAACAGCTGGAGCACGGTGTCCAGGGGCCCGGTCGGGGTGGCCGTCGTGATGGTCAGCACCTTCCCGGCCGGCGCGCTGAGCTTGTAGAAGTCGAAGTCGTTGCTGCCGTCGCCGGTCTGCCGGCCGTGCGGGCCGTCACCGATCTGCGACTCGATGACCGCGCCGCTGCGCCCGGCGCCGATGCCGGTGGCGCCGGCCAGCGGGATCGAGCCGTTGTCCTCGGGCGGGGCGGCCACGGTCGGCGTGGTCACGGTCTCGTTGTCGAGGCTGCCCAGGATGCGGATGTTCGGGTACTGCCCGGAGCCCGTGCCGTAGCCGTTGATGCGCTGGGCGTTGACCGGGATGTCGTTCCCGCCGGACGTGCCGTCGAGCTCGTCCTCGTCGACCACCACGGCCGGGGTGGCGGCCTTGGCCGAGGAAGCGGCGAGGGACTTGGCCCGCTGGGCCTGCTTGCTCTTCGACTGGGTCTTCAGGTAGTTGGCCCACCCCGAGTAGTCGACCTTGGCGGCGTCGGTCACCTCGGCCAGGTACGGGTTCACGCCCTTGGGCTTCGAGCCGTAGGGCGCCTTGGGCACGACCCCGATGCCGACCGCGAGCGACGCCTTGTCGGCCGCGGACAGCTCGTCGGAGTTCGGTTCTGCTTGGGCCGCGGCCGCACCCGGCGTGATGAGCGCCAGGCCGAGCGCGGTAGCGGACAGGGCGGCGATGCTTCGTCGCATTCAGTTCCCCCTTCATCCCGGCCATGACCCCCGCCACGGCCGGCATTCAGGACGTTACTGAAGACGCCGATCAATATCTATGCGTGTCGATGGTACGTAACATACGTGTCCCCTATGCGACGCTTCGCCCCCGTCGCCACATCGGTAACGTGAGAAGCATGTGCGTCACCCAGTTCTGGGGCGACTGGTGGGACGCCGTGGCGTTGTGGCGCTCCGGTGACCCGATGGATCCTGCGGCACTCTGCGGTTACAGCATCCTGTGGTGGGGCCGGCTCGGAAAGATTCTGCAGTTCGCGGCCGGCCTGACCGTTGTCCTCGATCTTGCCGGACCGGAACGACTGCGAGGAATCGGACAGCGCGCCGAAGAACGACTGGGCCGCACATCTCTGCGCGCCCTGCCATCCCGGGTACGCGGACAGTTCTCCTCGACACAGACGGCGATGGTGTGGGTGGCGGCTGTACCGGCGTGGCTTTTCGGTGTCGCCCTGCCGTTCTACTGGATGCAGGTCACGGTGCTGAAGTGGGATCGGGCCTTCGCGTTCTGGGCCTCGTTGACCACAGCCGCTTCGATCGCCCTGATCCGTGTCCCTCGCGTGGGCTGGTTCCTATGCGTGTCGATCAGTGTCGCGGTTTATGTAGTCGGGTACGTGAAGCACGGTATGCCCGATTACGACGACATGGCGTGGTGGCAGAAGGGCCTGCTGTCCCAGGAGGGAAGCGACTACCTGTTTCTCGTGGGTGCGCTCATCGCGTTGGTGGCCGGTGTGGTCTTGTTCGGAATCCTGGCCGGCGCTCTGATCATCGTTCTCAGCCTGGCAACGTCCCTGTACCTGGTGACGGTCATGGGAGTCAGCAGGTCGGCGGAGTGGACCCTCAACAACGCGAATCCCGGCCACGCGTTGCGTTATGCGGCGTTCGCCCTCTTCCTTCTCGGCTTCCACTTCGACCTTCTGGCCTCCTGAATCCCGTTCACAGAGCCTGTGCCCGTACGGACTCGAGTGCGGCGACGGCCGCGCCTCGGGCGCCGGCCATGTCGAGGTCGGCGACGAGGGCGAACGTGGCGGCGGCCTGCTGCTCGGCGCGGAGTTCGGTGCTCTCACGGACGGCGTTGAGGAACCACTGCCGGAAGCGCGGGGCGGCCTCCACCACGCCGCCGCCCAGCAGGTAGGCGTGGGGGTCGGTGAAGTTGGCGGCGATCGTGAAGAGCTTGCCGATCGCCTTGGCCTGCTGGCCGAACACCGCCAGGGCCAGCGGATCGTCCTTCTCGCCGTAGCCGCGCAGCAGCTTGGCCGCCTTGGGCAAGGGCTCGGCCGCCAGGGGGTGGTCGGGGAACTTCGCCAGCCAGTACGGCAGCAGGTTCTTCTTGATGCCGGTCAGCGAGGCCAGGCTCTCGACGTCGCCGGCGAAGCCGCAGTTGCACATCGGCACCGGCTGGTCGTCCTCGAGCACGCCGTGCAGCGGAATCTGCACGTGGCCGAGCTCGCCCGCCATGCCGGCCGCGCCGCTGACCACCTTGCCGTTCTCGACCACGCCGCCGCCGAGGCCGGTGCCGACGATCGCCGCCACCGACGACCTGGTGGCCGCCTCCTCGCCGAAGAGCCGGTAGTGCGCGTACAGCGCGGCGGCGTTCGCGTCGTTGGCGTAGAAGACGGGCAGGCCGATGCGGGCCTCGAGCGCGCCCCGGATGTCGAACCCGTGCCACGACTTCTGATTGAAGTTCGTCGAGCCCTTGGACGAGATCACGCCGGTGGCGCTGGCCGGGCCGGGCGTGTCCAGCCCGACCGCGCGGACCAGGGTCAGCGGGGTGCTGGTCAGCTCGAGGATGTTGTGGAAGGCCTCGGCCAGCGCCTCGATGGCCGACTCGGGGCCCTCGGTCACCAGACTCGGGTTCTCCACCAGACTATCGACGAGATACTGCCCCGTGGCGTCCAGCACGGTGGCGTTGTTGCAGGTCCCGCCGTTGTCGAGACCGACGACGACCCAGGAGGACGGGGTGCGTACCGATTCAGCCTGATCCACAGGCCTGAGCGTACGTCCGAGTCGCGCCGCGCGGTACAGGTGCGAGCGGATTGCGGGTGCGTTAGTCATGGTTGCAGCCGCGACGTCGCCGGCCGTACGGGTCGAACGTGCTGGCATGACGACCCGACGCACGCTCCTCGCCGCCGGTGCCGCCACCGCCGTCGCCACGGCCACCGGGATCGCGGCCGCCGCGCCCGCCGCCGCCGCGCCCGCCACCCCGCTGCTGAACAACGACCAGATCGCGCACCTCGTGCGCCGCGCCACCTTCGGTCCCACCCCGGCCACGCTGGCCGAGGCGCGGAAGCTCGGCCTCGACGGCTGGCTCGACCGGCAGCTGAACCCCTCGAAGATCGACGACGCCGTCTGCGACAGGCTGCTGGCCCGGTTGCCGCTGGCCGGCGCCTCCGTCGCGACCGTGCGGGCCAGGCTGGCCAAGCACTCGTACGACGCGTTCAAGCAGCTCGGCCGGGCCGCCGTGGCCCGCGCCGCGTGGAGCGAGCGGCAGCTGTTCGAGAGCACCGTCGCGTTCTGGGCCAACCACCTGCACATCACCGCGCCCTCCAGCGGCGTCTGGGACAGTCGCTGCGACTACGACGCGCAGGTGCTGCGCAAGCACGCCTTCGGCCGGTTCGCCGACATGCTCAAGGCGTCGATGCGCCACCCGGCGATGCTCACCTACCTCGACAACCGCAGCTCGACCAAGGCCCACCCGAACGAGAACTACGCCCGCGAGCTGATGGAGCTGCACACCGTCGGCCTGATCTACTCCGAGGCCGACGTGCAGGCCGGCGCCCGTCTGCTGACCGGCCTGACGGTGAACGCGTCCGGCGGCTACGTCTACGACGGCGCCAAGCACGTCACCGGCCCGGTCGAGATCCTCGGCTTCACGCACGCCAACGCGACCGCCGGCGGCGGCGAGGCGGCGGCCCTGGCCTTCGCCGACCACCTGGCCCGGCACCCGGCCACCGCGCAGCGCCTCGCCGTCAAGCTGTGCCAGCGTTTCGTGGCCGACGAGGCGCCCGCCTCCCTGGTCACCAAGCTGGTCAAGGTCTACCTCGACAACGACACGGCGATCACGCCGGTGCTGCGGGCCCTGTTCACCTCGCCCGAGTTCGCGGCGGCGGCCGGGGCGAAGGTCCGCACCCCGTTCGAGGACCTGATCGCCTCGATCCGGGTGCTCGGGCTCGGCCCGGAGGCCTCGGGGGTCAAGGCGCTCGACGCGCTCTACAACGCGACCGTCAACGCCGGGAACGCGCCGTTCCGGTGGAGCCCGCCCAACGGCTACCCCGACGTGGCCGCGGCCTGGTCGTCGCCGTCCGGCTTCCTGCTCAAGTGCAACAACCACCTCAACCTGGCCGCCGGCTGGTACCCCAGCCAGCTCACCCGTCCCGCCGACCTGCTCAAGTCCCTGGTGCCGACCCTGCCGGCGACGTACGGGGCGCTGGTCGACGCGCTCGCCGTACGGCTGACCGGGGCCAAGCTTCCGGCCCCGCACACGGCGGCCGTGCTCAGTGTCGCGGGCAAGCTGCCGACCAGTCCTCTGACCGCGTCCGACAAGTCGCTGGCCGGCCACGCGCCGTACCTGATCGCTCTGGTCCTCGACTCGCCGTCCTTCCAGCTGAGGTGAAGCCGATGTTCTCGTTCGACTGCCGCGAGACGCCAGTACGCCGCCGTACGGTCCTCGGGGGCGCCCTGGCCGGCGTGGCCGCGGCCGGCATCTCGACCACGACGGCGTACGCCGCGCCCGGCTACACCGGCGACACGCTGGTCGTGCTCTCGCTGCGCGGCGGGTTCGACGGGCTCTCGGCCGTCGTGCCGATCGGCGACGCCGACTACTACCGGGCGCGGCCGTCCATCGGCGTACCCAAAAGCCAGGTCATCGCCGGCGACGGCACCTTCGGCCTGAGCCCCGCGCTGGCCCCGCTGCTGCCACACTGGCAGAGCGGCAAGCTGGCCGCGGTGCACGCCGTCGGGCAGCCCAACCCGACCCGCTCGCACTTCGCGGCCATGGACGCGATGGAGAACGCCGCGCCCGGCACGTCGATCCGCACCGGCTGGCTCGACCGGATGCTCGGCGTCACCGGCGCCGCCGGCCCGCTGGCCGGCGTCTCGCTCGGCAATGCCATGCCGCATCGGTTGTACGCCGGTCCGGGCCCCGACGTCTCGATGGCCTCCATCGACGGCTTCACGCTGGCCGGTGACTCGGCCAAGCGCCCGCGGGCGGCCGCGCTGCGGGCCATGTACGCCGACGCGCCCGCGCTGCAGGGCGGCCCGGCCCTCGCGGCCGACCAGGCGCTGGCCGCCACGGCGTCGCTGCGCGGCGCCACCTACACGCCGGCCGACGGGGCCACCTATCCGGCGACCGATCTGGGCACGGCCCTGCGCGACGTGGCCCGCCTGATCAAGGCGAAGGTGGGCCTGGCCACGGCCACCGTCGACTGCGGCGACTGGGACATGCACGAGGGGCTGGGGACCGGGGTCAAGGGCCAGCGGATGTACGACAACCTCAACGAGCTGGCCCTGGCCCTGGCCGCGTTCGCCACCGACCTCGGGGCCGAGGGCATGGCGTCGGTGACGCTGCTGACGATCAGCGAGTTCGGCCGCCGGGTGGCCGAGAACGGCTCGCACGGCGTCGACCACGGGCACGGCAACGCCATGCTGGTGCTGGGTGGCGGCGTACGAGGGGGAAAGGTCTTCACGAAGTGGCCCGGTCTGGCGCCGGACGCGCTGGTCGCCGGAGACCTGGCCGCCACCACCGACTATCGCGCGGTGATCGGGGAGATCCTGCAGAAGCGCTGCGGCGTCGGATCGCTGTCCCCGGTCTTCCCCGACGTCTCGCCGTCATCCTTCGGGCTGGCCGCGGCGCGCTGATTCCACGGACGTTCAGGTGGCCGTCACTTTCCCGTCGCTCGGAGGCGTTGTGCTGGGTGAGTGTGCGATTCCCGGTCCCTCTAGGCTGGCCCGTGATGCAACAGGGTAACGGGCACGTCGTGGTGGACGTGGGACAGGACGACGGCTTCGTCTCGCTGCGGCGGCAGGCGCGCCCGCGCGCCGAGCGGTACGAGCTGGGCCGCTCGCTGCGCGAACGCGCGCACCGCTCGGAGATGGCGTTCTGGGCGCCGCCGCCCGGCCGGGCCGACCCCGTACAGCAGATCATCGAGGCCAACCAGGGCCGGCAGCCGTGGCTCGTCCCGGTCCGCGTCGGGCGGATGATCTCCTCGCCGTACGCGTTCCTGCGCGGCTCGGCCAACGTGATGGCCGACGACTTCGCCGGCCTGCCCTCGACCGGCATCACCCCGGTCATCTGCGGCGACGCCCACCTGGGCAACTTCGGCTTCTACGCGTCGCCCGAACGCGAACTGGTCTTCGACCTCAACGACTTCGACGAGGCCCACCCGGGCGCCTGGGAGTGGGATCTGCGCCGGCTCGCCGTCAGCGTCTACGTGGCCGGCCGGCAGAACGGCTTCCGCGAGGGCGCCTGCGCCGACGCGGTCGAACACTGCGTCGAGGAATACCAGGTGCAGATCGCCCACCTGGCCGAGCAGCCGCTGCTGGCCCGCTCCTTCGACCAGCTCGACGTCGACCGGCTGCGCTCGGCGGCCAGCCGGGCCAGCTTCCGCGACGAGATCGAACGGGCGGCCCGCCGCGCCCGGCGCCGCACCAGCGACCGGGCGCTGCCCCGCTTCACCGAGCGCCGCGACGGCACGGCCAGGCTGGTCGAGGAGCCGCCGCTGATCACCCGGCCCAGCGACCAGGAACGTGACCAGCTGGCGGAGGCGCTGGACGGCTACCTGAGCACGCTGCCGCCGCACTGGGCGCGCATCCTGGCCGGTTACCGCATCGTCGACATCGCGCACAAGGTGGTCGGGGTCGGCTCGGTGGGCCTGCGGGCGTACGTGGCCCTCTGCGAGGGAAGCAGCACCGACGACGTGGTGTTCCTCCAGCTCAAGCAGGCCCGCCGCTCGGTGATCGCCCGCCACCAGCACGGCGACTCGGCCTGGCACCGCCACCAGGGCCAGCGCGTCGTCGAATACCAGCAGGCCCTGCAGACCGTGTCGGACCCGCTGCTCGGCTGGACGACGGTCGGCGACACCCAGTTCTACGTGCGCCAGTTCCGCGACATGAAGGGCGCCATCGTCGTCGAGGGCATCGACGCCGGCGCGCTGGCCGACTACGCGGGCATCTGCGGCTACCTGCTGGCGAAATCACACGCCCGCACGAGTGGCGCCTCGATGATCGCGGGGTACATCGGCGGCAGCGGCAAACTGGCCGAGGCGCTGTGCCGGTTCTCCCGCGCCTACGCCGACCAGGTGGAAAGCGACCACGCGGCGCTGTCCACCGCCGTACGACAGGGCCGGCTCCCGGCCGAGACAGTCTGAGAGGGTTATTCGTTGAGCGGCCGTGTCTCCCTGGACAACCAGGAACTGCTGGACTTCTGGACCGAGCGCCACCTGTGCACGCTGACCACGCTGCGCGCCGACGGCTCGCCCCATGTGGTGGCGGTCGGCGCCACCCTGGACCCGGCCGCGGGCCTGGCCCGGGTGATCTCGTCGTCGATCTCGGCCCACGTCCGGCACGTGCGCGCGGGCCAGACCAGGGTCGCCATCTGCCAGGTCGACGGCCCCCGCTGGACCACCGTCGAGGGCCTGGCCGTGGTCCGCGACGACGCCGACGCGGTCACCGAGGCCGAGAAGCGGTACGCGGTCCGCTACCGCACTCCCCGGCCCAACCCGCAGCGCGTGGTCATCGAGGTCGACATCACGAAGATCCTGGGTTCGAGCCGCTTCACCGCCTAGGCCCCGCTCGTCAGTCGCGCCGGTCGGCGGCCCGGCGAATCCTCGCCTGCAGCATGACGACCGGCGCCACCCGGGGCTGAATCAGCGCCTTCACCGCCTGAGACGCGGCGATGCCGCCGGCCGCACCGGCCCCGGCGCCGGCCAGATCTCCCAGCCCGCCGGTGAAGTAGTCGGTCGCCACGCCGATGCCCACGAGCCCGGCGTCTATCCCCCACTGGCCCCAACCGTCCTCGAGCCGGCGCCGACGCCGGCCCGCCTTCGCTATCGCCTCGGCGAAGGTGTCCCGGAGTGCCTCATCGACCTCGTGCTGGCGCAGGCGCTCCAGTGCAGCCTGGTCGGCGTCCTCGAGGATCGCCCGGCCGGCCTTGGTCAGTGTCCGTTCCAGCCAGGCACGGAAGCGGACCGCTTGGGGGCTGTTCGCGATGTCGGCGAAATGCTCCGCCCGAATCTCCATGATCCGCTCGGCCGGGATGTCGAGCGCCTTCGTCACCGACATCTCCACGAACGGCGTGACGACGGTGGGCCGCCTGGCGGGCGCCGCCCGGAGATCCCGGAACGCGTTCTCGTTGAGGGAGAACCACGTCCCGAACTCCCGGGCGCTCGATCCGAAGTAGGCGACGTTCACGCGGCGGACCACCCGCCTGACGATCTTTCCGACTCCGGGCGTGTTCCAGTGTGGGCGCGCCACCTCGTTGCGAATGCGCCCCAGCGGCGACGACCGCGCACCGGCTCGCCGCCGCACCGCTTCCTTGATCGAGGGATCCAGAGCCGGCTCGGCGGCCAGGATCTGCTCGACGTTGGCGAGGAAGTGGGCGAGGAAGCGGTCCCGGTCTCCGGGCTGCACAGTCAGGATCCGGTGCTGGGCGTCCTTGAAGTAGTCGACACGGTCATCGATGTCGCGCAGATGCTTCCGGGTGACGGGAAGCCCCTGGTAGAAGACGGGGACCTCCGGGTCCTGGCGGGCGAACCTCTGACCCCACGAACTTCCGTACTCGGCCAGCGACCGGGCGTCTCCGGTCAGCAGAGGAACGATGTTGCCCTGGGCGAGCAGCGGCGAGTCCCGTCGAACGGCCTCGAACATGGCGGCCTCTTCGAAGAGGTTGCCCGCGTGCACGAGCACCCGGTTCCCGAAGAGGCAGCCCATACGGATCTTGGACGTCAACGCGCTTCGGGTCGTGCGGTGATCCTGGGCGATGCCACCCTCGAAGACATACACCGCGGAACCGCCTATGTCGTCCCGGCTCAGACGCTGCACCCTGGCCACGCGAACCCCTCTCCCGTGCCGGAAAGTCACCGTCGCCTCGACGGTAGGTGATGGCCCCAACGGTCACCGGGCCGGGCCGGGCCGGCTGAACACCCCCGACGGGTCGTAGTGGGCTCGCAGGCGCCGCACCCGGCCGGTGTTGGCCAGGTAGTACGCGTCGTCGGGCAGGCCGGGTACGGGGAAGTTCGGGTAGGCGCCGCCGGTGCCGAACGGGTGGGTCAGCTCGTACGAGTCGTCCAGCCACTCGCCGGGGTGGTCGCCCGGTGCGACCGTGGCGGTCTGCTTGAGCAGGAAGAGGGCGTCGCGGTGCGGGAACGCCGTGGCGCCGGCGGGTACGCGGTTGTACGCGCCGGCCCACGGCGTGAAGTCGAGTTCCCGCTCCTCCCCCGGCCGCCGGTCGCCGGCCAGGCGGGCGATCAAGTCGGCCGCCGGCACGGTGGAGCGGAAGAACTCCGAGCGCGGGTACGCGTGGCGGGTGCCGGGAGCGTCGTCGCCGGCGAGCCAGCGCTTGGTCGTCCGGTGGGTGCCGTGCCGCCGGTCGTCGGCCGCCGGGGTCGCGCCGAGGCGCCGGACCAGGCTGTCCACCGTGGCGTGATCGGGTGCGGCGCCGAAGACGCTCACCGTGAGCGCCCGGTCCGGTTCGGCCGGGGCGGTGACGACCAGGCTCGGCGCGACCGCCTCGTCGAGGTCCGGCAGCAGGCTCAGCCAGGCGCCGAGAACGGTCGCGGCGGCGGCCGCCGGGAAGGTGAGCCGGAAGGCGGTCGAGTCGGGGGCGGGCACCGTCCGGAACGTCAGCGAGGTGACCACGCCGGGCGCGCCGCCGCCGCGGAGCAGCCAGAGCAGATCGCCGTCGGCCTCGACCGTGCGGCCGTCGGCCAGCACCACTGTCGCGGCCAGCAGGTTGTCGCAGGTCAAGCCGTGCCGGCGGCCGAGGATGCCGAGACCGCCGCCGAGGGTCAGTCCGGCGATGCCGACCGTGGGCCCGCAGCCGGCGGCCAGGGTCCGGCCGTGCGCGGCCAGCACGTCGTCCACCTCGGCCAGGAGCGTGCCGCCGCCGATCACGGCCCGGTCGCCGTCGACCCGCACACCGGTCATCGCCGCGTCGATCACCACGCCGTCGGTGCTGGACCTTCCGGCGAAGCAGTGCCCGCCACCGCGTACGGCCAAGGGAAGGTGGTGACCCAGCGCCAGGGCGATCGCGGCGGCGACCTCGGACGGCGTGGCACAGCGCACCACCGCCGCCGGGCGGATGCCGGCGAAGCGGGCGAGCACCATCAGCGGACCCAGACCCGCAGCTCGCCCACGGGGGTGAAGCCGCCGTCCCGGGCGGCGGACAGGGGCTCGCCGCGCTCGTAGCCGACCAGGGGGCGGTCCGGGAAGTACACGGCGACGGCCGCGGCGAGCTCCGCCCAGTCGACGTGATGACCGGGGACGGCGTACACGTTCGACACGTCGACCGTGCCGCTGCCGAGGCGGGCGACCGCGCCGGCCACGAGGTGACCGCCGGCGCGGCGGGCCAGGATGCGGAAGTGCGCGCGCCGCAGCAACGGCGGCAGCAGGACGTCGCGGGTGTCGTGGTGGCTCGTCCACTCGGCCAGTTCGGGACCGGTGGTCACCGCCGACCACTCGGACGACGCGGCCGGGCGGGCGGCTTCCCGGTGAATCCAGGTGGCCGAGAACAGCAGGCCGAAGCCGGCGCCGGAAAGGTCCATCGCCGCGAAGCTGTCCTTGACCCCGCCGTGTTCCCGGCCCTCGAGGCGGGCGAGAACCCGGTCGGCGGTCACCTCCGGCTCGACGGCGACCGCGTCCGAGTGCAGCGGTGGCGGCGGATCGAGCGCGCTCCAGAGCCCGTCGGACAGGACCGAGCCGACCCCGTGCAGGGTGCAGAGATCCTCGTACCAGCCCACACTCGCGTCGACCGCGCTCCGAAGCCGGGGGTCCATGTCGTCAGAGTGCTCCCGCCACGTTGGACAGCGCCTGGGTGAGGTCGGCCAGGCCGAGATGGCCGAAGCCGACCCGGACGATGCGGTCATCCTCGCCGAACCAGGCGCCCGGAGCAACACGCGTCCCGGTCTCGCGGAGCCGGGCGTGGAACTTCTCGACGTCCAGGCCGGCGGGCAGGCGCAGGCAGCACAGGGGGCCGCCGTCCGGGGTGACGATCTCGACCGGCTGGGCGGCGGCCCAGTCCAGCAGGAGGTCCAGGGCCTCGCGCAGGAACGGGCCGCTCGTGGTGCCGCGCCGCAGGACCCGGGTGGCCAGGTGCTCGTCGATGGTGGAGCAGGCGATGGCGGTCTCGAACTTGGCCGCGCGGGCCCGCTCGTACAGCTCGGCGTCGGTGGTGGTCAGCCAGCCCACGCGCAGGCCGGGAGCGCCGTGGGCCTTGGAGACCGAGGAGCAGGTGACGATCCTCGGGGACAGGGGCGCGGCGCTGTCCGGGACGGCGGCGTCGCCGTACACGGACTCGCCGTAGGTCTCGTCGACCAGGATGCGGGCGCGCGGGGCGCGGCGGGCCACGAGATCGACGAGAGCTTGCAGGTCGCGGGTGTCCACCCGTACACCGGAAGGGTTTTGGGGTGAAGCAAGCGAGACCAGGTCGGTGCGCGGGTCCAGGGCGGCCTCGACGCGGTCCACGGGCAGGCGGTACGCGTCGTCGAAGCGGGCGTCGACGACATCGACGCGGGCGCCGCGCGACTCCGGCCCGGACCGCGCGGGCGGGAAGCAGGGGCCGACGAGCAGCACGTGCTCGGCCGGCAGCAGTGACATGGCGTGGATGGCGCCGACCGTGACCAGCACGTCGTCGGCGGTCACGCCGGCACCGGCCGCGATCAGCTCGCGCAGGTCGCGGTCACCGCGGGTGGTGCCGTAGCCGAGCGGGACGTCGGCCAGCCCTTCGAGGTCGTCCGCGCCGAGCCGCAGCGGCGGGCAGGTGCTCTCGGCCAGGTCGTACCGGACCGTGCTGTCGATCAGGGCTGTCATCGCGCTCATGGCACCGATCCTCGCCAACCGGGGTCTCGCCAGGCAGGGCCAATGCCTCTAGATTGGTCTGTCGATGGAACCAATCGGCATCGTCGAGCGCCTGGGCCGCTGGGCGTCCGGGCGCGGCGCGCTCTACCTGCTGCTGGCCGCCCGGCTGCGCACCCTCATCGCCGACGGCGAACTGCCGCCGGGCACCCTGCTGCCACCGGACCGGGCCTTGGCGTCGGCCCTGGCGGTGGGCCGCAGCACGGTGGTGGCCGCCTACGACCTGCTCGTGGCCGAGGGCCGCATCGTCCGCCGGCAGGGCAGCGGCACCCGGGTCGCCGGCCCCGCCGCCGGTCCGGCGAAGCCCACCACCGAGGTGCCGGCGTTCCTGCACCTGCTGGAGCCGCGCGACGGCGTCCTCATGCTGGCCTGCGCCGCCCCCGACGCTCCCCCGCCGGCGCTGCTCACCGCGTACGCCTCGTCGCTGGCGGACCTGGCCGCGATCAGGGGCGACATCGGATACCACCCGACCGGGCACCCGGCCCTGCGGGAGGCGCTGGCCGAGCGGTACCGGACCCGCGGCCTTCCCACGACCCCCGACCAGATCATGGTGACCACCGGCGGCCAGCAGGCGTTGACCCTGCTGGCCAAGGCCCTGATCCGCCCCGGCGACCAGGTGCTCGTGCAGGCGCCCACCTACTTCGGCGCCCTGGAAGCGTTCCGCGAGGAGTCCGCGGTCCTCCAGACGTTGCCGGTCGACCTGCGAGGATTTTCCAAGGTCAAGCCCGCTTTGGCGTACGTCATCAGCACCTTTCACAACCCCACGGGCGCCGTCCTGCCGCCGGGAGAACGCCACCGCACCGCCCGGGCCGGCTTCCCGCTGATCGACGACGAGGCCCTGGCCGACCTGGGCTTCCCCGGCCACGAGCCACCCCCGCCGCTGGCCGCCCACAACGACCAGATCATCACCGTCGGCTCCCTGAGCAAACTGATCTGGGGCGGCCTGCGCGTCGGCTGGGTCCGGGCTCCGGCCCCGCTGATAGCCCGCCTGGCCCGCATGCGCACGGTCTTCGACCTGGGCGGCAACGTCCCCGCCCAGCTGGCGGCGGCCCACCTGCTCCCCCGCCTGGGACCGGAGCTGGCCCGGTCGGCCCAGCTCCGAAAGGCCCGCCACGACCACTTACGAGCCGAACTGGCCCGGTGGTTGCCGTCGTGGCACGCCCCCGCCGTCGAGGGCGGCCAGACCCTGTGGGTGAGGCTCCCCCACGGCGACGCCCGGTCCTTCGCCCAGCAGTCCCTACGCCACGGCGTCGCCGTCCTGCCGGGCCCGGGCCTGGACCCGTCCGGCGCCAGCCAGAGTCACCTGCGCCTGCACTTCCTGGCGTCCCCCGCAGACCTGACCGAAGCCGTACGCCGCCTGGCCGCGGCCTGGTCCTCGTACGATCCGCGCCCGGCCCCCTACCCACCCGCGATGGCCGTCTGAGGTCGCCTCGTCGCCACCGGCTCCCGACGTGGACAGCCGAGACGATCAACGCCGGAATCGCGATCCGCACCGGGACGCCGTCGAGCTCGGGCTGCCCCATGGCCGCCGGCAGCGCCGCCATGCCGGCTGCGGATCCGCCCGCCACGGCGAGCGCCGCTTTGACAACACCGGCCCGGTGCCAGCGATGCTTCAACTGAGAGCGGGCCGTCATGTTCATCCAGAGGAGTGCGACGAGCTCGCTGGTCAGAAACGGCCGTCGGAGGTGAAGGGGCCCACCTTCGAGGGGAGGACCAGGCCGGCTGTGGACAGGGCGGTGAGCAGGTCCAGGAGTTCGCGGCGGGTCAGGACGCCGGGATTGGTGGGCTCGGGATGAGGTAGGTCCAGGGCTCGGGCCGCCTCGACGGCGCGGGTGGCTATCGCGGCCTCGACCGCCCAGAGGCGGTGGGCTCGCATGGCCAGGTGGGCGGAGGCCGTGAGGTCGCTGTGCAGGCGTAGCAGGCGGCGCAGGTCGGCGGCCAGCTGTTCGATGGGTGGGCCCATCGGCTGGGGCGGCAGGGGGTGCATGGTGCGCCAGCGGTCCGCCACGGCGCCGCACCAGCGGGGGGCGTAGACCACGGCGGCGCCGATCAGCGTCGGGGCGGCGACGATGAGGGCCAGCTTTCCCAGGTCGAGGGCGGACACGTTTCGACCATCCGCCCGGGGCGGGGCGAGCGTCAAGGCGATAACAGTCAGCGCGAAATGTGTTGGATGGCCGACTCGGGAACGCGCTACTTCTAGCGGGTGTGCCGCGGCTCGGGACCGCACCATCGGGGCCATGGAACTTCCCTTGATCGGCCGGGACGGTGAGATCGAGCGTTTCGGGGTGCTGCTGCGCCGGGCCGCGCCGGGGCGGCCCGCCGTGCTGGTCCTCGACGGGCCGCCGGAGATCGGGTGTGGACGGCTGTTGCGGGAGCTCGCGGAGGCGGGGCGGCGGTTCGGGGCGGCGGTGGCCACGTCGCCGGGGCGGATCGTGCTGGTGCGGGACCGGGCGGAGCTGCGGCCGGGTACGGCCGACCCGCGCTTTCCGGAGCGGCTGGCGGCGTCGGCGCCGGTGCTGGTGGTGACCGAGCGGCAGCCGGTGCTGGCCGGCCCGCCGGCGGAGGTGCATCGGGTCGTGCTGGGGCCGCTCGGGCGGGCCGACGTCCGCCGGCTGATCACGGCCCGGCTCGGGGCGACGGCCGATGACCGGCTGGCCGACCTCGCCCGGGTGGCGGCGGGACGGCCCGGGGCGATCCTCGACCTGATCGCCGGGCTGCACGAGGAAGGCCTGCTGCGGCTCGGCGAGCCACAGCGGCGGCAGTGGCGGACGGTGACGGTGAGCGGGGTGGCGCGGCTGCCTGAGCGCACGCGGGTGCGGCTCGCGCATCGGCTGGACACGCTGTCGGCGCCGGCTCGGCATCTGGTGCAGGCGGTGACGGCGGTGCGGTCGCCGGTGTCGCCGGCGCGGCTCAGTGAGCTGCTCGGCGGCAGCGTGGTGGGGCTTCTCCCGGATGTTGAGGAGGCGCTCGATTCGGGGCTGCTCGTGCCGGTTGGGGACGCGCTCGCGTTCAGTCATGAGCTGGTGCGGGCGGTTGTCGAGGCGTCGATGCCGCACTCGGTGGTCGCGGCGCTGCGGCACGAGCAGGGGCCGCCCCGGAGGCCGCGGGCGCGGAGGGCGGTGGCGCCGCGCCCGCTGACGGCCGACTGGAGTCTGCTCAGCGCGCGGGAGCTGGAGGTGGCCGAGCTGGTCGGGCTGGCCCTGACCAATCAGCAGATCGCCGGGCGGCTGGGGCGGTCGCCGCACACGGTGAACTACCACCTCCGGCAGATCTTCCGGAAGTTCGGCCTGGCCTCGCGGGTGGAGCTGGTGTCGCTGCTGCGGCTGCGAGGTCAACCGGGCGTGCGGTAGAGCCAGTCGAGGGCGTCCGCCGGCGCCGCCGCCAGCTCACGGTCGCGGCGCCGCTGCGCGGGACCGTCGGGCAGGTGGTACGAGGTCAGGCCCGCGCGGGACATCGCGGAGACCCGTTCGGCCCGTGGGCGCCGCGCCGCCTCGAAGCGGGCGAAGGCGTCCGGGTGGTGGCGCAGCAGCGGGGCCAGCGCGGCGGCGTCCTCGATGGCCTGCCCGGCGCCCTGGGCCGCGAACGGCAGCGCCGGATGGGCCGCGTCGCCGATCACCACCACCCGGCCGTGATGCCAGGAGGTCAGCGGCACCCGGTCGAGCAGGGGGTGGCCCACCGGATCCGCCATCAGGTCGATCAGGCGGCGGGCCTCCGGATGCCACCCGGCGAAGGAGAGGTCCGCATGCCCCTGAGGGACGACGGCGACCACGTTGACGCCTTCGCCGATCGGGTAGGCCACCACATGACGGGCGGGGCCCAGCCACACCACCACCCGGTCGAGGTCGGCGGGCACGACCGCCCGGTACGCGACGTAGCCGCTGTCGCGTGGCCGGTCCCGGGCGATGGTGCCGCGGACGACGGAGTTCAGGCCGTCGGCGCCGATCACGACGTCGGCGTCCAGGTCGGCGGCGGAACGCACGAGAGCGCCGAGACGTACGGGCGAAGCCAGCGCGGCGATCAGGTCGCCCCGGCGCATCGTGTAGTACGGCGTCGCGTACCGCTGAAGGCCGATCCGGGCGATCACGGAGTTGTCCCGCCACCGGCGGATCTCGCGGTAGGCCGGCCGGGCCGCCCGGGCGAACACCTGTCCGTCCAGGAGGGCCGACGCGTTCGGGGAGATCTGAATGCCGTAGCCCTCGAACGGCAGAGCGGCCTGCCGTTCGTACACCTCGACGCGGTTGAAGCCCTGCCGCCGCAGGGCGAGGGCGGCCGTGAGGCCACCGACGCCCGCGCCGACGACGGCGATCTCAGTAGTAGCGCAGCGCACGGTCCCAGTCCTCGCCCGGGCCGTAGAAGCTGCGCGGCTTCATGATCTCCGGTGGGGCGGTCAGCGCCGCCACCGGCACCAGCGTTCCCGGCGGCACCGCCTCGACCAGCGCGTCCCCGGCCAGAGCGGCCGTCAGGTCGCGCACCGCCGCGTAGCGGTAGCGGTCGGCCACCTCGATCTGCACGTACAGGCCCCGGTCGGATCGGCGGGCGCGCCAGAACATCACCCCGTACGAGATCGGCAGCCGGAACACCGCCTCCTCGAGGTCCAGGACGGCGGCGCCGCGCCCGAGGACACGGACCACCGGCAGCTCCGATCCGCACGGACAGTCGCCGTACGACACCTCCACCCGGTCGCCGATGTGGTAGCGCAGCAGCGGCATCGCCTCGCGCACCAGCATCGTCACGACCAGCTCGCCGGCGCCCTCCGCCGCGCAACGGCCGGTCGAGGGGTCGTACACCTCGAAGATGGCCCGGTCCGCCCAGAGATGCAGCCGGCCGTGCGGGCATTCGCCGGCGAGGCCGCCGGTCTCGCTCGAGCCGTACTCCTGCACGACCGGGGCCCGCCAGATCTCCGCGATCCGGTCCCGGCGGGCCTCGCTCAGCGGCTCGCCCGCCACCAACAGCGCCCGCAGCGCCGGGAAGTCACGCAGGCCGGCGTGGGCGGCCGCCGCCGCCCAGAGCAGGGTGTCGGTCGGCAGTGACCAGGTCAGGGTGACTTCCAGGTCGTGCAGCAACTGCACCACTTTGCGGTACGGGGTGGCGAGCGACCGGTTGTCGGCCGGGACCACGGTCGCGCCGCGGGACAGCGCCGCCGCCTGCGCGACATGCCCGGTCAGCATGAGCGCGTACGGCGTACGGACCAGGAAGGTGTCGGACGGTTCGAGGCCGACGCGCACCCGCGCGTACCGCTCGACCAGGTCGTCCCAGTCCTCTTTCGTGTAGTACGACGCCGTCGGCGTGCCCGTCGTCCCGCTCGACTCGTGGTAGGTCGCCAGCCGCGACCGGTCCACCGCCAGCATCCCGAACGGGTAGGCGTCCCGCAGATCGGCCTTGGTCGTCAGCGGATAGTCCGCCAGCTCGGCCCGGTTGGCCGGCACCCCGTCGCGCCTCCGGCGGTAGAAGGGTGACTTCGCCGCCGCCGCCAGCGCGGCCGGCAGCAGCGAGTCCTGGATCTTGGCGAGGTCAGAGTTCATGGCAGAGCTCGTCGATCGGGTAACCGACGTGCCGTTCCCGGCCGGGCAGGTGACCGAGGACCTCGTCGCCCGGTTTCAGCTCGGTGGAGTTGAGCACCGCGCCACCCGGCCCGAGCACCCGGACGTGCCAGTCGTCCTGCACGATCAGGTTGACGCGTTCGCCGGTGGGCGCCACCGCCTCGACGGACAGCAGCGGCCGCGTCTCGATCTTCACCCGGCCCACCGTCACCGGGCGGGTGCGGCCGTCGGCCCGTACGGCCAGGACCGTCGCCCCCGCCTGAAGCTCGCACAGATAGCGGGTGCGTTCGTGGTCGGCCAGCGTGTACGACATGATCGCGCCGGCGTTGACCCGGAACGGCCGCATCGGCATGTACGGCAGCGGGTGGGTCTCGCTGACGCAGAGGATCAGGCCCTGCGAGCGGGAGCCGACCAGGATCCCCTCGTCCTGGTTCAGGTAGGAGCAGGTGTCCACGCAGGCCCGCTCGCCCGAGCCGCTGTGCCGGACCCCGGTGACGGTGAGCGTGACCAGCTCGATCTCCGGCGAGCCGCGCCGGACCAGCTCGGCCAGCTTGGTGGCGTCGCCGGGACCGTCCGGGCGCAGCAGCACGCCGTCCGGGCCGCGTTCCAGCACGGACAGGTGCACCGAGGCCTCGTCCAGGCTGCCGACCTCGGTGATGATCCGGCCCGGCGCGCCGTCGGCCGCGGCCAGCACGATCTCGAGGGGGATGTGCGTGGGGTCGTGGAAGCGCAGCACCGTGAGCTCGTCGCGGCGGACCCGTTCGCAGGCCAGGCCGAGGCTGTCGGCGTCGGTGACGTCGAGCCTGGTCCCGAACCGCACGTCCGGGCGATCGGCCCCCAGGCGCGACGGGTCGGTGAGGACGAGGTCCGCGGTCCCGAAGTCGGCGCTCTCGAGGTCGGCGTTCTTGAGGTCGGCGTTCTTGAGGTCGGCGTTCTTGAGGTCGGCGTTTTCGAGGTCGGCGGGCAGATCGGGGCCGGAGACGGCCAGGACGCGGGTGACGGTCGGCGGCAGGCCGGCCAGGTCGGCCGGGTCGTCGGCGACGATCGCCTCGAACCGCAGGTGGACGGCTTCCTCGGCCGCCTCGCGCCGCCACGGCCCGGCGCCGCGCAGGTCGAGCCAGCATTCCCGGGCGGTCATCTGGCCACCGCCGGCGTCCGGTCGTGCACGACGGCGGCCAGCCGGCGCAGCACGGCGGCCGGGTCGGGAGAGGTGAAGACCAGCCGGCCCACCGCCACCCCGGCCGCGCCGGCCCGCATCGCCGCGGCCATCCGGCCGAGCCCGGCGCCCGGATCGGGCCCGGGCGCGCCCCCGGCCGCCAGCACCGGCACCACGGCGCCCGCGATGATCCGGGCGGTCGCCTCCGGGTCGTCCGGCAGCGCGGTCTTGACCAGGTCGGCGCCCATCTCGGCGGCGACCGCCACGGCGTGCGCCACCAGCTCCGGCGACCGGCCGTCGCGGACCGCCGGCCCCCGCACGTACATCATCGCCAGCAGCGGCAGCGACCAGCGATCACACTCCTCGGCCACCGCGGCCAGGTGCGCGATCTGCGCCGCCTCGGTGCGCGAGGCCACGTTGACGTGCACGCTGACCGCGTCGGCGCCGAGCCGCAGCGCCTCCTCCACCGTGGCCACCGGATATTTCGCGTCCGGGTCGGCGGCCAGGCCGGTGCTCGCGGTCAGTTGCACGATCAGGGACAGGTCGCGGAACCGGGCCGGGCGGATCCGGCGGGCGGCGCCCTTGTGGACCACCACCCCGTCGGCGCCGTGCTCGGCCAGCCGGCCGGCCAGTGTGTCCAGGTCGGCGCCGAGCGGGCCGGCCTCGAGAGCGTGGTCGAGCGGCACCAGCAGCAGTGCGGAGCGGCCGAGGCGCCCCCGTCGAAGTCGTCGTCCGAAGGATGCGGTCGCGTCCATCGCGGACCCCCTTTCATCAGGAAAAACGCTATTGACGGACCGGCACCGGACGGCACTGCTCGTCCGAGTGGGACCCCGGCCGGGGTGGCGTCATCGCAGCTCGGCACGCTTCGCGGACATTGACCTAGCCGAATGGGTAGTTGACCCGTGACGGGTACCCGCGCCCGATGCGCCGGGCACCGCTTCGTGATACGTATGAGGCCGATGAGGTCCCCCGACATGATCCGGCGGCTGGTCGGCCGGGAAGCCGAGGTCGAGCTGCTGACCCGGGTCCTGGACGACACCGCGGCCGGCGCCGGCGGCTGCCACGTGGTGACCGGCGCCCCCGGCATCGGCAAGTCGGCGCTGCTGCACGTCGCGGCCCGGCTGGCCGCCGCGCGCGGCATCGCCGTCGCCGCCCGCGAGGCGTTCCGGCTCGACCAGGCGGCACCCCTGGTCACCCTGGCCGGCGCGCTGCGCGAGTGCACCCCCGAGGCGCCCGCGTTCGCCTGGCTGACCCGGCAGGAACCGGAACGGGCCGATCCGCTCGGCGCGCTCCAGCGGCTGCGGGCGTCGCTGGAGGAGGCGGCCGGCGAGCGGCCCCTGCTGGTGATCATCGACGACGCCCAGTGGATGGACGAGCTCAGCGCGCTCGCCGTCCGCGAGCTGATCCCCGGGCTGGCCTCCTCGCCGGTGCGCTGGCTGTTCGCGCACCGGCCGCCGTCACCCGACGACCGCGAGACACCCGGTCACCAGCTCATGCGCTGGTTGCAGCGGGACGGCGTATCACCGATGCGCCTAGGTCTTCTGCCCGAGCGGGCCATCGCCGAGCTCAGCGTGGACGTGGTGGGCGCCGAGGTCGACAACACCGTGGTGGCGCTCGCCGCCTCCTGCCTGGGCAACCCGCTGCGGACCGAGCAGCTGCTCAAGGCGCTGGTCGCGACCGGGCAGCTGGTGGTGGCGGACCGGGTGGGCTCGGTGGTCGGCGACGATCTGCCGTCGAGCTTCGTCGACTCGGTGCGGGAGAACGTGGAGACGCTGTCCGAACCGGCGGCCTGGCTGCTGCGCTCGGTGTCGGTCCTGGCCCGCCCGTTCACCCTCGACGAGGCGGCCCGGCTGACCGGGCACAAGCCGGCCGAGCTCTATCCGCCGATCGACGAGGCGATGGCCGACTTCCTGGTCGAGGACGCGAGCGGCGGCCTGGCCTTCGGCCACGACCTGGTCCGGCAGGCGGTCTACAACACCGTGCCGCGGCTGATGCGCGAACAGCTGCACCGCGAGGCCGCGACCCTCGACCGGCCCGCCCTCGAGGTGGCCGAGCACCAGCTGCGCAGCGGCCGCTCCGGCGCGGACGACGCGGTCCGCATGGTCCGTTCGATGGCCCGCGAGATCGCCCGGGTCGCGCCCGGCGCCGCGGCCGACGTCATGCTGCGCGCGCTGGCCGCGGCCGAGCCGGGCGACCCGGGACGGCCCGCGCTGATCGCCGACACCGTGGGCTTGCTCGCCGCCGCCGCCCGGCTGGCCGAGGCGCGGGAGCTGGGCGGTCAGGTGCTCGGCGCCGGCCTCGACACCGAGACCGAGGCGCTGGTGCTGCTCGGCCTGGCCGAGGCCTGCAAGCACGGTGGCCTCAACGAGATGACCGTGCGCTACTCCGACCAGGCGCTGCGGCTCACGGGCGTCCCGCTCGCGGTTCAAGCCCGGCTTTACGCCGTACGGGCCCACGCGCTCTGCTACCTCGGCGCGCTGACCGAGGCCGACGAGTCGGGGGCCCGCTCCGACGATCTCGGGCGGCGGGCCGGCGAGTACGGGGCCGCGGTGTTCGGCCTGGCCGGGCGCAGCCTGGTCGCCTTCGCCGAGGGCCGGCTCGGCGACTCGCTGGCCCATGCCCGGGCCGCGACCGAGCTGGCCGACCGCGAGGGCGGCGAGGCGGCCCAGCGCCATCCGCGCATCTGGCTCGGCGGGGCCCTGACCGTCCTCGACGAGTTCGACGAGGCCGAGGAGGTCATCCGGGCCGGGCGCCGCGAGTCCGACCGCTCCGGCTCCTCCTGGGCCGAGCCGCTGTGGCATTACTTCCAGACCTCTTTGCTGTACGCCCGGGGCCGGCTCGAGGAGGCGGCGGTCGAGGCCGAGTCGGGTCTCGGGGTGGCCGAACGGCACAACGCGCACGCGCTGGCCATGCCGCTGCTGGGCATGCTGATACGCGTCGCCGTGCTCCGCGGCGACCTGCCGGCCGCGCAGGAACACCTCGGCCACGTACGCCGGCTGGCCGAGGGCGGTGTGACGGCCGTGCCCGAGGACGTGCTGTGGGCCGAGGCCGTCCTGATGGACGCCTGCGGCCAGACGCCGGCCGCGTTCGTGCTGCTGCGCGATTTCTACCGGACGCTGCCCGAGCGCCCGGCCCTGCTCGCCAACGACCCGGCGGCGGCGGCCGAGCTGGTTCGCATCGCCCGCGACGCCGGCCACCCGGGCGAGGCCGTGGCCGCCGTGCACGCCGCCGAACGGCTGGCCGCCGCCAACCCGGCCTCGCGATCGGCCGCGGCCGGACACGCGTACGCCGACGGCGTCCTGAACCGGAGCCTGGAGAAGCTGCTCGCGGCGGCCGACCGGTTCCGCGCGATCGGCCGGCCGCTGGCCCTGGCGGCGGTGCTCGAGGACGCGGCCCGGCTCGGCCGGGGGCCCTGGGGCGACGAGGCGCTGACCCTCTTGACGGCGGCCGGCGCCGACCGGGCCCGCCGCCGCGTACAGGACATGCTCGGCACCGGGATCGCCGTCGCACCGGCCGACACGTGCCTTCCCCAGCTCACCCCGGCCGAGCGCAAGGTGGCCCTCGAGGTCGGCACCGGCCGCACGAACATCCAGATCGCGGAGGCCCTCTACATCTCGCGGCACACCGTCGACGCGCACCTGCGCAACATCTTCACCAAGCTCGGCATCCGCCGGCGGGTCGAGCTCGCCACCCTCGTCGTGCAGGAGTGCGGCGCCCGAACCACGTGAACACGTGATGTACGAACGACGCGGGCTGACGAGGATGGCGGAGTAACCCGCCCATCACCCCCACCGCCAAGGGGACGCCGATGCCGACAGCCGCGTTCCGGACGCCGGTGCTCGTGGCCGGAGCCGGTGTCACCGGCTCGCTCACCGCACTGGAGCTGGCCCACCACGGTGTGCCCAGCATGGTCGTGGAGCGCTCCGGGGGTCCACCCCGGATCCTCGAGCCCTTGCTGGTCAACGGCCGCAACATGGAGCTGCTGCGCCGCCTCGGCCTGGCCGGCGACCTGCGCCCGGCCGGGGTCGACCCGGACGGCCCGGTCGACGTGGTCTGGGCCCGCGCCGTCGACCGGGAGCCGCTGCTGGTGTGGCGGCTGCCCTCGGTCACCGAGCTGCGCGGCACGTACGCGGCGACCGCCGACGGCACCGCGCCGATCGAGCCGTACCTGCTGATCGCCGGCTCCCGCCTGGCCGCGCGGCTGCGCCGGGCCCTGGACCATCCGCTGATCGAGCTGCGGTCCCGCTGGACCCTGACCGACCTGCGCACCGAGGCCGAGTGCGTGGTCGCCACCGTGATCGACGCCGGGTCCGGCCGGCGGCACGTGATCGAGGCGGCCTACCTGGCCGGGTGCGACGGCGCCGGCAGCACGGTACGCCGCTGCGCCGGCCTCGAGATGGACGATCTGGGCTCGGCCGCGACCTATCTGACGGTGGCCTTCCGCGACGCCGGGCTGGCCGCCCGGTGGTCGCACCCGTCGGCGGTGATCACCGGCGGCAGCACGGTCCTCACCGGGCACGACGGCGACCTGTGCGTCGCCCACCTGCCCCTGTCCGAGGGCGACGAGGCCGCCGTGGCCGACCCGGCCGGCCTGCTCGCGCAGCGGCTCGGGCTGGCCGGCGACCCACCGGAGATCATCGGGGTCGCACAGCGGGCGGGCACGCCGTCGGTGGCCCGCGCCTACCGCCGGGGCCGCGTCTTCCTGGCCGGGCAGGCCGCACACCAGGCCGAGCCGCCCGGCAACGACGTCGACACGTGCATCGGCGACGCCGTCGACCTGGGCTGGCGGCTGGCCGCCGCCGTGCACGGCTGGGCCGGCGAGCACCTGCTGGCCGGCTATCAGGCCGAGCGCCGGCGGCAGGCCCTGCTCGACCGGGAGCTGGGCCGGCGGGCCGGGCAGACCCGCAGCCGGTTCCAGCGCCTGGTGGCCTCGGGCGCCGACCGGGAGGTGCTGGTCGACATCCTGCGGCAGGAGGCGCCCCAGCTCGACCCGGCCGGCACCGGACCGGCCGGGATGACCGGCGCCCCCGGATTTCGGCCACCGGCCTTCCGGCTGGCCGGCGGTGAGCAGTTCTTCGACCGTCTCGGCCCGCAGCTCACCCTCGTCGACCTCACCGACGACCAGGGCGGCTGGCCGCTGGTGACGGCGGCCCGGGCGCGGGGCGTGCCGATGCGCCACCTGCCGATGGCCGGGGCGCCGATGCCGGCCGCCTGGTGCGGGCGACTGGTGCTGATCCGGCCCGACCAGCAGGTGGCCTGGCGGGCCGACGGGCCGCCGCCCGACTGCGACGGCGTGCTCGACCAAGTGACGGGCGTACGACACCAGTTATACGAGAACGCGTGATGCGAGGGCCGGATCACTCCGGCGACGCTCGACATCTCCCAGCGGATCAGGGATGGGACAGAGGGACGATGTCAACAACGATCATCGAGGACCTGGGGCAGACCACGATCGCCGGCTGGTACACCCGGCTCGCCGGCAACCCCTGCCCCCGGCGCAACCACTGGCAGACGAAGATCATCTACTACGAGGCCGTGGCCGAGCTCCTGGCCGGCCGGCCCGAACGTCCACTGACCTGGAAGACCATCGTCGGCGCGGTCCGGCCGCGCGGCTGCCGCAGCACGTTCTACGAGGTGACCGGGGTCCGCGCCCGGCACGCCATGGTGGGTGAGCTGATCGCCGAGGGCGGCATGCGCTCGATCGAGATCGCCCTGCGCTACCAGCGGCCCGACCCGGTCGAACAGCTCATCGACGAAACGAAGGTGTGGTCGTTCTGGCCGTACCGGCAGCACTTCGCCGAACGCGCCGCCGACCCCGGCGACTCGCCCGAACCGGTGCTGCCCGCGCTGCGCGAGGCGCTGCTGGCCTGGGCCGGCCGCTATCCGGCGCTGGCCGCGGCCAACGCGTACCGGCCGCCGGCCTGCGCGGTCGAGGACCTGGCCGTGCTGCACCGGGGGCGGCTGGCCGCCACCCGGGCCGAAAGCCGGCTCACGGAGGTTCTCCGGCACGCCCGCTGAGGCCATCATGGACACATGGCCGACCGGTTCCCGCGGCGCACCGGATGGCCGCCCGGCACGTTCCTGGGCGGCCTCACGCCGGCCGCCGCCGGCGAACTGCTCGGCCTGAGCGCCCGGCACCGCTACCAGGGCGGCCGGCCGATCCTGCGCGAGGGGGCGCTCGGATCGCACGTGGTGGTCCTCGAGAGCGGTTTCGTCAAGGTGACCACGGCCGACTTCGCGACGCTGCTCGGCCTGCGCCTGCCGGGCGAGCTGATCGGCGAGATCGGCCCGTTGACCGGCAGCCCGCGCAGCGCGACGGTGACCGCCTGCGGCACCGTCCACGCCGGCGTGGTCACCAAGGACGCCTTCGAGGAGTTCCTGCGCCGGCATCCGGCGGCCTCGACCCTGGTCATGGCGATGATCGCGCGGCAGCTGAGCTGGGCCAACCGGCGGCGCAGCGACTTCGCGGTGTACCCGGCGCCGGTGCGGCTGGCCCGGCTGCTGGCCGAGATCGCCGAGACGTGCGGGCGGGACCGGCCGGACGGCGGCGTCGAGATCACGGTGCCGCTGAGCCACCCCGAGCTGGCCGCGATGATCGCGGTGTCCCGGGCGACGGTGCAGAACGCCGTGCAGGAGTTGCGGGCGGCCGGGCTGATCGCCACCGCGTACCGGCGGATCGTCGTGCTCGACCAGGCGGCGCTCGCCGCTATCGGGTTCGGACCCTCTTCTATCGAGCCCGGCCCCTCGGGACCAGACGCGTGATCGGCATCGGCGGGGCCGGCAGGGGCGGGCCGTCGTAGCCGTGGACCTCGCCGAAGCGGGGCGTGTGATCGGCCCAGTCGGCGCGCATCTGCACGATCTCGTCGTGATCGCGGGCCACGAAGTTCCACCACATGACCAGGCGTTCCGCGAAGGGCTCGCCGCCGAGCAGGAGCAGGCGGGAAGCCGACGAGGCGGACAGGCGCAGGGATCGGCGGCCGTCACCGGCGTACAGCAGAGGACCTGGCTTGAGGGTGGTGCCGTCGACCGTGGGAGCGCCGTCGAGGGTGAGGAGCGCGTATTCGAAGGCGGGATCGAGGGGCAGGTCGACCTCGGCGCCCGCGTCGAGGCTCAGCTCGGCCCCGATCAGCGGGGTGTGGGTAACGGCCGGTGAGGTGACGCCCTCGAACGAGCCCATCAGGACGGTCACGGCGAGGCCGTCCCGGGTGACGACGGGCAGATCGTCGTGGTGGGCGAAGGCCGGGGCCATGTCCCGTACGGCATGAGGCAGCGCGACCCAGAGCTGAACGCCATGCAGGATCGGGGAATGGCCGGCCGGAGTCTCCTCGGAATGGGCGATGCCGCGACCGGCGGTCATGAGGTTGAGCTGGCCCGGGCGGATCTCCTGCACCGAGCCGAGGATGTCGCGGTGCAGCACCTCGCCGGCGAGCAGCCACGTGACGGTCTGCAGGCCCGTGTGCGGGTGCGGGGCGACGCGCATCCCGGGGGTTCCGGTGAGGTCGACCGGTCCGTACGCGTCGAGGAAGCACCAGGCGCCGACCATGCGCCGGCCCTTGGCGGGCAACAGGCGGGTGACGGCGAAACCGCGGGGGCCGCCGAGCGCGACGGGTGTTCCTTCGAGCAGCTCGCTCATGGGCAGAGTTTAAATGCGAGACGGCGGTGGGGCGCGCTCCCACCGCCGCCTCTCCCGGCCACGCCGCGCAGAAGTTCCCTCACACCGTCATGGGGGGCAAGTCGGTGTGAGAGCCCTGAGTTAGCGCGGTGGCGACCGTTGGAAACGGGGGCGTGGTCGCCGGCCGGGGCTGGGGAGGTCTGTGTGCCTTGCTCATCCACCGTGACATCCGATAGCACCAAGATCCGTGAAAAGCCACGGTGGCCTTCGCCACTTTGTTACCAGTGGGTAGCCCTAAAGAGGTCCTCAATACGTGTTTAAGAGTGCCTTAAGTTGAGCGATCACCTTTGAACCCCATCCCGTGGTTGTCCGTACTCTCCCTCGACGAACCACGCCCCGAGCCTCGGGGAGCGCTCCCGGGGGCGGTAGCGCTGTTCGCAAATCCGTGGTTAACCTTCCACATCCACCGCGTGGGAGGGGACGATCCGGGCACGCGTGACAGACGGGGGGCAGCATGCCGCGAGGGGTCGCCTCATGAGTTTCGAGGACGACGAATACTGGGACGAGGAGTACTCCGAGTACTCCCTCGTGCCGAACGCGGCCGTCGTTCAGGAGCGTCCCTTCGTACGGCGCAACGGCCCCGAGCCGGTGATACCCACCAAGCGCTCGGCCAGCGACGAGGACACACCGGTCGACGAGCTCGCGGCCCGCCGCCAGCGCCGGGCCGCCTTCGACACCCAGCGCCCGAGCTGGCTGGACGACCCGGACTTCGCCCCCGTGGACACGTCCCAGCCCAACCTGGCCGGCGACGACTTCGACGACGTCGACTTCAATCGCCCCGAACTCGGCGCCGACTTCGAGAACCCGGAGTTCCCCATCGCCGACGGCGGCGCCCGCCGCCACGACAGCAACCTGCACGACGACATCGACGAGCCGTTCGACCACCGCGACCTGGTCGCCTACGGCCACGGCCCCGAACCGGGCGCCGTCACGGTCGGCTGGGACGAGGACTACTCGGAGCCCACCCCCGAACGCCGCCCCGGAAGCCGCTGGCGCCGCCTGGCCGGCAAGGCCGCCCCGCCGGAGAGCCGCAAGCGGGGGCGGGGCCGCCCCGCCGATCCCTCGCCCTCCCCTTCCCCCGAGCGGACACCCTCCCCTTCTCCCGAGCGGGCGCCCTCCCCTTCTCCCGAGCGGACACCCTCCTCGGACGGCCGTGGGCCGGCGCCTTCGCCGCGCCCCGCTCAGCAAGGTGGCCGGCGCACCGAGGGCGACATGCGGCCCGCGGCGAGCGGCCGCGCCCGCGTACCGGAGGCACCGGCGCCGGGCGACCCCATGGACCTCTACCGCCGCCCCGGCCAGGAGCGCCCGCGCCGGGTGGCCGACGGCGACGGCACCGTCCGCGGCGACCGGCCCAACCGGCCCGCGGAGTCCTCGGAGGACCGGGCGGCACCGAACCGCGGCCGCCCCTACGACTCCTACGGCGACCCACGCCGCCGCGCCGACGACCCGCGTCGCGCTCCGAACGACTCTCGCCGGCAGGACGGTTACTACGCCCCCGGCTTCCCCGTCGACGAGCGCGGCCGCCGCACCGACATCCCCTCCGCCGACCCACGTGCACGCCGCGACGCCCCCATCGACGAGCGCGGGCGCCGTACCGACGCCCCCGCCGACGAACGTGCGCGCCGGACCGGTGACCCCACCGACGAGCGTGCGCGCCGCAGCGGTTTCCCCACCGACGATCGCGGGCGCCGCACCGGCGAACGCACCGCGATGATCTGGGACGAGCCACCCCACCGCGACGACGCGGACCCACGCGACCCTCGCCGCAGCTACGAGGACGACTACCGCGGCAGCTCCCGCCGCCGAAGCGACCGCGTCAGCTTCGACCTCGACGACCGTTTCGAGCTCGACGAGCGTTACCCGGCCGACCGCCACCCCGCCGACGACCCGCGCGACCGCCCGGACCGCCGGCGCCACTCCGACCGCCGCCAGGCTCCCGCCTACGACGACTACTACCCGGCCGACGCCTCCAACGACCGGCGCCCAGCCGACGCGTACGACGACCGCCGCCGGGCCGAGACCTACGACGGCCGCTATCCCGCCGAAGCCCGTCCCGCCGAGACCTACGACGGCCGCTATCCCGCCGAAGCCCGTCCCGCCGAGACCTACGACGGCCGCTATCCCGCCGAAGCCCGTCCCGTCGAGGCCTACGACGACCGCCGTCCCGCCGAGGCCCGTCCTGTCGAGGCCTACGACGACCGCCGTCCCGTCGAGGCTTACGACGATCAGCGCTCGTGGCCCTCGCAGGCGGCCGACGGGCGGCGCCCCTGGCCGGCCGAGCACGACCCGCTGGACGAGCGCTGGCCCGCCGAGGCCGGCGACTCGCAGAACTGGCCCGCCGAGGAGCCGGCCGCTCGCGGCCCCCGCACCATCGACGGCGAGATCCTCGACGACCGCCCCGCCCGCACGATCGAGGGCGAGATCGTCGCCGACCGCCACCGCGACGAACCGGAGGCAGCCCGACCCGAGCCGGACCGGGTTCCCGCCACCACCGCACCGAGCGACGAAAGCCACGAGCCCGCTTCCCAGGACTCGCCCGACGACGCCACCCCCAGCGGACCGAACGACAACCCGCGCGTCCTCAGCAAGGCGTCCCCACCCGCGCCCCCAAAGGTGATCGGCAAGGAGACGCCGCCCCCCACTCCACGCGTGGTCAAGGCCGACCCACCCACGGCCCCTCGCGTCGTAGGCACCCACGCCCCCACCCCCGCCGCACGGGTCGTAAGCCCACCGCCGGCCGCACCCGTGACCCCGCCGCAGCCGACCCCGCAACAGCCCGCGGCCACCACACACCAGCAGCCCCCCGCTGCCCCGCCACCGGCACACCAGCAACCCGCGGCTGCCCCGCCACCGGCACACCAGCACCCCGCCGCTGGTCAGCCCGGCGTGAACCAGCAGCCCGCGGCTGTCCCGCCACCGGCCCGCCAGCAGCCCGCGGCTGTCCCGCCACCGGCCCGCCAGCAGCCCGCGGCTGTCCCGCCACCGGCCCGCCAGCAACCCACCGTCGCCCAACCCGGTGCACACCAGTACCCCGCGGCGGCCCAGCCGGGAACACACCAACGGTTTGAGGCGCCCCAGCCTGGGGCGCACCAGCAACCCGCCGCCGCCCAACCGGTTGTGCACCAGCAGCCCGCAGCTCCCCAGCAGGGAGCACACCAACGCCCTGAGCCAGTCCAGCCTGGGGCACACCAGCAACCCGCCGCCGGCCAGCCCGGAGCACATCAACGGCCTGAAGCTTGGGCACACCAGCAGCCCGCCGCCGGCCAGCCCGGCGTGGACCAGCAGTCGGGGGCACATCAACGGCCTGAAGCAGGCCAGCCTGGAGTACACCAGCAACCCGCCGCCAGCCAGCCCAGCGCGAACCAGCAAAGTGCCGCCAGCCAACCGGGGTCACACCAATGGCCGGCAACAATCCAGCCCGGAACACACCAGCAACCGGCCGCGAGTCAGCCGGGCGCCCACCAGCAACCGGCCGCGAGTCAGCCGGGCGCCCACCAGCAACCGGCCGCGAGCCAGCCGGGCGCGCACCAGCAGCCTGCCGTTGGTCAACCGGGGGTTCACTCGCAGCCTGCGGCCGCTCAGCCGCAGCGGCCGGCTGCTGCCGTACCTCCGCCGGCTGCCCCGGGTGGTGCCGCGCCGCACACCGGCCATGCCGCAGGCGTCGAGACCAGCGCCTCGTCGCCGGCGCGAGCCGGCGCGGACGATGCCGGAACCAACACCGGCGGGCCGCAGCCAACGTCGGCCATGGCTCCGACGCAGCCTCTCGGTCCCGCGCGCGCTCCGCTCGACGCCGACCACGGCACCGACGGACAGCACGCTCACCGCGAGCCGGCCCACCGTCCGCCGTCGTCACCACAGGCTCCGCCGGCCGCCGGCCGGGTCACCGCCGCGCCCGCGCCACCGCCGGCCGGCGGTGGCTCCCCCGCGACCACGAACTCGCGCCTCGGCCTCCCGCCGCAGCAGCAGGACGGTTCGGCCCAGGCGTTCGACGGTCCTCACCCTGGCTACGGCACTCAGGAGCACCGCCCTCGCCGCAGCCCGCGCACCGCGCACGTCATGCTCTCCGAGTCGGACGGCCCGTGGTCCATGGTCGCCGACCAGGCACCTCCGCCGGCCCTGCCCACGACCGGCCTCACGCCGCCGGTCTCCCCCGCGGCCCCACGGCCGCCGGCGGACCACCAGGCGCCTTCGGCCGCCCCAGCCGCCCCTGTCACTCCGGCCATCTCTTTCCCCGGCGCCGGGCACCAGCCGCCAGCCCCGGCGCAGGACCTCGCTCCGCAGTCCTACGCCGGTCCGGGACCGCAGCCCTACCCCCAACCGCCGGCCGTCCCACACGCCGCGCCGCAACACCACCCGCAGCACAGCACCCCGCCCCAGCCCCACCCGACGCACGGCAGCGCCACCCAGCAGGCCCACCCCATTCCGGGCAGCGCCGCGCAGCAAGCCCGCCCGGGTCACGGCATCGCCGCGCAGCAGGCCCATCCCACGAACGGCAGCAGCGCCCAACAGGCCCACCCGGGACACGGCAGCACCCCGCAGCAAGCCCACCCGGGACACGGCAGCAGCGCGCAACAGGCCCACCCGGGACACGGCAGCACCCCGCAGCAGGCCCACCCGACGCAGGGCAGCACCGCGCAGCAAGCCCACCCGGGACACGGCATCGCCGCACAGCAACCCCATCCCATGCAGGGCAGCGCCGCGCAGAAAGCCCAGCCGCTGCACGGCAACGCCCCGCAACAGCCCTCGGCTCAGGGCAACGCCGCGCAGCAGCCCTACCCGGCCCACAGCAGCGCCCCGCAGCTGCCCGACCAAGGGCGGGGCAGCGTCCCGCAGCAGCCTCCGGGGCAGAGCGGCGTCCCGCAGCATTCCCAGCTGGGGCAGGGCGGCGTCCCCCGGCAGGCTGGTCCGGTTCAGCCGGCCCCGGTGCCTCAGGGCTCGCCGGCTGGTCAACGGCCACCGGTCAACGCGCCGCAGAGTTACACCCAACCGGGCGCTTCGCCGCAGCCGGAACCGGCGTCACAGAACCAACCGGCGAACGGCACGCGGTCCACGGGCCCGACGGCGTACGCGCAACCGGATCCTCTGCACCAGGCGCGTTCTCCGCAGGACGTCCACCGGCAGGTTCAGCCGAACCAGCACCCGGCCCCGCAGGTACCCGCGCCCGATGCTGTTCGTGCGCCTCAAACCGGCGGGCGAGTGGAGCCCTCTCCCTGGGCGCCCAGTGGTGCTGCGGGTGCACCGGCTGTTTCCGCCGATCCTTCGGCTCCGCCGGTGCCCGGTGGACCGATCGCACCGACGTCCGCGCCGCCGGGCGTCGATGACGATCCGACCGCCTATCGGCCTGTGCCGACCGGGTCGGCGGCGAGCGGGCCGATGCCGTCGCGTTCTGCTTCGCCGGGTTCGCCTGCCGCGTGGCCGCCGCCCTCGGCAGCTCACGCCCAGAACTCGGTCCCGCCCACGCCCGCCGCGGCACCAGGCCGACCCGTGCCGGATCAGATGGCGCACGGCCGGACCACGCCCGGTCAGACAGCGTCTGTTCAGCCCGGTCAGGCTGCCGGCGGTTGGGCGGCGCCGGTCCAGGCCGAAGCTTCCACGCCCGCGGCTCGGCCGGGGTCCCTCGGTGATGTGCGGCCGGTGCCGGGTGGGCCGATCTCGCCGGCTGGCGGGTCTCGGCCGACGTCGCTTGCTTCGGCGCCGGTCAGCGCGCCGGCAGCTGCTGGTGGTGGTGGTGCTCAGGGGACCGCGCCGACGGTTCCGGCGCAGCGCCCGCCCGCAGACAGCCCGGCTCCGCAGTCAGCCGGGGACGGCCGGGCTCCGCAGTCAGCCGGGGACGGCCAGGGTCCACAGACAGCCGGGGACGGTCGGGGTCAGCAGTCAGCCGGGAACGGCCAGGGTCCACAGACAGCCGGGGACGGCCAGGGTCAGCAGTCGCCGCCGGCGTGGCCTAGCGCTGGGCGGCGGCCGGAATCAGGTACCGCGCGGCATGCCGGGCCGGCGCGAGCCGAGGACGACGGTGCCCCCGCGGCCGAGAAGCCGGGCGAGCAGCGGCTGGGTGCGCATGCCGCGCCGTACATGGATCCGGATGGGACGCTGCACAACCTGCGGCCGATCGCCCGGCTCGAGGTGTCCGGGCCGGACGCGCAGCCACCGCGTCCCGCCGATACCGAGTTCGGCGGCATGTGGTTCACCTCCAAGGCCGAGCCGGACGCGGGCCCCGCGCCGGCCGCGACCGAGGCCGTCAGCGACACCGCAGCCGTGACAGGTACGGCCGCCGGCAGCTCAGCGGCCAGCGGCACCACGGCAGGCGACGCAGCCGCCGACAGCGGCGAGCCCGCCAGCAGCCCGGAGGCCGCCGGTCGGGAGCCCGCCACCCACCCCGGAACGGCGCCCACCAACGGCGCGGAGCCCATGGGCGACGACACATCGCCCCAGACCGCCGCTGAGCGGGACGACAAACCGGTGCTGAAGCGGTCCAGTGACGGCGTGGTCATCGATCTCGACGTCACCAGCCTCTTCCGTGCCATGGCCCTGGGCAATGTCGCCGACGTGGGGCCTTCGGTCGACGGGGAACCGGGCGACAGCACTGACGGGCCGTCGACGATGGATGCGGAGGTTGTTCGCAAGCGGATCGAGCAGCGGATGCTCGCCGAGGCCGCCGAGCGGCGGCGGGAGCCGGAGCCCGAGCCCGAGCGGCCCACGCTGTCCGCGGCTGACCTGGAGGCGATCCGGTGGCGGCTCGACGGTGGCACCCTGCGGGAGGTCGTCGAGGACCGGGAGGCGCTGCGGGAGCTGGGCGAGAAGCTTGACGGGCCGCTGGCCGACGAGGTCGACAACGTCGCCAAGGCCGGGCTTCTGAGCGTACGGGCGGAGGTGTACCGCCTGCTCGGTGAGCTCGGCATGGCCGCCGCCGCCAGCCGGCTCGCTCTGGCGCACGCCGAGTCGGCCCGGGACGTGCAGTCGATGGTCATCGCTCAGGCCGAGCTCGCGCACATTCTGCGGTTGCGGCGCGACTTCAAGGAGGCGGACCGCCTCTTCGCGAAGGCCACCTCCGATGACGTTCCCGAGCTTCTGCGCAGCGTCGTGCACGAGAACGCCGGCCGCAGCTGTTACGACCAGGGCCGTCACATGGAGGCTTTGGACCATTTCGCCAAGGCCGTACGTCTGGGCCGGCCCGACGACAGCGAGCTCGCCGCCCGCGTCGGCGTCTGCCTGGAGGCCGTCTACATCCATGTCCTGCGCGACGGCTGGGGCCCGTACCCGCGCAGCCGCGAGGACATCCTCGGCGTACAAAAAGAAGGCGTACAGACAGAAAACGTACAAAAAGAACCTGAGAAGGAAAAAGAACCGGCCGCCTTCGACGAGCCCACCGCCGAGCAGCCGATCGTCAGGCGTAGTTAGCCGAGGTCGACGGCCGCACCCGGTCCACGTTCTGCCGGGCCGCGGCCGGGTGGGCCATGGCCGTGCGGCCCCGGCCGCCCGACTTGGCCTCGTACAGGGCCGTGTCCGAAGCCTTTATCAGCTCGTCGCCCGTTTCCGCGTGGTCGGGCAGCAGCGCGATGCCGATGCTCAGCCCGGGCGGCCCGCCCGGCAGGCCGTCCATCCCGTCCAGCGCCGCCCGCACGTCGTCGGCCGCCCGGCGGGCCGCCATCCGGTCCGTGCGGAGCAGCACCACGAACTCGTCGCCGCCGAGGCGGGCCACCACGTCGTCGGGACCGGTCGCCGTACCGCAAAGTGCCTTTGCCACATGTTGCAGCGCTCGGTCGCCGACCGCGTGGCCCCAGGTGTCGTTGATCTTCTTGAAGTAGTCGATGTCGACCGTGAGCAGGGCCAGCGGGCTGTCGGTGCGGTGTGACCAGGACACCGCGCGGGCGAGCTCGCTGTCGAAGGACCGCCGGTTGGCCACGCCGGTCAGCGGGTCGGCCAGGGCCTGCGTCTCCAGCACCTCACGCAGCGTGTCGTTGCGCCGGCGCAGGCTGTAGACGACGACCATGGTCAGCCCGAACGCCACCGTCAGCGAGAACCAGTCGGAGAGGGCGTGCCCCGTCGTGAGCACCCGGAAGGCCACCGACGCGTGAGCCAGGGAGATCACGGCCAGGGTGACGGCCATGAGCCGGCGGCTCAGGAAGTTGGCCGAGTACAGCACCGGCCACAGATAGAACAGCTGGGCGCCGGTGCTGGCGTCGGCGGAGAGCTGGTTCAGGGTCGTGATGAGCGCGGTCGCGAAGAACGGCGCGATCAGCCACCAGCTGTGCGGCACCTTCTCGGGCCGGCGCAGGCACATCAGCCCGCCGACGACCAGGAACGTACAGATGACGATGGTGGCGATGACCCAGCCGAGCGGCCGCGAGCCGGGCAGGACGACGCAGGTGACGAAGTTGGCGGGAGCGGCCGCCAGCATCAAATACGCGACACTCCGGGCAGCGCCCGGCTTGTCGCGGATGCGGAACGGCACTCACGTCCTCCTCGTCTCCCTTGACCCTTCGGCGAGGACCGCCTGTTCCTGAGTCTTGTCCCGTCCCGCCAGCGTCACTCCGGCACTGGCCAGCGTCACCAGCACCAACGCTACGAGTTCGGCGCCACCCAGCCGCTGACCGAGGATGATCAGCCCGGCCACGGCCGCCGCGGCCGGTTCGAGGCTCATCAGGATCCCGAAGACCTGGGTCGGGATCTTGCGGAGCGCGTGGATCTCCAGGCCATAGGAGAGTACGGACGAGAGCAGCGCCACCGCGGTCGCCGCGATCAGCCATGACGGGTGACCGGCCAGAGCCGGCACGGCGCCACCGCCGAACGGCAGCGCGATCAGGGCCGCGACCGACAACGACACCGTGAGGCCACCGGCGCCCGGCACGAGACCGCCGAGGCGGGCGCTGCACACGATGTAGCCGGCCCAGAACAGCCCGGCCAGGAAGGCCAGGAGCAGCCCGGTGATCGGGGCCGAGCCGCCGTTGTCCAGGCCGAGCAGCAGGACACCACCGGCCGCCATCAGGGCCCACAGCAGGTCGAGCAGCCGCCGCGTCTGCACGAGCGCGAGCAGCAGCGGGCCGAGGAATTCTACGGTGACCGCGATGCCCAGCGGCACGGTGCGGATCGCCTGGTAGAAGATCAGGTTCATGCCGGCCATCACGACGCCGAGCAGCGCCGCCGCCAGCCAGGCCGGCCGGCTCCACGACCGGATCCGGGGCCGGGTGACCACGGCGAAGATCACCGCGGCCAGGGCCAGCCGGAGGAACGTCACCCCGTTGGCGCCCAGGTCGTCGAAGAGCCCGTGCGCGATCGAGCTGCCCACCTGCACCGAGGCGATCGCCGTGAGGACGAGCAGCGGCGCCGGCGGTTCCCGTCTCATGCGGCTCAGCCTTCCCGACGCCACCGCCGCGACCGCAGCCGCCCGGTCACTCTGTGCGCAAGGCGACAACGGGGTCGAGCTTGCCCGCCCGCTGCGCCGGCACCACGCCGAAGACGATGCCGACGGCCGCCGACACCCCGAAGGCCAGCGTCAACGACCACCACGTGATCGCGGCCGGCACCGGCGACAGCCGATCCACGAGAAGGGCGGAGGAAATTCCCAAGGCCATTCCCAGTACGCCACCAAGAGTCGTCAGAAGCACGGCCTCCAACAGGAACTGCACGCCGATGTCGCGCGGCCGGGCGCCGACGGCCTTCCGCAGCCCGATCTCCCGGGTCCGCTCCCGCACCGACACCAGCATGATGTTGGAGACGCCGACCCCGCCCACGAGCAGGCTGATCCCGGCGATCGCGGCCAGCACGCCGGTGAGCACCCCGAGGATGTCGCCGAGCACCCCGAGGATCTGCTCCTGGGTGACGGCGCTGAAGTCCGACTCGGGATGCCGGTCGCTGAGCGCGGCCACCACCGCCGTCCCGAGCGCGCCGATCCGCTCCCGGTCCGGCGCCCGGATGGCCAGCCCGTCGATCCGGTCGGTGCCGAGCAGCCGCTGCGCCGCCGTGACCGGCACGTGCACCTCGCTGTCCCGGTCGACGCCGAGGCTCTGTCCCAGCCGTTCGAACGTCCCGATCACCCGGAACCGCACCCCGCCGATGGTGACCTGCCGCCCGATCGGATCCCGGTCCCCGAAAAGCGACGTCGCCACACCGGCCCCGAGCACAGCCACCCGCCGCCCGGTCGTCACATCCGTACGCGTCAGATAAGACCCTCGATCAAGCTTCCGTACGAACACCGTGGGAGTGGTCTCCAGCACCCCCTGCATGCTCGCGAAGGCGGACCGCGACCCGGCCCGAACCGTCTCCCCCGAACTGATGGTGACCGCCACCCGATCGCGATCCCCCACCACCCGGGTGACGGCGTCCACGTCATCCATGGTCAGCGTCGAGGCGGTGGGCGCCGCCCCCGCTTGGAGCCGCCCCGGAACCACAAGTAGGAGATTGCTGCCGAGCCCTTCCACCTGCTGCTCGATCTGCCGCTTGGTCCCGGTGCCGATCGCCACCAGAGCCACCACGGCCGCCACCCCGATGACCACACCGAGCATGGTCAGCACACTGCGCAGCCGATTGGCCCGCAGCGCGTCGATAGCCACCCGCCACGCCTCAGCCAGCCTCACTGGCCCTCCCCCACCGGCCGCGAGCGCGGGCTGTCCGGACGATCCGGCTCTCGCTGAACACCGGCTCGCCCCAGATCACGAGGCTCAGGCGAAATATCGGACGCGGGCGAAATCTCCGGCCGGGAGGAAGTGCCCCGCGCGGGCGAAATGTCCGGCGACGAGGAGGTGCGCGGCGTGGGCGAAATGTGCGGCAGGGAGGAAAGACGTGGCGCGGGCGAAGAGTCCGGCAAGGCGGAAGTGCCCGGCGTAGGCGAAATGTCCGGGTCGGCGGAGGGGCGCGAGGTGGGTGAAAGGTCCGGCAAGGGAGAAGGACTTGGCGCGGGCGAAGGGTCCGGCAAGGGAGAAGGGCTTGGCGCGGGCGAAATGTCCGCAAAGGAAGAGGGGGCCTGCGGAAATGAAGGGCTCGACGTAGGCGAGATGTCCGGCGACAAGGAGAAGGCGGGCGGCGCCGGAGGAGGCGAGGGCAAGGGCGACGCGGGCGAAGGCGACGAAGAACCGGCTCCGGGCGATGTGGGTGGGGGCGAGGGTGAAGAGACAGAAGCGGCCGTTTCAGGCGGCGAGGGTGGGGCGGGTGGGGGGTCGACGATCAGGCCGTCGCGCATGAGGATCTGGCGGTGGGCTCGGGCGGCTACGTCTCTGTCGTGGGTTACCAGGACTATGGCTACGCCGTCGGCGTTCAGGGACTCCAGGAGGGTCAGCACCGACTGGCCTGTGGTGGAGTCCAGGTTGCCGGTGGGCTCGTCGGCCAGGAGGACCGAAGGGCCGGTCACCAAGGCTCGGGCGATGGCCACCCGCTGCTGTTCGCCGCCGGACATCTGGTTGGGGCGATGGTCCAGGCGGTGGGCCAGGCCTACCCGTTCCAGCATCTCCGCGGCTCGGGCCCGGCGTTCGCGGCGGCCCACCCCGCGGTAGACCAGGGGTAGCGCCACGTTGTCGCGGGCTGTGGTTCGGGCCAGCAGGTGGAAGGACTGGAAGACGAAGCCGATCGTCTCGTTGCGCAGGCGGGCCATCTCGGCCGGGTTCAGGGTCGACACGTCCCGGCCGCCGATCAGCAGCTTGCCGCCGCTGGGGCGGTCCAGGCCGCCCAGCAGGTGCATCAGCGTCGACTTGCCCGAGCCGGAGGTTCCCACGATCGCCACGTAGTCGGTCGCCGAGACCGTCAGTGACACCCCGCGCAGCGCCGGCACCGAGACGCCGTCCAGGTCGTAGGTGCGGCTGACGTTCTCGGCCACGATGGCGGCGGGGGCGGTCACGGCGCCTTGTCGCCGGGCTGGATCTCGTCGGCGCCGGAGACGGCGATCCGCTGGCCGGCGTTCAGGCCGTCGGTGATCTGGACGACGTCCTCGCCCTGCACGCCCAGGGTGACCGGCACCCGCTCGTACCGGTCGCCGCGGACCGTCCAGACGGTGTCCTTGCCGTCGACGCTGATGATCGCCGAGGCCGGCACCGTCACCGCGTCGTCGGCCTCGCGCACCTGGAGGCGGACGACGGCGCTCATCCCGGGGCGCGGGGTGGGCGCGTCGGTGCCGGCCGTGTCCAGGTCGAGGCGGACCTTGTACGAGACGCCGCCCCGCGCGGACGTCGTCGGGAGCAGGTCGATCGAGCGGACCTTGGCCCGGTACGAGGCGCCCGTGGCCGCGTCCAGCTCGACGGTCGCGGCGGTGCCGGCCTTGACCAGCAGGACGTCCGTCTCGTCGACCTCGGCGGTCAGGCCCAGCCTGCTCACGTCGACCACCGTGAGGATCGGCGTGCCGGCGGCCACGAAAGCACCCCGCGGCACGGCCTCGTCCACGCCGGGAAGAGGAGAACCGCCGGGAAGAGATGAACCACCGCCAGGAGAGGAACCGGGAGGGGCGCCACCGGACAGCAGGTCGGTGAGGGGGCTGCCGCCGCTAGCCACGCCGCCGAGCTGCACGACGCCGGCGACCGGGGCGCGCAGCGTCAAAGCCTCGACGGCGGCGTCGGCCAGGTCGTACGCCTGCTCGGCCTGCAGCCGCTGGGCCGAGGACAGGGAGTTCACCGCCTCGCCCAGGGACGCCACGCCCTGCTGGACCGAGCGGAGAGCGGCCGCCGCCGCGGCCGAGGCCAGGTTGTACTGCCGGCGGGCCGCGTCGACCTGCTGCGACAGCGCCTGGCGGAGAGCCGGGTCGGTGATCTGGGCCGCCGCCGCTCGAGCTTCCTGGTACGCCTTCTCGGCGTTGGTGTCCGTCTGGTGGCGTACAGCAATAAATGCCGAGGTGTCACCCACCGTGACCGAACCGCCGGAGCTCTGCTCGACGGCGCGTTCCGCGGCGCGCCGGCGGGCCTCCAGCTCGGGAGAGTCGATCACGGCGACCACCTGGTCCTTCGAGACCTGCTGGCCGGCCTCGACGCGCAGTTCGGCCAGGGTGCCGGAGGCGGGAGCGCTGACCGTGGCGGCGGCACGGGCCGTCACCGAGCCCGGTGCCTCGACGATTTCGGCCACTGTGCCGAGGGTGGCCTGGCCGAGACCGACCCCACTCTTGTCGTCGCCGCACGAGGCGGCCGTGGAGCTGACCAGGAAGATCATCGCGGCGGCGATCACCAGGGGGCGTGAGCGGGTCACGCCCGCCACTCTATGCCGCGGCGGGAAATGAACCCCCTGAGCCGCCGGATCCGTAAAGAACGGAGCAGCGCCGACCGATGAACAAGGGGTGGAAATGATTAGCGCCGACGAGCTGACGGTCGTGCATCACGATGACAGCGTGAGCCGGTTCACCGACGTGCGGTACACGCTGAACCGGGACGGCCTGTGGCTGGTCACGTCGGGCGGGGTCGAGCGTCATTTCGGGGCAAACGAGGTGCTCACCACCCACGCGCGGAGGCGGGCCGCGTAACGCGACCCGCCTGGCGGACGACGTCAGGTGCCGGGGCGGCGGCCGAACGTCTTGACCGTCATCCCGATCTTGCCGATGCCGTAGTACGCCTTGGCGTCGACCGGCAGCAGGTTGACGCAGCCGTGTGAGCCGCGCCACTTGTCGTGGATGTACGTGGTGGTCTGGTGGAAGCCCATCCCACCCTTGAAACGCTGCCAATAGGGCAGCCAGACCTCGTACGGGTCGGACCACTCCTTGGTCGTGCGCTTGTTGATCTTGTACTTACCGGCCGGCGTCCGGTAGCCCTTCATGCCGGTGCGGACGACGGTGAACGGCGTGATGCGCTTGCCGTTCTTCATCACCCACGAGGTCTGCCTGGTCAGGTTGACGCAGAACGTGACCCCGGACTTGGCGGCCTTGCAGTCGGCCACCTTGGTGTTCGCCAGGCGCGTGACCACGTCGAACGTGGTCGGGCCGGCGAGACCCTGAGCCGGCTGGATGCCGTACCTCTTCTGGAACTTCTTGATGTTGGCGCAGTCGGTCGCGGACTGCTTGCCGTCGACCGACATCTTGCCGAAGCCGCCGAGCTTGTTGAGCAGCGTCTCGACCTGCTTCTGGTACTTGCCCGTGGCGCAGCCAGCGGCTGCGGCCTTGGTCACGACGACCGCGGCCACAGGCTTGCTCACCACGGCGCCGGCACCGGCCGGTGACAGCGCCACGGCGCCGAGACCCCCGCCGACCAGGACCGCGATCGCGGTCCCGGTGAGGCGGGCGGCCACCCGTCTCACTCCCAATGTGGTTCCTCCCCAGGAAATGTGTTCGCATATCGAAGCACAGCCGTGCGACACACAGGTCCCGGGGAAGCGCCGTGGCGCGAATCCGGTAGTCAGTTGGCGTACAAAATGGACTATTTCATCGGGGTGGCGAAGTCCTGCACCCAGTACGTCGTGTGTTCACGGTCGATCGCCAGGCCGATGCCCATTTCCTGCAGATCACAGTTGAGGATGTTCTCGCGGTGCACCCGGCTGTGCATCCAGCCGTCGACGACCTCCCACGCGCTGTCCGCGCCCCGCGCGATGTTCTCGCCGTAGCGCTTCCAGTCGTAACCGGCGCGGCTCACCCGGTCGCCGGCACTGTCGCCGTTCGGCGAGTCGTGCTCGAAGTAGTCGCGCCGGGCCATGTCGGCCGCGTGCCGATTGGCGGCCTCGATGAGGCGCCGGTCAAGCTCCAGTGGTGCACAGCCACCCTGGCGCCGGTTCTGATTGACCAACACCAGGACCCTTTGCTGTACGGGGGCGGACGGGCTCGCCGAGATGTCGGCCGCCGTGACGTTCCGCCGGGCCGCGTCCATCACGCTGGACGGCCGCTGCACCTGCTGGCGCTGCACCTGCTGGCGCTGCACGCCGGCCCGCTGCGAGGCGGCCCGCTGCTCCGCCGCGCGCTGAGCCGCCGCCCGCTGCGCCGCCGCCCGCTGGGTGGCCGCGCGCTGAGCCGCCGCCCGCTGGGCCGCCGCTCGCTGGTCGGCCGCCCGCTGGGCGTCCTGCTGACGGTAGGAGAAGGCCGGCCGCTCCTCGTCCGAATTGTCGTAATCGTCGATCGAGTTGTCGTCGTCGCTTACGTTCGGGCGGTCGTCGGAGTCCCGGTAGTCGTCCGGCTCCTCGTCCACATCTGAATACCGGCCGTCGTCGGAGTGATCCGCCCCGAAGAACGGCCACCCGGGGAAGGCGAACCCTCCCCACCCCTGCGTGTCCGGCCTCTCGCCGGCATCCGCGGTGGTTGCCGCGACACCGCCCGCGAGCAACAGTGCCGACGCCGCCGCGCAGACGACCACTACAGGTTTCCGCATGCCCCGTAAACCCCATCGATTCCCGGGCGCCCGGCCTTCTCCGGTGCGCCGCTCGCCGGGGATCAACGTCACGACCCGGCCGCGGTCACTGACCTTCCGGCCGGCCGTATCCCGGCGCCGATCGGCGGCAATGCCTTCGATCCGCGGGGCGAGCAGGGGAAATACCTCGCTGGAGGGCAGCACGGGTGTCGCACAACCGCACAGACAATTCGGACAGTTCATTCGTACGGGGTAAGCCTGCGAGGTTGTCTTGGCAACCGGCCGGACGGTCCCGCCACAGTGGCCGGACTGGCAAGGTCTTCGCGGTGCGTAACCGATACCTGGATCTGCTTCGTGCCGCCGCCATCGTCCGGGTGATCGTGTACCACCTGTACGGCTGGCCGTGGCTCTCCGTCCTGCTCCCCGCCATGGGCGTGATGTTCGCGCTGGCCGGCTCGCTCACCGCCGCCTCCCTGGACAAGCGCGCGGCGGCCCAGGTGGTCACCTCCCGGCTGCGGCGCCTGCTCCCCCCGTTGTGGCTGCTGGGGCTCATCGCCGTACCGGTGATGCTGGTGACCGGCTGGGCGGCCGAGAGCGACGGCGAGCACCCGTTCAGTGTGCCGAGCCTGCTCTTCTGGCTGGTGCCGATCGGTGACCCGCCCGGCAGCGACCAGGCCCTCGACGTGTGGGAGCCGCTCTGGTACATCCGGGCCTACCTGTGGTTCGTGCTGCTCTCCCCGGTGCTCTACCTCCTCTACCGCAAGGCCGGCTGGGCCGCTGTCGCGCTGCCTCTGGCGATCATGGCGGCGCTGGACGTCACCGGCTTCACGCTGCCGGACACGGCCGACGCGGCGCTCTGGGACTTCGTGACGTACGGCGCGTGCTGGGTGGCGGGCTTCGCCCACCACGACGGCCGCCTGACCCGGCTCAAGCTGTGGATCGCGGGCCCGGTGGCGCTCGTGCTCGCGGCCGGCGCCTACTACTTCATGCGCGACGAGGGCACGTACGACCTGAACGACATCTCCGAGGCGCAGGCGCTGTGGTCCCTGGCGTTCGTGCTGATCGCGCTCCGCTGGCAGCCCTCGATGGCCTGGCTGCCGAAGGTGAAGCCGCTGGACCGCACGGTCACCCTGATCAACAACCGGGCCGTCACCATCTACCTGTGGCACAACATCGCGATCGCCGCGGTCTGGCCGGTCCTGACCTTCCTGGCCCTGGACGACCTGGGCGACCGCATCGGCCACGCCGGCGACCTGCTCGCGGCCTTCCTGCTGACCATCCTGGCCGTGCTGGCTTTCGGCTGGGTCGAGGACCTGGCCGCCAAGCGCCGGCCCCGGCTCTGGCCGGCCGGCCCCTCCACCCGCTCCGCCGACGCGCCCGTCGGTACCGTCGCCAACCCCGCCAGCCCTTCCGCTCCCGCCGCTCCCCTCAGCGCCCCCGCCGCACCGAGTCGCGCCTCCAGGGTCAGCGACACGGCGTCCGCGATGGCCAACCTCGGCGACGCCAAGCGCCGGCAGACCGCCGCCTCCGCGATGCACCGTCTGCCCGCCAATTGGCCACCGATCCCCCGCGCGGAGAACCGCGGCCCGGCGGCGCCCGACCCAGCGGGGCCCGGCACTTCGGCACCCGGCTCATCGGCGACCAGCCCGATCGATCGGCCGGACCCGGTGGCGGCCGACCCGCACACGGACGACCCCGGCCTTCCGGTGGCGGGCCGCCGCGCCGGCGCGCTCGGTGGCGATCCCGGAGCCAAACCCGCCCTCCCGGCCGGGTGGGGCGCCTCGCAGGAACCCCGGGAGTCAGGCCCCGACGACGCGACGGAGTGGTTCCGGGGACAGCACGCCCGGGACTGATCCGGGGGCGGAGCCGAGGAAATCTCGTAAATGACGGATGAATCACTACTAATCTGACGGAATGCGGCAGTACGGACTAGCGCCGGTGCTCCCCGGGAACGAGGGCGCCGGAGTGTCGGCCCTCGTCTTCCGGGCCGGGCCTCTGCTCTGCGCGCTGCGGCTGGACGAGGTCATCGAGACCATGCGGCCGCTCGAGACCCGGCCGCTGGCCGGGACGCCCGCCTTCGTGCGCGGGATCAGCGTGCTGCGGGGCGTGCCCACCCCCGTGATCGACGTGTCGCGGCTGCTGGGTGGCGGGTCGGCCGAACCCGAGCGGTACATCGCCGTGCGCACCGACCGGGGCGCCGTCGCCTTCGGCACCGGCGCCGTGCTGGGTGTGCGCAACGTCGAGGCCGAGCCCTCCGGCGGGCACCCGGCCCTGCTCGGCGGGGGCAACAGCCGCCTCGTGGCCGGGGTCGGCACCCTCGGCACCGAGCCGCTGCTGCTCCTGCAGAGCATGCGGGCCGTGCCGGACGACGTCTGGGAAGCCGCCGCCGCCGCGGGCGTGGCGCCATGATCGGCGCGAACGATCTGATCCGTTTCCGGGAGCTGCTGGCCCGCCGGCTCGGCTGGACCTTCGCCGACAACGATCTGAGGCAGCTCACCGGGACGCTGCGGGAGCGGGCCGGCGCCAGCGGGATGGGCGTCCGCGCGTACCTCGACCGTCTGTCCGCCCGGTCCTGGCCCGAGGAGATGGCCGTCCTGGTCGAGCGGCTCAGCATCACCGAGACCTACTTCTTCCGGCACGGCGAGCAGTTCCAGGCCCTGCGCGACGAGGCGCTGCCGGAACGGGTGGCGGCCCGGCGGGGTCAGCGCGTACTGCGGATGCTCTCGGTGGCCTGCTCCTCCGGCGAGGAGGCGTACTCGCTGGCCATCACCGGCCTGACGGTGCGGCCGGACAGCGACTGGATCATCGACGTGACCGGTGTCGACGCCAATCCGGCGGTGCTGAGCCGGGCCGAGGCCGCCCGCTATTCGGACTGGTCGCTGCGGGAGACGCCGGACGACGTACGCCGCAAGTGGTTCCGTCCGGAGGAGGACGGGTACCGGGTCGCCGACGAGGCCAGACGGCTGGTGCGGTTCAAGCGGCACAACGTGGCCGAGGACGACCCGCAGCTGTGGCGTGACGGCCGGTACGACGTGATCTTCTGCCGCAACCTGCTCATGTACCTGACCCCGGACGTGGTGTCGGCGCTGGTCGAGCGGATGACCGCGGCGCTGGCCCCGGGCGGGTTCCTGTTCCTCGGCCACACCGACTCGCTCGGCAGCCGGGCCGACGGCCTCGAACTGCGGCAGAGCCACCACGTCTTCTACTACCGCAAGACCGACAAGTCCCCCGCCGCTGTCGCGCCATCCGTTCCGGAAGCCGCGGCGCCGGCCGAGAAGGCGGAGCCGAAGGAGACCACGTACAACCAAGCTCTGCTCCTGCTCCGTGAGGAGCGCTTCGCCGAAGCCCTCGACCTGATCGACGGCGAGCGCGGCACCCTGCTGCACGGCGTCCTGCTGGCCCAGTCCGGCCGCCTCGGGGAGGCGATCGCCCTGGCCCGCCGGCTGATCGAGGAGAACGGCCTCGACCCGGACGCCCACCAGCTGCTCGGGCTGTGCCTGGAGGGCGGGTCGGCCGTGGCCGAGGCGATCGGCCAGTACCGTCTCGCCGCCTACCTCGATCCCGGCTTCGCCCTGCCCCGGATGCGCCTGGGCCAGCTGGCCCGGCGCGGCGGCGACGACCGGGCCGCCGCCGGCGAGCTGGAACGCGCCCTCGACCTGCTGGCCCGGGAGACCGAGGAGCGGATCACCCTGTTCGGCGGTGGCTTCGGCCGCCTCGCGCTGACCGTGCAGTGCCGCTCGGAGCTCGACGCGTGCGGGGTCCGGCGATGAACACCGTCGTGAGCCGCCTCGAGGAGCTGCGGAAGGACTTCGACCGCTCGTTCGCCGACCCGGTCCGCAGCCACGACGACGAGCAGGTCGAGCTGCTGGCGATCCGGGCCGGTGGGCGCCCGTACGCCATCCGCCTCTCGCAGACCTCGGGTCTGCACCCGGACCGCCCGGTCACGCCGCTGCCGGGCCCGCAGCCGGCCCTGCTCGGCCTGGCCGGTTTCGCCGGGCAGGTGGTGCCCGTCTACGACCTGGCCGCGCTGCTCGGCCATCCGGTCGGCGAGCGGCCGCGCTGGCTCGTGCTGGCCGGCGGCGACCCGGCGCTGGGCCTGGCCTTCCACGACCTCGACGGGCACATACGGGTCGCCAACGCCGACATCGTGCGGGAGGCCGGCGGCAGCGGGGCCGTCGGGAGCGTCCGCGGCATGGTCGGGCTGCCCGGCGGCGTCCGCCCGATCATCGACGTTCCCGCGACGCGCGCCACCGTGCACGCGCTGACCGGACACCAAGTCACCGACCAGGAGGCCGCACGATGATGGCGGGACGCACCTTCGGCACCAAGCTGGCGGCCGGTTTCGGCCTGACGCTGTTCCTGACCCTGCTGATGACCGTCACCTCGCTGGTGGCGCTGCGCTACGTGCTGCACACCAAGGACGCCGTGATCGACTCGGCGCGGGTGAACCTGGTCGGGGCCGAGGCGCTGAGCGCGCTCATGGAGTCCCGGATCGCCGACTACCGCGGCTACCTGCTGACCGGCACCGACGAATACCTCAGCGGGACGAACACCGACCGCTCCAAGTTCCTGGCCCAGCTCGAGTCGCTGCGCGAGACGATCGACAACCCGACCTCGAAGACCATGCTCCAGAAGGTCGCCGATTCCGAGGCGATCCACGCCGGACTCGTGTCGGGGCTGATCACCCAGCGGGCGAAGATCACCAACCTGAGAAGCGTGGCCCAGTTCAGCGGCAACGAGGCGGTCAAGGCGGCCCGGGTCACCGTGCAGAAGGCCATCGCCGACCTGATCGCGCAGGTGCAGCGGACGGTGAACGCCAAGAGCGACGCCTCGTCGACGCACGCCATGTGGGCGATGATCTTCATCATCGTGATCGGCGTGTTGCTCATCGGCGGCGCGGCCGGGGTCGCCTGGAAACTCAGCCGCGATCTGAAACGGGAGGTCGGCGCGGCCGTCGGGCACATCCAGAGCTCGTCGGCCCAGCTCGAGGCGGCCGCCGCGCAGCAGGCCGCGGGCGGCCGCGACCAGGCCAGCGCGATGAGCGAGATCACCACGACGATCAGCGAGCTGCTGATCACCTCGCGGCAGATCGCGGAGAGCGCCCAGCGCGTCTCCAAGGTCGCCGAGGAGACGGCGGAGGCGGCGCGCACGGGCGACGCCACGATCGACCAGACCCGCGCGTCGATCGCCGCCATCCGCACCCAGGTCGACCAGATCGTGCAGCACATGCTGGCCCTGGGCGAGAAGTCGCAGCAGATCGGCGGCGTGGTCGACCTCGTGTCCGAGCTCGCCGAGCAGACGAACATCCTGGCCATCAACGCGACCATCGAGGCCAGCGGCGCCGGCGAGTGGGGCCGCCGGTTCGCGGTGGTGGCCGAGGAGATCCGCAAGCTGGCCGACCGGACCGCGGCCAGCGCCAAGGAGATCCGCGCCCTGATCGAGGACGTCCGGGGCGCGGTCAACACGACGGTGATGGCCACCGAGATCGGCGCCAAGGCCGTGGACTCGGGATCCCGGCAGTTCGACGACGCCACCAGCTCGTTCCGCCGCATCGTCGGGCTGGTCTCGACCACCAGCGACGCCACCCGCGAGATCGAGTTGTCGACCAAGCAGCAGACCACCGCGGTCGAGCAGGTGAACGTGGCCGCCTCGGACACCGCCCGGGTCACCCGGGAGACCGAGGCCAGCGCGGTGCAGACGAAGCAGACCGCGGCCCACCTGACCACGCTCTCCAGCGAGCTGCTCGACCTGGTCGGCACCGGGCGTCACTGATGGCCGACCGCGATCCGCTGCGCTATTTCCGGATCGAGGCCGCCGAGCTGGTCGACCAGATCAGCGCGGGCGTCCTCGATCTGGACCAGCAGCCCGGCACCGAGGTGGTGGCCCGGCTGCTGCGCTACGCGCACACCCTCAAGGGCGCGGCCCGGGTGGTCAAGCAGCCGGAGATCGCGGAGCAGGCCCACGCGTTCGAGGAGGTGCTGGTCCCGCACCGCGACGACGCCTCTCCCCTGCCGGCCGACGAGATGCGCGAGCTCCTGCGCCTCAACGACGAGATCGCGAGCCGGGTCGCGTCCCTTCAAGGTCAAAATCCGGGTTCCGAGGTACGCGGGGTGGAAGCGGCCCCAGCACAGGAGACGCCGCCACCGCCCGATCCGGCGGCTCCCCCTCCGGAACCCGCCGAGACCGCCCCCGCGCCCGAGCGGGCCGTCACCGCCGACCTCGACGAGCTGCTGGACGCCATCGGTGAGGCCAACTCGCGGATCGCCCCGCTGCGGGACGGCAGCCGCACCCTGGCCACCCTCCACCGCCGGGTGGAGACCCTCGGCGACCGCCTGCGCACCGGCCGGATCGGCGGCGACGACGCCGTCACCCGGGGCAGCGTGCAGCGCCTCGCGGCCGACCTGGGCGCCCTCGGCCGCCGCCTGGTCGACGCCGTCGACCAGGTCGAACGGGAACTCGACGAGGTGCGCGGCCGGGCCGAGGGCCTGCGCCTGGTCCCCGCCGGCACCATCTTCACCGCCCTGCGCCGGGCCGTGCGCGACGCCGCCGACGCCGACGGCAAACGGGTCCACTTCCACGCCACCGGCGCCGACGTGCGGATGGGCCCGCAGCTGCTCAACCAGGTCAGCGGCGCCTTCCTGCACGTGGTGCGCAACGCCGTCGTGCACGGCGTCGAGCCGGAGCCGCTGCGCCTGGCCGCCGGCAAGCCGGCCGAGGGCTCGGTCACCGTGCACGTCGAACGGCGCGGCCGCTGGGCCGAGTTCCGCTGCACCGACGACGGGCGCGGCTTCGACCTGGACGCGCTGCGCCGCACCGCCGTGGACCGCGGCCTGCTCTCCCCCGGCGCCGATTCCGATCCGCGCACCCTGATCGACCTGGTGCTGCACGGCGGCATCAGCACGTCGCCGGCGGTGACCGACGTCGCCGGCCGCGGCATCGGCATGGACGTGGTGCGCGACGTGGCCGACCAGCTCGGCGGCAGCGTCTCGATCGACAACCGGCCGGGGCTCGGCGCCACCGTGCTGCTCGTCGTGCCGCTCACCCTGCTGAGCATGAACGGCCTGCTGGTCGAGGCGGGCGAGCACACCGTCACCATGCCGCTGGACGCGGTCCGCCGCTGCGTGCGCCTCTCGGCCGAGCAGACCTCGGTCGCCATCGACACCGGCCGGCTCGCCCACGAGGGCCGGGTGGTGCCGTTCCTGCCGCTGTGCCGCGCCCTGCATCAGGAGTCCGAGCTGACCGGGACCGGGGTGGCGATAGTGCTGAGCGCCGACGGCGAGACGGCCGCGATCGGCGTCGACCGGCTCGCCGGCACCACCACGCTGGTCGCCCGCCCGCTGCCCGACCTGGCCCCGGCCGCCCCGGTGATCGGCAGCGTCTCGATCGACCTCGACGGCAATCCCCGTCTGGTGCTGGACCCGCACGGCCTGGTCGCCCAGGCCCGCCAGGTCGGGCCCACGGCCGGCGGCCCGGCCACCGACACCACCGGCCGCCAGTTGCCCATCCTCGTGGTCGACGACTCGCTGACCACCCGCATGCTCGAGCGCAGCATCCTCGAGTCGGCCGGATACGAGGTCGACCTGGCCGCCTCCGGCGAGGAGGGCCTGGAGAAGGCCCGCTCCCGCGAGTACGGGCTGATCCTGTCTGACATCGACATGCCCGGCATCGACGGCTTCACCTTCGTGGCCGAGACCCGGGCCGACCCCACCCTGGCCCGGGTGCCGGCCATTCTGGTCAGTTCCCGGGCCACCGCCGAGGACCGCCGCCGCGGCGCCGAGGCGGGCGCGTCCGCGTACGTGGTCAAGGGCGAGTTCAACCAGGAAGAGCTCCTCTCGCACATCCGGAGGCTGATCCTTCGATGATCCGTGTCCTGCTCGTCGAGGATTCCGCGACCATGCGCAACCACCTGCGCGAATCGCTCGCCGCCGACCCGGAGCTCCAGGTCGTGGGCGAGGCGACCGACGGCCCCGACGCCGTCGCGATGGTGGCCCGGCTGCGCCCGGACGTGGTGACCATGGACATGATGCTGCCCACGATGAGCGGCCTGGTCGCCACCGAGCACATCATGGCCGAGCATCCGACGCCGATCCTGGTCGTCTCGTCGGCCGACCGGCAGGAGATGTTCAGCACCTACAACGCGCTCGCGGCGGGCGCGGTCGACGTGATGGAGAAGCCGCGCGGCGACGGCAGCGACGCCGACTGGGGCCGCCGACTCTGCCAGTCGGTGCGGCTGGTCTCGCGGATCCGGGTGATCACGCATCCCCGGGCCCGGCTGGACGGGCGGCCCAACGCCAGCCCGCCACGCGCGGCCGCGCCGGCCCCGGCCACCGTCGGGCCGGTCACCGAGACCTTCCGGGCGGTGGCGCTGGGCGCCTCCACCGGCGGGCCGGGCGCCCTCACCGAACTGCTGCGGGCGCTGCCCATCGGGTTCCAGCCGCCGGTGCTGTGCGTGCAGCACATCGCGGCCAGCGAGCCGTTCGCGGTGGCCTTCTCCGACTGGCTGGCCGGGCAGACCGGGCGCGACGTGGCCTACGCGCGCGACGGCACGCCGATCGGCGCGGCCACCGGCCGGGTGGTGCTGGCCCCGCCCGACCGCCACCTGTACGTGCGCGACGGCGTGCTGCGGCTCAGCGACGCGCCGCCCCGGCACTCGTGCCGCCCGTCGGTCGACGTGCTGTTCGAGTCGGTGGCGGCCGAGTTCGGCTCGGCGGCGGCCGGCTGCCTGCTGACCGGGATGGGCCGCGACGGCGCCGACGGCCTGCTGCGGATGCGCTCGCGCGGCGCCGCCACCTTCGCCCAGGACGAGGCCAGCTGCGTGGTCTACGGCATGCCGCGCGAGGCCGCCCTGCTCGGCGCGGCCGCGTACATCATGCCGCCGGCCCGGATAGCGGCCCGGCTGGTCGACCTGCAACCCTCCGGGAGCCGGCGATGACCCGGCAGGTGCTGATCGTCGACGACAGCCTCACCGTGCGGATGGACCTGCACGACGCCTTCAACGCGGACGGGTTCGCCACCATCCTGTGCGCGTCCGGGGCCGAGGCGCGGGCGGCGTTCGTGGCGGCCGAGTTCGACGTGGCCGTGCTCGACGTGATGCTGCCCGACGCCGACGGACTGGAACTGCTGACCGAGCTGCGGGGCATGCCGAGCCGGACGGGCGTGGTGACCGTGCTGCTGTCCAGCGAGGACGAGGTGGCCGACCGGCTGGCCGGGCTGCGCACCGGCGCCGACGAGTACGTCGGCAAGCCGTACGACGCCGGTTACGTCGTGGCCCGCACCCGGCAGCTGCTCGGCGACGGGCCCGTGCGGGCCGACGACCGCACCACGATCCTGGTCATCGACGACAGCATGACCTTCCGCGAGCAGCTGCGGGAGCTGCTGGAGGGTGAGGGGTACGCGGTGCTGACCGCGCCCAGCGGCGAGGACGGCCTGCGCACGGCGGCCGACCGGCGCCCGCAGGCGATCATCGTCGACGGTGTGATGCCCGGCATCGACGGCGCCACGGTGATCCGCCGGGTCCGCCTCGACCCGGCGCTGCGCGACATCCCGTGCATCCTGATGACCGCAGCCGACGACTACGCCACCGAGCTGCAGATGCTCGACGCCGGAGCGGACGCGTTCGTCCGCAAGCAGCAGAACCTGGCGATCGTGCCGGCCAAGCTGAACGCGGTGCTGCGGCAGAGCGCCGAGCAGCTGCCGATCGAGGTCACCGGCAGCCTGCACGGCCCGAGCAAGGTCCTGGCGCTGACCCCGGACAAGGATCGGTTGTCCGATCTGGCCCACGCGCTGCGGGCCGACGGCTACGACGTGGTGCCGGTCGCCGGCATCGACGACGCCCTCGACCTGCTGGCCGAGCAGCCGGTCGACTGCATCGTGCTCGGCATGGGCCTCTCCGGTGACCTGGGCCGCGACGCGTGCCGGCGCATCAAGGAGGTGCCGGTGATCGGCGAGACGCCGGTGGTGATGACCGGCGCCACCGACGAGGACATGCTCGAGTGCCTGGCCGCCGGGGCCGACGACTACGTACGGACGGAGTCCGGGGCCGAGGCGTTGCGTGCCCACGTCCGTACGCAGATCCGCCGCAAGCAGTCGCACGACGAGAGCCGCCGCATCCGCGAGGAGCTGATGCGGCGCGAACTCGACGCGGCCGAGGAGCGTTCGGCCCGGCAGCTCGCCGAGACCCGGGCCGCCCTGGTCGAGGAGCTGGAGTGGCGCAACCGCGAGCTGGAGGCGTTCTCCGGCTCGGTCTCGCACGACCTGCGCGGCCCGCTGCAGGTGATCAGCAGCTTCGCCGAGCACATGCTCGACGACGAGGACGACCCGCTCAGCGAGGAGGCCCGCCGCCGGCTGGGCCGCATTCAGGCGGCCGCGCTGCGGATGGCCGACCTGGTCGAGTCGCTGCTGATCCTGGCCCGGGCCAGCCGCGGCGACCTGCGCCGGGAGAGGTTCGACATGACCGCCACCACCTGGTCGGTCATAGGAGAGGTGGAGGCCCGCGAACCGGGCCGCGAGATCGGCTTCACCGTGCACGACGCGATGACCGCCGACGCCGACGAGGGCCTGGTCCGGGTCATCCTGGAGAACCTGATCAACAACGCGGTCAAGTTCACCCGCAAGGTCGAGCGCCCGGCGATCGAGGTGGGCCGCACGCCGAGAGGCTTCTTCGTCCGCGACAACGGGGCCGGTTTCCCGGCCGGCAAGGCGGGCGAGCTGTTCCGCCCGTTCGCCCGGCTGCACAAGGCCGAGGAGTTCCCCGGCACCGGCATCGGCCTGACCACCGTGCACCGCGCGGTGGAGCGCCACGGCGGCGAGATCTGGGCCGAGGGCGAGGACGGGCGCGGCGCCACCTTCTGGTTCACCCTGCCGCCGGCGCCTCCGGCCGATCCGCCGGGACCGGAGCGCCGGGGCCAGGCGCGGCGTCACGGTTAGCCGACACCTCGTCCATGTGCGTCTCGGCCCAGCGTTTGAGTGCGCGCATCGTCTCGTGCAGGGAAAGGCCGAGCGGAGTCAGCTCGTACGAGACGGTGACCGGGACCGTCGGCGTCACGGTGCGGCTGACCAGGCCGTCGCGCTCGAGCGAGCGCAGCGTCTGGGTGAGCATCTTCTGGCTGACGCCGGCCAGCAGCCGGGACAGCTCCGAGTAGCGCATCGCCCGCGGCTCGCCGCCGCAGTCCGGCCCGCTGCCCAGCGCGCTCAGGATCAGCGTGACCCACTTGCCGGAGATCCGCTCGAGCAGTTTCTGGCTCGGGCACAAGGCCAGGAACGCGTTGTACTCCGCCTTCGCTTCGGCCCGCCGCCGCGCCGCCGTCGTCGTCGCCATGCCACCCGCCCGTGCCTAACGCACCCTGAGGTGCCCACTTCCCAATGGAGAGTTACCAGCTCAGAGTAGAGCGCATGTCAAACACTTCCCTTCCCGGCGGCACCTGGACGCTCGGGGACCTGACCGTCACCCGCTTCGGCTACGGCGCCATGCAACTCGCCGGCCCGTGGGTGATGGGGCCGCCGGCGGACCGCGAGGGCGCCCTGGCCGTCCTGCGCGAGGCGGCCGAACTCGGCATCACCCACATCGACACCAGCGACGCGTACGGCCCACACCTCACGAACCGGCTGATCCGCGAGGCCCTGCACCCGTACCCCGCGGACCTGCACGTCGTGACCAAGGTCGGCGCCACCCGGGACGCCCAGGGCGGCTGGCCGCCGGCCCGCGACCCCGACAGCCTGCGCCGCCAGATCCACGAGAACCTGCGGAACCTGGGCCTGGAGACCCTCGACGTGGTGAACCTGCGTCTCGGCACCGCCGAAGGCCCGCAGCCGGGTTCGGTGGCCGAGGCGTTCGCGACCCTGGCCGGCCTCCAGCGGCAGGGCCTGATCCGGCACCTCGGCGTGAGCAACGCGACCGCCGACCAGGTCGCCGAGGCGCGGTCGATCGCCCCCATCGTGTGCGTGCAGAACATGTACAACCTGGCCCACCGACACGACGACGCCCTGATCGACGAGCTGGCCGCCGACGGCATCGCCTACGTGCCGTTCTTCCCGCTCGGCGGCTTCAGCCCGCTGCAGTCGGGCGCACTGACCGCCGTGGCGACCCGGCTGGAGACGACACCGATGTCCGTGGCCCTGGCCTGGTTGCTGCGGCGCTCCCCCAACATCCTGCTCATCCCGGGCACGTCCTCCGTCGCCCACCTACGGGAGAACGTGGCCGGGGCCGCCCTCACCCTGACCGAGGACGACGCCGCCGAGCTGGAGAAAATCGCCCTGTGACGTGGAGGCCGCGGTGCCTGGCCGGAGCCACGTGCCGCGGCTAAACTCCGCCGCGGAGGGCCGGACCATATCGAGGACGGCGGGGCCGAGACGAGGATGTGGCCGGTTGACCCATGGCGGACGACCTGAGCAGCTGAAGCCCTCGATCACCGGTAAGGCCGCCCTAACGATCGCGCAATGCCGAGAGATCCATCGTCTGGCCGTGGCAGGCCGGGAGTCGACAATCGCGAGGGACGCCGGTGGCCGGTTGGCCGAAGCGTTGCTGCGCCGATCACGATTCGCTGAGGTAGCGGCTCTCGCCAACGCCACTCTTTCACTTGGCAAGGACGCAGATGCGTTCTATCACCTAGGCAGGTCCCTTGCCTCGACAGGGCAGAGCCGCGAAGCCTTGGCTAAGTTCCAACAGGCGTGGGATTCGCACCGCGAGGCGGGCAACCACGCCGGCGAGGCGTCTGCCCTCTCCGGCATAGGACTAACCTACAACCGCATCGGTGATCACCGACGCGCCTTGATGTACTACGAGCAGTCGCTTCGCATCACCCGAGAGATAGGCGACCTCGCAGGCGAAGCCACGGTCCTTCAGAATATCGGTCTCGCACACAAGGACCTTGGAGACCTGAGACAGGCCCTAGCTTACTACGAGCAGGCCTATTCCATTACCCAGAAAGAAGGCGACCGCGCAAGAGAAGCAACCATTCTCAGCAATATCGGTGCCGCATACGGTGGCCTGGGAGACCAGCAGAAGTCCTTGGGTTACCTACATCAGTCCTTGCCTATACGCCGACAGGTCGGCGACCGTGCAGGCGAGGCAGCGACCCTTCACAACATTGGCGCCGCGTACGACAATCTTGGAGATTGGCAGCAAGCTCTGGCTCACTACCACGAGGCCTTGCTCATTTACCGAGACGTCGGTGACCGCCCGGGAGAAGCAGCCGCACTTCACGGTGTTGGCCTCGCGCAGAACCAGCTCGGTGACCAGCAGGGCGCCATGACGTATTACGAGCAGGCTCTGGCGATCGCCCGAGAGTTCGAGGCTCGAACCATTGAAGCGACTACGCTCAGCGACATCGGCCAAATCCGCTTCGGCCGAGGTGATCTCGCGGGCGCCAAGCAAGCGATCGATGAGGCGCTCAAAATTGTGCGCGTCATAGGTGACCGAAGCCTCGAGGCTGTGCTGGAATTCAACTTGGCCGCCTTGTTCACCCACATGGAACGACGGGACGACGCCGTCAAGACTCTATGCCGGGCGATATCCTTGGCGGAACAAACGGAACACCCAGCGCTGGCCGACATGCGGGAATTTCTCGTTCGAATCCAGCAGTAGGCCGTGGAGCAGGACAGGCCCGTGCAGTCGCCGGCCGGCGACTGCACGGGTGCGGCTTTCAGTTGGCGTACGTGAGGCCGTCGGCGATGACCTGGGGGCGGCCGGCGGTGCCGGCGACCACGATGGTGAAGGTGTGTGCCTTGGCCGGCATGTTGCGGACGAACAAGGTCTGGCGGTACGCGGTGGTGGCGGCCTTGGTGTCGAGCGTGGCCACCTTCGTCCCGTCGACGTAGACGTACACGACGCCGGTCGCCTTGGTGCGGGTGAAGGTCAGGGCGGCCGAGCGGCCGTTGAACGTCCACGACAGCTTGGCGTTCTTGGCGCTCGCGGCCAGGGCCTTGCCGCCCAGGTAGGCCGAGCCGGACCGGGCCGCCCAGGTGCCGGTGCGCTTGGCCGAGGTCTCGGGGACCTGGGTGACCTTGCGCGTGGCGGCGGCGGCCCGGCTGTTGCCGGCCAGGTCGCGGGCGGTGATCGTGTACGTCAGGGCGGCGTTCGGGCGTACCGACGTGTTCCACGCGGTGGCGGCCGGGGCCAGTGTCGCCGAGCCGGGCGAGGTCGTCTTGCCGGTCTGGGCGACCACCCGCACGTTGTCGGCCGAGCGCCAGACCACCGATACCGGGACCGAGGTGGCCGAGTACGTGCCGGTGCGCAGCATCACCGACGGGGCGCCGGGGAAGGTGGGCGGCGTGGCGTCGGCGACGATCCGCACGGCGGGGGTGGTGTCGGCGACGCCGGTGGCGTGCACGGCCCGGACCGCGATGGTGTGCGAGCCGGCCGGGACGGCCACGGTCGCCGTGCGCGCGGTGCCGGCCACGGTGGCGACCACGACGCCGTTGCGGAGGATGTTGAAGCGGTTGACGTTGCCACCGGTCAGGGTCCAGTTCACGGTCGCGGTGGTACGCACGTAGGTGACACCGGCCGACACCGTCCCGGCCACGTTCCTCAGCGCCAGGCCCGGCAGCGCCGCCTTGGCCCGGATGGCGCCGAGCAGCGGGTACATCGCGTCTCCGGGGCATGCGGTGTTATAGCCGGAGCTGGCCTCGCTAGTAGGCACCCGCTGGCCGTCCTTGTGGCCGGAAACTCGCGGGAACGTGACCTTCGTGCCCTTCGGCCAGATACGGCCGTCCACGCCCTCGACCATCTCTCCCGTCGTCGCAGGGTCGAAGCCGTAGGCGGTGAGCCGTGCCGCCGCCAGCTGCGAGATGGTCTTCAACGCGGCGGCGGATGGCTGGAGTTTGGTGTAGTCACCGATCAGGGCGATGCCGACCGAGGCTGTGTTGAACCCGACCGTGTGGGCGCCGATGACGGCCTTGGTGGCGCTGCCCTTGCGACCCTCGTAGAGGGTGCCGCACTTGTCGACGATGAAGTTGTAGCCGATGTCGTCGAACTTGTCCTCGAGGTCCCGCGCCATCATGCTGCGGAGGATCTTCGGCGTGTTGGCGCAGCTCTCGTCGTTACCGAAGGCAGTGTGGTGTACCCACACCACCTTGACGCCCTCGGTGGCCACGTCGGCCGGAGCCTTGACCGTGTCCTCGAGAGCGCCCCACTGGGCGCGGGTCACCATTGCCGGCATGGCCGCCTTGGCCACGACGGGGGCCGACGTGGCTTCGGGGGCGGCCGCGGCGGCCGACGCCGGGGTGGAGGGTTCGGCCAGCATGCCGCCGCCGGCGCCGCCGGTCGGCGGGGCGTCCGGGTCGATCAGGTTGAGCCGCAGCCCGGCCGGCAGGCCGGTCGCCGTGGCGCCCTCGACGCGGGCGGCCACCCCGTCGGACGGCCCGGCCCACAGCGGCTCCGTGCGCCCGCGCACGCGCGCCGCCTCGGCCGGCCGGTCGGCGGCGGCCTCGGCGACCTCGAGCGACTGCCAGTCGGTCCAGGCCCCGGTGGCGGCGCTGCGGGTGCGCACCTGCACGGTGCCCTTGGGCGCGGCCTTCGGGTCGTCCCAGCTCACGCTGACCATGCTGAACTTCGTGGTGGCCCGCTGCGGCAGATCGACCTTGCCGGCGGCGGACGCGCCCAGCCCCACCTTGGTGACGACGGTGCGCACCGGCGCGTTGGGCAGCACCGGCGCCTGCGACTCGGGCGCCGCGGCCGCCACCACGGGCGCCGCCGACGCCGTGGACGCCGCCGCCGGCGCCGCGGCGGCGGAGGTTGCCGCGGCCGTCGTGGCCGCCGGTTCCTGGAAGGCCAGCGGCGCGGCCGCCGAGTCGGGCCAGGCCAGCGCGGCGATGCCGCCGCCGGCCGCGAGCACCGCCACCGCGGCCCCGATCGATAGTGCCACCTTGCGTTCCACGCGATCCCCCGTCGATCTGGAATTGGCCGCGTGAGAGTACCGGACCGGTGATCAGGCCTCCATCCCGAACCAGGGCCGGCAGGGATCGAAGCCCTCGATCGTGACCTCGGCGCCGGGCCAGCGTTCGGCGGTGAGCCGGAAGTGCCGCAATTCGGCGACCTCGCCGGAGGTGTCCACTATGCGGCTGAGGCCGTTGTCGGCGTACCCCAAATGTCTCGAGACCCCGAGCGACGCCGCGTTGACCGTCGTCGCCGAGCTGATCGCCGCGACGGCCCCGAGGCGGGCGAAGGCGAAGCCGAGGACGGCGGTACGCATCGCGATCCCCACGCCGCGCCCCCGGACCTGCGGGACCAGCCACGACGCGGTGTCCACGGTCCGCAGGGCCGGGAAGTTCTCGCCTTCGAGGGTCTGGACCCCGACCAGCTCACCGCCGTACGCGACGGCGAAGTGCAGCACCCAGGAGGCGGGGTCCCAGGTGCCTAACGCCTTCCAGTAGCCCTGGCAGAACAGCCGCCGCTCGTTGCCGGCGAAGCTCTGCGCGGGCCACATGGCCAGGCGCGGGTCGTGCCCGGCGTCGCCGGGGAGCACGGCGGCGAGCTCCGGCAGGTCCGCCTCGCGCATCGGCCGCAGCACGACGTCGCGGTGGACCAGCCGGAGCCCGAACAACGGCCAGAAGTCATCCATGCATGACTGTCTACTCCGTTCCGAGCGCCGCCACCGGGCTGACCTTCGCCGCCTTGCGCGCCGGCAGCACCCCGGCCAGCGCGGTCAGCGCGATCAGCACCACGAAGACCACCGCGAGCTGGCCCACCGGAACCGCCAGGGGCGCGTTCACGCCGAGCGCCTTGACGGCCAGCAGCGCGTACGGGACGCCCAGGACCAGCCCGATGGCCGCGCCGATCACGCCGTACAGCGCCGACTCGGCCGTCAGCATGGCCCGCAGGCCGCCCTGGGACAGACCGACCGCGCGCAGCACCCCGGACTCGCGGACCCGTTCGACGACCGACAGGGCCGTCGTGGTGCCGACGCCGACCACCGCGATGGCCACGGTGAGCCCGATCAGCCCGAGCGCGATCACCAGCAGCAGGGTGAGCTGCTCGTCGATCTGGTCGCGCTGGTCGGCCAGCACGTCGGTGTGGAAACCGGCGCCGGCCACGCTCTCGTCGATCGCGCGCTTGCCGTCGGTGCGGCCCTTCTCGCCGCTCTCGGCCGCGTCGGCCAGGACACCGGAGTACGTGGCGGGCGCGCCCAGCTTCGTCAGGTCGCCCGGGTCGAGCACGACGGCCGAGCCCAGCGGCCCGGAGTCGGGCAGTCGCGCGGCGATCGTGAACGTCCCGCTCCGCTTGCCGGCCACCAGCGTGATCTTGTCGCCCACGCCCAGCCCGGTCGTCTCGGCGGTGAAGCCCGAGATGACCGCCGAGCCCGGCTTGAGGTCCTTCACCGACCCGGCCGTCACGTCGAGCTTGTCCAGCTCGGGCAGCGAGCCCATGGTCAGGTCGACCGCGGTCAGCCCCTCGACGTTGCCGATCTTCGTGGTGATCCGCCGGTACGGGGTGACGTGGGTGAGCTCGCGGCGATCGCGCAGCTTGTCGACCAGCGCCACCGGCATCGACGCCAGGTCCTCGCCGGTCACCTCGTAGTCGGCCGGCGCCGAGGCGGCGGCCTCCCGCTCGGCCAGCACCCGGATCGACGCGCCGCCCACCAGCGCCCCGGCGATCAGGGTGACGCCGAGCGCGACCACGACCGAGACGGCGGCGGCCCGGCGCGGCGCCGCGCCCACCCCACCGGCGGCCAGCCGGCCGACCGGCCCCGAGCGCCGGATCGGCGCGCCCAGCAGGGCCAGCACCGGCCGCACGAGCACCGGGCCGAGGGCGACCAGCGCGAAGAAGGCCAGCGCGCCCGATCCGACGACGGCGAACAGCATCGGCGTCGGGTCGTAGTCCTTCGGGTCACGGCCGGGCAGACCGTTGATGACGTACGCGGCCGCGAGCCCCGCCCCGGCCGCCAGCACCAGGCCGGTCACCCAGCGCAGGGCGCCGATGTCGCGGCGGGAACCGGTCGTGCCGGAGCTGCGCAGGGCCTCCAGCGGTGACACCCGGGCGGCCGAGGCGGCCGGCGCCAGCACGGCCAGGACGGTGATCAGGACGGCCAGCGCGACCGTGCCGAGCGCGGCCGGCACCGGGAAGCCGGGCGAGGAGATCTTGAAGCCGAACCAGCCGGTCACGACCGGCAGCAGGTGGCCCAGGCCGAGCGCGATCAGCACGCCGGCCAGGCCGGTGACCAGTCCGGTCAGGGCGCCCTCGGCGGCCAGCGACCGGGTGATCGAGCCGCGGCCGGCGCCGACCGCCCGCAGCAGGGCGAGCTGGCGCATCCGCTGGGCGAACATGATGCGGAACGTGGAGGTGGCGACCAGTCCGGCCGCGACCACGGCGATCGCGACGAACATGGCGATCACCGCGAAGACCGCGTTGACGCCGGACGCCTTCGCCTCGGCCTCCTCGAGGCGCACGTCGGCGCCGGTGGCCACCTCGGCGCCCTTGGCGATCGCGGTGACGCGATCCTGGACGCCCTCGGCGCCCGGGGCATACCGGAGTTCGACCCGGCTGGCCTGCCCGACGCCGGTCATTGCGATGACGGCGCTCGTCGGGGCGTACGCCTGGAAACCGTAATCGTCGCGGGCCTTGACCAGGCCGACCACCGTGACCCTGGTCGGCGGCAGGGGTTTGCCGTCCTCGGAGTAGCGCAGCTGGACGCTGACCGTCTGCCCCAGCGCGAGGCTCATCCGCTCGGCCGTGCGCGGGGTGACGGCGATCTCGCCCGCCTTCTGCGGATAGCGGCCCTGGGTGACAGTGGCCAGCGCCAGCGGCCCGCTGCCGGGGTCCGACTGGAGTTGCAGGTAGTCGTCGGTGCCGACCATGCCGCCGGCGTCGATCCGGGCGACCGCCTCGGCGACCCCGGGGACCTGGCCGATCGCGGCCGCCGTCTTCGTGCTGATGTCGCCGTTCCGGACGACCAGGTCGACCGCCTCCGGCGTGCCGCTCAGACCGTTGAGCACGCTGCGCTCGGTGATCTGCTGGGCCAGGACCGACGCGTAGACGACGAACGAGACGACCAGCACGGCCAGGCCGGTCAGCAGCAGCCGGGTGGGGCGGCGGGCCACGCCGCGCATCTGGGTACGCAGCACGCTCATCGGGCGGCCGCCAGTCCCTGGAGCGCGTCGGTGACGCTGGCGGTGTCCGGGCGGTCGATCTCGCCGGCGACCCGGCCGTCGGCCAGCAGCACGACCCGGTCGGCGTAGGCGGCCGCGCCCGGATCGTGGGTGACCATGACGATGGTCTGCCCGAGTTCCCGTACGGAATTGCGCAGGAAGAGCAGCACCTCGGCGCCGGACCGGGAGTCGAGGTTGCCGGTCGGCTCGTCGGCGAAGACCACCTCGGGGCGCGAGACCAGCGCGCGGGCCAGGGCGACCCGCTGCTGCTGGCCGCCGGAGAGCTCGCCGGGCCGGTGGTCGAGGCGGCCCGTGATGCCGAGCGTCTCGGTGAGGTGCGTGTAGAGATGCCGGTCGGGCTTACGGCCGGCCAGCTCCAGCGGCAGCGTGATGTTCTGCGCGGCGGTGAGCTGCGGCAGCAGGTTGAACGCCTGGAAGACGAAACCGATCCGCTCCCGGCGCACCTTCGTCAGCACCTTGTCGGACTGCTTGGTCAGGTCGGTGCCGCCGAGCAGGGCCTGCCCGCTGGTGGCGGTGTCCAGACCGGCCAGGCAGTGCATGAGGGTCGACTTGCCGGAGCCGGACGGTCCCATGATCGCGGTGAACTGGGCGCGGGCGAACCCGACGGTCACGCCGTCCAGGGCCCGTACGGCGGTGTCGCCGTGGCCGTAGACCTTGGTCAGGTCGACCGCGGCGACGGCCGCCATCGTGTCGGGGAGTACGGGCGTCTGCATGGAATCTCCACTGGGCGTCGTGTCGTTGAGTACGACGCCCATGCTGGTTCTTTTGATCAGCCCCGCACATCCGCCCGCGGCCAGGGATCCGGATCTGCCTTTCGGCCGATGAAGGCGCGCTCACCTGCAACTACGCTGGGTCACGATGCAGACGAACACGAACCGGTTGATCCTGCTCCGCCTCGGGCAGTTCCTCGCGCTGGCCGCCATGGCCGTGCTCGGGTTGTTCGACGTCGCGCAGGGCCTGCTGCGCGACTCGGAGCTGCTCGGCCTGCTCCAGGTGCTCCTGGCGATCGCCGCCGCGGTCGTCTGGCTGCCCGCGCACAAACAGGGGTCCACCACTCTGCCGAAAGTCGCAGTGGTGCTCGGCCTGGCCTCCCTGACCATGACCGTGACGGTCGTCCTGGCCTACCGCAGCGACTACAGCTACCTGAGCTGGGGCCTGGCCGAGTCGGCGGCCCTGCTGGGCGTGCTGTTCGTGCTGGCCCGGCGGGCCAAGCCCGGCTGGGCGGTGGCCGGCGTCATCGCGGTCGGCGCGGCGGTCAGCTTCCAGCCGCTGCGCGGCGGCCAGGGCGCCGAGTTCGTCATCTTCGGCCTGATCCAGGCCCTCGCCGGGGCCGCCGCCATCGGCGTCGGCATCTACCTGCGCATCCTGGAGAGCTCCCGGGAGCGTGCGGTCGACGCCGTACGCGCCGAGCAGCGCGCCGAGTTCGCGCGCGACCTGCACGACTTCATCGCCCACCACGTGACCGGCATCGTCGTGCAGGCCCAGGGCGCCCGGTTCATCGCCGAGCAGGACCCGAAACGGGTGCTGCTGGCCCTGGAACAGATCGAGGAGGCCGGTGCCGAGACGATGGCCTCGATGCGCCGCATGGTCGGCGTGCTGCGCGACCCCTCCTCGTCACCCGACGCGCCCCTGGCCCCGGTGGCCGGGCTGGGCGAACTGCCGGTCCTGCTCGACCAGTTCAACTCGGCCGGCGGGGCGACCGCCCGCATCCACGTCGACGGCGACGCCGACGGCCTGCCGGTGGAGGTGTCGACCTCGGCCTACCGGGTGGTGATGGAGGCCCTGACCAACGTCCGCCAGCACGCCCCGGCGGCCCGGGTCGCCGACGTGTGGGTCCGCCGCACCCCCGACTGGCTGCTGGTGCGGGTGGCCAACGACGGTGTCCCGGCGCGCGCCGTCACCCCGAGAGATCGTCCGGGGTACGGTCTCGTGGGCCTCACCGAACGGGTCCGCGCGGTCGGCGGCCGGATCACCGCCGGTCCGGGCATCGAGGGCGGCTGGGTGGTCGACGCGGCCTTCCCCATTCCGTAAAGGCGGTTTCTTCAGGTGATTCGCGTACTGATCGCCGACGACCAGGCGATGGTCCGTACCGGCTTCGGCATGATCATCGGCGCTCAGCCCGACATGGAAGTCGTCGGCGAGGCCTCCGACGGCGTCGAGGCGGTGGCCCTGGCCCGCAAGCTGAAGCCGGACGTGGCGCTGTTCGACATCCGCATGCCGAAGATGGACGGCCTGGAGGCCCTGCGGCTGCTGGCCGGCCCCGGCGTGCCCGACCCGCTGCGCATCGTCGTGGTCACCACGTTCGACCTGGACGAGTACGTTCACCAGGCCCTGCGCAACGGCGCCGCCGGCTTCCTGCTGAAGGACTCCGGCCCGGCCCTGCTGATCGAGGCGGTCCGGGCCGCGGTCTCGGGCGACGCCCTGATCAGCCCCTCCATCACGGTCCGCCTGCTGGAACACCTGTCCCCGCCGGCGGCCGCGACCGACGAGGGCGGCCTGTCCCCACGCGAGCTGGAGGTGGTGAAGCTGACCGCCCGCGGCCTGACCAACGCGGAGATCGCGGCCCAGCTGTTCATCTCGGTCGGCACGGTGAAGACGCACCTGGGCAGCATCCACACGAAGCTCAACACCCGGAACCGGGTGGAGATCGCGGCCTGGGCCTGGGAGCGCCGCCTCGTAGGCTGAGGCCATGACCTCACTACAGCCCGTCGACGAGTCCTGGCAGCGCGGCCTGGCCATCGTGGCCCACCCCGACGACCTCGAGTTCGGCACCGCCGCCGCCATCGCCCGCTGGACGGCGCAGGGCAAGGACATCACGTACGTTCTGCTGACCAGCGGCGAGGCCGGCATCGACGGTCTGGACCCGGCCGAGGCGGCCCCCGCCCGCGAGCGGGAGCAGCGCGAGTCGGCCGCCATCGTCGGCGTCGAGCAGGTCGACTTCCTGGGCCTGCCGGACGGCGTCCTCGAGTACGGCGTACCGCTGCGCCGGGAACTGACCCGGGTGATCCGCACCCACCGCCCCGACATCATCATCACGAACAACTTCCGCGACAGCTGGGACGAGGCCGGCCAGGCCCTGAACATGTCCGACCACATGGTCACCGGCCGAGCCGTCCTCGACGCGGCCCGCGACGCGGCCAACCGCTGGATCTTCCGCGACCAGGGCCTGGACAAGTGGTCGACGCGCGAGGTGTGGGCCGCCGGTTCCCCCCGCTCAACCCACGGCGTCGACACCACAGACACGTTCGACCTGGGCGTCCGTTCGCTGGAGGCCCACGCCGCCTACCTGAACGGCCTGACCTCAGGCTCCTTCGACGCCGAGGAGTTCCTCGAGGGCTTCTCGCGCCAGTCCGGCACCCGCCTGGGCGTCCGCTACGGCGCCTCGTTCGAGGTCTTCAACCTCGGCCTCCTGTAAGCCGGGGCTTCACCGGCGGCCGGGCACGCCGCGGCGGGAGGAACGCAGCTCTTCCAGGGTCACACCGCCCACGACGCGGGCGATGTTCCCGTCGTGGTCGTCGCCGGCCAGCCGCCGCGCAAGCTCGTCGAGGTCGGCGATCTCCCCGAATTTCGCCCGCAGCAGCGCCCGCATCCCCTCGACGCGGCCCTGCTCCAGGCCCTGCTCCAGGCCCTGCTCCAGCCCTCGGCGAGCGATCTCGCGGCCGGACTCCGTCTGCTCGAGAACGTTGTTCATGCCTCTCCTTCGCAGAGCTTCCAGAAATTGGACCGCCAGGACACCTTGCACGAGCATACCCAGCTCGACCTGGACAAGCTTCTCCTCAGGCGAGCTGATCGCGGCAATCCGGTCGGCGACCTGTTCGACGACATCGGGTGGCGGTTTCTGCGACCACAACGCAAGCGGCGCCAAAGGCCCGGACAGCAACTCGCCCGGGTCCAGGTCGCCGGGAATGTCAACAGACAGATAGTCCATCTGGACCCGGTCACGGGTGAAGCGGCCCGGATAGCCACCGCCCTGCGGCCAGAGCACCACCTGATGGATCCGGTGCGTCGAGCGCCGGTGCTTGACCGCCAAGCCCGCCCAGTAGCCCACCATCCGTTCCTCGAAGTCCTCGGTGCGCTGGACCTGGATCTCGAAGTGGTAGAGGTCGGCGGGCTCGTCGTTGTCGTACTGAACTTCCAATATTTTGTCGCACTGGAGACTGCGTTGCCGCAGCTGCTCGGTCGGCCTCTCCACCACAACGGCCCCATCGTCGAGCTGTGCGCCGCAGAATACTTTCAGCGCGTCGCGGGGATGAGCCCCTAACAACGCTTTGTACAAGCCGTCGAAGTCGCGGGGAGGCGCCGCTCGCGCCGACGCGACATCGAGGGGCACGCTCTCAGGCATCATTCCTCCTCCGACGCCGGCCATCGACGTCGGAGACAGCTTTCCGCACGGCGTGACTACTAGTCAAGAGACGCGTTGCTTCACGCCTAGTTAGCCCTTCACCGCGCCGGCCGTGAGACCCTCGGTGAGGAAGCGCTGGCCGAAGGCGTACATCACGACCACCGGGATGCTGACCAGCAGGGAGGCGGCGGCGAGCTGGCCCTGGGGGACGACGTCGCCGGCGATCATGGACTGCATGCCGACCGGGAGGGTCTTGTACTCGTCCTTGGTGATGAAGACGAAGGCGAACAGGAACTCGTTCCAGGCGTTGGTCAGGGTGAACAGCGCCACCGCCAGCAGCCCGGGCTTGGCCAGGGGCAGCACCACCCGGCCGAACGCCTGGACGCGGGAGCAGCCGTCGACCAGGGCGGCCTCCTCCAGTTCGGCCGGGATCGACGAGAAGTAGCCGGCCAGCAGCCACGTGGCGAACGGGATGGTGAAGGTCGGGTACGTCACCACCAGCGACCACAGCGAGTCGGTGAGCCGGGCTCCGATGAGCAACTGGTAGAGCGGGATGAACAGCAGCGCGCCCGGCATCACGTACGTCAGCAGCACCGTGACCGTGAAGCCCTGCGCGCCCCGGAACCGCAGCCGGGCCAACGCGTATCCGGCCAGCACGGCGCAGACCAGCGCCACCACTGTGGACGCCGCCGACACCACCAGGGTGTTGAGGTACCAGCGGCCGAACGGCTGGTTGGCGAACAGGGCGGTGAACTGCTCGAGGCTCCACGGCGCCGGCCACAGGTCGCTGGCCCGGGTGACCACCTGCCCCTCGGTCTTGAAGGCGGTGACCGCGATCCAGTACATCGGGCCCAGCACGAAGACCAGCAACCCGGCCAGGGCCAGGCCCGACACCCCCGATGACGTACGCCGGCGGTCCGCGACCACCCGGCCGACGGCCAGCGCGATCACCAGGATCACGCCGAGGATCAGCGCCGCCTTCCAGAAGATCTGCGGTGCCGCCCAGGCCAGCGCGATCGTGAACGCCAGCGCGAGGCCCCAGGGCAGCGCCTTGCGCAGCTGTCCGGGCGGCCCGGCCCGGCCGGTGCCGCCGTCCTCGCGAAGCAGCCGGACCAGGAAGAACACCAGGCCGCCGATCACCGGCAGCATGACCAGGGTGACGGCCGCTCCGGCCCCGTACTGCAATTGCAGGATGGCCTTGGAATAGGCCACGAGCACGTACGGCGCCGTCACATCGCCCGGGCCGCCCTGGGTCAGCAGCCAGATGAGGTCGAAGTTGTTGAACGTCCAGATCGACGAGAGGGTGACCGTCACGGTGATGACATGGCGCAGGCCGGGCAGTGTCACGTGCGCGAACCGCCGCCAGGCGGACGCGCCGTCGATGGTCGCCGCCTCGTACTGGTCGGCCGGGATGGCCTTCAGCCCGGCCAGGAAGCAGACGGTGAAGAACGGCACGCCCTTCCACACGTTGACCAGGATCACCGACGGCATCGCCAGGGACGCGTCGGACAGCCAGCCCGCGGGCCAGCTGTCGACCAGGTGCACATGGGCCAGGACCGGCCCGATGCCCGAGGCGGTGAGCAGCGTGTTGACGCTGCCGAAGATCGGGTCGAGCAGCGACCGCCAGCTGAACGCCGTCACCACCGTCGGCACCACCCACGGCACCAGCAGAAGCCCGGTCAGCAGGGCCTTTCCGCGCCGCAGCTGGTGCAGCAGCAGGGCCGCGGCCAGGCCCAGGACGACCTTGAAGATTTCGGCGTACGCCGTGAAGACGAACGAGTTCACCACGCCCGTACGGAATTGGCCGTCGTCGATCAGGGCGAGGTAGTTGCCCAGTCCGACGAAGACGCTGTCGGCACCGTGCCGTTCCGTGGTGCTGGTGACCGCCGACCGGGCGATCGGCAGAAGCACGAGCACACCGACCAGTACGGCCGTGGGCGCCAGGAACACCGCGGCCAGCCGCCAGTCCCGGCCCAGCCGCCGCTGAGTTCTCGTCAAGGAGCCCGGCCCCGGCGGGCCCTTGGCCGGGGCCGGGGCCGGGGCCGACCGTACCGCTGTCACTGCGGCAGCCCCTGCTGCGCGAAGATCTGCACCATCTTCGCGTGGGCGGCGGTCACCGCCTGCGCGGGCGCGGTGCCCTGCACGACCTGCTGCATCATGTCGGTCAGGACGTAGGCCGCGACGACCGCCTGCTGTCCGGCGCTGGCCTTCTGCGGGAACTTGAGGCCGTTCTTGGTGGACAGCGGCAGCGGCTGCTGCGACATGGTGCGGACCATGGCGAACGCGGGGTCGCCGCCGGTGAAGTACGGGTCGGCGTCCCAGACCTTCTCCCAGGCGGGCATGACCAGTCCGGGCGCCTCCTTGGACACCCCGACCAGCGCGGGCGCGCTGACCAGGTACTGCGCCAGGAGTTTGGCCAGGCCGGGGTTCTTGGCGCCCTTGAAGACGACGAAGCCCTGGGACTGCCCGAGCAGCAGCGACTTGTCGGTCGCGGGCCCGACGCAGTCGGAGAAGACGTGCGTGTTGCCGTACACCGGATTCTTCTTGGTCTTGGAGTCGGCGTAGACGCTGAAACTGTTGCGGGTGTATCCGAGGATGCCGGCCAGCCAGTTCTCGTTGTTGCTGGTGTCGGTCCAACTGGCCACGCCCGGGGGCAGCATCGGCTTGTACTTGGGGTTGGTGTAGATGTCGCCCAGGAAGGTCACCGCCTGGACCGTCTCCGGCGAGTCGAAGGTGACCTTCTTGCCGTCGTTCGTCGCGATCGCCCCGCCGTACGAGTTGATCAGGGCCTCGATCATGCCGTTGCCGTCACCGGACCGGTTGACGGTCATTCCCCAGCCGAAGCGGCGCTGGCCCGGGTCGGAGATCTCCAGGCACAGGTCCCGCAGTTCCTCCCAGGTGTAGACGTCCTTGGTCGCGATGCCCTTCTCCTGCATCCAGTCCTTGCGCAGGAAGGATCCGATGCCGATGAAGTGGTACGGGATCGCGTACCACTTGCCGTCGAAGACGCAGAAGTTCTTGGCCTCGGCGCAGGGCTCGCCGTACTTGGCCGTCAGCGCGGTGACGACGTCCGTCACGTCTTCCAGGTCGCCCAGGGCGTGGAACTGGGCGATGAACCGCGAGTCGGTCATGAACGCCAGGTCGCGGGCCACGCCGCCCTTCACCTCGGCGTCTATCTTGGCGACGACGTCGCCCGCGTCGGCCTGGACCAGGCTGTTCTCGATCTTCGTCCCGGTCGCGTCGGCGAATTTCTTGATCGATCCGTCGAGCTGTTCGTTGGCCGCCGTCGAGTAGAGCTTCTGCGACAGCACGCCCATCGAGGTGCCTTTCGACGACGCCGCGGCGTCGAGCAACTCCTTCGGTACGTCCGGCTGCACGCTCGACGGCGACGAGGAGGTGCCGCCACACGCGGCCAGTCCGGCCGCGCCGAGCACTCCTACCCCTAAACCCAGAAAGTCGCGCCGGGACCGCGTGGTTCCCCCCATGGCCAGCCTCCCTCGTTGTTCGAAATCTCGGACTGTGGTTCGATATTTCGTGTGGAGTGGACGCGACGCTAGAACAAGACCGCGAAGGGTGTCAATGTTTCGAAGTCGGCTATCGAGGCTGCCGCGGATATCCCATGCGCGCGGACAGCGTCGCCGCCCCGCCCCGGATCAGCTCCGTCCACTCCACATGGGCCTGCGGGGTCCAGCGGATGATCGGCGCGGACAGGCTCATGGCCGCGATCACGGCGCCGGAATGGTCCCGGACCGCCGCGGCGACGCAGCGCATGGCGGTGTCCGACTCGCCGATGTCCACGGCGACGCCCTCCGCCCGGACGGCCTCGAGATGGTCCCGCAGGCGGTCCGGGTCGGTGATGCTCTCCGGCGTCATGCCCGGCAGCACGCCCTTGGCCAGGGTGGCGTCCAGCGTCGCCCGGTCGAGGCCGGCCAGCAGCACCTTGCCGACCGCCGTGCAGTGCGCCGGCAGCCGCCGCCCGACCCCGGAGACCATCCGGACCGGATGGGTGCTGTCGACCTTGACGAGGTAGACGACGTCGGCACCGTCGAGCACGGCCAGGTGGACCGCCTCATTGCAGGCGGCGGCCACGTCCCGGGTGACGGTCTGTGCCTCGTGGACCAGGTCGAGCCGGCCCGCGAAGGCCGCGCCGAGCTGGAACAGCGGCAGCCCGAGCCGGTACCGGACCGGCTGGCCCGGCACAGCGATCAGGTACGAACGCTCGACGAGCGTGACAAGCAGCTCGTGAACGGTGGTGCGCGGCAGGTCGAGCCGCTCCATCACCTCGCGGGCCGACATCTGCGGACGGTCCAGGAAAAGCTCGAGGATGTCGAGCGCGCGGCTGACCGCGGGTACCACACGAGGCATCCGAAGAGGGTATCTCCGCACCTAGGATGGTTGAATGTCGATCTCTCTGTACCGCCTGCGTGACGGCGCCCGGACGCGCTGGGCGGTGCGCGCCGGCGACCGATGGGGCGAGCTCGGCGACACCCTGGCCGGCCTGCTCGCCCTCCCCCTCGGCCGGGCCCGGGCGGTGGTCGAGGCCGCCGCCGGCGACGCGACCGGCGCCGGGCCCGGCGGCGAGGTGCTGCCCCCGGTCGACGAGCAGGAGGTGTGGGCGGCCGGGGTGACGTACAAGCGCAGCCGCGACGGGCGTAAGGAGGAGTCCGGGCACGGCTCGGTCTACGACGACGTCTACGACAGCGACCGCCCCGAGCTCTTCTTCAAAGCCAGCCCGTGGCGGGTCGTCGGGGACGGCGGCGCCGTCGCGATTCGCGCCGACTCCGGCTGGGACGTGCCCGAGGCCGAGGTCGGCCTGGTCCTCAACGCGGCCGGCGAGATCTTCGGCTACACCCTGGGCAACGACATGAGCAGCCGCTCGATCGAGGGCGAGAACCCGCTCTACCTGCCGCAGGCCAAGGTCTACGACCGCTCCTGCGCGGTGGGCCCGGCCATCGTGCCGAGCTGGGCGGTCCCGCCCGCGCCGTTCGAGATCGGCCTGCGGATCTCGCGTGACGGCCGGGAGGTGTACGCCGCCACGACCACCACGGCGGAGATGGCGCGCGGCTTCGGCGAGCTGTCGGCCTGGCTGTTCCGGGCGCTCACCTTCCCCACCGGCGCCGTCCTGCTGACCGGCACCGGCGTCGTGCCGGACGCGGACTTCACCACCCGGGCCGGCGACACGATCGAGATCACCTCGCCCGCCCTCGGCACCCTCACCAACCAGGTCGTCGTCGCCGGCGGATTGGCGGGTCGCCCGATCGGGTAAAAAACCGCGCCATGCCCCCCGAGACATCGAGCTGGACCACCTTCCTCGGGCAGGTGGCCAAGCGGATCCTGCTGCCCGTCACCGTGCTCTTCGGCGTCATGGTGGCGCTGGGCCTGCTCGTGACCAAGGTGTGGTCGCACGACTGGCCCTTCACCGCCGAGGACGCCGTCAACCGGGACTTCGCCGCACACCGGGACGCCATCCTCAACAACGTCTCGGAGTTCTTCAGCCTGCTCGGCAGCACGCCGGTGGTCGTCGGCATCACCGCGGCGGTGGCCATCGGGCTGCGGTTCACGATGCACCGCTGGCGCGAGCCGCTCTTCCTGTGCGCCGCGGTCAGCGCCCAGGCCCTCGTCTTCCTGTTCACCACGCTGGTCATCGACCGCCAGCGCCCGGCCGTGCCGCATCTGGACGACTCGCCGCCCACCTCGAGCTTCCCGTCCGGCCACACGTCGGCCAGCGTCGCCCTCTACGTCGGGCTCGCCGTCCTGCTCAGCGTCATGCTGAAGAAGACCTGGGCCAAACGCCTGGCCTGGCTCCTCGTTCTGGTGCCGCTCCTCGTGGCGACCGCGCGGCTCTACCGCGGCATGCATCACCCCACCGACGTGACCGCGTCGTTCCTCAACGGCGTGACCTGCGTGGTCGTCATGTTCCGGGCGATCCTCGACCGGGCGACGCGGTGGGCCCGCCCGGTCGTCGCCAAACGCACCATCCCCGCCTAGAGTGCCCCGGCCATGAGGGCTTCCAGCGTCGCTTTCGCGCCGCGATCGTCGAGGCTGTTCAGGACCGAGGTGTACGCCGCCACGAAGCGCTCGTTGTCGGCGAGATCCCCGAACAGGTCCCGGTTCTGGATGAAGGCCAGCGGATCGGGCTGCCGGGCCAGCGACACCAGCTGATCGCGCAGCCGGTCGACGACCTCGATCGGCTGCCCGTGCTCGTCGGCTCCCCTGGCGTAGCGGGCCCACGACGCCACCACCGCCGTCGACAGCAGGATGTCGCCGCCGGTGGCCAGGTTCTGCCGGATCACCGGGAGCAGCCACTTCGGAATGCGGTCGGAGCTTTCCGCGCACAGCCGGGCCACCGTGTCCTTGACCTGCGCGTTCGAGAAACGGTCGATCAGCTGGTGCTGGTACTCGCGCAGGTCGACGCCGGGCACCGGCTCCAGCGTCGGCGTCGCCTCCCGTTCCATGTAGGCGAGCAGGAACTGCGCGAACACCGGATCCCGGGCGACGTCGTGCACGAGCCGGTAGCCCGACAGGTATCCGAAGTAGCACAGCGCCTGGTGGGAGGCGTTCAAAAGGCGCAACTTCATCAGCTCGTACGGCTCGACGTCCGGCACCACCTGCACGCCCGCGTCCTCGAAGGGCGGCCGCCCCGACGAGAACTTGTCCTCGAGCGCCCACTGGGTGAACGGCTCGCACACCACCGGCCAGCCGTCCTCGATCCCGAAGTGCTTGCGCACCTCGTCCCGGTCGTCGTCGGTGGTCACCGGCGTGATCCGGTCGACCATGCTGTTCGGGAACCGGACGTTCTCCTCGACGTACGCCGCCAGCGACGGGTCACGCAGCCGCGCGTACGACACGAAGCTGCGCCGGGCCGCGTCCCCGTTGCCCTGGATGTTGTCGCAACTCATGATCGTGAACGGCGGCAACTCACGCTGCCGGCGGCGCTCGATCGCCGCCGTGATCAGCCCGAACGTCGTCCGCGGCTCCCCCGGCAGGGCCAGGTCGTGCTGGATGTCGGGGTTGTCGGCCATGAAGTCGCCGGTGACCGCGTTGAAGTTGTACCCGCCCTCGGTCACCGTGAGCGAGACGATCCGCACCTCCGGCTGCGCCATCTTCTCGATCACCGCTTCCGGCGAGTCCGGCGCGTACAGGTACTCCTTGATCGAGCCGATGACCCGGGCGTCCAGCGTCCCGTCCGGCGCCTTCACCACCAGCGTGTAGAGCCGGTCCTGGGCGTCGAGGACCTGCTGCATACGCCGGTCGGCCGGCATCACCCCCACCCCGCAGATCGCCCAGTCCAGGGCGGCCTGCGCACTCATCAGCCGGTCCAGGTACATGGCCTGGTGGGCGCGGTGGAACCCGCCCACTCCGAAGTGCACGATCCCGACGCGCAGCCGCGCCCGGTCGTAGTTCGGCACGGCGACACCCGAGGGCAGCGACGTCAGGTTGGCTTCAGTGAGGGGCAACATCAGCTTCCTCCCAGCGGCGGATCAGGGATCACCTCAGCATCGCACTCCCGCCCGAAGAACACCGGGCAACCGGGCGCCCGAGTGAGCCCGCCGCGTGCCCGCTCGCAGGCGCGGTGGATCATGGCCCCGGTCCGCCGACTGCCTAAGCACGTTGCCGCGCTACTGGTGGGTGCCGCCGTCGACGCGGATCTCGGTGCCGGTGATGAAGGCGCCGTCGTCGGAGGCCAGCATCGCGACCACGCCGGCGACCGCCTCCGGCCCGGCGTAGCCCTGGCCGAGCGCCGGGGTCAGTTTGCCGAGCAGGCTGTAGTCGATGTCGGAGGGCACCAGGCCGGCGAAGTTGTTGGTGATGCCGCTGCTGATGCTGCCCGGGGCCACGTTCACCGCGCGCAGGCCCTGCTTGGCGTACTCGCCGGCGATCGCGTGGGTGAACGACTCGACGCCGCCCTTGCTGGCCGAGTAGGCGGCCATGTACGGGTGGGAGAACGACGCCGAGGTGGAGCTGAAGTTCACGACCACACCGCGGCCGGTGGCCAGCAGCGCCGGCAGGGCGGCCCGGGTCACCAGGAACGTGCCGGTGAGGTTGACGGCGATGACGCGGTTCCACAGCTCGAGACTGCTCTCGTGGGTGTGGGCGCCGCGCAGCATGCCGGCCGCGTTCACCAGCACGTCGAGGCGCCCCAGGGTGCCGATGGCGCCGGCCACGACGTCGCGTACGGCCGCCTCGTCGGCGATGTCGAGCACCGCGGTGGTGAGCCGGTCGGCGCTCCCGTCGCCGTCGGCCAGTTTCCGCGTCTGGGTGAGCCCGTCGGCGCTGATGTCGGCCGCCACGACGGTGGCGCCCTCGTCGAGCAGGCGAAGCACCGTGGCCTGGCCGATTCCGGATCCGCCGCCGGTGATCAGGGCGGTACGACCGTTGAAGCGCTGCATGGGGTTCCCTTTCGGTAGGTGTTCAGCCGGCGGCATGCTGGGCGGCGATGTAGCCGAAGACGAGGCCCTGGCCGATGGTGGCGCCGGCGCCGGGATAGCAGGCGCCGTAGACGTTGGCGGCGGTGTTGCCGATGGCGTACAGCCCGTCGATCGGTGAGCCGTCGGGGCGCAGGGCGCGGCCGTGCTCGTCGGCCCGGACGCCGCCGCAGGTGCCGAGGTCGCTGAGCACGACGCGGACGGCGTACAACCGGCCCCGCAACGGGCGAAGGTTGGGGTTGGGTGTCACCGTGGGGTCGCCGTAGTAGCGGTCGTAGGCGCTGGCGCCGCGGGAGAAGTCGTCGTCATGCCCGGTCGCGGCGAGGCTGTTGAACCGGCGCGTCGTCTCGGCGAACGCGGTCTCGGGCAGGCCGGCGGCGCGGGCCAGTTGTCCCGGGTCGCCGGCGCGGTGCGCGACGCCGTTGCCGTACCAGCCGCGCGGCAGCGGCATCCGCGGGAAAACGGTGCCGGCGAGCACGTAACTGTCCCGGTAGCGCTGGTCGAAGACGAGCCACATGGCGCCGACCGGGTCGCCGTCCTTCTCCCGGGCCAGGACACGCTGGCCGAAGCTCATGTAGTCGGTGGACTCGTTGAGGAAGCGGCGTCCGTGCCGGTCGACCATGAACGAGCCCGGCAGGGACCGTTCCGCCAGCAGCACCTGCGGAGCCGCCCCCGGCAGCGGCGCCACCGCCGGGAACCACCAGGACTGTTCCATCAGGCCGGTGCCGGCGCCGGCCTGCTGGGCGATCCGGATCGCGTCGCCGGTGTTGCCGTCGGCGCCCAGGCTCCAGCCGGCCTCCAGGGCCGGTGACTGGTAGCGGCGGGCCTCGATGTCGTGGTCGAAGCCGCCGGCGGCCAGAACGACACCGCGGCGCGCGGTGACTGTCACCTCCCGGCCGTTCTGCTCGAGGACGGCGCCGGTCACCCGCTCACCGTCGACGAGCAGACGAACCAGAGCGGTCTCGGTCCAGACGGGGATGCCGGCCCGCAGCACACCGGCGTACAACCCGGCGGCCAGCGCCTGCCCGCCGGCGGCGTAGCGACGGCCGATCAGCAGGCCGCCGATGCCCTGCACCGCCCGGCGGGCGATCTTCGGTACGGCCTTGCCCGGCACCCGGGCCAGCAGGTTCATCCAGCGGTAGTCGGCGCCGGTGACGGGCATCGGCACCGGCGCGGCCAGCACGGCGGGGCGCAGCCGGGCGCGTTCGGCGCCGAGGACCGACAGGTCGAACGGACGGCATTCGCAGCTGCGCCCGGCGGCGCTGCCGCCGGGTTGCTCCGGGTGGTAGTCGGCGTAGTCGCGGGCCCAGCTGAACCGCATCGGCGTGGTCCGGCGCAGCATCCGCACCGTGGCCGGACCGTGTCCCAGGGCGCTGCGCCAGCGCGGTTCGGGTGCGGAGTCGCCGACCACCGCGGCGACGTAGGTGGCGGCCCGGTCCAGGGAGTCCTGGGCTCCGGCCGCGAGCAGGTCGTCATTGGCCGGGATCCAGAAGGCGCCGCCGGAGCGGGCCGTCGACCCGCCGACGTAGGCGGTCTTCTCGACGATCAGGACTTCGAGCCCGAGCTCGCGGGCGGCGAGCGCGGCCGCCATGCCGGTTCCGGACCCGATGACCACGAGGTCGACGGTGGCGTCGTGGGCGGGCGCCGGGGCGAGGGTGGTACGGGGCATGGTCGCACCTCGACAGTCGTGGGGGCCGGTCGCTTCAGGCTAGCGCGCGCTAGCCGATGACGGAAGACCGGACACTAGCGCGTGCAAGCTACAGTGTCCGGGACCGGAAGGAGATCTGTTCATGGCTGACACGGTGCGACGACGGATCACCGCGGCGGACATCGCGGCCGCCGCCGGCGTGTCCCGGGCCACGGTCGGGTTCGTGCTCAACAACACCCCCGGCCAGACCATCTCCGAGGGCACCCGCCAGCGGGTCCTCGCCGAAGCGGCCCGGCTCGGCTACCGCCCGCACCGCGCCGCCCAGACGCTGGCCCGGGGGCGCAGCCGCATCGTCCTGTTCGTCCTGCCGGACTGGCCGCTCGAGCACAACATGCGCCGCTACCTCGACGAGGCCGCGCACGTGCTCGACGAAGCGGGCTTCTCGATGGTGGCCTACACGCGGCATCTCGGCGACCGCAGCCGGCCGCTGTGGGAATCGCTGGATCCCGACGTCGTCGTCGGCTTCTCCGCATTCGACGCCGGCACGGTGAAGTCGCTGCGCGCCAGCGGCATCACCAAGATCTTCCCCCAGCCCGGCGGCCGGGCCCACCTGCCGGGCCTCTCCGCCGGGACCACGCTGCAGGTGCGGCATCTGCACGAGCTCGGGCATGTCCGCCTGGCGTTCGCCGAGTCGCCGGATCCTCGGCTGGCCGCGCTGAACGCGCACCGGCTGGACACCGCCCGGCGGACCGTCCACGATCTGGGCCTCGGCGAGCTGTCCGTCCACAGTGTCGACTATCGCGACGGCACCGCCGCCCAGGCGGTCGGCCGGTGGCACCGGGCCGGTGTGACAGCGGTGGTCGCCTACAACGACGACGTCGCGGCGGCGGTGACCGGCGCCGCGCTGCGTTCCGGGCTGTCCGTGCCCGGCGACCTGTCCGTGGTGGGGCACGACGACAGCCCGCTCGCGGCCCTCTTCGTGCCGGCGCTGACCAGCGTCCGGATGAACAGCTCCGGCCTCGGCCGCTTCGTCGCCCAGGAGGCCCTGCACCTGGCCGACGGCCGCCCCCGCCCGAGCGGCGGCGCGGACGTCGACGTGACACTGGTCCCCCGCGACTCGACCGCGCCGCTCGGCGCCTGACATCACCTGCCGGCCGGTGTCGGCTGGGAGCGGCTCCTAGGCGCCCGCCCGGGCGGCCTCGATGAGCTGTTCGAGGGCGGCCGGCGGCATGGCGTCGCCGAGGAAGCCGGCGAACTGGCGCATCGGCATCGACTCGACCATTCGCAGTTGGTCCTGTTGCTGCTGCGCCTGGGCCTGCTGCTCGGGGGTCATCCCGGCGGTCATGCCCTGCATGAGTGCGGGCCCGGCGATGGGGTGGGCGAACCATTCCTTGACCGTGGAGTCCATCGACAGCTCAAGAGTGATGACGTCACCGGCGATGTCGACGCTTTCCTCGGTCACGACGCGGGCCGCGTTCTCGCCGACCTGGATGCGGTACTCGCCCGGCGCGACGACCCACCGTCCGTACCGGATGTCCCAGTAGGCGAAGGCACGCCGGTCCAGAGTGAACTCCACCGTGCGCTCCTCCCCCGGTTCCAGGAGGACCTTGGCGAAGGCGCGCAGTTCCCGGGCCGGGCGGCGGACCGGCCCGGCGCCGGTGGCCACGTACACCTGGACGACGTGTTTCCCGGCCCGCTGGCCGGTGTTGGCGACGGTGACGGTCACGGTGGCCGTGTCGTCACCGGTGACCTCGACGGCCAGGCCTCGCGTGCTGAAGGTGGTGTAGGACAACCCGTGGCCGAACGGATAGCGCACCGGCGCCTGCGCCGTCGTGTAGTGCCGGTAGCCGACCATGACGCCTTCGCCGTAGCGGACGTGGCCCTGCTCGCCCGGGAAGTTGTGGAAGGCCGGGGTGTCCTCCAGACGTACGGGAATGGTCTCGGCCACATGCCCGGACGGGTTGGCGGCACCGAACAGCAGGTCGGCGACGGCCCCGCCGCCGGCCTGCCCGAGCAGGAAGCCCTCGAGAACGGCGTCGACCCGGTCGTGCCAGCCTTCCAGGCTGACCACGCCGCCGTTGGCGAGGACCACGACCGTACGCCTGGCCGCGGCCGCGACCGCGCGGATCACGTCCACCTGCTCGGCGGGCAGGTCGAGGTGGTCACGGTCGAAGCCCTCGGACTCCGCGCTGTCGGGAAGGCCGGCGAAGACGACCGCGACGTCGGCGGCGGCGGCCGCCGCGACGGCGTCCGGCACGGTGAAGCCGGGCACGTGCCGTACGTCGCCGGCGATGGCACGGATCGCGTCGAGAGGGATGTCGAGGCGGGCCGGGTTGATGCGGGAGCTGCCGCTGCCCTGGTATCGGGGTTCGGCGGCGAACGTGCCGATGACCGCCACGCTCGTGGTGGGCTCCAGCGGCAGCACCCGGTGGTCGTTCTTGAGCAGTACCGCGCATTCGGCGGCGAGCTCCCGGGCCAGGGCGTGGTGGGCGTCCGCGTCGAACCCCGCCGTCCCGGACGGGTGCTGCTCGATCAAAGACAGGATTCGGCGTACGGCGTCGTCGACCACCGCTTCGTCGAGAGCGCCGGAGCGTACGGCCTCGACGATCTGCGCATCCGTGGTCCCGCCGGTGCCGGGCATCTCCAGGTCCAGGCCGGCGGTCAGCGCGGCGATCCGGTCGCTGACCGCGCCCCAGTCGGAGACGACCGTCCCGGTGAAGCCCCACTCGTCACGCAGCAGGTCGGTGAGCAGCCATCGGTTCTCCGACGCGTACACACCGTTGATCTTGTTGTAGGACGCCATGACGGTGGCCGGTGCGGCCTCGGTGACGACCTTCTCGAAGGCCGGCAGGTAGATCTCGCGCAGGGTGCGCTCGTCGACGTCGGCGCTCACCCGCATCCGGTCGGTCTCCTGGTTGTTGGCCGCGAAGTGCTTCACCGACGCGCCGACACCCTCGGCCTGCTGGGCGCGCACGTGTGCGGCGCCCAGGACCCCGGACAGGTACGGGTCCTCCGAGTAGTACTCGAAGTTGCGCCCGCACAACGGCGATCGTTTGATGTTGACGCCCGGGCCGAGCAGCACGGCGACGCCGAGGGCCCGCGCCTCCCGGCCGATCGCCTGGCCGATCCGGGCCGCCACCTGAGGGTCCCAGGAGGACCCGACGGCCACGGCGGGCGGGAAACAGGTGGCCGGCTCGCTGTCGTCGAGGCCCAGGTGGTCGGCGGTGCCGGCCTGCCTGCGCACCCCGTGCGGGCCGTCGGTGAGCGCCGCCGACGGCACCCCGGCGGCGTCGATCGGCTTGGTCGACCGGAAATCCCGGCCCGACAGCAGCGACGCCTTCTGTTCCAGGGTGAGCCGGCTGAGGTCGGTCATCGAAGGGTTCCTTCCGGGGTGAGCGCGGCGCGCAGGTCGTCCTCCAGTCCGGCGGGGACGCCGGGGATGAACTGCAGAACGGTGGTCAGGGACATGGCGGCCGCCTCGGGCGCGGAGCCGTCGATCGGGATGCCGGGGAAGTAGGAGGCGAACACGGCGCTCAGCGCCGGCCAGACGTGCGGGTCGTCGGCGATGGTCTTCAGCGGCGTCTCCATGGTGTACGCGGGCCGGGCGCCGAAGCTCTCGGGCAGCGGGTAACGCCAGTTGTGGGTGCCGGGGCCGACCTGCTCGGTCGCGCCGGCCGGGTGCAGTGGCAGCACGACGGTGGCCCGCGCGTCCGGGGGCACGGTCACGTCGACGGCCATCTCGCCGCCCTCGACGCGCCAGGCCACCTCGGCCCGCCCGCGCACGGTGTCATGGGTGGAGCGGGCCGCGGTGAGGCCGCCACCGACCTGCGGGGCGACGCGGATCTCCCGCCACCCGGGAGCGACGCGTTGCAGGCCGCCGACGACCCGGTGCAGCCAGTCGGCCACCGCGCCCAGCGCGTAGTGGTTGAGTGACGTCATCCCGGTCGAGTTGAGGGTGCCGTCGGGCAGCACGGCGTCCCACCGCTCCCAGATCGTGGTGGCACCCATCGTCACCGGATACAGGAACGACGGGCATTGCTTCTGCATCAACAACAGGTACGCCTCGTCGAGATGCCCGGTGCTGGACAGGGCATCGGTCAGCAGCGGCGTGCCGGCGAACCCGGTGGCGATGCGGTAGCCGGCCTGGGCGACCAGTTCGGCCAGCCGGTCACCGGCCTTGACCAACTGGGCGTCGTCGAGAAGGCCGAACGTGATGGCCAGGGCGTACGCGGTGGCGGATTCCCCGGCGATCCGGCCGGCTTCGGTGACGTACTCCCGGCGGAAGGCGCCACGGACCCGGTCGGCGAGGGTGGCGAAGTGCCGCGCGTCCTCGTGCTTGCCGAGGACCGCCGCGGCCTGTGCCATCTCGCGCGTCGTCTTGCCCAGGTAGGCGCAGGCCACCAGATGCCGGTCGGTCTTGCCGCCGGCGGGGTTGTCGGCCGGGGCGTCCGGGTCCAGCCAGTCGCCGTACTGGAAACCGCTGCTCCACAGGCCGTGCTCGTCGAGCAGGCCTTCCACCTGGCGGATGAAGGCGGCCATCGAGTCGTAGCTGTCGGCCAGGATCTGTTCGTCGCCGTACTCCTGGTAGAGCAGCCACGGGACGCTGACCGCGGCGTCGCTCCACAGCGCCGTCGGCGGGGACGGATTCGAGAGGACGTCGGGCACCACCCACGGAACCGTCCCGGTCTCCCGCTGTTCGGCGGCCAGGTCGGCGAGCCACGATCGCAGTACGCCGCGCACGTCGTACAGGTAGGCCGCGGTCGGGGCGAAGGCGTTCAGGTCACCGGTCCAGCCCAGCCGCTCGTCGCGTTGCGGGCAGTCGGTGGGCACCCCGACGAAGTTGTCCCGCATCGACCACAGGGTGTTCGCGTGGAGCCGGTTCAGCAGGTCGTCGGACGACTCGAACCAGCCGGTCCGCCTCATGTCGCTGTGCACGACCACGGCTCGGAGGTCTTCGGCCGTCAGCTCGCCGGGCCAGCCGTCGACCTGCACGTACCGGAATCCGTGAAAGGTGAAGCGCGGCTCCCAGGTCTCCGTGCCGTCGCCGCGCAGGGTGTAGCGGTCGGTGGCCTTGGCCGTACGGTTCGACTCGGTCTCCAGTTCCCCGGCCGGGGTGAGCAGTTCGGCGTGGCGCAACGTCACGGTGTCGCCGGCGGCGCCGGTGACGGTGATCCGTACCCAGCCCGAGATGTTCTGCCCGAAGTCGACGATCGTCTTCCCGGAAGGGCTGGTGCTGATCCCGGCCGGGGGCAGTTCTTCGATGCGGCGGATCGGCGGGGCGACGGGCACACGCAACGCGGACAGGTTCCAGTCGAACGGCTGTGCCGGCGCCCAGGACGTGTCGTCGAAGCCGGCTTCGCTCCAGCCGGCGGGTTCGAGCCGGGCGTCGTACGTCTCGCCGTCGTAAAGGCCGGCCGCGCGGACCGCGCCGGTGCCGACCGTGAAGCCCGCGCCGGTGCCGATCGTCTCGGTCCGGTCGGCGTACTCGAGGTCGAGCTGCAGGAAGAGAGCGGGCCGGTCCGCGTAGTGGCCGCGTTTGTTCTCCCAGCCCAGCCGGCCGGCGGCCCAGCCTTCGGCGACGACGGCACCGATCGCGTTGATCCCGGCGTGGATCGAGGCGGTGACGTCGTAGGCGCGGACGTCGAGGTGGTGCCGGTAGGAGGTCCAGCCGGGCGCCAGCACGTCGTCGCCGACGGGGCGGCCGTTGAGGTGGGCCTCGACGATGCCGAGCGCGGTGACGTGCAGGGTCGCCTTCCGTAGGCCGCCGGCCGCGGTGAACTCGCGCCGGAAGTACGGCGCGGGGTCGTCGGCCGCCGACGGCGCCGCGGCGCTGACGAACGCGGCCTGCCAGGAGTGGGACACGATCGGGCTTTCCTTCCGGTACGCGGTCACTTGACCGACTTGATGCGCAGGACGACGAGGCCACCGGCCGCCGTGCAGGCGGCGGCGACCAGGTAGAGCAGGGTGTAGTTCTTCTCGCCGCCTCCTGCGCCGACGGCCAGGAACACCGGGGCCACGAACGGCCCCAGGGCCTGCGGGATGGAGGTGGCGAACCCGGTGATGCTCATGTACCGGCCGGCATCGGTCTCCCGTTCGGGCAGCACGTCCAGCAGCAGGGCCTGGTCCACGGCGGCGAACCCGCCGATGCCCAGGGAGCAGATCAGCGATCCGGCGAACAGCAGCGGTGTGCTCGGGGCGAGCGCCATCAGCAGGGCTCCGGTGCCGAAGACGGTGCCGGAGGTCAGCACGAACACCCGGCGCCGGCGCAGCTTGTCGGACAGGAACCCGCCGCCGATCGCACCGGCCGCGGTGGCCAGGATGCCGAAGCCACCCAGGACGGCGATCAGCCCGGCCACCTCCTCGACGGTGACCTCGAGGCGGCTGGCGAAGAAGAACGCGGTGAACGTGGTGTTGAGGGTGAGTCCGAAATAGAACAGGAAACGGCCCAGCCAGTTCCATGAATAGTCCGGGTGGCGCCGCGGGTCGTAGAGGAATTTGGCGCCGAGGGCCCGGGCGGTCAACGGCGCGTGCTCGCGGCCGCGGCTGTCCGGCTCGGCCACGACGACCACGAACAGGGCGACGAGGACGACGCCGACGGCTCCGGGCACGAGGAACAACAGCCGGCTGTCGCCCGCCAGGCCGCCGGCCAGCACGACGCCGAGCACCGGGCCGATCTGCTGGGCGAAACCGCTGAGGCCGGCGACCCGGCCGCGTTGCTCCTCGGGCAGCCGGTCGGCCGTGGAGTTCTGCAGATTTCCGAGCACCGTTCCCCAGCCCATCTGGGCGAGGATCCAGCCGAGACCGAGAATCCACACGGACGGCGCGACAGCCATCACGACCAGGGAGACGACACCGAGGACGGTGCCCCCGATCATCCACGGCCGGCGGCGCCCCAGCCGAGTCCGGGTGCGATCGCTGAGGATTCCGGGAATCGGGCCGAGCAGGACCACGACCAGCGCGCCGGCGCCGGTGATGTAGCCGAGGTACTCCTCGTGGCCGGGGGCGAGCTGACCGACCCGAATGGCGAGGGAGATGGCGACCGGGGTGATGAAGGCGACGAAGACACCGAACTGCGCGGCGACGATCAGCCAGATGTAGGTGCCGTTGACTTTGGCCGGGATCGGCGGCGGGGACGCCTCCTGTTCCTCAGAAGCGAGCGTCATGAAGCCTCCGGGCAGACGAGAAGGTGGGCCAGTTCACTAGCGCGTACTAGTTGCGAGGATGTTACGCACCTCAACTAGCGCGCGCAAGCGCATGACGACCAGGAGATCTAGTGCCGGAACAGGCGGCGATAGGTGCTCGCGTTCATCCCGAGGTGTGCCCGGAACCGGCGGGCGAAGTAGTTCGGATCCGGCCAGCCGACCAGTTCACCGATCCGCGCGATGGGCCGATCGTCCCGCTGGAGCAGGGTGGCCGCCACTTCGGCCCGGCGCTGTGACAAGTAGGCGATCGGCGGCAGGCCGACCGACGTGGTGAACAACCGGACCAGGGAGCCGGGGACGAGGTGCAACTCGGCGGCGAGCTCGGCCAGGGTCCAGGGATGGGCGAGCCGCTCGTCGAACATCCGCATGGCCCGCAGGATCACCGGATGTATCAACTTGGGCCCGCCCGCCCCGGGCTCGGCCGCCTCGGTGACCGTCCGCGCGAGCAGGCCCAGGAACAGCGTCATCCGGCCGACCAGATCGGAGCGATGCCGGACGAGCGACAGCCCCTTCAACCGGTCCACCGCGCTCAGATGCTCGACCGCCTCAGCCAGGTCGCCGGCCTCCAGCCGCGCGGTCAGGATCCCCCGGCGGCCGACCGAGCTGGGCCCGGCCCACAGCAGATGGCCGAGGACGGGATCGCTGAGCATCCAGAGCAGTTCCCGGTGCAGCAGCCCCGCGCTCAGGCAGCAGTTGAACAGCGCCAGGTCCTCGCAGTCCTCGTACCCGTGCCACACACCGGGGCGAAGAACGAGCACGTCGCCGGCGCTCAGCCGCTGCCGCCCGGTCACACAGTGATGCACTCCCGAGCCGGCCACCACGACCGCGATCTCCAGGAAACCGTGACTGTGAACGGGATACCCGCTCTCATGCACATGCCGGCCGGCGTAGGCCGGACTGCCGTCGGCCAGGTACACCAGCCCACTCGGATCCTGCACGGGCGAGCTCGACATGGTCGGTCAGGCTAAACGAGACGCACCGAACTGTGAATATCGTGCTACCTCCGGTGAGTTCGGATCTACCCCCTCCGTTAACACGACCGCCATCATGAGAAACGTTCCTGAAACGATTCACGCGGATCCCTCGAAGGGGCAGCCACTCATGAGTGAAAGACCACTGAGCCGCCGGAACCTGCTCGCCCTGGCCGCCACGGCCGGCGTGACCGCCGCCCTCGGCAGCGCCGGCATCGCTTCCGCGGCACCCCGGGCGACAGCACGGACCCCGTTCCGGGCCTCGCTGTCGGTAAGCCCATTCACCGAGGCGGTTCTCGCCCAGACCGTGCTTCGCGACGCGAGCCGGCAAGCCCGCACGGCGGACGAACTGCAGCGCCTGTTCGTCGCCCACGGCGCCAACGAGGTTTTCGTACGAGTCGCGACCCGCCCCGTCGCCACCGACGGCGATGCCGAACACGGCATCACCCGCGCCCTGCGCCGAGCGGCCCTGGCCCGCCGGATCGGCCTTCCCCTCAACGTGGAACTGGGGCTGTGGAACGTCTACGGCGACATCTCGCACCAACCGGAGCCGGACTTCGCCGCCTACCCCGCCATCCGCCTCCCCGGCCCGTGGACCTCGCTGCCGATCGACCGGATGGCGGCGGCGCTCCGTCGGTACGGCGCCCTGGTGGCGGCCCAGATCCTCGCCACCGGCGTCAAGGTGAACGTCTGGGACATCGGCAACGAGGTCGAGTTCGGCCTCGCCGGTGTCGGCTTGCGCAGCTTCACCACCTCGACCGCGTACTGGACGTACAGCCCACCCGACGCCGTGGACCCCGCCATCGGCGCGATGGACGCCTACACCCTGCTGGCGATGCCCGACCGGATCACCTGGCTGCAGAACCACCTGTGGCCGCACACCGGCCGGCTGCTGGCCGCAGTCGCGCAGGGCATCCGCCTCGTCGACCCGGCCGCCCGGTTCAGCACCCACACCAGCACGCTGGCCCTGCTGTTCCCCGGCCTGCTCGAAGCCTTCTGGCAATCCATGGCCGCGGCCGGCTTCAACGCCCACGAGCTGGGCATCTCCTACTACCCGACCAGCAACGCCACACCGGACCCGCTCGGCCAGTTCCAAACCACCGTCGCCGCCCTGCACAGCACGTTCGGCAAGCCGGTCTTCATCGCCGAAACCGGCTACCCCTCGGCCTTGATGACCCCACCGTACGAGTGGAACAACGCCGCACCCGGCTACCCGCAGACCCCCGAGGGCGAGTACGCCTTCCTGCGCACCCTGACCGCCTGGGGCGCCTCCACCGGCCACCTGTCCGGCCTGCGCCCCTGGGCCCCCGACTACTGCACCAGCGGCTGGCACCCCATGAGCTTCTTCACCCGGTCCGGATCGACAGCAACCGCCGAGCCCGCCCTCGACGCCCTGGCCGACGGCCTGCGCGCCGCCCCGCCGTTCACTTCACCGTCACCGTCTGCCTGATCACACCCTCGCCGTCGCCGGGCCGCACCGTCCCCCCGTACAGAAGCCGGATGATCTCCTTGTCGAGGGCCGAATACCGCGTCGGGTTCGGCCCGGACTTGTCGTAGAAGACGCTGTCCGGATACTTCACGGAGTCCTTACCCAGACCCATGGCCTGGGTCATCTCCTCGCGGATCAGGTGGCAGCGAAACTTCTCGCTGACACCGGTCGACCGCACCAGAACCGTGGCACTGGTCATCTCGTACTTGTACGACCACTCCCGCTGGAAGTACCCGTTGCTGCCCGGCGTGGCGCTCGGCACGATCGCCCGGAATTGCGACGCGGGAACAAAGTGGAGCTCGATGTCGGCCACCCCCGGCGCCACCTTCAGGTCGGTAGTGGCGGTAAGCCCATTGAAGTCGGCAATCACCTTGTTCAGGCAGTCCCGGCTCTTCGCGGAACCACCGTGCACCCGGACCGTGACTACAGGCTTGTCCCACATCGTGACGACTTTGATTTTGCTCCCGTACTCACTCCCCAGCGCGATCGCAAAGAAGTAGTCGAGCCCAGCTTTGCTGATGCTCGACCGAACGGGCGCCACCCGAACCGCCTCCGACGGCGCCACCGAAACAGCCGAGGGCGTAGCGGGAACAGCCGACGGCACCTCCGCCACCGCCGGCGGTCCCGGCTCCGTCGACCCACAGGCGCCCAGCCCCAAGCCGGCAACAAGCGCGACAGGCAGCAGCCGAGACAGCCCCCAACCAACACCAGAGCCCGTCATCGCACGCCCTCCCCCAGCCCCCGCACCAGCGCCGGCCAAGATCGTACGATGACGCATCGACCGGCATCGCGGCAACCGGCTGCCTCGCTGACCTCTGCGCGAAAGCACGCCCGGGCCGAGTCCCCGCATCCCGCGCAACCGGCCTGGAATTGCCGCGCGACCCACCATTCAGCGTGCCCGAGTGACCGGCTCACCCACCCGCACCCCGGCGCGGCAGCGAACCCCGCGCCCCACCAGGGCGCAAGGTGACCGCCCAGCCCTCGTACCTCCCAGCAGCGAGTGACCCCCGACTGCCCGGACTGAAAGCCACGCAAGGCCGGGGGGAGAGGGTGCCACAACAGAGAATCAAGCCTGACGGCTCTGTTGTGGCACCCTCTCCCCCCGGCCGTCCCAGCGCAAGAAAACGGCGCGGCCGGTGCCAGGCCGCGCCGTCCTCAAGACCGCCTAAGCCGCGACAGAAGCCGAGGCGGTAGTCTCCGGGGCGGCAACAGCCGCCCCACCCGACATGTGCCGCAGGTACGCCGGCAGCGTCAGGAACTCCGGGCACGTCCGCTCGGTCAGCAGGACGGTCAGCAGCGTCCGAGCCTGCCCGAACCGCCGAGCCGAGTCCTCGTCCAGAGCCCCCGTCTCGCTCAGCACGTCCAGTTCCTCGCGCAGCATCCGCGTCACCAGCGCCGCACTGACCGGCACCCCGTAGTCCGTGGGCGTACTGGCGTTGATCCACTGCCAGAGCTGAGCCCGGCAGATCTCGGCCGTGGCCGCGTCCTCCATCAGCCCGCCCAGCGCCACCGCGCCCCGGCCGCCGAGCCACGCCGCGATGTACCGCAGCGCCACGCTGACGTTGTTACGCAGCGCGACCTCGCTGACCTGAACCCCGACCGCCTTGACGTCCAGTAGTTCGGTCGCCGTCACCTGGACGTCGTCGCGCTTGCGGACGATCTGGTGCGGCTCGTCCCCCAGCCACTGGTCGAACACGTCGCGGCACGTCTCGACCAGACCCGGGTGCGCCACCCACGAGCCGTCGAAGCCGTCGCCCACTTCGCGCCTCTTGTCCTGCCGGACCTGGTTCAGCGCCCTCTTCGCCGCCACCGGATCGCGGCTCGGGACCACCGCCGCCATGCCGCCGATCGCGTGCGCGTTCCGCCGGTGACACGTCTTGACCAGCAGCTCCGTGTACGCGCGCATGAACGGCGCCGTCATCGTCACCTGGGAGCGTTCGGGCAGGACCACGTCCGGCCGGTTCTTGATCATGCTGAACAGGTAGTCCCAGCGGCCCGCGTTCAGGCCGGCCGAGTGTTCGCGCAGCTCGTACAGGATCTCGTCCATCTCGAAGGCCGCCGTGATCGTCTCGATCAGCACCGTGGCCCGGATGGTTCCCCGCGGGATGCCGCACGTCTCCTGCGCCCAGACGAACACGTCGTTCCAGAGGCGCGCCTCCAGGTGTGACTCCAGTTTGGGCAGGTAGAAGTACGGCCCCGAGCCCCGGTCGATCTGCCGCTGCGCGCAGTGGAAGAAGTAGAGCCCGAAGTCGAACAGGGTCGCCGACACCGCCCGCCCGCCGATGCGCACGTGGCATTCCGGCAGGTGCCAGCCGCGGGGGCGCACCATGATGGTCGGGATCCACCCGTTGACTTTGTATTCTTTGCCGTCGGGGGTGGTGAAGTCGAGGTCGCCGTCCAGCGCGTCGCGCAGGTTGAGCTGCCCGAGGACCACGTTCTCCCAGGTCGGCGCGGTGGCGTCCTCGAAGTCGGCCATCCACACCTTGGCGCCCGAGTTCAGCGCGTTGATCGTCATCTTGCGCTCGGGCGGCCCGGTGATCTCGACTCGCCGGTCCAGCAGGTCGTGCGCGGGCGCGGCCACCGTCCAGGACGGGTCGTCGCGGATGTGCTGGGTCGAGGGCAGAAAGTCCAATTCGGTGGTACGGGTGGTCCGCCGCCGCCGGCGACGTTCGAGCAGCTGGACCCGGCGGGCGCCGAACTCCCGGTCGAGCGCCACGACGAACGCGATGGCCTCCGGGGTCAGGATCTCCGCGTAGCGGCCCTCGGTCGTACCCGTGATCGTGATTTCCTCGTTGGCCATCAGAACTGCTCCGTTTCGGTCGAGCCCTTGAGCGCGGTCGTGGACGACTCCGGGTTGAGCGCGGTCGAGACGGCGTCGAAGTAGCCCGTACCGACCTCGGCCTGGTGTTTGGTCGCGGTGTAACCGTCGGCCTCGGCCGCGAACTCGGCCTCCTGCAATTTGACGTACGCCGTCATGCCGGTCTCGGCGTAGCCGCGGGCCAGCTCGAACATCGAGTGGTTGAGCGCGTGGAAGCCGGCCAGCGTGACGAACTGGAACTTGTAGCCCATCGCGCCGAGCTCCTTCTGGAACCGCGCGATGTCGGCGTCGTCGAGGTTGCGCTTCCAGTTGAACGACGGCGAGCAGTTGTACGCCAGCATCTTGCCCGGGTGCTCCTTGTGGACCGCCTCGGCGAACGACCGCGCGAACTCGAGGTCGGGCTTGCCGGTCTCCACCCACAGCAGGTCGGCGTAGTCCGCGTAGGCGACGCCACGCGCGATGGCGGCGGCGGGTCCACTGCGCACCCGGAAGAAGCCCTCGGCCGTACGCTCGCCGGTCAGGAACGGCTGGTCGCGCTCGTCGACGTCGGTCGTCAGCAGGTCGGCCGCGAGCGCGTCGGTCCGGGCGATGACCAGCGACGGCACGCCGAGGACGTCGGCCGCGAGCCGGGCCGCGTTGAGGGTGCGGATGTGCTGGCCGGTGGGGATGAGCACCTTGCCGCCGAGGTGGCCGCACTTCTTCTCGCTGGCCAGTTGGTCTTCCCAGTGCACTCCGGCCGCCCCGGCCACGATCATGGCCTTCATCAGCTCGAACGCGTTCAGCGGGCCGCCGAAGCCGGCTTCCGCGTCGGCCACGATGGGTGCCAGCCAGTCGCGGTCGTGCCGGCCGGCCGCGGTGTCGATCTGGTCGGCCCGCATGAGCGCGTTGTTGATGCGGCGGACCACCGCGGGCACCGAGTTCGCCGGGTAGAGGGACTGGTCGGGGTACGTGTTGCCGCTCAGGTTGGCGTCGGCCGCGACCTGCCACCCGGAGAGGTAGATGGCCTTGAGGCCGGCCCGCACCTGCTGGACGGCCTGGCCGCCGGTGAGCGCGCCCAGCGCGTTGATGTAGTCCTCGCTGTGCAGCAGCTCCCACAGGCGCTGCGCGCCGCGTTCGGCCAGCGTGTGCCGCTCCTGGACGGTGCCGCGCAGCTTGACCACGTCCTGCGCGGTGTAGCTGCGCTTGATGCCCAGCCACCGGGGATCGCCGGCCCATGCCCGAGTGAGGTCCGATGCGGTACCGCCACGAACTTCGGTCAGCTGATCAGTCATGGTGAAAAGTCCCTTCCGTGCCCTGTCGCGTGCTTCTCGGTGGAAGAATTTGACTGTCGCGCACTCTGCACGGCCCACTGAAGGTGTTTGTGACGAGAAGAAACGCGGAATTTCTGTTAGCGTCAAACGCGTGACCGCTTCACAAACCGAGGTGGACCTCGTCACGTTGGGACAGAGGCTCCGCCACCTGCGCAAGAGCAAGAACCTGACCCTGGAGCAGCTCAGTGAGGCGGTCGGCCGGGCCCCCTCTCAGCTCTCGCTGATCGAGAACGGCAAGCGGGAGCCCAAGCTGTCGGTGTTACAGGCCCTCGCGAGCGCGCTCGGGGTCGGCATGCAGGAGCTGTTGCGGGCCGAGGCACCCAGCCGGCGCGCGGGCCTGGAGATCGAGCTCGCCCACTTCCAGCGGTCACCGGCGTACGAAAGCTCGGGTCTGCCCCTGGTCCGCGGCGGCCGCCGGCTGCCCGCGGACGCCCTGGAATCGCTGGTGGGCCTGCATCGGGAGTTGAACCGGCTGCTCACCGAGCAGAGCGCCACGCCCGAGGTGGCCCGGCGGGCCAACGCGCAGCTGCGGGTCGACATGCGCGAGCGGGACAACTACTTCGCCGAGATCGAGGAGGCGGCGGCCCGGGTGCTGCGGCCGATCAAGCACACGACCGGCCCGCTGTCCCAGCGCGGCATCCTCGACATCGCGGCGCAACTGGGCTTCTCCTTGCACTACGTGAACGACCTGCCCGGCTCGACACGGTCGGTGACCGATCTCAACAACCGGCGGATCTACCTGCCGCAGGTGGCCAGCGGCAAGGGCCACGACCCGCGCGCGGTGGTGCTGCAGACCCTCGGGCATTTCGTGCTCGGCCATCCCGAGCCGGCCGACTACGGCGATTTCCTGCGGCAGCGGGTCGAGGCCAACTATTTCGCGGCGGCGCTGCTGATGCCGGAGAAGTTCGCGGTGGCCTTCCTGCGGGAGGCCAAGGCCGACCGGGCGCTGGCCATCGACGACTTCCGGGACGCCTTCGGGGTGTCGTACGAGACGGCGGCGCACCGCTTCACCAACCTGGCGACCCATCATTTCGGCATCCCCGTGCACTTCACCCGGGTCCACGAGAACGGGATCGTCTACAAGGCGTACGAGAACGACGGGGTCCGCTTCCCGCGCGACGTGACCGGGGCGATCGAGGGCCAGCCGATCTGCCGCAAGTGGGCGTCGCGCACCATCTTCCAGGCCGACGACCCGTACTCGTCGTTCTACCAGTTCACCGACACCTCGGCCGGCACGTACTGGTGCACGGTGCACATCGAGTCGACCCGGTCCGGCGAGTTCTCGGTGACGGTCGGTACGCCGTACGAGCACGCCCGCTGGTTCCGCGGCGGCGACACCACCCGGCGTACCGTCTCCCGCTGCCCCGACCCCGACTGCTGCCGGCGCCCGCCGGCCGATCTGGTGGACCGCTGGGCCGGCAACGCCTGGCCCAGCGCCCGCGTGCACTCACATCTGCTGGCCGCCCTGCCGCCGGGCACGTTCCCCGGCGTCGACGCGCAGGACGTCTACGAGTTCCTGGACCGGCGCGCCTGACCTGACCGGCGCGCCGGCTATCCGGCGCCGACCAGGTGCGAGTCGGGCCGGTCGGCGCCGGTCGGGACCAGCCGGGTCAGCAGCGACCGGGCGGCCTCGACGACCAGGGCGCGGTCGTGGGTCAGCGCGAAGTCGAAGCGGCGGTCGCCCTCCGCCCCGGTGTCGCCCAGGTCCTTGGCCACCAGCGCGGCCGCCCGGTGCGGCCCGACCACGATCACGTTCCACTCGCCGCGCACGGCGTCGCCGTCGTCCAGGCAGGCGCCCCGGACCCCGGGCACCGGCTCGGCGGCCAGGCCCATGCCCAGCGCCGCGACCAGCGGGCTCATCGCGGCGTACCGCTCGAACCGGCGGGCCGTGGCCCGGGTGAAGTGCCGGGCCTCCTGGAAGCAGGCCAGCAGCACGGGCGCCTCCTCGCCCACCTCGACCAGGGCCTCCAGGTGCCGGCTGGTCGGCATGAGGTGGTCCTTGGTGGTGCGCATGATCGGCCGGCGGGCGGCGACGATCTCGAACGGGCTGCGGCGGTCGGGGACCGGCGGCGGCGGGATGAACGGCATCCGCGCGTTGGCGAGCCGGGACGGGGCGAGCGGGCCCGGACGGCCGAACAGCCAGCCCTGCCCGATCGTGGCGCCCATGGTGCGGGCGACGGCCAGGTGCTCCGGCGTCTCGATACCCTCGGCCAGCACCACGGCGCCGCTGGCCTCGGCGTACGCGGCCACGGCGGCGACCACCTTGGCCGTGTGCGGGTCGCCCGGCTCGCGCAGCAGCTGCATGTCGAGCTTGACCACGTCGGGGTGCACGAACGGCATGAAGGCCAGCGACAGCGGGTCGGCCCCGACGTCGTCCAGGGCCACTCCCCAGCCGGCGTCGCGGCAGGCCGCCGCGGCCGAGAGCAGGCCGGACGGGTCCCGGGCGATGGCCCGCTCGGTCATCTCGGTGACCACCCGCAGCCGGCCGCGGGCCAGCTTCACCACCGGCGCCAGGTCGGGCGGGCACACCGTGCGGGCCGCCGTGGGCTCCATGTTCACGAACCAGGTGAGGCTGTTGTCGGGCTCGGCCGCGAGGATGGCCCGGTACGCCTGGGCCCGGCAGATCCAGTCGAGCTCGCCTTCCCGGCCGACCTCCCGCGCGGCCGCGAAGAGGGCGATCGGCGACTCCCAGGGGGTGCCGGCCGGGCCGCGGCTGAGGGCCTCGTAGCCGATCGGCCGCCCGGTGGCGATCTCGATCAGGGGCTGGAACAGGGTCGTCACGGCTCGCGCGTCGAGGACGTCATGGATGTTGCGCACGGATTCTTCAATCGGCCGCTTCGTTCACCAGCTTAATTAAAGGACCAGAAATCGATGGGTCTCTTTACTGTTAACAGTCTTTAACTTAAGTTTGGCGGCATCCCCCTCCATGAAGAGGAGAACTTCATGAAGCGCAGGCTCACCCTCCCCGCATTGACCGTCGGAGTCCTCGTGGCCTCCCTGTTCGTCGCGGTCTCCCCCGCCGCGGCGCACGGCTACATCTCGTCACCGCCCAGCCGCCAGGCCAACTGCGCCAGCGGCGCCGTGGCCAACTGCGGCGACATCGTCTACGAGCCGCAGAGCGTCGAGGCCCCCAAGGGCTCGACGCAGTGCAACGGCGGCGGCAGCCGCTTCGCCGTGCTCAACGACAACAGCCGCAACTGGCCGGCCGCCTCGGTCGGGCAGAACGTCACCTTCAACTGGGTGCTGACGGCCCGCCACTCCACCAGCACGTGGGAGTACTTCATCGGCAACACCCTGCTGGCCTCCTTCAACGACGGCGGCGCGCAGCCCGGCGCCACCAAGTCGCACACGGTCGGCATGAAGGGCTTCACCGGCCGGCAGACCGTGCTGGCCCGGTGGAACGTGGCCGACACGGCCATGGCCTTCTACGCCTGCGTCGACCTGAACATCGGTGGTGGCGGCACCACCCCGCCGACCACTCCCCCGACGACCCCTCCCCCCACCACCACACCTCCCACCACTCCGCCGACAACCACGCCGCCGGCGACCGGCACGTGGCGCGCCGGCACCGCGTACTCCCCCGGCAACGTCGTCACCTACAACGGCGTCTCGTACACCTGCCGCCAGGCGCACACCGCGCTGGCCGGCTGGGAGCCGCCGAACGTGCCGGCCCTGTGGGCGCGAAACTAGCCACGGCCGCGCTGGCCGCGATCCTGCTGGTCTCCGGCTGCGGTGCGCAGCCGGAGGCCGGCCCTCCAGCGCCCGCCTTCACCAGCACCGACGTCATGTACTTGCAGATGGGCATGTCCCAGATCGCCGAGGGCTCCTCGGTCACCGCCCTGATCACGGAGCGCGCCACCGACCCTCGGCTGAAGACCCTGGCCTCCGAGTTGCAGTCGCAGTGGCGGGAGGAACTGGCCCAGATGCAACGCTGGCTGCTCGGCTGGAGCCAGCCCCTGACCGCCTCGTCCACCTCGCACGAGGGGCACGGCGCCCTGCACATGTTGCGGCCGTCCGACATAGCCGAGCTTCGCTCGACCCCCGATTTCGACCGTACGGCGGTGAGCCTGCTCCTGGGTCACCTGGGCAACGTGGTCGAGACCGCCCGGATGGAGACCACCTCCGGCGCCTACCCGCCCGCGCGCGCCCTGGCCGAGACGGCGACCGCCCGCCGCCAGGCCCAGATCCAGACTCTGCTCACCCTGGCCGCCGCCCCGTGACCTAGTCTCGGCCCCATGCCTGACCTGATCGTCCCGACCCCTCGCCTGCACACGTCCTGGCTCGAGTCCCGCGACGAGTTCGGCCGCGGCACCCACCAGGACGGCGCGGGCCTGCGCCCCACCGACGAAGTGGACACGGCCACCGGGTTCGCGACGTGGATCGAGCGCCTGCTGGCCGAGGAGGACACGGCCGTCCCGGCCGCCCAAGGGTGGGTCCACTGCACGTACCGCTGGATCGTCGAGGACGACCGCTACCTGGGCGCCATCGCCCTGCGGCACACCCTCAACGACATCCTGCTGAACTACGGCGGCCACATCGGATACAGCGTCCGCCCCGCGGCCCGCCGCCGCGGCTTGGCCACCTGGGCCGTGGCCAAGATGCTCGACGAGGCCCGCAAGCTGGGCCTGGACCGCGTCCTGATCACGTGCGACCCGGACAACGTCGCCTCGGCCCGCACCATCGAGTCGAACGGCGGCCTCCTGGAGGACATCCGCACCACCGACGGCAAAACCGTGAAGCGCTACTGGATCACCCTGTAGCCCGCATGCCCCGCTACCGCTGGCGCACCCGGCTCCGCACCCACCTGCCCTCCGCCCTGCTGCCCCTGTGCCCCAAGGGCCGAAAGGACTGCGGCGCCCACGAGTGGTACCGATCCACCCCGAATTTCGACCTCTGCTACCACTGCACCGCCGGCCGCCCGGCGTCGCCATGAATACTGTGTGGCGCTCACCGTTCTGGAACACCGTGACCGCAGTCGTCTTCCTCGTCATGGCGTTCACGACGACCGCCTCGGCGCTCTCCGGCTGGGGGACTCCGTACAACGCGATCGACCTGGCCATCTTCGCGCCGATGGCCGCGCCGTTCTGGTTCGCCTTCCTCCGGTGCTTCGCGCTGGGCGTCCGGGCCGACGCCGACGGCGTCCGCGCCCGCCTGCTGTGGCGCACCGTGACGATTCGTTGGGCGGAGATCGACGCCATCGAAGCCGCCGTCGCGCCGACCATCACGTGGACCCGGTCCGGCCGGACGCGGACAACCGATCTCCGCGTGCTGGGCTCGTACGGTGTGCTGGATCGGAAGAGGTCGCTGGGCGAACGCGCCGCCGAAGACCTCACCGCCCGGCTGTCGCAATGGCGCGCCCGCAACGCGGGGACCTGAGATCAGCCGATGGCCTGGGCGATGGCGAGGGTGTGCTGGTATTCGCGCCAGTGGGCCAGTTGGCCGTCGCGGGTTCGCAGGACGGCGATGAACGGGGCGGCGGCGCTCGCGCCGGTAGTGGTGTGGGTGCCGGCCAGTTCGTACTCGACGATGATCACGTCGGGGTCGGCGGTCTGGTGCACGGTGATGTGGCGGCAGTCGTCGAAGCGTACGGGGAAATGGGCCTGGCCCTGCTCGGTGAAATCGAGAACCCGGCGCTTGCCCTCGATCCGGGTGGGGCGGCCGGGCGCGGCGAACGGGGTCTCGACGACCACGTCGTCGGCCAGCACCGCCGGGTCGAAGGTGGGCTGGTTGGCGAGCCACCGGGCGCGCATGCTGTCGAAGATCTCAGTGGGGGTCACGGGAGCAGAATAGTGAGTGGAGACACATTCCACTTCCCCACCAAACAGGACCTGCTCGTGGCCATCATGAAGCGGTTGCGGGAGCGGCTGGCCGAGGAGGCCGGGCGGCGCGATCTGGCCGGCTTCTTCGCGTACGCGGTGGCCCAGGCCGCGGCGCGGCGGATCGTGGTCGACATCCGGCTCGAGGACGCGTTCGGCCCGCTGGAGGAAACCGTGGCCGGCCTGCTGCGACGGGCCCACGACGCCGGCGACGTCGCCCCGGCGGTCGAGCTGCCCGAGGTGATGGCGTTGCTGGTCAGCCTCTGCCAGGGTGCGCTGCGGGGCCGGTGGGACGAGGAGCTCCAGGCCCGTACGCTCGCGGTCGTCCTCGGCGGCCTGGCCTCGCCTCGAGGGTGACCATGGCGAAAGGCCGGTGGGCGTGCGATGGTCGATCGTGTGGTGGACGATCCGTACCTCTGGCTTGAAGACTTAGACGGGTCCGACGTCGCGCGATGGGTCGCCGAACGCAACGCCGAGACGCTCGGGGCGCTCGGCGGGGACCGGCGGCTGCGAGACGAGATCCGGGAAGTGCTCGACAGCAAGGAGCGCGTTCCGATCCCGAGCTGGCGCGGGGACGGTCTTTACTACAACTTCTGGACCGACGCCGACCATCCGCGCGGATTGTGGCGGCGGACCACCGCCGAGCAGTTCCGGCTCGAGGAACCCGAATGGGAGGTGCTGCTCGACCTCGACGCGCTCAATCGGGCCGAGGGCGAGAATTGGACGTGGGGCGGCGTGACGGTGCTGCGTCCCTCGTACGACCGGGGCCTGATCTGCCTTTCCCGTGGCGGCGCCGACGCCGTCGTGGTGCGTGAGTTCGATCTGGCGCGCCGCGTTTTCCTCGAGGACGGTTTCACCCTGCCGGAGGCGAAGAGCCGGGTCAGCTGGATCGACGCCGACCACCTGTACGTCGCCACCGATTTCGGGCCGGGCTCGCTCACGTCGTCCGGTTATCCGCGCGTCGTCAAACGGTGGCGGCGCGGCACTCCGCCGGCCGCGGCCGAGCTCATTTTCGAAGGGCACGCGGACGACGTCTCGGTCAGCGCCTGGCACGACACGACGCCGGGGTACGAACGCGATTTCATCAGCCGGCATCTCGATTTCTACCGCAGCGAGGAGTACCTGCGCCTGCCCTCCGGTGAGCTGGTGCGGATCGACATTCCGGCCGACGCCGACTACGGCCTGCATCGCGACTGGATGCTGATCCAGCTCCGCACGCCGTGGCTGGGCCACCCGGCGGGCGCTTTGCTGGCGATTGATTTCGTACGCTTTCTCGCCGGCGACCGGAATCCGGCGCTCCTGTTCCGGCCCGACGGCCGTACGTCGCTCAGTTCCTTCACGTGGACCCGCCACCACCTCATCCTCGAAACCATGACCGACGTCCGCAGCCACGTCGAGATTCTGACCCCGGACGAGCCGGAATGGCGCCGCCGCCCGCTGCCGGACACCGGCGAATTCGACAACACCGGAATAGCCGACTCCGATCCGGACCGTGACGACTCGTACCTCGTCTCGTCCGAGGGTTTCCTCAAACCGGCCACTCTGAGCCTGGCCACGGTCGGCGGTCCCACCACCGTTCTCAAACGGGAGCCGGCTTTCTTCGACACCGACGGCATGACGGTGCGCCAGTTCTTCGCCACCTCGGCCGACGGCACCCGCGTCCCCTATTTCGTCATCGGCGGCGACGCGGAGGGGCCGACACTGCTTGAGGGGTACGGCGGATTCGAGATCCCGCGGACCCCCGGCTACAGCGGCGTCTTCGGCCGGGCCTGGCTGGCTCGCGGCGGCACCCACGTCGTCGCGAACATCCGCGGCGGCGGCGAATACGGCCCCGCCTGGCATCGGGCCGCGCTGCGGGAGAACCGGCCCCGCGCGTTCGAGGACTTCGCGGCCGTCGCCACCGACCTGGTCGCCCGCGGTCTGACCACCCCGGACCGGCTCGGCGCCCTCGGCGGCAGCAACGGCGGCCTGCTGATGGGGGCCATGCTGACCCGCTACCCGGAGCTGTTCGGCGCGATCGTCGCCATGGTCCCGATCCTCGACATGCGCCGATATACCCATCTGCTCGCCGGCAAGTCGTGGATCGCCGAATACGGGGACCCCGACGACCCGGCCGACTGGGAGTTCCTGAGCGCCTATTCCCCGTACGAGAACGTCCGCCCCGGCCGTACCTACCCGCCGATCCTGCTGCTCACCTCGACCCGCGACGACCGCGTGCACCCGGCGCACGCCCGGAAGATGGCCGCCCGGCTGCGCGAACAAGGCCACCGCGTCCACTACTACGAGAATGTCGAGGGCGGGCACGGCGCGGCCGCCGACAACGAGCAGCAGGCGGCGCTGTGGGCCCTGACTTTCGGCTTCCTCCGGCGGACCCTCCACTAAAGTCGCAGCATGCCGAGAAGCCGTGGCCGCTCGATCCGCGTCCAGCACGCCGTGCGCGACCTGACGATGCCCGACCATCTGATGCGCGACGCTCTCGCCTTCGGCGACGGCGAGACCATCCTCGAGGTCGAGGAGTGGGCCAGCGCCTGGCTCGGCGAGGGGTGGCGGACGACCGGGGAGCATCGGCTCTGCCTCGACGTCGTGGCGCGGGCCACGGCCAAGCCGTCGGCGCACGCCCTGGCCGCGGTGGCGGCCCTGCGGCGGGTCGCCCCGCCCGGCGAGGAGAAGCTGCTCGACGAGACCATCGAGCGGCTGTTCGAGAGCCAGCCGCTGCCGACGTGGTTCGGCACGCCGGCCTTCACCGCGACGCGGGGGTGGCGGTCGGCCGACCCGTACGAGAGCGAACACGTGCTGTTCCTCGAGTTCGACACGGACCCGCACGTCCTGATGGCGGAGGTCTACTTCACCGGCATCGTGTGGGCGGAACGGCTGACGATTCTCGAGCCGAACGCGGTGGCGGCCTGGAAGCAGCCGCTCACCGAACATCCCCCGGCGGAGATCCTGGCCGAACTGGCCGACGCCATGCGCGGCACCGACGACGCGCCGTTCCGGCCGGACACGGAGGATTTCGCCGAGTTGCGGGCGCTGTTCTGGTCCCGCTGCCGCGCCTACCTGCCGGCGCCACGCGAGCGGACGCGGCTGGACGAGACGGAGCGGGCCCGGATTCTGGACGACTTCGAGACGCTGGATCCGGTCGTCCGGTCCCTGGGCGAGCTGTTCCTCGACTTCGGCGACACCTACTTCACCAGCGGCCCGCTGAGCTGGAGCCCGGCCTGGGTCCAGTTCTTCCTGCACGACTGGCTGCCCAAGGACACCACCCTCGACCCCGCTCAGCGGTCCGCGCTACCCGGAGCACTGCGCCGCTGGGTACGGTTCGTACTGGAACGCCGCGGCGTCGCCGAGGAGTGGATCACGTCCGCGGTCGACCTGGTCACCGAGCCCTAGCCATCGCCCCGGCCGGACCTCACGAATCACCGGGCCATCACCCCGGCCGGACCTCGCGGATTACCGGGCCATCGCCCCGGCCGGACCTCGCGGATTACCGGGCCATCGCCCCGGCCGGACCTCGCGGATTACCGGGCCATCGCCTCGGTCAGTGCCTTGCGGCGCCGGCGGCGGGCCAGGAACGCTGTGGTGGTCGCGGCCACCACGGCCAGGCCGAAGATCCAGCCGCCGACCACGTCGCTGACCCAGTGCACGCCCAGGCCGACCCGGAAGACGCCGGTCACCAGCGGGATGCCGATCCCGGCGGCCAGCAGCGCCAGGCGGCGCCGGGGCCGGCCGCGGGTCATCGGCAGCAGCACCAGCAGGAACACGGCCGCGCCGAGCGCGTTGTTGAGCGCGTGCCCCGAGGGGAACGAGTACCCGGCGGCCATGGCCACCGGGTCGAGGAACGACGGCCGGTGCCGCTCGAAAAGCAGTTTCAGCAGTACGCCGAGGAGCCCGCCGGCCACCATCGTGACACCCACCCACCAGGCGAGCGGCCGGGACCCCCGCCGCACGAGCCAGACGATGAGGGCGAGCGCGCCGAGGCGCCACACCCACGGGTCGAACGCCAGGCACCACGCGGCCATGAAGTCGACCAGGGCCGGATGCCCGAGCGCGACGTCGTGCATGGCCACCGACGCGTCCTCGTCGAGGGCGTGCAGCCAGTCCACGTCGCCGACCACCATGGCCGCGATCACCGCGAACGGCACCAGCAGCACCACGGCCCCGCCCGCCGCGACCGCCAGCCGCACTTCCAGCGCATGTTCCTGATCTCGGCGCATGCGCCAAGCTATACCCCGAACGGACACCTTCCGTTCACCTTCGGCCCAGGCTTTCTCATCTTCCACCGGGCCACCGGCGACCGCTCATCCTCACCCAAGCCCCGGCGACGATCGTCCGCAGCCCGAACCTCAGCGATCGCCCGTCCTCGCCCGGCCCGCAGCCCGAACCTCAGCGACCGCCCGTCCTCGCCCGGGCCTCAGCGCTCGTTCAGCCTCCGCCCGAGCCTCAGCGCTCGTTCAGCCTCCGCCCGGGCCTCGGCGACGATCGCCCGCAGCCCGAGCCTCGGCGACCACCCATCCTCGTCCGGCCTCAGCGCTCAATCAGCCTCCGCCCGGGCCATGGCGACGCGAATCCCCGCCCGAACCTCGACCGCCACTCACCCTTCGCCCGAGCCACGGCCACGACGCAGCCCGAGCCGTGGCAACGGCTCAGCCCGGGCCACGGCGACGGCTCAAGCGCGGGCCAGGGCGACGGCTCAAGCCCAGGCCGTGGCAACGGCTCAGCGCGGGCCATGGCGACGGCTCAAGCCCAGGCCGTGGCAACGGCTCAGCCCGGGCCAGGGCGACGGCTGGTTCTCAGGCCAGGGATCTGACGACGGACAGGATCTCGGACGGCTCGGGGTAGAAAGCGCCGTCCGGCCGCACCTCGGCGTAGCGCACGACGCCGGCCCGGTCGGCGACGACGACGGCCGGGAACGGCAGGACCGAGCGCTTGGCGCCCAGGATCCGGTCGGCCCCGGGCTCGCGGAAGCCCAGGTTGAAGGCGTCGATCAGGAGGTTCCGGGGGTCGGCGGCCACGAAGTAGCTCAGGTCGTGGCGGCGCTTGATCTCGGCCAGCCGGTCCGGGATCTGCGGGCTCACCGCGACCAGGTGGGCGTCGGTCTCGGCCAGGGCCGGCATGAGGCGATGTTCATAATCGGCCAGGGCCGCGTTCGACGCCTCGTCCGCCGCGTACCGGAAGAAGACCAGCACGATGGGACCGGTGGCGCGTAGCCGGTCGAGATGGATGGGACCCAGATCGGCCTCGAGTAGCGGCACCGACGGCAGGCGCGCGCCGGGCTTGACCAGGCGATCCCAGATGTCGTCGCGGTCGAGCTCTCGGTGAGCGGCGAGACGTCGCGAAACCGGCCCTGTCGCCTTGTGGGCGGCCGTAGTCATCGCGTTTACCCCCGGTTCATTTACTATCAATTAGATAGGAAAACTAGTCTACCGGCAGGCCACGGGAGCGACAAATGAAAATGCCTATGTGACCGAAATCGCCTCGGGTGTCCCGGACCCTACGACCATATCGGACGGTTCACTACCATCCGCCGGCACCGGCGCGGAAGTGGGCCGCAACACTTTCCAGGCCGGTACGGCGGCCACCGCCACGAACACCGCGGCAACCAGAGACATCAATACAAAGCCATTTGTGTACGCATCCTGAGCGACCTTCTGGCTTGCCGTGCCGACCGCCTCCGCGAGCGTTCCTTCACCGGCCGCGCCGTGCCGGTAAACGGCGACCCCGATCGATCCGAGAACGGCGATGCCCAGGGCCCCGCCCAGCTCCGATCCGGTTTCGGTGACCGCCGCCGCCATTCCGGCCCGGTGCGCCGGGACCGACGACACCACCAGGTCCGTGCTGAGGATGTAGACCGGCGCCAGGCCGAGCGAGAAGACCACCGTTCCGGCCACGACGAACCCGAGCCCGGTAAACGCCAAGGCGGCGAATCCCACACTCATCACCGCCAATCCCACGGCGATCACCCGGCCGGCCGGGAACCACCGGGCCAGCATCGGTCCCAGCAGCGACGACACCAGGAACGTGAGTACCGACGGCAGCGTCCACAGCCCGGCCGCCATCGGGCTCAGGCCGAGCACGAGTTGCAGATATTGCGCGATGGCGAGCTGGGTTCCGTAGAGGACGAAGTACGACAGCGCGTTGCCGGTCAGGGCCACGCGCACCCGCGACGAGCGGAACATCGCCAGATCGAGCAATGGCGCGGCGGCGCGCTTCTGACGCCGTACGAAAAGAAGCCCCGCAAACGCCGCCAGCACGATTGCCGCGACCGGCGCGAGCCGCCATCCTTCGGCGGCGAGCTCCTTCACCCCGTACACGAAAAGAAGGACCCCGAGCAGCGACAGAACCGCGCCCGGAAAATCGAAGCCGCGGGCCGACGGATCGCGCGACTCCGGCAGCAGCACCGGGCCCAGAACGAGCAGCAGCACGGTCACCGGCACCGCGATCACGAAGACCGACCCCCACCAGAAATGGCTGAGCAGAAAGCCACCGGCAAGCGGCGACATGACACCGCCGAGCGAGAAGCTGGCACTCCACACGCCGAGCGCGATTCCCCGCTGCCGCGGGTCGTGGAACATCGCCCGGATCAACGCGAGGGTCGACGGCATCAGCGACGCCCCGGCCAGCCCCATGAGCACCCGGGCGGCGATGAGAAGCTCCGGCGTGGACGCGAACGCCGCGCCCAGCGAGGCCACCCCGAACGCCCCACCGCCGATCAGAAGCAGTCGCCGCCGCCCCAGACGATCGCCGAGCACTCCCATCGCGATCAGCGCCCCCGCCACCACGAACACGTAACTGTCCATGATCCAGAGCAGTTCGACCCCGCTCGGCCTCAGATCGGCCGCCAGCTGCGGCGCCGCCAGATTGAGCACCTCCGCGTCGAGCGACACGAGCAGACACGGCAGCGCCAGCACAGCCAGCCCCGCCCATTGACGTGCGGTCGCCATGACGTCTCCTAACGCGATAGACCCGCTCATCACGTTACGCGTTTACGCAACGCAATCAAGCCCCTCAACGCGTTAGACTTGCTCTGTGCGGACCCCCGACCTGACCCCCGCCGAGGTGGTCACACTGGTCAACGACAACGGCACCCTCCCCTGTGAGCTGGACGGCCGCGCTCCTGCCCGGCCCGATCTGACCGCGCTGGCCGACGAGCTGCACCCCATCTTCGCCACCACCGACCCCACTGCCCGCGCCCGCCGGGTCACCGCACTTCTCCAGCTTTCCGGCGTACGTCCCGAGCTGGACGCCACCCTCACCGAATGCTGGACGGTCGACGACCCCACCCAGGCCCTGCGGGCGGCGGCCGCCCTGGCCCTGCGCCATCACTTGTCAGCCCACCCCGGCCGTCTGGGCGTCTGCGCCGACACCCAGTGCGCCGACGTCTACGTTGACGCCTCCCCCGCCGGCAAACGCCGCTTCTGCTGCCTGACCTGCCAGAACCGAGCCCGAGCGGCCGCCTTCAGGCGCCGCCACGCCGGCCCGTGAGGGTCCGGCGGGCCGGCGTGGCGGACGCGCCGGCGCTGGCGGAGTTCCAAGACATCGACTCGGCCGGCGTCACCGCCTTCGCTCATTGGATGACCAGCCACGCGGAATCCCACCTGCCGTACGTAGCCGACCTGGACGGCCGGACCGTAGGCGCCGCCTGGCTGCTGATAGCCGAACGTGTCCCCCGCGGTCACGTTTCGGCCCGCCGGCACGGCGACATCCAGTCGGTGATGGTCCGCGAACAATTCCGGGCCCGGGGCATAGGCTCCGCCCTGATCACCGCGCTCCTGGCCGAGGCCCGAGCCCGGCGGCTGACCCATGTGACCGTCCACTCCGGCCGCCGGGCCGTCGCTTTCTACCTTCGCCACGGCTTCACCCACCACAACCAGCTGCTTCTCTGGGAGCCGTCCTCCCCGGTCCCACCCGAGGGCGACAGCGAGCCCCCGGCCCGCGGCCCGAGCCGACCCGCGTAACCCCGCCGGCCCCCTGGTCCTCCAGAACGGACTATCCGACCGGTGCTACCGGGAGCCCAGCAGCGGCCTTCTCGGTTCCCGGCGTCGAGGGCAAGGTGGAGATCACCGGCGACGGCGAGCAGGCGACGGTACGCGTACAGCCCCGTCGACCGCCGCCGTCCCGCGGACTGTCGCCGGGCTGAGCGAGGCGGCCGACGTCCTTTCCGGTGGCGAAGCCGGCCGGAAGCGTCCGTCAGCGGATGCGGGCGTGTACGTGCATGTCGTGGCGGCCGTCCTCGTGGATGGCGCTGCTGCGCTGGGTGCCCTCCAGGACGTAGCCCGATTTCTCGGCGACGCGGCAGGAGGGCATGTTCAGCGTGGAATGCCCCAGCTCCAGGCGGTGGAAGCCCACCCCGAACGCCCATAACGTGAGGGCCGTGAGGGCTCGAGGGGCCACCCCCGCACCCCGGGCCTCGGGCCGGACCCAGTACGCGCAGCCCGCGTTGCCGTCGGCGAAGTTCCAGCCGCGCATGGCCAGGCGGCCCAGCACCCTGTCGTCGGGGCCGGTCACCGCCCAGTGGCCGCCGGTCTCCTGGCGCCAGTCCTGCTCATATCTGGTGAACCAGGCCAGGACGTCCGGGAGCGAGTCCGGCCGGTTGGTGTGCCAGCGCTTGATCGCCGGGTCCTGGTAGGCGCCGAGGAAGGCGGGCGCGTCGGCGGGCCGCCACGGGCGCAGGATCAGGTCGCCGTCCGCGGTCAGGGTCGGCTGGGGTTTCGCGCCGAGCGAGCCGGCGGCGATGGCCGGCGTGGTTGCGAGCATGCCCCATTCTGGAACGCCGCCCATCAACGTAGGTAGGCCAGCTCCGGGAAGTTCGCCTGATATCCGGAGATGAGGCGGCGGGCGACGGGCACCGAGTCGATCAGCGGGTGGGAGGCCATCGCTCGTACGGCGACCGAACGGGAGCCCGAGGAAGCGGCCGACAGAACGGCTCGCTCGGTGGCCTTCAGCCGTTTCACCAATTCGACGCCGTGTGCCGGAATCGACGCCCCGGGCACGGGGCGCGCTCCCGAACCGTCGACCGCGCAGGGCACCTCCACCACCGCGTCGTCGTCCAGCAGCGGCAACGTCCCCTGGTTGCGCACGTTCAGAATGAGCGATGTCGGCGCGTCGTTCGCGATCGCCAGCATCAGGGCCAGCGCCACGTCCTCGTAACCGCCGCCTTCGGCGTCGTCGCGCTCGCCCAGCCCTTCCATTGCCATGTACGTCGCGTCGCGCTGCCGCCGCGCCGCGTTCCACGCGTCCAGCGGCGAGGGAAGGGACGTCAACATGGCATAGCATTCCCGCTGCTGCTTCAGCAGGTATTCGCCGCGCGTCTCCGGCGCCGCCAGTTCCGCTTTCACCAGCGCCGCGTGGTCGTAGTAATAGTGCAGGTACTCGTTGGGGATCGCCCCGAGCTCCCGAATCCGGGCCGCCCCGAAAAGCCGCCCCTCTTCGAAGGATTCGAGCGATGACGGTGACGCCAGCAGCCGCGGGAGCACGTCGTGCCCGTCATGCTCGACGCCGGTGAGCCATCCCAGGTGATTGAGTCCCGCGTACGTGACACGGGCCTCCGGAAGACCGAGCGCCCGCACCACTCGCCGCCCCAGGGCCGACGGTGAGTCGCAGATCCCGATGACCTTGTCACCGAGGTGGGCCGCCATCGCCTCGGTGACCAGCCCGGCCGGGTTCGTGAAGTTGATGACCCACGCGTCCGGCGCCACCAGCCTGATCCGCCGGGCGATGGCGTCGGCCACCGGAACGGTCCGCAGCCCGTACGAGATGCCGCCCGCCCCGACCGTCTCCTGCCCGAGCATGCCCTCGCCGAGCGCCACCCGCTCGTCGATGACCCGCCCTTCGAGCCCGTGCACCCGAATGGCGCTGAACACGAAGTCGGCCCCGGTCAGCGCCTCGGTCAGATCGGTCGTCGTCTCGATGGAGGGCGCGCCCGAAAAGGAGAGGGCCTGCGCGTGCAGCACCCGGGCGATGGCCGCCAGCCGGCCCGGGTCGACGTCGTGCAGCACCACGGAGCCGATCGGCGACGACGGCGACAGCAACGCCCCGTACACCAATGGGACCCGGAACCCGCCCCCGCCCAGAATGACCAAACGCTTAGTGGACATGCGCATCCGACAATCTCGCGATGGTGGCGCCCGCGCGGCGTACGGAACGTTGTTCGCCACCGGGAATGACGTCATCCAGAAAACCGTAAGAAGGAAGCGAGGACGACCGCCACCAGTCCGCGATGTCGCCCCATCCGGGCGCCGACAACGAGCCGCCGAAATGCTGCACCGACAGGGCCGCGATCAGGTTGGCGAAGGCGACGGTCTGGGGCAGCGGCCATTCGTTCAGCGTGCCCACGATCAGGCCCGCCGTGAACACGTCGCCCGCACCCGTCGGGTCGAGGGCCGGCACCGGCACCGCCGGCACGTGCACGGTCTCGCCGGTGCGCGAGTCGTGCGCGATCGCGCCGTCCCCGCCGCAGGTCACCACCACCAGCGGCGCCAGCCCGGACAGCCGGCGCAGCGCCTCGTCCGGAGTGGCGGCCCGGGTGTACTGCATCGCCTCGACCGCGTTCGGCACGAAGGCGTGGCAGTCCTCGAGGGTGTCCAGCGCCGAGGCCGGCCACGCGTCGCTCGGGTCCCAGCCGACGTCGGCGAAGACCAGCGTGCCGGCCTCGGCCGCCCGCCGCACCCAGCCGAGCCGGTCCTTGGTCAGGCTCACCGAGGCCGCCCGGGCCGCCGGGAGCTCGCCGACCAGCCCGTCCGCGTTGACCGGGAGCGGATGGCCGTGCGTGATCATGCTGCGGTCGCGGTCGTAGGCGAGCGACACCGTCACCGGCGAGTGCCCGTCGACGCGGCGCGACGCGGACAGGTCGATGTTCTCCTGCGAGCAGAGGATGCTCGCGCAGAAGTCGCCGTACGCGTCGTTGTTGAGCGTGGTGCCCAGCCCGGTGCGCAGTCCGAGCCGGGCGGCGGCCACCGCGAGGTTGGCGACGCCGCCCGGGCAGGAGCCCATCCCGGAGGCCCACACCTCGGTGCCGGGCTCGGGAAGCCCCTCGAGGCCGGTGAAGATGATGTCGAGATAGACGACGCCTGGGACGAACAGGTCCAGTGCCGGGGTCATCTGGAGATCCTATGTCGCGCCGCTGGTAGCGGGGCCGGGATGCGGCCCCGCTCACCTTTATCCGGCCCAGCTCGACTCGTCGGCGCCCAGGGAGACGGAAGCGCCGCCGACGATTTCCACCCGCCAGGGCAGCGGGGTGCCCTGGCGCGTCACGCGAATGCCATCATCCCCCGCGGAAACGTCGAAAACGGAAGAGCCGACCCGGATTGACGTACGCCCGGAGAACTCGAACAGGCGCAACGTCACACCGTCCGCGTAGTCGTAGTCCGGCCGGTCGACCACGGCGCCGACCGGGATCACCGCGCCCGGCCGCACCAGCAGCGGCACGCTGTCGAAGCCGTGCACCTCGTGCCGCCAGCCCGGCCCCTCGACCACCTCCCCGGTCTGCCACCGCGTCCAGCGGCCCGCGGGCACGTAGTAGCTGACCTCGCCGCCCTCGCTGAACACCGGCGCCACCAGGAGGTCCCCGCCGAGCAGGTACTGCCGGTCGAGGTGGGTGACCGCCGGGTCGTCCGGGAACCCGACGACCATCGGCCGCATCACCGGCAGACCCTCCTCGTTCGCCTGGCGGGCGGCTTCCCAGAGGTACGGCATGAGGCTGTACTTCAGGTGCGTGAAGGACCGCAGCACCTCCACCGACTCGTCGTCGAACAGCCACGGCACCCGGTAGGAGTGGTTGCCGTGCAGCCGGCTGTGCGAGGACAGCAGCCCGAACGCGATCCACCGCTTGAACACCGCCGGGTCGGGCTTGCCCTCGAACCCGCCGATGTCGTGGCTCCAGAACCCGAAGCCCGAGCTCATCAGCGACAGCCCGCCGCGCAGGCTTTCGGCCATCGACTCGTACGTGGCCGAGTTGTCGCCGCCCCAGTGGACCGGGAACTGCTGGCCGCCCACGGTCGCCGAACGGGCGAACAGCACCGCCTCGCCCTCGCCCCGGTGCTCCTCGAGCACGTCGAAGACGACCTGGTTGTAGAGCTGCGTGTAGTAGTTGTGCATCCGCTCGGGATCGGAGCCGTCATGCCACACGACGTCGGTCGGGATGCGCTCGCCGAAGTCCGACTTGAAGGCGTCGACGCCCATCTCCGCGAGTGCTGACAGCTTGCCCGCGTACCAGGAACGGGCCTCGGGGTTGGTGAAATCGACCAGCGCCATGCCGGCCTGCCACCGGTCCCACTGCCAGACGTCGCCGTTCGTCTTCTTGACCAGATATCCGTTGGCCAGGCCCTCGGCGAACATCGAGGACCTTTGAGCGATGTACGGATTGATCCAGAGGCACGTACGCAGGCCGCGGTCGTGCAGCCTCTTCAGCATGCCCGGCGGGTCCGGGAAGATCGCCGGGTCCCACTCGAAGTCGCACCAGTGGAACTCGCGCATCCAGAACGTGTCGAAGTGGAAGACGCTGAGCGGCAGATCCCGCTCCGCCATCCCGTCGACGAAGGACGTCACGGTCTCCTCGTCGTACGGCGTGGTGAACGACGTCGTCAGCCAGAGCCCGAACGACCAGGCCGGCGGCAGCGCGGCCCGCCCGGTCAGCGCCGTGTACTTGCGCAGCACCTCGGCCGGCGTCGGGCCGTAGACGACCAGGTAGGACAGGCTCTGCCCGGCCACGCTGAACTGCGTGCGGGAGACCATCTCGCTGGCCACCTCGAACGACACCTTGCCCGGGTGGTCGACCAGAACGCCGTACCCCCGGTTGGTGAAGTAGAACGGGACGTTCTTGTAGGCCAGCTCGCTGCTGGTGCCGCCGTCCTCGTTCCAGATGTCGACGCTCTGGCCGTTCTTGACGAACGGGCCGAACCGCTCGCCGAGCCCGTAGACCGCCTCGCCCACGCCGAGGTCGAGCTGCTCGTGGACGTAGCTCTCGCCGTCGGCGGTGTCGACCACGCCCATGCCGCGCCAGCCGGTCCCGGTGATCCGCCTGCCCTCGGCGAGGAAGTCGAGGCCCCAGCCGTCATCTTTGAACCGTGCGGTCAGCGCCCCCGAGGTGATCTCCCGATCGCCGACGGCAACCGGCTGATCCTGCTCATTTATCGCGAAATTTGGACCTTTGGGTACGCCGCCCAGGAAGTGACCGAGGGTCACCCGGATGACGTCCGGGGCCGGCGCCTCCAGCTTGATGGTGATCAGCGGCGTGTCCAGTGTGTCCGCGCGAGCGCGTACCGGCTTGGTCGTGGCGTACGCGGTCAGGCTGTTCTCGCCGGCCTGGGTGTCCCGCAGCTGGGACGGGTGCAGGACCGTCAGACCCGGGCGCTTGAGCCAGTACCCGTCGGTGAACTTCATAGGTGTCCCTTTACTTGATCGCGCCGGCGGTGATACCGCGAGTGAGCGTGCGCTGGAAGATCAGGAAGAAGAGCATGGCCGGCAGGATGCCGATCAGCGCCGAGGCGCTGGTCGTGGTCGCGTCCATCAGGCGGTCGCCCTGGAGAACGCCCAGGGCCACCGGCACGGTCTGCTTGTCGTTCGAGATCAGGAAGACCAGCGGCAGGAAGAACTCGTTCCACGTCCAGATGAAGAAGAAGGTGAACAGCACGCCCAGCGTGGGCATGCTGACCGGTACGACGATGCGCCACAGGGTCCGCCACCGGCCCGCGCCGTCGACCGCGGCCGCGTCCAGCAACTCGACCGGGAACTCGGTGTAGACCGAGGTCAGCAGGTACGTGCCGAAGGCGGCCTGGATGACCGTGAAGATGATGACGATCGAGATCAGGTTGTCGTAGATCCCGGCCTGTTTGGACAGGAAGTACAGCGGATAGACCAGCACCTCCTGCGGCAGCAGGTTCGCCACCAGGAAGAAGACCAGGAACCAGATGCGGCCCTTGACCCGGCCGATGCCCAGCGCGTACGCGTTGAGGATCGACAGGAGCACGCCGAGCACGGCCACCGTGAAGCTGGTGATGAAGCTGTTCCAGAGCTTGGTGCCGAAATCGACCCGGTTCCAGAAGTTGACGATGCCGTCCCAGTACAGGTGCGTGGGCAGCGACAGCGGGCCCCCGCCGGCGTAGTCGGCCGGGCTCTTGACCGCGTTCACGGCCACGACGAGCAGCGGGGCCACGACCAGCAGCAGCAGGATGAGCAGGCCGGTCAGAATCGCGAAGCGTACGGGGTTGCGGCGCTTGAGCGGCCTGTTGTCTTCCGGGGCCTCGTTCACGGCCGTCGATTTCACAGCGGTGGCGGTCATGGGTCAGCCTCCGTTCCGCTCGGCGCGGTTCTGCAGGCGCAGGAAGACGATCGCCAGCACGATGATGAGCACGGTCAGCACGGTCGAGATCGCCGATCCGTACCCGACCTGGGCCTTTTCGAAGAAGTTCTTGTACGCGAAGTACGAGGGCACGAGCGTCGCGTTGCTCGGCCCGCCCCGGGTCAGCACGAACACCTGGCCGAAGATCTTCAGCGCGGCGATCGTGGTGGTGACCAGCACGACGTAGAACTCGGGCCGGATCATGTAGACGGTGATCTTGCGGAACCGCTGCCACCAGGTGGCCCCGTCGAGGTCGGCCGCCTCGTACAGCTCGGGGTTGATCCGCTGCAGGCCGGACATGAACATGACGATCGGGTAGCCGAGCTGGAACCAGATCATCACGCCCATCACGCTGTACAGCGCGTACTTCGGGTCGCCCAGCCAGTTCTTGGCCAGCCCGCCGAGCCCGACCGATTCCAGGATCTTGTTCAGGGCGCCGTACGAGGGGTGCAGGATCCAGCCCCAGACGATGCCGGTGACCGCCACCGGCAGCACCTGCGGCAGGTAGAAGCCCGACCGGAAGAAGCTGGCCCAGCGGTTGCTGAAGTGCTTGGCGATGTAGTCGAACAGCAGCGCCGCCAGCACCAGGCCGAGGAACGTCGGAATCACCGCCATCGCGATGATCAGCAGGATGATGTGGCCGAACGAGGCCCAGAAGTTCGCGTCCTGGAACAGCCGGGTGTAGTTGTCGAATCCGATCCAGGTCGGGCTGCCCACACCGGTCCACCGGGTGAAGCTGGTGTAGACGGTCATCACGAGCGGCACCACGATGATCGCCACGGACAGCACCACGCCCGGGATCAGGTAGACCGCGTAGCCGCCCCGGCTGACCTTGCTGCTGCCGGCCATGGACGCTCCCTTCTCGTTGGTGGGGGCGGCGCGCGCCGCCCCCACTGCCTTACTTTCCGAGGTCGGCCAGGTTCTCGTTGTACGGCTTGGCGATCTCGTCGAGCATCTGCTGCGGGGTCTTGGAGCCGTTGATCAAGCCCTGGACGCCGCCGACGAGCACGTCGTAGTAGCCGGGGGCCGGCCAGTCCGGGTAGAAGGCGAGACCGTCCTCCGACGAGATCTTGTTGAAGTTCTCGATCAGTTCCTTGTTCTTCGGATCGGTGATCGCCGACGGGTCGGCCGCCACGGGCACGCCGCCGTTGTTGCCGAGCAGCGCCTGGATCTCCGGCTTCATGGTGATGTCGATGAAGTCGTACGCCAGCGCCTTGGCCTTGCTCTTCTCCGGCACGACCCAGAGGTTGCCGCTGGAGCCCGGGTGGAGCTTGTTGCCGGGGAACAGGAACGTGCCCCAGTCGAAGTTCTTGATCTCGTTGACGAACCGGCCGTACCACCAGCTGCCCGAGATCATGATCGGGAACTTGCCCTGGGTGAAGGCGACGCCCATGTCCTCGGCCTTGATGCCGGCCGAGTTCTTGGCGATGTAACCCTTCTTGACCCAGTCGGCGAACGTCTCGGCGCCGTACTTGAGCTGCGGCCCGTTGAAGTCGACCTTGTTCTTGTAGAGCTGGTAGTCGTCGATGAAGGCGCGGTCCGACTTGGCGAGCGCGAGCTCGTAGAAGATCTGCTGGGCCGGGTATTCGGCGCCGCCGACCGACAGCGGCGTGACGCCCTTGGCCACGAACGCGTCCATCACCTTGGTGAACTCGTCGAGCGTGGTCGGCACCTGCAGGTTGTTCTTCTTGAACAGGTCCTTGTTGTAGTAGACCTCGACGTACTCACCGTAGTTGGGGATGCCGTACGTCTTGCCCGAGCCCATGATGCCCTGCTCGTCGTACTTGGCGGTGGTCTGCAGGCTGCCGGTGAGCGCCTTGTCCCAGCCGCGCTTGGAAGCCTGCTCGGACAGGTCGGTCAGCAGGCCCTGCTTGGACAGCAGACCGGCGGTGGCGTTGCCCTTGTTGTATTCCATGATGTCCGGGGCGGAGTCCGAGTTGAGGATCATCTGGGCGTTCTGCTGGATCTGCTCGAAGCCCTTCTCCTCGAACTTCACCTCGACGCCGGGGTGCGAGGACTTGAACTCCTCGATCGCCTTGTTCCAGGCGATGCCCATGGCGCTGGTCGGGCCCTCGTAGTGCCACAGGGTCAGGGTCTTGGCGTCGGCCCCTTCGTCCTCCGATCCACCACCACCGCCACAGGCGGTGAGGGCGAGCGAAGTGGCCAGCAACAGTGCACCGGCCGAGAGGCCGGCTCGCGATCGAATCATGGATCGTCCTCCGGGAGGGATTCGTCGAAGCGCTTCGACGATGGCCCGTCGAAGCGCTTCGACGACGGGACTTTCCGGTGACGCTAGGCCCGGTCGCGCAGAGATGTCAACGGTGTGACGAAGAGATTTCCTGGACCGTGATCGAGAGACACCCGTCACGGAGGAAATCGCTCCCACCACAACCTTTGCCCGCAACGACCGGAGCCGGCGCCCCCACCCCGGCTCCGGTCACATCGATGCAGATCAGCGAGTTGCCACCGGAAATTCGCGTCGAACTCCGCCACGACGGCCGCCGGCTCATCGAAGACCGTCACATCACCCTCGAGCGTCAGCTTGCCCGCCGCCACGAGCTGCCCGGCCACGCGCGGTGGCAGAACCGCGCCGATCAGCGCCGCTTCGGGCCGGCGTGCGCATCGGCCATCGGCGCCCGGCGAACTTCACCTTCTCCGGGGGAAGTCATCCCCGTCCGCAACCGCGAGCCTGACGGGCATGACCTACTCGACATCCGCCGCCACGCCGGCCACGGTGGTGTCCGGGCGCCGCCGCCCGGCGTGGGCGGTCATCCTGATCACGGGCCTGATCCTGTGGCTGGCCACTGTCGCCGTCACCTTCGCCACGGCCAACGCGAACCTCGTGCCGACCCTGGTGCTGCTCGGCAGCTTCCTCGTCCCGGTCACCTTCGTGGCCTGGGCGTACGGCCACCGGGACGAGGTCATCACGGTCGAGGCGCTGTTCCGCCTGTTCGTCGTGGGCGGCATCCTGGGCGTGCTCGGTGCGTCGGTCCTCGAGACGTACCTGTTGCATCCCTCGGTGTGGATGTTCGTGGGCGTCGGCCTGATCGAGGAGGGCGTCAAGCTGGCCGCGCTGTGGCTGCTCACCCGCCACCTGGCCGGCAAGTCGATCCGCAGCGGCGTCGTGCTCGGCGCCACCGTCGGCTTCGGTTTCGCCGCCTTCGAATCCGCCGGGTACGCCCTCAACGCGCTCATCACCGTCGACGGGCTCTCGCTGCGCGCGCTGGTCGAGACCGAGATCCTGCGCGGCCTGCTGGCGCCGTTCGGGCACGGGCTGTGGACCGCGATCCTCGGTGGCCTGCTGTTCGCCACCGCCGCCAAGACCAGGCACTTCCGGCTGACCGGCGGCCTGATCCTCGGCTATCTCGGCGTCGCCCTGCTGCACGCGCTGTGGGACTCGATGCACGGCATCGCCGTCTACCTGACCTGGGTGATCACCAGCACCTCGGGCCAGCAGGCGCTGTTCGAGCGGGGCTGGATCCCGCAGCCGACCGACCAGCAGGCCCACCTGTTCACGCTCTTCTCGATCGGCGGCACGGTCCTCATCACGCTGATCGCCCTCTACTGGCTGCGCCGGGTGTGGCGGTCCGGCCGGCACACCGCCTGAGGTCGGCGTGCGTTTCTCCCGCGCCGACCCGCTGGCCGGCGCGACGGTCTGGGCCGTCGATCGCCGGCGTCTCGCCGGCGGCCGGCCTGTACGCGGCCCGCGGCCGCCCTGATCCTGTACGCGGTCTTCGGCAGCTCCCGGCACCTCGTGGCCGGCCCGATGTCGACCACCGCGCCCCTGTCCGCCGGCGTGGTGGCACCGCTGGCCAAGGACGGCAACTACGCGGCGCTGACCGCCGGCGTGGCGGTCGCCGTGGGCGTCATCGGAAACGAGCGGCATAGCCCTGGCCACGAGCTCGCCGTGGACCTCGCGCGCGGCGGCGTCGAGCTGCGCCTCGCCGGGGACATCGGCCAGGTGCGCGCTATCGAGGCGGCGAACAGCTCTCCCGCTCCACCAAGGTAGGCGGCAGCAGGCGTACCGGCTCGATGCCGCGGCCGTCGAGCAACCGCATGGCCGTCTCGACGGCCAGCCCGCCCACGTCGTGGGCCGGGATGTCGACCGACGTCAACGGCAGCGGCATGTTGATCGCCACGTCGCGCGGGCAGATCGCCACGATCGAGATGTCGTCCGGCACCCTTTTGCCGCGAGCCCGCAGCAGGTCGAGCAGGGGGCGCAGGGATTCCTCGTTGTGCACCACCAGGGCCGTCGCGCCGGGCAGCTGCGCGTCGATGTCGTCCAGGCACGCCCGTACGCCCTCGACGTCGGGCTCGCACGGGTGGGCGAGCGTCCGCAGCCCCAGCGATTCCGAGGCCTCGGTGAAGCCGGTCAGGAACCGTTCCGCGTACGTCGTGCCTCGCCGGTAGACCGCCGGCGACGGGCCGACCAGCGCGATTTTGCGGTGGCCGTGCCAGGCCAGGTGGCGCAGGGCCTCGCCGGCCGCGGCCGCGAAGTCGAGGTCGACGCAGGCGATGCCGAGCGGGTCGTTCGGAAGCCCTATCAACACCGACGGCTGCTTGAGCCGGCGCAGCGCGGGCAGCCGCACGTCCTCACGTTCGATGTCCATGAGGATGAGCGCGTCGACCATCGTGCTGTTGGCGACCCGTTCGAGGCCGGCCGTGCCCTCGTCCTTGGTCAGCAGCAGCACGTCGTGGTTGTGGGTGCGCGACGCGGTCACCACCGCCGTCGCGAACTGCATGATGACCGGCACGTTGACGTCGAGCCGCAGTGGCGCCACCAGCGCCAGCACGTTCGTCTTGCTGCTGGCCAGGGCCCGCGCCCCGGCGTGCGGGTGGAAGCCGAGCTCGGCGATGGCCGCCTGGACCCGTTCGCGCGTCTGCGCGGAGATCGGACGCCGGCCGCTCAGCACGTACGACACCGTGCTCGGCGAGACACCGGCGGCACGCGCCACATCATTGATCGTCGGCATCAACCCTCCCTGATCGCCGATCCTACTTCTTGAAAGGGTCCCGCCCGCCGGCTGACCAAGCCGACGGGCGGGCTCCCCTCTCACCGAATAAAGAACTGGGACAAACGGACCCCTTCGCTGAGTACGAGATAAACGTCGTGCCGCCCGTTGACCCGCGCCACCGGAACGGTCGTCGTCGAATAGCTGTAGACGTCGCCGGCCGCCGAGACGGTGGCGGTGCCGAGCAGCTTTCCGGTGGGCGATCCGAGCCGCGCCTCGACCGTGCCGCGGCCCGACGTGCGGACGGTCAGGGAATCGGCGTTGCGCAAGTTCGCGTCCTTGTACGCCGCCCACTGGCCGGCCGCAGTCGCGCCGATCACGGTGCCGGCCACCTTGCTCTCGTCGAGCAGCCTGATCCCTGCGTACGCGTCAAATGTCTCGGCCCTGGTGACCCGTGAGAGATCGCGGGCGGGAATGGTCTCGCCCTTCACCTTCAGCGTCGCCCGCTGCCGAATGTCGCTGGATGAGGCGCCGACGAGAATGTCGTAGTCGGACGACTCGACGACCCAGCGGCCACGCGTCTGATCCCATCGAGCCAGGTCATTCTTTTTCAGCGGCAGGGTCACGGTCCGGGTTTCCCCGGCTTTCAGATGTACGCGGTCGAACGCGCGCAACTGCTTGACGGCTGCTTTGTCCCGCGAGGTGCGCTGGTGTGTGTACAACTGCACGACCTCGTCGCCGTCACGGCGGCCAGTATTGGTGATTCTCACTCTCACTTCGTCGCCACTGATCTCCGGCTTTCCGTACGTGAAGGACGTGTACGAAAGGCCGTACCCGAACGGGTAGAGCGGCTTCTGCTCACTGTAGAGATAGGTCTGCCCGGTCGAGATGATGTCGTACTGGTCGAGGTCGGCCGGCAGCTGGTCCGCCGACGCCGGCCACGTCTGGGTGAGCCGGCCGGCCGGGTTGCGGAGGCCGTAGAGCACGTCGGCGATCGCGTGCCCGGTCTCGGCGCCGGCGTGGGTGGTCCAGACGATCGCCGGCACGTTCCGCTGCAGCCAGTTGATCGTCTCCGGGTAGCTGGTCTGCACCACCACGACCGTACGTGGATTGGCCTTGACCACGGCCTTGACCAGCGCTTCCTGCCCGGCGCCGAGCGCCAGCGAGGTCCGGTCGTGCGCCTCCCGGCCGTTGATGAACGGGTTGCTGCCGACGACCAGCACGGCCGTGTCGGCGCTCCTGGCCGCCGCGACCGCCTCGTCGACGCCGCTGCGCAGCACCTCACGCGTGAAGTGGGCCGCGCCGGCCGCGTCGGGTGAACCCAGCGTCAGCTTCCCGTCGGCACCCACGGTGAGGTACTTGTTCGGGCCGAACCAGCTTTCCAGCGTCTCGTAGCCGGCGTAGCGCAGCGCGAAGGTGCCGTCGGCCTGTTCCTCCAGCTTGAACTGCTGCTGCACGAACCAGCCGTTGGGCTGGTCGTCGCGGGTGGTGAACACCCCGTTGGTGTTGCCGAGGTACTTGCCGTTGGCCACGTTGCGCAGGGTGAGGATGTCCTGCCCCCAGTCGACCACGTCGAACTGCGCCTCGGCCGTCGCGCTCGGGGCGGTGACGGTGACCGCGTCCGGGCCGCCGGCCAGGTAGCGGTCGCCGAGCTTGAGCGCGATCCGGTCGGAGCCGGTGCTGCTCACCGTCTCCCGGGCCTGTTCCCGGATGCCGTCGACGGCCGTCACCTCGTACGGCAATTTCCCGCCGTACCAATCCGTGTACAGCGTGCCGGCGAGCGGGCCGATGACAGCGGTCCTGTCCTTCTTCAACGGCAGAAGGCCGTTGTTCTTGAGCAGCACCATCGCGTCGCCGGCGGTTTCCCGCGCCAGTTTCCGATGGGCCGGGCTGTCGATCACTTCGGCGCCGATCGCGGCGTAGCGGCCGCCGCCCGGATCGAATTCGCCGAGCCGGAACCGGATGCTCAGCGCGTGCCCGACCGCCCTGTCCACGTCTTTCCCGGTGAGCAGGCCCTGCGCGAGCGCCTGCTTGACGGCGGTCACCGTCGGCACGGCATTGGTGTCGTCGACGGTGAAGCTGTCCAGCCCCGCCTTGATCACGGCGGCGTCGGCCTCGGCCTGGGTCCCGTAGTACTTCTGCGACTGGACCAGGCCGTTCGGCGCCCACGCGTCGCTGACGTTGAACAGCGGATAGTCGGCCCACCGGCGCAGCAGCGTCGCCTGGTCGGGGTCGACGGTCGCCGGGCGCCCGTTGATCAGGTTGTACGAGGCCATGACGCCGGTCGCGGCGTTCGCGGTCAGCGCGGGTTTGAAAGCCTGCCGGTCGTACTCGTTCAGTACGCGCTGCGGCACGTTCGACGAGGTCGTGTCGCGCAGCGTCTCCTTGTTGTACGCCAGGTAGTGCTTCAGCGTCGGGGCGGTCTTCAGGTGGGCCGGGTCAGGACCTTGGAGACCTTTCCCGTACGCCGTGGAGATGGCCCCGGTGAGCAGCGGATCCTCCGAGTAGCCCTCCTCGTTGCGCCCCCACCGGGGGTCGCGCAGCAGGTTGACCACCGGGGCCCACAGGTTGAGCCCGAACACGCGCGGATTCTCGGCGTGGAATCCCCGCGCCTCGTCACCGACGGCCGCGCCGACCCGCGTGATCAGATCCGGATCCCACGTGCTGGCCAAACCGACGGCCTGCGGAAAGGCGGTGCCGTCGGCGGTCACCACGGCGCCGTTGTTGTCGATGTCGGTCGACCAGGCGACCCCGTGCAGCGCCTCGGTCCCGGTCTTGAAGAAGTCGAGTCCGAGCCGCGGAACGGCCGGCTGATATTGGTGAAGAAGGGAAACTTTCTCATCGAGCGTGAGCCGCCCGACAAGGTCGTCGACCCGCGCCGGCAACGGCAGCCGCGGATCACGGAACGGGTAGGACGGTCCCGCGTGCGCAACTCCAGGAACCGCCGGCGCGACCAGCATCGCCGCGGCCAGGACGGTCAGGAAACGCCTTCGCATGGGCATTTCTCCTCATCGAAGGAGGGCATTCTCAGGAACGACGGGACAACCCACTCAGCCCTAGTGGTCCCCATCGTCGAAGCGCTTCGATTGTCGGCGGTATCGCCCACCCTAGATGCCACCGAAACCCATGTCCACACCCCACCCGAAATCTCCCGTTAACATCGATCCCCGCCGCTCCCTCCCCTGCCGTTCCCACTCCCGCCGCCCCTTCCCACGCCGCCCCCTTCGTGCCACTCCCCTTCCCATGCCGCCCCCTTCGCGCCACTCCCCTTCCCACGCCGCCCCCTTCGTGCCACTCCCCTTCCCGCACGGCCCTCTTCCCGCGTGCCCCTCCCGCGCGGGCCGTCCGACCCCTCGTTCGGGCGCTGCCGCCCCCTCGTTTCGGGCGCTGCCACCCCCTCGCCACACCGCGCTTTTCCGGTAGCGGTCCGTGACGAGGCGGACTTAGGCTCGATCCCAGACGGCATGACGGGAGGCGGCCCGGATGACGACGACGAGCGAGCCCGCACGGCTGATCCGCGGGTACGGCTGGTGGACCCTGCTCCTGATAACCCTGCTAGCGGCCGGCGCCTGGGGCCTGGCCCTGCTCGAGCCGGCCCGCTACCGCGCCGAGGCCACGCTCGTCGCCGAACCCCGCGTGCGCGCCGCCATCACGCCCGTACCCGCCGACCCGGCCACGGAGAGCGAGATCGCCCGTTCGGCCGCCGTCCTCCGCCCCGCGGCGACGTCCCTCGGCATCTCCCAGCAAATGTTGGCCGACGGCCTTCACGTCACGCCCGCTTCCGCCGGCACGACCTTCACCATTGCGTACGAGGCCTCGACCGCCCCCACCGCCCGCACCCGAGCCCAGGCCGTCGCCACCCAGTACGCCGCCTACCGCAACGCCTCCACCGCCCAGACCGGAATCTCCGCCTCGCTGATCACCCCCGCCGCCTCCGCGACCCGGGTGACCTGGCTTCCGCGCTGGCTCTACCCGGCAATCGGCGCCGCCGCCGGCCTTCTGCTCGGCGCCCTCGTGGCGTGGCTCCGCTCCCGCGACCGGGTACGCGGCCGCGTCCACTTCGAACACCTCACCGGCCTCCCGGTCCTGGCCACCATCCCTCGCGCCCGCCGCTCGCGCGGACCGGGCGCCCCGCTGCCCGTACTGCTGCGCTCCCCCGCCTCGGCCGACGCCGAGGCCTACCGTTACCTCCGCGCCCGCCTGGAAGCCTGCCTCGAGGGACCCGCCACCGTCCTGATCACCAGCGCCCACGAGGGCGAGGGCCGCAGCACCACCGCCGCCAACCTGGCGATCGCCCTGGCCCAGTCCGGCCGCCGGGTAGTGCTGATCGACACCGACGTACGAGGCCCGGTCCTGCACCAGATGTTCGCCCTCTCCCGGGACCGGGGCCTGACCGGAATCCTCACCGGCGACATCTCCGGCGCCTCAGCCTTACGCGACGGCCCCGTACCGAACCTGCGCCTGATGGCCGCCGGCCCCGACCAGCCCGACGCCCCCGACCTGCTGGCCGCCTCATTCGGCGAAATGCTCCGCGAACTGAAGTCCAACTGCGACGTCATAGTCCTCGACTCGGCCCCCACCCTGCACGTCGCCGACGCGGTCGCCTTGGCCGCCGTCAGCGACCTGGTCCTCCTGGTAGCCGACTTCACCCGCCTGACCCGCTCCACTGCCCACCGCGCCGCCGCCGAACTGACCCCCGCCACAGCCGCCCCCGTAGCCGCAGTCCTGATAGCCCTCCCCGAAAACCAAGGCGGCCTGATCCCCCACACCCGAGCCGGCCGAGCACCAGCCCCACCCCGCGAGACCCCAGCCGCGCCCACACCCCCCGAAGGCCCTCTCACTCGACCCGACCCAGCCACCGCGCCCACAGCACGCATAGGAGGCAGCCCAGCCTCCCCCGCGCGCCCTACCGCCACCAGACCCACAGCATCCATCGGACACGAGTCCATCTCCGCCGGACGTCCCACCGCCACCAAACCCACAGCACGAATCGGAGACGAGTCCATCCCCACCAGACCCACAGCACCCGTCGGAAGCGACACCGTCTCCGCCGGACGCCCCGCCGCCGCCGGACCTCCAGCACCCATCTCCGCCCGACGCCCCACCGCTGCCGGACCTCCAGCACCCATCTCCGCCCGACGCCCCACCGCTGCCGGACCTCCAGCACCCATCTCCGCCGGACGCACCACCGCTGCCGGACCTCCAGCACCCATCTCCGCCGGACGCACCACCGCTGCCGGACCTCCAGCACCCATCTCTGCCGGACGCACCACCGCTGGCGGACCTACAGCACCCATCGGGGGCGGCTCCGTCTCCGATGGACGCCCTACCGGCGTCGACGCGGCTGGCGGAGCCGGCGCCGACGACCGCGCCGAGCCCTCTCGGACGGGCGGTTCCGCCATCCTGCCGCCGGCCCTCGGGCTGGCCGCCCGGGCTCGCCCTTCCGGAGAGGCCGCGCCTGCGCCCAACGCCGGCGGCTCGCCCGCTTCCCGCCCCGCCACTGCCACGGGCGCTGCTTTCAAACGCCATGCCCCGCACCACGAACCGGGCTCGGGACCTACGGTTCCCAACGTTTCCGCCGGCGGCCCTCGCCGATCAGCGACCTCGGAGGCTGCGCCAAACCCGCCCAGCTCTCCGACACCAACCCGGCCCACCTCCGCACCGCCGGTCGTCCACGGCCCACCCGCAGCAACCGCCAAAACCGCAATCCCTCAGTCCCGCGTCTACACCTCGGCCGCAGCCTCCGAAGGCGAACCCGGACCGAGCCCCGACCAAGACCAGGGCGAAACCAGCGGTCCCCACAGCTGACAGTCCCTCCACAGCTGACAGCCCCTCCACAGGTGGCGACGCGTTCCGCACCCGACAGCCCGCCCCGTACCCGACAGCCAGCCCCGCACCCGACAGCCCGTCCCGCGCTCCGCAGCTGAGGACGCGCCAAGCGATGGCCGTCGAAGTGCGCGAGCGGCAGAGCGCGGCGCCAACAGCAGAGCGCGGCGCGCCACCAGCCGCAGAGTGCGGTGCCAACAGCAGAACGCGGCGCGCCACCAGCCACAGAGCGCAGCGCCAACAGCAGAATGCGGCGCCCACCAGCCACAGAGCGCAGCGCCAACAGCAGAATGCGGCGCCCACCAGCCACAGAGCGCAGCGCCAACAGCAGAATGCGGCGCCCACCAGCCGCAGAGCGCAGCGCCAACAGCAGATCACGGCGCGCCAGCTCGGCGCTGCGGGAAGCCGGGGCCGGGTACGGCCTCTGCCCGGCCCGGTCGGTTCTGGGTTGCCGCTATTTCACATTCGGTGGGGGTGGGTGGTGGTCGGCGGGCGGTTCAGGTTAGGTTAGCCATACCTTAAGCCGGGACCGGGTGGGACCGCGCGCGTCTGAGGAGGGCCCTGTGACCCAGACTGTTGAGCAGGCTGTGGCCGTACTGCCGTGGCGTTTCTTTGCCGTTGATGTGCGCAAGGTTGAACGCTTGAGCCCGAACTTCGTGCGGATCACCTTCACCGGCGGGGATCTCCACAAGTTCGCCGACAACGGGTACGACCAGCGAATCAAGCTTCTGACCGCGCTGCCCGAAGTCGGCTTCACGCACCTGCCGACCGGCGCCGACTGGTACACGGAGTGGCGCGACCTGCCCGCCGAGCACCGCAATCCGATCCGCACCTACACGATCCGCGCGGTGCGTGCCCACCTCAACGAGGTGGACGTCGACATGGTCCTGCACGGCAGCACCGGCCCCGCGTCGAAGTTCGCCGCCGAAGCCCAGCCCGGCGACACCGCCTACCTGATGGGCCCGAACGCCGACTTCGAGGGCATCCACGGCGGCATCGACTTCCACCCGCCGGCCCACACCGACTGCCTGCTCCTGGGCGGCGACGAAACCGCCGTACCGGCCATCGCCTCCATCCTGGCCAAACTCCCCGCCGACGCCCGCGGCGAAGCGCTCCTGGAAGTCCCCGAAGACGGCGACCAGCTCACCGACGTGGTGGCCCCGCCGAACGTCCGGGTGACATGGCTCCCTCGCAACGGCGCCCCCCAGGGCGACAAGCTGATCCCCGCCGTACGCCAGGCAACCCGCCGCATGCTCGGCGACGTAGCCGGCACGCCGGTACCGGACCTCGAAGACGTCGACGTGGACCACGACATCCTGTGGGAGGTCCCCGAGCCGTTGACCGACGCCAGCCGCTTCTACGCGTGGCTGGCGGGGGAGGCCGCGGCCATCAAAACGATCCGCCGCCATCTGGTTTCCGAGTGCGGGGTGGATCGTCGGTCCGTCGCCTTCATGGGGTATTGGCGTCAAGGTAAGGCTGAGGACAACTAGCTTTTCGCTGCCCTGAGCCCGGGGCTTGGGGGCGGGTTGCTTTCTTGCGCTCGGACGGTTTGGGGCAGAGGGTAACCACTCGGGCTGACTGGGAAGCGTTTTATGCCTCGAGTGGTCACCCTCTGCCCCAAACCTAGCCGGGCATTTGGTTACCCGGTGGAAGGCATGGCGGGTCCGAAGAACAACTCGCGCCGGGTGCTTTGGATAACGGCCCGTAGGCTTGGGTGCAACGCGAGCTGCGCGCTTCGCTTGCGCTGAGCGGCTCCTGGCTGCTGGGTGGCATGGTCGATAAGAACGCAGAAACCGGACACCGAAAGACCCGCGCGGGTACGGGCTGACGCTTGGCCAAGACTTAAACCGGCCTGCGCGTGCAGTGAGTATGCGGTGCCCCAAGCCGACTTCTGGGTTCTTATCGACCATGCCACCCTACGATCACAAGCCGCCCAGCCCACACCGGCCCGCCGGGCCTTGCCCACCCCAGCCTACGGCCCGCCGGCGTCACGTCTGCCCGGTGTTGTTCTTCGGACCGTGACCCTTATGGCCTGGGGTGACCGGATACCCGGCAAGGTCGGGGGAAGAGGGTGACCACTCGAGGCATAAAACGCTTCCCAGTCAGCCCGAGTGGTTACCCTCTTCCCCCGACCGTCCGAGCGTAAGAAAACCCACCGCCCCCAACCCGCCACGGCCTCCGCTGCGGGAAAGGGGCGGAAATGACAGTAGGCCCACCCCGAAGGGTGGGCCTACTGTTTCACGTTGAGTCCGGCGGCGTCCTACTCTCCCACACCCTCCCGAGTGCAGTACC